>DATJUX010000027.1:0-40810 GCA_035502095.1 Burkholderiaceae bacterium
TCGCACCGGCGCAGACGCTTTTGGGTGGCGCGCGGCGACGGAAACCTATACTCACGGCCGCGTCGCAGCTCGCCGTAGTTCAATGGATAGAACAGGGTCCTCCTAAGACTCAGATGCAGGTTCGATTCCTGCCGGCGGGACTTCCCTGCGCAGAAAGCGTTGCAGGGGTGGTTGTCCGACCAGTCGGTGCAAGGTGGTACATCCACACGCCCGCATCCCTATGTCGAAATTCAACGTAGTTTCCGTCGCATCGATGCGCGCTCAATGCGTTTGCATCTGCCGAAGGCGGTGCAACAGCGCGAGCGTCTCGGCACTGGGCGCGAGTTTCAAGTCGCGGTGTAACGCGTCGATTCCCGCGACCTGCAGGGTTCCAGGCAATGGCGATGGAGATGCTCGATCGAAACCGCCGCCGGCCCATCAGGCAGCGAAGGGCACCGAACAGGTGCCCTTCGCCTCGCGTGACGGTCTACGACCCGCGTTGCACGCCGGTTCAGTTCAGAGTCGCATTGATCCCGGTTGCACTACCCGTGCGCAGATCGGCGAAGCCGTTGAAGTCGACACGCCGGAGCGTAAGCAACGGATGCCCCGAGTTCCACACGCGCGCGTACAGGTAGTAGTAGGCGCCGGGCACTGTCTTCGCCGCCGATCCGCCGGGAAGGTTCGCGACGGTATAGGTGCCGCCGGTTCCGCCGTTGGCGGCGAGCACCGCGTCGAGCGGCTGGGTCGTCACGATCGTGCCCATCCGCACCACGACGAGCTCGCCCTTGTCATAGGTGTTCGCGGTCGCCTGCAGGATCGTCCCCGAGATCGAGTCGGCCGTGGCAACCGTTGCGTCGACCGTCAGCGCCGGCATGGTGAACAGCGTCGGCGAACCGGTACCCGGCACCAGCGGATCGCTGCTTGCTTCCGTCCGCGTGTACGCGAGGTCGCCCGCGAAGACGAGGAAGCCCCCGGCGCTCTCCACCGGCGTGTTGGCGGCGAGGGTCGGGCTGCCGCCGGCGACGTACGCGCCGACGTGTATCGGGCCGAGCGACAGCGGGATGTCTTGGAAGAACGTGCCCGTGAACGGATCCAGATGCCGGTACCTGACTTCATACGGCACCTCGGCCTGGCCGGTCGACGACAGGGTCTGATAGAAGTTGACCCATGCGCCGGTCGGCGCGACGGCGCTCGCGGCGTTCGCGGTGTACTCCGTGCCGATCGTCAGCGGCAGCGGGGTCGCGGAGACTTGTGTGGGGCTGGAACTCGGCGTCGTGCCGGCAACAACCGGTACGCCGCGCACGAGGATCGTCTCCATGTCGCGGCCGCGCACCAGCACGTCGATCGACGTCGAAGTCTGCCCGGCCGGCACGCGCAACGGAAACAGCGTGAACGATCCGTCCGACCGGATCGTCGTGAAGCGCGTCGCGTTGTGGTGCGAGCCATCGGCGCTCAATTCCTCCGACTTGATCACGAGGTTGAAGGCGCAACCCGTGGTCGCCGTGGTGCACAGGTTCGTCGTGTCGACGCTCCCGGTGACGGCGCCGGCCTGGGCAAGATCGAAGTAGCGCAGGTTCGGCTTGAGGGTGAACGCGTCGTTGCCACCGTGCAGGAAATGCACGACGTCGTGGCCGACGTCGAAGTCGACCACCAGGTTCAGCGTTGCGCCGGTGGCGGCCGTGAACGTCCCGTCCAGCGAGATGCCCTGGCGCGGCGCTGCAATCTCGAGCGGCGCCAGGTGCGAGACGTTCGACGCATCGGTCCAGTTCACCTGGTCGTTGTAGGTGAGGCCCTGCGCCTGGGCCGAGTTCGACAGCGGGTCGGTGTCGGCAACGAGCAGCAAGCGGATCTGCTGGTACGTGCCGGCCGGGAGCGATAGTCCGTTGAAGACCGCGGACAGCGCGCCGTTGTCGAGCGCGGCGAGGTCGAGCGTCACGGGCGTTGTGAGCGGAAACTTGAGCCAACCCGGGTCCCCGGTGTTGGCATCGATGCTGGTGTGAAAGCGGATCTCGCTCACCGTGACCCACACGTGATCGAAATCCTTGGTCGGTGCGTCGGTGACGGCCACGTTCACCGTGCCCATCGGCGCGGGGCTCGTGCTGCCGCTGGATCCACCGGATCCGCATGCCGTGAGCATCACGGCCGCCGAGACAGCGGTCGCGGTGAAAAAGATCTTGTTTCGGTGTTTCATGCAGACTCCCATCAGCGAGTTGTCATTGAGTAGCGTCGACGCAGTCTATGAAGCGCGACGAAACGGAATCCAGCGAACAACCGCAATATTCGTAACCGAGTGCGTGTCCAGGGCAACTGCGTCAGGCGAGCGTCAGGTCATCGTCAGAGCACGGATGCATGCGACGAGCCGGCTTCATACGAACGTTCGAGCCGACTGCGGCGGAACCCGGATCGCACGGTGCGGTCGCCGCCTTGATCCGCGTCAACGAGCGCGTTCGCCCGGGCACCGAAAATGCGTCTGCCGCGCACCGCATCGCCTGCGGCACCTCCCCGCGGGAACCGGACGTGCGATCGCCCGACTGCAATACGCCACCTGCATCCGTGCGCGCCGCTGCCGCGATGCTGGTGCTCGCCCTGCTGCTCGCGGGCTGCCGCTGGCCATGGGAGTCGGATGAAAGCCAGGCGCCAATCGTTCTTGCGGGAACGGTCGACGCGCGGCAGGTCGATCTCTCGTTCCAGGCGCCCGGCCGCATCGCGGCCTTGCGCACCGACGAAGGGCATCGGGTCGAGGCCGGCGCGGTCGTGGCCGAGCTCGATCCCACCGACTTCGAGCTTGGGGCGAGCCGCGCCCGCGCGCAGGCGGAGTCGGCGCGCAAGGCGCTTGCGGTGTTGCGCGCGGGATCGCGCCCGCAGGAAATACGCGCGGCCGTGGCTGCGGTGGCGCAGGCCGAGGCCGACAAGCGCTTTGCCGACCAGGAAGTCGTGCGTGCGAACGACCTGGTCCAGAAACAGTTCTTCGCCCACGAAGACCTCGATCGCGCGCAGAGCGCCGCCGATGTCGCGGCCGCCAAGCTCGAACAGGCGCGCCAGACGCTCTCGCTTGTGCGCGAGGGACCGCGCAAGGAGGACATCGAGCGGGCGCAGGCCGACCTGAACGCGGCCGAAGCGGCGCAGCGCTCGGCCGAGCGGCAATTGAGTTACGTGCAACTCCCGAGCCCCGCGGCCGGCATCGTGAGCGTGCGCCTCGCCGAAGCCGGGCAGGTGGTGGCGGCCGGGCAGCCGGTGTTTCGCCTGGCCCAGGTCGACCGTCCGTGGGTGCGCGCCTACCTGCCGGAACCGCATCTCGCGCATGTGAAGCTGGGCCAGGAAGCACAGGTGCGCGTCGACGGACTGCCGGGCCGCACGTTCAAGGGCCGCCTGGCATTCATCTCGCCGCAGGCCGAGTTCACCCCCAAGACGGTGGAGACCCGCGAGTTGCGTGTCGACCTCGTCTATCGCGTCACCATCGACATCGACGATGCAGGCGGCGCGCTGAAGATCGGCATGCCGGCGGACGTCACGCTGGCACGCGCGCAGCCCTAGCGCGCGCCGGGCGGCCCGTGGACGATCCGGTCGTCAGCGTCGTGGACCTCCGGTTCGGCTATTCGCGCACACCGGTTCTCGAAGGCCTGACGTTCGAAGTCGCGCGCGGCGAGATCTTCGGCATCGTGGGCGCCGACGGCGTCGGCAAGAGCACGCTGCTCCGCCTGCTGATCGGCCAGCTCGAGCCTTCGGCCGGACGCATTCGGGTCCTGGGCCTGGATCATTCGGACCGCAGCCTGCGCGACGCCATCGCCTACATGCCGCAGGGATTCGGCCAGTACCTCGATCTTTCGGTCGCCGAGAACCTCGCGTTCTTCGCGGCCCTGCACGGGCTGGGTACCGCCGAGAGCCGCACGATGATCGACGACCTCCTCGCACGCACCGGCCTGCGCGGCTTCGAGGGGCGGCGCGCCGGGCAGCTCTCCGGCGGCATGATGCAGAAGCTCGCGCTCGCCTGCGCGCTGGTGAGCCGCCCTAAGGTCATGTTCCTCGACGAGCCCACCACGGGCGTCGATCCGCTGTCGCGCCGCGCGTTCTGGCAGCTGCTCGAGGCGGTGCGCAGCGAAGGCGTGGCCATCGTCTACACGACCGCCAACATGGAGGAAGCCGAGCGCTGCGACCGCGTCGGCACCCTCGAGCGCGGCCGCATGACGCGCACCGGCCGCCCGCCCGAGCTGGTGGCGGCGGTTGCGTCGACGCTGCTCACCGTCGGCGGCGACGATGCGCGCAAGTGGCACCGGACCTTGCGCCGGCTGCCCGGCGTCGAATTCGCGTTCCCGGTCGGACGCGTGCTGAAGGTCTGGGTGACCGGCGCCGATGCGGAACGCGCCTTGCGCGCCGCGCTGGCGGAGCGCGCGCCGGAGCTGCGCGTCGCGCCCGCGCCGCCCAGCCTGCACGACGTGGCACTGCGCGAGCTCGCACTCCTGCAGCACGAGGATGCGCATGCCGGCGCGTGACGGCCCCGCCATCGTCGCGCACGACCTGACCCGCCGCTTCGGCAGTTTCGCGGCGGTGAAGGGCATCGATCTCGACGTGCAGCGCGGCGAGGTGTTCGGGCTGCTCGGCGCCAACGGCGCCGGCAAGACGACCGCGATCCGCATGTTGTGCGGCACGCTGCCGCCGACCTCGGGCAGCGTCTCGGTGGCCGGCATCGACATGGTCCGGCATGCGCGCCGTGCGCGCGGGCGCATCGGCTACGTGACCCAGCGCTTCACCCTGTACGGCGATCTCGGCGTGCTGGAGAATCTCGAACTGCAGGCCGGCCTGTACGGCGTCGTAGGTCCGCGGCGGGTCGAGCGCGTGCGGTGGGCGCTCGACCGCTTCGAGCTGCGCGCGGTGGCCAGCGAGCGCGCAGCGCGCCTGCCGCTGGGCTTCCAGCGCCGGCTGGCGGTGGCCGCCGCGCTGCTGCACGAGCCCGACGTGCTGTTCCTCGACGAGCCGACCTCCGGCATCGATCCGCTCGCGCGCCAGCAGCTCTGGGAGCTCGTCTACGAGCTCACCGACTCCGGCGTCGGCGTGCTGGTCACGACGCACTACATGGACGAGGCGCTCTTCTGCGACCGGCTGGCGCTGATGGACCGGGGCAGCGTGATCGCGAGCGGCACGCCGCAGGAACTGCTCGCGCGACCCCTCGATGCGCCGATCGTCCAGCTGCACAGCGCCGACGACGTGCGTTGCGCGGCGTGGCTCGCCACCGACGCGGACGTGCGCGAGGTCATGCCGCGCGCCGGGCGCCTGCGGGTGCGCCTGCGCCCCGGGACCGAGGCGGACCGCTTCGTGACCCGCGTGCAGGCCGAGGGCGCCGCGCGCGGACTCCGGGTTTCGGCCGACGCGGTCGCCCCGATCGAGCTGGAGGACGTGTTCGTCGCGCTGCTCGAAGCGCAGGCAGCGCAGTCATGAGGATGCGCAACGTGCTCGCCATGGCGCGCAAGGAAGTGCGCCACCTGGTGCGCGACGCGCGCAGCCTGGCCCTGATGTTCCTGCTTCCGGCCATGATGCTCTTCATCTACGGCTACGCGATCAAGCTCGACATCTACCACGCGCCGATCGGCCTGCTGCAGGAGGCCGACGACGACCGTTCGCGCGAAATCGCCGCGCACTTCGAGGCCAGCAGCGCGTTCGCGGTCGTGCGTCATTTCCACGACCGACGGGCGCTGCGCGCCGCGGTCACGGATCACGAGGTCTGGGCGGCGATCGTCATTCCGTACGACTTCGCCGCCGCAGTCCGGCAGGGCACCGCCCGGCTGCAGCTGATCCTCGACGGCATGGATGCCAACACCGCCAGGCTGATGCGCAACTACGTGCAGCAGCTCGTCGCGGCCTACGCCGACTCGCTCGCTCCCACGCCGACCCTGGTCGACGTCGAGTACCGCACCTGGTTCAACGAGACCAACGAAAGCCGGTACGCCATCGTGCCGGGCGTGATCGTGATGGTGATGGGGGTGGTCGGAGCGTTGATGACCGCGCTCACCATCGCGCGCGAGATGGAATCGGGCAACCTCGTCCTCCTGCGCACCACGCCGCTCACGCGCAACGAGTTCCTGCTCGGCAAGCTGCTGCCGTATTTCTTCGTCGGCATGACCAACGTGATGGGGTGCGTCGCCGCCGCGGTGTTCGTGTTCGACGTGCCGCTGCGCGGGTCGTTGCTCGAACTCGCCGCCGCCTCGGCCCTGTTCATGCTCGTGGTGATGACGCAGGGCGCGTTGATCTCGCTGGTGGCGGGCTCTCAGATGCTCGCCGCGCAGCTGGTGCAGGTGACCACGTTCCTGCCGGCGTTCCTTCTCTCGGGCGTGATCTACGCCATCGCCAACATGCCGGTCGCCGTGCAGTATGTCACCGCGATCGTGCCGGCGCGCTACTACGTGACGCTGATCAAGGCGCTGTTCCTCAAGGGCGCGACGCTCGCCACCCTGTGGATCGACGTCGCGGCCCTCTTCGTCGTCCTGCTGGTGCTCGCCATCCTGCTCGCCCGGCGCGCCGGCCGGCTGGGCCTGCGCTCATGACTCCGGGCCTGCTCGCCGTCCTGCGCCGGGTGCACGCACTGCTGCGCAAGGAGTTCCTGCAGCTGCTGCGCGATCCGCGCATGCGCTTCGTGCTCGTCGTGCCGCCGCTGGTCCAACTCATGTTGTTCGGCTACGCGGCCACGTTCGACGTGCGGCACGCCGACCTTGCCGTCGTCAACCACGACGACACCAAGGCGAGCCGCGACATCCTCGCCGCGATCGCCGCCACGGGCCATTACACGCTGCGTTTGATGCCCGACATACGCGCCGCCAGCGCCGCGCTCGACCGCAGCGAGGTGCGCGTGATCCTGCACATCGCGCAGGATCTCTCGACCCGGCGCGTGGTCCAGCTCATCGCCGACGGGTCCGATCCCAACAGCGCCCAGCTCATCGCCGGCGAGCTGAGCCGCATCGTCGCGCAGGCGTCCTTCGCGGCCTCGGGCGCGGCGCCGCGGGTCACCGTGGAAGAGCGCGCGTGGTTCAACCCGAACCTCGAGGACCGCTGGTACTTCGTTCCCGGGATCATGGCCAACGTGATATTCGTGTCGACCATGATGCTGAGCGCGATGATCGTCGTGCGCGAGCGCGAGTTCGGCACCCTCGAGCGCCTGATGGTGACGCCGGTCGCGCGCCTGGAGTTCCTCGTGTGCAAGATGGTCCCGGTCGCATGCGTGGGGCTGCTCGACTCCATGCTGATCGCCGCCACCGCCGTGCTCTGGTTCGAAATCCCCTTCCAGGGCCAGCTACCCGCCCTCGTGGCGGCCACGCTCGTCCTCCTGCTGGGGACGCAGGGCCTGGGGCTGCTTCTTTCCAGCTACGCCGCGACACAGCAGCAGGCGATGCTTTCCGCCGCGTTCTTCATCATGCCGATGATGATCCTGTCGGGCTTCGCCTTCCCGATCCGCAACATGCCGACCTTTCTGCAGTGGCTCAGCTGGCTCGATCCGCTCCGCTATTACCTGGTCGTGATCCGCGACCTCTTTCTCAAGGGCGGCGGCCTGCTCGACCATCCCTTCGAGTACACGATGATGGCGCTGCTCGGCTCGGCGGCGCTCGCCCTCGCCGCCCTGCGGCTGCGTTAGCGGCCCGCCTGCGGTGTTTCGCCCGTCGGCGCGCCGCCCATCGCCACGAAAAGCTGCACCGAATCGATGTACCGCTGCGCCTTTGCGCGGACGTAGCCGAGCCGCGCCTCCTGATAGAGGCGCTCCGCTACGACGATCTGCAGAAAGCTCGTCTGGCCGGCCTGGAAGCTCTGCTGGGTCAGGTCGAGCGTCGCCTGCGCCGCATCGAGCGCCTTGCGCTGGCTGTCGAGCAGCAGTGCGTCGTTGCCCAGGGCGTGCAGTGCGTCGGCCACCTGGCCGAACGCCTGCAGCACGGTCTGCCGGTACGCCGCCAGCTGTGCCGCATACGCATCGATCGCCGCCGCGCGCTGCGCGCGCAGCGTTCCACCGTGGAACAACGGTGCCACCACACTCGCGGCGATGTCCCACGCGCTGCCCGGACTGGCGAACAGCGCGCCGCCGACGGACGCGGCGGTCCACGCAGCCGAAAGCGTCACGGCCGGATAGAGCTGCGCCGTCGCGATGCCGATGGCGGCATTCGAGGCATGCAGCGCCGCCTCGGCGGCGGCAATGTCGGGCCGGCGGCGCACGAGGTCGGACGGCAGCACGAGCGGCAGTTCCTGCGGCAGCGCGAGCGACGCGAAATCGAGATCCGGCGGCGCCCACTCGGAAGCGGCCTTGCCGACGAGCACGGCCAGCGCGTGCCGCGCGGCGCTCGTTTCCTGCAGCAACGGCGGCAGCAGCGCGCGATCGCTCGCGAGCTCGCTCTCGGCCGTCAGCACGTCGAGCCCCGCCGACTTCCCGGCTGCCTGCGAGATGCGCACGAGTTCGAGGTTGCGTTCGTCGGTGGCGATGATGTCCTGCACGGCTCGGATCTGCTCGAGAGCGGAGGCGAGCGCGATCGCCTGCAGCACCGCGCCGCTCGTCAGCGCAAGCGCGCTGGCGTCGAACTGGGCGCGCTGGTAGTCGAGCATCGCCTCGGCCTGCTCGACGCGCCGTGTCGTCGCGCCGAACACGTCGAGCGCGTACGACAGCGACGGCCCGACGCTCGAGGTGCTGACCACGCCGGCCGCGTTCCGGGCGGCGGCGATGTTGCCCCGTGCCCCCGCCAGGTCGAGGTCCACCTGCGGATAACGCCCGCCGCGCGCGGCTGCCAGCAGATCCTCCGCCTGCGTCACCGTCGCCTGCGCGCCCTGCAACGCGGGGCTGTCCTGAAGCGCAAGGGCGACGATCGCGTCGAGGTCGCTCGAGGCGAACTGGCGCCACCATGCCCCTTCGACCGGTGCGCCGCGGCTGATCTTCTGCCCCGCCTCGACGCTGCCCGCATTCATGGCCTCCGGGTCGCTCGCGGTGTAGCGATCGATCGTCGGCGCGGCGGGCACGACGAAGTCCGGCCCGACCGCCACGCACCCGCCAAGAAGCGCTGCCAGCGCGACCCCGGGCAGGCAGGATGCACCGCGCGATCGTCCGCACCGGCGTTCACTCATAGCGCAGAGCTTCGATCGGGTTCAGGTGCGCCGCCTTGCGCGCCGGGTAGTAGCCGAAGAAGATCCCGACCGCGGCGGAGAACAAGAACCCGCCGGCGATCGCGGACGGCGCGATGAGCGTCGGCCACTTCGCCACCACCGCGATCGCTTCGGTGACGACGGCGCCGGCGACGATCCCGGCCACGCCGCCCACCACGCTCAGGAACACGGCTTCGGCGAGGAACTGCAGCAGCACGTGCACGCGCTGGGCGCCGATCGCCATGCGCAAGCCGATCTCGCGCGTGCGCTCGGTCACGGAGACGAGCAGGATGTTCATGATGCCGATGCCGCCCACCAGGAGCGATATCGACGCCACCACCGCGAGCAGGGCCGCCATGACGCGGCTGCTGCCTTCGGCCGCGTCGGCGATCTGGCTCAGGTTGCGCACGTTGAAGTCGGGCGTGTCGCCTGCCCTGATGCGGTGGCGCCGGTCGAGGACGGTGGTCACCTCGTCGATCGCGGCATGGATCTGCGTCGGCGCAACCGCCTGCACGTAGATCTGGTTCACGTAGCCGGTGAGGCGCGGCTGGACGCCGAACGGATTCGGGGGCGGCGGATATTGCGAGTTCGTCGTCGCCTGCTGGCTGGGCGCGGCGACGCCGAGCACTTTTCTCTCCGCCGTGCCGAAAGGAATCATCACCAGGTCGTCCTGGTCCTGGCCCCACGCGGTCTGGCCCTTCGCCTCGTAGACGCCGACCACGCGCAGCGGCATGCCGCGCACGAGAATCGCCGCGCCGAGCGGGTTTTCATAGTCGCTGAAGAGCTGCCGGCGCACCGTTTCGCCGATCACGGCGACGAGCGCGGTGCCGCGGTCGTCGTCCTCCGTCAGGGCGCGCCCGATGCGCACGCGCCAGTTGGTGATCGGCGGGTAACTCGCCGTGACGCCCTGGACGCTGGTAGTCCAGTTCTGGTCGCCGTACTGCACCTGGCCAGACTGGCGGATCAGGTAGCTCACGCTGTTGACCGAGGGCGCTTCGCGCCGGATCGCTTCGGCATCGGCCACCGTCAGCGTCGACGCGCTGCCAAAGCCGGAGCGCACGCCCGCCGAGGTCGTCGCGCCCGGCACGACCACGAACAGGTTGGTGCCCAGGCTCTCGATCTGCTTGCGCACCGCCTCGTTCGCGCCCTGCCCGACCGCGACCATCGCGATCAGCGCGGCCACGCCGATGAAGACGCCGAGCATCGTGAGTGCCGAACGCATCTTGTTGCGTCCGAGCGCCTGCATCGCGGCCGAGACGATCATCAGGCCGAACGCCCACGCGGGGCCGGCCTGGAGGCGCGCCGGCGCGCCCTCGCCTTGCGCCCGCACCGCTCGCGCGCCGGACGGCGGCACGCCATCCGCGCCGGCCGCGAGGTCGGGCCGCGCGGCATTGGGCTGGTCGGACACGACGCGGCCGTCGCGCATCGTGATCACGCGCTGCGTATAGTCGGCGATGTCGCGCTCGTGCGTGACGACGACGATGGTGACGCCCTGCGCGCGGTTCAGGCGCACCAGCGTTTCCATGATCTCGTGCGAGTTGCGCGTGTCGAGGTTGCCGGTCGGCTCGTCGGCGAGCAGCAGGCTCGGCGCATTGATCAGCGCCCGGGCGATGGCGACGCGTTGCTGCTGGCCGCCCGAGAGCTGCGCCGGCGTGTTGCGCTCGCGATCGCCAAGCCCGAGCAACGCGAGCGCGGCACGCGCGCGCACGCCGCGTTCCTGCGCGTTGGCGGCCGAAGCCGGCGCGTAGAACAGCGGCAGCGCGACATTCTCGAGCGCGCTCGTGCGCGCGAGCAGGTTGAAGCTCTGGAACACGAATCCGATGCGCTCGCTGCGAATCCGTGCCAGTTCCGGCTCGGGCAGGCCGGCGACATCCGTGCCTTCGAACAGGTAGCGGCCGCCCGACGGCCGGTCGAGGCAGCCGAGGATCGCCATCAGGGTGGACTTGCCGGAGCCCGAGGAACCCATGATCGCCACGAACTCGCCGCGCGCGATCGTCAGGCTGACGCCGTCGAGCGCCCGTACCTCGACGTCGCCGGTGCGATAGATGCGCGTGAGGTCGCGCACCTCGATGACGACACCGCGCGCGGGATCCGCGCTGCGATCGGGCGGCGTCATTTGAGCGGCATCCGCGGTGCGGACGACGTCGCCTGGCCGTGCGCGGCCGCGCCGCTGCGCTCGGAGACAATCACCGGGTCGCCCGCGTGCAGGTCGCCCGCGAGCACCTCGATGAAGGTCTCGTCGTCGAGGCCAGTCACGACCGGTACACGCTGCGGCCGGCCGTCGCGCAGTACCCAGACCACCGCCTCGCGGCCGCGGGTCCTGCCGGGCCGTGCCGCGCCGGCCGCTTTCGTACCCTCGCCGCCCGCGGCTTCAGCCTCGTTGCCGCTCGGTTGATAGCGCAGCGCCTGCGAGGGAACACGCAGCGCGCCGTCGTGACGCACGGTCACGATTCGCACCGACGCCGTCATGCCCGGCTTCAACACGCCCTCGGGGTTCGGCACGCTCACCACGACGTCGTACGTCACGACGTTCTGCACCGTCTGGGGTGCCTGTCGCACCTGCGTGACCGTGCCGGCGAACGGCCGGTCCGGGAACGACTCGACCGTGAAGGTGGCCGCGTTCGCCTCCTGCACCCGCCCGATGTCGGATTCGCTCACGTTGGTGTCGACCTGCATCTGCGTGAGATCGGTCGCGATGAGGAATAACGTCGGCGTCTGGAAGCTTGCCGCGACGGTCTGGCCCTGCGTGACGTTGCGCGAGACCACCGTGCCGTCCACGGGCGACACGATGTTCGTGTAACCGAGGTTGATGCGCGCGGCATCGAGCGACGCCTGGTGCTGCTTGACGGCGGCTTCGTCGAGCGCGATCTGCGTGCGCGCCTGCTCGTAGGCGTTGTTCGCCGTGTCGACGGTCTCCTGCGACACGATGTTGCGCTTGAGCAGGTCGCTATCGCGGTCGAGGATCACCTTGGCAAAGGCCAGGTTGGCGCGATCCTTGTCGAGCTGCGCGCGGGCCGTCGCGAGCGCGGCGCTCTCCTGCTCGACCACGGTCTGGTACGGGCGCGGATCGATCTTGGCGCATAGCTGGCCGGCGCGGACGCGCGTGTTGAAGTCGCACGACAGGCTCTGGATGACGCCGGAGACGTAGGTGCCGATCTGGATCGTCGTGACCGGGTTCACCGTGCCGCTGGCGATGACGGTCGGCGCGACCGTGCCACGGTCGGCCGCCACCGTGACGTACTCCCTGACCGCGCTCTTCTCGTTGCGCCAGAGCAGCAGCGCAGCCACGGCAGCCACGATCGCGACGAGACCGGCGACCCAGAGCATGCGCCGCCGCGGACGCGAACCGGCTCGAGGGAGCGCGCCATCCCCGGCCGCATGGCCATGCACGATCGAGGGCGAAGAAGATGCGTCCACGTTGTCCAGAGCACACTCACCCAAACAGAGAATTCTCGCTGTCGCTACCTGTCAGACCCTTGATGGGACGCAACAGACCACGCCGTCGCGCCCCGCGACGTCGCCTTGTATCGGGGGCGAGAGCCCGTCGCCAGGTTTCGTCAAAGCGGGACCTTGCGAGGGTCGTCGTCTCGCTCCGAGGATGCGGTCTATCGCGGCGCGGGATCGGTGCCCGCCGTAACCGGGACCGGGGTCCAGCCGCCCCGGCACGTCGCGACGTACGGGTAGTAGGTGCGCGACGACTCGCAGTAGTACCAGGACCGGGTCGATGGCAGCGACGTGCTTCCGGCAGCAGGCGGTGCCGTCGCCCCGGCGGGTGACGCCCAGGGGTCCGGATAGGGCTGGACCGGCGCGGAGTAGAGATACCAGACCGCCGCGCCGCCCGCGCCGACGACCCACCACCAGCCCGCCTGGCCGTCGTGCGGCCCGTGGACCCAATGTCCATTGCGCCAGAGCGTCAGGTCCTGCGCGGGCGCGCGGCCCGCGGCAGCGGGCAGGTACGGAGGTTCGGGCGGGCGCTGGGCGAAGGCTGTCGTGCCGGCGCCGAGGACAGCGAGAAGAGCCGCGACGATCACCCCGGGCAGGCGACTGCTCCCCATGCTTGCCGGGCTACTGGCCGTGTTCCGCTTCGTACGAAGACGGGGTCACGCCGGCGCGCGCCAGGAACTCGCGCAGGTGCATGAGCGAGCTCACGGTGAGAACGTTGCTGTGGTGGGGGCGGTGCAGGACGCCCTCCATGCGATTGAGCTTGACCCGGATCCTGGCTCCGGAGATCGGCTCGAGCGCCGCATCGACATGCCGCAGGAGGGACTCGACATCGCGCCAGTGCACGTTGCCGCTGGGCGGATCGCGGAAGATCTGGCGGATCACGTTCGCGTGGCGGTGACTCATGGCGCCGGCCGCTCGAGCGCTGCACAATGTGCGGGCACATGACCGCGCTTGCGTTGCGCCACACACGCGGGGGTCACGACGCACCGGACCACGTTTGTCTTGGTCGTCAGCAATTGCGCAACGCTCCTCATGCCCGCCTCCCCGTTGCGAACAGGCCTTTTCAGCATACGCCGTCGGCGCCCCCGCGGTTCATCATCGCGCTTGCGCAGCCGCGTCGGGTAGTTCGCGCCCGGCAGGGACTGGATTCCAACAGCCTGCCGCGCAGATGAGCGAACTCGACTGCAGTTGCGCACGACCTGTCACGGTGCCGGACCTGCTGCGTGCCGCTCTCGTCGTCGCTGGCGGTGAAGATCGCGTTGTCCGTAGGATCAAAGCGCACGTCGTTGACGGCGTCGGAATGCCATTCCAGCGCGACGATCTCGCGACCGCAACTCGCCTCGCCGTAGCGGGCGTCCCGGGCGCGCAACGAACCGTCCGCGCTCGCGGTGACGAGCTGGTCGCCGCGATGGTTGAAGGCAATCGCCTGGCGCGTGGCCGCAGGCCATCTCCTGGTACGCGCCGCGCGGTTGCTCTGCGTCAAGGTCGCGCATCTCGTTCTGGCGGATATTTGCCGCCGGAAAGAAGCAAAAGCGACCTTCGAACCACGTGCAGCCCGTCGTCCTCAGCCGCGTGAGCAAGACCTATCACCTCGACGCCGTGGACGTCCCGGCGCTGGTCGACGTCGACCTCGAGATCCGCCCCAACTGCTTCACCGTCGTCTCCGGTCCTTCGGGTAGCGGCAAGTCGACGTTGCTCAACATGATCGGCTGCATCGACCAGCCCGACCAGGGCGAGGTCTTCGTCGCCGGGGAGGCGGTGCGCAAGCTCTCCGACGATGCGCTGTCGGACTTTCGTGCCCGGCACATCGGCTTCATCTTCCAGAGCTTCAACCTGCTGCCGGTGCTGACGGTGTTCGAAAACGTCGAATACCCGCTCTTGCTGGCGCGCGTCCCGGCGGCCGAGCGCAAGCAGCGCGTCGATTCCCTGCTGGAGGCGGTCGGCCTGGCCGACCGGGCCGGCAACGTCCCCGGGCAGCTTTCCGGCGGGCAGCGCCAGCGGGTCGCGATCGCGCGCGCCCTCGCGCCCGCCCCGAGTTTCGTCATGGCCGACGAGCCGACCGCCAATCTCGACAGCCAGACCGGCGCGGCGATCATCGAGCTGATGCGGCGCATGCAGCGCGAGCGCGCGGTCTCGTTCGTGTTTTCTTCGCACGATCCGAAAGTGCTCGCCGCAGCCGACGATGCGGTGATGATCCGCGACGGTCGCATCGAGAAAGTCGAGCGGCGCACGCCACCCGCCGGGACGCCCGCTTGAATACGCTGCGGCTGGCACTGCGCAACCTGCTGCGCAACCGGCGCCGCTCGCTGATGACGCTGTTCGCAATGGTGATCGGCGCGGTCACGATCCTGCTGTTCGGCGGCTACGCCCGCAACATCACGTACGGCCTGCAGACCGGATACGTCCGTCGTTCCGGTCACCTGCAGATCCAGCACAAGGACTATTTCCTCTACGGCAGCGGCAATCCGGCCGCGTTCGGCATCGTGCACTACCAGCACGTGATGGATGTCGTCGCGCACGACCCCGTGCTGGCGCCGATGCTGCGCGTCGTCACGCCGACGCTCTCTCTCGGCGGGATCGCGGGCAATTTCGCGGCGAGCGTCTCGCGCACGGTCGTCGGTACCGGCGTGGTCGTCGAGAGCCAGAACCGGATGGTGCAGTGGAACGACTACCACCTGCCGTTCGAGATCCGGCCGGTCGCGCTGTCGGGCACCCCCGATGATGCGGTCATCGTGGGCATTGGCGTCGCGCGGGTCCTGCAGCTCTGCAAGGCCCTCGACGTCCCCAACTGCAAGCAGCCGGAAAGCCTGCCAGCCCAGGGTCCCGACACGCCGCCTGACATCGCCGCGCTGGCGGCGGAGGCGAAGCCGGCAGGCACGACCAGCGGGGGCGAGCCACGCATCGAACTGCTGGCCGCCAACGTGCACGGCGCGCCGAACGTCGCCTCGCTGCGCGTGTTCAAGGCAGTGACCCAGGGAATCAAGGAGTTCGACGACATCTACGTCGGGCTGCATCTCGTCCAGGCGCAGCGGCTGGTCTACGGCGCCGATCCGCCGCAGGCGACCGCGGTGGTCCTGCAGCTCGAGCATACGAACCAGATTCCGGCGGCGCGCGCTCGGCTGCAGGAATTGCTGGCGACGACACTCAAGGACGAGCCGCTGGAGATCCAGGATTTCGAAGTCCTCAATCCCTTCTACGGCCAGGCCAACAACCTGTTCGCCGCGATCTTCGGTTTCATGGCATTGCTGATCGGCGCGATCGTGCTGTTCACCGTAAGCAACACCATGAGCATGGCGGTGGTCGAGCGCACCACTGAAATCGGCACGTTGCGCGCGGTCGGTCTGCGCCGTTCGGGCGTGCGCCGGCTGTTCGTCTGCGAGGGTGCGCTGCTCGGGTTGATCGGCGCGCTGGCCGGTGTAGCGCTGGCGCTGATCCTGGCCTGGCTGGTCAACCATTCGGGCCTGACGTGGCTGCCGCCGGGCCAGGTCGACCCGACCCCGCTGACGGTCCGCGTGTGGGGCGAGATGCGCCTGATCACCGGCTGCGCGCTCGGATTGATCGTCGTCGCTTCGCTGTCGGCGTGGTGGCCGGCGCGCCGAGCGGCGCGCATGAACATCGTGGACGCGCTGCGCCATGTCTGAGTCGACGCGCCGCCCTTCGTACGGCGCGATCGTCGCCCTGTGGGCGGCGCTCGCTCCTGGGCACGTCACCGCGGCGGCCGCACCGAACGCGCAGGAGATCCTTGCCGCGAGCGACGCCATCCGCAACCCGGGACAGCCGTTCGGCCTCACGGTCGCACTCATCGAATACCGCGACGGCAAGCAGACCGACTCGACCACGCTCGCGGTCTACTCGAAGGCCGATCCGGCCAGCGGCCAGTTCCGCAGCCTGATCCGCTTCGTGGCGCCGCCGCGCGACGCCAACAAGCTGATGCTGAAGAGCGGTAACGACCTTTGGTTCTTCGATCCCGCCAGCAAGGCCAGCATCCGCCTGTCGCCGCAGCAGCGGCTGCTCGGGCAGGCCGCCAATGGCGACGTCGTCACGGTCAACCTCGCCAAGGACTACAAGGCCGAGCTCCTGGCCGAGGAGGACACGCAGGACGGCGAGCGTGTGAACCGCCACTGCTACAAGCTCGCGCTCGCGGCCGTGTCGCCCGACGTGACCTATCACCACATCGAGATGTGGATCGACGTCTCCAGCGACCGCCCGGTGAAGGCGCGCTTTTTTTCCGAGAGCGACCGGCTGCTCAAGACCGCCTACTACCGTCGCTACCAGCTGCAGCTCGGCGTCGAACGCCCCACGGAGATGGTGATCATCGACGGCCTGAATCCGCAGTGGGTGACGGTGATGCGCTACAGCGACTTCGCCTGGCGCGAGGTCTCCGAACAATGGCTCCAGCGCGACTACCTGCCTCGCTTCCGACCCGAGTAAGCCGTGCGCGCGTTGTGCCTGGTCGCGCTGCTCGCCACCACCCCCGCGTTCGCGGCCGACGATGATGCCGCCGCGCTCGGCCTCGCCGACAAGACGGTCACCACGGCCGAGCAGGCGCGCGACTGGCATCTGTTCACCGAGGCCGCGTGGAACCTGGCGGTGCTGCGCGCGACGGATGCCACGCAGCAGTTCGAGCGGCTATCGCTCGGTGCGTCGTACGACACGGTGGTCGCGCCGCAGTGGCGGGTCGCGTTCGCCGACCGGTTCGACGCCTGGTGGCAGCAGGAGCCATCGCGCCAGTACAACGTCAACACGCTGCAGGAAGCGTATCTGAGCTGGCTGCCACGGCCGGACCGGATCGCCGACCTGGGCAGCATCAACACCCGCTACGGCGTTGCCTACGCCTACAACCCGACCGATTTCTTCCGTACTGACGCGGTTCGCGCGACGGTTTCGGCCGACCCCGCGGTCCAGCGCGAAAACCGACTTGGCACCGTGGCGGTTCGCGGGCAGGCGCTTTGGACCGGCGGATCGCTGACCGCGTTGTATTCGCCGAAGCTCGCCGACCATCCCAACAACGGCGCGCTGGATCCCGACTTGGGCGCCACCAACGGATCGAACCGCTGGCTCGTCGCCGTCAGCCAGCAGCTGTCCGACCAGTTCAACCCGCAATGGCTGCTGTTCGGGACCGTCGGCCAGCCGCCTCAGTTCGGCCTTAACCTCACCACATTGCTCAACGACGCCACCGTGCTCAGCCTCGAGTGGTCCGGCGGTCGCTCAGCGTCGCTCTTCGTCCAGGCCTTGTCCCTGCCGAGCGACACGGCCTTCCGCTCGCGCCTTGCGACCAATCTCACGTACACGACGGCGAACAAGCTCTCGCTGACGGTCGAATACGAATACTGCGGCGCGGCGCTGGATGGCGATGCCTGGGACGAACTGGGACGCAGGTCCTTGCCGGTCTACGTGGCCTATCGCAATTACGTCGCCGCCGTGCAGGATCCGCCGACGCGGCGCCGTTTTTTTCTCAGGGCGTTCTGGCAGGACGCGTTGTTCAACCACTTCGACCTGACGAGCTACGCGTTCGTCGATACGGTCGACCACAGCTGGCAGACCTGGGTCGAAGCGCGCTACCACTGGACCCAGCTCGACCTCGCGCTGCAGTGGCAGCGCAACGACGGCGCACCGCTCAGTCAGTACGGGGCGCTACCGCAGCAGTGGATCACGCAGGTGCTGGCAAGGTATTTCTTCTGAGCACCGAGCACGCCCAGTGGGGGGCGCAAGGCGCGCCATCAAACGAAATGCAGCGGGCAGTCGAAGGGGAACTTCGGTCGACATCGGTCGCCTCTAGGCGTTCGGCCTCGCCGCGGCAACCTGCCCGATCGCATGCAGCAGATTCGCGCGCGCCGACACCTCGAAGTGGCGCCGTCCGACGGCGGTGCAATAGATCGACGGCCTGTCGAGCAGCTGCTGGAAGAACGGGAGCCGGCGCGCGGCAAAGAAGGCGAGAGCCTCCGCGTCGTCGGCGATCGCGATCAGCGAGCGCTGCTCGGCAAACACCATGCGTGAATATCGATCGAAGTCGGGCGGCGGCGCCGCGAGCCGCATGAGATCGAGGTCGAGCACCAGCTCGGCTTCAGCGCTGCGCGCGACGTGCTCGGCGGTGTCGATGACCATCGAGCACGCCGCATCGACGATAGTGCGGTCGAGGCCCGGCGTGTAGACGCGCAGCAGCTGCGCCGACATCAATTCGTTCGAACCGCGTGCCGCTCCCGGGACGTAGATCGCGTCGTGGAAAAGCAACGCCAGGCACTGCGCCGCCGACAGCTGCTCGCCGAGGGCGATCGATGCGTCGAACATCTCCAGCAGGTGCTGTCGATCGTGATACGCGCGGTGCGGTTCGTCGTAGAACGCAAGCACCTGCTCGAGCCGGCCGGGGGAGAAACCTGCCGCCAGGAGCGGAGCCAAGGCCGGGTGGCGGTGATCGAATTCCGGCTTCGGCGGGCGCATGAGGAGCATCGTAGAGAGAACCCCGCCGCGAGCCAACGCGAATTTTCACCGCGAAAAAGGCGCGGAAGGTCCACCAAACCGGTGCGGCCCGCCTCGCCTTCGAGACGGCCGCCGAGTCTGCGGTTGCAGGCACCGGCGGTCGCCGAAGGCGGCGTTGTGCACGGTTCGAGTCGTCCTTAGATGTTTCGCGGTCTCCATAGACTGGTCGGGCTGACAAAGGACACTGCCATGACCGCGCCCCGCTCGAATGCCGCCAGGGCGATTGCCCTCGAACAGACCGTCGCCGCACCCAACTACGCGCCGCTGCCCGTCGTGCTCGAATCGGGCCGGGGCGAGTGGCTGACGGACGTCGACGGGCGTCGCTACCTGGACATGATGAGCGCCTATTCGGCGGTCAGTCACGGCCACGCGCACCCGCGCCTGGTCGCGAAGCTGGTCGAGCAGGCCAATGCGGTCGCGGTGACCTCGCGCGCCTATCACACCGCGGCGCTGGGACCATTCCTGGAGAAGGTGGTGCAGCTCACCGGCCTCGGCCGTGCGCTTCCGGCGAGCGGCGGCGCGGAGTCGGTCGAAACCGCCATCAAGGCCGCCCGGCGCTGGGGCTATCGGGTCAAGGGAATTGCCGCCGATCGCGCCGAGATCGTCGTCGCGCGCGGCAACTTCCATGGCCGAAGCAGCACCATCGTCGGGTTCTCGACCGAGCCCTCCTATCGCGCCGACTTCGGTCCTTTCGCGCCCGGCTTTCGCCACTTCGACTTCGGCGACATCGGGTCGCTGGCGGGCGCGATCACCGACAACACCTGCGCCGTCCTGCTCGAGCCGATCCAGGGTGAGGCGGGCATCGTGGTGCCGCCCGACGGCTTCCTGCGCGCGGTGCGCAAGCTGTGCGACGAACGCCGCATCCTGCTCATTCTCGATGAAGTGCAATCCGGGCTCGGCCGCACCGGGCGCTGGTTTGCGTTCCAGCACGAGGGAATCCGCCCCGACGGACTGATCCTCGGCAAGGCTCTCGGCGGCGGCCTGCTGCCGGTGAGCTGCTTCGTCGCCACCAACGAGGTGATGGAATTGTTCGAACCCGGCAGTCACGGCTCGACGTTCGGCGGCAATCCGCTTGCGGCAGCCGTCGGCCTGGAAGCGCTGCGCGTCATCGAAGACGAGCAACTGGTCGCACGCAGCGCGGCGCTCGGTGCCCATCTCATGGCTCGGCTGCAGGCGATCGACTCGCCGCTTATCCGCGCCGTGCGCGGACGCGGCCTCTGGGTCGGCGTCGATCTCGATCCGCGGCTCGCCTCGGCGCGCGCCGTCGTGGAGCGCATGGCCGAACGCGGCGTGCTTACCAAGGACACGCACGAAACGGTGATCCGCTTCGCCCCGCCGCTCACCATTCAGCGCGCCGCGCTCGACTGGGGCATCGACATGTTCATCGAGACGCTGCACGAATTCGAGCCGGCGCCCGCACGCGCGACCGATGCGAAGACGGTCCGGATCGCCGCCAAACGCGCGGCGCTGAAGGGTGCAGCGGGCGCGGCGACGCCGGCCGCGCGCCTGATGATGAGCGCACCGGATTTCTTCGAGGTGAGCTACCGGATCAATCCGTGGATGGACCCGGCGAACTGGCAGGTCTCCGCCGACCGCCTTGCGCGCGACGCGCGCAACGGGTGGGCGCAACTGAAGCACACCTACGAGTCGCTCGGTGCAGAGATCGAAGTGCAACACCCGGAGCGCGGCCTGCCGGACATGGTCTTCACCGCCAACGCCGCGGTGGTGCTCGATCGCAAGGTGATGCTCGCACGCTTCCTCTGCCCCGAGCGGCAGGGCGAGGAGCCGCATGACCGCGCTTTCTTCGAGGCGCTGCGCGAGCGCGGCCTGGTCGATGCGATCCTGGCCCCCCCGCAAGGCCTGTACTTCGAGGGCGCCGGCGATGCGATCTGGGATCGCAGCCGCGGCGTGCTGTGGACGGGTTACGGACAACGCTCGAGCCGCGACATGCATCACGTGCTCGCCGATGCCTACGGAGTGCCGGCAGTGGCGCTGGAGCTGGTCGATCCGCGCTTCTATCACCTCGACACCTGCTTCTGCGTCCTGCCGCGCGGCGACATCCTGTGGTTCAGGCCCGCGCTGTCGGCGGCAAGCCAGGTGCTGGTCGAGGAACTCGCGGGACGCGACCGGCTGATCGACGCGAGCGAGGACGATGCGCACCATCTCGCCGTCAACTCGGTCAGCCTGGGCGACGACGTGGTGCTGTGCCATGCGAGCGAGCGGCTGCGCGCCCAGCTGCGCGAGCGCGGCTACCGGCCGCATGTCGTGTCGCTCGATTCGTTCAACCGGTCGGGCGGCGCCGCATACTGCCTCACGTTGCGCCTGGACGTCTCGACGCGTCCGGAGGCGCGGCACGCACCGGCGGTCGGCGCGGGAAATTCGGCCGCACTGCGGATCGCTGCCTGATCCGATTCATCCGAACATCTCATCCGAATGTCGTACGGGCGCCGCGCGCGATACGCGCAGCGCCCATCTTTTCGCGCCGCGGTGCGCGCGCGACGGGAAGGGGCTAGCGGCGCTCGCCCGATCGGTCGATGACTGCGAGGCGGTGCCTGACGAAAACTTCGACATCGCCAACCCGACTGCGGATTTCATGCGCCTCGTCGCCGCCCGCCCTGACGCAGCCGCATCCGACGAATCGGACGACACACCCATCACCCCCCGCGGAATGGCCGCGCCGCCCGCACCGCGTGCAACGCGCCAGGAAGCCGACGCAGCCCGCCCGGCGACGATCAGGATCGAAGCCGCGGTGCGCGCCGCACCGCCGCTGCGGCATCGCGACCTCGAACGCGAGCTCGATCGCGCCCAGGCTGCGGCCGCGGGCAAACAAGGACCATTCGGCCACCACTTGCACCGGCTGCTGGTCTCCCAGGGACTGGTGCTGAATGCGTTCGTGATCCTGCTCGTGTTCGGGTGGCATTCGCCGGTGCCGGGCTGGCGCGTCCTGCTTGGTGGGCTCGCGTTGGCCGGGGCAGTACTCGCGGGCTGGGTCGGCGTGGTTCTGCGCAGTGGACGTCGCGCGCTGCGTGCGACCGGCCACGAACGAACGCTCGGCCTGCTCGCGCTACGCGCACTGCCCGCGAGCTTCATCGCCGGATGGATCGCGCTGTCGCTTTACGCGCTCGCGCTTCCGCCGTCGGCCAAGGCGTCCGAAGAAGCCCGCCAGGCGGCACCGCAACCGGGCGGCCCGGCGCCAGCGAAAGACACCCGCGAGAACCTGCCGTAGAGCGCCCGCCGTTCAATTCCCGGCGGCTGCGAGCGCTTTCACGAGTACCAGCGCCGGCGTGCGCGCATGCCAGAGCGTCGTCGATTCGAACAGCGGCGCAAACCCGTGCTTGAGGTAGAAGCGGCGCGTCCGCGCGTAGTTCGCGTCGGGGTTGGAAGGGCCGAGCGTTTTCACGTGCAACCAGCGCCCTGCACGCATTGCCGCGGCGCCTTCGGCTGTGCGCAGCAACTCGGTGCCAACGCCGCGGCCGTGCCAGGCGCGGGCGACCACCAGGAAATGGACCTCGAATGATCGAGGCTGCGGTTCGGTGAGCGTGATCGCCCCGATCAGCGTGCCCTCGGCGACTGCGATCCATGAGCGATGGCGCGCGAGGTCGGCCAGATAGCGAGCGTTGGAGGCGGGGCGTCCGAACCATTCCGGCACGCTTGCAAGCACCTCCGCGCACCCCGACGCAAAACCCGGCCCGTAGGTGACGACCGCGATCACGCCTGCGGCGGCTCCCACTCCGGCCTGCGCTTGTCGATGAACGCCTGCACCCCTTCCTGGGCGACAGGATCGATCATGTTGCACGCCATGGTCTGGCCAGCGAGTTGATAGGCGGCTTCGATGCCCATCTCGGCCTGGCGATAGAAGAGATCCTTGCCGAGTGCGATGGCCGCGGCGGGCTTGGCGACGATCGCGTCGGTGAGCCTGGCGATTTCGGCATCGAGTGCCTCCGGCGCGGCAACACGGTTGATCAAGCCGCGATGCTTGGCCGTCACAGCATCGATGAACTCGCCCGTGACCAGCATCTCGAAGGCGCGCTTGCGATCGACGTTGCGCGAGAGAGCGACCCCTGGCGTCGAGCAGAACAGCCCGACGTTGATGCCGGAGACGGCAAACCGCGCCTCTGTCGAGGCGACCGCAAGGTCGCACATCGCCACCAGCTGGCACCCGGCCGCCGTTGCGATGCCGTGCACCCGCGCGATCACCGGCTGCGGCATCTTCTGCACCCGCATCATCACGCGGGTGCACTCCGCAAACAGCTTGCGGTAGTAGTCGATGTCCGGGTTGGCCTTCATCTGCTTCAGATCGTGGCCGGCGCAGAAGGCCTTGCCCGCGCCCCCGAGCACGACCACGCGCACCGCGGGATCGGCGGCGATCTTCTGCAGTGTCGCGTGCAACGCCGCCAGCATCTCCTCCGACAGCGAATTGAACTGGTCGGGACGGTTCAGCGTGACGTGTGCCACCCCGCCCGCGCGCCGCTCCAGCACCAGCGGCTCCAGTTCGGCATTTTTCTCCGGCGCGTTCATCGAGTCCCTCTTCACCTAACTGTCGATCGCCCTCGCGGACTTCGCCTGCTGGCGCAGCGCGAATTTCTGGATCTTTCCAGTGCTGGTCTTCGGCAGCGCGCCGAACACGACCTGCTTCGGCGTCTTGAAACCGGCCAGGTGCTTGCGACAGTGCGCGATCAGCTCTTCGGGCGTCACCTGCGCGCCCTCCTTCAGCTCGACGAACGCGCAGGGCACTTCGCCCCACTTCGGGTCCGGCAGCGCGACCACCGCGGCGAGCATCACGGCCGGATGGCGGTACAGCACATCCTCGACCTCGATCGACGAGATATTCTCGCCGCCCGAGATGATGATGTCCTTGCTGCGGTCCTTGATGCGCAGATAGCCGTCGGCCTGGAGCACCGCGAGATCGCCCGAGTGGAACCAGCCGCCGGCAAACGCCTCGGCGGTTGCCGCCGCGTTCTTCAGGTAGCCCTTCATCGTGATGTTGCCGCGGAACATCACCTCGCCGATCGTTTCTCCGTCAGCGGGCACCTCGCGCATCGTTTCGGGATCGAGCACCGTGACGCTCTCCTCCATCGGGTAGCGCACGCCCTGGCGACCGTTCTTCGCCGCGCGCTCGCCCACCTCGAGCATGTCCCAGCCCGCCTGCTTCGCGCACACCGTGGCGGGGCCATAGGTTTCGGTCAGGCCGTACACGTGCACCAGGTCGAAGCCGATCCGGTCCATGCCTTCGATCATCGCGGCCGGCGGCGCTGCACCTGCCACCATCGCCTTCACCCGTCGCGCGCTGCCCGCCTTGAGCTCGTCGGGCGCATTGATCAGCAGCGAATGCACGATCGGGGCGCCACAGTAGTGGGTGACGCCGTGTTCGCGGATCGCATCGAAGATCGCCTTCGCCTCCACCTTGCGCAGGCAGACGTTGACGCCCGACTGGGCGGCGACGGTCCACGGAAAACACCAGCCGTTGCAGTGGAACATCGGCAGAGTCCAGAGGTACACCGGGTGGTGCGGCATCGCCCAGACGAGAACGTTGGAGACCGCGTTCAGGTACGCGCCGCGATGGTGATAGACGACGCCCTTCGGATTGCCGGTCGTTCCCGACGTGTAGTTGAGCGCGATCGCGTCCCACTCGTCGACGGGCGGCGACCACGCGAATTCGACGCTGCCGGCTGCGGTGAACTCCTCGTAGTCGAGCCCGCCGAGACGCTCGCCCGGCCCCTCGTAGATCGGATCGAGCACGTCGATCACCTCGATCGACCGGCCGCTCTGCGCCAGCGCCGCCTTGGCGATCGCTGCGAACTCACGGTCGACGAAAAACAGCTTCGCCTCGCCGTGGCCGAGCATGAACGCCACCGACGCGACGTCGAGGCGCGTGTTGATCGCATTGAGCACGCAGCCCGCCATCGGGACGCCGAAATGCATCTCGACCATCTCCGGCGTGTTGGCGAGCATCGCCGCGACCGTGTCACCGCGACCGAGGCCGCGCCGGGTCAGCGCATCGGCCAATTGCCTGCAGCGGGCATAGGTCTGGCGCCAGTCGCGGCGAATGGTCCGCGCACCCGTGCCGTGCACGATGGCGGGCAGTTCCGGATAAACGCTGCCGGCGCGCTCGAGGAAGGTGAGCGGGGTCAGCGCCGCGTAGTTGGCCTGGTTCCGGTCCAGGCCCTGGTCGAAGATCGGGTTCGGCATGGCGTCACAGGCCTCCGAGCGTGCGCACGTGGGCCGCGACGCTGCGCGCCAGCGCGCTCAGGTTGTAGCCCCCTTCGAGCGAGCTCACGATGCGACCGCGGGCGTGGCGCGCCGCGAGGTCCACCAGCTGCTTCGTGATGAAGGCATAGTCGGCTTCGACCAGGCCCATCTGGCCGAGGTCGTCCTCACGGTGCGCGTCGAAACCGGCGGAGATGAAGATCATCTCCGGCTCGAACGCCTGCAGGCGCGGCATCCAGACCTGTTCCACCACTTCGCGCACCCGGTCTCCCCGCGTTCCGGCGGGCAGCGGCACGTTGAGCATGTTTTTCGCCGGATTCTCGGTGCCCGTGTAGGGATAGAAGGGATGCTGAAAAAAACTGGCCATCAGCACCCGGTCGTCGTCGGAGAGGATGTCCTCCGTGCCGTTGCCGTGATGGACGTCGAAATCGATCACCGCCACCCGTTTCAACCCGTGCCGCTCGATCGCATGCAATGCGCCTATCGCCACGTTGTTGAGGAAACAGAAGCCCATCGCCCCGCTCGCCAGCGCGTGATGCCCCGGCGGCCGGATGGCGCAGAACGCGTTGGCCAGTTCGCCGGAGACCACCCGGTCGGTGGCATCGATCACCGCACCCGCGGCACGCAGCGCGGCCTCCCACGAATCGGGATTCATCGACGTGTCCGGATCGAGCGGAACATAGCCGTGCTTTGGTATTCTGGACACCAGCCCGCTGACGTAGTCGGCCGCGTGCGCGCGCACGACGGCTTCGAGGGGCGCCGGTGGAGCTTCGAACGGGGCGAGATGGCTGGCAAGTCCCACCGCGATCAGGTGGTCGTTGATCGCAGCCAGGCGCTCCGGACTCTCTGGATGCCAGGAACCCATTTCGTGCGCACCGCATGCGCGATGCGTGAACAGGCCTGTTGTCACGGTCTCCCTTTGCTCCCTGTCGCTTCCCTACTGTTCTCGCTCCCTGACGCGCGACTCGGCGTGGAGAGCCGTTTGAGGCAAGTCTAATGCTGGAAAAGCTCCGCCACTGCGCCACGCACATCGGAAACGTGATCGTCGGCAAGGACCTGCAGATACGGCAGAGCCTCACCTGCCTGCTCGCCGGCGGCCACCTCCTGATCGAGGATGCACCGGGCGTCGGCAAGACCACGCTGGCGCACGCCATCGCGATCTCGCTCGGCCTGCCGTTCCGGCGCATCCAGTTCACCAGCGACCTGCTGCCCTCCGACGTGATCGGTGTGTCGGTGTACGACCGCGTCAACGGCCAGTTCGTCTTTCACCCGGGCCCCATCTTCACCGAGGTCCTGCTGGCCGACGAAATCAACCGCGCGAGCCCGAAGACCCAAAGCGCGCTGCTGGAGGCGATGGAGGAGAGCCAGGTCTCGGTCGACGGCCTGTCGCGCCCGCTGCCGCAGCCCTTTTTCGTCATCGCGACCCAGAATCCGCTGCACCAGGTCGGGACGTTCCCGTTGCCGGAGTCCCAGCTGGACCGCTTCCTGATGTGCATCAGCCTCGGCTATCCGGATCGTGCTTCGGAACGCGCGCTGCTCGCGGGCGAGTCGCGGCGCGACATGCTCAAGCACCTTGCCGCCGCGGCGCGACCAACCGACCTCCTGACCGCGCAGGCAGCGGTCAAGGCGGTGTTCGCGTCCAATGCGCTGCTCGACTACGTGCAGGCCCTGCTCGCCCACACCCGCGCCTCCGGCAAATACGCCGAAGGGCTGAGCCCGCGCGCCGGCATCGCGCTGCTCGCCGCCGCGCGCGCCTGGGCCTGGCTGGATGGCCGCGATCATCTGATCCCCGAGGACATCCAGAACGTGCTGCCCGCGGTCGCCGGGCATCGACTGCACGCCGCGACCCGCGAAGGCGGTCGCGCGCTGCACGGCAAGGAACTCGTGGCGCAACTGATCCAGGCGGTTCGCTTGCCGTGAGTGGGTGGCGGGTATCGGCATGAGCGTCACGACCCATCCCTGGTCGATCCGCATCGGTGCCTGGATCGCGGGCCGCGACGCCCGCGAAGCCGGCGACGTGCTGCTCGACCGCAAGCGCGTCTACATCCTGCCGACGCGCGCCGGCGCGCTCTTCGGCGCCGCGATGTTCGTGCTGCTGCTCGGCTCCATCAACTACGGCCTGCAGCTCGGTTTCCTGCTCACGTTCGTCGTGGCCAGCATGGCCGCGGTCGGCATGTACCACACCCATCGCAACCTCGCGCGCATCACGGTGCGCGGCGCCAGTGCCGAACCGGTGTTCGCGGGCGACGTGATCTCGTTCGAAATCGCGCTCGCCAATCCGACGCCCGAAGCGCGTTACGCGCTGAACTTCTCCTTCGTGCTGCCAACCCGGCGCAGGCGCGGCGGCCTGTTTCGCAGCGAGCCTCCTGCGCCCGGTCCGTGGGTCGACGTGGCTGCCAAGTCGGCGCAGTCGGTGCGTCTGGCATTGCCGACACGGCGGCGCGGCCGGCGTGCCTGCCCGCGCGTGCGCATCCGCACCGTCTTTCCCTTCGGGCTGTGGCAGGCGTGGGCCTACCTGCGGCCGGCACTCGACGCGATCGTCTATCCGAAGCCGGAGGAGGACGCACCGCCGCTGCCGATGGCGCTCGGCAGCGGCGAGAGGGGGCTCGGCATGGCGACGAGCGGCGAGGATTTCGCCGGCGTGCGCCCCTACCAGCGCGGCGATCCGCAGAAGATGATCGCCTGGAAACTCGCCGCCCGCTCCGACGACCTGTCGGTCAAGCTGTTCGATGCCGAGGCGGGTGGCGAACTGGTGCTGGACTACCTCGCGCTGCCTGCCACGCTCGACGTCGAGATGCGTCTTGCGCGCCTGGCGCGCTGGGTCCTCGACGCCGAGGCGGCGCACATGCGTTACGGGCTGCGGTTGCCGGCCGAGACGGTCGCGCCGGGAAGCGGGCCCGAACATCGCGCGCGCTGCCTCACTGCGCTCGCGCTCTTTCCGGGTTGACGATGGCGATCGCGAACGGTACCCGCAACGGCCGCTCGCGCCGGATCTGGAACGCCCTGCGCGCGAGCACTTCCGGGTTCATCGCCCCGCAGGTCTCGAGCGCGGCGCGCGAGCGACGCGACACGATCGTGCTGCTCGGCGCGGTAGCCCTCGTGGTGGCGCCGCACTTCGAGCACCTGCCTTGGTGGGCCACGTCGCTGCTCGTGCTGCTGTGGGCGTGGCGCCTCTGGCTCGCGCTCTCTCGCGGCGCGCTGCCGGGCCGCTTCGCCATGCTGCCGCTGCTCGGCGGCGCGGCCGGAGCCGTCTGGCTGCAGCACGGAACCCTGGTCGGACGCGACGCGGGCGTCACCTTCCTGCTGCTGCTGATGGCACTCAAGCTGCTCGAGATGCGGGCGCGGCGCGACGTCATCGTCGTGATCCTCCTATGCTTCTTCATCCTGCTTACCGAATATCTGTTCAGCCAGAGCCTGGCGGTCGCGGTGCTCACCGCGGCCGCGATCATCCTGACCTTCTTCGTGCTGGTGAGCGCAAACCTGGTCGAGCAGGATCTGCCCGCCACGCGCAAGTTGCGCCTGGCCGGCCTGGTGTTCGCGAAATCGTTGCCGCTCGCCGCCGCGATGTTCGTGCTCTTCCCGCGCGTCAGCGGGCCGCTGTGGGGATTGCCGGGAGAGACCGCGGCCAACCGCACCGGACTGTCGGAATCGATGAGTCCGGGCTCGATCAGCCACCTGCTCGAGTCGAACGAGATCGCATTCCGCGCCCAGTTCGCGACCGCTCCGCCGCCGAACCACCAGCTCTACTGGCGCGGCCCGGTGCTCGGTTATTTCAGCGGGCACTTTTGGGCCCCGCTGCGCGCGCGCTCGGTGGCAGCGCCACCGCTTGACCTGCGCGGTGTCGACGCCGCGGCGACGCGGTACACGGTCACGCTCGAGCCGCACCAACGCGACTGGCTGTTCGCGCTCGAAATGGCGGCATTGCCCGAGGGTGATCCGCTCGGTGCGCGTTTCACCCCGGAAGCGCAGCTGCTCGCCAAGGAGCTGGTCACCGAGCGCGTGCGCTACCAGCTCGTCTCCTATACGCAATATGCGTTCGGGCTGAACGAAACGCCCGAGTCCTTGCACGAGTGGCTGCAGCTTCCGGACGGTTTCAACCCGCGCACGCGCGAACTCGCGCGCGAGATGCGCAGCCAGGTCGCCGAAGACGACCCGGCGGCGTCGCGGCGTCTGGTGCTCGCGTTCCTCGAGCGCCTGCGCAGCGGCGGCTATCGCTACACCCTCGACCCGCCGCTGCTCGGCAGGAACTCTATCGACGAGTTCCTGTTCGATACACGGCTCGGCTTCTGCGAGCACTACGCATCCGCCTTCGTGGTGGTGATGCGCATGCTCGGGATCCCGGCGCGCGTGGTGACCGGTTACCAGGGCGGCGAGCTGAACCCGGTCGACCGCTTCCTGACCGTGCGCCAGTCCGACGCCCACGCATGGGCGGAAGTCTGGATTCGCGAGCGCGGATGGGTGCGCGTCGATCCGACCGCCGTCGTCGCGCCGGTGCGAATCGAAAATGGGGCGAGCGAGATTGCCCGGCAGCAGGGACTCGCTCCGCTCGGCGTCGGGGTCGGCCGCATCGACTGGTTGCGGCGCCTGCGCTTCAACCTGGAAGCGGTGCAGAACGCATGGAACCAGTGGGTCCTTTCCTACTCGCCCGAGCGGCAGCGCAATTTCCTCCTCTCGTTCGGCCTCGTGCCGGACCTGCGCACCCTCGGCTGGCTGTTCGCCGGCAGCCTGATCGCGCTGCTTTCCGTGCTCGCTTTCTTCTCGCTGCGACACCGCTCGGAGCGCGATCCCCTGGCGGAGCTGTTCGCCCGCTTTCAAAGCCGCCTCCTGGCCGCGGGCATCGCGGTACCGTCGCACGAAGGTCCGCGCGCTCTCGGCCACCGCCTGGAACGCGAGCTGGCGCAGGAGACGCTTCCCGGCGCGCGCGACATACTCGAGGCCTTCGAGCAGTGGCGCTACTCACGAGCGAGCGCGACCATGACCCCGCGTGCGATGCGCCGGCTCCGGCGCGCGGTGAACCGCTTTCGACCGCGCACTGCCTGAGAACCCGCGATGAAGCGTCGCTCGCTGCTGGCCGCGATGGTGGCGGCACTCCTGCCGCCCGCCCTGGTACGCGCGCAGTCCGCAAGCTACCTGCTGCGCGACGACGTGCTCGCGTTCATCGACGCCCTCGTCGATGGCTACGGTTTCGACCGCGGTTGGGTGCTCGCGGCGCTCGGGCAGGCCCGCTACAACGAGACCGCAGAGCGCCTGACCACGCCGGGCCTGCAGCCGCCGAGCGCCCGCAACTGGCGCGAATATCGCGCGCGTGCACTCGATGAGAGCCGGATTCGCGATGGGCTGGCATTCTGGCAGGCGCAGCGTGCCACGCTCGCACGCGCCACCGAGACGTTCGGCGTGCCGGCGGAGATCGTGGTCGCGATCATCGGGATCGAGACGAGGTACGGCCGGCACAGCGGTTCGCATCGCGTCATCGACGTGCTGATGACGCTGACCTTCGACTACACGCGCCGTGCGGGCTACTACCGGGAAGAACTCGCGCAGTTCCTCCTGCTGTGCCGCGAGCAGGGCCTCGATCCGCTGGCGCAGCACGGCTCCTTTGCCGGTGCGCTCGGCTTGCCGCAGTTCATGCCGAGTTCGGTCCGGGCCCACGCCATCGATTTCGACGGCGACGGCCGGATCGACATCGCAAACAGCGTCGCCGATGCGATCGGCTCGGTCGCGCACTTCCTTGCGACGTACGGATGGACGCGCGACCTGGCGGTCGCCCTGTCCGCCCAGGCGAGCGCGGAGGTGTCGGAAGTGCTCGGCCAGACCATCTTCGCGCTGTATCGCTGGCAGGACCTGGAGCGGCTCGGGGTGACGATCGACGGCGCGCTCGATCCGGACACGCGGGTGCTGCTTGCCGATCTGCCGTTCGTCTCCGCCGACGGCGTCGAAGGCGTCGAGTATCGCGTCGGCACGGTCAACTACTCGGCCCTGCTGCACTACAACCGCAGCTTCTCGTATGCAACCGCCGTCGCCGAACTGGCGCGGGAGTTGCGTGACCGCTCCCACGCGTGAGGCGCGGAGGCGGCCGCGGCAATCCGCAGCCTATTCCACGAAGTCCGGCTGCTTCTCCGGCCGGGCGTTCTCGAACGCCGCCAGTTGCATGCAGTTCTCGAAGATCCGCATCACGGTCGGCACGTGGTCGAGCCGGCAGTCGAACCGTTGCGCATTGAAGATCTGCGGAACGATGCAGATGTCGGCGACCGTCACCTGGTCGGCAAACGTGTAGCGCCCGGTTCTTCCGCCCGCAACGAGCCCGCCCTCGATCTGGGCGAGCCCCTGCTCGACCCAATGACGGTACCAGATGTTCTTCTTCTCGTCGGAAACCTGCATGTCGCGCACCAGGTAGCGCAACACGCGCAGGTTGTTCAGCGGATGGATCTCGCAGGCGACCGCGAGCGCCACGCCGCGCACGTACGCCCGGTCGAGCGGTGCGTGCGGCAACAGCGGCGGCTGCGGATACCTCTCCTCGAGATATTCGATCGTGGCGAGCGACTGCGTGAGATGCGCCGTCCCGTCGTCGAGCAATGGAACCAGTTCCTGCGGGTTCAGGCGCCGGTAATCTTCCCTCGACTGCACGCCCTTGCGCAGGTCGATCGCGACGTATTCGAACGGCAGCCCCTTCAGGTTCAGCGCGACCCGCATCCGGAACGAGGCCGACGACCGTGCCGCGTTATAGAGCTTGAACATGGGAGACCTCGCCGGATCGCTAACGGACGCGCACCTTGATCGAACCCACGCCTTCCACGCTGCCCTCCATCAGATCGCCAGGCTGCACGGCCGCGACGCCCTCGGGGGTCCCGGTGTAGATCAGGTCGCCCGGCACGAGTTCGAAGTACTTCGACAGGTGCTCGATGGTCTCGTTGACGTTCCAGATCAGCTTCGAGACGTCGCTGAGTTGTCGCGTCGTGCCGTTGACCTTCAGCTCGATACGGCCCGCAGTCACGACGCCGCTTTGCGTCACCGGCTTGATCGGCCCGATCGGCGCGGCGAAGTCGAAGCTCTTGCCCACTTCCCAGGGCCGGCCCTGCTTCTTCATCTCTCCCTGCAGATCGCGCCGGGTCATGTCGAGACCGGCCGCGTAGCCCCAGATGTAACCCGGCGCGTCCGCGGCAGCGATGTTCGAGCCGCGCCTGCCGATCGCGACCACGAGTTCCATCTCGTGATGGAGATCGCGGGTCGCCGGCGGATACGGCATCTCGCCCGTCTGCCCCTCCGCGACCGGCAGCGCCGAATCGGCGGGCTTGGCGAAGAAAAACGGCGGCTCGCGGCCGGTGAATCCCATCTCCTTCGCGTGTTCGGCATAGTTGCGGCCCACGCAATAGATGCGGTGGATCGGAAACAGGTCGCTCGTTCCCTGGACGGGGACCACGGCCTGCGGGGGCGCTGCGAAGACGTAACCCATCTGCTGTTCTCCAGTCTCGACCGATCGGCGCCGCCGTGCGCGAGATCGCGCGCGACAGCAGGAGTACCGGCAGCACACCTGCCAGGACGATGGCGAGCGAAGGAAAGGCCGCTTCGCCGCGCCGCTCGTCGGCGGCAAGCTGGTACGCGATGACCGCGAGCGTATCGAAGTTGAACGGCCGCAGCACCAGGGTGGCTGGCAGTTCCTTCATCACCTCGACGAAAACGGGCAAGCTCGCCGCAAGCACCGAGGGCAGGGTAGCGCCCGTTGCGCCCTACCCCGCGTGCCGGGGACGGCGCCCACCACCGGGCTTGACACGACTTGGCTGCTTCGGCAAAATTTGCCTAGTCAACCATTGATCTGCCAATAGTTGTCATGTCAGTGGGGTTGCAAGGAACCGAAATGACCTCTTCCAAACCGTGTCCGCTTTACGACGGCAGCCGTTACGTCTTCGCGGAAAGCATCGGCCACCAGCTCTTCACCCTGATGACCATGATCCGGCGCGAGGTGGAAGTGCGCATGGCCGAGCACGACCTGACCGATGCGCAGTGGAAACCGTTGATGCTGTTGAAGAACGGCCGCGCTTCGACGGCGATCGAGATCGCGCGCGAAATGGATATCGACGCCGGCGCGGTCACGCGCATGCTCGACCGCCTCGAGGCCAAGGGCATGATCGAGCGCGTCCGCTCGGACGAAGACCGGCGCGTGGTGCACCTGCGCCTTACCAGGTCCGGTGAAGCCACCGCCGGGCAGGTGCCGCACGTTCTGGCCGCCGTGAACAACGACTTCCTGCGCGGCTTGACCGAGGCGGAATTCAAGCAACTACGCAAGCTGCTCACGCGCATGGCCGCCAACGGCACGGCGCTGCAGGCCGAACGCGCGGAGGCGTGACGATGCGGCTGCGAAATGTCTTCCGCGGCACCGTTGCGCCGCTTTCGCTTGCACTCGTGCTTGCCGGATGTGCCAGCACCAACGGCATCCAGCCTGCCCACACGCTGGCCGAAGCGAGTTCCTATGGCGCCACGACGGGCCAGACGCCGTGGCCGGCGGCAAATTGGTGGAGCGAATACGGCGACCCCGAGCTCGACCACCTGATCGACGTCGCTCTCGCCGGACAACCGACGCTGAAGACCGTGCAGGCCCGCCTGCAGCGCGCGCAGGCATCGGTGGCTTCCGCCGACGCGGCGCGTTACCCCCGCGTCGACGGGTCGCTCGACATGACCGACCAGCGCATCAGCGAGAACGGCATCTTTCCGCCGCCGCTGGCGGGCTCGACGCTGTGGATCAACCAGGCGCAAGTCACGGCGAACTGGGAACTCGACCTGTTCGGCCGCCAGCGCGCGGCGCTGGATTCCAGCATCGGACAGCTGCGGGCCGCGGAGGCCGACGTCCAGGCTGCACGCGTGCAGCTCGCCAGCAGCGTCGCCACCGCCTATTTCAATCTCGCCGGGCTGGTCGAAGCGCGTGACGTGGCACGCCAGTCGCTGGAGCAGCGCGAGCAGGTGCTCGCGATCACGCGGCAGCGCATCTCCGCCGGCCTCGACACCGTCGTCGACCTGCGCCAGGCCGAAGGGCTGATTGCGCAGTCGCGCGTCGAGATCGAGGCGCTGGGCGAAGCGATCGCCCGCGCGCGCCACGCCCTCGCCGAGCTGACCGGCCGGAATCCGCAGGCGCTCGACACCTTCGCGCCGACTCTGGCGGCGGCGCGCTCGCACCCGCTGCCGCAAAACCTGCCGGCCGACCTGCTCGGCCGGCGCGCCGATCTCGTCGCGCAGCGCTGGCGCGTGGAGTCGGCCCTGCGCGACGTCGACGTCGCGCGCGCCGAGTTCTACCCGAACGTCAACCTGACCGCGTTCATCGGCCTGTCGAGCATCGGGCTGGACAAGTTCCTCGATGCCGGGTCGCGGATCTACGGTGCCGGTCCCGCCGTGACGCTGCCGATCTTCGACGCCGGGCGGCTGCGCGCCAACCTGAGCGCAAGGAGCGCCGACGTCGACGTGGCGGTCGAGAGCTACAACGGTGCGCTGCTGCATGCGTTGCGCGAGGTCGCCGACGAACTCACCAGCCTGCAATCGCTGGAGCGCCAGCGCCGGGCGCAGGAAGACGCGGTCTTCGCGGCGGACGCCGCGTTTGAACTCGCACGCCAGCGCTACCAAGCCGGGCTCGGCAATTTCCTCGTCGTGCTGACCGCGCAGACCAACGTCCTCGCGCAGCGCCGTGGCGCAACAGACCTGAAGGCCCGCCAGCTCGCCAGCGAAGTCGCGCTCAACCGCGCGCTGGGTGGCGGCTACGAAATCCAAGCCGGCGCGCTGCCCGCGCCGATCAAGTCCGCATCACGCTGACGTCCAAGCTCGCGAAAGACAAGCCATGAGCGACAACAACCCACCCGCCACCCCCGCTGCCCAGCCGGCCGCTGCCGCCAACGGCAACGGCAAGCGCACGCGCGCCCTGCTCGGCGTCACGGCAGTGACCGTCCTGGCCGCGCTCGGCTACGGCACATACTGGTGGATCTACCAGCGCCACTTCGAGTCGACCGACAACGCCTACGTGCAGGCGCCGATCGTGCAGATCACGCCGCAGGTGACCGGCACCGTGCTCGCCGTGCTCGCCGACGACACCGACATGGTGCAGGCCGGCCAGGCGCTGGTCCGGCTGGACCCGAGCGACGCCCGGCTTGCCCTCGACCGCGCCGAATCGCAGCTGGCGCAGACCGTACGCGAGGTGCGCACGCTGTACAGCAACAACGAAGCGCTCGCCGCCAACGTCAGGATGCGCGAAGCCGAAGTCGCGCGCGTGGAGGCGGACGTCGCGCGCGCCACCGACGACATGGACCGGCGCAAGCCGCTGCTCGCCACCGGCGCAGTCGGCGGCGAGGAGATGAAGCACGCCGAAAACACGCTCGCCGCCCTGCAAAGCGCACTCGCCGCCGCACGGTCTTCGCTGGCCGCAGCGCGGGAGCAGGAGGCGTCGAACCGCGCCCTCACCGAAGGCACCAGCGTCGAGAAGCACCCGAACGTCGAACGCGCCGCCGCGGCGGTTCGCGAGGCGTATCTCAACCTGCAGCGCGTCGATCTGCCCGCGCCCGTGGCCGGCCAGGTCGCCAAACGCACGGTGCAGGTGGGCCAGCGCGTCGCGCCCGGTTCGCCGCTGATGACGGTCATTCCGCTCGACCAGGTCTGGGTCGAGGCGAACTTCAAGGAGGTGCAGCTGCGCCAGATGCAGATCGGCCAGCCGGTCAAGCTGACCGCCGACCTTTACGGCGGCAAGATCGAATACGACGGACGCGTCGTGGGCCTCGGTGCCGGCACGGGTGCGGCGTTCGCGCTCCTGCCCGCGCAGAACGCGACCGGCAACTGGATCAAGGTCGTGCAACGGGTGCCGGTGCGGATCGAACTGGATGCGCACGAACTTGCCGAGCATCCGTTGCGCGTCGGCCTGTCGATGGAAGCGACGGTGGACATCGCCAAGCAGACGGGTGCGCCCGTGCTGTCGATGACCACGCAGCGCGCGAGCAGCCGCACCGACGTGTTCGACGCGCAGAACGACGCCGCCGATCGCCTGGTGCGCGACATCATCGCGAGCAACCTCGGCAGGCCCGTGATGGCGCGTTCGCACGCGGGTGCGAGTGCCAAGGTCGCGGCAGCCGTAACGCGCTGACGCCATGAGCAGCCCGATGTCCGCCGCGCGCGACGGCGTTCCCGCCGCCGCGCCGCCCGCGCCCGCACGGCCGGCCGGACCCCCGCGCCCCGCCTTCCCGCCGCTGCAGGGCAGCGCGCGCGTGCTGGGCACGGTGGCGCTGTCGCTGGCGACGTTCATGAACGTGCTCGACACGTCGATCGCGAACGTGTCGATCCCGGCGATCTCGGGCGACGTGGGCGTCAGCCCTTCGCAGGGCACATGGGTCATCACCTCGTTCGCGGTCGCCAACGCGATCGCGGTGCCGTTGACGGGGTGGCTCACCCAGCGGTTCGGCCAGGTGCGCCTGTTCACCGCGAGCATCGTGCTGTTCGTGATCGCGTCGTGGCTGTGCGGACTCGCGCCGAACATCGGATCGCTGATCGTCTTCCGCGTCCTGCAGGGTGCCGTGGCCGGCCCGATGATTCCGCTCTCGCAGACGCTCCTGCTCGCCAGCTACCCGCCGGCGCTCTCGGGCATGGCGATGGCGTTCTGGGCGATGACGACGCTGGTCGCGCCCGTGACCGGGCCGCTGCTCGGCGGCTGGATCACCGACAACATCTCGTGGCCGTGGATCTTCTACATCAACATCCCGGTCGGTCTGCTCGCCGCCGCCGTGACCTGGTCGATCTACCACAAGCGCGACCCGGGCCCGCGCAGGGTGCCGCTGGATTTCGTCGGCCTCGGGCTGCTCGTGCTTTGGGTCGGCTCGATGCAGATCATGATCGACAAGGGCAAGGAGCTGGACTGGTTCAACTCGTCCCAGATCGTGATGCTGGCCATCATCGCCGCGGTGGGCCTCGCGTTCTTCCTCGCGTGGGAGCTCACCGACAGGCACCCGATCGTCAACCTGCGCCTGTTCGCGCGCCGCAACTTCCTGATGGGAACGAGCGCCCTTGCGGTGGCCTACGCGCTCTTCTTCGGCAACGTGGTGCTGCTGCCGCTCTGGCTGCAGCAGTGGATGGGCTACACCGCGACCTGGGCCGGCATCGTGACCGCGCCGGTCGGCATTCTCGCGATCATCCTGTCACCGTGGGTGGGCAAGAACGTCACGCGCATCGATCCGCGCAAGCTCGCCACCGTGGCGTTCCTCGGGTTCGCGTTCGTGCTGTGGATGCGTTCCCAGTTCAACGTGCAGGCACCGGTGATGACGATCCTGGTCCCGACGATCCTCCAGGGCGTGGCGGTCGCATTCTTCTTCGTCCCGTTGCAGGCGATCATCTTCAGCGGCCTGACACCGGAACAGCTGCCGGCCGCGGCCGGCCTGTCCAACTTCGCGCGCATCACCGCAGGAGCGGTCGGCACGTCGCTGTTCACGACCTTGTGGGACAACCGCGCTTCGCTGCATCACGCCCACTTGAGCGAGATCGTCAACCCGGGCAACTATGCGGCCGGGCAGGCGATCATGCAGCTGGGCGCGCTGGGGCAGACCCCCGACCAGGTGACCGCGACGATCAATCGCCTGGTCGACCAGCAGGCCTACACGATGGCGGTGACCGACGTGTTCTGGCTCTCCGCGATCCTGTTCCTGGGACTGATCGGATTGGTCTGGCTCACGAAGCCGAAGATGGCGCCGGGCGCGGCCGCCGCGGGCGGCGGAGCGCACTGAGGCGGCGCGCTTCGCGTTGTGCTCAGTCCCACTCGTAGCGCAATCCGACCCACGCGCCACGCGGGGCGCCGAGTCCACGGAACGACTCGGCTTGCGCATTCGCAGGATCGAAGCTGCGGTTCGGCCCCGTGAAGACGTTCTCGCCCAGGATGCCGAAGTTGGCGTATTCGCGATTGAAGAGATTGTTCACGCGCGCGAACAGTTCGAGGTTGCGGGAGGCGCGATACCGGCCGTCGAGGTTGACCACCATGTACCCGGGCACCTGGCCGCTCACGTCCTGGTTGTTCTCGTCGCCGCGCGAATAGATCGCGCTGTTGACGATCATGTTCGCGCCGACCGACCACGTCTGGCTCGGCTCGAAGTCGATGCGCAGGCGGAACGTGTGCATCGGAATGCCCGGGATTTGGTTGCCCGGCTGGACCCGGATGTCGCCGTTCGCATCGGCGCTCGAATTCGACGGGCTGTTTTCGGTGAACCCCGTGCGGTACGTCGCATCGATCAGGCCGTAGCGGCCGATCAGCTGCAGCGGTCCCCAGCGGTTGGCCGCCGTGAGCTCGATCCCCTGGCGGCGCGTGCGGCCGACGTTCTGGAAGAAGCCCGCATTGATGCCGCCGCCGCTGCTCACGAACTGGATGTCGTCGATGAGATCGGTGCGATACACCGCGGCGCTCCAGACCACGTCGCCCTGCCGGCCGCGCGCGCCCGCTTCGACGGTGCGCGCGACGATCATCTTGAGCGGCGGATCGGCGAGGAAACTGTTGGGCAGCTTGCAGGGTGCCGCCGGGTCGGCGCAGGTGAGCTCGACCGCCGTCGGGGCACGCATGCCTTCGTTGTACGTGGCGTACGCCGTCACGGCGGTCGTGGGGTTGAAGTTCAGGCCCACGGCGGGATTGAAGCGGCTGAAGCCGTGGTCGCCGTTGAGGCCCGGGGCGGTGCCGCTGCGGTCGCGGATGCTCACCTCGGCGTGGTTGAACCGCCCGGAAAGCGTCAACGTCCACTCCGGCGTGAAGGCGAGGCTGTCCATCACGTAGGCGGCGAGGTTGCGCGTGGTCGACCTGGCACTCGTCAGAGGCTCGAAGTCGCCGATCGGCACGGCGGCACGCAAGGCGTCGAACTGCGCCGGCTGCTCGTCCTGCGTGAAGCCGATGTCCCCGAAGTCGCCGCTCGCGCCGAACACGAGCTGGTTCCTGGCAGCGCCGAAGTGCTGGCCAAGCGTGAGTTGCATGCCGAGTCCATAGCTCGACTGGTTGATCGAAGCGCGATCGTTCAGCGCCTGCACGTCGTCGGGCAGGCCGGTCACCGGGTCGATCTCGCCGAAATTGTCGTTGACGTTGCTGCTCACGTTGTCGTTGACGTAGCGGCGCACGTACGCATTGCCGCCGAGCAGCACGTCCGGTGCGAGCGCGCTGGAGCCCTTGAGCGCCAGCATCGCCACCTCGTTGATGTTCAGGTCGGGATACGTGTAGGCCTGCGTACGATCGTCGAAGAAGGAGAGCGGGATCGTCTGCGTGCCTTCGAGGCGGTTGTCGGCCGCGGTCAGGCTCAGCTCGACACTGGTCTGCTCCGCGTGATAGCCGACCTTGCCGAACAGCTGACGCACGTGACTCGGGTTGTGCTGGGCCCAGCCGGAGTCGTTCGAGACGTTGGCGGTCGTGAACCAGTCCATCGGGCCGGACGCGCCGCCGTGATCGAACTGCGCCGTGATGCGCCCGAACGAACCGCCGGAGACCTCGACCGACGTCCCGGGGTTGGTGCTTCCGCTCTTCGTGATCACCGAAAGCGCACCGCCCAGAGTGTTGAGACCGAACACCGGGTTCGAGCCCGGAATGAGTTGCAGGCCCGCGATCGCCGACTGCGGCAGGATGTCCCAGTTGACCACGTCGCCGAACGGCTCGTTGATGCGCACGCCGTCCTGGAACACCGAGAGGCCCTGCGGCACGCCGAGCAGCGGCGAGGCCGTGAAGCCGCGAAAGCTGATGTCGGGCTGGTAAGGATTGCCCTGCGCGGCGTTGACGGTGACGCTGGTCGGATTGTTCTCGAGGAACTCCCCCACGTTGCCCTGCCGCTGCTTGCCGATCTCGGCGCCGAACACCTGGACGTTGGCCGGCACGTCGCGCAACGGCGTGCCCAGCCCGGGAAGGGGCGTAGTGCCGATGACGGTCACCGCGGGCAGTTCCTGCGCAGGCGGGGGCTGAGTGGATTGCGCGCTGGCCGCGGCGCAAAGGGTGTTCAGGGCGGCGAGCACGGCTGCCGCGAGCGGCTGCGGCGCATGCGGTCGCAATCGATGCATGATCTCCTCGGTCATTGTTTGGACGCCGCGCGGTTCTCGTGTGCGCGGTCGGGCCCTGGCGGCGTGGGCATGTTTGCCTCGAGGCCGCCCCCCGCAAAGGGAAATACTCCTGCCCGAATCGGGAGAAACTCCCGATCTGCCGCACCGGCGGCCGATGCGCGCCGGCCTAGCGCCGCTTCTGGTAGGTGCCCATCAACTGGGCACTTGCGACGACATGTCCTTTCATCGCCTGTTCGAGCCGGGCCTTGGTAGGGCCCTTCAGCGCGGGCAACGTCGTATCGAGCGCGTACAGCTTGAAGTAATAGCGGTGGCGGCCGATCGGCGGGCAGGGGCCGCCGTAACCGGTGCGCTTCCAGTCGTTGAGCCCCTCGCGCGCGCCCTCGGGCAGGTGCTTCGCGCCTTCGGCGATGCCCGGCGCGCCGGGCGCGATGTCGAACAGCACCCAATGCACCCACGTCATCTTCGGTGCGGCCGGGTCCGGCGCATCGGGATCGTCGACGATCAAGGCCAGGCTTTTTGCGTTCTTCGGCACGTCGCTCCAGGCGAGCGGCGGCGCGAGATCGCGCCCCTCGCAGGT
>DATJUX010000028.1:0-155186 GCA_035502095.1 Burkholderiaceae bacterium
CGACGATGGGGTCGTGGTCGTGCCCGCCGGCATCGCGCGCCAGACGGCCGAGGCAGCGCAAGCGCGCGAAAACAACGAAGGCGACAAGCGCCGCAAGCTTGCCGAGGGCGTGCTCGGCCTCGACATGTACAACATGCGCGAAGGCCTCGAACGCGCCGGCTTGAAGTACGTGGACTGAGCCCATGACGACCGATCCCCTCAACTGGCACGTCGGTCTGGTCGGCTACGGCGAGGTCGGGCGCATCCTGGCGGAGGACCTGCGCAAGCAGGGCATGACGATCAGCGCCTGCGACATCAAGATCGGCACCCGTGCCGAAGCGCCGTTGCGCGAGCATGCGTCGGAGCATGGGGTCGACCTCGTGGTGGCGCACGCGGACCTCGCGCGGCGGGCGGACTTCATCGTGTCCGCCGTGACGGCGAGCCAGGCGGTGCCGGTGGCGCAGGCGTGTGGGCCCGGTGTACGCGATGGCGCTTGGTTCCTCGATTTCAATTCGTCATCGCCCGGGGCCAAGCAGCGCGCGGCCGAGTTCGTCGATGCGGCGGGCGGGCGCTACGTCGAAGGTGCCGTGATGACGTCGATGCCGCCGTATCGCATCAAGGTCCCGCTGCTGCTCGGCGGCCCGGGCGCGGCGGCGCTGCAGCCGCTGCTCGGCGTCCTCGGATTCGCCGCCAAGGTCGCGAGCGGGAAGCTCGGCGTCGCGTCGGCCACCAAGATGTGTCGCAGCGTGATGATCAAGGGCTTGGAGGCGATGGTGATCGAAAGCTTCACCGCGGCGCGCGCCTACGGCGTCGAGGATGCCGTGCTCGCATCCTTGAAAGAGACGTTTCCCGCCATCGACTGGGAAAAGCAGGGCGCGTATTTCTTCCAGCGTGTCATCGAGCATGGCCGGCGGCGCAGCGAAGAAATGCGCGAGGTCGCCGAGACGGTGCGCGAGATCGGGCTCACACCGTGGTCGGCGCACGGTACGGCCGAACGCCAGGCGTGGGTGGCGGATCTCGCCGACGAAGGTCTGTTCGGCGCGCGAGGGACCGGCGCATTCGCCCGCAGCGCCGACTGGCGCGCCGAAGCCGATCGCATCCTGGCTCGTGTGAAACCCGCATCCTGAGGTGACAAGCATGCAATTCGAAAAGACGCCCGGCTGGCTCGACTGGTACGCGAACCCTTCGAAGCCGCGCTTCCGGGCTCCCGCGGGCAGTGTCGACGCGCACTGCCACGTGTTCGGACCCGGTGCGGAATTTCCGTTCGCGCCGGAGCGCAAGTACACCCCCTGTGATGCGTCCAAGCGACAGCTGTACGCCTTGCGTGACCACCTCGGCTTCGCCCGCAACGTGGTGGTGCAGGCGACGTGCCACGGCGCCGACAACCGCGCGATGGTCGATGCGCTCCTCCATGCGAACGGCATGGCACGCGGTGTCGCGACCGTGCGCCGCAGCGTGACCGATCGCGAGTTGCAGGACCTGCACGACGCGGGCGTGCGCGGCGTGCGCTTCAATTTCGTCAAGCGCCTGGTCGACTTCACCCCGAAGGACGAGCTGCTCCAAATCGCCGGGCGCATTGCCAGGCTGGGCTGGCACGTCGTCATCTACTTCGAGGCCGTCGACCTGCCGGAGCTGTGGGACTTCTTCACTGCGCTGCCGACCACGGTCGTCGTCGATCACATGGGCCGGCCCGACGTGCGCAAGCCGGTCGACGGGCCGGAGTTCGAACTGTTCGTTCGCTTCATGCGCGAACATGCCAACGTCTGGTCGAAGGTGACCTGCCCGGAGCGCCTGTCCGTGACCGGCCCGCGCGCGCTCGACGGCGAGCGCAACGCGTATCGCGACGTGGTGCCGTTCGCGCGGCGGATCGTCGAGACGTTCCCGGATCGGGTCCTGTGGGGCACCGACTGGCCGCATCCAAACCTCACCAGCCACATGCCCGACGACGGCCTCCTGGTGGACTTCATCCCCCACATCGCCGCGACGCCGGAGTTGCAGCGCAAGCTGCTGGTCGACAACCCGATGCGCCTCTATTGGCCCGAGTTGGTCTAGCGATTCCTCGAACGACGATGACATCGCGCAGGGACCCGGGCGATATTGCGGTCGCGGCCATTGCTGCACTCGCGGCCATGTTGGCCGCCGCATGCGGTACCACGCCGCCTGCGGTTCCTGCCCTGACCCTCGGTGCCGATCCGGCTGCCGCATGCGCCGCCCTGACTGCACCCGTGCCGGCCAACGCAATCGGACTGCCGAGCGGCGGTGCGAGCATCGAGTCGGCGGTGTTGGTGCCCGAGGCCGAGCTCGCGGTCGCTGCGCGCGGACCTTCGCCCGCGGCGCGTATCACCCCGCCGACGCCGCGATTCTGTCGTCTGCTCGGCCAGATCGCTCCGCTCGATCCGCAAGCGCCGCCGATCCGCTTTCAGGTGAACCTGCCTCTGAGCTGGAATGGCCGGACCGTCCAGTACGGGGGCGGCGGATTCAACGGCACGTTGATCACCGCGCAGGGGCTGATTCCCGCTGCGCGCTTCGACCGGCCGACGCCGCTCGCGTCGGGATACGTGACCTACGGGACCGACTCCGGTCACCAGATGATCCAGGGTAAACCGGTCCAGACGTTCGCGTTGAACGACGAAGCGCTGTTGAACTTCGCGTACGCTTCCTACAAGAAGGTGCGCGACGTCGCCGTTTTTCTCGTGCAGCGTGCCTACGGCACCCGGCCGGAAAAACTCTACTTCGTCGGCAGTTCCGAAGGCGGGCGCGAGGGCCTCACGATGGCGCAGCGCTACCCGCTCGACTTCGACGGCATCTTCAGCCGCGTGCCGGTGATTCACTGGACCGGCCTGCAGCACGCCGGGACGCGCGCCGGCATGGCCTCGATGGGCGAAGCCTGGCTGGGCCCGGCGCAGGTGAAACTCGTCAACGACGCCGTGCTGGCGGCGTGTGACGCGAGAGACGGCCTGGCCGATGGTATCGTGTCGGACGCGGTCGGCTGCCGCAAGAAGTTCGATATCGCGGCCTTGCAGTGCGCGCCGGGCGCGGGCGGCGACACCTGCCTGAGCGAAGCGCAGGTGCGTGCGGTGCAGACCCTGCATTCGTCCTATCGCTTCCCGTTCCCGCTCGCCAACGGCTTGCAGGAGTATCCGGGCTGGGGCGTCTCGGGCGAAGCGACCCCTGCGTTCGCTTCAACCGGCGGGTGGAGTGCGTGGTGGCTCGGTTCGGCTCCGCCGATGTTGCCGCCGCAGCCGAACAACGGCATCGCCTGGATCTACGGCGGCGGTGCGATCCAGTACTTCTACGCGCGCGACCCCAACTTCGATATCAGGCGCTACCGGCCGGAAGACTTTGCGCCGCGCGTGCGCGAGATTTCCGCCCTGATGGACTCGACCAACCCGGACCTGCGTGCCTTCCACGCACGCGGCGGCAAGCTCATCATGCTTGAACACATGGCGGACTACGCGCAGAGTCCGTACGCGGGCATCGGCTACTACGAGGCGGTGGTCGCGCTCATGGGCAGGGCAACGGTCGACCGTTTCATGCGTCTCTACACGGCGCCGGGCGTCGACCACGTGGGCAGCGGCGCGCCGGCCAACGTCGACATGTTTGCGGCACTCGTCGACTGGGTGGAACGTGGCCGCGCTCCGGCCGGGCTCGAGCTGGTCGAGCAGCCGGTGCAGGCGCCGTTCCCGGTGCAGCGCGCGCGTCCCCTGTGCGAATGGCCGCAGTGGCCGCGCTACAAGGGTGGCGACGCGACGCAGGCATCCAGCTTCGAATGCACGCAGTGAGGAGCCGAGCATGGCACTGCACAAGCCCTACAAGGACGTTCCCGGCACGACCATCTTCGATGCCGAGCAGTCGCGCCTGGGCTACCACCTGAATCAGTTCTGCATGTCGCTGATGAAGCCGGAAAACCGCGCGCGCTTCAAGGCGGACCCGCGCGCCTACCTCGACGAATGGCCGATGACCGAGGAACAGAAGCAGGCCGCGCTGGCGCTCGACCTGAACCGCTGCATTGCCCTGGGCGGCAACATCTATTTCCTCGCCAAGCTCGGTGCCACCCACGGCAAGAGCTTCCAGCAGATGGCGGGCAGCATGACCGGCATGAGCGAGCAGGAGTATCGCGACATGATGATCCGCGGCGGCCGCCCGATCGAAGGCAACCGCTATATCGGGGAGAAGAAGTAGTGGCGCGCATCACCGCCAGTGTCTACACGTCGCACGTCCCGGCGATCGGGGCGGCGCTCGACCACGGCAAGGCCGGCGAAGCCTACTGGCAGCTCGTCTTCAGCGGGTACGAGCTCTCCAAGCAATGGATGCGGGAACACACGCCCGACGTGATCTTCCTCGTCTACAACGATCACGCCACCGCGTTCAGCCTCGAGATCATTCCGACCTTCGCGATCGGTACCGCGGCGGAATTCCCGGTCGCCGACGAAGGCTGGGGTCCGCGACCGGTGCCCAAGGTGATCGGCCATCCCGAACTGGCGGCACACATCGCGCAATCGGTGATCCAGGACGATTTCGACCTCACCATCGTGAACAGGATGGACGTCGACCACGGACTGACGGTGCCGCTTAGCCTCATGTGCGGCCAGGCGCAGGCGTGGCCGTGCCCGGTGATTCCGTTCGCGGTCAACGTCGTGCAATACCCGGTGCCGTCGGGCCGCCGCTGCTTCATGCTCGGCCAGGCGGTGCGGCGGGCGATCGAGTCGTTCGACCAGCCCCTGAACGTGCAAATCTGGGGCACCGGCGGCATGAGCCACCAGCTGCAAGGGCCGCGCGCCGGCCTGATCAACAGGGAATTCGACACCCGTTTCCTCGACCAGCTGATCGCCGATCCCGCCCGGCTGGCGAACATGCCGCACATCGACTACGTGCGCGAGGCCGGCTCCGAGGGGATCGAACTGGTGATGTGGCTGATCGCGCGCGGTGCGATGGCCGACGTCGACGGCGGCAAGGCGCTGCGCGTCGTGCACCGCTTCTACCACGTGCCGGCGTCGAACACGGCGGTGGGCCACCTGATCCTGGAGAACACCTGATGGGCAAGCGAATCGGCGTCGCGTTGATCGGTGCCGGCGCGTTCGGCACCAAGCACCTCGATGCGATCAAGCTGATCGACGGCGTCGAGGTCGTGTCGGTGGTTGGACGCGAACTCGACAAGACGAAGGAGGTGGCGGCCAGCTACGGGATCGCGCACGCGGCCACCGAGCTCGAATCGAGCCTCGCGCTCGCCCAGGTCGACGCCGTGATCCTCTGCACGCCGACCCAGATGCACGCGGCGCAGGCGCTCGCCTGCCTCGAGGCGGGCAAGCACGTGCAGGTGGAGATTCCGCTCGCCGACAGCCTGCACGACGCCGAGGCGGTGGTGGCGCTGCAAAAGCAGACCGGTCTGGTCGCGATGTGCGGTCACACGCGCCGTTTCAATCCGAGCCACCAGTGGGTGCACCGGCGCATCGCGCAGGGCGAGCTCACGATCCAGCAGATGGACGTGCAGACGTACTTCTTCCGCCGCACCAACATCAACGCGCTCGGTCAGCCACGCTCGTGGACCGATCACCTGCTGTGGCATCACGCCGCGCACACGGTCGATCTCTTCGCTTATCAGACCGGCGGCACGATCGTCGCTGCCAACGCACTGCAAGGACCGATCCATCCGGCGCTGGGCATCGCGATGGACATGTCGATCCAGCTCAAGAGCAGCACGGGCGCGATCTGCACGCTGTCGCTGTCGTTCAACAACGACGGCCCGCTCGGCACGTTCTTCCGCTACATCTGCGACCACGGCACCTATGTCGCGCGCTACGACGATCTCTACGACGGCAAGGACGCGAAGATCGACGTGTCGAAGGTCGACGTGTCGATGAACGGCATCGAGTTGCAGGATCGCGAGTTCTTCGCCGCGATCCGCGCAGGACGCGAGCCGAACGCCAGCGTCGCAATGGTGCTGCCCTGCTATCGCACCCTGCACCAGCTGGAACGGCAGCTGGCACGCAGCGCCTGAGGCCGCGCGATCGCCATGAAGCAACGCCGGATCGGGCCGTTCAGCGTGACGGCAATCGGCCTCGGCTGCATGAACCTGAGCCACGCCTACGGGGCGCCGCCGCCCCTTGCGGACGCCGAGGCGCTGCTTCACGCGGCGATCGCCGCGGGCGTGAACTACTTCGACAGCGCGGCGCTGTATGGCTTCGGCGCCAACGAAGAGCTGGTCGGGCGCACGCTCAAGCCGTATCGCGGGCGCATCGTGCTCGCCAGCAAATGCGGCATGACCGGAGTCGAGGGCAAGCGCGTCATCGACGGGCGGCCCGACACGATCCACCGCACCTGCGACGACAGCCTGCGCCGCCTGCAGACGGACGTCATCGATCTCTACTATCTGCATCGCTGGGACAAGACCGTGCCGATCGAGGACAGCGTCGGTGCGCTGGCGGATCTTGTACGCGCGGGCAAGGTGCGCGCGATCGGGCTCTCGGAGGTGTCGGCGCCGACCTTGCGGCGTGCGCACGCGGTGCATCCGGTCAGCGCCCTGCAGAACGAATACTCGCTCTGGACCCGCAATCCGGAGATCGCAGGACTGGCCGCGTGCCGGGAACTCGGGGTCGCGTTCGTCGCCTTCAGTCCGCTCGCGCGGAGGTACCTGACCGGGACGCTGCGCGATGTCGGCGGCTTCGCCGAGAAGGACATCCGGCGCGCGATGCCGCGCTTCGAGGCGGAGAACTATGCGGCGAACCTGCGCCTGCTCGAAGAGTTCGGATCGATCGCGCGCGCCGTCGGGTGCACGCAGGCGCAGCTCGCGCTCGCCTGGCTGCTGGCGCGCGGAGACAACGTGGTGCCGATCCCCGGCACGACGCGTGTCGATCACCTGCGCGAGAACATGGGTGCGCTCACGGTCGAACTGGATGCGGCGACGCTCGGTCGCCTGGATGCGCTGATCAACCAGGACACCGTCGCCGGAGCGCGTTACAGCGCGGCCACGCAGGCCGAGATCGACACCGAAGAGTTTCCGTCCCGCTGAAGGGGGCCGGCGTGCGCTTCGCATCCCGCCCGACCCAGTTGCGCCGGCGCCTGCTCGCTGCGGGCGCGCTCGCCGCCGCGCGCCCGGCGTTTGCGGCGGCGAGCTACCCGAATCGTCCGATCGCGCTGATCGTCCCCTTCGCCGCCGGTGGCATCGCCGACCTGACGGCGCGCATCGTCGCCGAAGCGCTGGCGCGCGACCTGCAACAGCCGATCGTGATCGACAACCGGCCGAGCGCGGGGAACATCGTCGGTACCGCAGCGGTCGCGAAGGCACACCCCGACGGCTATACGCTGCTGCTGATGAGCAACGGGAACGCGGTAAGCGCGAGCCTGTTTCGCCAGCTTCCGTTCGATGTCAGCAAGGACTTCGCGCCGGTGAGCACGCTCGGCTTCTTCGACCTCGTGCTGCTGGTCGATCGCGGATCGCGCTTCGCCCAACTCGGCGACGTTCTCGACGAAGCGCGCAAGCGGCCGGGCAAGCTGACGATCGGCACGATCGCAATCGGCAGCACGCAGAATCTGGCCGCCGAACTGTTCAAGCGCAGCGCCGGCATCGACGCACTGATCGTGCCGTATCGGGCGTCGCCGGCAGTGGTGAGCGCGTTGCGGGCGGGCGAGGTCGACCTCGCGTTCGAGATCCTCGGACCGCTGCTCGGCCAGATCCGGGCCGGCGCCGTGCGCGCGGTGGCGGTCACGTCGGAGGCGCGGATCGCGGCCCTGAACGACGTGCCGACTGTCCAGGAGGCCACGGGGTTGAAGGACTACGTGGTCGCCTCGTGGAATGCGCTCGCCGCCCCCGCCGGAACACCGAAGCCGATCGTCGATCGGCTTGCCGCTTCGACGCGGGCGGCCCTCGCAGCGCCTGGTACGCGTGGACGCCTCGAGGCGCTCGGGGTCAGGCCGCAAGCGGGGACCCCGGCCGAACTGCAGGCGCTGCTCACGCGCGAGATCGGTCGCTGGCGGTCGGTCATCCTCGCCGCACACATTCCCCCACGATGAATTCCCGGAGCACGCAGATGGCACACCCCAAACGCGTCCAGGTCGCAATCGTCGGCGCGGGCCCTTCAGGCCTCCTTCTAGGCCAATTGCTGCACAAGGCCGGCATCGAAAACGTCATCCTCGAGCAGCGCAGCGCCGAGTACGTGCTCGGCCGCATCCGCGCGGGCGTGCTGGAGCAGACGACCGTCGACCTTCTGGAAGAGGCGGGCGTCGCCGGACGCCTGCATCACGAAGGCCTGATCCACGACGGCACCCAGATGTCGTTCGGCGGCACGCGGCATCGGATCAACTTTCGCGATCTGACGGGTGGCAAGACCGTCACCGTATATGGCCAGACCGAAGTCACGCGCGACCTGATGGAGGCGCGCCAGCAGCAAGGCGTGCCGACGGTCTACGAGGCGCACGACGTCAGCGTGCACGATTTCGATGCCCGGCCGTTCGTGCGCTTCCGCAGCGACGGCGTGGCCCGGGAGATCGCGTGCGACTTCATCGCCGGTTGCGACGGCTATCACGGCGTCACGCGTGCGAGCGTGCCGGCCGGTGCGATCCAGACGTTCGAGCGCGTGTACCCGTTCGGGTGGCTGGGCGTGCTCTCGGATACGCCGCCCGTGAGCGACGAGCTGATCTACTGCAACCACCCGCGCGGCTTCGCCTTGTGCAGCATGCGTTCGGCGATCCGCAGCCGCTACTACGTGCAGTGTTCGCTCGACGAGAGGGCCGAGAGCTGGACCGACCAGATGTTCTGGGACGAGCTGCGCCGGCGCCTCGACCCGGAAGCCGCGGAAACGATCGTCACCGGGCCGTCGATCGAGAAGAGCGTCGCGCCCCTGCGCAGTTTCGTCGCCGAGCCGATGCGCTTCGGCAGGCTGTTCCTGGCCGGCGACGCCGCGCACATCGTGCCTCCGACCGGCGCCAAGGGCCTGAATCTTGCCGCCTCGGACGTGCGCTTCCTGGCGCGGGCGCTGATGGAGTTCTATCGCGACCGGAGCGAGGAAGGCCTGGATCGATACTCCGCACGCGCTTTGGGGCGGATCTGGAAGGCCGAGCGATTCTCGTGGTGGATGACGTCGCTGCTGCATCGGTTCCCCGATGCCGGCGAATTCGCCGCGCGCATCCAGCGCGCCGAGCTCGACTATCTGTTCAGCTCGGTGGCGGCGCAGACGTCGCTTGCCGAGAACTACGTCGGGCTGCCCTTCGTCGACTGACGACGCGCCGGCCGCGGGGCTGACCACGCGGTCGGGTCAAAGCCCTTCTTCTAGCCAAACTTTGACTTCGATCACGTAGTAGCCCTTCGCTCCATGGATTCCAGGGCAGCATGGGACCTGACACTCGGGACGGAATGGGATGGCGCTGCGAAGCAGAGCATCTGAGTCGGTCTGGCTCGAATCCCGCCGTCATGCACCGTTTGCTTTGTGCGCTCCTGCTTCGTGCGGCACTCGCGTTTGCCGTCATCGTTGCGCCCCTGGGCTGTGCTCATCGGCCGCCGGTGCCGCAGACCATCGAGATACGTGTCGTTGCAGACGATCCGGCCTGGGCGGGGCGGCTCGAATGCGAAGCGGCGAACGCGGCCGGGAAATGGGCATTCTCCGCTCCCGGTTCTGTCGCGGTGGTGCCGGATTGCTCAGCGCTGCAGATCACCTGCTCTTCGCCTGCGGGCGTCACCTCGCCGAGCACCTCGCACAGGGGCACCCACGAGGGCGCGTCCACTGGTGCCAAGGTTGGCGCTGGTGCGGGCGTAGCGGCCGCCGCCGCCACTGCATCCGTCATCAGCCCAACCATGGCCGTCCTGCTGGTCGTGGGAAGCGCGGGCCAGGGGGCGACGATCGGCGGCTTCGTGGGTGCACTGAGTTCCGGCGATCAGGCGCAGTATCCGAGCCCGATCGTGCTGCACATCAAGAGCGCACCGCCGGGCGACGCCAAGCAGGTTCGTCGACCCTCGGGCTGATGGCACCTGCGGCTGCAGCGGCCGCCGGCAAGCCTGACCGATCGCGTCAGGGGCCGGTGTTTAACATCCGCTGCAGACGGACGCCCGTCGACGAGCCGCGCCGCGGCCTGGCGTCCGCCGTCAACCTAGAGGTGAAGCGGTGGAGATGGATGGGACGCCCGAATCGCGAGCGGTGGACGAATCGATCCTGCTCGAGCGCTGGAAGCAATCGCACGCCCAGCTGAACGACATCCTGTCGCGGCGCCTCGCACTCGAGCGATATGCCCTGCTCTCGACGGGCGCGATCTGGGCGTGGCTTGCCACGGCGACCGACACCGACTGGAATCCGGCGATCAAGTGGTTGCCGTTTCTCCTGAACTTGTTCTTTGCCCTCAGTGCAGTCGGGCTCGTGATGCGGACAAGGGACATCGCCGCCGTTCTCGCCGCAACCGAGGCGCACCTCCCTTTGCCGCCGGAGTTGAAGCTGGAGGATGCGCGGCACCGTCGTGGCATCAGGAGGCTTGCCGCTTGGGCGTTCTGGCCGCTCCTGCTCGCGGCCACCCTGGTCCTGCCGTACTTCTATGCCGAACATGCGCCTGATTCCGAGAGCGGCCAGGGTCAGACCCTGACCTTCAGGTCGACACGCGCGACGGCGCCGGAGATCGTGCAGATCGAAGCGGGAGCGTTGACGTTGCGCGGCCGGGTTGCGAGCAGTACCTGAAGCAGGCCGGCGCTGGCCGAGGTGCCGGCGCTCGAACCGGCGCTGCACCGGCGGTAGGTGCCAGGCGTCGACTCCGTTCTCGACAGAATGATTGACGCTCGCTATCGTGAATTCGGTCGCTCGGAGGAAGGATCGGTGCTGTTCGGGGACAGGTCGAAAGCAGTCGGGTCCGAGAGTTACGCTCGCCGCGCGCAGGGGAAGCGGAACGAAGATTCGTCACAATGCCGACTTCGCCCAGATTGCCTGAACCGAAGTGGATACGAACACGCACGAGACGAGCCTGGTGACGGCTCGAGCGTCGCCCGCGCCGGAGCGCTCCATCGACCGCGAACGCGCGCCCACCCAGGACGGGTCGGTGACCAAGCTGCCCGACTGGGAGCTGTACCGGGCTCTGCGCGAGCAGTGGACGCACGAGGACAATCTCGTCAACCATCGGCTCATGTGGCTCATCCTGTCCGAGGGCCTGCTTTTTACCGCTTACGGCACCCTGTCCACCGCCAAGATGCATTGGCTTGTGTTCGGCTTCCCTTTCTTCGGCATGGCGGTGGCGGCCGTCATCGGAGTCAGCATCTATGCGGCCCTGGCCGCGACCGAGGAGATCACCCGCCGATACGACGAGGCAGGCCTGAACGCGCTGTGCAGCCTCACGCCGAGCCGCCGCACGGGCAGCCGGGGTAGGTGGGCGGCCCGCTTGCTCCCGTTCGTCTTCGGCGCCCTCTGGGTTCTCGCGATCGCGGGAGCCTTCGGTTCGTGACGCGTGCGGCGTTACCATCGGGCTCCGAGATCGCGGGCTAAACCATCATGCCGCTCACCGAGCTGAACCACTACTTCGTGCGGGCCAACGACCTCGAGCGCTCGCGGCGCTTCTATTGCGACGTGCTCGGTCTCGAGGTGATGCCGCGGCCGGACTTTCCGTTTCCCGGATATTGGCTGGGGTTCGGCGGCAAGATCCAGGTGCACATGGGCCCGCACGGTATTCCGAACTCCGAGCTCTACTACCTCGGCACGACGCCCGGGTCCGCCACCGACAACACGGGCATCGTCGACCACATCGCGTTTCTCGCGACCGATCCGAAGAGCTTCTCCGCGCGCTTCGATGCCATCGGGCTGAAAGCGCGCAAGCGCTACTTTCCCGAGGTGCGCCTGTTCCAGATGTTCGTCAGGGACCCGGACGGGCTCACCATCGAGCTCAACTTCCACGGCATCGAGGACGAACCTTCGTGGGCGGCCGAGGGGGAGAACTACCGCGCGATGCCGCGCGTGGCCGCAACCCCGGATCCGGCGCGGTAGCACGCACCCGACTCGGGCTGGCGCGCAAATACTGGGGTGCCGGATACATGCTCGAAGCGATGCAGGCGCTCGTCGCGTTTTCGTTCGAGCAGCTCGGCCTGCGTCGCCTTGAAGCGGAAGTCGACCCGCGCAACATCGCTTCGGCCCGGCTTCTTGTGCGCCTCGGGTTCGTCGAGGAAGGTCGCCTGCGGCAGCGTTGGACCAGGAAAGGCGAGACCACGGATTCGCGTTTCTACGGGCTGCTGCGGGCCGACTGGTCCGCAGCGCGCTCGAAGCGTGGCTAGGGGACGTCACAATCAAATCGGAAGAGGCAGTTGCCGGCTTGTAATCCAACCTTCGGCTCGGAGCGACATGCCGAAGTCGTAGCCTGGTGGGCTCAGCGCACTGCTTCCGAATCGTTCGGTGACATCCCGCCCGTCGCGAGCGCGCGTTTCGATGGCCGGCCGATTCAATGCGAATCGCGCGGCACGCCGGCGCCGCTGCCGCCGACCAGGAAGTCGAGGTCGGCCCCGAGGTGCGCCTGCTGTACGTGATCGACGTACAGCTTGTACCACCCGCGCTTCGGCCCTTCCGGCATCTGCCAGCCGGCACGCCTGCGCGCCAGTTCTTCGTCGCTCACTTCGAGATGCAGCTTGCGGGCGCGAACGTCGAGTTCGATCATGTCGCCGCTTTTCACCAGCGCCAGCGGTCCGCCCGCCGCGGCCTCCGGCGAGGTGTGCAGGACCACCGTGCCGTACGCGGTACCGCTCATCCGCGCGTCGCTGATGCGGACCATGTCGGTGATGCCCTTGCGCAGCACCTTGGGCGGCAGCGGCATGTTGCCGACCTCGGCCATGCCCGGATAACCGCGCGGCCCGCAGTTCTTCAGCACCAGGACGCAGTTCTCGTCGACGTCGAGGGTCTCGTCGTCGATGCGCGCATGGAAATCCTCGATGTTCTCGAACACGACGGCGGGTCCCCGATGCTGCAGCAGGTGCGTGCTGGCCGCCGACGGCTTGATCACCGCGCCGCTCGGCGCCAGGTTGCCGCGCAGCACCGCGATACCCGCGGCGGGCTTGAACGGCTCCGCATAGGGCCGGATCACCTCGCGGTTCCAGCATGGCGCCGCTTCGATGTTCGCGCCGAGGGTCTTTCCGTTCACGGTCGGCGCATCGAGATGGAGCAGGTGGCCGATCTCCCTCATCACCGCGGGCAGGCCGCCGGCATAGAAGAAATCTTCCATGAGGTACTGCCCGGAGGGCTGCAGGTCGAGCAGGCAGGGAATCTCGGAGCCGAGCTTGTCCCAGTCCTCCAGCTCGAGCTCGACGCCGATGCGGCCGGCAATCGCGAGCAGGTGCACGACCGCGTTGGTCGAACCGCCGATCGCGGCGTTGGTGCGGATCGCGTTTTCGAACGCCTGCCGTGTCAGGATCTTCGACATGCGCAGGTCTTCCTTGACCATCTCGACGATGCGCCGGCCGGTCAGCTGCGCGAGGCGATTGCGGCGGGTGTCGGCAGCCGGGATGGCGGCGTTTTCCGGTAGCGCGATCCCGAGCGCCTCGACCATCGAGGCCATCGTCGAAGCGGTCCCCATGGTCATGCACGTTCCGCTGGAGCGGTGCATGCACGACTCGGCCGCGGTGAATTCCTCCATCGTCATCTCACCGGCGCGCACCATCTCGCTCATCTGCCACACGCCGGTGCCCGAGCCGATGTCGCGGCCACGGAACTTGCCGTTGAGCATGGGTCCGCCCGAAAGCCCGATGGTGGGCAGATCGCAGCTCGCCGCGCCCATCAGCAGCGCCGGGGTCGTCTTGTCGCAGCCCATCAACAGCACCACGCCGTCGATCGGGTTGCCGCGAATCGACTCTTCGACGTCCATGCTGGCGAGATTGCGAAACAGCATCGCGGTCGGCCGCAGCTGGGTCTCGCCGAGCGACATCACGGGAAATTCGAGCGGGAAGCCGCCGGCTTCGTAGACCCCGCGCTTGATGAACTCGGCGAGCTGGCGGAAGTGGCCGTTGCACGGAGTCAGCTCGCTCCACGTATTACAGATGCCGATCACGGGCCGCCCGTCGAGCAGGTCGTGCGGGTAGCCCTGATTCTTGATCCAGCTGCGGTGAACGAAGCCGTCGCGATCGGCACGGCCGAACCACGCGTGGCTGCGGCGGAAAGGCTTCTTGGCATCCATCGAATCCGTCTCCTGTGCGTGCCCGACCTCGAAGGCGGGCTGCGATGTGGCGACGGATTTTCAACCCGCGGCTCGATGCGTGAAAAATAACGATTCGCCGGCCTGCGATCTTCAATCGAGTATGTCAGCGCCGCAGCGCGCTTTCGACAAAGGTGGCGCCCGTTTGCGACTCTCGGCTGCGATCCTCAATCCGATATCGCAGCGGTCAGGAAATCTATTGGATCGGCATCCATGTACTCGGTACGATCGGGCGCGATTCGAGCGGCCACGCGGCGAGAGTGGGGACGCCGCGCTGCGAAGCTCATCCGGCTACAAGAGCTCGCGTCGGCCCGTCGACGGCCCGCCGGCGCGCAGAGCACAACGCCGTCCTGACTCAGGAGACAGGGATGACTACTTCAAGACGACAAGCGATCGCCGCCCTCGGTGCCGTACCGGTATTGGCTGCCCTGCCGCATCTCGCGCGCGCCCAGGGCAAGATTGTGCTCGGCTTCTCGCAGATCGGTGCCGAGTCCGAGTGGCGCACGGCCAACACCGAATCGATCAAGTCGGCGGCGAAGGAAGCTGGAATCGAACTGAAGTTCGCCGACGCACAGCAGAAGCAGGAGAACCAGATCAAGGCGATCCGCTCGTTCATCGCGCAGAAGGTGGACGTGATCGCATTCTCGCCGGTGGTGGAGTCGGGCTGGGGCACGGTCCTGCGCGAGGCCAAGGCAGCGAAGATCCCGGTCATCCTGTCCGACCGCGCGGTCAACGAGAAGGACGACTCGCTGTGGGTCACCTTCATGGGGTCCGACTTCGTCGAGGAAGGCCGTCGGGCCGGCCGCTGGCTGCTCGAGAACTACAAGGGGCAGGGCGACGTCAACATCGTCGAGCTGCAGGGCACCGTCGGCTCGGCGCCTGCGATCGACCGCAAGAAGGGCTTCGAGGAGATCATCAAGGCCCAGCCGCGCTTCAAGATCATCCGCTCGCAGACCGGCGACTTCACGCGCGCCAAGGGCAAGGAGGTGATGGAGGCGTTCCTCAAGGCCGAGGGCAAGAAGATCAACGTGCTCTACGCGCACAACGACGACATGGCGATCGGCGCGATCCAGGCGATCGAGGAAGCCGGCCTGAAGCCGGCGAAGGACATCGTCATCATCTCGATCGACGGCGTGAAGGGCGCGTTCGAGGCGATGATGGCCGGCAAGCTCAACGTGAGCGTCGAGTGCAGCCCGCTGCTCGGCCCCCAGCTGATGCAGGCGGTGAAGGACCTGAAGGCGGGCAAGACGCTGCCGCGCCGCATCGTGACCCAGGAGAGCGTGTTCCCGATGGAGGTCGCAGCCAAGGAATTTCCGAACCGCAAGTATTGACGGGCGGGCCCGGGTCCCGGCAGATTCGTTGTATCCGCCCGGCAAGCGATGGGCCTGCGCGCGCCTGGGGTGCGCGCAGGCCATTTTTTTGTGATGACCGATGGTGAACGACGCCCGTTCCGCCTCCATGTCGCCCGTGCTCGAAATGCAGGGGATCGACAAGTCGTTCGTCGGTGTCCAGGCGCTGCAGGGCGCCGGCCTGCGCCTCTTCCCGGGCGAAGTGCATGGGGTGATGGGCCAGAACGGCGCCGGCAAGTCCACCCTGATCAAGGTCCTCACGGGCGTGCATCCGGCCGACGCCGGCACGATCCGCCTCGCGGGACACGAGATCCGTCCCGACTCGCCGCAGGCGGCGCAGGCGCTCGGCATCGCCACCGTCTACCAGGAAGTCAACCTCTGTCCGAATCTTTCGGTCGCCGAGAACATCCTGGCGGGGCGCATGCCGCGCCGCTGGGGCTGGATCGACTGGCCGGCGGTGCGGCGGCTGGCGCGTGCGAGCCTCGAGCCGCTGCAGATCGACGCCGACCCGGACCGCATTCTCGGCGAGTACCCGATCGCCGTGCAGCAGATGGTGGCGATCGCCCGTGCCGTCGGCATGGACGCGCGCATCCTGGTGCTCGACGAGCCCACCTCCAGCCTCGATGAAGTCGAAACCGGGCGCCTGTTCGCGCTGATGCGCCGCCTGAAGGAGCGTGGCGTCGCGATCCTCTTCGTCACCCACTTCCTCGACCAGATGTACGAGATGGCAGACCGGATCACGGTGATGCGCAATGGCCGCGTCGTCGGCGAGCACCTGACGAAGGACCTGCCCAAGCTCGAACTGGTGAGCCTCATGGTCGGGCGCGCATTGGCGGCCACCGACCTGGTGACAGCGCGCCGCGCTCCCGCGAAGGTGCACACGCTCCTGCAGGCGCGCGGTCTCGGCCGGCGCGCCAGCCTCGAACCGCTCGATCTCGAGCTGCGCAATGGCGAGGTGCTCGGGCTCGCCGGCCTGCTCGGGTCGGGACGTACCGAAACAGCGCGGCTCCTGTTCGGGGCCGACAAGGCCGACAGCGGCGAGATCAGGCTGGAAGGCGCCCGCCTGCGCTTGCGCTCGCCGCGCGATGCGTTGCGCGCGGGCCTCGCCTTCTGTCCCGAGGAGCGCAAGACCGACGGCATCGTCGCCGAGCTGTCGGTGCGGGAGAACATCGTGCTCGCGCTGCAGGCTCGCCGCGGCGTGTTCCGCCATCTGGCGCCGCGCGAACAGCGCGCGCTGGCGCAGCGCTATATCGAGGCGCTCGACGTCAAGACGTCCGATACCGAGACCCCGATCGGCCAGCTCTCGGGCGGCAACCAGCAGAAGGCCATCATCGCGCGCTGGCTCGCGACCGAACCACGCCTGCTGATCCTCGACGAGCCGACGCGCGGCATCGACGTCGCCGCCAAGCAGGAGATCATGGCGCGCGTGCTCACGCTCTGCGGCGAGGGGCTGGCGATCCTGTTCATCTCGTCGGAACTGGGGGAGGTCCTGCACACCAGCCACCGTGTCGCCGTGCTGCGCGACCGGCGCAAGGTGGCCGAGCTGCCCGCGGATGAGCTCGACGAGGCGCGGGTCCTGCGCATCATCGCCGGCCACGAGACCGGGCTCGAGGAACTCGCGGCATGAAGCTCGCCGGCCTGACCAGGAGTGCGCAATTCTGGCCCACGGTGGTCCTGTTGCTCCTGCTCGCGGTGAACCTCGTGCTGAATCCGAATTTCTTCGCGTTGAGCTGGCGCGAAGGACATCTGTACGGCGCACCGGTCGACATCCTGAACCGCGCCGCGCCGCTGATGGCGGTCGCGCTCGGGATGACCGTGGTGATCGCGACCCGCGGCATCGACATCTCGGTCGGCGCCGTGGTCGCGATCGCGGCCGCCGTGGCCGCGGCGCTGATCGGCGGCAAGCTTGTGATCGTCGACGGCCAGCAGACCTATGTCACGCTGACGTCGATGCCGATCGCGTTGTTGGCGGCGCTCGCGGTCGCCGCCCTGTGCGGGCTTTTCAACGGCACGCTGGTGGCGGTCGTCGGGATCCAGCCGATCATCGCCACCCTGATCCTGATGGTGGCGGGCCGCGGCATCGCCCAGCTGATCACCAATGGACAGATCATCACGATCTACTACAAACCGTACTTCTTCGTCGGCAACGGCTACCTGCTCGGACTGCCGTTCTCGCTCTGGCAGGTCGGCGCACTGTTCGCGGTGATGGCGTGGCTCAAGCACCGCACCGCGCTCGGCCTTTTCATCCAGGCGAGCGGCGGCAATCCCGCGGCGGCACGGCTGGCGGGCATCAACGCGCGCGGCCTGCTGCTCGCCGTCTACGCCTTCTGCGGCTTCACCGCCGGCATGGCCGGTCTGATGATCAGTTCGAACGTCAAAAGCGCGGACGGCAACAACGCCGGCCTGCTGCTCGAACTCGATGCGATCCTCGCCGTCACACTCGGCGGCACGTCGCTGGCCGGGGGACGCTTCAGCCTGCGCGGCAGCGTGCTGGGCGCGCTGATCATCCAGACGCTGACCACCAGCATCTATGCCCTCGGCGTGCCGCCGGAAATCAACCTGGTCGTGAAGGCAGTGGTGGTGTTCGCCGTGTGCCTGGTGCAGTCGCCCGAAGCACGCGCCTGGGTGTTCCGGCGCCGGAGCCCGGCATGAAGGGGCTGCGCTTCACGTCACAGACACTGCCGAGCTGGATGGCGGTGCTGCTGTTCGTCCTCATGTTCGCGGGCGGCTCGATCGCCTACACCGGCTTCTTCTCCGGGCAGGTGTTCCTGAACCTGCTGATCGACAACGCGTTCCTGCTGGTGGTCGCGCTCGGCGTGACGTTCGTGATCCTGTCCGGTGGCATCGACCTCTCGGTCGGATCCGTGGTCGCATTGACGACGATGGGACTGGCGTGGGGCGTCGAGCGCGCTCAGTGGCCGCCGGGGGTGGTGATCCCGCTGCTGCTGGCGTGCGGTGCGCTGTTCGGCGCGGGGATGGGATTCGTGGTCCAGGTGTTCCGCATTCCGGCGTTCATCGTCACGCTCGCCGGCATGTTTCTCGCGCGCGGGTTGTGTTACCTGATCAGCATCGACTCGATCGCCATCAGCAACCCGCTGCTCACCGAGTGGTCGCAGATGCGGCTTGCGGTCGGGCCGCTCGGCGAGGTCTCGCCCGGCGTGGTGGTCGCGGCAGTGGTGCTCGTCGCCGCCGTGTGGCTCGCGCATGGCACCGCGTTCGGACGAAGCGTGTATGCGATCGGCGGCAACGAACGGTCGGCTTTGCTGATGGGCCTGCCGGTCGCACGCACGCGGATCGCTGTCTACGCGGTAAGCGGGTTCTGCGCGTCGCTAGGCGGCGTGCTGTTCGGCATCTACACCCTGTCCGGCTACGGCCTGCATGCGCAAGGCCTCGAACTCGACGCGATCGCCGCCACCGTCATCGGCGGCGCACTGCTCACCGGCGGCGTCGGTTACGTGATGGGTACGCTCACCGGCGTTCTGATGCTAGGCGTCATCCAGTCGCTGATCACGTTCGACGGCACGTTGAGTTCCTGGTGGACACGCATCGCCATCGGTGCGCTGCTCGGCCTGTTCTGCGTCCTGCAGCGGGTGTTCGAACTGGCGCATCGCTTCCGGCGCACGCCGGCCACCGAGCAGGCGCGCGCTCCCGCGTAGGCAGGATTTCCGCTTGCGCTCTTGGCCGCAGCGGGCGACCGCGCCTGCTTGCCGTCCGGCTTGCGGAGGGAGCACCATGGCGGTCGCACTCGATCACACCATCGTTCCCTCATCAGCGCCGACCATGGCGGGCGCATGATTGCTGGAACGAGCCCGACGGGCACCAGCGGGAGATGCTCACCGTCAGCTACGTGCGGCAGTCGACGCAGGGTCGGTTTCATGCGGGCGGCGCCGCGCCGCGACCCGTTGCAGCAGCTCGAACAGCATGGCCCGCTCCGCCTCGCTCAGGTGCTGCAGCGCCTGCTGCTCCATGCCGAGCGAGATCTCGTGCGCCTTTTTCGCCAATGCGCGGCCGGCACGCGTGAGGCGGATGTGCTGCGCACGCCGGTCGTGCGGGCTGCGCTCGCGCGCGACGAGGCCGCGCTCCGCGAGGCGGTCGAGCAGCTGAGTCAGGTTGGGCGCCGACATCGCCAGGGTGCGCGAGATCAACGACGGCGTCACGTCCTCGTTGGCGAGCAGCAGCATCAGCACGGTGAACTCGACCGTGCGCAGGTTGAGCGGCTCGCCGACGTGCCGATTGAAGACGCCGCGCATCACGATCGATGCCTGCGCCAGCCGGTAGCCGAGGATGTGCAGGACGGCGCCTTCGTCCAGGCGCTCCTGGCCACGTGCCGCCTTCGCTTCTTGGGCCGGGCGCTGCGCCTCGCCGTTGCCGTTTGCGCGCAAGGACATGTCAGCTCCGCTGCGCGGCGCCGAGATACGTCTCGACGACCCGTGGGTCGCGCGTCAGTTGCTGTGCCGTGCCCTCGAGCGCGATCTCGCCTGTCTCGAGCACGTAGCCGTAGTCGGCGACTTCGAGTGCCGCGCGCGCGTTCTGCTCGACCAGCAGCAGGGTGACGCCGGTCGCGCGCAGCTGGGCGATGACGCGAAAGATGTCGCGCACGACCAGCGGCGCCAGGCCGAGGCTCGGCTCGTCGAGCAGCAGCAGCCGGGGTGCGCTCATCAGGGCGCGGCCGATCGCCAGCATCTGGCGCTCGCCGCCGGAGAGCGTTCCCGCGAGCTGCTCGCGGCGCTCCTTCAGGCGCGGGAAGAGCGCATAGACCTTCTCGAGTTCGTCACGCCATCCGGGCTGGCGCAAGCGGAAGCGGCGAAAGGCGCCCAGCACCAGGTTGTCTTCCACCGGCATCGACCCGAAAAGCTCGCGCCGTTCCGGCACCAGCGCGATGCCGCGCATCACGCGCTGCTCGAGCGAATCGGCGCCAAGGTCGATGCCATCGAAGCGCAGCGCGCCGCGCGCCGGCAGCACGCCCATGATCGCGTTGAGCAGCGTCGATTTTCCGGCGCCGTTCGGGCCGATCACGGTCACCACGCTGCCGGCGGCGGCGCGCAGCGCGAGTCCGGCCAGGACCTCGGCCTTGCCGTAGCCCGCGTGCAGGTCGCGCACGCTCAGAAGATCGGGTCCGGTCGCGCTCATTTCAGTGCTCGGTGCCGAGGTACGCGGCGCGCACCGCGGGGCTTGCCTGGACCTCCGCGGGCGTGCCTTCGATCAGGCGGGTCCCGAATTCCATGACCACGATGCGGTCGGTGAGGCCCATCACGAAGTCCATGTCGTGCTCGACCAGCAGGAGCGACAGGCCTTCGCTCTTGAGCTGGCGCAACACCGCACCGAGCGCCTGCTTTTCGCGCAGGCGCAGGCCCGCCGCCGGTTCGTCGAGCAGCAGCAGCGACGGATCGGTCGCCAGCGCACGTGCTATCTCCACCAGCCGCTGCGGTCCGAGCGCAAGGTTGCCCGCGAGCTCGTTGGCGTGTTCGCGCATGCCGATCCGTTCGAGCTGGCGCTCCGCTTCGTGCAGCAGTCGCCTCTCTTCGGCGCGGTCCAGTCGCAGCATCGCGCGCAGCGCGCCTGTCTCCGTGCGCAGGTGGCCGCCGAGCGCTACGTTCTCGAGCACGGTCATGTCGGCGATCAGCTTGACGTGCTGGAAGGTGCGCGACATGCCCAGCCGCGCGATCTGCCGCGCCGAGGCGCGATCGACGCTGACGCCACGGAAGCGCACCTCGCCGCGCGTGAGCGGCAGCACGCCCGAGACGAGGTTGAAGGTGGTCGACTTGCCGGCACCGTTCGGGCCTATCAAGCCGAGGATCTCGCCGGCGTAAATCTGGAAACTGACGTCGTTGACCGCCAGCAGTCCGCCGAACTGCTTGCGCGCCGCGACGACATCGAGCAGCAGCGCGCCGCGCGCCGGCTTGTTGCGCACCGGCAGCGGCGCCGCGTCGTCCCAGTCGCGTCGCCGTACGCGCGCCGGCAGGCGCTGCGCGATGAACGGCCACAAGCCCTGCGGCGCGTACTTCAACACCAGCACCAGCGTGATGCCGAACACGATGATTTCGTAGTTGCCGCTCGCGCCGACGAGGCGCGGCAACCAGACCTGTAACTGGTCTTCGACCAGCTTGACCACCGCCGCGCCGGTGAAGGCGCCCCATACGCTGCCGACCCCGCCGACCACGGCCATGAACAGGTACTCGATGCCCATTTTCAGGCCGAAGGGCGACGGATTCACCGTGCGCTGGTAATGCGCGAACAGCCAGCCCGAGATCGAAGCCAGTGCCGCCGCCAGGACGAAGACGATCACCTTGTAGCGGAAGGTCGAGACGCCCATCGACTCGGCCATCGTCACGCCGCCGCGCAAGGCGCGGATGGCGCGCCCCGGACGCGAGTCGAGCAGGTTCATCATCGCCAGCGCGGCGGCGATCGCGATGCTCCAGATCAGGTAGTAGAGCGCACGGCCGTGATTGAGCGGAACGCCGAAGAACTCCAGCGCGGGCACGCCCAGGATGCCGTCGAACTTGCCGAGGAAGTCCATGTTCGCCATCAGGTAGTTGAGGGCGAGGCCCCAGCAGATCGTGGCGAGCGGCAGGTAGTGGCCGGACATGCGCAGCGTCAGCCAGCCGATCACCAGCGCGCCGAGGCCGGTGATCGCCACACCGACGAAGACCGAGAGCCAGGGCGAGGCAACCTGGTTGACCGTGAGGAGCGCGGTCGTGTAAGCGCCGATGCCGACGAACGCCGCCTGGCCGAAAGAGGTCAGTCCCGCGACGCCGGTGAGCAGCACCAGGCCGAGCGCGACGATCCCATAGAGGCCGATGTAGTTGAGCTGCGTGATCCAGAACTCGGGCACCGGCAGCTGCGGCAGAACCAGCAGCAGGGCGATGAAGACCGGCAAGCCGAGCGCGCGTGGCGCCATCTCACTCCTCGTCGGCTTGGTGGTCGCGCAGCGAACGCCAGAGCAGGACCGGCAGGATCGCGGTGAATACGATGACCTCCTTGAACGCGCTGGCCCAGAACGATCCGAACGATTCCAGGATGCCGACGCCCAGCGCACCGATCGCGGCGGCCGGATAGCTCGCCAAACCCGCGAACACCGCGGCGACGAACCCCTTCAGGCCGATCAGGAAGCCGCTGTCGTAGAAGACGGTCGTCGTCGGGCCGATCAGCAGACCCGAGAGCGCACCGATGAACGCCGCCATGGTGAAGGAGAGCGCGCCCGCTGCCGTGGTCGAGATGCCCATCAGCCGCGCACCGAGCCGGTTGACGGCGGTCGCGCGCAGCGCCTTGCCCAACAACGTGCGCTCGAAGAACAACCACAACAGCACGATCAGCGCGGCCGACGCGCAGAAGATGATCAGCGTCTGGCCGGAGAAGATGAGCGGACCGAGGGCGAATCGTGCGTCCCAGAACGGCGGGGTGCGGAATCCCTCCGCGCCGAAGAAGAGCAGCCCGAGGCCGGTCAGCGCGAAATGCACGCCGACCGAAACGATTAGCAGGACCAGCACGCTCGCATCGGCGAGCGAGCGATAGCCGAGGCGATAGATGAAAGGCCCCATCGGCGTGACCAGCAGCAACGTCAGCAGCGCAGCGACGGGAAGCGGCGGCTTGGACGGTGCGATCCACCACGAAAAGGCGCACGCTGCCACGGGCAGCGCGAGGACGAGCAGCACGTGGCGCGCGATGCGTGCGGCGGCGCGACCGCGGCGCACCTGCTCGATCGCATCGAGCACGGCCACCGCAAGCGCCATCGCGAGCAGCAGCCAGACCGTTCCCGGCACCAGGCCGGCCTGGAACATGCCGACCGTCAGCGCAGCGAAGGCGACGAATTCGCCCTGCGGGATGAAGATGACCCGCGTGACCGCGAACAGCAGCACGGTGGCCATCGCCAGCAACGCGTAGACCGCGCCATTGGTGACGCCGTCGAGCAGCAGGATCCCGGCGATGGAGAGGTCCATGAAAGGATTTGACGCGGATGAACGCGGATCAAAACAGGACGTTCAAATCCGCGGTGATCCGCGTCCAGTCCCTTCCGCGCTGCCGACTACCTTGCCAGCGCCCAGTCACCGTTGACCACCTTGAGCATCACGCCGGTGTCCAGCGCGAAGCCCCAGTGGTCGCTCGCCGTGTAGTGGATCACGCCGTGCGAGACCGGCGTGGGGCCGATCTGCTCGAATGCGTCGCGCAGGGCGGCGCGGAACTGCGGCGTGCCCGGCTTGGCCTTCTTCAGCGCGAGCGGTACGGCGCGATCGAGCAGGAGCAGCGTGTCATAGGTGTGCGCGGCGAACTGATTGCGCGAGCCCGCGCCATAGGCCCTCTCGTATTGCTGGGCGAAGTCGAGCGCCGCCTTCTTCGATGGATTGGTATCGGCCAGCAGCTCGCCGATCAACGCCGGACCCGAGACGACGTAGGTGCCTTCGACGTCCTTGCCGCCGATGCGCATCAGGTCGCGCGTGGCGGCGGCGTGCGTCTGGTACATGCGACCCTTGTAGCCGCGTTCGACCAGGCCCTTCTGCGGCATCGCGGCGCCGCTGCCGGTCGCGACCACCAGCACGGCGTCCGGATTGGCGGCGACGATTTTCAGCGCCTGGGCGGTGACGCTGGTGTCGGCGCGCGCGAAGCGCTCGACGGCGACGATCTTGATGCCGGCGGCTGGCGCCCCGGACTGCAACTCGTTGAGCCACACCTCCCCGTACGCGTCGTTGTAGCCGATGAAACCGACCGTCTTGACGCCGGCCTTCTTCATGTGCTCGAAAACGGCGTGCGCCATCACCTCTGCCGATTGCGGCAGGCGGAAGGTCCATTTGTCCTTGCCGGGCGGCAGGGCCGCGGGAGAGAGCGCGAGTTGCGTCGTTTCGCCTTCTGCCGCGACCGGAGCCATCGCGACGGCGACCGGCGTCACGGCCGAGCCGAGGATCAGGTCGACCCTGTCGTCGGTCACGAAGCGACGCGCGTTCTTCACGCCGTTGGCGGGATCGGTCGCGTCGTCGAGAATGACGAGGGTGACCTTTTCGCCCGCGATCGCCTGCGGCCAGAGCGCGAGCTGGTTCTTGATGGGGATGCCGAGCCCCGACCCCGGACCGCTCAGGGGCAGGCTGACGCCGATCGTCAGGTCGGCGCGCGCCGCCCCCGCCGCGAACACGAGCATTGCCCCGATGGCGACCGCGGCCCGGCGCGGCATCCTGTTCAACATCGTCTCCTCCTTCTTTCCATCGTCGTGATGTAGTGCCGGTCACTCGCACAACGCGCGGATGTCGGCGGGAATCTGGATCGAGCGCAAGCGGCCGTCTTCGCGCTTCACGAACGCGCGCGTTTCGCGCCCGTCGCACAACAGGTCGTCGCCGCGCCGGATCGCGTGATGCTGGACGAAGACCTTGGCGCGCCACTCTTCGACCCGGGTGTGGACTTCGATGCGCTCCGGATACGTCGCCGCGCGTTTGAACTTGACGCTCACTTCGAGCAGCGGCGTCCCGACGATGCCGCGCGACCGTTCTAGTTCGCGCCAGGGCGGCACGCCGCAGGCGGCAAAGAAGTGCAGCGATGCGGCATCCATCCAGCGCAGGAAGTTCGGGTAGAAGACGATTCCCGCCGGGTCGCAGTCGCCGAACTGGATCGTGACGGGGAAGACGATGATCTTGCTCATGGGCTCGGATGCCGTGGCGGTCAGGCCCCGGGGGCGGTCGCGAGCGTTCGCTGCGGCAGGATGATCCCCGGATCCGACGCGGGACCGAGGTGACGCGCATCGATCAGTGGCGCGCGCCGCGTCAGCGCGGCGCGCTGGTTGATCGAGCCATGGTCCGTGATTTCGCCGCGGCCGAGGATCACGCGCGCACGCAGCGGCCCGACGCTGACGAACCTCCCGGTCGAGAGCTTGAAGTCCTCGGCGATGCGGTCATCAAACATCAGTCCGGCGCCCGGATCGTCGGCATCGACCGGGCGCACGGCATCGCCGGTGCTGTAGTAGCCCTCGGCATCGAATGCTGCGGCCGTCTGCTCCGGGGCACGCCAGTAGCCCGGCATGACGTTCGGTCCGCGGGAACGCACGAGCAGGCGCACGGACGCGCGTGCGGCCGGGGTCGGGGCAAGGCTGTTCGGCATGCGTCGGGCGAGTTGCAAGGCGGGGCGATGATGCCCGAGTATTTCAAAAGCGTAAATAAATACGAGGATCGCTGGAGTACGCGAGGCAGGTCGTCGCGGCGGGCAATTCTCGGCGCGCTCTGGCGCGTCGCAGCATCAGCCGCCGGCACGCCTGGAGGGCGCACGCCCAGGTAGTTTCAGAGTGGAACTAAATGCCGGAACAGACGCCGGCTGTCGCTTGAAATCGGCGCACCCGCACCGATAATCCGCCCGCCGGACGATCAGATCACGCGGGAGAAAAGATGGGCGCAACCGATACGGGGGTCAAGGAAACCCTGGGCTTCCAGGCCGAGGTGAAGCAGCTGCTTCACCTGATGATTCATTCGCTGTACTCGAACAAGGAGATCTTCCTGCGCGAACTGATCAGCAACGCGTCCGACGCGTGCGACAAGCTGCGGTTCGAGGCGATCGCGCAGCCGGTGTTGCTGCAGGCGGATCCGGACCTGTCGATCCAGGTCACGTACGACAAAGGGGCGCGCACCATCACCGTCTCGGACAACGGCGTCGGCATGAGCCGGGACGAGGTGATCCAGCACCTCGGCACGATCGCCAAGAGCGGCACGCGCGAGTTCTTCGCCCAGCTGACCGGCGACCAGCAGAAGGATGCGCAGCTCATCGGCCAGTTCGGCGTCGGCTTCTACTCCAGCTTCATCGTCGCCGACCGCGTGACCGTGCTGTCACGGCGCGCAGGGTTGGCCGAGGACCAGGCGGTGCGTTGGGAGAGCGATGGCGGCGGCGAGTTCAGCGTCGAGGCCGCGCGGCGCGCGCAGCGCGGCACCGACGTCACGCTGCACCTGAAGGAGGGCGAGGACGAGCTGCTGTCGCACTGGAAGCTGAAGTCGATTCTCACCAGGTATTCGGATCACATCGCCACGCCGATCCGGATGCGCAAGGAGGAGTGGAACAAGGACAAGAACGAGTACGTGCTGCTCGACGGGCTCGAGACCGTCAACCAGGCCAACGCCCTGTGGGCGCGCGCGCGCAGCGACATCACCGACGAGCAGTACAAGGAGTTCTACAAGCACGTCGGCCACGACTTCGGCGATCCGCTCGCCTGGACGCACAACCGGGTCGAGGGACGCACGGAATACATCCAGCTGCTCTACCTGCCGGCGCGTGCACCGTTCGACCTCTGGGACCGGAAGCAGCGGCACGGTTTGAAGCTCTACGTGCGGCGCGTGTTCATCATGGACGACGCCGAGCAGCTGCTGCCCGCGTACCTGCGCTTCGTGCGCGGGGTGATCGATTCGAACGATCTGCCGCTCAACGTCTCGCGCGAGATCCTGCAGGAGTCGCGTGACGTGAAGGCGATCCGCGAAGGCTCGACCAAGCGCATCATCGGGCTGCTGGAGGACCTGGCGGAGAACCGCAAGGAGGACTACGCGACGTTCTGGAGCGAGTTCGGCCAGGTCCTGAAGGAAGGCGTCGGCGAGGATGCGACGAACCGGGAGCGCCTGTTGAAGCTGCTGCGCTTCGTCTCGACCACCAGCGAGGGCGCGGCAACGGTTTCCTTGGCCGACTATGTCGGCCGCTGCAAGCCGGAGCAGAAGGAGATCTACTACGTCACCGGCGAGACACTGGAGGCGGCGCGCAACAGCCCGCATCTGGAGATCTTCCGCAAGAAGGGCGTGGAGGTGCTGCTGCTTACCGATCGGGTCGACGAATGGATGCTCTCGTTCCTGCACGAGTTCGAAGGCAAGCCGCTGGCGTCGGTAGCCAAGGGCGACCTCGACCTCGGCGCGCTCGCCGATGCGCAGGAGAAGGAGGAGAAGCAGAAGGTCGCCGATGAATTCAAGGACCTGGTCGAGAAGGTGAAGAACGCGCTCGGCGACAAGGTCAAGGAGGTGCGGATCACGTTGCGGCTGACGGAATCGCCCTCCTGCCTCGTGGTCGATCGCGACGCGATGAGCGCGCATTTGCAGCGCCTGCTCAAGTCGGCCGGACAGAAGATGCCGGCGGAACCGCCGATCCTGGAACTCAACCCGCATCATCCGCTGGTCCAACGCCTGAAATACGAGGACGCGCGTCTTGCCGACTGGGCGCAGTTGCTGCTCGAGCAGGCGCAGCTTGCCGAGGGCGGACAGCTCGACGACCCGGGCGCATTCGTGCGGCGGCTGAATCAGATGCTGCTCGACACGGTGTCGAAGTAGCTGCCGTCGGGGCATTCCGGGCGGACGGTTGCGCGGGGCCGGCGTCGCACGGTTCGTGACGCAGGGCGTTCGTCCGATCGTCCGATCGGGCCGATCCCCTCGCACGAGGCGGCACGCGTTGCCTGGCCTCCCGCGCGCCCGCCTTGCACGCCGGCGGCGGGCACTGGCCGACGATCGGTGCGAACTGTTCAGCCCACCGCCAAGGCTCTCGCAGCGATAATGCCCCCGAAGGTCAAATCGGTGATCCCCTGAGTCGCCTGCGTCGGGCACAATGCCGACGGCCAATCCTGCTGCCATGAGATGAGTTCGGACCTGCGTTCACTGCTAGGTGCGGCGATCCAGCCCGGCTCGACCAACGTGTCGCGCCGGCCGGGTGCACGGCGCCTGCTGGAGGACTGCTGGACACCGATCCGCAATGCGATCGAGCCGCGCTTCGCCGACATCCTGCTCGAAGCGCTCGGCCCGCTCGCGAAGTCGGATGACGAGGAAGAGGCCAAGCCCGCCAAGATCGTCCTGGCGCGGGACAAGACGTTCCTGCAGGCGTTCTCCGAGTCGCTGCAAGCCGAGTTCAATCATTTCGTGAGCGACTTCTGCTCCAACCGCAGCGACGAGCGCAACGAAGGCAAGAAATCGCTGAGTCTGGTCGAATACGGCGACATGGAGTTCTCGACGCTGATGGAGCGTGCGTCGGCCCGACTGCGCAATGCCGTGGACGACGAGTACACCAGCGTCAAGCTGCGGCTGGCCAATCTCGTGCGGGAAACCGATATCCGCGACACCGAGAATCCTTTCCGGCCCGTCATCTTCTTCCGCGCGATCTATCTCGGCCTCGAACGCATCGGCATCGCGCGGGCCGACCTGCTGCGCATGACCAAGCGTTTCGACACGGCGCTGATCGCCCCGGTCGCGGCCGCTTACGCCGCGGTCGACCGCTATCTCGCGAGCCAGGGCATCAGTGCCGACATGGTGCGGCAGCAGCAGCCGGGGCGCGGCGGCGAAACGATCATGGGCGGGGGCCGCAACACTGTTGCGAGCCCATTCGGCTCGACCGTGGTTCCCGGCATGCTGACGGGAAGCCCGATCACCAGCGGCGGCATGCGGTTCGTCACCGGCTTTTCGGCCGAACAGATGCTCAACGCGTTGTACCAGCGCATGCAACTGGTCGGCGCGCCGGTGCCGATGGGCATGCCGGCGGCGGGAACTGCGCCTGCCGGGCGCTACGCGCCGGCCCCGACGCTGGGCGGCGGGGGAATGCCGGGTGTCGCGGTGCCGGGTCACGGCGCGGTCGGCGTGCCGATGGGAGGCGTTCCGGTCGGCGGCGTACCTGTCGGCGGCATGCCGGTGGGCGGTGTAGCGGTCGGCGGCGTATCGGGAAGTGTCGTCGGCGGGATGGCCGCCGGGCCGGGCATCGTCATCGATCCCGCGCTGCTCGCGGCGCTGAACGATGCGCAACGGCTCGGTGCGATCGCGGTCGCCGCGGTCCAGCAGGGACAGCCGCCGCCCGACCTCGCGGTCGATCAGGTCCAACTGCGCGCCAAGGTCGCCGACAAGGCGACCAAGCAGATCGACAAGCTCACGATCGAGATCGTCGGCCTGCTGTTCGACCGCATCAACCAGGACAAGCACGTTCCGCCGCAGATCAAGCAGCTGCTGCAGCGGCTGCAGTTCCCGCTTATCAAGGTTGCGCTGGTCGACCCCGAACTGTTCGTCTCGCCGCACCAGCCGGCGCGCGAGCTGCTCGACCGGATCGCGGCGACGTCCGCGGGTTGGACGCCCGAGGGCGATCAGAACCAGCGCTATCTCGCGGAGATACAGAAGGCGGTGCACATGGTGCTCGCCGCGACCGAGGAGGGGCTGGCGCCGTTCCAGCGCGCCCTGGAAAGTTTCGAGAAATACCTGCTCGACGAGAATACGCGCGATGACGATCCGGTCGCGCGCGCCAAGCGCGCCCTCGCCGAGGCCGAAGAGCTCGAGGTGCTGGCGATCAACGCCACGATCAAGATCCGCAGCGCATTCGACGGTGTCCTGCTGGAGTCCTATCTGCGCGAGTTCCTGCTGGAAATCTGGTCGCGCGTCCTGGTGGCCGCCACGTTGCGCGAAAAGTCCGACAGCGGCTTGATGCGCAAGTACCTCTCGATCGTTCCGGATCTGGTCTGGAGCGTGCAGCCCAAGATCAACCCGGAGGACCGCAAACGGCTCGTGTCGACCATCCCGCCCGTCCTGACGGCGCTGCGCGAAGGGCTGGTGCTGATCGAGTGGCCGAAGGCGCGCATGCAGGAATTCTTCGCCAAGCTGATGAACTCGCATGCGCAAGCGGTCAAGGCGCTCGAACTCGCGCACGGAACGCCGACTCCGCCCGCCTTCGAGGCGAGCACGCTGCGCATCAAGCTCGACGGCCTGCGCATCACCCCGGACGACGTGCCGCCGCCGGATGGCGGGGAGATGACGATTCCCGACGAGATGGTCAAGCATGCGATCGCGGCCGCGCACGTCGACGTCAACTACCTGACCGCCGGGCAAAGCGTGGTGGCCGGTGAGGACACCGATCTCGACAAGCGCATTGCGTCGTTCAAGCGCGGCGACTGGTTCGACCTGCGCATGAACGACGCGACCGAGCGCGTGCAGCTGCGCTGGTTCACGCCGCGGCGTGCGCTCTATCTCTTCAGCTCGGCGCAGGGCCTGAAGACCCACTCGCTCACACCTGCGACGCTGCGCCAGTTCCTGCGCGACGGACGCATCGCGCCGGTCGAGGGCGTGCCTCTTTTCGACCGCGCGCTGCGCGAGATGATGGACGAACTGCAGCGCATGTCCGTCGAAACCCCATCAGGTGGCAGGTAGGGCGCGGCAACGCCCGCCGCGCGGACAACGCGCCGTGGCGCCGCGCGTGACCATCTCGGAAGAAGACGGCGTCCGCTACCTGCACTTCGGCACCGAGTGGGTGCAGGGTGCGATGCGCATCGCGCGCCCGTTCGCGCTCGAACTCGGCTACCAGCAGCAGCTGATGGTGCCGCTGCTTTTCCTGCCCGAACCCGCGCACGTGCTGCAACTCGGCCTCGGTGCCGGCGCGCTGGCCAAGTACTGCTGGCGCGAACTGCCGCGGGCCGCCGTGACTGCGGTCGAGATCAGCGCCGCTGTGGTGGCCGCCGCGCACGATTGGTTCGAGGTGCCCACCGACGACCGGCTGGACATCGTGGTGGAGGACGCGCGCGAGTTCATCGCGCATCCGCGCCGGCGCCGCTCCGCCGATTGGCTGCAGGTCGACCTCTACGACGCGGCGGCACGCGGACCGGTGTATTCGGACGACGCGTTTTATGCGGCCTGCCGAGCGGTGCTGAAACGTCCCGGAATCGCTGCTTTCAACCTGTTCGGCCGTCGTTTTGAGCATGATTTCGCTCCGATCGTTCGCGCTTTCGACGATCGCGCCCTGGTGCTTCCGGAAGCCGACGCTGGCAACCGGATCGTGCTCGGCTTCGCCGGGCCGCCCCTGGACGTCCCGTTCACGGCCATGCATGAGCGCGCGCTCGAAATCGAAGCGCGCTTTCACCTTCCGGCGCGCCGCTGGATCGCCGGAATTCGCGCAGAAAACGGGTACTCGGCGCACCTGCAGGTGTAGCGGGAAATTGATACCGTAGGGAAGGACATTTCCAACTTGACAGAGGTGGCGGGGCCGCTACAGTCGGACGACGCTTGTGTAGGGTAGTCCCCGATCCACGCGTCATCCACGGCGCCCCCGGCAGTTCCTGATGGAGTCGACCACTTACGCGCCGTCCGACGGAGCGCGCCCGACCGGCGCGCCGTTCGTCTCCGCTGCGCAGGCGTCGGCCCTGATGCGCTCGGGTCTTGCGATCGCGGGCGAACTCATCGGCAACGCCTTCGGCTCGGTTTGCACCGCGGTGCAGGAGAGCCTGACCGGCCGGTGGGACTTCGACGTCGGATCGCCGCTGGTGCAGCGGCTGCTGGCTTACAAGCAGACCGATCTGCAGAACGCATTCATGCGCCACCTGAAGGAGCGCCAGGATGTGACGCTCGATCAGGTGCTCGCACGACCCACGTCGGTCACCCCGGGCAACCTGCAACTCTCCGCGGAGACACTGTCGCTGGTCGATGCAGTGACCTCCTCGAGCAGCACGGTCGTCGATCGCAGCGCCGGCAAGATGCACGGCCTGGTCGAGGAACCGCTGCGCGACCTGCACATCATCGTCAGCCACCTGGTCGGGCGGCAGAACCTGCGCATGACCGACAACCCGTTCGGGCCGGCGGTCTTCATGCACGCACTGCTGGCCGCCGGCGAGGACCTCGCGCTGCACGCGGAAGCCTGGGACTTCTTCCTCAGCGCCTTCGAAAAGCCGATGGCCGGGGAGATCGCCCGCATCCATCTGCAACTGCTCGAGCACTTCCAGCGCCATGGACTGGATGCCAAGGCGATCCGGCGCGACCTCGCGGCGCGCCAGGTCGGAGCCCGTGGTGGTGGCGGAATCCACGCGCCCGGCGCCCAGGATCATCGTCCCGGCGAACCTGGCGCGGGCGGGCGCGGCCTCGGTCTGGGTGGCGGCGCGGGCGGTGAGCACGGTGCGGGCGCTTACGGGGCTGCGGGCTATGGTGGGGGTGGCGGCGGTCGCGGCAGCGGCGCAGGCGCGGCCGGCCTCGGATCGTCCGGCGCGGATGCGTCGCTGGTGCTCAACAACCTCATGCAGCGCCTGCAGGCCAACGCCCGCGACTACCGGCCGCCGCAACTGCCATCGCTGGGGCCCGCCTCGCCACCCCTGCTCGATGCACTCAACGAGTTGCAGGCACTCGGGCTGGAGGGGTTCCACGGTGCGGCGTTTGCGGGCACGCAGGCCGGCTCGATCAACGTCTGGCGCGAGCACCTGATCGAAAAATCCTCGCGCACCGTCGACAAGCTGACGATCGAACTGGTCGGCATGATGTTCGACCAGGTGCTGCGCGACGGCCAGGTGCCGGCCGAGATCAAGGCGATCATCTCGCGCATGCAGTTTCCGGTCCTGAAGGCGGCACTGCTCGATGCCGACTTCTTCGCCTCCAATACCCACCCATCGCGCCGGCTGATCGACCGCATCGCCAGCACCTCGATCGGCTGGGAGCCGTATGGCGACGAAAACGAGCGCTACCGGACCGAGGTCGAGCGGGTCGTGCGCACGGTGCTCGAGAAGTTCGACAAGGACATCGGCATCTTCGAGAAGCTGCTGGTCGAGTTCGACAACTTCGTGGGCGAAGTCGCGCCGCGCGACAACGATCCGGTGGCACGCGCCAAGCGCGCTTTGGAAGAGGCGGAAAAGCGCGAGATCCTCGCCATCAATACAACGATCCAGGTCCGGCGCGCCTTCGAAAAGGTCGAGTTGGAGCCTTACCTGCGCGACTTCCTCATCGGTCCCTGGGTGCAGGTGCTGGTGACCGCGACGCTGCGCGAGTCGCAGACGCCGGGATTCTCGAAGAATTTCCGCGAGTCGATCCACGAGATCGTCTGGAGCGTGCAGCCGAAGGCGACCGCCGAGGAGCGCAAGCGCCTCGTGACCCTGATCCCGAATCTCACGCGCGTCCTGCGCGACGGGCTGGCGCTGATCCGCATGAGCGAACGCGACCAGCACACGTTCTTCCAGCAGCTCATGGCATCGCACGCGATGGCGGTCAAGCCGGTGGACCAGGCTACCTATATCAGGTCGTCGGTGGCCACGAGCGAGCTGCGTTCCCGCATCGACGGCATGCAGCTCACCGGCACGTTCCCGATCACCACGGTGGCGGGCGGCATCAGGGTATCGACCGGTGCGGTGATGCGTGCCGCGGAGGAACACCAGGCCGACGTGACCATGGTCGACCCGGTGACGGACATCGCGGACATGGACCGCGTCGAGGAAGCCCGCCTCGACGAGGAGATCGCGAGCTGGCAGCGCGGCACGTGGTTCAGCCTGTGGAACGGCAAGACGATGATCAAGGCGCGGCTGCGCTGGATCAGCCCGCTGCGCACCCTGTTCATGTTCAGCGGGGAACCGGACGGCAAGGCGCACGTGATGCCGCCGGACGTCATCAAGTCGTATCTCAAGAAGGGCTACCTGAAGCCGCTCGAAACCACGCCGCTCACCAAGCGTGCCGTCGACGGCGTGGTCGGCGAGTTCGAGAAGATGCCGAAACGCGCGCAGGAGCTGGCGGCGCGCTACATGACGGCGTAAGACGACCGTCGTCGATAATCGCAGCATGAACGCTCCGGACAAGGCCGCCAAGGTCGCGCTCGCGCTGCCGACCGGCAAGCTCCCGCTCAGCTTCGTCGTCAAGTCCCTGGTCTACGAAGGCTTGATGGCCAAGGCGGACGGCGAACGCATCCTCTCGGTGAAGAGCCGCGAGTCGCGCGTCCATCCCCTGACACTGCTCGCGGAGATGAACCTGCGCTCGCCCGGTGCCGCGCGCGAACTGCTCGACCTCGAACGGCTGACCATGTGGCTCGCCGACAGGGCGAAGCTGCCGTACCAGCACATCGACCCGCTGCGGGTCGATTTCGCGCGCGTGGTCGAGGTGATGTCGGTCCGCTACGCGACCAACTATTCGATCCTGCCGATCGCGGTCACCAACGCGGAAGTGACGATCGCCACCTGCGAGCCGTTCGACGAAAGCTGGCTGCGGGAAATCGAGCAGATCTCGCGCAAGAGCGTCAGGCGGGTGGTGGCCAACCCGCTCGACGTCGAGCGTTACACGATCGAGTTCTACAAGCTCGCCCAGTCGATCCGCAGCGCCAAGCAGACCAGCGAGAAGAGCGTCGTCGGCAACTTCGAGCAGCTGGTCGAGCTCGGCGGCAAGGTGGACGCCGAGAACCACCACATCGTCACCATCGTCGACTGGCTGCTGCAATACGCGTTCGACCAGCGCGCGAGCGACATCCACATGGAGCCGAAGCGCGAGCAGGGCGTCGTGCGGTTCCGCATCGACGGCGTGCTGCACCAGGTCTACCAGGTGCCGCCGGCCGTGATGCACGCCATGGTGAGCCGGATCAAGCTGCTCGGGCGCATGGACGTGGTCGAGCGGCGCCGCCCGCTCGACGGTCGCATCAAGACCAAGGTCAATTCGGGACCGACGGCGGGGCGCGAGGTGGAGATCCGTCTCTCCACGCTGCCCACCGCTTTCGGCGAGAAGCTCGTGATGCGGATCTTCGATCCCGAGGTCGTGGTCGCGAGCTACGCCGAGCTCGGGTTCTCCGAGTCCGAGACGAAGATCTGGCAGGAGCTGATCCAGCGCCCGTCCGGCATCATTCTCGTCACCGGACCGACCGGCTCGGGCAAGACGACCACCCTCTATTCGACGCTCAAGCAGCTCGCCACCGACGAAGTCAACGTGAGCACGGTCGAGGACCCGATCGAAATGGTCGATCCGGCGCTGAACCAGATGCAGGTCCAGCACGGCATCGACCTCGGCTTCGCCGACGGGCTGCGTGCGCTGATGCGTCAGGATCCGGACGTGATCATGGTCGGCGAGATCCGCGACAAGGAAACCGCCGACATGGCGGTGCAGGCCGCGTTGACCGGGCACCTCGTGTTTTCCACCCTGCATACCAACGACTCGTCATCGTCGATCGCACGGCTGCTCGAGCTCGGCGTGCCCGGGTACCTCGTCAACGCCACCGTCATCGGCGTGCTGGCCCAGCGCCTAGTACGCATGTTGTGTCCGCATTGCAAGCAGGAAGGCGATCCGATCGACGAAAACCTGTGGAAGGACCTGGTGGCGCCGTGGCGATCTCCCGTGCCACACCCGGTGTACAAACCGGTCGGGTGCCTCGAATGCCGCCGGACCGGTTACCTCGGCCGGACCGGGCTGATCGAATTGCTTCTCGTCAACGACAAGCTGCGCGAGATCATTGCGCGCGGCGGCGAAATCGCGCAGGTTCGCAACCAGGCGGCGCGCGATGGCCTGCGTTCGCTGCGCGTGTCGGGCGCCGAGAAGATTGCGAGCGGCATCACCACCCTCGACGAAGTGCTGCGCGCCGCGCCGCCGTTCTTGAATTGACGACGGGGCCGCGCAGCGGCCCCGTCGTCATCGCGCGCGAAGCCGGGCGATCTCGGCGTTGGTTCGCACGCGACGGCGAGTGTCACGCCTGCGGCGGCGGCCGCTTCGCCACCCACTGCGTTGCCTGCTCGTACGCGTACGCGAGCTGAAGCACGGCAAGATCCGCGTAGCGGCGCCCGATGATCTGCATTCCCATCGGCAGGCCATCGGCGTTGAATCCGACCGGCACGCTGATCACGGGACCGCCGGCCATGCTGGCCGGCACCACGACTTCCATCCAGCGATGGTACGTATCCATCTCGCGGCCTGCGACGTGCCGCGGCCAATGCGTGCCGGCGTCGAACGGGAACACCTGCGCGCTGGGCAGCACCAGGTATTCGTAAGTCTCGAAGGCGGTCCGCAGCGTCTGATACCACGCGGAGCGGACGCGCGAGGCCTCGTAGACGTCGAGCGCGCTGAGTGCAACCCCCCTTTCGATCTCCCACAGCGCTTCGGGCTTTATGCTGGCGCGATTGGCCTGCACGCGATAGAGGTCGTTGAGGCGACCGGCGACGAGCCAGTGGCGCAGCCTGCACCACGCGGTCCAGAGGGACGCATAGTCGAAGTCGGGCACGAAGTCCTCGACGATGCATCCGATGCCGGTCAGCGACGTGACAGCGGCGCGACAGAGCTCGAGGATGCCGGGCTCGAAAGGCAGGTAACCACCCAGGTCGCCGAGCCAGGCGACACGCGTGCCGGCAAGATCACGCTGCAGGGGCGCCGCAAGGGTCGCGGGGTCTTCACGGATCGAAAGCGGTGCCCGCGCATCGGCGCCCGCCTGGGTCGCGAACAGCAGCGCCAGGTCGGACACCGTGCGCGCCATGGGCCCGTCGCTCGACAGCTGCTGCAGGAAGACCTCGGGCGCCGGCGGGCCGGCAGGGATGCGCCCGAACGAGGGCCGGAATCCCAGCACGTTGTTGTAGGCAGCCGGGTTGCGCAGCGAACCCATCATGTCGCTGCCATCGGCGACCGGGATCATCCGCAACGCGACGGCCACTGCGGCGCCGCCGCTGCTCCCGCCGCTGGTCCGGGTCGCGTCGTAGGCGTTCGTGGTCGTGCCGAAGACGCCGTTGTAGGTTTGCGAGCCAAGGCCGAATTCCGGCGTGTTGGTCTTTCCGATCACGATCGCGCCGGCCGCCTTCAGGCGCGCGACCATGATCGAATCCTCGACCGGGACGACGTTGCGCAGCAGCGGCGAACCGAGCGTGGTGCGGATGCCGGCGGTGGCTGCAAGGTCCTTGATCGCGATCGGAAACCCGTGCATCCAGCCGAGCGGTGGCCCGCGACCGAGCTGCGCATCGCGCTCATCGGCCTGGGCGACCAGACGATCGCCGTCCTGTCGCGTCACGACTGCATTGACGCGCGGGTTGAGTCGATCGATGCGCGCGAGATACGCCAGCATCACCTCGCGGCACGAGATCTCGCGGCGCCGGATCGCGCGCGCCAGTCCGGCGGCTTCGAGTGCGGTCGGATCGGTCATAGGCACTCCGTATACATCGAGTGTCCGTGGCTTGCACCTTTGCTCGTCGGTAGCGCAAATTCGGAATGTCGCATGCGCGGACGTCGCGGCTGGCTGCGCCACCCAGCGCCGGCCGCCCCGCAGAGGGCGCCCGCCCCATCACTCGGAGGCTCGATCATGGATCGAGATATCGGATCGATGCGCATGCTTGCGACGCTCACATGCAGCGGTGCTGGCGGGCCTGAACGAGGGGAATCTGGTCGAGGTCGCGCATTACCTCGCCTACCTGCCGCGGCCGGCGGGACGGTAGTTTCACTCGCGCGCCGGCCGGCAGGTCGGTGCGCAGGACGATCCGCGATACTCGGCTCCCTGGCGCGCTCGTCGCCCAGGGAGCACGGGCTACGTCGTGAGCAGGCGGTCGAAATCCTTCAGGCTCACCGCCGGCGACGTCCGGAAGCCGATTCCCGTCAACTTCGTCAGTCCGGCCGAGGCGCGCATCGCGCGCTCGGTGTCGGGCAGGTCGACGATGAGAACCAGGTCGGTCGACCCGAGCAGCGCGTACCCGGAGATGACTTCGCCACCCAGTTTCTTGATCAGCGCGGCGGCGTCTTCCGTACGTTTTGCGCTGGCACCCTTGAGGGACTCGGCCGAGTATCTGCCGAACAGGACATAGGTTGACATTTCTGGCCCCTTTCCGGCCTTGCAATCCACGGCGGAACGCGAGGCGTCGCGGCGGTCCGGCCGCGGAGCGGCCGCGTCCAATCTACTCGGGCGGGCGGCGTAACTCCCTCCCACGCATGCGGGGCACGGGCGGCCGACAAGCCGACCGCGAGGATGCGGTCGCCGAGGCTGGCGCAACACGAAGTGTCGATCCGACCGAAGGCGAGGAATTTCGCGCGTGCTTGGGTTGGGATCCCTTGCTGCGCACGGGATGATGGTTCGTCCGCCTTGCGGACGAACCATCACTTGCTGAGTTGGCGCATTGCGCGGGTGAGGCCTTCGAGCGTCAGCGGGAACATGCGGCCCCCCATCAGTTGATGGATGACCGAGATCGACTGCCGGTACTGCCAAAGGCCTTCCGGTTCGGGATTGATCCAGACGAACTTCGGATAGTGCTGTGTCAGGCGCTGCAGCCACAGCGCACCCGCTTCGGGATTGTTGTGCTCGACGCTGCCGCCCGGCTGCAGGATCTCGTAGGGGCTCATCGTCGCGTCGCCGACGAGGATCAGGCGGTAATCCGGGTTGTACTTGCGCAATACGTCCCAGGTCGGAAAACGCTCGGCGAAGCGGCGGCGGTTGTTGCGCCAGACGCTCTCGTAGACGCAATTGTGGAAATAGTAGAACTCGAGGTGCTTGAACTCGGCCTTCGCGGCCGAAAAAAGCTCCTCGACCCGCTTGATGTGCTCGTCCATCGTGCCGCCGACGTCGAGCAGCATCAGCACCTTCACCGTGTTGTGCCGCTCCGGCACCATCTTGATATCGAGGTAGCCGGCGTTCTTCGCGGTCGACTCGATCGTGTCGTGCAGATCGAGCTCGAGTTCCGCGCCCTCGCGCGCGAACCGCCGCAACCGGCGCAAGGCGACCTTGATGTTGCGCGTGCCGAGTTCGAGCTGATCGTCGTAGTCGCGATACGCGCGCGCCTCCCACACCTTGACCGCGGTGCGGTTGCCCTTGCCCGGGCCGCCGACACGAATTCCTTCGGGATTGGCGCCGCCGTGACCGAACGGCGAGGTGCCGCCGGTGCCGATCCACTTGTTGCCGCCGTGGTGCGCGCCCTCCTGCTCCTCGAGGCGCTTGCGGAACTCCTCCATCAGCTTGTCCCAGCCGAGCTTTTCCAGCTGCGCGATTTCCTCGGGCGTGAATTCGCGCTCGAGCATCTGCTTGAACCACTCCTGCGGAATTTCCGTCGTGAAGTCGATGAACGTCTGCACGCCTTTGAAGAACTCGCCGAACGCGCGGTCGTACTTGTCGTACAGCGTTTCGTCCTTGACGAGGGTCGCGCGCGAGAGGTAGTAGAAATCGTCGATCGACGGCCGGATCACGTCCTTCCTGAGCGCCTCGAGCAGGGTCAGCAACTCCTTGATCGACACCGGCAGCCGCGCCGCGCGCAGGTGGTAGAAGAAGTTGATCAGCATGGCGTCACCTCGGCCGCTCGAGCTGGTAGGCGAGGTGGGCCTTGACCTCCGGCCACTCGCCCGCCGTGATGCTGTACATCACTGTATCGCGGATCGTGCCGTCGCGCCGGCGTGCGTGATGGCGGATGACGCCGTCCTTCTTGGCGCCCAGACGCTCGATCGCCCGTTGCGATGCGAAGTTGAAATTGTCCGTGCGCAAGCCGACCACGCCGCAGCCCAGGGTCTCGAATGCGTGCGTGAGGAGGAGCAGCTTGCACTCGGTGTTCACGAAGGTGCGCTGCCACGACGCGCCATACCACGTGTAGCCGATCTCGACCCGCGAGGCATCGGGCAGGATGTCGTGGTAACGGGTGCTGCCGATCACCGCATGGCTGTGCAACTCGCGCACGACGAACGGCAGCATGGTGCCGTCCTGCTGGCCCATGAGTGCGGTGGCGATGTACATCGCCGTCTGCTCGGGCTCCGGCACCGACGTGATGCGCAGGCGCCATAGTTCGCCGTCGGCCGCCGCCTTGCGCAGGTCCGGTTCGTGGTCGGCATGCATCGGCTCGAGCCGGACATGCCGCCCGTTGAGGATGGCCGGCTCCGCCCGCCTCATGTGCGTAGCGCGACGCGAGCGAAGCAGGCGTCGTCGCCCCCCGAGCGTCGACCGGCGGCGCGAGGCGCAGGCGATGAGCGGTCCGCTTCCATCGCGAGAGCGGGTTCGGGCCGTCCGGATTCCATCATCGCGCTCCGCAAGCCCCTCGGTCCCGAACCTACCGGTTGTGCCGTGCCATGAACACGAGCCGCTCGAACAGGTGCATGTCCTGCTCGTTCTTGAGCAGCGCCCCGGCGAGCGGCGGCACGAACAGCTTGTCGTCCTTCGAGCGCAGCGCATCGGGCGGAATCTGTTCGGCGACCAGCAGCTTCAGCCAGTCGAGCAGCTCCGACGTGGAGGGCTTCTTCTTCAGCCCCGGCAGTTCGCGGATCGAGAAGAACGTGTCCAGCGCGTTCTTCAGCAGCTCGCCGCGCAGCTTCGGAAAATGGACGTCGACGATCGACTGCATCGTCTCCTTGTCCGGGAACCTGATGTAGTGAAAGAAGCACCGGCGCAGGAAGGCGTCCGGCAGCTCCTTCTCGTTGTTCGACGTGATCACCACCAGCGGCCGGTGGCGGGCCACGATCGTCTGGCGCGTCTCATAGACGAAGAACTCCATCCGGTCCAGTTCACGCAGGAGGTCGTTCGGAAACTCGATGTCCGCCTTGTCGATCTCGTCGATGAGCAGGACACTCGCTTGCGCCGATTCGAATGCCTGCCACAGGACGCCACGCACGATGTATTGGTGGATGTCCTTCACCCGCTCGTCGCCGAGTTGCGAGTCGCGCAGCCTGGAGACGGCGTCGTATTCGTAGAGGCCCTGCTGCGCCTTGGTGGTCGACTTGATGTGCCAGGCTAGCAGCGGCATCGACAGCGCACGCGCAACCTCCTCGGCCAGCATCGTCTTGCCGGTGCCGGGTTCGCCCTTGATGAGCAGCGGCCGTTGCAGCGTGAGCGCGGCGTTAACCGCAAGCTTGAGGTCGGCAGTGGCGACGTAGGTGTCGGAGCCCTGGAATCGTTGCATTGGATGGCGAGGAGCGGAGGCGCGCGGCGACGCCGCGAGTATACGCAGCGACCCTTGCGCAACAGGAAGGTTGGTCGCGCTGCGTCGCTCCAGTAGAATCCGCGCCGATTTGCATCGGCCATGCTGCTCGACTCCCGGGGAGGGTGGCGCGAGCGCGATTCGACAACGTGGTCGATGGGCAAAGGCCCGGGTGCCAACAATTCGAAACCTGCGGGGGTGCTTTCCTCGATGAATACGACCCGTCTTCTTGCGGCTGCCGGTTTTTGCGCGGTCGTGCCGTTGGCTTCGGCGCAACAGGCGCCGGCTCCGGTCGGAAATCCCGATGCGGCGAAGCCTTACATCTCGATGTGCACCGGGTGCCACACGATCCCGGGCTACCAGGCGTCGTTTCCGCGCGTCTACCACGTGCCCAAGATCGGGGGCCAGTCGGCCAAGTACATCGAGGCGGCGCTGGAGGAGTACAAAAAGGGGGAGCGCAATCACCCGACGATGAAGGTGATCGCGCAGGGACTGAGCGACCAGCAGATCGCGGATATCGCCGCGTACTACGCCGCGCGCGGTTCCGAACCGGCTGCGGTCGCCAACAAGTGACGCGCACCAGGAAGCCCGACATGAAGAAGACCACGGTGACGACGGCCGCGCTGCTTGCATTCGCGACCGGATGGAGCGGCCTTGCAGCGGCGGCCGACATCGAGGCGGGGCGCCAGATCGGCGAGACGCAGTGCGCGGCGTGCCACGGCAAGGACGGCAAGTCGCCGATCGATCCGAGCTATCCCAAGATCGCCGGGCAGTACGCGGACTACCTCGTCAAGGTGCTGGGCGACTACCAGAGCGGCGCACGCAAGAACCCGATCATGGGGGGGATCGCCAAGCCGCTTTCGAAAGCCGACATCGAAAACGTCGCGGCGTTCTTCAACTCCTTGCCCGGGCCGCTTACGCACAACAAGTAGCGCGGCGGCATCGGCCCGCCCGGTTCAACGCGACCGGCGGCGCTCGAGACACTCCAGATAGGCGGCATTGATCGCGGCAATGTCGGCGGGCAGCGTCGATCGCTGGGCGCGCCAGACGACCTCGCCGAGGCACTCCATCGCTTCGTGCGCCGCCTCGTGCTCGCTGCCGGTGCGGGCGGCGAGGTCCGCGATTGCGGCGCGGATCCCCGGGGGCTGGTCGATCGACAGCTGTTCGGCGAGCGCGAGATGCATCGACAGGTGCAGGAACGGGTTGGTGATGCCGCGCTCTACCGTGAATTCCTCGCCCAGCGCCCGCTCGGGATCGTCCAGCAGCGCGTGATACTCGGGGTGTTGTTCGATCCACCCCACGGCGACGGCCTCCAGCGGCGTGACGATGTGCCCGGCGCGGTGCTTGGCCCAGGCCGTGCAGAAGAAACGACGTACATCATCGCGACTCGGATTGAACATGGCGGCGGAAACTCGAGCCTTATCGAGGCATTCTGCCGGACAACGCGCGTGCGGCTGCCACTGTCCCGATCAGCGCGGCGCGGGCGTCTTGCGGCGGAATTCGCACAGCGAGGCGATGGCGCAGCGCCAGCACTCGGGCTTGCGCGCCTTGCACACGTAGCGCCCGTGCAGGATGAGCCAATGGTGCGCGTTCTGGCGGAACTCCTCCGGAACGAACTTCAGGAGCTTGCGCTCGACCTCGTCGACATCCGCGCCGGGCGCGATTCCCGTGCGGTTGGCGACGCGAAAGATGTGCGTGTCGACCGCGATCGTCGGTTCTCCGAAAGCCACGTTCAGCACCACGTTCGCAGTCTTGCGGCCCACGCCCGGCAGCGCTTCGAGCGCCGCCCGATCCCGCGGCACCGCGCCGCCGTGCCGTTCCAGCAGAAGGCGACTCAGTGCGACGACGTTCTTCGCCTTGTTGCGGAACAGGCCGATGGTCTGAATGTAGGGAATCAGCCCCTCGACCCCGAGATCGACGATGCCGCGGGGCGTGTTGGCGACGGGAAACAGCTTGTGCGTAGCGAGGTTGACGCCACGGTCGGTCGCCTGTGCCGACAGCACGACGGCGACCAGCAGTTCGAACGGCGAGGAATGCTCGAGCTCGGATTTCGGCTCGGGATTGGCCTCGCGCAGGCGCGCGAAGATCGCGCGCCGCTTTTCCGGGTTCATCCGTTGGTCTCCTGTCCCGGCCTGCCGGTCGCCGTCGAAGGCGACTGCCGGTGCCGCGCGCGGGCGCGTTCGATCGCGGCCGCCACGCGTGCCTTGCGGGCCACCGCCTGTCCATCGTCCGCATCGGTGCGGGTTTCCAATTCGTGCAGCTTGGCGATCGCTTTCGCGAGGCGTCGCTCCTCGACCTCGATCCGCTCGCGTGCCAGGCGCAGGTTGCGCTGCTCGAACGCGCCGCGCGCTGCGCGCGCGTCGTCATCGGACCAGCGACGCCGCGGCACCACCTCGATCAGCGCGATGCAATCCATCGGGCAGGGCGGAACGCACAGGTCGCAGCCCGTGCACACCGACGCGAGGACCGCGTGCATGACCTTCGGCGCGCCGACGATCGCATCGACCGGGCAAGCCTGGATGCACAAGGTGCAGCCGATGCAGAGCGCCTCGTCGATCACCGCGCGGCGCAGGGGTCCCTCGACGCCGTTGGCAGGATTGAGCGGCAACGGCGGCCGCCCGCTTATCAGGCTCAGCTTGGCGATGCCGGCGGCGCCGCCGGGCGGGCACCGGTTGATTTCCGCGCTCCCGGCGGCGACCGCCTCCGCGTACGGCCGGCAGCCGGGGAAACCGCACTTCGTGCACTGGGTCTGCGGCAGGGCGGCGTCGATGCGCTCGGCGAGGGCCGACGCGGCAGCGGGGCGGGGAGTGGCGTCGATCGCGTCCGGCATGGACGCGGATTATTTCAGAGCGGGACGGCGCTACCGCTGCGCGTGCGCGCGTATGAACTCGCGCACCTGCGGATAGATCTGTTCGCGCCAGCGACGGCCGGAGAAGATCCCGTAGTGGCCGGCGCCCGCGGCGGTCAGGTGCTGCTGGTGGGATTTCGGGATGCCGGTGCACAGGTCGTGCGCGGCCTGGGTCTGGCCGCTGCCGGAAATGTCGTCCAGCTCGCCTTCGATGGTGAAGAGGGCAACGGACTTGATGTCGCCCGGCCGCACGGGCTTGCCGCGCACGCTCCATGTGCCGTTGGGCAGGCGGTGCTCCTGGAACACGATCCGGATCGTGTCCAGGTAATACTCGGCCGGCAGGTCCAGCACCGCGTTGTACTCGTCGTAGAAGCGGCGGTGCGCCTCGACGTCGTCCAGGTCGCCCTTGATGAGATCGAGGTAGTAGTCCCAGTGCGAATTGACGTGCCGGTCCGGATTCATCGCCACGAATCCGGCGTGCTGCAGGAATCCCGGATAGACGCGCCGAAGGTAGCCGGGATACGCGGATGGCACCTTGAAAATGACGTTGTTCTCGAACCAGTCGATGCTCCTGCGCATCGCGAGCGCGTTCACCTGCGTCGGACTGCGCCGCGTGTCGATCGGCCCGCCCATCATCGTCATCGAACGCGGGAGCTTGGGATCCTTGTCGGTTGCCATCAGCGAGATGCCCGCGAGCACCGGCACGGTCGGCTGGCACACGGAGATCACGTGCACATCGGGCCCGAGCAGGCGCACGAACTCGATTACGTAGTCGACGTAGTCGTCGAGATGGAACGGGCCGGCCGAGAGCGGGACCATGCGCGCGTCGTTCCAGTCGGTGATGTAGACGTCGTGGTCGGGCAGCATCGTGCGCACGGTGTCGCGCAGAAGCGTGGCGTTGTGGCCGGAAAGCGGCGCGACGATCAACACCTTCGAATCGGCCGATCGCGCGGCGAGCTTGGGGGGCAACTCGCGGCGGAAGTTGAGCAGCCGGCAGAACGCCTTCTCGACCACGACGTCCTCTTGCACCGGGACGTCCACGCCGCCGATCTCGGTTTGGTCGAGATTGAAATGAGGTTTCTCGTAGCTCTTGCCGATCCGGTGCAACAACTCGTAGCCGGCCGCCAGGCGGCGCGAGAACGGCGTATAGGAAAGCGGGCTGTACGGGCTCGAAAAGAGCTCCGACGTCGCCTGGGCCCACACCGACAGCGGGTTCAGGAAACGGCGTTGCAGTTCGTGCAGGTGATAGAGCATCGAGACTCCGCTGCGGCCCCATGGAGGCATCGCGGGCAAGGCAAACCGCACGATTATCGTCGCGCGGCGGGCGCGCCAGCAATGCAACGAGAAGAGCGTTGTTTTTCCATCAGGCTCGCGCCCGAAGTGGCCTGACCACTTGACCTTACCAGTAGTTTTCGACCGCCAGCTGCCCCGGTTTGCCCCGTCTCGACGGCGCCAGCCCGCGCGTCGCCAGGAGCCGACGGGTGGCGGTGATCATGTCCGGGTTGCCGCAGATCAGGACGCGCGAGGCGCCGGCATCGATCCGCAGCCCGACATGGGCTTCGAGCGCGCCGCTTTCGAGCAGCGCCGGCACGCGCTCGCCGAGGGTGCCCGGTTCGCGCCGGCGGGTCACCACCGGTACGTAGTGGAGTCTCCCCTCGCGATCCATGGCACGAATCGCGTCGGCGTACGCCAGTTCGTTCGGATAGCGCACGCTGTGCACGACCACGAGGTTGTGAAAATCGTTCCAGCTGCCGGTCTCGGCCAGTATGGATAGAAACGGGGCGAGGCCGGTGCCCGTGCACAGCAGCCACAAATCGCGCGCAGGGTCGAACCGGTCGAGCGTCAGGAAACCGTAGTTCGTCCGCTCCAGGTAGATCGTGGCGCCAGGGCGCAGCCGCGCGAGCTCGGACGTGAATTCGCCGTCCGGAACGACGACCGAGAAGAACTCCAGGAACGCAGCGTGGCTGGGCGAGGCAACCGAATACGCGCGCCATACGATCTTCTGGCCGGACGGGTCCTTCGGATTGTCCGGATCGGCGCGCTCGACCCCGATGCGGGCGAACTGTCCGGCCGTGAACCGGAACTCCGGGTCGCGCGTGATCGTGAACGAGAACAGGTTCGGCGCCCACGGCCTGACCGACGTCAACGTCTCGGCGGTGAACTTGGGCGCGGCGGTCATGTGGCGGGCACGCGCACGCCGCGCGGGCGTGGCAAGCTACCGCTCGAGGTACTTGAGCTTTTCCGGCACGTCCTTCCATTCATCCGCATCGGGCGGGTGGGGCTTCATGCGGGTGATCGAAGGCCACTTTTTCGCCAGCTCGACGTTCAATGCAATGAAGCTGCGCTGGTCGGCCGGCACGTCCTCCTCGGCATAGATCGCGTTCACCGGGCACTCGGGAATGCACACCGCGCAATCGATGCACTCGTCGGGATCGATCGTGAGGAAGTTCGGGCCTTCGCGAAAGCAGTCGACCGGACAGACATCGACGCAGTCCGTGTATTTGCACTTGATGCACGGCTCGGTGACGACGTGAGTCATTCGCGCGGCGGTTCGAGGAGTGGGCGGGTATTCTATCGCGCAGCCGACGGCGTCGACGCGCCGGGGCACGTTAACCACGGCCATCCCAAGGCCTTGCGATCGTGATCATCACCTCGCTGCTCGACACCGACCTCTACAAGTTCACGATGATGCAGGTGGTGCTGCATCACTTTCCGGGCGCGCAGGTCGAGTACCGCTTCAAGTGCCGCAATCCGGGCATCAACCTCGCCCCCTACGTCGACGAGATCCGCGAGGAGATCGGCTGGTTGTGCACGCTGCGCTTTCGCGAACGGGAGCTGGCGTACCTGCGCAGCATGCGCTTCATCAAGAGCGACTTCGTCGACTTCCTCGGCCTGTTCCAGCTCAATACCAAGTACATCGAAGTGACGCGCGCGCCGAACGACAGCGGCGAGATCGAGATCGTCATCAAGGGGCCGTGGCTGCACACGATCCTGTTCGAGATCCCGGTGCTGGCGATCACCAACGAGGTGTACTTCCGCAACACCCAGCAGCATCCGGACTACGCGGAAGGACGCCGGCGGCTGCGCGAGAAGATCGCGCTCGTGCGCGACGACCCGACGCTGGCCGGCGTGCGCATCGCCGACTACGGCACGCGGCGCCGCTTCTCGCGCCTGTGGCAGGACGAGGTGCTGCTGACTCTGAAGGATCAGCTCGGCGAGCATCTCGCCGGGACCAGCAACGTGATGTTCGCCGCCAAGCAGGGGCTCACGCCGCTCGGCACGATGGCGCATGAGTACCTGCAGGCGTGCCAGGCGCTCGGTCCGCGGCTGCGCGACTCGCAGACCTACGGTTTCGAGGTCTGGGCCAAGGAGTACCGCGGCGACCTCGGCATCGCGCTGTCGGACGTCTACGGCCTGGACGCGTTCCTGCGCGACTTCGACATGTACTTCTGCAAGCTGTTCGACGGCGCGCGGCACGATTCCGGCGACCCGATCGAGTGGGGCGAACGGCTGATCGCTCACTACGAGCGCAACCGGGTCGACCCGAAGACGAAGGTACTGGTGTTCTCCGATGCGTTGACGTTTCCGCTCGTGAGCGAGCTGTACCGGCGCTTCGACGGGCGCGCGCGGCTCGCCTTCGGCGTCGGCACGAACCTGACCAACGACCTGGGCTACACGCCGCTGCAGATCGTCATCAAGATGGTCCGCTGCAACGGCCAGCCGGTCGCGAAACTTTCCGATTCGCCCGAGAAGAACATGTGCGACGACGCGGCCTACCTCGCATACCTGCGGCAGGTCTTCCACGTCCAGCACTGACTCGCGGGTCGGCGCGATCCCGCCGCCGCGGCATCGGGACGGTCCAATGGAAGGGTTCCGACACGGCGGCTGTTCTGGCGGCGGTTGCGCCGCGCCGACAGCGGGCGGATCCCGCCCACCCTTTCGCCCGGTTGCCGACGCGGTCGCAACCGAAACCAGCACAGGGCCGCGTCGCGGGCGCGAAGCGCGCCGCGGTCGTGCCCGCTCGCACCGATCGAGGGTTCCGCGGGCCGGGAGGGGTGGCTAGAATCCCGCGCTTCGCGCGGGGTCACCCTTATGCCGACACTGTCTCGCCGGGCGGAGAGCCTCGGAACCGAAAACGCGTTTGTCGTTCTTGCCGAGGTCAACCAGCTCGTCCGCTCGGGCAAGGACGTCATTTCCTTCTGTATCGGCCAGCCCGATTTCGCGACGCCGACGCATGTGCAGGACGCGGCCGTCGACGCAGTGCGCGGCGGCAGGCACGGCTACACCCCTTCGGCGGGAATCGATGAACTGCGCCAGGCCGCGGCGGCATCGATGGGTCGCATGCGTGGCATTTCCATCGCGCCGGACGACGTGGTGGTCGGTGCCGGTGCGAAGCCGTTCATCGGATACGCGATCGCATCGGTCACCGACTACGGCGCGGGCGACGAGGTCATCTTCCCGGTGCCCGGATTCCCGATCTACGAAAGCCAGTGCCGCGCCAATGGCGCCGTCGCGGTCGGGCTGCCGCTACGCGAGGCGCGCGCCTTCGCATTCGATCCGAACGAGCTGGCCGAGCGCATCACGCCGCGCACGAAGCTGCTTGTCCTCAATTCACCCCAAAACCCGACCGGCGGCATCCTGTCGCGTGCCGACCTCGAGGCGATCGCCGCGATCCTCGAGCGCCATCCGCAGGTCTGGGTCTACGCCGACGAGATCTACAGCCGGCTCGTCTACGGCGCGGAGTTCGCCTCGATCGCTTCGCTGCCAGGAATGCAGGAGCGCACCGTCATTTCCGACGGCGCGTCCAAAACCTACGCGATGACGGGCTGGCGCATCGGCTTCACGGCGAACCGCCAGCTCGCGCCGGTCTTCACACGCTGGATCACGAACACGGAGTCGTGCGCAAGCCAGATCAGCCAATGGGCGGCGGTGGCCGCGCTCAACGGCCCGCAGGATGCGGCCGAGTCGATGCGTCATCGGTTCCTTGCCCGCCGCGACCTGATCGTGCGGCTGCTCAACGAGGTGCCGGGATTTCGCTGCGCGTCGCCGGGCGGGGCGTTCTACGCGTGGCCGAACGTCACTGAAGCGTGTGCGCTGATCGGCGCCGCCGACTCCGAGGTGTTGCGCAAGCGCCTTCTGCACGAGGCGGGGGTCGCGGTCCTCGCCGATATCCACTTCGGTCCCCGGGTCGAGGGCGACGGCCAGCACATCCGCTTTTCGTACGCGGCCGCCGAGTCGGCGATCGAGGCAGGCGTCGGGCGCATCGCGGACTTCGTCCGCCGCGCTACGCTTCCGCCAAGAAAATAGGATGCGGCCGCTCCGGCGCTCGCGCAGCGCGCTTGCGTGGCTCCTGCTCGCGGTTGCGTCTTCGAGCGCCCGCGCGGCGGCCTTCGACGGCCCGGAGCTGGCCGGTGTCCCGGTCGAATTCCTGCTCTTCGCGTGCGTCCTCGCGGGCGTCGCGCTCTTCCAGGCGTACGTGCTGCCGATCGCGGTCACCGGCGCCGGCGTGATCGCGCTTTACAAGATCGCGTTTTCTCCGTTTCGAACCGGCGCCGGCGTGGCCGGTTTCGCCGGTCACCTCGAGCACGAGTGGGTGATCCTGGTCAACCTCCTGCTGCTGCTGACCGGTTTCGCGCTGCTCGCGCGGCAATTCGAAGACAGCAAGTTGCCCGAGGTGCTGCCGCGTTTCCTTCCCGACGACTGGAAAGGCGGTTTCGTCCTGCTGGTGCTGGTCTTCCTCCTGTCGACCTTCCTGGACAACATCGCCGCAGCGATGATCGGGGGCGCGATCGCACACACCGTGTTCCGCGGCACCGTGCACATCGGATATCTGGCCGCGATCGTCGCGGCGTCCAATGCCGGCGGCGCCGGCAGCGTGATCGGCGACACCACGACCACGATGATGTGGATTTCCGGCATCTCGCCGCTCGAGGTGTTCGAGGCGTTCATCGCGTCGGGGGTCGCATTGGCCATCTGCGGCGTGATCGCAGCGCGGCAGCAGGACGCGCTGCGGCGCATCGAGCGTGACGCGACGCCGGGCGCCGTCGTCGACTGGATGCGGCTTGCGATCGTGGCGCTGATCCTCGGCCTGGCGATCGTCGCCAACATCGTCGTCAACGTTCGGTTTGCCGAGATCTCGGACCGCTTTCCGTTCCTCGGCGCGGCGGTCTGGGTGGCGATCCTGATCGGCGCCACCCTGCGCAGCACGGCATGGAGGCTTCTGCCGGGAGCGCTCAAGGGCGCGGCGTTCCTGCTGGCGCTGGTCCTGTGCGCCTCGATGATGCCGGTCGAGAGGCTGCCCAGCGCTTCGTGGCAGACGGCGCTCGGACTCGGCTTCCTCTCCGCGGTGTTCGACAACATCCCGCTCACCGCGCTCGCAATCAGGCAGGGCGGATACGACTGGGGATTTCTCGCTTATGCGGTCGGCTTTGGCGGCTCGATGATCTGGTTCGGCTCGTCCGCCGGCGTCGCGCTGTCGGGCATGTATCCGCAAGGGCGCTCGGTGGGTCGTTGGCTGCGCGATGGATGGCACGTGACGCTCGCCTACGTCATCGGATTTTTCGTCATGCTGGTGCTGATCGGGTTTCATCCCGGCGCGACGCCTCGCGCCGGCGCGGGATCGGCGACGCGCGTCGCTGCAATCGCCCTTTGACGCGTCGCGTGTTGAGGAGAGCGCAATGGCTGAGATCAACGTCGTTCGCAAGCATCGCTTGACGGTCGCGCAGGCGAAGAGGATCGCGCAGAAGACCGCCGACGATCTCGCGAGCGAATACGACCTGCAGAGCGAGTGGCACGGCGACACGCTGCGCTTCTCGCGCAGTGGGGTGAACGGCTCGATGGCGGTGAGCGCGCACGAGATACGACTCGACGTCAAGCTCGGCCTGCTGCTCGGCGCGTTCAAGCGCAGGATCGAGCGGCACATCGAGCACCGGCTCGACGAACTCCTGATCGCCGCGAGCACGCCGGCCGCCAGGAGCGCGCCGGCGAAGAAGTCGGGCCGCGCAGCCTGAGGCGCTGCAAGGAAAACGGCCCGCGAGGCGGGCCGCAGCGGATTCGCTAGTGCGCTAGCCTTTGAGATCGGTGATCAGCTCGACGTACTGCTTCATCGCCGCCTCCGACGCCGTGCCCTTGATCTCGTTCCAGGCGTCCCATTTCGCGCGGCCGACCATGTCGGAAAAGCCCGGTCGCTTGCCTTCGACATCGCCACTGGTCGACTGCTTGTAGAGCGCGTACAACTTCAACAGCGTTGCGTTGTCGGGACGCTCGGGGAGGCTCTTCGAGTCCGCGACCGCCTGCTCGAACTTCGCCTTCAGATCGCTCATGAGGTTCTCCGCTGTACGAGCATGGAGCGAAAGCTATCATAGGTTCGAACCTGCAGCGCACAGGCAGGCGCGGTCCGGCAGGCGATCGCCGGTGTCGGCGAAAGGAGATCCAGATGGCGATATTCTCGGCGCGGCGTGAGCGCATCTCGCCGGTCGACACGGCGTGGCTGCGGATGGATTCGCCCGGCAACCTGATGATGATCGTCGGCGTGATGGTGCTTGGCCCGGGTTTCGACTTCGAGCGCCTGCGTCACGTCGTGCGCACGCGCGTGCTTTCCTTCCGTCGCTTCCGCTCCCGCGTCGTGACCGATCCCACCGGTTCCTGGTGGGAGGAGGTCGATCCCGATCTCGATCAACACATCGTGCGCATCGGCCTTCCGGGCAAGGGCGGCAAGGACGCGCTGCAGACGCTCGTCGCGCAACTTGCTTCGCAGGCCCTCGATCATGCGCGGCCGCTGTGGCAGTACCACGTGATCGAGAACTACGCGGGCGGGACGGTGCTGGTCAGCCGCATCCACCACTGCATCGCCGACGGCATCTCCCTCATGGGCGTGCTGCTTTCGATGACGTCCTCCGACCCGGCGCGCGAAGACGGCGAACCGGCGACCGAACCGCGCGACGGACCGAGGCATGGCGCGCCGTGGGAAACCTGGCTCGCTCCGTTCACCGAAACCGCCGTCAAAGCGATCGGCGCGACGGGAGAACTCGCGGCACGCGCGCTCAAGGCCTACGGCAGGATGCTGGACGATCCGGAGATCGCGGGCAAAAGAGTGGTCGGATACGCGAAGACCGCCGCGCAGGTGGTGAAGGATCTTGCCGCGCTCGCGCTGATGGAAAACGACTCGAGCACCAGCCTGAAGGGGCAGCCCAGCGGTTCGAAGGCGGTCGCGTGGTGCGAACCGCTGCCGCTCAACGACGTGAAAGCGGCGGGCAAGGCGCTCGGTTGCTCGATGAACGACGTCCTGCTCGCATGCGCGGCCGGCGCGATCCGCGAATACCTGGCCGGGCGCGGCGAGTCCCTGAAGGACGCCGAATTGCGTGCGATGGTGCCGGTCAACCTGCGGCGCTCCGGTGACGCCGCGCTCGGCAACAAGTTCGGCCTCGTCCCGGTCCTGCTTCCGATCGGCATCGAACATCCGGTCGCGCGCGTGCTCGAGGTGCGGCGCCGCATGGACGAATTGAAGGACGGCTACACGGCGGCCATCGCGATGGCGATCCTGGGCGCGGTCGGGCTGGCGCCGCGGCCGCTGCAAAAGCAGGTACTCGACCTGTTCGGCAGCAAGACGACCGCGGTGATGACCAACGTGCCCGGGCCGCGGCACCAGCTGTATCTCGCGGCCGGGCCGCTGCAGCAGATCATGTTCTGGGTGCCGCAAAGCGGCGACGTGTCCGTCGGCGTCTCGATCCTCTCGTACAACGGGGGCGTGCAGTTCGGCCTCGTCACAGACAAGGCGGTCTGCGCCGAGCCGCAGCAGATCATCGATCGGTTCGCGCCCGAGTTCGAACGGCTGGTTTACGCGATGCTGCTCGCACCGTGGGACGAACAGCTCGACCCTGCCGTGGCACGGCATGCGCTGCAGGCCACGGAGACCGCGGCGGACATCGCGACGCACATGCAACACCCGCCAACGAAGGGCAACGGCGCGGACGCGGCGCAAGGCGCAAGTGCCGGGCAACCCGGGACACGCAGGCGCAGGTCCGCGTTTGCCGCCGCGCGCTCGCACCACTAGCTCGGATGACGACCGAGGCCCTTTACCGCTCGGACGCGTACCTGCGCCACTGCGAGGCGCACGTCACGCACGTTTCCGCCGAGGGCGTCGAGCTCGATCGCACGGTCTTCTATCCCTTGGGCGGCGGCCAGGCGGGGGACAGCGGGATGCTCACCCTGGAGGGTGGGACCGCGCTTCGCGTGCTCGACGCGCGCAAGAGCAGGCGCGACGGCGCGACCCCCGACGACACGTTGCATCTGCTCGAGCCTGCGGACTGCAACCGGATCGCGGTCGGCACGCTGGTGCGCGCCGAGATCGACTGGGAGCGCCGGTATCGCCACATGCGGTTCCACACCGCGACCCACCTGCTGTGCGCGGTCGTCAAGGAACTCGTCGACGGCTGCAGCATCACCACCGAGTACGCACGGCTCGACTTCGCCATGACGGCGCCGCTCGAACGGCCGGTCGTGCAGGCCGGCCTCGATGGCCTGATCGCTGCTGCGCACGCGGTCTCGAGCGAGTGGGTCACCGACGAAGAACTGGCCGCCCACCCGCAGCTCGTGAAGTCGATGAGCGTGAGCCCGCCGCTGGGTTTCGGCAGGGTGCGCCTGCTGCGAGTGCACGACGTCGATCTGCAGGCATGCGGCGGCACGCACGTGCGCAACACGCGCGAGATCGGCGCGATGCGGGTCGCTAAGATCGAGAAGAAGTCGGCGCGTACCAGGCGGGTGGTACTGGAATTCGCGCCATGACCTGACGGCTACGGATTACGCGGAATCGAGCAGGAAAAATCGTGCCGTGGAGCAGCGCGGCACAGGGGAGAATGAGTCCTTGCGCACTCGCGCACATCCGCTCCCGGTTCTCCGCTTCCCCGATCCATACAACTCCAATCCCCGACCGAGGCACGCGCATGAGCGAACCAGGGTACCTGCGCCAACCGACCCTCAGCGGCGATGCGATCGTGTTCGTCTGCGACGACGATCTCTGGCGCGTCGACGCCGCGGGTGGCGTCGCACGCCGGCTGACCGCGGGCCTGGGCGAACCTTCGACGCCGGTGCTCTCTCCTGACGGACGCTGGCTCGCCTTCGTCGGCCGCGACGAGCAGCACCCCGAGGTCTATCTGATGCCAGGCGAAGGCGGTCCCGCGCGCCGCATGACCTGGCTCGGGCCGGACGTGATGGTGCGCGGTTTTACGCCCGACGGGCGGATCCTCTTCGTGACCACGCACGGGCAGCCGTTCTTTCGCAACTATCGCGCGTACGCGCTCGCGATGGAGGGCGGCTTGCCGGAGTTGTTGCCGCTCGGGCAAGTGAATCATCTTTCGTTCGGCGCCAACGGCGCGCGCGTGATCGGGCGCAACACTGCCGACCCGGCACGCTGGAAGCGGTATCGCGGGGGCACGGCCGGTCACCTCTGGGTCGACGCGCGCGGCAGCGGCGAGTTCGTCCGCCTGGCACGCCTGGCGGGGAACATCACCAGCCCGATGTGGCTCGGCGACCGCATCTTCTACCTCGCCGACGCGGAAGGCATCGGCAATCTGTATTCGTGCCGCCCGGACGGTTCGGACGTGCGCCGTCATACCGATCACGACGACTTCTATGCGCGCCATGCCTCGACGGATGGCCGGCGCATCGTCTATCAGTGCGGCGCCTGCCTGTGGATCTTCGATCCCGCCGCCGATGCGACGCGCGAAGTCAGGGTCGAGGTACCGGGTCACCGCACCCAGGCGGCGCGCAAGTTCGTCTCGGCCACCGACTATCTGGGCGGCCTGTACGTGCACCCGGCCGGGCACAGCCTTGCCGTCGATGCGCGCGGCAAGCTGTTCTCGTTTGCGTTGTGGGAAGGTGCCGTGCGCAGCCACGGCGCCGGGGCGCGCGGTCGTCGTCGGCTCGGCCAGTGGCTCGCCGACGGCAAGACGCTGGTCGCGGTAAGCGATTCGAGCGGCGAAGAGCGCATCGAGCTCTTCGAGCCGGACGCGCAACAGGCACGTTCGCTCGCGTGGGACGTCGGCCGTGTGATCGCGATGCGCGCAGCGCCATGCGGTGCATGCGTCGCGATCGCCAACCATCGCAACGAGATCCTGATCGGCGATGTCCAGAGCGGGAAGATGGTGCGCGTCGATCGCTCCGATGCCGGCCGCACGGAAGAACTTGCGTGGTCTCCCGACGGCGCGTGGCTTGCATACACGTTCTGGACCGGACCGCGTCATTGCGCCATCAAGCTGCACGAGGTCGCGGCGCGACGTTCGACGCTGGTGACGCAGCCGGAGTTTCGCGACTGGAGCCCGGCGTTCGACCCCGACGGGAAGTACCTGTACTTCATGTCGGCGCGCACGTTCGATCCGGTCTATGACGCCGTGCAGTTCGAGTTGAGCTTTCCGCGCGCCGCGCGCCCTTACCTGATCGCGTTGCAGGCGGACGGGTCACCGCCCTTCGAGCCCGAGCCCAAGGGGATGAAACACGCGGAGCGCGACGCGCCCGCCAAGCCGAGCGAACCGGCCCCGCTCAAGATCGATCTCGACGCCATTGCGCGCCGCGTTGCCGCATTCCCGGTGCCCGAAGGTCGTTACGGCCAGATTGCAGGCGCGCGCGGACGCGCGTTGTGGACATCGTTCCCGATCCCCGGCGCGCACGGCCGCGGCGGCCACAAGGAATCACCCGGCCGCCTGGAGTACTTCGATTTCGGCACGCTGCGCACCGAGACCCTGGCAGAGCGCGCCGACTCGTTCGAATTGTCGGCCGACGCGACGACGCTCATCGTGCGCGAAGGCAAGCGCGTGCGCGCGCTGGATGCGACGAAGGACCGCGAACAGAACGGCAAGCCGGGGACAAACGACAACGACTGCACGCGCGCGAGCGGCTGGGTCGACCTCGGGCGCGTTCGCCTCTCGGTCGAGCCGCGTGCGGAATGGGCGCAGATGCTACGCGAGGTCTGGCGCCTGCAGCGCGACCAGTTCTGGGTCGAGGACATGTCGGGCGTCGACTGGAACGCCGTTTACGAACGGTACGCGCCGTTGCTCGAACGAGTCGCCACGCGAGCGGAATTGTCCGACCTGATCTGGGAACTGCATGGCGAACTCGGCACGTCGCACGCCTACGAAATGGGCGGCGACCACCGGCGCCCGCCGCAGATTGCGCTCGGGCACCTCGCGGCCGATCTGCGCCTCGCCGCGGACGGCAACGGGTGGGAGATCGTCGACATCGCGCGCGGCGATCCGTGGGAGGCAATCGCCGACTCGCCGTTGAACGCCGTGGGCGTGCTGGCGCGCGCAGGCGATCGCATCGTCGCGGTCAACGGCCAGGCGACGACGCGCGAGGTGCCGCCGCAGGCTTTGCTGGTGAACCAGGCCGGCATGAAGGCCGGGTTGACTCTCGAATCCGGCAGCGGCGACGACCGTATGCGACGCAACGTGCTCGTCAAGCTGCTCGACGACGAGGTGCCGGCGCGCTATCGCGCCTGGGTCGAGCGCAATCGCGGCTGGGTGCACGAGCGTTCGCAGGGCCGGGTCGGCTACCTGCATCTGCCCGACATGCAGTCCGCGGGATTCGCGGAATTCCATCGCTACTTCGGCACCGAGTGCGACCGCGATGGCATGATCGTCGACGTGCGCTACAACCGCGGCGGTCACGTGTCGCAGCTCCTGCTGGAGAAGGTCGCGCGCCGGCGCATCGGCTACGACCTGCAGCGCTGGGGACTGCCGATGCCGTATCCGTCGGAGGCGCCGGCCGGCGTCGTCGTCGCGCTGACCAACGAGCATGCCGGTTCCGACGGCGACATCTTCTCGCACTGTTTCAAGCTGATGAAGATCGGACCGCTGATCGGCAAACGTACCTGGGGCGGCGTGATCGGCATCTGGCCGCGCCACAAACTGGTCGATGGCACCGAGACGACGCAGCCCGAGTTCTCGTTCTGGTTCCAGGATGTCGGCTGGGCCGTGGAGAACTACGGCACCGACCCGGAGATCGACGTCGACAATGCGCCGCAGGATGCTGCGGCGGGTCGCGATCGCCAGCTCGAAACCGCGCTCGATGTGGCATTGCAGAAGCTGTCGGCCGAAGGGGTGGTGAAGCCGGACTTCGGTGCCCGCCCGCGCCTGGCACGCGCACCGCTCGCCAAGCGGCGATGACCGCGCCGCGGGACGTACTCGACTTCTGGTTCGGCCCGCCGGACTCGCCCGAGTACGGGGCGCCGCGCGACATGTGGTTCCGCAAGTCGGAGGCCACCGACGCGACGATCCGCGCGCGCTTCGGCGGCGCTGTCGAAGCCGCGCTGGCCGGCGAACGGCGCGGCTGGGCGAACGGACCACGCGACGCGCTGGCGCTCGTGCTCATGCTCGACCAGTTCACCCGCAACATCTTTCGCGACACGCCGCGGGCGTTTGCCGGCGATGAGCAGGCGTTGCAGGTTGCCAGCGAGGTCGTCGACCGCGGGGCGGACCGCCTGCTGATTCCGGTCGAGCGCTGGTTCATCTACCTGCCGTTCGAACACGCCGAGTCGTTGTCGGTGCAAGACGAATCGCTGCGCCTGTTCGGCCAGCTTGCGGCCGAAGGCCATCAGGATGCGCTGGCCTGGGCGCAGAAGCACCACGACGTGATCGCGCGATTCGGGCGCTTTCCTCATCGCAACCGGATCCTCGGCCGCACCTCCTCGGCCGAGGAGCTTGCGTTTCTGGCGCAGCCGGGCTCCCGCTTCTAGGACGTCGGCAGCAGATCCCGGAGTGGCGCCGCATCCGCCCGAACCACGAACGGCGAATGCCTGTCGCCGTGCGTGGGGGAACCGTTTCCGCCATTGGCCTGACCAGTTGACCAACGCCGGGCTCGCCGCTTACGCTGCACCGGCATTCGAGAACGACCGGCGCACGACGCGGCGACAGGGAGGCAAGATCGATGGCATCGCGCAAGCCGCGCCGCAGTTCGGCATGGTTCGGGCGGGGCGGCAAGATGGGGTTCATCTACCGCTCGTGGGTGAAGAACCGTGGTGTGCCGCATGACCAGTTCGACGGCCGGCCGGTGATCGGCATCTGCAACACCTATTCCGAACTGACGCCCTGCAACAGCCACTTCCGCACGTTGGCGGAACATGTGAAGACCGGGGTGTGGGAAGCAGGGGGGTTCCCGCTCGAGTTCCCGGTCATGTCGCTCGGCGAAACCCTGCTGCGCCCGACCGCGATGCTGTATCGCAACCTCGCGAGCATGGACGTGGAGGAATCGATCCGCGCCAACCCGGTCGACGGCGTCGTGCTCCTGATGGGCTGCGACAAGACCACGCCGTCGCTGCTGATGGGGGCATCGAGCGTCGACGTTCCGACCATCGGCGTCTCGGGCGGACCGATGCTGTCCGGCTGGTACAAGGGCGAGCGCATTGGCTCCGGCACGAACACGTGGTCGCTGTCGGAAGATCTGCGCGCGGGCAAGATCTCGGAGGAGGAATTCCACGAGGCCGAAAGCTGCATGCATCGATCGCACGGCCACTGCATGACGATGGGCACGGCCTCGACGATGGCGAGCATGGTCGAAGCGCTGGGTGTCGGCATGCCCGGCAATGCCGCGTTTCCCGCCGTCGACGCGCGCCGCAACGTTCTCGCCCGGATGGCGGGGCGCCGCATCGTCGAATTGGTGAAGGATGATGTGCGGCTGTCGCACATTCTCACGCGCGCCGCCTTCGAGAACGCGATCCGTGTCAATGCGGCGATCGGCGGATCGACCAATGCGGTGATCCACCTCATCGCGATCGCGCGCCGCATCGGCGTCAAGCTCGATCTCGAGGATTGGGACCGGCTCGGCCGCGGCGTGCACACCCTGGTCAACCTGATGCCGAACGGCAAGTACCTCATGGAGGACTTTTGCTACGCGGGCGGGCTGCCGGCGGTGATCCGCGAACTCGGCGCGCAGGGCCTGCTCAACAAGAAGGCGATGACGGTCAACGGGTGCACCCTCTGGGAGAACAACCGCAGGGCCGAGAACAACAATCGCGACGTCATCATGTCCTTCGACAAGCCGTTCAAGCGCGACACAGGCATCGCGGTCCTGCGCGGCAACTTGTGCCCGGATGGCGCCATCATCAAACCCTCCGCGGCGACGCCGAAGCTGATGAAGCACACCGGGCGCGCGGTGGTGTTCGACGACATCGACGACTTTCACCGCCGCATCGACGATCCGCGCCTGAAGATCGACGCCGACAACGTGATGGTGCTGAAGAACTGCGGACCGAAGGGCTACCCCGGCATGGCGGAGGTCGGCAACATGCCGCTGCCGCCGCGCCTGCTGAAGCGCGGCATCACCGACATGGTCCGCATCTCCGATGCGCGCATGAGCGGCACGGCCTATGGCACCGTGATCCTGCACGTCGCCCCGGAAGCGGCCGCGGGCGGGCCGCTCGCACTGGTACGCGACGGTGACCTAATCGAACTCGATGTGGCAAAGCGCAAGCTGCAATTGCATGTGAGCGACGAGGAACTCGTCCGGCGGCGCGCCAAGTGGAAGCCGCTGCGCAAGCCGGTGCCGCGCGGCTACGTGAAGTTGTACGTCGACCACGTCAATCAGGCGAACGAAGGCGCCGACCTCGACTTTCTCGTCGGGCGCACCGGATCCGGGGTGCCGCGGGATAACCATTGATGACGTGGATTCGCGTCACCGACTACCGTTGCCCGGGGTCGTCGGGAGGCGCCGGGGCCGATGGCAAGAGCCTCGCACCCGGATCCGGCAACGCAATCCCCGAAGCACGCTGACACCTGCATGGCATCGGTCCAAATCCGCCGTGTCTTCAAGCAATTCGGGCACACGCAGGTGATCCGCGGTGTTGACATCGAGATCGCCGACGGCGAATTCGCGGTCCTGGTAGGCCCGAGCGGCTGCGGCAAGACGACCCTGCTGCGCATGATCGCCGGACTGGAGGAGATAACGGGCGGAGAGATCTTGATCGGCGACCGCGTCGTCAACCGCATGCTGCCGAAGGAGCGGGACATCGCGATGGTGTTCCAGAACTATGCGCTGTATCCGCACATGACGGTGCGCGAAAACATGTCGTTCAGCCTGCGCCTGGCCAATGCCGCGCGCGAGGAGATCGACCGGCGGGTGGCACGGGCGGCCGACATCCTCGGCCTTGGCCAGCTGCTCGAACGCTACCCGCGTCAGCTGTCAGGCGGCCAGCGGCAGCGGGTGGCGATGGGGCGCGCGATCGTGCGCGACCCCCAGGTGTTCCTCTTCGACGAGCCGCTGTCGAACCTGGATGCGAAACTGCGCGTCCAGATGCGCACGGAGATCAAGGAGCTGCACCAGCGGCTGAAGACGACCTCGATCTACGTGACGCATGACCAGATCGAGGCGATGACGATGGCCGACAAGATCGTGGTCATGCACGACGGCATCGTCGAGCAGACGGGTGGTCCTCTCGACCTCTACGACTGCCCCGTCAACACGTTCGTCGCCGGCTTCATCGGCTCGCCGGCGATGAACCTGCTGCCCGGCGTGGCGCACGCGCGCAACGGCGCGTTGAAGATCGAGTTTGCCGACGGCGCTGCGCTCCCGTTGCCGCAAGGCGCGCGCGCCGAGGAGGGCCAGCAGGTGCTCTACGGCGTGCGCCCCGAGCACTTCGGCATGAATACCGGGGCCGGCATCGCGTCCGACGTGATCGTGGTCGAGCCCACCGGCGCGGACACGCAGCTCTACTGCAAGTACCAGGAGCAGGAAGTCACGGCGACGGTGCGCGACCGCACCGCATGCCGGCCCGGGGATCGAATCACGCTCGTGCCGGACGGCGCGCGCGCCCACCTTTTTGACGCGGCGAGCGGGCGGCGCCTCGTTGCCTGAACGCAAGACTTCACCACGGAGCCCAACCGAGAAGGAGACATGCATGAGCCACATCGAACGCCGGGATGTCCTGAAAGCCGCCGCCGCGAGCGCGACGGTCGGGCCAATGATCTGGGTGAAGGACGCCAGCGCGCAGTGGAGCAACCAGCCGGAGAAAGGCGCCAAGTTGCGCGTGCTGCGCTGGAGCCAGTTCGTCCAGGGCGACATCGACCAGTACATGGCGAACGTCAAGAAGTTTCAGGACAAATACGGTATCGAGGTGCGGGTCGACCGCGAGCTGTGGAACGACGTGACGCCGAAGGCGGCCGTGGCCGCGAACACCGGTGCCGGGCCGGACATCATCCTGTCGACCAACGACGACGCCAACCTGTATCCGGACAAGCTCGTCGACGTCAGCGATATCTGCGCGTACCTCGGCAAGAAATACGGCGGCTTCTATCCGGTGTGCGATCCGTACCTGAAGCCGGACGGCAAGAAGTGGATCGGCGTTCCGCTCGGCGTGGCCGGCGTATGCCTCGTCTATCGCGAGAGCCACCTGAAGGCGGCGGGCTTCGACAAGTTCCCGCGCGACACCGACGGCTTCCTGAAGCTCTGCCAGGCGCTGAAGGAGAAGGGCACTCCGCCGGGTTTTGCGCTCGGCCACGCGACGGGGGACGCCAACACGTGGTGCAATTGGCTGTTGTGGTCCATGGGCGGCAAGGTTGTCGACACCAGCAACAAGGTCACGCTCGACAGCCCGGAGACACTGAAGGCGCTCGAGTTTGCCAAGGAGCTGTACGGCACCTTCATTCCGGGCACGCCGTCGTGGCTCGATCCGAGCAACAACAAGGCCTTCCTCGACGGCCAGATTTCGCTGACCAACAACGGCATCTCGATCTACTACGCCGCCAAGACGTCGAAGGACCCCAAGCTGCAGGAGATGGCCGGCGACATCAACCACGCCAACATGCCGATCGGGCCGATGGGCAAGCCGACCGAGTTCCAGCTCTTCTTCAACCAGATGATCTTCAAGTACACGAAGTACCCGAAGGCAGCCAAGGAGTTCCTGCGCTTCATGATGGAGGACGAGCAGATGAACCCGTGGGTGCAGGCCGCGATCGGCTACGTCACGCCGGCGCTGCAGGCCTACGAGAAGCATCCGATCTGGACCTCGGATCCGAAGCACACGCCGTATCGCGATTCGATGAAGAACATGCTGCCGAGCGGGTACGCCGGGAAGATGGGCTACGCATCGGCGGGGACGCTGGCCGATTTTGTCGTCGTCGACATGTTCGCCGAGGTCGCCACCGGCCAGCGCTCGCCCAAGGAGGCCGCCGAGCGCGCGCAGAAGCGCGCCGAGCGCTACTACAAAGTCTGATGCGGTAACGCAGGATGGCCGCGCCGGGAGCGCTCGCGAGAGCGCTCGACAACCGTAACGTCCTCGGGCTCCTGTTCATGGTGCCCGCGGCGTTGCTGTTGCTGGTGTTTCTGACCTATCCGCTGCTGCTTGGCACGTATCTCGGTTTCACCGATGCCAAGATCGGCCGGCCCGGCAAATGGATCGGCCTCGAGAACTTCGAATTCCTGTTCGGTGACGACGTGGCGCAGCTTTCGCTTTTCAACACGTTCTTCTACACAGTGGTCGCCAGCGTGTTCAAGTTCGTGCTCGGCCTGTGGCTGGCGCTGCTCCTGAACAAGCACCTGCCGTTCAAGGCGTTGCTGCGTGCGATCGTCCTGCTGCCGTACATCGTCCCGACGGCGTTGAGCGCCATCGCGTTCTGGTGGATCTACGACTCGCAGTTCTCCATCATCAGCTGGGCGCTCGAGCGGCTCGGCCTGATCGACCGCTACGTCGACTTCCTCGGCGACCCGTGGCTGGCGCGCTTCTCGACGATCGTGGCCAACATCTGGCGCGGCGTGCCGTTCGTCGCCATCTGCCTGCTGGCCGGCCTGCAGACGATCTCGCCCTCGTACTACGAAGCGGCGAGCCTGGACGGCGCCGGCCCCTGGCAGCAGTTCCGCTACGTGACGCTGCCGCTGCTGACCCCGATCATCGCCGTGGTGATGACGTTCTCGGTGCTGTTCACATTCACCGACTTCCAGCTCATCTACGTGCTGACGCGCGGCGGCCCGGTGAACGCGACGCACCTGATGGCGACACTCAGTTTCCAGCGCGCGATCTCCGGCGGCGCCCTCGGCGAGGGCGCGGCCCTTGCCACTTCGATGGTGCCGTTCTTGCTCGCCGCGATCCTGTTCTCGTACTTCGGGCTGCAGCGCCGCGCGTGGCAGCAGGGCGGCAGGGACTGAATGAGCAGCGTCGTCACGTCCGGGCAGGCGGTCGACACGCAGGGCATGAACTACCTGATGTCGCTGCCGCGGCGCGTGGTCACCATCTACCTGCCGCTGGCGGCATTCCTGTTCGTGCTGCTGTTCCCGTTCTACTGGATGGTCGTCACCACGTTCAAGCCGGACGAGGAGCTGCTGTCGCACACCGGCAATCCGTTTTGGGTGCACAACCCGACCCTTGCGCACATCAAGAAGCTGTTGTTCGAGACGTCCTATCCGGAATGGCTGTGGAACACCATGCTCGTGGCCGTGGTGTCCACGTTCCTGTCGCTTGCCTGCAGCGTGCTTGCCGCATACTCGATCGAGCGGCTGCGCTTCACCGGGTCGCGTTACGTCGGCATGGCGATCTTCCTCGCCTACCTGGTGCCGCCTTCGATCCTGTTCATCCCGCTGGCGACGATGGTCTACAAGCTCGGCCTGTTCGACACGCGGTTGGCGCTGATCCTGACCTACCCGACCTTCCTGATCCCGTTCTGCACCTGGCTCCTGATGGGGTACTTCCGCTCGATCCCGTTCGAACTGGAGGAGTGCGCTCTGATCGACGGCGCCAGCCGCTGGCAGATCCTGGTCAGGATCGTGCTGCCGCTCGCGGTGCCGGGGTTGATCTCGGCCGGCATCTTCGCCTTCACGCTGTCGTGGAACGAGTTCATCTATGCCTTGACGTTCGTGTCCTCGTCCGAGTTCAAGACGGTGCCGGTCGCGGTCGTCACGGAACTCGTCGAAGGCGACATCTATCACTGGGGCTCGCTGATGGCGGGCGCACTGTTCGGCTCCCTGCCGGTGGCGATCCTCTACTCGTTTTTCGTCGAATACTACGTGGCGGGAATGACGGGCGCGGTAAAGGAGTAGAACCCGGTCGCCGGCGGGCTGCCGTTATTCCTCGAGCTCGGCCTTGGCGAGCTCGACGTCGAGCTTCTCCATCGCGTCGCGCGCCTCGCACGCGGCCGCCTCTTCGTACAGCTTCTCGGCCTTCGCGAGTGCCTTCTTTCCTTCCAGCATCACGAGACCGTTGGCGTATTCAATGCGGGCGATCGCCGAGCCTGGGTTGAGCTTGAGCGCCGCCTCGAAGTGCCTCAAGCCGAGGTCCTTCTTCGCGCCGTAGGTGACGCCGCCGATCAGCGCGCCGACCTTGTCGATGATCTCGGCATGGTAGGACCCCAAGGCGGTGTTGGCGTCGGCGTGCTTTGGCGCAAGCTTGAGCGTCGTGTCGAGCGCGTTCTTCACCTGCGAGCCGATGCCCTGCGCGAGCGCCTTGGCGACCGAAATGCCCTGGCTGTAGCGGCCCAGCGCATAAGCCTGCCAGTAGAACGCATTGGCGCTCTTGGGATCCTGCTTCTGCTGCGTCAGCGCGCGTCCGGCGACCTCCTGCAGGAGCGCGAGCTTCCGTTTCTCGTCCTCCTCCAGGTAGTTGGCGTAGATCGCCTGCGCCTTGTTGGCCGCCGTCACGCCCGCGCCCCCGGCCTTCATGCCGAGCTCGTCCGCGCGCTGGAACTCGCCGGCGTGAAACGCGATCCAGGCTTCCACGACCGCGTCGTCCTTGGGCCATGGTTCCGCGTCGCCCTTGTGCAGGCTGTCCCACGCTTTCTTCAGCGCGGCCGGCGTGTAGATGAACTTCTTGTCGGGATACGGAAACTTCGCCCAGTTCCTGGCCATGGTCGATCCTCTCCGCGCTCCGTTGCCGCGTTCTCACTGATTGGTCGTATACGCGCCGGCGAGGCGCTCGAAGAGCAGTCGCGCCGGCCCGGTGAGGTAGGGCGCCAGCAGCACCATCACCTGATAACAACCGCGCGAGACCGCCTGCGAAACATATTCCGGATCGCTGAACCGGCGCGGGTTGAGCACGTATTCGTAGGACAGCCAGTAGGTCGCCACGACGACCATGTTGGTGGCGAGCGCGTCGATCTCGGCGCGGCTCGCCTGCAATGCGCCCTGGCGATTGAGACCGTCGGCGAGCCAGTGCGCCACCTTGACCTTCTGCGCGAGCAGCGCCTTGAAGCGCAGTTCGAACGTGCGGTTGTTGATGAGCAGATTGCTCAGGTCGCGGTAGAAGAAGCGGTACTTCCAGATCAGTTCGAACAGCAGGTGCAGGAAAAGCCACGCGTCCTCGACGTTCGGCAGGCGCGCATCGGTCGAGGCGGGAATCGTCAGCAGCTTGTCGATCTCCCGCTCGAACTGCTGGAACACGTGGTTGATGATGTCTTCCTTGTTCTTGAAATGGTAGTAGAGGTTGCCGGGAGAGATGTTCATCTCTTCGGCGATGATCGTGGTGTTCACGTTCGGTTCGCCGAATTCGTTGCAGAGGCGGAGCGCAAGCTCGAGGATCCGTTCCCGCGTGCGGCGCGGCGGCTTGCGTTGCATGGCGCTCTCGCTATCGACGATCGGCGCGAGGCGCCGCCGTCCGTCTCCCAGGCTCCGCTCGTGCGGGAGGGAGGGGGAAGGGGGCGTGACGCGCGCCCTCGAGATGTTGTCGTTTTCCGTTCGGGCAGGATACCTCAGGGCCAAGAAACAAACTGCCCTGAGCGCTTGCGCGTTCAGGGCAGTCGGTCGAGCGAGCGGTTTCAGGCGGCAGCGGCCTTGGACTTCCTCGTGCGGGGCTTCGCGGGCTTGCCGGACAGGCGGGACACTTGGGCGGTTAACTCCTCGACGCGCTTGGTGAGGGTCGCGATGTCCTTGCGGGTCGGGACCCCGAGGCGGGCCAGCGCGCGGTCGACGCGTTCTTCGAACACAGTTTCCAGCTTGTCCCACGTTCCGTTGGCCTGCTTCTGGAACTCGCCCGCGACCTTCGCGACGCGGCCCCCGATCTCGCCGATGCGGTCTTCCGTCATGCGCACGGTGCGCTTCTGGATCGAGGTGCCTTCCTTGACCAGCGCATGGAAGACCTTCTGGCCTTCCTCCTGCGTCTTCGCGAACGCGCCCAGGCCGGCCAGCCAGATCTGCTGCGCCGATTCCTTGATCGCCGCGGCGAGCTGATTGTCCTTGCCGGCGCCTTCGGCCAGCGCCTTGAGCTTCTTGACCATGATGGCTCCTTTCCGAGTCCTCGTTGACCTGCGCGAGGCAGTCTAGGCAGGCGCCATAGAGGAGGCCACCTAAACGGCGCGTTTTCGCGACCCGTGGAGGGGCGTGGTTAGAATCGGCCGCGGGTCGAGCAACAAGAACACGCTGGGCGACGAGGAGGCGGCATGCAATATTTCGTGACGGGCGCGTCGGGCTTCATCGGTAGGCGGCTGGTGCGCAAGCTGCTCGCGCGGCGCGGAGCCGTGGTGCACTTCCTGGTCCGCGCCAGCAGTCGCGACAAGATCCCGGCGTTGCTCGAATACTGGGGCGTCGATGAACGGCGGGCGATCCCGGTGGTCGGAGACCTGACGCAGCCGCTGCTTGGCCTGTCGAAGGCCCAGGTCAAGGCGCTGGCGGGCAACATCGATCATTTCTTCCATCTGGCGGCGATCTACGACCTGAAGGCCGACGCCGAGAGCCAGACGATCGCCAACGTGGAGGGGACGCGCAATGCGGTGGCGCTGGCGAAGGAGATCAGGCCGGGGTGCTTCCAGCATGTGAGCTCGATCGCGGCCGCAGGGATGTACGAGGGCGTCTTCCGCGAGGACATGTTCGACCAGGCCGAGGGCCTCGACCACCCCTACTTCAGCACCAAGCACGAGTCCGAGAAGATCGTCCGCAGGGAGACGAAGGGCGCGTGGCGCGTTTACCGCCCCGGCATCGTCGTGGGCGACAGCAAGACGGGCGAGATCGACAAGATCGACGGCCCTTATTACTACTTCAAGCTGATCCAGCGCATGCGGCAACTGCTGCCGCCGTGGATGCCGACGATCGGCATTGAAGGCGGCCGCATCAACATCGTGCCGGTGGATTTCGTGGTCGATGCGATCAGCCACATCGCGCACAAGCCTGATCTCGACGGCAAGACATTCCACCTCGTCGATCCGACGCCGTATCGGGTCGGTGACGTGCTGAACATCTTCGCCAAGGCCGCGCATGCGCCGCCGTTCGCGATGCGCGTCAATGCCGCACTGTTCGGCTTCATCCCCGGCAGCGTGAAGAAGAGCCTGCTCGCCCTGACTCCGGTGCGCCGCATCCGCACCGCGGTGATGAAGGATCTCGGGCTGCCGGAGGACATCCTGCAGTTCGTCAACTACCCGACCCGGTTCGACGCGCGCGATGCGACCGCGGCGCTCAAGGGAACCGGCATCGAATGCCCGCGCCTGGAGGACTACGCCTACCGCCTGTGGGACTACTGGGAACGCAACCTCGATCCGGATCTGTTCATCGACCGTACGTTGCGCGGACAGGTGCGGGGCAAGGTGGTCGTCGTGACCGGCGGTTCATCGGGGATCGGCCTGGCGGCCGCGCACAAGATCGCGAGCGCTGGCGCGGTCACAGTGATCGTCGGGCGCGACCAGGGCAAGCTCGCCGCCGCGAGGAAGGAGATCGAAGAGGCGCTCGGCGCCAACCCGAACGGCGGCAAGGTCCTGACCTGTTCCGCCGACCTGGCTTCCCTCGAGGGCTGCGACATGCTCGTCGCGTGGCTGGTCGAGCAGTTCGGCGGCGCCGACGTCCTCATCAACAACGCCGGGCGCTCGATACGGCGCGGCATCGAAGCGAGCTACGACCGCTTCCACGACTTCGAGCGCACGATGCAGCTCAACTATTTCGGCTGCCTGCGCACGACGATGGGCTTGTTGCCGCACATGGTGGCCAAACGCAAGGGCCACGTGGTCAACATCAGCTCGATCGGCGTGCTGACCAACGCGCCGCGGTTCTCGGCGTACGTCGCGAGCAAGGCGGCGCTCGATGCATGGACGCGCTGCGCCGCGAGCGAGTTCATCGATGTCGGCATCACGTTCACCACCATCAACATGCCGCTGGTGCGCACGCCGATGATCGCGCCCACCAAGATCTACCAGAGCGTGCCGACGCTGGATCCGGAGGAGGCCGCCGACCTGATCGTGCAGGCGATCGTATACAAGCCGGCACGCATCGCGACGCGGCTCGGCGTATTCGGACAGGTCCTGCACGCGCTTGCGCCGCGCGTCGGGCAGATCGTGATGAACACCACGTTCCGCATGTTCCCGGATTCCGATGCCGCGCGCGGCAGGGACGAGAAACCGGGCGACAAGCCGAAACCGACGGCCGATCAGATCGCATTCGCGAACCTGATGCATGGCATTCATTTCTGAGGCTCGCGCAGGGAGTCCCGTCTCTTGCCCCGCTACCCTTGCGGGAGTAGGGCAAGGCGTGAGGCGCAGACGAAAGCCATGCAGGACCTAGCCCGGCGCTCCAACCTCGTCGAAGTGCGCGATCTGCACTTCGCGTACGAGGCCCGCCCGGTCCTGCAGGGCCTGACGCTCGACGTGCCGCGCGGCAAGGTGGTCGGCATCCTCGGCGTCAGCGGATGCGGAAAGTCGACGCTGCTGCGGCTGATCGGCGGCCAGCTGCGCCCCGTCTCCGGCCACGTCGACGTGGCGGGAAGCATCGTGCACCAGCTCGACGCCCCCGGACTCTATAGTCTGCGCCGCAGGATGGGCATGATGTTCCAGCAGAGCGGCCTGTTCACCGATTTGTCGGTGTTCGAGAACATCGCGTTCCCGTACCGGGAGCACACGGACCTGCCGGAGTCGATGATTCGCGACCTCGTGCTGATGAAGCTCCAGGCGGTCGGATTGCGCGGTGCGTGGCGCCTGCAACCGTCCGAGCTTTCCGGCGGCATGACGCGGCGGGTCGCGCTGGCGCGCGCGATCGCCCTGGATCCGATGCTCGTCATGTACGACGAACCTTTCGCCGGCCTCGATCCGATCTCGCTCAACGTCGTCGCCAACCTGATCCGCCGCCTCAACAGCGCGCTCGGCGTCACGTCGATCATCGTCACCTACGACGCGATGGAGGCGCTCAACACCGCCGATCTCATCTATCTGATGGCCGAGGGTGTCGTCGTGGGCCGCGGCACGCCCGAGGAACTGCGCGCGTCGACCGATCCGTACGTCCATCAGTTCGTGCACGCCGAGGCCGACGGGCCGGTCGCGTTCCGCTATCCCGCCAGGCCCTACGCGGCGGACCTGGGTCTGGCGGCAGGCGACGCGCGGGACCGCCTCTCCTGACCGGGGTCGCGCGCGATGTCCGAGGCAGCCGTCTCCGAGCGCGTGAAAAGGACGTCGTCGACGCTGGAGGTGCTGCGGCGGCCCGTGTTCAGGACGCTGTGGCTGACTTGGTGTGCGGCGAACCTGAGCATGTGGATGAACGACGTCGCCGCCGCGTGGCTGATGACGACGCTCACCACGTCGCCGGTGCTGGTGGCGCTCGTGCAGTCGGCTTCTTCGCTACCGGTCTTCCTGCTCGGACTGCCGAGCGGCGCGCTGGCCGACATCGTCAACCGGCGCCACCTGCTGATCGCAACCCAGTTCTGGGTCGCGACGACGGCGATCGTGCTCTGCCTCGTGTTGTTCGCCGGCGGGATGAACGCTCCGCTGCTGCTGGTGCTGACCTTCGCCAATGGAATCGGGCTCGCGATGCGCTGGCCGGTCTATTCGGCCATCGTCCCGCAGCTGGTGCCGCGCGAGGATCTCTCGACGGCCATCGCCCTGAACGGGGTGGCGATGAACTCCTCGCGCGTCATAGGCCCGGTGCTGGCGGGTGCGTTGATCGCCGCCTTCGGCAGCCAGTACGTGTTCCTGTTGAACGCCGTGCTTTCCCTGACTGCGGGCCTCGTGATCCTGCGTTGGCGCTCGGAGGAGAAGGTGAGCATGCTCCCCGGCGAGCGCTTCGTGGGGGCGATGCGGGTCGGCTTCCAGTACGTGGCGCAATCCAGGTCGATTCGCTCGGTGCTGGTGCGCGTCGCCGTATTCTTCCTGCAGTCCACGGCGCTGCTCGCCTTGCTGCCCCTGGTCGCCAAGCACATGCCGAGCGGCGGCGCGTGGGCCTACACGGTGCTGCTCGCTTCATTGGGTCTGGGCGCCGTGATTGCCGCGCTGTGGCTGCCCCGGCTGCGCGCGATGTTGAAGCCCGGCCCGCTGGTGCGCTACGGTTCGATCGTGCAGGCGATCGCGATGGTGTGCGTCGGCTTCGCCCCGAACCCGTGGACGGCGGTGCCGGTGATGATGATCGCCGGGGCATCGTGGATTTCGGCCGTCAACACGCTCACCGTGTCGTCGCAGATGGCATTGCCCGACTGGGTGCGGGCGCGCGGCATGGCGATCTACATGATGACCATGATGGGGTCGGCGTCGCTCAGCGCAGCGTTGTGGGGCCAGGTGGCCGTGCAGATCGACGTGCAGCGGACACTCGTCGCCGCGGCGCTCACCGGTGTCCTCGCGCTCTTTCTCACCCGCCGCTTGGTTCCGGCGCACGAAGAAGAGGTCGACCTGACCCCCGCGCGCATCCTGGAACCGGTCGCGGCGTTTCCGATCGAGCATTCCAAGGGACCCGTGATGGTGACGATCGAGTACCAGGTCGATGCCGCGCGCCTGGCCGAGTTCCTGGAAGTGATGTTCGAGACGCGGCGCGAGCGGCTGCGCAAGGGCGCCCTGTCGTGGGGTTTGTTCCACGACATCTCCGAACCGAGCCGGTACCTCGAGTATTACCTCGACGACTCGTGGGCGGATCACCTGCGCCGCTTCGAACGCTTCACCGCGGACGACGCGGCACTGCGCGATCGCCGGCAATCGTTCCACGTCGGCGCCGAAGCACCGCGCGTCGCGCGCTACGTTGCCGAGTCGATGACGGGCTGAGGCCTGGGAGTCGAGTCGGCAGGTGGTGCGCCCTGCGCCACCTGCCGCACGACCTGCCACGCACGCGCATCCTCGATGAGCGCAAGATGGCCCACGCGCTCGACCACGACGTGCTGCGCACCGGGCAGGAGCGGGCTCGAGCGCGGGACGATCATGTTGTCGTCGCGGGTCGCCACACAGACGAACCTGGCGGCGAGCGCGGGGGACAGCGCCCCGGCGAGCTGCTGCAGGTAAACCGAGCCGACGCGCATCTGCTTCGCGTTGGCACCGCTGCCGAAGAGCGCGAGAACGGTACCGTGGTGAGGCGTGGCGAGCGTAACCACCCTTGCGACCGCGGCATCGCCGAACCGGCTGAGGTACGCGCGGATCGCAAGCCCGCCCATGCTGTGGCCGACCAGCACCACCTGCGCCGCGCCGCCCGCGCGGCGCAGCCGTTCGACAGCACCGGCGACGACCTCGGCATAACGCTCGATGGGGCCGAAGATCGGTTCGAGGTCGACCGTCGCGACATTGCAGTCGTTCAGAGCGCCGCTTTCGAGCATGGCACGCCAGACGGCGTGATTGCAGAGGTAGCCATGCACGAGCAACACGGCGGGTCGCCGCGGATCGCGCACGAGGGGCGGATCGACGAAGCGGGAGGCGACGAGCTGCGTGAAGGCGAACATCCGGGTCGAGATCGCCGTCTCCCGCCACCAGATGGCGATCCGGTTGCGCAGCGGCAGCGCGGGCGTGCGCGGATCGACGACGGCGCCAAGCGCGAACTCGAGCGCGAGCGTCACGGCCGTTCCGGCCGGCGCAACCAGGAAGGCGATCGGCAGCGCAAGCCAGGTCCAGTGACTCGGCAGCAGCCAGGCCAGGACGGCCGCGGGGATCCCGATCTGCAGGACCAGGCCGACGCGAAGCAACGCGGAGAGCGTCATGATCTGGCGCGCCGGCGGTTGTCGATGTCGAGTCGTGCAGGCGTTGCTAAGGCCGGCGTGGGTAGGGGGCGCGACAGTGCATGGTGCAGCCTTGCTTACGCGGTCCTGGTTTGTCCGCGATCGATGTCGATGTATTTGAAGAAGTCGCGCGCGAAAGGATGGCGCCGATATCCGATCAGCCACGGCTGCGAGAGGTCGTTGGCGAACCGGTGTCCATGCACCTTGTACGGCATGTAGGCGGTGAAGAGGCGTTTCATCTCGAAAATCACTCCGTCACGTTCGGGACCATCGGGAAGGTGGCGTTGCCGCTCGTACAGCCTGTCATAGGTCGCATTGCTGAAACGCGCGAAGTTCGACGCGCCGATCCCAGAGGTCGCGGCAAGGGCGAGGAAGGCATCGGAGTCGGATCCTGCCGCGGTGCTACCGAGAAACCACATCATCAGTCTTCCGGCGCGCGCAGCCTTGAGGTGCTCGGGCCACTGGCTGACCTGGAACGTGACACGCAACCCGAGCGCGTCGAGCTGGCGCTTCCACATCTCGTTGAACGCTCGATCGATCTGCGCCGACTCGGTCGCGATGACGAGTTCGAGCCGCGAGCCGTCCGGCATCTCGCGCCAGCCATCGCCGTCACGGTCGACGTAACCGTAGATATCGAGCAGGGCGCGCGCGCGTGCGCGGTCGAACTGCCCCATTTCGCTGACGAAGCCCGGGTCATATCCCGAGGTCAACGGCGGCACGGGAGACTGCGCCGGCGCCATCGAACCGCGCCGGATGAGCCGGATCTCCTCTTCCACGTCGTAGCCGAGACTGACCGCGCGGCGCAGCGCGACCTTCCCGGGCGCGTAGCCGCCCACGACCGGTTCGTCGAGATTGAAATACGTGAGCACGATATCCGGCTGGATCGTGCGCTCGAACTGGACGTTCTGGCGTGCGAGCGACGGCGCAAGACGACCGTTCGGCACCGCGCTATTGATGAATTCGAGCGGCACATTGATCGCCTCCTGCTCGCCATTGAGAAACGACAACCAGCGCGGTTGGCTCTCTGTGATGACGGACAGCTCGACCCGATCGATAAGCGGCAGCTTCTTTCCCCTCAGGCGTGCCAGCAGAGCCTGACCGCGCGCGTCGCCGGGCGAGGGACTTCCATCGTAGAACTCGTCGCGAAACGCCGGATTGCGCTCCAGCACCATGCGCGTCGAGCGTTGCCACCGCACCAGCCGGAACGGACCGGTGCCCACCGGCTTGCTCATGATCTGTTCCGGATAGGCTTCGACGACTTCGCGCGCGACGCCGCCGAACGGACGAGCATCGGCAAAGTTCTCCAAAAACCGTGGGCTCGGTTGTTCGAGCTTGACCTGGAACGTGTACCGATCGAGCGTGCGAATGCCTTCGATCTCGCGGTCGTAGTCGAACCTGGCGCCGGCGGCGGCCTGCCTGCGCAGATCGGCCAGGCCAATCACGAGCGCCGTCTCGACCGCCGACCAACTCGGACTCTTCCAACGCGCATCAGCGATGCGCTTCAGCTGGTAGACATAATCGGCCGCGACGAGTTCGCGTCGTACTCCTTTGAATGCCGGGTCGTCCTGAAAGAAGATGCCCGGTCGGATGCGCACTGTGAAGGTGCGATAGTCCGACGCGACCACCGGCATTAATGCCGCGGTCCGAGGCTTCAACATGGTCGGTCGTGCGAGGTAGTCGTACTGCAGCGGTGCCTCGATGATGTTCGCAATGACGTAGCCGGAGTAGAGGTCGGAGACCTGTGCCGGATCGAATCCGGTTTCCGCCGCAGGTAGCGCCCAGCGAAACACCTTCGCGCCGGAGCTGTCGCTCGCGTGCCCACGCACGGAACTCGATGGCAGTGCGAGTCCCGCACAGGCGACGCCGCCCCGCAGAAAGTCGCGCCGGATCATGCGATCGCCCGTCCCCGCGCGCCGGCGCCATCTATCCGACGTTGACCCGCTTCGTACCGTGCGCAGACGCGCCGCGTCCCGCGTGTCATGCATGCGCCTTCGCGTCCGGCGCTTCGATATCGACGTAATGCCACCATTCGTTCCAATAGAGAGGCCGACGGTACCCGCGCAACCACGGTTGGGCGAGATCTGTCAGGATGCGATGCACATGGTCCTTGTACGGTGCGTAGGCGATCAGGATGCGCTTTGCCTGGAAGAACAGCCTGTCGCGCTCCGGGCCATCCGCCAGGAGGCGCATACGCTCATAGATCTGATCGAACTCCTTGTTGCGAAAGCGCGCGAGGTTGCCGCCGCCAACGTGCACGCTCGAGCCGGTGTCGAGCGATGATTGACCGTCCGGTGAGGCCGCCGAGTATCCGAGGCTCCAGACCATCAGCCTGCCCGCGCGCGCGTTCTTCAGGTTCTCAGGCCATTTGGCGGCGCGGAAGTCGGTGCGGATTCCGAGCGCGGACATGTCCTTGCGGCGCAATTCGTCGCGCTGCCGGGCGCGCTGATCGGGGGTCGTCGCCCATTCGAGCACCAGCGGCGCGCCGTCAGGTTGTTCGCGCCAACCGTCGCCGTCCCGATCCACGTAGCCGAACATGTCGAGCAGCGCCTTGGCGCGCGCCAGGTTGAACTCGCCCATCTCGCTGCGGAAGTTCGGGTCGAATCCGACGGTGTTCGGCATCAGCCCCGACTGCGCCGGCACCGCCTGGCCGCGCCAGTACAGGCGGATCTCCTGGTCGATGTCGATGGCGAGGTTGATCGCGCGCCGCAGTGCAACCCGCTCCGGCGTATAGCCGCCGATCACCGGATTCTCCATGTTGAACAGCGTAAGCGTGACGTCCGAGTTCAGACTGCGGTACATCTGGACACCCCGCCGCGCAAGATTGGGCGCCAGCCGGCTGTTCGGAATCGCGATATTGGCGAATTCAAACGGCAGGCGTTCGAGCAGGTCGTGCTGCCGATTGAGAAACGACAGCCAGCGCGGCTGCGTTTCCTCGATGATGGAGACCTCGACTCGATCGATCATCGGCAACCGCCGGCCACGGAACCGCGCCACGAGCGCCTGGCCTTCTTCGTCGTCGGGATTCGGTTCCGCGTCGTAGAAGCGCGTGCGGTAGGTCGGATTGCGCACGAGCACGATGCGCGAGGAGCGACGCCATTCAGCGAGCATGAACGGGCCGGTGCCGACCGGATGCTCGGCGATGGCATCGCCGTAGGCCTCGACAACCTCGCGCGCCACCGCCCCGACGAGATCACCCGAGGTGATTGCCTGCAGGAATCGGGGACGCGGCTCCTCGAAGCGGAATTGCAGCGTGTAGCGATCGAGGGCACGCATCCCCTCCATGACCGCGTCGTAGTCGAAGGGTTTCTGCTCCTTCAGTGCGCGTTCGCGCATCTGCGCCGCGCCGACGATGCGCAGTTCGTAGAGACTTGCGAAAGCGGGCGCTTTCCAGCGCGGATCGAAGAAGCGCTTGAGAGAGTAGACGTAGTCCTCGGCAACGAGTTCGCGCGGTTTGCCTTTGAACGCGGGGTCGTCCGTGAAGTAGATCCCCGGTCGCACGCGCACGGTCCAGGTCCTGAGGTCCTCGGACACCTGCGGCATGCTCTCAGCCGTGATCGGCTTGATCTTGAACGGGCGCGCGAGGTGGTCGTAACCGTAGAGGCCTTCGAAAAGATGGGCCGTCAGGATGCGTGAATAGAGATCGGTAAGCTGCACCGGATCGAGGCCGGTCTCCGCGACTTCGAAGGCGTACCGCAGTGTCTTCTGGGCGGGCGCGGCGGCGAACGCCGGGAGTGCAGTGGCGAGCGGAGCTGCCGCAAGCCCTTTGAGTGTGGTGCGACGTGCGTTATGAGTACGGTTCATGAGAAGCACACTCGGACGCGCGGTGCGAGAAGATCGTAGGTTACTCAGCCGGGCTCGACGACGCGAGTCTCGTAGCGCCGCAGACGCCCAAGCGGGGTTTTGCGCGACGCGCCTTTTTTGCCGCCGCGCGAGATTCGATACAGGAACGTTTCCTTTGCTTGAAAGCCCGGTGCGCATCGGCATAATCCGCGCTTCTACGGCGCGGCTCTGACGCAACACTATTGCGCGACAGCAGGTCTGCGACGCGAAGGCAAGCGGGAGCCGGGATGGCCGCCTATATCGTACGCAGACTCTGGCAGATGATTCCGACGCTCGCGGGCGTGATCCTGCTGGTGTTCTTTCTCTTCAAGTTCTTCGGCGGCGATCCAGCCGAAATCCTGGGCGGGTTGCAGGCAACGCCGGATCAGATCCAGGCGATTCGCGCCCAGCTCGGGCTGAACGAGCCCTGGTACGTGCAGCTGTGGATCTTCGTCAAATCGATCTTCAGCTTCAAATGGGGCAACAGCTGGGCAACCAGCGAAGCCGTGAGCAGCATCTTTGCCACCCGGCTGCCCGCGACCTTGACGGTGATGATCCCCATCCTTCTGCTCGATATCACGCTGGGCGTGATTGCCGCGATGGCGGTGGCTTACGTGCGCGGCTCGCTCACCGACCGCGTGATCATGGTCGTTACCACGGTGATGCTTTCCATCTCCTTCCTTGTCTACATCATCGTTGGGCAGTGGCTCTTCGGCTTCTACCTCGGCTGGTTTCCGGTGCAGGGTTGGAGCGACAGCCTGCGCACCAACCTCGGCAGCTACGTCGTGCTGCCTGTCGCGCTCGCGGTGTTCGTCGGGCTGGCGCCACAGACGCGTCTTTACCGCAGCTTTTTCCTCGACGAACTCGGCCAGGACTACGTGCGCACCGCCCGCGCCAAGGGCGTCAGCGAGAATCGGGTGTTGTTCAAGCATGTCCTGCGCAACGCATTGATTCCGGTGCTGACCAATGTGTCGGTTCAGTTGCCCGGCATCTTCCTCGGATCGTTCTTGATCGAGACGTTCTTCTCGATTCCCGGACTCGGCCGCGAGGTGCTGCTGGCGGTCAATCGCAGCGATTATCCGGTCATCCAGGCGGTCGCTGTCTATCTGGCTGTTTTGACGATGGTGATCAATCTGCTGGCCGACGTCATGTATCGCGTGGTCGATCCTCGTGTCGTACTGAAATGAGCGCTACCACCATAGCGGGCAGGGCGGTGGTTCCGGCGCATCCCGAACACTCAGCCGGCGTTTGGGTCACCGCCTGGCGGCGGCTGCGCAACGACCGCGTTGGCATGGTCTCGCTGGCCATCGTCTTTGCCTTTGTCGTGCTCATCATTGCCTCGGCACTGCATCTGGTTGCGAAGGATTGGCAGAAGGAGATTGGCGTGCCGGACGCACCGCCGACTTTCATCGGACCGCGTGCCGAAGAGACGACGAGGGACCCGCTGGCAAACCTTGGCGCCAGGAATGCGAAGCCGGTCGATCTGTCCGATATCGATCCACTTGCACCGAGATACAAGGAATGGGCGGAGCGTGCCGCGAAGATCCAGATCACCGAGACGCCGCGCGCACTGACACTGCCGTTTGGCGCCGATCGACTGGGCCGCGATGTGCTCGCCAAAGCCGTCAAGGGCGCCGAAATCTCGATCTTCGTCGGCCTGTTCGCCGCGTTGGTGGCGACGTTCATCGGCACCGTGCTCGGCGCGCTCGCAGGGTATATCGGCAGCAAGCTCGGCGACTTTCTCGAGTGGGTCTACAACGTCTTTACCTCGATACCCAGCATTCTGCTGATCTTTGCGTTTGCCGCAGTGCTGGGGCGCGGCATCGTTACCGTCGTCATGATTCTCGGGCTTACCGGCTGGACCGAGATGTATCGGCAGGTGCGTGCCGAATACATCAAACATCGCACGCGCGAATATGTGCGTGCCGCAGAAGCAATCGGCGTCACCCACACGCAACGCATGTTCGTGCACATCCTGCCCAACGTGAGCCATGTCATCCTCGTGCGCATGTCGCTGCTCGTCGTCTCCTGCATCAAAGCGGAGGTGATCCTCTCTTTCCTCGGCCTTGGTGTTGCGGTCGACCAGGTCTCGTGGGGCACGATGCTGTCGGAGGCGCAGGCCGAGCTTGTGCTCGGCCACTGGTGGCAACTCGCGACGGCCACGCTCTTCATGGCGGTCTTTGTCACCGCGTTCTCGCTGCTCACCGATGCCCTGCGCGATGCCCTCGACCCGAAGCTGAGATAAAGAACACCAACATGGGCGATCTGGTTTCGGTGCGCGACCTGCGCGTCCTGTTTCGGCTCGGCAAGACGCGCGTCGCCGAGGCTGTGCGCGGCATCACCTTCGATATTCCCGAGGATTCGGCGGTCGCGCTGGTCGGCGAGTCGGGTTCCGGCAAGAGTGTTTCCGCGATGTCGATCGTGCGCCTGTTGCCGGAGAACGCCATCGTCGGCGCCGGCAGCCGGATCGAATTCGGCGGGCGCAATCTGCTCACCGAACCGGTCGAGACGCTGCGCGACATCCGCGGCAAGGACATCACCGTGGTGTTCCAGGAGCCGATGTCCTCGCTCAACCCGGTTTTCACGGTCGGCAACCAGATCGAAGAGGTGCTGCAACTGCATCTCGGGTTGTCGCGCAAGCAGAGTACCGAGCGCGTGGTCGAACTCCTGGGCGAAGTGGGCATCCCGGAGCCGCGCGCACGGCTCGCGAGTTATCCGCACGAACTTTCCGGCGGACAGCAGCAGCGCGTGATGATCGCGATGGCCATCGCGTGCGAGCCGAAGCTGTTGATCGCCGATGAACCGACCACGGCGCTCGACGTCACGGTGCAACGGCAGATCCTCGAACTCATCGGCAAGCTGCGCACGAAGCTGCGCATGTCGGTGCTCTTCATCAGCCACGACCTCGCCCTGGTGGGAGAGATCGCCGACCAGGTGGTCGTGATGCGCGACGGCGTCGTGCGCGAAAGCGGCGCGGTGGCGGACATCTTCCTGCGGCCGAAGGATCCCTACACGCGGGCGCTGCTCGCGTGCCGGCCGCGTCTCGATGCCAAGCCGCGGCGGCTGCCCGTGATCGAAGATTTCCTGTCCGCCGACGGCAGCAAGTCGCTTGCGCCGTCGGCGCTCGGCCGCAACGGCGAAACGCGGCAGGCGCGGCCCATGGAGGCGGCGCCGCTGATCGAGGCGCGTGGCCTGCGCAAGGAGTACCGGCTCAAGACCGGGCTATTTGCGCGCAAGCAGATCGATGCCGTCAGGGACGCTTCGTTCCAGCTTGCGCGCGGGCGCACGCTGGGCGTGGTCGGCGAATCCGGTTCCGGAAAGACGACGGTTGGCATGCTCTTGATGCGCCTCGTCGAGCCCACCGCCGGCCAGGTGCTCTTCGACGGCAAGGACCTGCTCTCACTGACCGATGCGGATCTGATGGTCTACCGGCGTCGCATCCAGATCATCTTCCAGAACCCCTATGCAAGCCTGAACCCGCGCTTCACGGTCGGGCAGATCCTCACCGAGCCGATGCGCGTGCACTCGATCGGCGCCAGCGACCACGAGCGCTTCGCGATGGCGCTCGCCCTCGCGCGCCGTGTGGGGCTGCCGGCAGACTGCATCCACAAGTATCCGCACGAGTTCTCCGGCGGCCAGCGCCAGCGCATCGCGATCGCGCGCGTGCTGTCGATGAAGCCGGAGATCATCATCTGCGACGAATCGGTCTCGGCGCTCGACGTCTCGGTGCAGGCGACGGTTCTGAACCTGCTGCTCGACCTGCAGGACGAGTTCGCGATCAGCTACCTCTTCATCAGCCACGACCTTGCGGTGGTCAAGTACATGGCGGACGACATTCTCGTGATGAGCCAGGGTGCCATCGTCGAGCGCGGATCATCACAAGCGATCTACGAGGCGCCGCAGCACGAATACACGAAGAAACTGCTGGCGGCGATTCCGCGCGGACTGCACCGCGCAAGCGCCTGACCCGGCGCGCTGCGGGCGGCCGGCGTGAGCGACGGGCCTGCGCAGTTCCGACGCTGGTTCGCGGTCCTCAACCCCGTCTCCGGCCGCGGCCGCGCACAGCGCGACCGCGCCCGCATCGAAGCGGCGCTGCGCGCGCACCATCTCGAGACCATCGTCGAGGTGAGCCGCTATGCCGGCCATGCGCTGCCCTTGATCGGGCACGCACTCGACGCCGGCGAACGCAACATTCTTGCCGTCGGCGGCGACGGCACCATGCACGAGGCGGCCAACGCGATCCTGAAGCATCGCGCGGCTTCGAACGTGACGCTGGCACCGCTGCCGGTCGGCACCGGCAACGACTGGTGTCGCTTCCTGCGCGTTCCGTCCGACTACGACGCGGTCGCGGCGCGTTGCGCGCGCGGCCGCACCGAACTGGTCGATGTCGGCGAGGCGCGTTGCGCCGGCAGCGAGCAAGGGCGGTTCTTCGTCAACGTCGCGGGCGCGGGCTTCGACGCGCACGTTCTGGAGCGCCTGCCGGATCGCCGCTTTGGTGCGCTGGGTTATCTGGCGGGCGTGCTGTGCGGGCTCGCGGGTTATCGACCCCAGCCGATGCGCCTGCAGGATGACACAGCGGTCGTCGAGGCGAGGACGTTCGTCGTGTTCGCCTGCCTGGGCGCCTATTGCGGCGGGGGCATGAACGTCGCCCCGGGTGCGGATCTGCACGACGGCGCGTTCGACATCGTGCATGTAGGTGATCTCGGTCGGCTGGATGCGCTCGTGAGTCTGCGCCGCCTCTTCGACGGCACGATCGGCAGGCACCCGAAGGTGCGCACGCTGCGCAGCACACGGTTGGCGATCGACGCGCCGAGCGCGCTCGCGGTCGAAGCCGACGGCGAGTTGATCGGGCGGACGCCCGTCAGGCTCTCCGTAGTGCGCAATGCGCTGCGCGTGCTTGCCGAATGACGCGGCTCACGTTTTGCGCCGGCCGAACAGCGCATTGAGGAGGATCGCGCCGAACGTCGCGGTGCCGATACCGCCGAGCGCGAATCCGCCGAATTTCAGCGTGAAGTCGCCTGCACCGAGCACGAGCGTGACTGCGGCGACGATCAGGTTGCCGTTGTCGCTGAAGTCGACCCGGTTCTCGACCCAGATGCGTGCACCGGCGATCGCGATCAGACCGAAGACGACGATCGAAACGCCCGCGAGCACCGGTCCCGGAATGGTCTGGATCACGGCGCCGAACTTGGGCGAAAAGCCGAGCAGGATCGCGATCAGCGCAGCGACCACGAAGATGATGGTCGAGTAGATCTTGGTCACCGCCATCACGCCGATGTTCTCCGCGTAGGTGGTCACGCCCGTGCCGCCGGCCAGGCCGGCCACGACCGTCGCGATGCCGTCGCCCAGGAACGCACGCCCAATGTACGCGTCGAGATTGCGCCCGGTCATGGCCGCGACCGCCTTGATGTGGCCGAGATTCTCCGCGACCAGCACGATTGCCACCGGCGCAATGAGCAGCATCGCGTCGGCCTTGAAGTGCGGTGCTGCCAGCCCCGGCATGCCGATCCACGGTGCGCTCGCAACCGCCGAGAAATCGACCGGCTTGCCGAAGCCCATGCCGTTGGTGAGGATCGCGTAGATCACGTACGCAAGGAGCAAGCCGATCAGGATCAGAAGCCGCTGGATGAAGCCGCGCGTGAAAACGGCGACCAGTCCCACGCACAGGAACGTCACCGCCGCCATCCACGCGTCGAACGTCGAGGCGCCGACGCTCTTGACCGCGATCGGCGCAAGGTTGAGCCCGATCACCGCCACGACTGCCCCGGTGACGACCGGTGGCATCAGCCGCTCGATCCAGCCGGTGCCGCTCAAGATCACGACGATGCCGATGATCGAATACACGATGCCGCACGCGATGATGCCACCCAGCGCGACGCCGATGTTCGCGTTCGCGCCTTGGCCGGCATAGCCGGACGCCGCGATCACGACGCCGATGAAGGCGAAGCTCGAACCGAGGTAGCTCGGGACGCGCCCGCCGACGACTACGAAGAAGATCAGCGTGCCGATCCCGGACATCAGGATCGCGACGTTCGGATCGAAGCCCATCAGGAGCGGCGCAAGCACGGTGGCGCCGAACATCGCGACCACGTGCTGCAGGCCGAGCGCGATCGTCTGCGGCCATGGCAGCCGCTCGTCGGGCGCAATCACGCCTTCGGTCTTTTGCGTCCATTGCGGAAACCAGGTCGCAGCCATCGATTTCTCCTCCTTTTCGTTTGTGCGCGGCGACATCGGCGCCCGCTGCACGTTTGTTGGATGGCAAGGCGGCGCGAGTCTACGCGCGACGCGACGGCGCGCTGCAACGGTCCGGCTCGGAGGCAATGCGGACTAGGCGAGGACGGGCACGGCGCCGCCGCTCAGCTGCGCGGCAAGCTCGCCCGCAAGCTTGCCGACGATGCCGTAGATCGAGAGCTGCGGATTGGCGCCGATCGAGGTTGGAAAAATCGAACCATCGAAGACCGACAGATTGTCGAGCTGGAAGTGGCGACCATGGCCGTCGACCACGCCGCGACGTTCGTCTGCGGCCATGCCGCAGCCTCCCATCACATGGGCACTGACGACACGCGCGAGCAGGGGTTTGAGCGGCAGCTCGGCGATCGCTGCCCGCGCGGCCGCGAGCGTCGTGTAGCCCTCGGCACGCTCATGCACGGGATAGACCTTCTTCGCTCCCGCCGCGAACTGGATCTCTGCCATGGTCAGGAGCGCACGTCGTACACCATCCCAAATCGTGGGCGTAAGCGGATACTCGAGCACGGGCGTGCCGTCGTCGCCGAGCGCGACGCTGCCCCCGCGACTGTCCGGGTGGAAGCCGTCACGCAGAAGCGCGATCTGCACGTGCGTGTTCGGGAACTGGCGCATCAGTTCGGCGTGGGCCGCGCCGAAGCCCGGCAGGGTCGAAGCGAACAGCACCGGGTGCAGCGGCGGCACCTCGAGCTTGAAGCCGAGCGGCCCGTCGATCGGATCGCGCTCCAGGAAGTGATCCGAATAGACCGATTGCGGCGCACCCTGGTACCCGTCGACGCGCGACTCGAACAGCGCGGCGGAGACGACGGTCGGGTGGAGGAAGGTATGCAGGCCGAGCCGGCGATAGGGGTCCGGCGCATCGGAGCGGAGCAACAGGCCCGGGCTGTTGATGGCGCCGCCCGCGACAACGAAATGGCGCGCGTGGATCGAGATGGTGTTCGACGTCGGTGTCAGCCCGTCCGGCGCGAGGGCAACACAGTTCAATCGTTCGACGCGGTTGCCCGCGAGTTCGAAGCGCAGTGCGCGCAGGCGCGTGTACAGCCACGCGCCACGGTCGAGCGCCGCCGGAATCGTCGTCACCAGCATCGATTGCTTCGCGTTGGTCGGGCAGCCGACGCCGCAGTAGCCGAGGTTCCAGCAACCGCGCACATTGCGGCGGATCGTGCCGACGGGTATGCCGAGCGCCGTCGCACCCTTCTTGAGGAGATCGTTGTTCCGGTTTGGCGCTGTCTGCCAGGGTTCGATGCCGAAACGCGCCTCGGCGCGGGCAAAGTGGGGATCGAGGGCTTCCGGGGTGTAGTCGATGAGGCCGAACTGCTGGCGCCAGTATGCAAGCGTCGCCGCCGGCGTGCGGAAGCTGGAGGTCCAATTTACGGTCGTCGAGCCGCCGACTGCTCGGCCCTGCAGGATGGTGATCGCCTTGTCCCGGGTCTTGCGTGCAGCGGAGTCCCAGTACAGATTGGGATACGCATCGGCTTCGCGCATCTTGAAGTCGTGCGAGCTCTTCAGCGGTCCCTCTTCGACCAAGACCACTGCGAGTCCGGCGCGTGACAGGAGCTCGGCCGCCACACCGCCGCCGGCACCCGTTCCGACGATCGCGACGTCGCACTCGACCTGGCGCGGATGGGCAAGCCTCGAGGCGTCGACCACCTTCCAGCCGCGCGCGAGGCCCTCGGCAACGGGATCGTTGATGGATGCCGTCATAGCGTGGGCGGACCCGGGTAGCCGATCGAATCCCAGGTCGACCGGTCGGCATACCACGACCCAAGCACGAGATCGTGCATGGCCTGATACCCGACGACAAAGAGGTCGAGCGAACTCGTGCGCCAACGCTGCAAGAACGCCGCCGCTTGGTCCGGCTGCGCGGTATCCCAGTCGAGGCCCGCGAGCCAACGCCCCGGGTGCGAGGCCAGCAACCCGAACAACTGACCCAGCTCTGCGCGGGTCGGCGCGGGAAGTCCGTCGATGGCCGCGAGCGTGCGGGAGAGCGCCTGCCGCTGGGCTTCCTGGCCCGCGCCCGATTCGATCGGCAACATTCCGGCCAGGAGTGCGGGAATGACGGCCTTGAGAACCGTTCGTGCGTCGGCGCGGCGCGCTTCTGCGGTCCGGCTGCTCCCGAAGCGCAGCGCGACCGCGCCCGCACCCAGGACGGCTACGCCAAGAATCGAAAGGCCGAGGAATGTACGGCGTCGCATCGCAGGGTCGGGTTCGAACGAGAAGGCGTTTCGCGTAATCTGCACCGCATTCTAGGAAGGCCACATAGAACGCCACGTCTAAAGGCGGGGCGCAAGTGTGCTCGCTCGGACAGTCCACCGCGAAGATGCCGCAAAGACAGCGACTGGCAGACGCTCTCGCGCGGGTCATGACGCTGCGCCGGGCGCTGATGGCCGATCCGCAGATGGTGCAGCGCTGGCAGGCCGTCAAGCGATATCAGTCGGAGCGATTGCGGCGGACCTATGCCGATCTGCTCCTCATACCGCGGTACGGCGCGGCCGCGCAGTTCTTCCTCGACGATCTCTACGGGGAGCGCGACTTCGAGCAGCGCGATCGCGAGGCGTTGCGCGTCGTCCCGAAGCTTGCGCGCATGCTGCCGGAGCGCGCCATCGAGACCATGGCGCTCGCGGTGGAGCTCGACGAGCTCTCCGAGATTCTCGACGCCAGGGTCGCCGGCAACATCGAGTTGCCGCTCGACGATGCGGGCTACCGGCGCGCCTATCGCGGCGCGGGCACGCGCCCGGAGCGCGAGCGCCAGATTGCGATGGTCGATGCGATCGGCCGTGCGCTCGACGGACTGGCGCGCCTGCCGCTGCTCACCAGCATGCTGCGCCTGATGCGCGTGCCGGCGGAGGCGGCGGGCCTGGAGCATTTGCACCGCTTCCTGACGCGTGGGTTCCACAGCTTTCGCGCCATGCATGGTGCCGGCGAGTTCCTCGATACCGTGCGCCGGCGCGAGACCGCGCTGATGGAAGAATTGTTCGGCCCCTCGCCTGGGAGCTGACGCGGGTCCGGGGTCACCGCTCGCGGACGATGCGGGTCGAGGTCAGCCGATCGTGCAAAAGCCGCCGCTTGGAATCGGCCAGCGCGGGCATGAGCAACGCGACGAACCCCACGGTGCACGCGACGGCCCCGAGCAAGCCGTGGCCGCCGAAAAGCGCAACCCAGATCGCTCCAGGGATGAGCAGGTGCCAGGCGAGGACGTAGCGCAGCACGGCGGTCGCCAGACCAGGCGGGCGCCCGCGCTTGTCGAGCAGCCTCAGGTGCCAGGACTTCATCGCCAGGGTCTGGCCGCTTCGCCCCCACTGGTAGACAAAGTAGATCCCCAGCGTGACGAACAGCAGCGCCTGCAGGATGGCGCGCTGAGTGCCCGACATGGGGTAGGTCCAGCGCGCGAGCGCCAGCACCGCGTAGGTGACGACGAAAGCCACGCCGAACAGCAGGACGGCCTCGTAGGTCATCGCGGCGAGGCGGATCGCCAGCCCGGCTGGCCGGTTTTCGGAACCTTCTGGCGAGTTGACGCGCGGCGTGCTCATCGGAATTCACGATCATGCACCGGCTTCGAGGGCCGGCTGCCCGCGCGCCGCGTGTGTCTAGGGCTTGCTGGTGCCGGCCTTCGGGTCCGACGGCGAGTCGGGCTTCGGCTCGGGCTTGGGCGCGCCGCGGCGCGGCGGCTCGGTCTTCTTGGTGGCCTTTTCGGCCAGCGCCTGCTTCTTTTCAGGCGGAAGCTCCTGGTACTGCTGGACCAGCGACTGGCGCTGCTCCATCGGAAGCTCGTAAGCGCGCTGAAAGTTCATCCGCGCCGTGTTCCGCTGCTCCGGCGTCAGCTTGACGAACTCCGCCATCCGCTCGTGCAGCCGCTTCTGCCCGTCGGGAGACAGTTGCGAGTACTTGTTTGCGACATCCAGCCACTTGAGCTTGCGGCTGCGATCGAAGGTTTCCCAGTCGTTGGCAAGGGGTGCGAGCGCCTCGCGCTGCGCCGGCGACAGGTCCTTCCAGGTCGGCTTCACGCCAGCCGTTGCTGGCGCGGCCTGCGTGGGTGCGGCGCCAGGGCCCGGAGACTGGGCCAGGGCGACCACCGCAACGCAGGCGAGCGCCAGGGTGAGGATGAATGCAGGCGTCACCGCCATCCGAGCCATTTGCGCTGGATGCCTGCCCTATTGCGTCTCGCCGGTCTTCAGCAGCACTCCAAACCCCTTGTCTGCGTAGGCCTGCACCGGAGCTTCATCGAGCAGGAGCGCGAAATCGAGGTCGGCGATCTCGTCCATCGACCGGGTGCGCTGCCACTCGTGCACGCCGACGAAGCCGAGCAGCAGCACCACCAGCGGCACCGCCAGCCCGAGGCGCTGCAACCAGCGCCAGGATCCGTCCTGATCACCTTCCAGCCCGGGGCCGGAAGCGACCTGCAGCGGCCGCACCCACGCGGTCTCCGGCGCGGTGGCCGGATATTTCGCGAGCGCCGCCTTGCGCGCCTTTTCGAGGCGGTAGGTCGTCTTGTAGTCCATGCGCTGAACCCCCTCGTTGAGGGCCTGCCGGACCCGATAACCGAATTCAATTTCGTTCATAGGCTGATACCACGCGCGCGCAAAGCGCGTGCCAGAGCGTGAGTGGCACGCGAACAGTGAGTCTTGACGCTTCCTTCGGAACATCCCATCGCCGCAGCCGTTTCCGCCACGTCGTAGTCCTCCCAGTAACGAAGCAGGAAAGCCTCTCGTTGACGGGCAGGCAGCTTGCCGATTTCTTCCTCGATGATGCCGACGACCTGGCCGCGTTCGACCTTGTCGGCGGCACTTTCCGCCAAGTCGGATCCTGACAGCGCTTCCAGCGTCTCGAGCGGATCGGTTTCTTCATCGGCATTTGGCGTCAGCGCGGAAAACAGCGTGACCCAGGTATTGCGGACCTTTTGCCTGCGGAAATGATCGTGGATCGCGTTCTGCAGTATTCGCGTGAAAACCAGGGGTAGTTCGGCCGCCGGTCGTTCCGCGTAATGAACCGTCAGCTTCACCATCGCATCCTGAACGATGTCGAGCGCGGCGTCGTCGTCGCGCACGGCAAAGGCGGCCTGCTTGAACGCACGCCGCTCGACGCTGGCCAGGAAATCCTCGAGTTCTTGTTTGGATGCCATGACGAGGGACCCGGTGGGCGCACGAACGCGCAGCCAGGGACGGCCCTGCGCAAGGTCCGTCGATGTTAGCAAGCGCGATACGTGGTTATCGGGATATGAGCGGGTGAGCGCCGTCGCGCTGGTGACGTCGGCAGCGTGGTTTGCGGATCCTGATGCGCTGCGGTATCTTCACCGATCTTGCACGACGAGAGAATTCGCGAACTCGGAGCAGCCAACCCAGTTGTTTTCGATCTAGCCAGCTAACAGGCGCTTTGCCGCACCGGCCGTCACGAGCGGCTATGGAACGGCATCCGATCAATCTCCAGTGGACCTTGAGAGGATCAGCAGAATGTTGTCCATCAGCGCAGAGATGAACCGCGCGGAAGCCAAGTCCGCGCCGATTACAGGCGCCGAAATCGTCGTTCGGAGCCTGCAGGAAGAGGGAGTCGAGCACGTCTTCGGGTATCCGGGCGGCGCGGTTCTCTACATCTACGACGAAATCTTCAAGCAGGACAAGTTCCAGCACATCCTGGTGCGGCACGAGCAGGCGGCCGTTCACGCGGCCGACGCGTATTCGCGCTCGAGCAACCGGATCGGTGTCGCGCTCGTGACGAGCGGCCCTGGCGTGACCAATGCCGTCACAGGCATCGCGACCGCGTACATGGATTCGATCCCGATCGTGATCATCACCGGCCAGGTACCGACGCCCGCGATCGGGCAGGACGCGTTCCAGGAGTGCGATACGGTCGGCATCACGCGCCCGTGCGTCAAGCACAACTTTCTGGTGAAAGACGTGCGCGAGCTGGCCACCACGATGCGCAAGGCGTTTTATATCGCCGCCAGCGGACGTCCGGGACCGGTGCTGGTCGACATCCCGAAGGACGTCACGATCGCACGCTGCCCGTTCGAGTATCCGCGTCAGCTCGGCATGCGCTCGTACAACCCGGTGGTCAAGGGCCACCAGGGCCAGATCAAGAAGGCGGTGCAGCTCCTGCTGACCGCCGAGCGGCCGATGATCTACGCGGGCGGCGGCGTGGTGCTCGCCGACGCTAGCGAGCAGCTCAATCGGCTGGTCAACCTGCTCGGCTATCCCTGCACGACCACCCTGATGGGGCTTGGGGGCTTCAAGGCAAGTGACAACAAGTTCGTCGGCATGCCCGGGATGCACGGCACCTACGAGGCGAACATGGCGATGCAGCACTGCGACGTGCTGCTCGCCGTCGGCGCGCGTTTCGACGATCGGGTGATCGGCAACCCGAAGCACTTCGCGCAGAACCCGCGCAAGATCATCCACATCGACGTCGATCCGTCGTCGATCTCCAAGCGCGTGAAGGTCGATGTGCCGATCGTCGGCGACGTCAAGGACGTGCTGATCGACCTCATCGCCCAGATCGAGGGGACGCAGAACCGCCCCGGTGTGCCCGCGCTGAAGGAATGGTGGACGCAGATCGGCGAGTGGCGCAAGCGCGACTGTCTCAAGTACGACCGCGCCGCCGAGATCATCAAGCCGCAGCACGTCGTCGAGACCCTGTGGCGGGTCACGCAAGGCGACGCGTTCGTCACCTCCGACGTGGGCCAGCATCAGATGTGGGCGGCGCAGTACTACCGCTTCGACAAGCCGCGGCGCTGGATCAACTCCGGCGGCCTGGGCACGATGGGTGTCGGCATTCCCTACGCGATGGGCGTCCAGATGGCGAACCCCGGCGCGCAGGTCGCCGTGATCACCGGCGAGGCGTCGGTGCAGATGTGCATCCAGGAGCTGTCGACCTGCAAGCAGTATCGGATGACCCCCAAGGTCGTCAATCTCAACAATCGATACCTCGGGATGGTCCGTCAGTGGCAGCAGATCGACTACGGCAGCCGCTATTCGGAGTCGTACATGGACGCGCTGCCCGACTTCGTGAAACTGGCGGAGGCGTATGGCCACGTCGGCATGCGCATCGACCGCCCCGCCGACGTCGAGCCGGCGCTGCGCGAGGCGTTCGGCAAGTATCGCGACCGACTCGTGTTCATGGACTTCATCACCGACCAGACCGAGAACGTCTGGCCCATGGTCAAGGCGGGCAAAGGCTTGACGGAGATGCTCCTCGGTAGCGAGGATCTTTAGCCATGCGCCACATAATTTCGGTGCTGCTCGAGAACGAGCCCGGTGCGCTGTCGCGCGTGGTTGGCCTGTTTTCCGCGCGCGGCTACAACATCGAAACCCTCACTGTCGCGCCGACGGAAGATCCGTCGTTGTCGCGCATGACCATCGTGTCGGTCGGCTCGGACGACGTGATCGAGCAGATCACCAAGCACCTGAACCGGCTGATCGAGGTGGTGAAGGTGGTCGATCTGACCGAAGGCGACTTCACGGAGCGCGAGCTGATGCTGATCAAGCTGCGCGCGGTCGGCAAGGAGCGCGAAGAGATGAAGCGCATGGCGGACATCTTCCGCGGCCGCATCATCGACGTCACCGAGCGCACCTACACCATCGAGCTGACCGGCAACGCCGAGAAGCTCGATGCGTTCATTCAGGCGGTCGACCGCGCAGCGATTCTGGAGACCGTGCGCACCGGCAGCTCCGGCATCGGCCGCGGCGAGCGCATCCTGCGCGTCTGAACGCTCATTTCCCCCGGCGTCGCGGCGGTCGCGGCGCCCGTACCGCCACCGAGGATGGTCAATGAAGATCTACTACGACAAGGACGCGGACCTTTCGCTGATCAAGGGCAAGAAGGTCGCCATCGTGGGTTACGGCTCGCAAGGGCACGCGCACGCGCTCAACCTGAAGGACTCCGGCGTCAAGGTGACGGTCGCGTTGCGCAAGGGCGGTGCCTCCTGGAACAAGGCCACCAACGCCGGGCTCGAGGTGAAGGAGGTCGCCGATGCGGTGAAGGACGCAGACATCGTGATGATCCTGCTCCCGGACGAGAACCATCCCGAGGTGTACCAGCAATCGGTGGGCGCGAACATGAAACGCGGTGCGGCGCTCGCGTTCGCGCACGGATTCAACATCCACTACGGGCAGATCCAGCCGCGCGAGGACCTCGACGTGATCATGGTGGCGCCGAAGGCTCCGGGCCACACCGTGCGTTCGACCTACACCCAGGGCGGCGGCGTTCCTTCGTTGATCGCCGTTCATCGCAACGTCTCCGGGGCAGCGCGCGATATCGCCCTTTCCTACGCGTGCGCGATCGGCAGCGGCAAGGCCGGTGTCATCGAGACCAATTTCCGCGAGGAGACCGAAACCGACCTGTTCGGGGAACAGACCGTGCTCTGCGGCGGCTGCGTCGAACTGGTCAAGGCCGGTTTCGAGACCCTGGTCGATGCGGGCTACGCGCCCGAGATGGCGTATTTCGAGTGCCTGCACGAGCTCAAGCTGATCGTCGACCTGATGTACGAGGGCGGGATCGGAACCATGAACTACTCGATCTCGAACAACGCGGAATACGGCGAATACGTCACGGGGCCGGAGATCATCACCGAAGAGACGCGTCGCGCGATGAAGCAGGCGCTGACGCGCATCCAGACCGGCGAGTACGCGAAGAGCTTCATTCTCGAAAACCGCGCCGGGGCCCCAACGTTGCAAGCGCGGCGGCGCCTGACCGCCGAGCACCAGATCGAGCAGGTGGGCGAGAAGCTGCGCGCGATGATGCCGTGGATCAAGGCGAACCGGCTGGTCGACCGGTCGCGCAACTGACGCCGTTCGGGCGGCCGGGTCGACGCATCGGGCGGGCGGAGTATCTCGAGAGCGCGACCGCGCGAACTCCGGAGGCCGACATGGCATCGCGAGTCCTCGCACGCTGCATCGTCTCGGCATTCATGCTCCTGCCGGCGGTTGCGGTTGCCCAAGCGCCACCGCCGGCTCCGCCGGCCGCGCGTCCTGAAGGGACGCTCGTCATCATCAGCGGTAGCGGGGAGATCGACGTCGCAAACGATGAGGCGGTCGCCAACCTCTACGTCGAGCTGCAGGACGCGGATCTGGCACGTGCCCAGTCGCTGGTCAACCAGCGCGCGGCGGAGGGCGTGGCGCAGTTGAAGCGCGGTGATCCGAAGGCGCAAATCGAGACCAGCGGCTATGCGAGCTATCCGGTCTATGCGCGCGATGCCGCCAAGAAGGTCGTGGGCTGGCGCGTCCGGCAAAGCGTCTCGTTCCGGACCAGCGAGCTATCCACGTTGGGGCACACGCTGGCGAGCGCGCAGCAGCAACTGGCGGTGGCGGGGCTCGAGTTCCGCCTTTCCCGCGCCGCGCGCGAAAGGGTGGAAGCCGAACTGATCCAGCGCGCCATCGCCAACCTCAATACGCGGATCGCCGCTGCGGCGCAGGCACTCGATGTGCCGAAGTCGAGGGTGCGCATCGAGGAACTGAACTTCGGCGGTGCGGGCAACGAGCGCCCGCCGATCGTTCCCGTGGCGCGCGCAATGGTGCAGTCGGCCGAGGCGGGGGTCGAGCCCCAGTACGATCCCGGGCGGACGACCCAACAGCTGTCGGTCGTCGCGCGCGTGCGCTTCGCTGCGGCGAACTGACCGCGCGCCACCCTTGGCGCAGCGCGCGCAACAGATACCATACGGGCCGTCTTGGGAAATGGGGGCGGGAACCGAGCGTGTCCCAATATCCACATCCACTGCTGGCCCGCGAGGGCTGGCCATTCATTTCTGCGAGCGCCGCGGCAAGCGTGGTGGTCGCGCTCCTTGCCGGCTGGTGGTCGCTGCCGCTCTGGCTGGTGACGATCTTCGTCGTCCAGTTCTTCCGTGACCCGTCGCGCCAGGTTCCGGTCCAGGCGAACGTGGTCCTGTCGCCGGCCGACGGTCGGATCGTCAAGGTCGACCAGGTGCGTGATCCGTACACGGAGCGCGACACGCTTCTGGTGAGCGTGTTCATGAACGTCTTCAACGTCCATAGCAACCGGTCGCCGGTCGATGGCACCATCGAGCGGGTCGAATACAGCGCGGGCAAGTTCATCAATGCCGACCTCGACAAGGCCTCGACCGACAACGAACGCAATGCGCTTGTGGTGCGCCTGCAGAACGGCGAGCGCATCACGGTCGTGCAGGTGGCAGGGCTGATCGCCCGGCGCATCCTGTGCTACGTCAAGCAAAACGATGCGCTGGTGCGCGGCCAGCGCTATGGCTTCATCCGCTTCGGCTCGCGGGTCGACGTCTACCTGCCGCTGTCGGCAAAGCCCCGCGTCGCCGTGGGCGACGTGGTGTACGCGACCACCACCGTGCTCGCCGAACTCGTGTGAGCGGTCGCACGATGCGTTTCCGCCGCCGCAAGCCTCGCCCACTCGGGACCATCCCCGCCAGCGCGGGCGACGAGTTCGCGGTGGTCGTGCGCCGGCGGCGCGGCATCTATCTCCTGCCCAACCTGTTCACGCTGGCGGCGCTGTTCGCCGGGTTCTTCGCGATCGTCCAGGCGATGAACCAGCGCTTCGACTGGGCGGCGATCGCGATCTTTGCCGCCATGGTGCTGGACGGGATGGACGGGCGTGTCGCGCGCCTCACGCACACTCAGAGCGCATTCGGCGAGCAGTTCGACTCCCTGTCAGACATGACCTCGTTCGGCGTCGCGCCGGCGCTCGTGATGTACGAGTGGATCCTCAACGATCTGGGGCGCTGGGGATGGGCCGGCGCATTCGTCTATTGCGCCGGCGCCGCACTGCGCCTGGCGCGCTTCAACGCGAACATCGGCGTGGTCGACAAGCGATTCTTCCAGGGCCTGCCGAGTCCCGCGGCCGCGGCGTTGATCGCCGGCTTCGTCTGGCTTGCGATCGACAACAAGTTCCACATCAAGGACGTGTGGATGCCGTGGCTCGCGTTCGCGCTCACGGTCTACGCGGGCCTGACGATGGTGTCGAACGCACCGTTCTACAGCGGCAAGAGCTTTCACATCGGCCGCAGTGTCCCCTTCTGGGTGATGATCGTCATCGTGGTCGGCGTCTTCTTCATCTCGTCCGATCCGCCGATCGTGCTGTTCTCGCTGTTCTGCGCGTACGCTGCGTCGGGGTACGTCTATTGGGCGTGGCAGTGGTGGACGGGCAGGCCGAATCCCGCCAAGCCGGTACCCGCATCGGGCGCGACGCCCGCAAAGGATGGCTAGCGGGTTGTTGCTTCAGGGCTTTGCGCATATAGTCCGCCTCATGTCGTTGTTCGTCTCCATCTCCCGCCTCTGCGCCGCGGCCCTACCACTGGGCCTGCTGCTTGCGCTGCTGCGCCCCGCGCGCAGCTAACTCATCCCTACAACCCGGCAGTACCGATCGCCCGCCCCGCGCGAGCAGGGCGGGGTCCACTTGGAGCGTCCCATGACCGACCGTTTGACCATCTTCGATACGACCTTGCGTGACGGCGAACAAAGCCCCGGCGCCTCGATGACGCGCGAGGAAAAACTGCGCATCGCCAAGCAGCTCGAGCGCCTGAAGGTCGACGTGATCGAGGCGGGCTTCGCGGCCTCGTCCAACGGCGACTTCGAAGCCGTACGCGCTGTCGCGCACACGATCCGCGACTCGGTCGTGTGTTCGCTGGCCCGTGCGAACGACAAGGACATCGCGCGGGCGGCTGAAGCGCTGCAGGGCGCGCACGCCAAGCGTATTCACACCTTCATCGCGACGTCGCCGCTCCACATGGAGAAGAAGCTGCGCATGACGCCCGACCAGGTGTTCGAGCAGGCCCGCCTCTCGGTGCGCTTCGCGCGCAAGTTCACGGACAACGTCGAGTTCTCGCCCGAAGACGGCAGCCGTTCGGATCTGGACTTCCTGTGCCGGGTGCTCGAGTCGGTGATCAAAGAGGGCGCCACGACGATCAACATCCCCGATACGGTCGGCTACGCGGTGCCAGAGCAATTCGGCGAACTGATCCGGACGCTGCGCGAGCGCATCCCGAACTCCGACCGGGCCGTCTGGTCGGTCCATTGCCACAACGACCTGGGCATGGCGGTCGCAAATTCGCTCGCCGGCGTCCTGAACGGCGCGCGCCAGATCGAATGCACGATCAACGGGCTGGGCGAGCGTGCCGGCAATACCTCGCTCGAGGAGGTCGTGATGGCCGCCAAGACGCGGCGCGACTTCTTCGGCCTCGAACTCGGCATCGACACGACCCAGATCGTCGCATGCTCGAAGCTGGTGTCGAACATCACCGGTTTCCCGGTGCAGCCGAACAAGGCCGTGGTCGGTGCCAACGCCTTTGCGCACGCGTCCGGGATCCACCAGGACGGCGTGCTCAAGGCGCGCCAGACCTACGAGATCATGCGTGCCGAGGACGTCGGCTGGACCGCCAACAAGATCGTGCTCGGCAAGCTGTCCGGTCGCAACGCGTTCAAGCAGCGCGTGCAGGAACTCGCCATCCCGATCGAAAGCGAGACCGAGTTGAACGCAGCGTTCGCCAAGTTCAAGGAGCTTGCGGACCGCAAGGCCGATATCTACGACGAGGACATCCAGGCGCTCTTCTCCGACGAGGCCGTCACGGCCCACGAAGAGCACTTCAAGCTGGTCTCCCTCGCGCAGCGTTCGGAGACAGGCGCGCGGCCGCACGCGCGGGTCGTCATGAAGGTCGGCGGAACGGAGTTGACGTCGGAATCCGACGGCAACGGGCCGGTCGATGCATCGCTCAAGGCGATCGAACGCGAGGTGCAGAGCGGTTCCGAACTGCTCCTGTATTCGGTCAACGCGATCACGACCGGCACCGAATCGCAAGGCGAAGTCACGGTGCGACTCGGACGCGCCGGACGCATCGTCAACGGAGTCGGGGCCGATCCGGACATCGTCGCCGCATCCGCCAAGGCGTATCTGAACGCGCTCAACAAGCTCTACACGACCGCGGAGCGACTCAATCCTCAGACCTCGATGACGCCCTAGGCACAGCGCACGGCTGCCCGGGCCGGTCCGCCACCTTCCCGGGCGGCGGGCGGTCTCCTATCTCCTATATACTGCGCCCCCTCACGCCACGGCCTTCCTTCCGTGCGCGCGCGTAGCGAGTGAAAGGGAAAAATGGCAGTCGCAGACATCAAGAAGGGCGACATCGTCGCCAAGTATCAGCGCACCAAGACCGATACGGGCTCACCGGAGGTGCAGGTCGCGCTCCTTACCGCCCGCATCAACGAACTGACCGAGCATTTCAAGGCGCACGTCAAGGACCACCATTCGCGACGCGGCCTTTTGAAGATGGTCAGCCGCCGGCGCAAATTGCTTGACTACCTCAAGGGCAGGAACCCCGAGGCGTACAAAGGCCTGATCGAAAGCCTCGGCCTGCGCAAGTAGTCGTGCATCCTGAGCCAAGAAGAGCGAGCTGGCGCGTCGCCGCGCCATGGCCCCGCTCACGCAGTTCGTTCGCGGTCCCGGGCCGCGTCGTCGTCCAGCCGTGACGGATCGCGCAAGCGCATCCCGAGTGGCCGACAGGGCGGCGCGCGCGCATGTGTCCCGTGCCGGCGTGTGTCCGGCATTCGGCACTCGCCTCCCGCCGCGCGACTGCGCTTCCATTTGAGAGGAATCGCCAGTGTTCGACAAGACAACCAAGACATTCCAGTACGGCGCACACAAGGTCACGCTCGAAACCGGCGAGATCGCGCGACAGGCGACCGGCAGCGTGCTGGTGTCGATGGACGACACGGTCGTGCTTGCCACGGTCGTGGCACGCCACGATGCGAAGGCCGGCCAGGACTTCTTTCCGCTTACGGTGGACTACGTCGAGAAGACCTACGCCGCCGGCCGCATTCCCGGCGGCTTCTTCAAGCGCGAAGGCCGTCCCTCCGAGAAGGAGACGCTGACCAGCCGCCTGATCGATCGCCCGATCCGGCCTCTCTTTCCGGACGGTTTCTTCAACGAAGTCCAGGTGGTTGTCCACGTCCTGTCCGTGAATCCCGAAATCGATCCGGACATTCCCGCCATGATCGGTGCCTCGGCGGCGTTGTCGGTGTCGGGCATTCCGTTCAAGGGCCCGATCGGGGCAGCGCGCGTCGGTTACGTCGACGGGCAGTACGTGCTGAACCCCACCGCCGCCCAGTTGAAGACTTCCTTGCTCGACCTCGTCGTCGCCGGCACCGAGCGCGCTGTGCTGATGGTCGAATCGGAAGCGCGCCAGTTGAGCGAAGAGATCATGCTCGGCGCGGTCGTCCATGGGCACGACCAGATGCAGGCGGCGATCAATGCGATCCACGAACTCGTGCGCGATGCCGGCAAGCCGGTCTGGCAGTGGCAGGCGCCGGCGCGGAACGAGGCGCTGATCGCCCGCATCATCCAGATCGCGGGCACCGACCTGCGCGCTGCATACGAGATCCGCAGCAAGCAGGCGCGCACCCAGAAGCTGCGCGATGTGCATGCGCTCGTCGATGCGCGCCTGGCCGAGGACGCCGGCGCCGGTGGCAATGCGGTGCCGGACGCCAACGAGGTCGGCGCGATTTTGTTCGATCTCGAGGCCAAGATCGTGCGCAACCAGATCCTCGACGGGGAGCCGCGCATCGACGGGCGCGACACGCGCACGGTGCGTCCGATCGAGATCCGCCTTGGCGTGCTGCCGCGCACGCACGGCAGCGCGCTCTTCACCCGCGGCGAAACACAGGCCCTGGTCACGGCGACGCTCGGCACGAAGCAGGACGAGCAGATCATCGACGCCCTGCAAGGCGAATATCGCGAGCGCTTCATGCTCCACTACAACATGCCTGCTTTCGCGACCGGCGAGACCGGCCGGGTCGGCGCGCCCAAGCGGCGCGAGATCGGCCACGGGCGTCTGGCCAAGCGGGCGCTGGTCGCGATGCTGCCGACCATGGAGGAGTTCCAGTACTCGATGCGTGTCGTCTCCGAGATCACGGAGTCGAACGGCTCGTCCTCGATGGCTTCCGTATGCGGCGGCTGCCTGGCCCTGATGGACGCAGGTGTGCCGGTGAAAGCGCACGTGGCGGGCGTCGCCATGGGCCTCATCAAGGAAGGCAACAAGTTCGCGGTGCTGACGGACATCCTCGGCGACGAGGATCACCTTGGCGACATGGACTTCAAAGTGGCCGGCACGGTCGAGGGCGTCACTGCGCTCCAGATGGATATCAAGATCGAAGGCATCACCAAGGAGATCATGTGGGCCGCGCTGCTGCAGGCGCGCGAGGGCCGCATGCACATCCTGCAGAAGATGCAGGAGGCGATGGCCGGCAGCCGCGGCGAGTTGTCCGCGTTTGCGCCCCGCCTGCTCAAGATGAAGATCAACCCGGAGAAGATCCGCGACGTGATCGGCAAGGGCGGCGCGGTGATCCGCGCATTGACGGAGGAGACCGGGACGCAGATCGACATCGAGGACGACGGCACCGTCATCATCGCATCGGTCGACCTCGACCGCGGACGCGAGGCCGAGCGGCGCATCCGCGAACTGACGGCGGAAGTCGAGGTCGGCAAGGTCTACGACGGCGTGGTGTTGCGCCTGCTGGACTTCGGCGCGATCGTGCAGGTGCTGCCGGGCCGCGACGGTCTGTTGCATATTTCCCAGATCGCGAACGAGCGCGTCAACGCGGTGTCCGACTATCTGAAGGAAGGTCAGGCGGTCAAGGTCAAGGTGATCGAAGCGGACGAGAAAGGACGCGTTCGTCTGTCGATGAAGGCGGCGTCGGAGGGTGCCGCCGCACCTGCGTCCCAGGCGGCGCCGCAAGCGCAGCCGGGTTGATGCCTGCATCCGGCATGAAGGCGATCGAGATCACCACCCCGGGTGGGCCGGAGGTACTCAAGCTCACCGACCGCCCGCGCCCGCAGCCCGGCGCAGGCGAAGTGCTGATTCGCGTCCACGCGGCCGGGGTGAACCGGCCCGATGCCCTGCAGCGGCGTGGCGCCTACGCGCCGCCGCCCGGAGCCTCGGAGATCCCTGGCCTCGAGGTCGCGGGAGTCGTCGAGGCAAGCGGCGCGCCCGGTCTGAGGCCAGGCGATCCGGTGTGCGCCCTGGTCACGGGCGGCGGCTACGCCGAATACTGCGCCGCGCCGGCCGGCCAGGTGCTCCCGGTCCCGCGTGGCTTGAGCTTTGCCGAGGCTGCCGGGCTTCCGGAAACGTTCTTCACGGTCTGGTCCAACGTCTTCGATCGTGCGCGCCTCGCCCCGGGAGAGAGCCTGCTCGTTCAAGGTGGGTCGAGCGGGATCGGGGTTGCGGCGATTCAGCTTGCGGTCGCCCATGGCAGCACGGTATACGCGACCGCCGGTAGCGAGGAGAAGTGCCGCGCATGCGAAGGTCTCGGTGCCCGCCGTGCCATCAACTACCGCGCCGAGGACTTCGTTGCGGTGGTCAAGAAGGAGACCGAGGGCCGCGGCGCCGACGTGATCCTCGACATGGTGGCGGGCGACTACGTACCGCGCGAGATCGAGTGCCTTGCCGACGACGGGCGCATCGCGATCATCGCGGTGCTCGGCGGCGGCTCGGCGAGCGTCAACTTCGCGACCGTCCTGCGTCGTCGCCTGACGATCACCGGATCGACCTTGCGCCCGCGCCCGGTCGCTTTCAAGACCGCGATCGCGCAGCGGCTGCGCGAGAACGTGTGGCCGTTGCTCGAATCGGGACGCATCAGGTCGTTGCTGTTTCGCCGTTTTCCGCTCGTCGATGCGGCGGGTGCCCATGCGCTGCTGGAGTCGAGCCAACATGTCGGCAAGATCGTGCTCGACGTCACGTCGTATGCCGCCGACGTGCCGGTGCCGGGAAAGTGATGCCGATGAATCGTCGCAAGCTGGTGGGCGCCAACTGGAAGATGAACGGTTCGCTCGAAGCGAACGCCAAGTGGTTGAAGGAGTTCGCAGCGGACCCGCCCAAGTGCGAAACGGTCGTGTTTCCTCCGTTCGTCTATCTTCCGCAGGTGGTCGCGGGACTCGTGGGGGGCGTTGCCGCAGGGGGGCAGAACCTGAGCCAGCACGCACCGGGCGCCTACACGGGCGAGGTCGCGGGCGAGATGCTGGTCGAGATCGGTTGTCACTGGGTGATCGTCGGCCACTCGGAGCGGCGCGCGCGGTTCAACGAGGTCGATCTGATGGTGGCGGCCAAGGCCCGGCGTGCGCTCGACCTGGGCTTGCGGCCGATCGTGTGCGTCGGCGAGACGCTGGCCGAGCGCCAGGCAGGCAAGACGCTGGAGGTCGTGTCGCGGCAGGTCGCGAGCGTGCTCTCGGTGTGCAGCGTCGCGGAACTCGGCCAACTGGCCGTCGCGTACGAGCCGAGGTGGGCGATCGGCACCGGGCACGCTGCGACCCCGGACGAGGCGCAGGAGGTGCACAAGGCGATTCGCGCGCAACTGAGTGCGGCCGATCAGACGGCCGCGGGCCAGGTGCGCGTGATCTACGGCGGCAGCGTCACGAAAGAAAATGCCGGTGACCTCTTCGCCGAACCCGACATCGATGGTGGATTGATAGGTGGGGCGTCGCTGGACGCGCGGCTGTTTCGCGCCATCTGCGCCGCCGCTGAATAAGGACGAGGTCATGGCTTGGTGGACTACGTTGCTCGTCGTCGTGCAGATCGTCTGCGCGCTCGCAATCATCGTCCTGGTACTGCTCCAGCACGGGAAGGGCGCGGACATGGGCGCCGCATTCGGTGGCGGTGCCTCGGGCAGTCTGTTCGGTGCGACCGGCTCGGCCAATTTTCTGTCACGCAGTACCGCTATCCTGGCAACCGTGTTCTTTCTCGCAACGATCGGGCTGGCATACAGCGGAACGAGTCATCGGTTGCAGAGGAGTGAAGGCGGCGGTCTGATGAGTACCGTGCCGCAGGATGCGCCCAAGGACGCAGGCAAGGAAGAAACGAAGGAGGTACCGGCTTCTTCGGGCGGCAAGGCGGGCGAAATTCCGAAGTGAATTCGCGTTGCAAACACGCGAGTGATCGCGGTCCACGCATCGCGTAACGGTTTCGTTGAAGTAGAATCCGCGCCGTACTCCGTCGCGGTGGCCGACGTGGTGGAATTGGTAGACACACCATCTTGAGGGGGTGGCGGCGCAAGCCGTGTGAGTTCGAGTCTCACCGTCGGCACCAGGCACTGGCAGACCGACCAGCGACCATGAATCTCGAGACCTACGTTCCTGTCCTGCTCTTCATCATCGTCGGGTTGCTGGTCGGTGCGGGTCCGCTGATAGCAGGTGCGTTGCTGGGTCCGCGCAAGCCCGATCCTGAAAAGCTTTCGCCGTACGAATGCGGCTTCGAGGCCTTCGAGGATGCACGCATGCGCTTCGACGTACGTTATTACCTCGTGGCGATCCTGTTCATCCTGTTCGACCTCGAGATCGCGTTTCTCTTCCCATGGGCAGTCGTACTCGGCAATCTCGGCACGTGGAGCGTCGGTTTCTGGTCGATGATGATCTTCCTCGCCATCCTCACGGTTGGCTTTCTCTATGAATGGAAGAAGGGCGCGCTAAACTGGGAGTGATATCTCCTCCAGTCGCGGTGCGTCGGGAACCGGGCAATGAGCCTCGAGGGTGTCCTCAATGAAGGTTTCGTCACGACCAGTGTCGACAAGCTGATCAACTGGTCGAAGACGGGTTCCCTGTGGCCGGTTACGTTCGGCCTGGCGTGTTGCGCAATTGAAATGATGCACGCCGGTGCCTCGCGGTACGACCTCGACCGCTTCGGCATCATGTTCCGGCCGAGTCCGCGCCAGTCGGACCTGATGATCGTCGCCGGAACGCTCTGCAACAAGATGGCACCTGCGTTGCGCAAGGTGTACGACCAGATGGCCGAACCGCGCTGGGTCGTGTCGATGGGGTCCTGCGCGAACGGCGGCGGCTACTACCACTACTCGTATTCGGTCGTGCGTGGCTGCGATCGCATCGTTCCCGTCGACGTGTACGTACCGGGCTGTCCGCCGACCGCCGAGGCGCTGATTTACGGCTTGATCCAGTTGCAGAACAAGATTCGCCGCACCAATACGATCGCCCGTTGAGACGCGCGGCCAGCGCCCTGCCAGAGATGACCCGCGTCGAATCCCTGATTGCAGCTGTCAAGGCGACCTTCGGCCAGCGCGCGAAGTCGCTTGTCCTGGCTCTCGGCGAGGCGACGCTCGAAGTCGACGCTGCGGAGTACCTGGACGTGGCGCGGACCTTGCGCGACGAACCGGGCCTGCGCTTCGAGCAGTGCGTCGACTTGTCGGGGGTCGACTACGCGTCCTACGGCAATGGCGCGTGGGAAGGCAAGCGTTTCGCGTCGGTGCTGCATCTCCTGTCGGTCACTCATAACTGGCGCCTGCGCCTGCGGACGTACTGTCCCGATGACGACTTTCCGCGCGTCGCGTCGCTGATCGACGTGTGGCCCGCCGTCAACTGGTACGAGCGCGAGGCGTTCGATCTGTACGGCATCGTCTTCGAAGGCCATCCCGACCTGCGCCGCATCCTCACCGACTACGGCTTCGTCGGGCACCCCTTCCGCAAGGACTTTCCGGTTTCGGGGCACGTCGAGATGCGCTACGACCCGGAGCAGAAACGCGTCATCTACCAGCCGGTCACCATCGAGCCGCGCGAGGTCACGCCGCGTGTGATCCGCGAGGATGGATACGGGCAGGGGCGGTAGGGTGATATGAGTGACGTCGGGAGCCGCTTGAGAAATTTTGTCTCCGGCCGCGCGGCTTTGCCGCGCTTAACTTGCGCTGCGCGCAAGTTAGCCTGCGACGAAATTCAAGGTGTAGTGGCGTAGAGCACGCTCATGGCGGAGATCAAGAACTACACCTTGAATTTTGGCCCGCAGCATCCTGCGGCGCACGGCGTTCTGCGACTCGTGCTCGAACTCGACGGGGAAGTGATCCAGCGCGCCGATCCCCATATCGGCCTGCTGCACCGGGCTACGGAGAAGCTTGCCGAGACGCGCACCTACATCCAGTCGGTGCCGTATATGGATCGCCTCGACTACGTGTCGATGATGTCGAACGAGCACGCCTATGTGATGGCGATCGAGAAACTGCTGCAGATCGACGTCCCGGTGCGCGCGCAATACATCCGCGTCATGTTCGACGAGATCACGCGCATCCTCAACCACCTGCTCTGGATCGCGGGCCACGGGCTGGACGTCGGTGCGATGGCGATCTTCCTGTACGCCTTTCGCGAGCGCGAAGACCTGTTCGATATCTACGAGGCGGTCTCGGGTGCGCGCATGCATGCCGCGTACTACCGGCCCGGCGGCGTCTACCGCGACCTGCCCGACCGCATGCCGCAGTACGAGTCGTCGCAGTTCCGGGACCGCAAGGACCTCGAGCGTCTCAACGAAACGCGGCAGGGGTCGGTGCTCGATTTCATCGAGGCGTTCACGCGCCGCTTTCCGAAGTACGTCGACGAATACGAAACCCTGCTCACCGACAACCGCATCTGGAAGCAGCGGCTGGTCGGGATCGGTGTCGTGGCGCCGGAACGCGCGCTGGCGCTCGGCTTTACCGGGCCGATGCTGCGCGGGTCCGGCGTCGAGTGGGATCTGCGCAAGAAGCAGCCCTACGAGGTGTACGACCGCATGGAGTTCGACGTGCCGGTGGGCCGCAACGGCGACAGCTACGACCGCTACCTGGTGCGCATGGAGGAGATGCGTCAGTCCAACCGCATCATCCAGCAGTGCGTCGCGTGGCTGCGCTCGAACCCCGGCCCCGTGATGCTCGACAACCACAAGGTGACGCCGCCCGCGCGCGTCGAGATGAAGTCGAACATGGAAGAGCTGATTCATCACTTCAAGCTCTTCACCGAGGGCTTTCACGTGCCGCCGGGCGAAGCGTATGCCGTGGTCGAGCATCCCAAGGGCGAGTTCGGGATCTACCTCGTATCCGACGGTGCCAACAAGCCTTACAGGATGAAGATCCGGGCGCCTGGGTTCCCGCATCTGCAGGCGCTCGACGAGATGGCGCGCGGACACATGATCGCCGACGCGGTGGCGATCATCGGCACACAGGACATCGTTTTCGGGGACATCGACCGGTGAGCGCGCTTCCCCAGGCCAAACCTCTCCTGTCGGCCGCGGCGTACCGCGCCATCGACCGCGAGATCGCCAAATACCCGGCGGGCCAGAAGCAATCGGCCGTTCTCGCCGCTCTTGCGACCGCGCAACACGAGTTGGGTTGGATCTCGAGGGACGTGATGGAGGAAGTGGCCCGGTACCTCGAGATGCCTGCGATCGCCGTCTACGAAGTGGCGAGTTTCTACACGATGTACGACCTCGAGCCACCCGGCAAATGCAAGCTCACGATCTGCACGAACCTTCCATGTGCGCTTTCCGGTGGTGCGCGCGCGGCGGAGTACTTGAAACAGCGCCTCGGGGTCGGCTTCAACGAAACCACGCCGGATGGCCTCTTCGCGCTCAAGGAGGGGGAGTGCATGGGTGCCTGCGGCGATGCGCCGGTGCTGCTGGTCAACAACACGCGCATGGAGAGCTTCATGAGCAACGAGAAGCTCGACGCGCTGCTCGACGAATTGAAGCGGGCGGGTTGAAGCCATGAGCGCGCAGACCTGCTTCCACGGCCGGCACATCAAGCCGATGATCCTAGCCGACCTCGACGGCGCGAACTGGCGGTTGCGCGACTACGAGAACCGCGGTGGCTACAAGGCGCTGCGCAAGATCCTGAGCGAGAAGATTGCGCCCGAAGCCGTCACTGCCGAGGTGAAGAAATCGGCGCTGCGCGGGCGCGGCGGCGCGGGTTTCCCGACCGGGCTGAAGTGGAGCTTCATGCCGCGCCAGTTTCCGGGCGCGAAGTACGTGGTGTGCAATTCGGACGAGGGCGAGCCGGGCACGTTCAAAGATCGCGACATCCTGCGCTACAACCCGCACATCGTGATCGAAGGCATGGCGATTGCCGCCTACGCGATGGGCAGCAAGGCCGGCTACAACTACATACACGGCGAAATCTGGGATACGTACCTGCGCTTCCAGGAAGCGCTCGACGAGGCATACGCCGCCGGCTTGCTCGGACAAAAGATTATGGGCTCGGAGTTTTCATTCGACCTCCACGCCGTGCACGGCTACGGCGCCTACATCTGCGGCGAGGAGACGGCGCTGCTCGAGTCGATCGAAGGAAAAAAGGGCCAGCCGCGGTTCAAGCCGCCTTTCCCCGCGAGCTACGGCCTCTATGGCAAGCCGACGACCATCAACAACACCGAGACGTTCGCCGCGGTGCCGTTCATCATCAACCACGGCGCGGACGCCTTCCTTCAGCTCGGCCGCCCCAACAACGGCGGCACCAAGATCTTCTCGGTCTCGGGTGACGTCGCCCGCCCGGGCAACTTCGAGATTCCGCTCGGCACGCCCTTCGCGACCTTGCTCGAACTGGCCGGCGGCATGCGCGACGGCAAGAAGATCAAGGCCGTGATCCCGGGCGGTTCGTCGATGCCGGTGCTGCCGGGCGAAGTCATGATGGCCACCGACATGGACTACGACTCGATCGCCAGGGCCGGCTCGATGCTCGGTTCGGGCGCGGTGATCGTGATGGACGAGACGCGGTGCATGGTCAAGTGCCTCGAGCGTCTCGCGTACTTCTACTTCGAGGAGAGCTGCGGCCAGTGCACGCCGTGCCGCGAAGGCACCGGCTGGCTCTACCGGATGGTGCATCGGATCGAGCACGGCCAGGGCCGCATGGAAGACCTCGACGTGCTCAATTCCGTCGCCGACAACATCATGGGCAGGACGATCTGCGCGCTGGGCGACGCCGCGGCGTTGCCGGTCAAGTCGTTCGTCAAGCACTTTCGCGCCGAGTTCGAGCATCACGTGCATCACAAAGAATGTGTCGTCCCGGAATACGTCTGAGGCCAGGTCCTTCCCGCTGCTGCGGGCGAGGGGAATTCGTGAGTCGCAGAGCGACTGATGGTTGAGATCGAAATCGACGGCCGCAAGGTCCAGGTGCCGGAAGGCAGCACGCTGATGGATGCGACGCGCAAGCTCGGCATCTACGTTCCGCACTTCTGCTATCACCGCAAGCTCTCGATCGCGGCCAACTGCCGCATGTGCCTGGTCGACGTCGAGAAGGCGCCGAAGCCGCTGCCCGCGTGTGCGACCCCGGCGACGCAGGGCATGATCGTGCACACCGACAACGCCAAGGCGAAGCAGGCGCAGATGGGCGTGATGGAGTTCCTCCTCATCAACCATCCGCTCGACTGCCCGATCTGCGACCAGGGCGGCGAGTGCCAGCTGCAGGATCTCGCGGTGGGCTACGGCGGCTCGGCGTCGCGTTACCACGAGCCGAAGCGTGTCGTCTTCCACAAGAGCATCGGTCCGCTGGTCGCGGCCGAAGAAATGACCCGTTGCATCCACTGCACGCGCTGCGTGCGGTTCGGCCAGGAAATCGCCGGCATCATGGAACTGGGCATGGCGGGCCGGGGCGAACACTCCGAGATCCTCGCGTTCGTCGATCGCACCGTCGACTCCGAACTCTCCGGCAACATGATCGACCTGTGTCCGGTCGGCGCGTTGACGAGCAAGCCGTTTCGCTATTCGGCGCGGACGTGGGAGCTGTCGCGCCGGCGCAGCATCAGTCCGCACGATGCACTGGGCAGCAACCTGGTCGTGCAGGTCATGAACCAGCGGGTCATGCGCGTCGTGCCGCTGGAAAACGAGGCGGTCAACGAGTGCTGGCTTTCCGACCGCGACCGGTTCTCCTACGAAGGCCTGTACGCGGCCGACCGGTTGCAACGGCCGATGCTCAAGCAGTCGGGCCAATGGGGCGAGGTTGACTGGAGCCAGGCGATCGAGTACGTGGCCGGGTCGCTGCGCAAGGTGAAGGACATCCATGGCGCGGCGCAGATTGGTGCGCTCGCGTCGCCCGGCAGCACGTTGGAGGAGTTGTTCCTGCTCGGCAGGTTGCTGCGCGGTCTCGGCAGCGAGAACGTCGATTTCCGCCTGCGCCAGACCGATTTCAGCAACGACGGCCGCCGCGCCGGTGCTCCATTCCTCGGCATGCCCGTGGCGGCGCTCAATGAGCTGGATCGACTGCTCATCGTCGGCTCTTTCCTGCGCAAGGATCAACCACTATTGGCGGCCCGCGTGCGTTCGGCGGCCAGGCATGGCAGCCAGGTCAGCGTCGTGCACTCCGTGGACGATGATCTGCTGCTGCCGATTGCCAACCGGCTCATCGTGGCTCCGAGTGCGTGGGCGAGGGCGCTCGCTGAAATTGGCGTTGCTGTCGCCGAAGCGAAGGGAATGCCCGCCCCGGTCGCCGGCGTTGCGGCCGGCGCGAGTGCCAAGCAAATCGCCGCGAGCCTGCTTGGCGGCAAGAAAAGAGCGATCCTGCTCGGCAACGCGGCCGTGGATCACCCGCGCGCGGCGCAGTTGCATGCCTGGGCGCAGTGGCTCGCCGCGCAGACCGGGGCGACCTTCGGCTTCCTCGGCGCGGCGGCGAACAGCGTCGGCGGGTACCTCGCCAGCGCGGTGCCGGGTCCAGGCGGATTGAACGCGCGCACGATGATCGAGCAGCCGCGCCGCGCGTATGTTCTCTGGAACCTCGAGCCCGAATACGACCACGCCAACCCGGCGGCCGCCATGCGTGCGCTGGCCGGTGCGGACACCGTGATCGCGTTCTCCTCCTTCCGCAACGGTGCGCTCGAGTACGCCGATGCAATCCTGCCGATCGCCCCGTTCACGGAGACGTCCGGCACGTTCGTCAACTGCGAGGCACGCGTGCAGGCCTTCAACGGCGTCGTGCAGCCGTACGGCGATTCGCGTCCCGGCTGGAAGGTCCTGCGCGTGCTCGCCAACGCGCTGGAACTGGGGGGCTTCGACTACGACTCGTCCGAGAGCATTCGTGCGCAGGCGATCCCGGGCGACGTGGCGCCCCGCTTGTCGAATCGGATCGACGTGCCACTCGAGGCTGGCGCGCCGGCAGGCGGGACCATCGAGCGGCTGGCCGACGTGTCGATCTACGCGGTCGATCCAATCGTGCGACGCTCGGAGCCGTTGCAGAAGACGCGCGACGCACGTCCGCCGAAGGCCTCGGCCAATGGCCGCACGCTGGCGAAACTGGGCCTGCGCGCCGGTGACAAGGCGCGCGTGCGCCAGGGCGATGGAAGCGCGTTGCTCGAGTGCATGCAGGACGATCGGCTCGCCGACGATGTCGTGCGCATTCCGGCGGGAGACGCATCGACGAGCACGCTCGGCGCGATGTTCGGGCCGGTGACGGTGGAGAAGGCGTGATGGATGCCATCACGGCGTTCGGCAGCGCGACGTTCGGCGCGGCGTGGCCGGCGCTGTGGGCGCTGGTGCGCATCGTCGTGATCGTCGTCCCGCTCCTCGTCGGCGTCGCGTATCTGACGCTGTGGGAGCGCAAGCTGATCGGATGGATGCACATCCGGCTGGGGCCGAACCGTGTCGGATATGCCGGACTGTTGCAGCCCTGGGCGGACGCGGTCAAGCTGATCTTCAAGGAAGTGATCGCGCCGTCGCAGTCCGACAAGCCGCTGTACTTCCTCGCGCCGACGCTCGTGATGATGCCGGCGCTCGCCGCATGGGCGGTGATTCCGTTCGGACCGGGCCTGGTGCTTGCGAACGTCAACGCCGGCCTGCTCTACGTGATGGCGGTCACGTCGGTCGGCGTGTACGGGGTGATCATCGCCGGCTGGGCATCGAACTCGAAGTACTCGTTCCTCGGTGCGCTGCGTGCGGCCGCGCAGATGGTGAGCTACGAACTCGCGATGGGTTTCGTCCTGGTGACGGTGCTCCTCGTCGCCGGCACGCTGAATCTCACCGACGTGGTGCTCGGCCAGACCCGGGGCCATTTCGCCCAGCGCGGATTGACGTTCCTGTCGTGGAACTGGCTCCCGCTGCTGCCATTGTTCGTGATCTACGTCATCTCCGGTGTCGCGGAGACCAACCGGCACCCGTTCGATGTCGTCGAAGGCGAGTCTGAAATCGTGGCCGGCCACATGGTCGAATACTCGGGCATGGGCTTCGCGGTGTTCTTCCTGGCGGAATACGCCAACATGATCCTGCTCTCGACGACGGCGACGATCATGTTCCTCGGCGGCTGGAGTGCGCCGGTCGACCTCGAGCGCCTGCTCGGCATCGCGACACCGGCGTGGTTGCACCCGCTGGCGGACTGGTTCTGGCTGATCGCGAAGGTGTTCTTCGTCGTGTCCTGCTTCATCTGGTTCCGTGCTTCGTTTCCGCGCTACCGCTACGACCAGATCATGCGGCTCGGCTGGAAGGTATTCATCCCGCTCACGCTGCTCTGGCTCGTCGTCGTCGCGATCTGGATGCAGACGCCGTGGAACCTCTGGACACCGGCCGTGCAAGGCGGCCAGGCGACTGTGACGGCGCCGGACGTCGCGCGTACGCATTCCCGCAGTCCACCCAGGCAGGCGCTCTAGCGTATGGAAGCGATCAAGGACTTTTTCGGCAGCCTGCTGCTCAAGGAGCTGCTCAAGGGGCTCGCGCTGACCGGGCGCTACATGTTCGCGCGCAAGATCACGATCCAGTACCCGGAAGAAAAGACCCCGGCATCGCCCCGCTTTCGCGGCTTGCACGCGCTGCGCCGCTATCCGAACGGCGAGGAACGCTGCATCGCCTGCAAGCTGTGCGAGGCCGTCTGCCCGGCGCTTGCGATCACGATCGAGTCGGAACAGCGCGCCGACGGCACGCGCCGCACGACGCGCTACGACATCGATCTCACCAAATGCATCTTCTGCGGATTCTGCGAGGAGAGTTGTCCGGTCGATTCGATCGTCGAAACGCACATCGCCGACTATCACGGCGAGAAGCGCGGCGACCTGTACTACACGAAGGAGATGCTCCTCGCCGTGGGCGACCGCTACGAGAAGGAAATCGCGGCGGCGCGCACGGCCGATGCGGCCTATCGATGAACAAGACGGGACCCGCGGTCGGGGTTCCGCAGGGCGCGCCGTGTCGGCGCCTGCCCGGGTGACGGGAAAAGCATGGACTCGACGACATTCCTGTTCGGTATCTTCTCCGTGGTGCTGCTGTTCTCGGGCTTGCGCGTCGTGACGGCGCGCAATCCCGTGCACGCCGTGCTGTTCCTGGTGCTCGCATTCTTCTCGGCGGCGTGCCTGTGGATGCAGCTCCAGGCCGAATTCCTCGCCATCGTGCTGGTGCTGGTGTACGTCGGCGCGGTGATGGTGCTGTTCCTCTTCGTCGTGATGATGCTCGACATCAACATCGACCGGCTGCGCCAGGGATTCTGGCGCCACCTGCCGCTGGCGATCGTGGTGGCAGTCGTCATCGCCCTGCAGCTGTGGCTGGTCCTGTCGCAGCCCGATTGGCTGGGCCAGCGGCAGCCCGGCCCGGGCATCAAGGAGGCGAACAACGTCGTCGCGCTCGGCAGGCTCACCTTCACCGCGTACGTCTATCCGCTGCAGATCGCCGGCGCGATCCTGCTGGTCGCGATCATCTCCGCGATCGCGCTCACGCTGCGGCGGCGCAAGGACACCAAGTCGCAGGATCCCGCCCAGCAGATCAGGGTGCGGCGGGAGGAACGCGTCCGCCTGGTCCCGATGCCGGTCGATCCAGCCGGGCGCCAGGGCCGGGTCGCCGGGGCAGAGAAGAAGTAGGAGAGGAGCGATGGTTTCGCTGTCGTGGTATCTCGGCGTCGGCGCGCTGCTGTTCGCGATCAGCGTCGTCGGCATCTTCCTCAACCGCAAGAACCTGATCGTGCTGTTGATGGCCATCGAGTTGATGCTGCTTGCGGTCAACATCAACTTCATCGCCTTTTCGCACTACCTGGGCGATTTCCACGGGCAGGTGTTCGTCTTCTTCATCCTTACGGTCGCGGCCGCCGAGTCGGCGATCGGGCTGGCGATCCTGGTGGTCCTGTTCCGCAACCTGGCCACGATCAACGTCGACGAACTGGATGCGCTGAAGGGCTGACTCCGCATGAACAAGCTGTATTTGCTGATCGTGCTCGCCCCGCTCGCGGGCTCGCTCGTCGCCGGGCTGTTCGGCCGCCACGTCGGCCGTGCCGGGGCGCACTGGGTGACGATCCTCGGCGTGCTGGTGTCGACCATCGCATCGTTCTTCGTCTTCGTCAATGCGCTCGGCGGCACGACGTTCAACGGCGACGTCTACACCTGGACCATGGTCGGCGACGTGAAGCTGGCGATCGGTTTCCTGGTCGATCCGTTGACGGCGACCATGATCCTGGTGGTCTCGTTCGTCTCGCTGATGGTGCATATCTACACCATCGGCTACATGGCCGACGACCCGGGCTACCAGCGGTTCTTCTCGTATATCTCGCTGTTCACGTTCAGCATGTTGATGCTCGTGATGAGCAACAACTTCCTGCAGCTCTTCTTCGGCTGGGAGGCGGTCGGGCTGGTTTCGTACCTGCTGATCGGCTTCTGGTGGAAGCGCCCGACGGCCATCTACGCGAGCCTCAAGGCATTCCTCGCCAATCGGGTCGGCGATTTCGGTTTCGTGCTGGGCATCGGCCTCATCTATGCGTGGTTCGGCTCGCTCGACTACGCCGCCGTGTTCAAGGCGGCGCCGCAGCTTGCCACGCAGACCATACAGATCTGGCCCGGCCAGGACTGGCTCCTGCTCAGCGTGGTCTGCATCTGCCTTTTCGTCGGGGCGATGGGAAAGAGCGCGCAATTCCCGCTGCATGTCTGGCTGCCGGACTCGATGGAAGGTCCGACCCCCATTTCCGCGCTGATCCACGCTGCCACGATGGTCACGGCCGGCATCTTCATGGTCGCGCGCATGTCGCCGCTGTTCGAACTCTCGAGCACCGCGCTGTCGGTGGTGATGGTGATCGGGGCGATCACCGCGCTCTTCATGGGCTTCCTCGGCATGGTCCAGAACGACATCAAGCGTGTGGTCGCGTATTCGACCCTGTCGCAACTGGGCTACATGACCGTGGCGCTCGGCGCATCGGCGTACTCGGTGGCGATCTTCCACCTGGTGACCCATGCCTTCTTCAAGGCCTTGCTGTTCCTCGCCGCGGGCTCGGTGATCATCGCCCTGCACCACGACCAGGACATCCGCAACATGGGCGGCCTGCGTCGGTACATGCCGGTAACTTGGCTGACGTCGCTGATCGGCTCGCTGGCACTAATCGGCACCCCATTTTTCGCCGGCTTCTACTCGAAGGACAGCATCATCATCGCTGCGCATGCGGCACACGAAGCAGGGCAGGCAGGCGCCACGTTCGCCTACTACGCCGTGCTGTTCGGCGTGTTCGTGACGGCGTTCTATTCGTTCCGCATGTATTTCCTCGTCTTTCATGGCACGCCGCGCTTTGCCACCGACGACGCGCACGGACACGGCCACGCCGATGCCAAGGCCGGCGCGCATGCGCCCGGCGGTCACGACGAGCACCACGGCGGAACGCCGCAGGAGTCGCCGGCCGTGGTGACGATCCCGCTCATCCTGCTGGCGATCCCCTCGGTCGTCATCGGATTCGTCGCGATCGACACGCTCGTCTTCAGCGACTTCATGCGCACGGCGATCTTGGTCAACGAATCGGCCCATCCGGCGATGAAGGAGCTGGCCGAGGACTTCCACGGGCCGGTCGCGATGGGCCTGCATGGGTTCACGACCGCGCCGTTCTTCCTCGCGCTGGCAGGCGTGCTTCTGGCCGCGGTGTTCTATCTCATGCGCCCGGACATCCCGGCCATGCTGGCAACCCGTTTTGCCGCGCTCTACCGCCTGCTCGCCAACAAGTACTACCTCGACGAACTCAACGAGTTCCTGTTCGCCGGGGGTGCGCGACGTCTCGGCGTGGGATTGTGGAAGGGGGGCGACGTTGGCGTCATCGACGGAGTCGCCGTCAACGGTAGCGCGCGCCTGGTTGCCTGGGTGGCAGGGGTGATCCGCTACCTGCAATCCGGGTTCATCTATCACTACGCGTTCGCGATGCTGGTCGGCGTGGCGATCGTGCTCTTCTTCTTCCTGACGCTGCCGTATTTCCTCTCTGCCGCGCACTGAACGCCGCCCACACGGGACCGACAACAAGAATGCAGAACACGTTTCCCTGGCTCAGTCTGACGATCTGGATCCCGATCCTGTTCGGCATCGTGATCCTGAGCGTCGGACGCGACCGCGCCGCGCCGCTCGTGCGCACGCTTGCGCTGGTGGGAAGCCTGCTCGGCCTGCTGGTGACCTTGCCGGTGCTGACCGGCTTCGATCCGGGCAAGGCCGGCATGCAGTTCATCGAGGATGCGGTCTGGATCGACCGCCTGAACGCGCATTACCGGCTCGGCGTCGATGGCATCTCGATCTGGTTCGTGCTGCTGACCGCCTTCATCACGGTGGTGGTGGTGCTTGCCGGCTGGGAGGTGATCGAGGAAAAGGTCGCGCAGTACTTCGCGGCGTTCCTCGTTCTCTCGGGGTTGATGATCGGCGTGTTCACCGCCATCGACGGGCTGCTCTTCTTCATCTACTTCGAGGCGACGCTGATCCCCATGTACGTCATCATCGGGGTCTGGGGCGGGCCGAACCGGGTCTACGCGGCATTCAAGTTCTTCCTCTACACGCTCGCGGGCTCGTTGCTGATGCTGGTGGCACTGGTCTACCTGTACTACGCATCGGGCGGGACGTTCGATCTCTTCGCCTGGTACCAGCTGAAGATCCCGGCGCATGCCCAGACGCTGCTTTTCCTGGCGTTCCTCGCCGCATTCGCCGTCAAGGTGCCGATGTGGCCGGTGCACACCTGGCTGCCGGACGCGCACGTGGAGGCGCCCACCGGCGGCTCGGTCGTGCTGGCCGCCATCATGTTGAAGCTGGGTGCCTACGGCTTCCTGCGCTTTTCGCTCCCGATCGCGCCCGATGCGGCGCACAGCCTCGCCTGGCTGATCATCGCGATCTCGCTGATCGCCGTGGTCTATATCGGGTTCGTTGCGCTGGTACAGACCGACATGAAGAAGCTGGTTGCGTATTCGTCCGTGGCGCACATGGGCTTCGTCACGCTCGGGTTCTTCATCTTCAGCCAGGCGGGCCTCGAGGGCGGCATCGTGCAGATGATCTCGCACGGATTCGTCTCCGGCGCGATGTTCCTCTGCATCGGCGTGATGTACGACCGCATGCACTCGCGCAACATCGCCGACTACGGCGGCGTCGTCAACACGATGCCGAAGTTCGCGTCGTTCATGATGCTGTTCGCGATGGCCAACTGCGGCCTGCCGGCCACCAGCGGGTTCGTCGGCGAGTTCATGGTCATCCTGGGGGCGATCAAGTACAACTTCTGGATCGGCGCCGTCGCCGCGACGACGATGATCCTCGGCGCCGCCTATTCGCTCTGGATGTACAAGCGCGTCATCTTCGGTGAGATCGGCAACAGCCGCGTGGCCGCGTTGTCGGACATCGGGACGCGCGAGTTCGTGGTGCTCGGCCTGGTCGCGGTTGGCGTACTGTGGATGGGAATCTACCCGAAGCCGTTCACGGATCTGATGCATGCGTCGGTCGCGCAGCTGCTGCAGCATGTGGCGCAGAGCAAGTTGCCGGTGCAATAGGCGGAACGAGCCATGGAACCGATGAATGCTGCCGCCGCCGCTCCAGAGATCGCCCTGCTGACGGGAGCGCTGGTGGTTCTCGTCGCCGACACCTTCATCAGCGACCGCCAACGCAACATCACGTATGCGCTCGCCATCACGGTGCTCGCCGTGGTCGCGGGCATCTGCGGCTCGTACCTGGCCGACGAGGCGGTCGTGTACGCCTTCGGCGGCATGTACGTCGCCGACTCGATGACGCACCTGCTCAAGCTGGTCGGATGCCTGCTCACTGCGCTGATGCTGGTGTACGCGCAGGGCTACGCGCGCGATCGCGCCATCTGGAAGGGCGAGCTGTTCTCGCTGTCGCTGTTCGTGCTGCTCGGCGTGCTGGTGATGATCTCGGCCAACAACCTGTTGGTCATCTACCTCGGCCTCGAGTTGCAGTCGCTGGCGCTCTACTCGCTGATCGCCCTGCGGCGCGATGACCCGAAGGCGACCGAGGCGGCGATGAAATACTTCGTGCTCGGCGCGCTCGCATCCGGCTTCCTGCTGTACGGCATGTCGATGCTGTACGGCGCTGCCGGCACGCTCGACATCAACGAACTCGCGCGCCAGGTGGGCAATGCGAGGATGGCCAATCGGCCGGCGCTGGTGCTCGGCACGGTATTCATCGTGGCCGGGCTCGGCTTCAAGCTGGCCGCGGTGCCATTCCACATGTGGGTGCCCGACGTTTACGAGGGTGCGCCCACGCCGGTCGCGGTCTTCGTCAGTTCGGCCCCGAAGCTCGCCGGATTCGCGATCGCCTATCGGCTCCTGGTCGAAGGCCTGCTGCCCCTGGCGGTCGACTGGCAGCAGATGCTCGTGGTGCTCGCGGTCGGTTCGCTGATCATCGGCAACATCACGGCGATCGCACAGACCAATCTCAAGCGGATGCTGGCGTACTCGACGATCGCGCAGATGGGCTTCATGCTGCTCGCGATGTTGTCGGGTGTCGTGGGCGGCAACGTGGCGAGCACCGCCAACGCCTACTCCGCGGCGTTGTTTTACGTCATCACCTACGCGCTGACGACGCTCGGCACCTTCGGCATCATCATGCTGCTCGCGCGGCAGGGCTTCGAGGCCGAGTTGATCACCGACCTGCGCGGCCTGAACAAGCGCAGTCCGTGGTTTGCATTCGTCATGCTGATCCTGATGTTCTCGCTGGCCGGCGTTCCCCCCACGGTCGGGTTCTACGCCAAGCTGCTCGTGCTGCAGGCGTTGCTTGGCAATGGACTGACCACGGGCATGGTCTGGCTGGCGGTGGTGGCCGTGCTCCTGTCGCTGGTCGGCGCGTTCTACTACGTGCGCGTGGTGCGCATGATGTATTTCGACGAGCCCGCCGACCTGACGCCGATCGTTGCGACACAGGACATGCGCATCGCGTTGTCCTTCAACGGCGTCTCGGTGCTGGTGCTCGGCATCGTGCCGCAATACCTGCTCGCGTTGTGTGCCAGCGCGATGATCAAGGCTCTCGGCGGCTGAGGCGCGGGCGGTCGGCCGCATGGCGAGCGACACGGACGATCGGCTGCACGAAGAACTGCTCGCGTCCCGACTGGCTTTCGAGGGCACGTTCCTGCGCCTCTACCAGGACACGGTGCGTGCAGCGGACGGCCACGTCGGCGTGCGCGAATACGTACGCCACCCCGGTGCGGTGACGGTGGTCGCACTGCTCGACGATGGACAGATCCTCCTCGAGCGGCAGTACCGGCATCCCCTGCGGCGCACGATGATCGAGATTCCGGCTGGAAAGATCGACCCTGGCGAGGCGCCGCTTGCTTGCGCGCAGCGCGAATTGCTCGAGGAGACGGGCTATTCGGCCGCCGAATGGTTCCATCTTGGCGGCTTCCACAATGCGTTCGGTTACAGCGACGAGAAAATCGAGGTCTTCGTTGCGCAGGGGCTGAAGCCGGCGCGGGCGGCGCAGGACGCCGGCGAGGTGATCGAGGTGTTCTCCGCTCCGTGGCAGGACGTCGCGGCGTGGATCCGCGAGGGCTCGGTCACGGACGTCAAGACGATCATCGGCATCGCCTGGCTGCAGCAGTGGCTCGACGGCCGCTGGCCCCCGCGATAGCGGCCCGCTACATGTTCGGGTAGTTCGGCCCGCCACCCCCCTCCGGCACGACCCAGACGATGTTCTGGGTCGGATCCTTGATGTCGCAGGTCTTGCAGTGGACGCAGTTCTGGAAATTGATCTGCAACCGGTCCGCGCCGCTCTCGGTCTTGACGAACTCGTACACGCCGGCCGGGCAGTAGCGCTGTTCCGGACCCGCGTAGCGCACCAGGTTGACGGCGACGGGAACGCTGGCGTCCTTCAACGTCAGGTGCGCCGGCTGGTTTTCCTCGTGATTCGTGTTCGACAGGAACACCGACGAGAGCCGGTCGAACGTCAGCTTGCCATCCGGCTTCGGGTAGGTGATCGGGGCGCACTCCGCAGCGGGCTTGAGCTTGGCGTAGTCGGGCGTGGAACGATGCAAGGTCCAGGGCGCGCGGCCGCGCAGCAACACCTGGTCGATGCCGAACATCAGCGTCCCCGCGTACAGGCCCTTGTCCATCCAGGCCTTGAAGTTGCGTGTCGAATGCAGCTCGTCGTTGAGCCACGATGATTCGAACGCGGCCGGGTACGTTGCCAGCTCGTCGTGGCTGCGCTCGGCGGCGATGGCGTCGAACGCCGCGTCGGCCGCCAGCATCCCGGTCTTGATCGCCGCATGCGAGCCCTTGATGCGCGCGGCATTGAGGAAGCCTGCATCGCATCCGATCAGCGCACCGCCCGGGAACACGAGCTTCGGCAGGCTCTGCAACCCGCCGGCCGTGATCGCACGCGCACCGTACGCGACCCGCTTGCCGCCCTCGAGAAAGGCGCGGATGACCGGATGGGTCTTGTAGCGCTGAAACTCCTCGAACGGCGACAGGTAGGGATTCGAATATCCGAGGCCGACCACGAAGCCGACCGCGACCTGGTTGTTCTCCATGTGATAGAGGAACGAGCCGCCGTAGGTCGCGGCGTCGAGAGGCCAGCCGGCGGTGTGCACCACGAGCCCGGGCTTGTGGACCTTCGGATCGACGTCCCAAAGCTCCTTCAGGCCGATTCCATAGGCTTGCGGGTCGCGCCCATCGTCGAGCTTGAAGCGGGCGATCAACTGCCGCCCGAGGTGGCCGCGCGAGCCTTCGGCGAACAGGGTGTATTTGCCGAGCAGCTCGACGCCTGGCTGGAAATTCTCGGTCGGCTTGCCATCCTTGCCGATTCCCATGTTGCCGGTCGCCACGCCTTGGACCGCGCCGCGATCGTCGTAGAGGACTTCGGCGGCGGCGAAGCCGGGAAAGATCTCGACGCCGAGTTCCTCGGCGCGCTGGCCGAGCCAGCGCACCACGCTGCCGAGACTGACGACGTAGTTGCCGTGATTGACGAAGCACGCCGGCAGCAGCCAGTTCGGCGTGCGCAGCCCGCCGGTGCCGGTGAGGAAATAGAACCGGTCCTCGCTCACGGCGACATCGAGCGGGGCGCCACGCTCCTTCCAGTCCGGGAACAACTCGGTCAGCGCGCGCGGGTCGATCACCGCCCCGGAGAGGATATGCGCGCCGATTTCCGATCCCTTTTCCACGACACAGACGCCGACCTCGCGCCCGCGCTCCGTGGCCAGCTGCTTGAGCCGGATCGACGCCGCGAGCCCGGCCGGACCGCCACCGACGATGACGACGTCGTACTGCATCGATTCGCGTTCGACCTGCGCCATTCGCGTCTCCCGTTTCGTTCTCGTTCTGGCCGACACCCGCCCCGGCCGCGCCACACCGACGCAGCGCGGGACAGCGATTCTAGTGTGCGATCATCGCGCCGCCGCTGTTGATGCATACAGGGGAAGGGAAGCCGATGCAGACCAATCTGGCTGAGAGGATCGCGCTGGTCACGGGAGCCAGCAGCGGGCTCGGTTCGCAGTTCGCGCGCGTGCTTGCCGCCAACGGCGCGCTGGTGGTGCTTGCCGCCCGCCGTCTCGAGCGGCTGAAGGAACTGCGCGCGGAGATCGAATCGCAAGGCGGCGAGGCCTCGGTGGTGCGGATCGACGTCACCGACCTCGATTCCATCGCCGCCGCGGTCGATCGCGTCGAGACCGAAGTGGGTCCGATCGACATCCTGATCAACAACTCAGGCGTGCAGACCACGCAGCGCCTGACCGAAGTGACGCCGGTGGACTTCGACTTCGTCTTCAACACCAACACGCGCGGGGCGTTCTTCGTGGCCCAGGAGGTCGCCAAGCGCATGATCGCGCGCTCCAAGCAGGCGCAGGATTTTCGCGCCCGCATCGTCAACGTGGCTTCGGTCGCGGGTCTGCGCGTGGTGGCGCAGATCGGCGTCTATTGCATGAGCAAGGCCGCCGTCGTGCACATGACGCGGGCGCAGGCGCTCGAGTGGGGGCGCTACGGCATCAATGTCAACGCGATCTGCCCCGGTTATATCCGCACCGAGATCAACGAGGACTACTGGGACACCGATGGCGGCCGCAAGCTGATCCAGATCCTGCCGCGGCGGCGGGTCGGTCTGCCAGAGGATCTCGACACGGCGCTCCTGATGCTCGTGGCGGACGAATCGCAGTTCATCAATGGCGCGGTCGTCGCCGCCGACGACGGGCTATCGGTGACATGAAGGAGTTCGTCTGCGACGTTCCGTTGCGCTGGGGCGACATGGATGCCATGGCGCATCTGAACAACACCATCTACTTCCGCTTGATGGAAGAGGCGCGCATCCAGTGGTTCCGCCGGATCGGCTTTTCCACCCTGCCCACCGGGCACGCGCCGATCCTCGCCCACGTTTCGTGCGACTTCCGGCGTGCAATGACGTACCCCGGCGTGGCGCGCGTGACGCAGCGGATCACGAAGCTCGGCCGCTCGAGCGTGGAGATGAGCCTCGAGATCGAGCGCACCGATGAGCCGGGCACGAAGTACGCAACGGGTCGCTCGGTACTCGTCTGGTTCGACTACGTCGCCAACAGGACCGAACCGTGGCCGGAGGCGGTGCGCGCGGCAATTGCATAGAATTCCCGCGGCGCGCTCGTACCGGTGGTCGCGCTGCCCGCGATTGGAGAACCCGAATGAAGAAGCTTTATCCGACCGCCGCTGCCGCGCTGGCCGATGTAGTCAAGGACGGCCAGACCATCGCTGTCGGCGGTTTCGGTTTGTGCGGAATCCCGGAGGCATTGATCGCCGCCCTGCGCGACTCGGGCGTGCAGCGGCTCACCTGCGTCAGCAACAACGCGGGTGTCGACGGATTCGGTCTCGGCATACTGCTGACGACGCGCCAGATCAGCAAGATGGTTTCGTCCTACGTCGGCGAGAACAAGGAGTTCGAGCGCCAGTATCTCGCCGGTGAATTGCAACTCGAATTCACGCCGCAGGGCACGCTCGCCGAGCGCATGCGCGCCGGCGGCGCCGGCATTCCGGCCTTCTTTACCCGCACCGGCGTGGGCACCGTGGTGGCCGAGGGCAAGGAGGTGCGCGATTTCGACGGCAAGAGATACGTCATGGAACGCGGCATCCGCGCCGACGTGTCGCTGGTCAAGGCCTGGAAGGCAGACGCCCAAGGCAACCTCGTGTATCGCAAGACCGCGCGCAACTTCAATCCGGTGGTCGCGATGTGCGGCAAGGTGACGGTCGCCGAGGTGGAGGAGATCGTGGAAAACGGCGCGCTCGATCCGGATCTCGTGCACACCCCGGGCATATTCGTGCGGCGGATCGTGGTCAACGGCAAGCCGGAGAAGCGGATCGAACAGCGTACGGTGCGCGCGAAGTAGAAGGGAAGGGAGCGATGGCCTGGGACAGGGAACAGATGGCGGCGCGCGCTGCCAAGGAATTGCGCGACGGTTTCTACGTCAACCTCGGCATCGGCTTGCCGACGCTGGTTGCCAACTACATTCCGGCCGGCATGGATGTCATGCTGCAGTCGGAAAACGGCCTGCTCGGCATCGGGCCGTTTCCGACCGAAGCGGAGATCGACCCCGACCTGATCAACGCGGGCAAGCAACTGGTGACCGCCCTGGCGGGCTCGAGCTTCTTCTCGAGCGCGGACTCGTTCGCGATGATCCGCGGCGGACACATCGACCTTGCGATCCTCGGCGCGATGCAGGTGAGCGAGAAGGGCGACCTCGCGAACTGGATGATCCCGGGCAAGCTGGTCAAGGGCATGGGCGGCGCGATGGACCTGGTCGCCGGCGTGGGGCGCGTGGTGGTGCTGATGGAACACTGCGCAAAGAACGGCGAGCACAAGATCCTGCAGCAGTGCACCCTGCCGCTCACCGGCGTCGGTGTCGTCAACCGCATTATCTCCGACCTCGGCGTGTTCGATGTCATGCCGGCCGGATTGACCGCCGTCGAACTCGCACCAGGGATCACCAGCGACGAGGTCCGCCTGAAGACCGGCTGCCACGTTCGATTGTCGAGCCTCGCCGCGGCCTGAATTCAACGGCCGGGCTGCCGGTCGCGCATGAGCACGCACCAACACGGCGGCGAGCATCATCACCACGGCGCCCATGACCACGCGCACCCGCCCTCTGCGCGCGGTTCGCGGGCGCTGGTGCTCGCGGTCGTGCTGACTGCCAGTTACGCGCTGGTCGAGGTCGCGGGAGGACTCTGGTCGGGATCGCTGGCGTTGCTCGCCGACGCCGGGCACATGGTGACCGACGCGGCGGCGTTGTTGTTTGCGCTGGCGGCAAGCGTCGTGGCGCGCCGGCCGCCCTCGGCGCGGCATTCGTACGGGCTGGGCCGTGCCGAGGTAATCGCGGCCTTCGTCAACGCGCTGGTGATGCTCGCCGTCGTGGTGTGGCTGTTCGTCGAATCGGTCGACCGCCTGCGCGACCCGCGCGCCGTCAACGGGGAATCGGTGTTCCTCATCGCTTCCGTAGGTCTGCTCGTCAACCTGGTGGTCGCCTGGGTGCTCGCGCGCGACGGCGACAACATCAACACCCGCGCGGCCCTGCTGCATGTGCTCGGCGATCTGCTCGGCTCGGTGGCGGCGATCGCCGCCGGGGTCATCATCTACTTCACCGCCTACTACCCGATCGATCCATTGCTCTCGATGCTGGTCGGCGGATTGATCCTGCGCTCGACGCTGCTCGTGCTGCGCGAATCGGCGCAAGTGTTGCTCGACGCGGTCCCGCGCCACATCGATTTCCCCAAGGTGGGGCTCGCGCTCGCGCGCATCCCCGGCGTGCGCTCGGTGCACGATCTGCACGTCTGGGCGATGGCACCTGGCCGCTGCGCCTTGTCCGCGCATGTCCTGGTCGAGGATGTCGAGCAGTGGCCCACGATCCTCGGCCGCGCGCGCGTGCTGTTGCGCGACGAGTTCCATATCGAGCACGTGACGCTGCAGCCCGAATGGCTGCGCACGCCGGGCCCGCGCCGCTCCGTGTCTATCCGCTCAGTCTCTTGACCAGCCACAACACGCCGAGCAGGATCGGCTGGTGAGCGAGGTACACGGTCAAGGCCCACGAACCGAGAAAGACCAGCAGGCGCGGCGGTGCCGCGTTCGGGCCGCTCAAGGCGGGCGCCACCGCGAACCGGCTGCGCTGCCATAGCGCGCCGAGGCCGACGCCGACCAGCGTCACCCCGATCCAGGGAAAGACCGGCACGTAGTCTTCGGTCACCGGCAGGCGCGTCGTGAAGCCGATCCAGTTGAGTTCGGTCGGGTTGAACGCCGCGTCCTTGAACAGCAATCCCACCAGCAGGGCGACGATCCCGAGCGCGAGGTTCAACCGCCCGAGCGGGACCAGCAGGCGCGCCAGGATCAAGGCCACGGTGACGTAGTGCAGGATGCCGAAGTAGATGAACTTGTCCCGGAACATCCACCAGGTTCCTGCCGATACGAGTGCGGCGGCGCCGGCGATCTGCAGCCAACGGCGCCAGAAATCCGACCAGGCCGGCTTGAACGCGCTGCGCAGAACGAGGCTCACGCCGACCAGTAGCAGGAACTGGGTGACGATGGCCGTGCGCCAGGCGACCCACGGGTGGTCGCGCGTCATCGCCAGCCGCACCCAGCCGAAGTAGTTCAGGTCGTAGATGAAGTGGTAGCAGATCATCTGCACGACCGCGAATCCGCGCAGCGCGTCGATTCCCGCAAAGCGCTGCGCACCCCGGGCACGGCGCCCGGCCGGCGGGGCGTTCATAGATGCGCCTTCCTCGAGCGTGCGATCATCGAGCGAAGCAGTCGACCGGAGGAAGCATGACGGTGCGAATCGTAAGGCTTGGCAGCCCGCGCCTTGCTGACGAGGGCCTGCGCATCGGCACGGTGCGCCGCCCGCCGCGCGGCGTGCCGAAGGCGGAGTTCGCGCAGCGTGGCTTCTACGATGTCTGGCTGCCGAATCTTGCGCCGAGCGAGCAACTACTCAAGCGCGGCCAGGCCGCTTCCGACGAACGCGCTTGGAAGGCGTTTGCACGCGCATACCGGCTCGAGATGAAGGAACCACCCGCCGCCCGTGTTCTGGACCTGCTGGCGGCCCTGTCGCACGAGGCCCGGTTCTCGGTCGGCTGCTATTGCGCCGACGAGGCGCGTTGCCATCGCTCGCTGCTGCGCGCCCTGCTGCTCGAGCGCGGTGCGCAGGTCGCATGACACGGCGGCGGTCGACCCGGCTTCTGGTCCTGGCGCTGCTCGTCGCGCCGCTCTGCGCCGCGGCGTTCGATCTGCAGGGACACCGCGGAACGCGAGGGCTTGCGCCCGAGAACACGCTCGCGGCATTCCGGCGTGCGCTCGCCATCGGAGTGACCTCGCTCGAGACGGACCTCGCCGTCACGCGCGACGACGTGCTGGTTCTGTCGCACGAGCCCTACCTGAATCCCGCTCTCACCCGGGATGCAACGGGAGCGTGGCTGACCGGGCCGGGTCCCAACATTCGTTCGCTCGATCTTGCGGAACTGCGCCGCTTCGACGTCGGCCGACTCAACCCGGCCAGCGCCTATGCCCGCAGCTGGCCGCAACAGGTTCCGGCCGACGGAGAAAGGGTACCGACACTCGATGAGCTCGTGGCGGTCGTGCGCGCGCACGGGCCCGAGGTTCGCCTCAACATCGAAACCAAGATCACTCCGACCAGCGGCGGCGCGACACCGTCGGTCGAACAGTTCGCGCGCCTGGTCGTCGCCGCAATCGACCGTTCGGGGATGGCCGGACGCATCACGGTCGAATCGTTCGACTGGCGGACCCTGGTCGAGATCAAGCGGTTGCGCCCGCGCCAGGAGACCGTGTGCTTGACGATCGCCTCCGAATCGATGAATACGATCGTCGCCGACGCGAGCGGCGCTTCGCCGTGGCATGCGGGGCTGCGGGCGGCCGATTACGGCTCGCTACCGCGCCTGGTCAAGGCGGCCGGCTGCGAGACCTGGTCCATGTTCTGGCGCAACCTGACGCCGGCCCTGGGCGCCGAAGCGCATGCGCTCGGGTTGAAGGTGCTGCCCTGGACCGTCAACGATCCTGCGGAGATGGCGCGCCTCGTCGATCTCGGCGTGGACGGCTTGATCACCGACTATCCGGACCGGCTGCGCAAGGTGCTGGAAAAGAAATCGATCGCGGTGCCGCCCGTGGGCCGCTGACGCGTCATGGATGCCACGCGCGACGAGCAGGTCGTGGACGTGACCCGGCGGTGGATCGACGCCGCGGTGATCGGCCTGAACCTGTGCCCGTTCGCGCCGCCGGTGGTCGCCGCGCATCGGGTCCGCTTCCGCGTCAGCCATGCAACGGACCTGGAAGCACTGGGCGTCGATCTCGTCGAGGAACTGCGGCTCCTTGCGGCGGTCGAGCCTCGGACTGTCGAGACCACACTCCTCATCCATCCCTGGGTTCTCTCCGATTTCCTCGCGTTCAACGACTTTCTCGCTGTCGCCGATGCGCTGGTGGACGAACTCGGCATGCGTGGAGAGGTCCAGCTCGCGAGCTTCCATCCGGACTACCGGTTCGCGGGAACCCGGGCCGAGGATCCGGGAAATTGCACCAACCGCTCGCCGTTTCCGATCCTGCACCTGCTGCGTGAGGCGAGCATCGAAGGAGCGGTCGCGGCCATTGCCGATCCCTCGGCGATCTACCAGAGGAACATCGAAACGATGCAGCGCCTCGGCGCGGAGGGTTGGGAGCGGCTTCGAGCGCGGTTCGCGACCGATTTTTCTCGTTAGCGCGGGGCGCATCGGTATACTCCCGCTTTACCGGTAACGCCCGCGTCGCTCGGCGCGCGGGCCTCATCAAAACATGACGAAATACGTCTTCGTTACCGGTGGCGTCGTGTCCTCCCTCGGTAAGGGGATCGCCGCCGCCTCGCTCGCCGCGATCGTCGAATCGCGCGGCCTCAAAGTCACCCTCATCAAGCTCGATCCATACATCAACGTCGATCCCGGCACGATGTCGCCATTCCAGCACGGCGAGGTCTTCGTGACCGAAGACGGTGCCGAGACGGATCTCGACCTGGGCCACTACGAGCGCTTCATCTCGGCCAGGATGAAGCGGCTCAACAACTTCACCACGGGCCAGATCTACGAGTCGGTGATCAAGAAGGAGCGCCGCGGCGAGTACCTCGGCAAGACGGTGCAGGTGATCCCGCACGTCACCAACGAGATCCAGGACTTCATCGAGCGCGGCGCGCGCGCCGCGTGGGACGGCAAGACCGATATCGCGATCGTCGAAATCGGCGGCACGGTCGGCGACATCGAATCGCTCCCGTTCGTCGAGGCAGCCCGCCAGATGAGCCTGCGGCTCGGCCGCGGGTCCTGTTGTTTCGTGCACCTGACGCTGGTGCCGTTCATTCCGGCTGCCGGCGAACTGAAGACCAAGCCGACGCAGCACAGCGTGCAGAAGCTGCGCGAGATCGGCATCTACCCCGACGTGCTCTTGTGCCGCGCCGACCGGCCGATCCCCGAGGACGAGCGGGCGAAGATCTCGCTCTTCTCCAACGTTCCGCTCGACTCGGTCATCTCGTGCTGGGATGTCTCGTCGATCTACAAGATCCCGTCGATGCTGCACAAGCAGGGCCTCGACGAAATCGTCTGCTTCAAGCTCGGCATCGTCGCCAAGCCCGCGGACCTGTCCGCGTGGGACCGGCTGGTCGATTCGCTCGAGCATCCTCTGCACGAGGTCCGCATCGGCATGGTCGGCAAGTACGTCGAGCTTTCCGACTCGTACAAATCGCTGAACGAAGCGTTGATGCACGCCGGTATCCAGACCCGCACGCGGGTGAACATCGAGTACGTCGACGCGGAGACCTTCGAGCGCGGCGGTCCGCTGAAGCTCGATCACCTCGACGCGATCCTGGTGCCCGGCGGCTTCGGCAAGCGCGGGATCGAGGGCAAGATCCGGGCGATCCAGCATGCGCGCGAGGGCGGTGTGCCTTACCTGGGGATCTGCCTCGGCATGCAGCTCGCGACCATCGAGTTCGCGCGCAATGTCTGCGGCCTCGCGGGCGCGAACTCCACCGAATTCGACCCCGACACGCCGCATCCCGTGGTCGCCCTGATCACCGAATGGATGGACCGCACCGGGCGCATCGAGCGCCGCAGCCAGCAGTCCGACCTCGGCGGAACCATGCGCCTCGGCGCGCAGCGCTGCCCGGTCGAGGCGGGGACGCTCGCGGCCAGGATCTACGGTGCGGAGGTGAACGAACGCCACCGCCATCGATACGAGGTCAACAACGTCTACGTGCCGATCCTCGAGCAGCACGGCATGCGCATTTCCGCGCGCACGCCGAACGAAAGGCTGCCCGAGATCATGGAACTGCCGGCGCATCCGTTCTTCATCGGCGTCCAGTTCCACCCCGAGTTCACCTCGACGCCGCGTGCCGGCCATCCGCTCTTCAAGGCCTTCGTCGAGGCCGCGCTGTCCGCGCGCAAGGAGAGGACGGGGCCGGCATTGCAGAAGGTGGCTGCGTGAAACTGTGCGGCTTCGAGGTCGGACTGGATCGCCCGCTGTTCGTCATCGCGGGTCCGTGCGTGCTCGAGACCCAGGCATTGGCGCTCGACACGGCCGGCAAGCTCAAGGAGATGACGCGCAGCCTCGGCATCCCGTTCATCTACAAGTCGAGCTACGACAAGGCCAATCGCAGTTCGGGCAGGAGCTTCCGCGGCCTGGGCATGACCGAGGGGTTGCGCATCCTGAGCGAGGTGAAGAAGCAGATCGGCGTGCCGGTTCTCACGGACGTGCACGCCGAGGACGAGATTGCGTCCGTCGCGGAAGTGGTCGACGTCATCCAGACGCCTGCGTTCCTGTGCCGGCAGACCGACTTCATCCGCGCCTGTGCGCAAAGCGGCAGGCCGGTGAACATCAAGAAAGGCCAGTTTCTCGCGCCGGGCGACATGAAGAACGTCATCGACAAGGCGCGTGACGCGGCCCGCGAGGCCGGCCTGAGCGAGGACCGCTTTCTCGCCTGCGAGCGCGGTGCCAGCTTCGGCTACAACAATCTCGTGTCCGACATGCGCTCGCTGGCCATCATGCGCGAGACCAATTGCCCGGTGGTCTTCGACGCGACGCACTCGGTGCAGCTCCCCGGCGGGCAGGGCACCTCGAGCGGCGGGCAGCGGGAGTTCGTGCCGGTGCTCGCGCGCGCCGCGGTGGCCGTCGGCGTCGCGGGCGTGTTCATGGAAACGCACCCCGACCCCGAGAACGCGAAGTCCGACGGCCCGAACGCAGTGCCGTTGCACCGGATGAAGGAGTTGCTCGAGACACTTCTCGACCTCGATCGTGTCGCCAAACGACGCGGCTTCCTCGAGCGCGAATTCACCTGAACTGCTCGGCGGCATGGCCGAGGCGAGACGGGACCCCAGCGTGGCTGCGTACATAATCGCCGACATCAAGATTTCGAACGAAGCGCAATATGCGCAATACCGCGCGCTGTCGCCGGGCGCGATCAGCGCCGCGGGCGGCGAGTTCCTCGTACGCGGCGGCCGGCACGAGACGCTGGAGGGCGGCTGGACGCCGGAGCGCATGGTCGTACTGCGGTTCCCGACGTACGAACAGGCGCGCGCGTTCTACGACTCCGAGCTGTACCGGGCGGCACGCGCCGAGCGAGCCGGCGCGACGGAATATTTCAATCTGGTCGTGGTCGAGGGCGTCTGACCACCCTCGATCGCGTTTTATCAACCTTCGGACTGGGCCTGCGCAAGCAGGCTCCGATCGTCACTCATGTCCTCCATCGTTGACATCATCGGCCGCGAAATCCTCGATTCACGCGGCAATCCCACGGTCGAATGCGACGTGCTGCTCGAATCCGGCGTGATGGGGCGCGCCGCGGTGCCGTCGGGCGCCTCCACCGGGTCGCGCGAGGCGATCGAACTGCGTGACGGCGACAAGGGCCGTTATCTGGGCAAGGGCGTGCTGCGCGCGGTCGAGAACATCAACACCGAGATCTCCGAAGCGGTGATGGGCCTGGAAGCCAACGAACAGGCCTTTCTCGACCGCACCCTGATCGATCTCGACGGCACGGAGAACAAGGCTCGCCTGGGCGCCAATGCGCTGCTGGCGGTGTCGCTCGCGGTCGCGAAGTCCGCCGCCGAAGAGGCAGGCCTGCCGCTGTACCGCTACTTCGGCGGCAGCGGGGCGATGCAGATGCCGGTGCCGATGATGAACGTCATCAATGGCGGCGCGCATGCCAACAACAACCTGGACCTGCAGGAGTTCATGATCATCCCGCTCGGCGCGCCGAGCTTCTCCGAGGCGCTGCGTTACGGCGCCGAGGTGTTCCAGTCCCTGAAGAAGCTGCTGCACGATCGCAAGATGAGCACGGCCGTGGGCGACGAGGGCGGTTTCGCGCCGACGGTGAAGAATCACGAAGCGGCGATCCAGTTGATCCTGGATGCGATCGACAAGGCGGGCTTCGAAGCCGGCCGCCAGGTCGCGCTCGGGCTCGATTGTGCAGCGAGCGAGTTCTTCCGCGACGGCAAGTACCAGTTGAACGGCGAGGGCCTGGCGCTCGACGCCAAAGGGTTCGCCGACCTGCTTGCGACCTGGTGCGACAAGTACCCGATCATCTCGGTCGAGGACGGCATGGCCGAAGGCGACTGGGATGGCTGGGCGCACATCACCAACCTGCTCGGCAAGCGGATCCAGCTGGTGGGGGACGACCTGTTCGTCACCAACACCCGCATCCTGCGCGAGGGGATCGAACGTCGCATCGCCAACTCGATCCTGATCAAGATCAACCAGATCGGCACCCTGACCGAGACCTTTGCGGCGATCGAGATGGCCAAGCGCGCCGCTTATACCGCCGTGATCAGCCACCGCTCGGGCGAAACCGAAGACTCCACGATCGCCGACATCGCGGTGGGCACCAACGCGCTGCAGATCAAGACCGGGTCGTTGTCGCGCTCCGACCGCATGGCCAAGTACAACCAGCTGCTGCGCATCGAAGAGGATCTCGGCGACGTTGCGAGCTACCCCGGCCGGGAAGCGTTCTACAACCTGCGCTAGTCCGACGCCATGCGCCTGCTCGCGCTCGTGCTTGCCGTGCTGGCGCTGGCGATCCAGTGGCCGCTCTGGTTCGGGCGCGGCGGCTGGCTGCAGGCGCGGCAACTGCAGATCGACCTCGAGCGGCGCCAGGCCACCAACGCGGAACTCGAAGTCCGCAACGCGGCGCTTGCCGCCGAAGTGCAGAGCCTGCGCGAGGGACGCGAGGCGATCGAGGAGCAGGCGCGCATGCAGCTGAACATGATCCGCGCCGACGAGACCTTCTTCCAGTTCGTCCCCGCGGCGACTTCTCCCCCGCCGCGTAGCAAGCCCTGAGCGGATGAACCTGTTTGCACGGCTCATGGAGCGCGAGCGCGCCGGCCGGCCGCTGCGCGTGGGGTTGATCGGGGCCGGCAAGTTCGGCTCGATGTACCTGTCGCAGGTCCGGCGTACGCCGGGTGTGCGCTTGGCACTCGTAGCCGACCTCGAACCGGACCGGGCGCGTGCAGCGCTGCAACGGACCGGATGGACCGCAGCCGAACTGGGCGAGGTCCGCATCGTCGATGACGGGCGCACGCTGATTGCGGATCGCGGCGTCGAGATCGTGATCGATGCCACCGGGTCGCCGGCGGCCGGTATCGCGCACGTGCTTGCCTGCTGCGACGCGCACAAGCACATCGTCATGGTCAATGTCGAGGCCGACGCGCTCGCCGGTCCACTGCTGGCGCGCCGGGCGCGGCAGGCCGGCATCGTCTACTCGCTCGCCTACGGCGATCAGCCGGCCCTCATCTGCGAAATGGTGGATTGGGCGCGGGCCTGCGGCTTCGAGGTGGTCGCCGCGGGCAAGGGCACGAAGTACCTGCCGGAATACCACGCCTCGACGCCGGACACAGTCTGGCCGTACTACGGCTTTTCGGCGCAGACGGTCGCCCAGGGCGACTTCAACGCGCAGATGTTCAACTCGTTTCTCGACGGAACCAAGAGCGCCATCGAGATGTGCGCGGTGGCGAACGCAACCGGCCTGGCCGCGCCCGAGGGCCTCGCGTTTCCGCCGTGCGGCGTCGACGACCTCGCGCGGGTCTTGCGCCCGCACGGCGAGGGCGGGGCGCTCGCGCAACGCGGCCAGGTCGAAGTGATCTCCAGCCTCGAGCGCGATGGCCGACCGGTGTTTCGCGACCTGCGCTGGGGCGTTTATGTCGTGATCGCCGGCGGCAGCGACTACGTCGAGCGATGCTTCCGGGAATACGGCCTCGTCACCGACCCGGGGGGGCGCTACACGGCGATGTACAAGCCGTTCCATCTGATCGGGCTGGAACTCGGTGTCAGCGTGGCAAGCGCCGGCCTGCGTGGCGAACCCACCGGCGCACCGATCGACTTTCGCGCCGATGTCGTCGCTGCCGCGAAACGCGATCTGCGCGCCGGGCAAGCCCTCGACGGCGAAGGCGGATTCACCGTCTACGGCAAGCTGATGCCGGCTGCCGCGTCGCTAGCTCTCGGGGGACTGCCGCTGGGGCTGGCGCACGGGTGCCGTCTGCGCAATGCGGTTGCCGCCGGCTCCGCCGTGCGCTGGTCCGACGTCGACCTGGATGCCAACCTGCCCGCGGTGCGCTTCCGGCGTGAAATGGAGACCGCGCTCGGGCCCGGGCGGGCCGCCGCGTTATCTCAGTGATGCGCGGTCACCGCAACGTCGTCCGCTGATCCGGTCCTGAACAGTTGCGCCACGTCGACCGCGTCGAACGCCTGGCGCGCGTTGCAGAAGTCGCATGTCACTTCGACCCGACCCTGTTCGACGACGATCGAGTCGACCTCCTTGCGGCCGAGGGATAGCAGCATGCGCCCGATACGGCCGCGCGAGCAGCGGCACTCGAAGCGCGGCACCAGCCGCGGGTAGTGATCGAGTCGCTCCTGCCAGAACAAGCGCCGCGTGACCGTGTCGGCCGGCAGCTCGAGCAGCTCCTCCGCCGTCAGCGTGGCGGCGAGCGCGGTGGTGCGCTCCCAGGCGTCGACATCGGCATTGCCGGGTGTCGTGCGACCACCGGCGTCGGGAAGCTTCTGCAACAGCACGCCGGCGCAGAACCGATCGTCGGCAGCGAGCCACAGGCGCGATTCGAGTTGCTCGGACTGGCGCATGTAGTTCTCCAGCGCCTGCGCGATCGACTCGCCGCGCAGGCTCACGATGCCTTGATACGGCTGCTGCCCCGGCAGGCGGTCGGTCGGATCGAGCGTGATCGCGCAGCGACCCTGCCCGGACACGTTCACGAGTTCGCGCATGCCGGCGTGCGGGTCGATGCTCGCGTCTGCGTCCAGCTTGGCCGTTGCGCGCAGGCGCAGATCGGGCTGGCACTCGACCACCAGCAGCCTGACGGGCCCATCGCCGTGGATCTGGAGGATGAGGCTGCCGGAGAACTTGATGTTGCTGGCGAGCAATGCCGCCGCCGCGGTCATCTCGCCGAGCAGGCGCATCACCGGCGCCGGGTAGCCATGGTGCTCCGTCATGGCCTGCCACGCGTCGGCCAAACGCACCACCTCGCCACGCACCGGTGCGTTGTGAAACGTGAACTTGAGCAGGCGGTCGGTCACGGTGTCGTGCGCCTTCACGCAATGCGCTTCAGCGCACCCTTGTAGTACGCGCCGCGCCGCACGTAGTCGGCGGTGTTGGCGTGCATGTGGGCGATATCGGCATCGCTCAGCATGCGCTTGACGACGGCCGGCGCCCCGAGCACGAGCGAGTTGTCCGGTATCACCTTGTCCTCGGTCACCACGGCACCGGCGCCGATGAGGCAACTGCGGCCGATCACCGCGCGATTGAGGATGACCGCCTGGATCCCGATCAGAGAGCCGTCGCCGATCGTGCACCCGTGCAGCATCACCTGGTGCCCGACCGTCACGTTGCGTCCGATCGTGAGGGGATAGCCGGGATCCGTATGCAGCACACAGCACTCCTGCACGTTCGAACCGTCGCCGATCACGATCGGTTCGTTATCGCCGCGGATGACCGCGTAGGGCCAGATGTTGACGTCGCGCCCGATCTCCACGAGTCCGATGACGGTGGCGCTTTCGTACACGAACGCCGACGGGTCGATGCGAGGAACACGGTCCCCCAGCTGATAGATCGCCATCTCGTGAACCTCGTGGATACCATGGATGCCGAAGCCCGGGTCGCCGGCGCAGCATCGACGTGTCGGACAAGGCTGCCGGATTTCGGGCCGAGGCGGGACATCGGCATGCCTAGAATTGACGCATTCTAGTGTGCGGCACGAAGGCCCGCGGCGCTGCCCGCGGCCGCCGCTGATCACGATGCCCGAACTGCGGATGGCCGCGCTGGAGTCGCTGCGCATCGCCGACCATGCGGCCAAGGTCGACGCGCTCGCCGCTCTGTCGGTCGAGGATCTCACTGTTGATACGGTGCGTGACTTCGGCGAACCCGACGGTGTGCCGGGTCGTCCTGAGCGGCCGGTTCTGGTCCGGCCCGCCGAGGTGCCCCAGCGAAGCGTCGCGTCGGAGGAAGGGCGGGCCGCACTCCTGCATGCGCTCGCGCACATCGAGTTCAACGCCATCAATCTTGCGCTGGACATCGCGTGGCGTTTTGCCGGGCTGCCGGAGGATTTCTATCGTGACTGGGTGCGGGTGGCGGCGGAGGAGGCCCACCACTTCTCGTTGCTGCAAGCCCGCCTGTTGGAACTCGGCGTGCGTTATGGCGATCTGCCGGCGCACGATGGACTCTGGGACATGGCCCGGCGCACGCGCAACGATCTGTGCGCGCGCCTCGCGCTGGTCCCGCGCACCCTCGAGGCGCGGGGACTCGACGCATCGCCGGCCGTGCGCGCGAAGTTCGCGCGCGCCGGTGACGCGCGATCAGCTCGGATCGTCGACGTTATCCTGAACGACGAAATTGGCCATGTGGCGACCGGCAATCGTTGGTTCAAGTTCGTCTGCCGCAGGCTCGATATCGATCCATGGGACGCACAAAGTGCGGCCGCTGCGACGCATCGTGCGCCGGTTTTGCGCGGGCCATTCAATCTCGACGCACGTCGCGCAGCCGGCTTCACCGAAGAGGAAATACAGGCACTTAGCGTCATTGATAGGACAAATTCCCCTTAGCGCCTTGAGGGGATGCCCCCTGAAATATGCTGTCGGCATCATGGTTTGCGAGCAGGAGGATTAATGGCAAGTTTCGCGGCGGCCGTTCGCGATCGGCTGCGGACACTGCTGAACATTCGCAAACCGCGCGGTCATCAACGCCGCGGACCTAGGCCGAGCGTCGGTGCCCGGATCTACTGGGAAGACGTTCGCATGACGGTCCAGGCCGGGATGACGGTCGAGCTTTGGGGCTGGCTGCAGACACAGGGATGGCGTGAGGTTCTCTTCAAGGGAGACCGGCGCCGCTACCGCGACATTGCCACAGACTGGGCCATGCAGTTGATCGACTGTCCTCCCGAGCGGCGTGAAGAAGTGCTCGCGCAGGCGATCGAAAACGCAGTCGCACGGGCCCGTCCCACCGAAGGTGGTCTTGCGAATCAGCGCGCGACCACCACAGGCACTCAACCTCCTGCCGACGGTTAATCCGTCGGTGCGATCTCACAACGGGATGCTTGATCGCGGGATCGAATCACATTTACGCCACCGATACAGTCGCGCAAACAATGTGCGGAGGTGGCATGGGCTGGCTGCAGTTCTTCTCGACACCGACTCCGGCGCAGCTCGCGCGCCGCAAGCGCGAAGAGTTCCGGCGCCTCGTGAACAAGCCGCACACCGGTGCAACGATTTACTGCGCAGACCTGCGGATGTCCGTGCAGGCCGGATTGAGCATGGAACTGTGGCGCTGGCTGGTCAGCCGGGGCTGGCAGGAACTCGATGATCTGGCGCGGCGCAATCGCCTGCGCGCCGTACCGAGCAGCGCCATCATGGCGTTGTTCGATTCCACCCCCGACCGCTGGGAAGAGCTGCTGGCCGAGGCGATGAAGCAGGCGATCCGCAAGCCCACGATCGGGACGCCGAGCGTGCGCGTCGCCGCCTGACGACGCCCGGGCACTGCCGGTTTGCCGAAGACAGCGGCCACCAGGCCGCTGTTTTTTTGACACCTCGCGCGTGCGAAGGCGCGTCATGTGCGAGTGTGCAGCCGCCGTGTAGGCTCCGTATCGAGAAGAGCGCCACCGGGGCGCCCGCGGAGCGGGAGACGGCCATGGAGTTGCGTCAGCGCGAGCACATCAACGCGGTGATGACCCTGGCAGGTGAGGGCCGTCCTGTATCCGCCGAGTTCGCGCCGGACCCGATCATCCGCGACTCCTGGGCGCGCTGCGTACACACTCACGGGCTCGACCCGACTCGCATGCAGGAGGCCGTGATCATCCCGACCGAGCGTCTGCGCGAACACCGCCAGCGGATCGAAGACTTCCTGCATATAGCAAGGCATGGACTGGAGACGCTGTACCAACAGGTCGCAGGCATGGGTTATTGCGTGCTGCTCACCGACGCGCGCGGTGTCACCGTTGACTGCATAGGCGACCTGCAGCTCGACACGAGCCTGCGCAAGGCGGGCCTTTACCTGGGCTCGGACTGGAGCGAGCAGCATGCCGGCACGTGCGGTGTTGGCACCGCGATCGCGACCCAGCAGGCTTTGACCGTGCACCAGGACGATCACTTCGACGCCACGCACATTCCGCTCACGTGTACGGCCGCCCCGGTGTACGACCCGCTCGGACGGCTCAACGCGATCCTGGACATTTCGGCACTGACCTCGCCGCAGGCGAAGTCGAGCCAGCACCTCGCCCTCCAACTCGTCAAGGTCTATGCACACCACGTCGAGAACGCGAATTTCCTGCGCTGGTTTGCCAACGACTGGGTGCTCAAGCTCAATCCCTCGCCCGAGTTCGTCGACGCGAATCCGGAGTACCTGGTCGCGCTCGATGCGACCGGGCGCGTTATCGGGCACAACCGTCGCGCGCAGGTATTGCTCGAGGCTGCGTTGATGCCTGGAGAGCGCCTCGTCGGCCAACGTTTCGACCGTCTGTTCAATGCGCGTTTCGATGACTTGGGACGCTTCGTGCGCTCACAGCCCGGCGACGAGTGCGCACTGACGCTGGCGCACAGCGGTCGCGTGCTGTTCATGCACGCGGTGCCGCCGCCGCTGCGCTGGAGCCTCGTGCGAAGGCCGACCCTGCTCGAGCAGCGCCAGGTGCCCGCGCCGCTGGCGGCCTTGTCGGGCGGCGATCCGGCGCTCGACCGGCAGATCGAACGCGCAGCACGCCTCGTCAATTCGACGGTGAGCATTCTCCTGACGGGCGAGACGGGCACCGGCAAGGAGTACTTTGCGAAGGCGCTGCATCAGAGCAGCGAGCGCCGCAATCGCCCCTTCGTGGCCGTCAATTGCGCTGCGATTCCCGAGACGCTCATCGAAAGCGAGTTGTTCGGGCACCTTCCCGGCAGCTTCTCGGGTGCGGGCCCGAAACCGAAGCGCGGCCTGATCCAGGAGGCCGACGGCGGCACGCTCTTCCTGGACGAGATAGGCGACATGCCGATCCCGCTCCAGGCGCGCCTCCTGCGCGTGCTTGCCGAACGCGAAGTGCTCCCGGTCGGCGCGGTGCGGCCCATGCCGGTCGACATACGCGTCATCGCCGCAACGCACTTCGATCTTGCTGCGCGGGTGCGCGACGGCCGGTTCCGCGACGATCTCTACTATCGGCTGAACGGCGCGCACCTGACTCTGCCGCCCCTGCGCGAGCGACGTGATCTTGCGTGGCTGATCCGGCGGATGTTGACGCCTTGCACCGGCGAGGCGGACCAGGCGTCGCCCGCTGCTGCCGTTGCCCTCCAGGTATCGCCGTCGGCGCTCGCACGGCTACACGCGCATTCCTGGCCCGGCAACGCGCGCGAGTTGCGCAACGTGATCGAGTTCGCGCGTGCCGTGTGCTCAGGCGGCCTCATCGAGGTGAGCGACCTGCCCGACGCGCTCAATCCGGATGCAACGCGTGGCCGTGCACCGACGCCGGCCACGAACCTGCGTCTGGCGCCGCAGACCGACGACGGCGCGCTGCTGATCCAGTACCTGCGGGCGGCGCAGTGGAACGTCACCGCCGTGGCGCGCCAGCTGGGCGTCGCGCGGATGACGTTGTACCGGCGCATGAAACGCCTCGGCATCGAATCCCCCAACCGGCAATCAGGCAAGGCGTAGCGCCCGCGCCCGGCGCCTTTGGACGCCGCATGCCTGTGTGACAGTAGCCCTGTGACACCTGTCGCGCGGCGACAGGCGTCACGCCAGCCTCGCACAAGCATTGGCCTGTGAGGCGCCGGCTGGTAGCGCCGGCGAAGCATTGGCACAAGCGTTGCGTTCAGGCCTGCCCACCATGCCAACCCGAGCACCGGGGCGAGCAGAGATGGCCTCCCGTACCCCGACGATCGGCATCATCGCGAACCCCGCGTCCGCGCGCGACATTCGCCGCGTCGTTGCCAACGCCAACAACCTGCAGACGGCCGATCGCGTCAACATCGTGCTGCGCGTCCTGACGGCGCTTGCAAGCCAGGGTGTGGAGCACGTCCTGATGATGCCCGACAAGTCCGGCGTACGCGCCCTGCTGGCGCGCGCGCTCAAGCGCGAACACAACCTGCAGCACCGGTTTCCGCGGGTCGAATTCCTCGATCTCGAGCCGACCTCGACCGTCGAGGACACCTTCCAGGCCGCGCGCATGATGCAGGCGGCACATGTGAGCGCAATCGTGGTGCTCGGCGGCGACGGCACGCATCGCGCGGTCGTGCGCGAATGCAGCGACATTCCGATCGCCGGCCTGTCGACCGGCACCAACAACGCATTTCCCGAGATGCGCGAGCCGACGATCACGGCGCTGGCGGTCGCGCTCTACGCGAACGGGCGGATCGCACCGGCCGAGGCGCTCGTCCCCAACAAGTTGCTCGAAGTCGCGATCACCGGTCATGCGGGCCGCGGCCAAAAGCAGCCGGCGGTCCGACGCGACGTCGCGCTGGTCGACGCGGTCATATCGACCGAACGATTCACCGGCGCCCGAGCGCTCTGGAGGCCCGAGAGCCTGGCGGCCGTCTATCTGACGTTCGCCGACCCGCAGGCAATCGGTCTGTCGGCCATCGGCGGGCTGCTGCAGCCGCTTGGACGACGCGATCCGGGCGGGCTGGCGTTGCAGCTGAGTGAAGACCCGCAGCAACGCCGCCTCATGGTCAACGCTCCGATCGCGCCCGGGCTGGTACGCGCCGTCGGCATCGCGCACATGGAGCCGATGGTCGCCGGGCGCCCGTTCGTCGTCACCCAGGAGGCCGGCGTGGTTGCACTGGACGGCGAGCGCGAGCTTGCCTTCGATGGCGCAGACCGCGTGACGATCACGCTGCGCGAAGACGCCTTCCCCACGGTGGACGTGGCCCGTTGCATGCAGGTCGCTGCGCGTGACGGACTGTTCCGCCTCCCTTCGAGAAGCCACTGAGAGGAGACATCACCATGCCATCCGCCAATCCGTTCCCGCTCGAGCGCGGCCAGCTGCTGCAGGCGTATCGGACCATGCGCACGATCCGCGAATTCGAGGAGCGCCTGCACGTGGACTTCGGTCGCGGCGACATCCCGGGGTTCGTGCATTTGTATGCAGGCGAGGAGGCGGCCGCCACCGGGATCATGATGCATCTCGGCGACGGCGATCGCATCGCCTCGACGCACCGTGGCCACGGCCACTGCATCGCCAAGGGCGTCGACGTGGTCGAGATGATGAAGGAGATCTACGGCCGCAAGGGCGGCGCCTGCAACGGCAAGGGCGGCTCGATGCACATCGCCGACCTGTCGAAGGGCATGATGGGCGCCAACGGCATCCTCGGGGCGGGCGCGCCGCTGGTTTGCGGCGCGGCGGTGGCGGCGAAGTTCCGCAAGAAGGGCGAGGTTGCAATCAGCTTCGTCGGCGACGGCGCGAGCAACCAGGGCATGTTCCTGGAAAGCCTGAACCTCGCGGCGGTGTGGAACCTGCCGGCGATCTTCGTCGTCGAGAACAACGGGTACGCGGAGAGCACTTCGCGCGACTACGGCGTGGCCGTGGACAGCTATGTGGATCGCGCCGCCGGCTTCGGCTTGCCAGGCGTGACGGTCGACGGTACCGATTTCTTTGCGGTGTACGAAGCCGCCGGCGAGATCATCAAGCGCGCGCGCGAAGGCGGTGGTCCGGCGCTGCTCGAATGCAAGATGATCCGCTTCTACGGCCACTTCGAGGGCGATGCGCAGACCTACCGCGGGCCCGGCGAACTGGACGACATCCGCGCCAACCAGGACTGCCTCAAGAAGTTCGCCGCCGCGGTGACGGGCGCCGGCGTGATCGCACAGACCGAATTGAACGCCGTCGACAAGGAGGCGCAAAGCCTGATCGAGCGCGCCGTGAAGGAGGCGAAAGCGGCGCCGCTTCCGACTGCGGCCGATCTCACCACCGACGTCTACGTCAGTTATTGAATCCGGGAGAGAACCATGGCACGCAAGCTCAGCATGAAACAGGCGATCAACGAAGCGCTCGACCAGGAAATGACGCGCGATCCGTCGGTGATCATCATGGGCGAGGACATCGTCGGCGGTGCCGGCAGCGACGGCGAACGCGACGCGTGGGGCGGTGTCCTCGGCGTCACCAAGGGGCTCTACGCCAAACACGGCGACCGGCTGATGGATACGCCGCTCTCCGAATCTGCGTACGTCGGGGCGGCGATCGGAGCCGCCGCGTGCGGCATGCGCCCGGTTGCAGAGCTGATGTTCATCGACTTCATGGGCGTCTGCTTCGACCAGATCTTCAACCAGGCCGCGAAGTTCAAGTACATGTTCGGCGGCAAGGCGCAGACGCCGGTCGTCATCCGCACCATGGTCGGTGCGGGCTTCCGCGCCGCCGCGCAGCACTCGCAGATGCTGACGCCGCTCTTCACGCACATCCCCGGATTGAAGGTGGTCTGCCCGTCGACACCGTACGACACCAAAGGCCTGCTCATCCAGTCGATTCGTGACAACGATCCCGTCATCTTCTGCGAGCACAAGAATCTGTATGGCTTCGAAGGCGAGGTGCCGGAGGCGAGCTATGCGATCCCGTTCGGAGAGGCGAACGTGGTTCGCGAAGGCAAGCATGTCACCATCGTCGGGTACGGGCTGATGGTCCATCGAGCACTCGACGCGGCGGCAGCGCTGGCGAAGGAGGGGATCGAGGCCGAGATCGTCGACTTGCGCACCCTCTCGCCGCTCGACATCGACACCGTGCTCGAAAGCGTCGAGAAGACGGGCCGTCTGGTCTGCGTCGACGAGGCGACCCCACGCTGCAGCATCGCCGCCGACGTCTCGGCGCAGGTGGCGCAGCACGCGTTTCGTGCGCTCAAGGGCCCGATCGAGATGGTCACGCCGCCGCACGTGCCGGTGCCGTTCTCGCCGGTGCTGGAGGACGCCTATATCCCGAGTGCCGAGCGCATCGTTGCCGCAGCAAGGCGCTCCCTGAAGGAAGGGAAGCACTGATGAGCGCAGCGATCACGCCGATCGTCATGCCCAAGTGGGGGCTGTCGATGCGGGAGGGCAAGGTGACGGCCTGGCTGGTCGAGGAGGGCGCCGCCATCGAGGTGGGCATGCCCATCGTCGAGGTCGAGACGGACAAGATCGCCAATGCGGTCGAGGCGCCCGATCCGGGCCTCCTGCGGCGTCGGGTCGCGCAGGAGGGCGAGACGCTGCCCGTCAAGGCGCTTCTGGGTGTCCTTGCGCCGGCCGAGGTAAGCGACAGCGAAGTCGATGCGTACATCGCAGGCTACGTCGTACCGGCGCCCGAAGCCGGCGAGGAAGAAGCGGAACCCGCCTACCAGTTCATCGACGTGGAGGGGATACGCGTGCGTTACGTGCAGCGCGGCGCCGCGCGGCGCGTGCCCGTGCTCTTCATCCACGGCTTCGGCGGCGATCTAGACAACTGGCTGTTCAACCTCGACGCTGTGGCCGAACGGCACCCGGTGATCGCGATCGATCTGCCCGCGCATGGCCAGTCCGACGCGAAGCTGCCCGGCGCCGGACTGGCGGTGCTCGCCGCGTTCGTCGTGCGGTTCCTCGATCGGATTGACGTAACACGTGTGCACATCGTGGGTCACTCGATGGGTGGTGCGATTGCCGCGCAGCTTGCGCTCTCGTATCCGCAGCGCGTTGCCTCACTCGCGCTGATCAACAGCGCGGGTCTGGGGGCGGAGATCAACACCGGGTATACCGAGGGTTTTGTCGCGGCCACCTCGCGCCGCGAGCTGAAGCCGGTCGTGGAACAGCTGTTTGCAGACCCGCAACTCGTGAGCCGGCAGATGTTGGACGACCTGCTCAAGTACAAGCGGCTCGACGGCGTCACGGAAGCGCTCGCGACCCTTGGCACCGCGCTCTTCGGTGCGGGCCGCCAGACCGCGTCGCCCGGCCTGCAGCTCGAGGCTACGGGCAAGCCGGTGCTGATCGTGTGGGGCGCCGAGGACCGCATCATCCCCGCGGCGCACGCGGCCAATGCGCCGCCCGGTGCCACGGTCGAGATATTCGAGGGCGCCGGCCACATGGTGATGCTCGAGAAGGCCTCCGAGATCAACGCGGTTCTCAAGCGTCATTTTGCCGGCTGAAGTGGCTCTGCCCACGTTCCGCCTCGTGACCGTGCACGAGGCGCCGCTTGCGGATGGCAGCGAGCTCGAAGAGACGTGGATGGTCCGCGCGGCGCGTACCGGCTCTCCCGAGGCGCACGTGTGGACCGCTCCTCGCGGGCTAGTCGTGCCGCGCAGCTATGAACGGCTCGCGGCATTCGCCGCCGCGTGCGCTGCCGCGCGCGAAGCAGGTTGGCGGATGCAGGTGCGCTGCTCGGGCGGCGGCCTCGTGCCGCAGGGCCCTGGTGTGCTGAATGTCAGCCTTGTCTGGTGCACCGCCCGGGGGACACCGGGCGGAACCGACGAGATCTACGGATCGCTGTGCGGGGCGCTGGCAGCCGCCCTCGCGCACCTTGGAATCATCGCATCGACGCAGAGGGCCGAAGGCTCGTTCTGCGACGGGCGCTTCGACCTGGTGGTCGGCGGGCGCAAGCTGGCCGGAACTGCGCAGGCCTGGCGCCGCATTGAAGACCAACGGGTCGTCCTGGCGCACGCCGTGCTCATCGCCAGCGCCGATCCCGTCGCGCTTGCAGCGATCGCGAATCGCTTCGAGGACTTCGTCGCAAGCGGTCGCATATATCGCGCGGAGGCCGTCACCAGCGTTGCGCAGGCGTTGCGCGATGCACACCCCGGCCGCGAGGCGCCGGCCGACCTCGACACGGTCCTTGCGGCGGCGCTGGCGCGCCAGCTAGCCGATGCCGGATGACGCGGGGTCTCAGGCTTCGGCAGTTCGCACGGCTTCGCGTTCGCGCAGCAGGCGTCGCTGCACCTTGCCGGTGGTGGTCATCGGCAGCTCGTCGATGAACTCGATCTCCTTCGGATACTCGTACGGCGCGAGCTTGCCGCGCACGTGATCCTGCAGGCCCGCGACGAGTTTCGCGTCGCCCGTGAAGCCCGCTGCCAGCACGACGAATGCCTTGACGACATTGCCACGCTCCGCATCCGGCTTGGGCACGACCGCGACGTTGGCGACCGCCGGGTGCTTGAGAAGACAGTTCTCGATCTCGCCCGGGCCGATGCGATAGCCCGCCGCCTTGAACATGTCATCGGCGCGGCCCTGGTACCAGAGGTAGCCGTCGTCATCACGCTGCGCCAGGTCGCCGGTGCGGCACCAGGGTCCGGTGAATTTCGCGCGTGTCGCGTCGGCGTTCTTCCAGTACTCGATGAAGAACACGGGATCGGCCACATCGTGAATGTCGTGCCGATGCACCGCGACCTCGCCCGCCGCGCCGGCGGGAAGCTCGCGCCCTTCGTCGTCGATCACCGCGACACGATGGCCCGGATACGGCCGTCCCATCGCGCCGGCCGGCGCTGGCCACTTCTCGTGCGAGTTGCCGACGATGTAGTTCATCTCGGTCTGGCCGAACATCTCGTTGACGGTCAAGCCGAGGGACGCCCGGGTCCAATCGAACACGGCGGTGCCGACCGACTCGCCCGCGCTCATGATCGCACGCAGCTTCACCTTGTCGCGCGCAGCGCGCCACGTCTCCGATCGCATCATCATCTTCAATGCGGTCGGGAACAGGAACGCGTTGGTGACGCCGTAGCGCTGCATCAACGCGAGGGCGCGTTCCGGCGTGAACCTGCCCTTTGCGCCGACGATCGGGAAGCCGAAGTACAGCGTGGGCAGCAAGGCGTCCATCAAGCCGCCCGTCCAGGCCCAGTCGGCCGGCGACCAGAAGACGTCGCCGGGGCGCGGGAACCAGTTCTGCGAGGCGACGAACCCGGGCAGGTTGCCGATCAGCGCGCGATGCGGCATCAGTGCCCCTTTGGGCGGCCCGGTCGTGCCGCTCGTGTAGATCAGCAGCGCGGGGTCGCTGGCGAGCGTCGTCACCGCGGCGAATCGATCCACGGCGCGACCGAGAAGCGCGCTCCATTCCATTCCATTCGCTGCGGCGCCGACGCCGATCAGGTGCTGGAGCTGCGGACAGGTGCCTTGCAGTCCCCGCACCAGGGCCAGCGCGCCTGCGTCGCAGATCGCCGCGCAAGCGCCGCTGTCCTGCAGGCGATATTCAAGCGCCTCGGGACCGAACAGCAACGACAGCGGCGTCGCGATGGCACCGAGCTGATAGATCGCGAGATGCGCCACCGCGGTCTCCGGCCGCTGCGGCAGGACGATTGCGACGCGGTCGCCCCGGCGCACGCCGAGCGCCAGCAACGCATTCGACAGGCGGTTCGCATCGGCCTGCAAGGCCGCGTAGGTGTAGGTCCGTGCGCGACCGTCGTCGTCCTCGAAAACCATCGCGACGCGCGAGCGCTCGGCGGCCCAGCGCCGGCCGCACACCTCGGCGATGTTGAACTCGTGCGGGACGTGCCAGCGGAACGACCGGTACAGCGCGCGGTACTGATCGGGCATGCGTCTCCCGTCGCTTGGTATCGTTATCTCGTCCAATCATCGCCCCGCCGGCCCGCCCCAGGCAACCGCATGAAACCTTCCCGCTCGCGCTTCATCGAAATTCGCGGCCTGCGCTACCACCTGCGCGAATGGGGAATCGAGGGCGCGCCGCTCATCGTGATGCTGCACGGCTGGATGGATGTGTCGGCATCGTTCCAGTTCGTCGTCGACGCGTTCACGCGCGGCTGGCACGTGATCGCCCCCGACTGGCGCGGCTATGGCCTCACCTCGCGCACGCAGGCGGATTGCTACTGGTTCGCCGACTACCTGGCCGACCTCGAATTCGTGCTCGACGCGATCGCGCCCGCGATGCCGGTGATCCTGGTCGGCCACAGCATGGGCGGCAACGTCGCAATGACGTACGCCGGGGTCCGGCCTGCGCGCATCCATCGCCTGGTCAACCTGGAGGGTTTCGGCCTGCGCGACATGGCACCAGCCATGGCGCCCGAGCGCTACGCGCGCTGGATCGACGAACTGAAGGAAGGCAGCCGCATGCGCGACTACGGCTCGCTTTCCGAGGTCGCCGACCGGCTGCGCAAGACCAACCCGCGCCTGTCGGAGGAGCGGTCCCTTTTCCTGGCCGCGCACTGGTCGCAGCCGACGCACGACGGGCGCTACCAGATCGCGGGCGATCCCGCGCACAAGATCGTGAATCCGACCCTGTACCGGTTCGCCGAAATCGAGGCATGTTGGAAACGGATCACCTGCCCGGTGCTCTGGGTCCAGGCCGACCAGACCGATGCGCACCGCTGGGCCGGCGAGCAGGCCGAACTCGAGCGGCGCGCGCACCTCGCGCGCGACGTCACCATCGCGCGTGTGCCCGAGGCGGGCCACATGCTGCATCACGACCAGCCGGCCGAAGTGGCGCGCGTAATGGAGGGATTTCTCGGGGCAGCCGGGTAGATGGGTCCGTACAATCCCGCAAACCATGGGCTTGCTGCACGACCTCAACGCGGACCTGCACGCGCATTCGACGGTTTCCGACGGAACGCTTGATCCGGGCACGCTGGTGCGCCGGGCTGCCGGAAAGGGAGTCGAACTTTTCGCACTGACCGATCACGACGATCTTGGCGGGCTTTACGTTGCGAGCGAGGTGGCCGCGCAAGCCGGGATTCGTTTCGTCCCCGGCGTCGAAGTCTCGGTGACGTATGCGGGACAGACCGTGCACGTGGTCGGCCTCGGCATCGATCCCGCGAGCGAAGTGCTGCGCAACGGTCTTGCCGATGTGCGCTCGGGCCGGATGCGCCGGGCCGAGGAGATGGCGGCGGCACTGGCCGCGGTCGGCATCGACGGCGCGCTCGCCGGCGCGCTCGCCTACGCCGGCAACGTCAACCTGATTTCGCGCACGCATTTCGCGCGCTGGCTGGTGAACACCGGCCATTGCGCCGACGTGCGCGAGGTGTTCGCCAGGTACCTGGTCGCAGGCAAGCCGGGCTACGTTCCGCATCGCTGGGCGCGACTCGCCGACGCCGTGGCCTGGATCAATGCCGCGGGCGGCGTCGCCGTCATCGCTCATCCGGGCAGGTACCGGTTCAGCGAGACGGAAGCGTGGGCGCTCTACTCCGAGTTCAAGGAGGCCGGCGGCACCGCGATCGAGGTGGCGACTTCGAACCATACTGCCGACCAGGTGAAACGCTTCGCGAAGATCGCACACGAGTTCGATTTCGAAGCCTCGCGTGGCAGCGACTTCCACGATCCGGCCGAATCGCACGCCGAACTCGGGCGCGTCTGTCACCTGTCGGATTCGCTCGTTCCAGTGTGGCACCGCTTCGCCTGAGCGCGCACGGTGGCCCAGCTCTTCGTCGTCCATCCGGACAACCCGCAGGTGCGCCTGCTGCGGCAGGCGGCGCAGCTGATCGATCTCGGCGCCGTCGCCGTGGTGCCCACCGACTCCTGCTACGCCCTGGCCTGTCACCTCGACGACAAGGCGGCGGTCGATCGGGTGCGGCGCGTGCGCAATGTCGACGAGCGGCACAACCTCACGCTGCTGTGCCGCGATCTGACGGAGATCGCGACCTACGCGCGCGTCGATAACGTGCAGTACCGCCTGCTCAGGCAGGCGACGCCGGGCCCGTATACCTTCATTCTCGAGGCGACGCGCGAGGTGCCCCGGCGCCTGTCGCACCCGTCGCGCAAGACGATCGGCATCCGCGTTCCGGACAATGCGGTCACCCGCGCGCTGCTCGACGTGCTCGGACAGGCGCTGATCTCGACCACGCTCATCCTGCCCGGCGACGAAGTCCCGATGTCGGATCCGCAGGAGATCCGCGCGCGGCTTCAGCACGACACCGACCTCATCATCGACGGCGGGCCGAGCGGCATCGAACCGACCACCGTGATCGACCTGACGGGCAAGGAAGCAGTCGTGGTGCGCCACGGGCGCGGTTCGCTCGCCGCGATCGGGCTCGCGTGAATGCCGTTGATCGACCGTCCGTGGCCGGCGCTAGACTGCCGCGCCCGGCGATCCGGACATCCGTGATCCCGGTCGCCCGTTTCCCGAACTTCCACGCCTCATGACCCGCGAAAGCGTTCTCTCCGGAATGCGCCCGACCGGCGCGCTGCACATCGGCCACTACCACGGCGCGCTGAAGAACTGGGTGCAGATGCAGGAGGACTTCGACTGCTTCTACTTCGTCGCCGACTGGCACGCGCTGACCACGCACTACGAGTCGCCGGAGGTGCTCGGCGCGAGCGTCTGGGACATGCTGACCGACTGGTTCGCCGCCGGCATCGATCCGGACCGGTCGACCGTGTTCATCCAGTCGCGGGTGCCGGAGCACGCCGAACTGTTCCTGCTGCTTGCGATGGCGACACCGCTTGGCTGGCTCGAGCGGGTGCCAACCTACAAAGACCAGATGGAGAAGCTCAAGGACCGCGACCTGTCGACGTATGGGTTCCTGGGCTATCCGCTGATGCAGGCCGCCGACATCCTGATCTACCGCGCCAGCCGCGTGCCGGTCGGCGAGGACCAGGTGCCGCACATCGAGATGACGCGCGAGATCGCGCGCCGCTTCAACCATCTCTACGGCCGCGAGCCCGGCTTCGAAGCGAAAGCCCGGGATGCGGCGAAGAAGCTCGGCGCGAAGGCGGCCAAGCTCTACGTCGAGTACCGCACGCGCTTTCACGAGCAAGGCGATCGCGATGCGCTTGCCGCGGGGCGGGCGCTGGTCGGCGAGGCGAAGAGCCTGTCGAGCGTGGAACGCGAGCGCGTGCTCGGCTACCTCGAGGGGACACGGCGGGCGATCCTGGTCGAGCCGGCCGCGACGCTGACGGCAACGCCGAAGCTGCCGGGCCTCGACGGCCAGAAGATGTCGAAGAGCTACGGCAACGCGATCCTGATGCGCGAGGAACCGAAGGCCCTGGCGGAAAAAATCCGCCGCATGCCCACGGACCCGGCGCGCGTGCGGCGCAGCGATCCGGGCGACCCCGGGAAGTGTCCGGTCTGGCAGCTGCACCTCGTGTACTCGGACGCCGCGCGCCAGGAGTGGGTGCAGAAGGGCTGCCGGTCGGCGGGGATCGGCTGTCTGGATTGCAAGCAGCCGGTGATCGACGCGATGCTCGCCGAGCAGGCACCGTGGCGCGAGCGGGCGCAGCCGTTTCTCGACCGCCCGCAACGACTGCGCGAGATCGTCGCCGACGGGTGCGCGCGCGCCCGCCGCGTCGCGCAGGAAACGATGCGTGACGTGCGCGAGGCAATGGGCCTCGAGTACGGCTGAGCGCGCGGCGGGCGCGTCCGCGCATGCACGGTACCGAGGCCCCGTCGCCCTGGGTGACCCGCTTTGCGCACCTCGTCGCTTCGGGCGCGACGGTGCTCGACGTGGCCTGCGGGGCAGGACGGCATGCGGCGTACTTTGCCGCGCGTGGCTGTCGCGTCGATGCAGTCGATCGGGATCCGGCCTTCGCCGGGAACTTCGCCGGTCTTGCCCGCGTGCGTTTCCTGGTCGCCGACATCGAGTCCGGTCCATGGCCCTATGCGGGACGTCGTTTCGACGCGGTGCTCGTAACGAACTATCTGCACCGGCCGCTGCTGCCGTTGCTGCGCGAGAGCGTGGCCGACGGCGGCATCCTCCTCTACGAGACCTTCGCGCGGGGCAACGAAGCCTTCGGCAGGCCGTCCAATCCGGCCTTCCTGCTGCAGCCGCGCGAGTTGCTGGACGCGTTCGCGCAGGGGTTCTTCGTCGTTGCCTACGAGGACGGCGAAATCGCCGCGCCGCGCCGCGCACGGGTGCAGCGCCTGTGCGCCATCCGGGGCGGCGCGCGCGGAATTGCCTTGTTTGCTGACAGCACAAGCGGTGCGCGCGGGTAGAATCGCCGGATTCCGAATCACGCCGTCCCCGGACGGGCAGGGAAGGGCCACGCAGACATGATTCGAGGCAGCCTGGTTGCCATCATCACGCCCATGCACGAGGACGGCCAGCTCGACCTCGATGCGTACCGCAGGCTGATCGAGTGGCACATCACCGAAGGGACCCATGGCATCGTCGCGGTCGGTACAACCGGTGAGTCGCCGACGGTCGATTTCGACGAGCACAACGAACTGATCCGGGTCGCGGTCGAGACGGCGCGCAAGCGGGTGCCCGTGATCGCGGGCACCGGCGGCAACTCCACCACGGAGGCGATCGAACTGACGCGCTACGCGAGGAAGGTGGGCGCCGACGCGACGCTGCAGGTGGTGCCGTACTACAACAAGCCTTCGCAGGAAGGCCTGTTCCGGCACTTCAAGACCATCGCCGAGACGGTCGACCTGCCGGTCATCCTCTACAACGTGCCGAGCCGCACCGTGGCCGATCTGGCCACCGATACGACCCTGCGCCTGGCAGCGGTGCCGGGCATCGTCGGGATCAAGGACGCGACCGGAGACCTCGCGCGCGGCACCGACCTGCTGCGGCGGGCACCGAAGGACTTCGCCGTCTACAGCGGCAACGACGACAGCGCTCTGGCGCTCATGCTCGTCGGCGGGCACGGCGTCATCTCGGTCACGGCCAACGTCGCGCCGCGGCTGATGAGCGAATTCGTCAGGGCCGCGCTGGAAGGCAACATCGCGCGTGCGCGAGAGATCAACAACCGGCTGCTGCCCCTGCACTTCAAGCTGTTCGTCGAACCCAACCCGACCGCAGTCAAGTGGGCCCTGCAGCGCATGGGGCGCATCGCCGGCGGGATCCGGCTGCCGCTGGTGCCGCTCGGAGCGGCGGCGCAGCCGGTCGTCGAGGCCGCGCTAAAGGAAGCCGGAGTCCTCGGCTAGCGAACGCGCGGGAAAGCAGGCAGGGAGGGTGCGGATGTCGTTGCTTCAACGTCACCGGGCGTGGCGACAGGGCCGTTTTGCGCTGGCGTGCTTGTTTGGCGTCGCGTGCATCGCGGCCTGCAGTTCGACCCAGCTGACGGACAAGATCGACTACGGCAAGGCGCCCCCACCGAAGCCGCTCGACATCCCGCCGGACCTGTCGCAGCTGCCGAAGGATGATCGGTTCCAGGTCCCGAGCGTCACCGCATCGAGCGTCAAGAATCAGCAGCAGGCGGTGGCGCCGGCCCAGCAGGCCACCATCGTGCCTGGCGTGCCCAACGCGCGCATGGAGCGTGATGGATCGCAGCGCTGGCTCGCGGTCGACCTGCCGCCGGAGCTGGTCATCGAGCAGGTGCGGGCAACATTCAAGGATGCCGGTCTCACCATCGAACGCGACGATCCCAAGATGGGCATCATCGAAACGGTCTGGGCCGAGAACCATGCCCGCCTGCCGCTGGACTGGCTGCGCAAGGCGCTGGGCAGCGCCGCCGACACGTTCTACTCGACCTCCGAGCTCGACAAGTTCCGCGCCCGCATCGAACGCACCGCGGGCAACACGACCGAGGTGTTCGTCAGCCATCGCGGCATGCAAGAGGTCTACATCGACAAGCAGCACGACCAGACGATCTGGCAGCTGCGCCCGAGCGAGCCGGAACTCGAGGCCGAGATCCTACGGCGCATGCAGTTGCGCTTCCTGCCGGATGCAACTGCGAAGGCCGCGCCCGTCGACGCGGCGGCGACGAAGGGCGGCGTCGTGGCGGCCGCGGCGCCGCCGCCGAACGCGCGGCTGGTTCCGGGCTCCGACTCCGGCGATACGAAGGTCCAGATCGACGAACCGTTCGACCGTGCTTGGCGGCGCGTCGGTGTCGCCCTTGACCGCGGCGGGTTCACGGTCGAGGATCGTGATCGCACGAAAGGTCTCTACTACGTGCGTTACATCGACCCCGACTACGAAGCGAAGGTGCGCGACAAACAGGGCTTCTTCGCGAAGCTCTTCGGACGCGACCCGAAGATCGAGGCGCAACAGTTCCGCATCCTGGTCGCGGGCGACGGCGGCAGCGGCACCGACGTCAGAGTGCAGGACAAGGACGGCAATCCGGAGCGCAGCGCGACCGGTGCCAAGATCCTGACCCAGATCACCGAGCAGTTGCGCTAGACGGGACGGGAGCGACCGCGTGCTGCGTTTCTGCTGCCTCGGCTCCGGCAGCGAAGGCAACGCGCTCGTCGTCGAAGCGCCCGGGTTGTGGCCGACGCGCGTCCTGGTCGACAACGGCTTCAACCTGCGCCAGCTGCGACGCCGTCTCGATCGTGCCGGCCTGACCATCGACGACCTGGACGCGGTCGTCGTCACGCACGAGCACGCCGATCACGCGGCCGGGGTGGCAGCACTGGCGCGGCGCCGGCGCCTGCCGGTGTACGCGACGCCCGGGACGGCGCGCGCCTGCGGCCTGATCGAGCGCGAGTGCGACTGGCGGCGTCTCGACGCCGGTCGCGCCGCGGCGGTAGGGAGCCTGGTGGTCTGGCCCTATGCCGTGCCGCACGACGCGGTCGAACCCGTGCAGTTCGTCTTCTCCGACGGCGCGCGCAACCTGGGGCTCCTAACCGACATCGGCTCCGTGACCGAGGGCGTGGTAGCCGCCCTGGGCGGCCTGCATGCCTTCATCCTCGAGTGCAATCACGACGCGGAGATGTTGCGCGCCGGACCGTATCCATTCTTCCTCAAGACGCGCATCGGCGGCGACTACGGACACCTGTCCAATGCACAGGCCGCGAGCCTGCTCGCGCGCATCGACCGCCGCGCGCTGACATCGGTGATCGCCGCCCATCTCAGCCGCAGCAACAACCGGCCCGCGCTCGCGCGCGCGGCGCTTGCGCGCGTGCTCGATTGCGGCGCCGACGAGGTAGCGGTGGCCGACCAGGACGAAGGACTCCGCTGGCGCACGGTCTGACGCGCGCCCGGAGGCAAACAAAATGGGCCGGCGCAAGCCGGCCCTTTCGTTGCTGCGGAGGAACTACTTCTTTTCTTCTTCCTTCTTGGCATCCGCCGGCATGTCGGCCTTCTTTTCTTCCATCGCTGGCGCTGCCGGGGCGGGTGCCGGCGCTGCGGCGGGCGGCGGCGCGGGTGCTGGTGCGGGCGCCTGCTTTCCACATGCAGCCAGAACTGCCACGGTCATCGAAGCGAATAGGAGCGACGTTTTCATTGTGTGCGTCCTCGGAGAGTGGCTGGGGTACGAGGCGGGCCGGCAAACGCAGAGACCAACCGGAGGGCCTGCAGGCATCGGCGCACCGACATCCTCGCGGCCGATTATATCCAGCGCACTACGCCGCCCTTGTCGGACGTGTCTTACAGGCCGAGGGGATCGACGGGCAGGTTGTGCGCGCCGGCGTCCCAGCGTCGATCGAAGCCCAGCAACAGCGGTTGCGCACGCGGCTGGCTGTTGAACCATATTTCGCCCAGGCCCTGTGCCGAACGGCTCAGCACGAGCACATGCGCGTCATCGGCGACCAGCGCGGCATCTTCGCCGACGGGATCGTCGGTGATGGCGCGCCGCATCTCTATCGCATGCGACAGCTGCCGGTGCAGCACACGCAGGCGCGCGGCGCGCGTTTCCAGCCAGTCGGTTTCGTCGACCAGCAGGCGCAACCGTGCCATGCGCGAATCATGCAGGAACGCGTGCAGCACCTCGACGGCGGCGGGCTGCGCCAGCTCGAAGACGGACAGATCGTGGTGCAGGCAGCGCAGCTCGCGCCGCGCACGTCGCAGCACGACCAGTACCGCTTGCGCGAGGTCGGCGCGCGATTCCAGCACCACGCGTTGTGGCCGCGATTCGTCGGTGGGCAGTTCCAGCATGCGCGCTTCAGAGCGTGTGCAGCCAGCCCGCTGCGTGCCATGTAGCGAACTGGCGCCAGGCCGACGCGCTCAGGCCGGCCAGTTGCGCCGGCGCAAGCGAACGTCGATCCGCGAGGTCATGCATGAGGGAGGCGTCCGGGCGCGTGCCGTCGAGCAGTTCGCCATTGATGGCGATCCATCCACCTGAATACAGCATGCGCGTACGCCGGTCCAGGCGCAATCCCCGGCGCCGCGCGAGCCGGCGCAGCGCCTGCGGTCCGAACGCACGCTGCGGGCGCGCGAACACGATGCTGGCTTTGGGTTCGGTGAGGAACGTGAGCAGTACGTCGCGCGCGTCCGCGCGCGTCGGCGGCATGCGTCCGAATGCGTCGAACGCCGCATCGATGAAGGCGCGGGGCAGGCGTGCCGGGGTGCGCGTCGGTGCGGTGCCCGGATCGGCGTAGCGCCCGGCGGGCGCCCGGCGTGCGCACTGCATGTCGAGCCAGGGTTCGCGCAGCTCGCGCCACGCTGGCGAGCGAAACCCGATCGAGCAGGTGATGCATCCGCCGCCGACGGCGGTCCCTTCGTGCGCAATGCCGGGTGGCAGGTACAGCATGTCGCCCGGATCGAGGACCCACTCCCGCTCCGGCTCGAAACGACGCAGGATCTTGAGCGGCAGGTGCGGCACGAGGTCGCGCGCGTTGCCATTGCCGATGCGCCAGCGCCGCTGTCCGCGTGCCTGCAGCAGGAACACGTCGTAGTCGTCGATGTGCGGCCCGACGCCGCCGCCGTCAGCCGCATAGCTCACCATGAGGTCGTCGAGGCGCGCATCGGAGACGAAGCGGAAGCGCGCCAGGAGATCCGCGGCGGCATCGTCGTGCTGGTCGACGCCCTGAACCAGCAGCGTCCAGCGCGGCTTCGCAAGCGGCGGGAGGCGCCGCCGGGCGAGCGGACCGTGCTGCAGGCGCCACCCGTCGAACGCGGTCACCAGGCGCGCTTCGACGTCCGCGCGCGCGGCGAGCCGGAACAGGCAATCGGCGTCGACGGGGGTGACGAAGCCGGGAAAGGCATCGCGGATCAGCAACGGTTTGCGCTGCCAGTGCCGGCGCATGAACTGCGCGACCGGCATCGAGCCGAGGCGGGCAAGAGGAAGGGTCGCCACGAATGCGAGAATAAGCGAGGAGCTCGCACGTGAAGATCGCGGCCGGAACCTTCGTCAGCCTCGAGGTGAAGATGTACGACGCGCAGGGCAACCTGCTCGAGGCATCGACCGATCCGCTCGTCTACCTGCACGGCGCCAACGACATCTTCCCCGCCGTCGAGCGCGCGCTGGACGGCAAGGAGCCCGGGTACGAGGCGTCGCTGCGGCTCGAACCGCACGATGCGTTCGGCGACGACGATCCCGGCTTGCTGCATCTGGTTCCGCGCTCGAGTCTCGGGGCGCACGTCGGGATCGGCATGAAGGTCGAAGGCGTGCCCGGCAAGCCCAAAGACGGGCGCATCTACACCGTCACCGATCTCACGGACACGGTGGCGGTGCTGGACGGCAACCATCCGCTGGCGGGCCGCGCCCTGCGGTTTCTCATCAACGTTCGCTCGGTCGAGAAGGCGACCGAGGAGGAGCTCGCGCAGGCCGAAAATCCGCGCGTCCCGGACTTCCTGCGGCCTGTCGCGCGCCGCGACCTGCACGAAGGCGACGGGCACGAACACTGAGGGCTGCCCGTCGCGTCACACCTTGCGCGCGACGGCCTGGAGCTCGTAGAGCAGTTGCAGCGCGTCGCGCGGCGCAAGCGCGTCGAGATCGACCGCGCCGAGGCGATCGCGCAGCAGATCGGCCTCGACGACAGGAGCCGCCGGCGCCGCCACCGGCGCGTTGAACAAGTCGAGCTGGGGCCGGGTTCCTGCCGCGCGTTCTTCGAGTTGTGCGAGCAGTCCGCGCGCACGCCGCACGACGGCGGCGGGCACGCCCGCGAGTTGTGCCACCGCCAGGCCGTAACTCTGGCTGGTCGGACCGTCGCGCACCTCGTGCAGGAAAACGACCTTGCCACGCACCTCGGCGGCGGCGACATGGACGTTCGCCACTTCGGCGGCGGTCTCGGCAAGCTGGGTCAGCTCGAAGTAGTGCGTGGCGAACAACGTCATGCTGCGGTTGCGCTCGACCAGCTCGCGCGCGATGCTTGCCGCGAGCGCCAGGCCGTCGAACGTCGAAGTCCCGCGCCCGATCTCGTCCATCAGTACGAGGCTCCGGTCGGTGGCCTGGTGAAGGATGGTCGCGGCCTCCGTCATCTCGACCATGAACGTCGATGCGCCGCGGGCCAGATCGTCGGCCGCCCCGATGCGGGTCAGGATGCGGTCCAGCGGCCCGAGCCGCGCCTGGGTCGCGGGCACGAACGAGCCGCAGCAGGCGAGCAGCGCGATCAGCGCGATCGAACGCATGTACGTCGACTTGCCGCCCATGTTCGGGCCGGTGACCACCAGCAGCCGCCGGCCCGGTCCGAGCCGGCAGTCGTTCGGAACGAAAGACTCGATCTGGCGCTCGACCACCGGATGGCGGGCGCCGATGATCTCGATGCCCGGCGTCCCGTCGAGCAGCGGGCGCGACCAGCGTGCCGCCTGTGCATGCGCGGCGAAGGCCGCGAGCACATCGAGGCTGGCTACCGCATCGGCGGCGCGCGCGAGCGCCGGCAGGTGCGCGAGCAGTCGTTCCAGCAGCTCGTCGTAGAGCTGTTTCTCGCGCGCGCGGGCGCGCTCTTGCGCCGACAGCGCCTTGTCCTCGAACGCCTTGAGCTCCGGCGTGATATAGCGCTCCGCGTTCTTCAGCGTCTGGCGCCGCCGGTAGTCATCCGGCACCTTGGCCGCCTGGCCGTGCGTGACCTCGATATAGAAGCCGTGCACGCGGTTGTATTCGACGCGCAGGTTGGCGATGCCGGTGCGCTGGCGCTCGCGCGTTTCGAGGTCGACGAGAAACCGGCCGGAGTGGTCGCGCAGTGCGCGCAGCTCGTCGAGTTCCCCATCGACGCCGCGCGCGAAGACATCGCCGTCGCGCGGATTGAGCGCCGGCTCCTCGAGCAGGGAGCGCGCCAGCAATGCGTGCAGGCCATCGGGAAGGACGCAGGCGCCGGCCAGTTCCCGCAGCAGGGGCGACGGCGACCCGGGAAGCGCCGCCAGCGCGGCCACGCGCGGCAGCGCATCGCGCAGCGCCGCGAGCTCGCGCGGCCGCGCGCTTGCCAGGGCGATGCGGCCGGCGATGCGATCGAGGTCGGGCAGGCTGCGCAACGACTCGCCGATGGTGCGATGTCCCTCGTCCTCGAGCAGCGCCGCCACCGCCGCATGGCGCGCCGTGGCCGCCGCCGCATCGCGCAGCGGGTGATGCAGCCAGTGGCGCAGCCTTCGGCTGCCCATGCTGGTGGCGCAACGGTCGAGCAGCGCGAACAGTGTCGGCGCATCGCGCTCGTCGCCGCGCAGCGCCGCCGTGATCTCGAGGTTGCGCCGTGTCGCCGGGTCGAGCAAAACGAAGTCGGATTGGCGTTCGAGCTTCAGCCCGGTGACGTGCGCCAGCTCGTGATTCTGCGTCTCGCGTGCGTACCCGAGCAGCGCACCGCAGGCCGCGAGGACCGACGGGTGGTCGTCGACGCCGAACGCCGCCAGCGTCGCCACGCCGAGCTGTTGCCTCAACGCGGCACCGCCGCGCTGCGCATCGAAGTGCCAGTCCGGCAGCGCCGTCACGGTCGTCTCGGCGAGGGTCGCCGCACGCTCGGCGTCGGCCACGAGCAGCTCGGACGGTCCGATGCGCGCGAGTTCGGCTCCGACGCGGTCGAGGGGCACCTCGATCGCTCGCAGATCGCCGGTGGCGAGAACCAGCCAGGCCACGCCGGCCAGCTGCGCCTTGCGATCGACGGCGAGCGCTGCGAGCGCGGTGTCGGCCTTGTCGCTGAGCAGCGCGGTATCGGTGATCGTGCCCGGCGTCACGACGCGCACGACCTTGCGCTCGACCGGTCCCTTGCTGGTGGCCGGATCGCCAATCTGCTCGCAGATCGCCACCGACTCGCCCAGCTTGACCAGCCGTGCCAGGTACTGCTCGACCGATACGACCGGCACGCCGGCCATCGGGATCGGCGCGCCGTTCGACGTGCCGCGTCGCGTGAGGGTGATGCCGAGCAGCCGCGCGCCGCGGTCGGCGTCGTCGTAGAACAGCTCGTAGAAGTCGCCCATCCGATACAACAGCAGCGTGCGCGGGTACTGTGCCTTGATGCGCAAGTACTGCTGCATCATCGGTGTATGTCCGGCGAATTCAGCGTCGCTCAAGGTGTTGTCGTGCTTGATGTTGGCCCCCTGATCCGTCTGATTTCGCTGAAAACTCCTCTGAAGCCGTGTCGACCGGTCAGACAAGCCTGGACATGAATTTGCAAGTGTTTGTCCGCTCAGGCAGTATAGGTGCAGGTATAGGTTTCGATTTTTCCATCCACACCGATGAATCGACAGGGTATGGCGCGAAAAACCTACACTGCCTCGAAGCGGACCGGCACGACAAAGATCGACAAACTGACGCCCGACAAGATCATGGCGATGGTACCGGGTGAGGAAATCGCGGACCCGCACGCGCCGGGTCTTCGCGTTCGCTGCGGCAAACAGGCTCCGGACGGAAAAGCGCGGCGCGTCTTCTTTTACCGCTACCGCGACAAAGCCGGCGCGCTCCGGCAAATCAAGCTCGGAGACTTCGGTCCACTCACGCTCGCGATGGCGCGAAGGGCAAGGGACAAGAAACGGGTCGAACTCGACCAGGGCATTGATCCAGTAGTGCAGAAGAAGCAGGAGCGAGCGGAGGCGAAGCTCCAGCGGGATGCCGCGAAAGCCGAGAAGGCGCGCCAGCAGAACACGGTGAACTACCTCGTCGAGTGCTACCTGACCGATGTCGTTGAACCGTCGCGCAAGCCCAAAGGTGCCGCGGAGACGCGCCGAATGCTCGGCCGAGCCATCACGAAGGTACAAGACCTGCCTGCTGACGAGATCACACGGGAGCGCGCCCACGAGATCGTCAAGGCTGTTGCCAAAACCGCGCCCCGTGTGGCGCAGATGACGAGGCAGGAACTGCGCGCCTGTTGGGAACACGCGCTTACGGTCGGGCGCGTGAAGAACGGCAACCCATTTCTGGGGCGGACGATCGGAGCGATTCCAAAGATCGCACCGAAACAGACCGCATTGAAGCCGGCGCAGGTGGGCACATTGCTTCGCTGGATGCGAGAACCCAATACCTACAGCCGCACGGTAGCGGATGCGCTCGAACTGACCTTGCGGACGGGATTACGCACCGGCGAAGTGTGTGGCCTCAACACTGAGGAGATCGAAGAGCGAGAGGGTGTTCTGTGGGCGGACATTCCGGCTGCGCGGATGAAGGAGGGCAGGCCGCACAGCGTGGCGTTCGTGGGTCGTGCACGGGAGATCGTCGTGGCGCGGCTGCAGCAGAGCAGCGGATTTCTATTCCCCGCCCGACGTGGGGCTGGACCAATCGGGCA
>DATJUX010000029.1:0-100002 GCA_035502095.1 Burkholderiaceae bacterium
GAAATTCGACGAGCAGAACCGTACCCTCTTTGCCTTTGCGAGCTACAACACGGGGCCGGGAAACATCGCAAGGATGCGCAAGGAAGCCGAGAAGCGCGGGCTCGATCCGAACCAGTGGTTCAACAATGTCGAGATCGTCACCGCGGAAAAGATCGGCATGGAGACGACGACCTACGTGCGGAACATCTTCAAGTACTACGTTGCGTATCGGCTGACGACCGACGCGATGGCATCCGCCGCGAAGTTGAAACAGGAGATCGCTCCAGCGAAGAACTAACGCGGCTTCGGCGTGCTCTGGCATGCGAGCCGGTACCTGCCCGCGGCGTATGAGATCAGTAGCGGTAGTTGATGTCGTTGCGAGCCGGATCGCCAGCAAACGAAAACACCTGCTGCACCTGAACCGAGAACGACTGCTTGGGCGAGCCGAACGATGCCGGCCCGGGAGGCACCGGGAGCACGGTCTTCGCGCCGGCGCAAAACCGGTACTTGCCGGTGCCCTGGGACTTGGGGTCGGCCGTCGGGAACGTCAGCTCCACGAACGAAGTCACCGGCGGGGCAGCATCTCCACGGCACGGAAACCGACGCGGATCTTCGCGTCGCCGAAGTCGGGATCGAAGGGGCTGCCGCCGAATGTCGTCTTCTCGTCGGGGAAAGGCAGTTCGAGCCGTAGCAGAGACACGGCACCTTCTTGCGGGACATAGTCGAACTTGAGATCGGTCTTGGTCTTCTCTTCGGGCGTGCCGTGGGCGGTGGCCTGGCGCTTCAGCTCGATCAGGCCGTGAGAGAACTCCGGGCTCGTCGACGTTACCCTCGCCGTGTCCGCGTCCTCGGCGGCACTGGCCACTCCCGTCGTCGCGAGGGCGAGAAGCAACGCCGGAATGCGCGGCCCGCCGAGCCCCAGAGCCGCAGCGCCGAAGGCGGGGCCCGATACACAAGCTTTGCGATGGGAGGAAGCGGCAGCGCGCAGCGGCGGCCGAAGAGCGGCTTCCACATTCTGCGTCGCAGGATGGAGCAACTCGGAGGCAAACGAGACGGGCGGGCGAAGAGCGCCTTGCCCGAGATCAAGTCAACCCCAGGCTCACCGCGCTGACCGGCGCCATCCTGCGGGCCACTGCGTGCTTCGTTTTGGGCTTCGTCGCCGACTTCATCTCGAGGTCAAGCTCCTGAGCGCGCACTTTGCGCCGGACCACGCGACACTGCCATTACAGGCGAAGCGGCCGCTTCGCTCGCTGGCCGAGGCATCAATACTCGCTCAAGATGTCGCCCTATGCTGCCGCCAGTTCGCCAATCTGCACGAGCGCATCGCGTCTTCCACGTGCAGCAGGCATCGTGATCAGGGCGGCGACTGCATGACGGGCATCACATGCGCCGCTGATACGCCGCGATCTCGCTGTAGGCGTCGTGCAGAAGCACCGGCAGCCGCGCGAAGATCGGCGTCAGTTCACGATACTTCTCCGTGTTGGCGCGGATCGGGCGGCTGCTTTCGGTCAGGCCCGCCATGTCGACCGCGACGTCCAGCGATGGGACCGCCTCGATCGCGTACATGCCGAGCACGGCGGCGCCGAGGCACGAGCCTTCGGCGGATTTCCCGACCACGACCTCCCGATCGAAGATATCCGCCATGATCTGGCGCCAGAGCATCGAGCGCGCGAATCCGCCGGACGCGAGGACCCGCTCGGTGCGAACGCCGGTCTCCTCGATCAGCTGCAGCACGAGGTAGAGATTGAACACCACACCCTCGAGCACGGCCCGCACCATGTGCTCCTTGCGATGGTGCATGGCCAGGCCGAAGAACGAACCGCGCGCGTCCGCGTTCCAGAGCGGCGCCCGTTCGCCTGCAAGGTACGGATGGAAGAGAAGACCGCCGGCACCGACGCCGGCGCGCTCCGCGACCTGCGTGAGCACATCGTAAGGGTCGACGCCCAGCCGCTTCGCGGTCTCACGCTCGTCGGAGCCGAATTCGTCGCGCAACCAGCGCAGGATCATGCCGCCGTTGTTGACGGGGCCGCCCACGATCCAGGTCCCCGGCGCCAGCACGTAGCAGAACAATCTTCCGCGCGGGTCGGTCACCGGCGCCGTCACCGGCGTGCGGATGGCGCCGCTGGTTCCGATCGTCACTGCAACCGATCCCGGCGTGATCGCGCCGACGCCCAGGTTTGCGAGCACGCCGTCGTTGGCACCGACGACGAAGGGCGTGCCCGGCGCAAGGCCGGTCTTCTGCGCGATCTCGCTCTTCAGCCCTTCGATCACGTACGTGGTCGGCACGAGTTCCGGCAGTCGCGTTTCGTCGATCCCGGCCACGGCAAGCGCCTCGCGGTCCCACTGCAGGGTCCTGATGTCGAACAGGCCGGTCGCCGACGCGATCGAGTGGTCCACCACATAGCGGCCGAAGAACCGCTGGAACACGTATTCCTTGATCCCGATGAAGCGCGCCGCCGCGGCGAACACCTGCGGCGCCGTCTCGCGTAACCAGACGAGCTTCGCCAGCGGCGACATCGGATGGATCGGTGTCCCGGTGCGGTGATAGATCGCCTCGCCACCGTAGGCGCGAATGCGATCGGAGAACGGCGCCGCGCGGATGTCGGCCCACGTGATGCACTTCGACAGCGGGGCGCCCTTCGCATCGACGGCGATCACGCTGTGCATCGCGGCGCTGAAACTCACGCAGGCGATGCGCTGCGGCTCGACACCCCGCACCACGCCGGCGATCGACTCGATGACCGCGCCGACGACCTGGTCGGGGTCGAGTTCGGCAGCGCCCGGCGCCGGCGTGAGCAGCGGATACTCGACGCCATGCCGAGCCAGCACCGCACCGGCACCGTCGTAAAGCACCGCCTTCGTGCTCGAGGTCCCGATGTCGACGCCGATCACGCAGCGTGCCGCATCCATCTCGTCTGCTCCGCCGCGCTGCCGATTCAACCCGGGATCGGCGTCACCAGCGGCTTGCCGGCGAAGTGCGCCTCGAGGTTGGCGAAGGCCAGGTCGGCCATTGCCTTGCGCGTCTGCAGGGTTCCGCTGGCGACGTGCGGGGTCAGCACGACGTTTTCCATCGCTACCAGTTCCGCCGGCACGTTCGGCTCGTTGGCGAAGACATCGAGCCCGGCGCCGCGAATCCGTCCGGCTCGCAGCGCGGCGACCAGCGCCGGTTCGTCGACCACCGAACCGCGCGCGACATTGATGAGAATTCCCTCGGGGCCGAGCGCCTCGAGCACCTTCGCATCGACGAGGCCGCGCGTGGTCGGCCCGCCGTACGCTGCGACGACGAGAAAGTCCACGTGGGAGGCCAGGGCCGCCGGATTGGGATGGAAGGCGTAAGTGGTGCCCGCGATCGGCGCCCGGTCGGTATAGGAAATCTTCATGCCGAAGGCCTCGGCGCGCCGTGCAAGCGCAGAGCCGATCCGGCCGAGACCGATGATGCCAAGGCGCGCACCGCTCACCTTGCGCGTGAGGCGGAACGGACCCTTGGCCCAATGGCCGCCGCGCAGGTAGCTGTCGGCAGCGAGGAGTTCGCGCGCGGCCGCGATGATGAGTCCCATCGCGAGGTCGGCAACATCGTCGGTGAGCACGTCGGGCGTGTTGCTGACCTTGACGCCGCGTTCGCGCACCGCGGGCAGATCGATCCCGTCGTAGCCGACACCGAACACCGATATCAACTCGACTGCCGGCATCTGCGCGAGCAGTTCGCGCGTCACCTTGGCTTCGCCGCTGGCAGCCAGGGCGCGCACCTTCGGCGCGAGCGCACGGAAAGCGGCGGCGTCGCGCTCGTGGGTGCGATCGTGAAAATCGAATGCTTCACGCAGTCGGTCGGTCAGGAAGGGAGGAAGCACTGCAACGGAAAGCACGGTCGGTCTCATGGTCCTCTCACTGGTTCATCGGGGCATCGCCCGCAGCGACGCCGGGCCACCGGGCACGACGATGCGCGTGCCGGTATCGACGAGCGCGCCGCCGTTCACGTCGAAAAGCGCGATGCGGCGTTCGACATAGAACTGGGCCAGCACGAAGCGACTGTCCGCGGTGAAGACCACGCCTTGCGCCGACTCGCCCGCCGGCAGGTCGGAGACGCGTTCGGCATGATCGTCGACGATGCGGAACAGTTGCAGGCGCCCGCGCTCGCGCCGCGCCGGATTGCCTGCCGGAAGGTTCGATCCGTCCATGCACAACGCCACGATCCAGCGCCCATCAGGGGAGATCGCGACACCTTCCGGGATCGATGGCACGGTGGCGTGCTGAACGGCACGAAACGGCCGCCGTGAGATATCGATCAGCGTGAACGAATCGGCGTCGCCGACGAGGACTCCCTTGCGCGTGGCCGCTCCTCCACCGAGACCGGCGAGGCCGACGTTGCCGACCACGGCCCACTTGCCCTGTGCATCGACGTCGAGCGCATAAGGCGCCACGCCCGTGGAAACGCGCTCGCCCGAATCCACGACGTTCGACCCATCGACCTCGAGCACCGCGACGCCTTGTTCGTCGCGTTGTGCAACCAGGGCGCTGCGGCCGTCCGGAGTGAAGCTCACGCCGGCAAGGCGGCCGCTCGAAACCAACAATCGATCGACGAGGCGCATGCGCGCCCCCTCGACAGCGAGCACCGCAACCGTGCCGCCGTTGGTGGCCGCAAGCAGGAGCGTGCCGGTGCGGTTGAACGCGAGGCCCTGCGGATGATGACCCACGTCGATCTTCGCCGTGACCACGGGCGGCCGGCTGCGCACGTCGACCACCTGCAGGTGGTTTTCGAAGACGAGCTCGCGCCGGGCGGCGTCGTAGCGATTGGTCGCCGAAACGACGGCAAGCGCGCCATCGGGGGCAATGGCCACTGCCTGCGGCGGTCCGACGATCGACGTCGCCACCTCGATCGTCGCCAGGACGCGGGGCGGCCGTACCGCCGCATCGATCAGCGTCAGCGTGTCGGCACCGACACCGGCGGGAAAGCTGTCGACACCCGCGGTGCGCACCTGCTTGGCGTCGTTCGCCGAAACGATCAGGTCGTCTGACACATCCATCGTCGCGTCTTCGTCCTGCTCTGCACGGTAGCGGGCTTCAGAAGATGAAGCGGGTGTTGAGGAAGTTCGATCGATGGTCGTTGACGATCGTGTCGATGAGCTTGACGCTCGAATCGATCTGCTTGGCGGCGACCATCGACCGGATCGAGAACGTGCGCAGCGCGTCGGTGACCGAGAGCGTCGCTTCGGCCGAGTCCTTGCGGCCGGCGAACGGGAACACGTCCGGCCCGCGCTGGCACTGGCAGTTCAGGTTGACGCGGCAGACCTGGTTCACCAGCGGGTCGATCAGGGCACCGATCTGCTTCGGGTCGTTGCCGAAAATGCTCACCTGCTGGCCGTGCTCCGACGTGATGACGTACTGCAGCGCCGTTTCAATGTCGTCGAACGGCGCGGCCGGAACCACGGGTCCGAACTGTTCCTCGCGATAGAGCTTCATTCCCTCCTTGACCGGATAGACCACCGCCGGCCAGTAGAGCGTCGCCGCGAACGTGCCGCCCGCTTCGTTGACGACGCGCGCACCTCGTGCGATCGCATCGTCGACGCACTCCTTCAGGTAGGCGACCTTGGCCTCCTCCGGCAGCGGCGTGATGCTCACGCCCTCCTGCCAGGGCATGCCGGCCTTGAGCTTGGCGAGCTCTGCGCTGAAACGGCGCAGGAACGGTTCGGCGATCCGGCTGTGGAGCAGGATCATCTTGATCGCCGTGCAGCGCTGGCCGTTGAACGAGAGCGCACCCGACAGGCATTCCTTGACCGCCAGTTCCAGGTCCGCATCCGGCAGCACGATCGCCGCGTTCTTAGCGTCGAGGCCCAGCACCGCGCGCAACCGGTGCGCCTTCGGATGCTGGCGCTTGAGCTGGTCGGCCACGCGGCTCGACCCGATCATCGCCAGCACGTTGACCTTGCCCGAGGCCAGCAAGCGCGGAAGCACCACGTTGCCGCGACCGTAGACGGTGTTGATGACGCCCGGGGGGAACGCCGAGCGGAACGCTTCCAGCAGCGGCAGGAACAACAAGGTGCCGAAGCGCGGCGGCTTGAACAGCACCGTATTGCCCATGATCAGCGCCGGAAACAGCGTCGCGAACGTCTCGTTGAGCGGATAGTTGTAGGGCCCGGTGCACAGGACCACGCCGAGCGGCGTGCGCCGGATCTGGCCGATCGTGCCCTCGACGATCTGGAAGGTCGAATTGCTGTTGTCGAGTTCCTTCAGCGCGTCGATGGTCTGCCGGATGTATTGCACCGTGCGGTCGAATTCCTTCTCCGCATCGGGGAGCGTCTTGCCGATCTCCCACATGATGAGCTTCACGACTTCGGCGCGCTGCGCGACCATCCTGCGCGCGAAGTCCTGCACGCATTCGATGCGCTTCGCCACGGACATCGTCGGCCACGCGCCGCGGCCGTCGCCGTAGGCATGAATGGCCGCCTCGAGCGCGATGTCGGCCTCCGGCTCCGCAATCAGGGGATAGCTCCCGATCTCGATGCGCTGCGGCGCTCCCGCGGCATCGCGGATCCACACCGGCGAATACACGGTCTGCATGGCGCCTTGCCATGTGCGCAACTCGCCGTTGACGAGGTAGTTGGTCTGGCGGATCGGTCCTGCAAGGCGGTACTCGGGCGGGATCTCGCCTTCGCGTGGAAACAATTGACGCAGGCTGCTTGCGTCGATCATGGGCAACCTCCGGCTTCCTGTGGACTGTCAGGTTCGGCAAACGGACAGATGCTGCAGCCTCCCCGGCCGGCGAGGCGCTGACGATGATTCTCCGAGCGACGCGGGAGCGGCGTATTGGAAAAAGTTGCTCGCGATCCTGCTGCGCAGCATTCAAGGTGCGCACTTTTTTCCAATACGCGGGCGGCAGCGGCGCTTACCTTGCGGGCGGCATTCACGACGGCAAGGACAACAATATGGGCAACGAGGCTTTTCTTCTGGTCGATGCGCTGATCGCAATCGTCGCGCTGATCCTGCTGATCACGCGCCTGAAGGTCCACCCGTTCATCGCGCTCATCCTCGCCTCGGGATTCCTCGGGCTGACCTCCGGAATGCCGGTCGGCCAGATCGTGAAGGCGTTCCAGGACGGCGTCGGAGGCGTGCTGGGATTCGTCGGCATCGTGCTCGGCCTGGGCACGATGCTGGGCAAGATGATGGCGGAGTCCGGCGGCGCCGATCGCATCGCGCACACCCTCATCGACGCCTTCGGCGAGAAACGGGTTCACTGGGCCATGATGTTCGGCGCCTTCCTGGTCGGCATCCCGTTGTTCTTCGAAATCGGGTTCGTGCTGCTGATCCCGCTGGTGTTCATCATCGCCAAGCGGACCGGCATCTCGCTCGTCAAGGTCGGTATCCCGCTGCTCGCCGGATTGTCGGTGGTGCACGGGCTGGTGCCGCCGCATCCGGGGCCGCTGCTCGCGATCGGCGTATTCGGCGCCGACATCGGCAAGACGATCCTGTACGGGCTCATCGTCGGTCTGCCCACCGCGATCATCGCCGGCCCGCTGTTCGGCAGCTTCATTTCGAAATATGTTCCGGGCTCGGCGTCGGCGGAGCTGATGGAGCAGCTGGCGCACGAGCCCGAGGCACGCGAGCTGCCGAGCTTTTCCGTCACGGTCGTGACGATCCTGCTGCCCGTGTTCCTGATGCTGCTCAAGTCGTACGCCGACGTTGCCTTCGCGGAAGCGAATCCGTTCCGCCAGTGGATGGATTTCATCGGCAACCCGATCGTGGCCCTGCTGGCGGCGCTGCTCCTGTCGCTCTACACGTTTGGCGCCGCACGCGGTTTCTCAGCCAAGGAAATTCTCAAATTCCTCGACCAGAGCCTCGCGCCCACCGCCGCCATCATCCTCATCATCGGTGCCGGCGGCGGCTTCAAGCAGGTCCTCGTCGCAAGCGGGGTCGGCAACGCGATCGGCCAGTCCGCGGTGCATGCCCACATCTCGCCGATCCTGCTCGCTTGGCTGGTTGCGGGACTGATTCGCGTCGCAACCGGTTCTGCCACCGTCGCCACGATCACCGGCGCGGGCATCGTAGCGCCGCTCGTGACGCTGGTGCCGGGCGTCAACCGCGAACTGCTCGTGCTGGCGACGGGCGCCGGCTCGCTGATCCTCTCGCACGTCAACGACGCCGGGTTCTGGCTGGTCAAGCAGTACTTCAACATGTCGGTGGTCGAGACTTTCAAGACCTGGACGTTGATGGAGACCCTGCTCTCGGTCGTCGGCATCATCCTCATCCTGATCCTCGGCCTCTTCGTCTGAGGACACGGACGGGCTCATGTCGGAGGATCTGTTCCGGTTGAATGGCGAGGTCGCGCTAGTCACCGGCTCGGCGGGCGGCATCGGCCATGCGCTCGCGCACGGCCTGGCGCAGGCAGGTGCGCGCGTCGTGCTGAACGGCCGCGACCCGGCCAAACTCGCCGCGGCCGCCGAGGCGTTCGTCGCCAAGGGCTTCTATGTCTACCAGGCGCTGTTCGACGTGACCGACAGCGCGCAGGTAGGCGCCGCGGTCGATCGGATCGAAGCGGAGTTCGGTCCGGTCGACATCCTCGTCAACAACGCGGGCATGCAGCGCCGGATGCCGCTCGAGCAATTCTCCGAGGAAGACTGGCATGCGGTCGTCAGCACGAATCTCGACAGTCTCTTCATCGTCTCCAAGGCGGTCGTGCGCCACATGATCCCGCGCCGCCGCGGCCGCATCATCAATGTCTGCTCGGTGCAAAGCGAGCTTGGGCGCCCGGGTATCGCGCCCTATACCGCGACCAAGGGCGCGGCGAAGATGTTGACCAAGGGCATGGCGATCGACTGGGGCAAGCACGGCATTCGCGTCAACGGCCTCGGCCCCGGCTACTTCAAGACGCCCTTGAACGCCGCGCTCGTCGCCGACGAGAAATTCTCGTCCTGGCTCACCGGCCGGACGCCGCTGGGTCGCTGGGGCGACGTCGGCGAACTCGTCGGCGCGGCCGTGTTCCTGGCGTCGAAGGCGTCCAGCTTCGTCACCGGACACGTCCTGTACGTCGACGGCGGTGTGACGGCCCAGCTCTGAGTCGCCGTCAGGAGACCCGGCGCAGCGACTCGGTGCGCCCCGTCGACATCCCCCGCAACGGCGGCCTGGCGGTTCCCGGTGCCGCGGCCGGACCGTTCACCGGGTGCGACTGATACCGGCCCGGCGTCACGCCGACGACCTCGCGGAAGCAGGCCGTGAAATGGCTCTGGTCAAAAAAACCCGTTCGCTGCGCGACGTCGGCGATCTCGTCGCCCTGCCGTAGCAGATGGCGTGCCTGGCTGATTCGCAGCAACAGCTGGTAGCGGTGCGGCGTGCTGCCCACCACCGCCGCGAACAGGCGCACGAAGTGAAACTTGCTCAGGCCCGCGGCGGCCGCAAGGTCCTGCAGGCTGATCTCCCGCATGAAGTGTTCGCGCAGATAGGAGAGCGCACGTTCGATCGACGCCACGCGCGTGGCCGGTCCCGACGCGCTGACACGCGGCGCCTCGGCATCGATTGCAGCGACGAGATCGCCGAGCATGCGGGAGAGCGATTCCAGCCGGGCCGGCATCGAGATCGCACCGGCAGCAAGCAGGCTCTGTGTCTCGAGTCCGAGCGCAACCAGTTCGCCCGGCGCGTCGACGCACGCGAAACCTCTCGCCGCGAGCGAGCCGGGCCCGAGGCGGGCCAGCGCATCCTGGTCGAGGTGAAACGCGATGAAAGAATGTCCTTGCGCGCCCGCGGTCGTGGCATGCAGCCGCCGCGCGGGCAGGAGCATCAGCATCGCCGCACCGGCTGCATGGGAAGCGCCATCGGAGCCAACGTCGACGTCGCCGCGCAAGACCAGGCGAACTTCGACTTCGTCCTGCAGGACGATGCGGCGCGAGCGAGCCGGTTCATCACCGGCGAACACCTCGAGGCATGGTGCAGCGCCGAGGCGGAGGAAGGCGAGGCCATCGGAGTGATTCGAGTTCGGCATCGGGTCGCCGAGACGCCGCTGGATCGCAATCGCCGCGCGGGTGCCGCTCGGCGGTCCTTGCGTCCGCTGGATGGCGCTCGTGTCTCCTGGTCGGTGTTTTCCTTGGCCCGGATTGTGCGCAGGGGAGATATATCGAACAAATGGGTTTTTCGGCATCGGATATAGTTTTTCCATATAGCTCGCCGGAGACAGTCGATGGCACGGACCCGAGAGATTCCCTTGCTGCCGACGCGTCTGAAGATGCGCCAGATGGCGCTCCTGCTGCAGCTCGAGCAGAAGCGGTCGATCGTGCATGCCGCCGATGCGATCGGCATCTCGCAGCCCGCCGCGTCCAAGCTGCTGGCCGAACTCGAGGACGCCCTCGGCGTGCGTCTCTACGAGCGCCACGCGCGCGGGGTCGAACCCACGTGGTACGGCGAGATCCTCACCCGCCATCTGCGGTCCGCGACCTCGGAGATCCGCCGCGCCGAGGAAGAGATCTCCGCGCTCAAGTCCGGTCTCGCCGGCACCGCTTCGATCGGCACCGTGGTCACCCCCGCGACCAGCCTGGTGCCGCTGGCGGTGGCCGAACTCAAGCGCCACAGTCCACGGGTCCTGGTGCGCATCGAGCGCGATCACAGCGATGTCCTCGTGTCTCGCCTGCTGGCCGGGGCGCTCGATCTCGCCGTGGCGCGTGTGGGAGACACGTCGGAGCCGGGCGAACTCGATTTTGTTCCGCTCGGCGACGAACCGCAGAGCGTGATCGCGCGATCAGGTCATCCGCTCGCGCGCAAGCGTGGTCTGCGCATCGCCGATCTCGCGGAGCAGGCCTGGATCCTGCCGCCAGCCGGGACGGCGCTACGGGTCGAACTGGACGCGATGTTCCTGGCCCATGGACTCGTGCCGCCACTGAACGTCGTCGAAGCGACCTCGCTGGTCGTCGCGCTCAACCTGCTGCAACTCAGCGACATGCTCGTGTCGCTGCCACAGGTCGCCGTGCGGCCGTTTTGCAAGGCGGGGCTGCTCACCGTGCTGCCGATCGAGATCGGCGTGCGCATGGATTCGTTCGGCATCGTCACGCGCAAGGGACGCACGCTGTCGCCCGGTGCCCAGGCCTTGCTCGCCGTCTTGCAGCAACAGGCTGCGCGAGTGCGGTCGACCGCCGCGCCACCGCGTCGCGCGCACCGGCGCCGGTGAGCGGCGTGTTGCACGCACCTCGCTGACAACGCGCCAGCAACTTTTTCCAATACGCCGTCGAAGCGGCGCGGCGAGAATTTTCGACCGCGCGCCCAAGCGCGTGCGCCCGCGAGTGCCGGAGCCAAGCCGCTGCGAGGAGACGTTCGATGGAACATGGTCGCAAGGCGGTCCTGTCGGCAGCGCACGACGCAGCGAGTTTCGGCTCCGGCGGCGCGGATGCGCAACGCGCCGGCGTCACCACGGCCGACCTGTACCGCGCCGCCTGGGCCGCTTCGATCGGCAGCGCTCTCGAGTACTACGACTTCGCGCTGTACAACCTCGCCGCCGCGCTCATCTTCGCGCCACTGTTTTTTCCGTCGCAGGAACCGGGCCTCGGCCTGATCGCGAGCTTCGGCACGTACTTCCTCGGCTTCGCCATCCGTCCGGTCGGCGGGATCGTCTTCGGCGTGCTGGGCGATCGCTACGGCCGCAAGTTCGTGCTGATGGCGACGATCCTGCTGATGGGCGCCGCGAGCACGCTGATCGGTGTGTTGCCCACGTACGAGACTGCGGGCATGCTCGCACCGATACTGCTCGTCGGTTGCCGCCTGTTGCAAGGTCTCGGTGCCGGGGCCGAGCAGGCCGGCGCCGCGGTGCTGATGGCCGAATACTCGCCGGTCGAGCGGCGCGGGTATTTCGCCGCGCTGCCCTTCATGGGAGTTCTGCTGGGCACCGTCCTCGCGGCGGGGATCTACTTCCTTCTGGTGCGCGTCGAGGATATCTCGCAGAGCTGGCTGTGGCGCGTGCCGTTCCTGCTCAGCGTGATCATCATCGCGGTGGCGGTGTGGATCCGCTTGAAGTTGAAGGAGTCGCCGGCGTTCGCGAAGCTGGAGGCGCGCAAGCAGGTCGACCAGCATCCGCTGGCGCACCTGATGCAGAACTCAAAGACCGCCTTGCTCAAGGTGATCGGCCTGCGCATGGCCGAAAACGGCGGGTCGTCGATCTACCAGTCGCTGGCGATCAGCTACATGGCGACCGTGATGGGCCTCAAGGGACCGATCGGTCCGCTGGCGTTGCTGGTCGCGGGCGTAGGCGGCGCCGTGATCATCCCGATCGCCGGCATCCTGAGCGACAGGCACGGGCGCGTTCCCGTCTATCGCTGGTTTGCCTTCTATCAACTCGTACTCGCCTATCCGACGTGGTGGGTGCTGAGCAGGGGCGATGCGACGTCGAGCATCGCCGTGCTGTGTATCGCGCTCGCAGGCGTGTGGGGCATGTTCGCAACGCAGGGGGCGCTGCTCCCGGAGATGTTCGGAGCGCGCCATCGTTATGCCGGTGTCGCGACCGGACGCGAAGTCTCCGCGGTGATCGCGGGCGGCATCGCGCCGTTGATCGGCGCATCCATGATCGCGTGGAGCACCGCGCACTACGGCGGCAAGGAAGGGGCGATCCTGTCCTGGATCCCCTTGGCCACATACGTCGCGATCCTGAGCCTGATCGGCGCCCTGACGACCTACGTCGTGCCCGAGACGCGGGGGCGCGACCTGGACGATCTGCGCGACGCGGGTCAGGAGACCGGGAACTGACCCGACGGCGCGAGTCGCGGGCCCAGCGCGGGAAGAAGCACGTGGGCAACCCGCGCGGGCTTGGCGGCGCTTTGCCGCCGGCCCGCGGGGGTCTGCCTCACTCTTTTTTATTCGGTTTTGAGTAACATACAATTGATTTTGTTGCCGACTTTGACTACATTTATGTTATGTCAAAGTCAAAGATGGTTTCCGCTTCCCTGCCCCCCGTCGCGGCCAGCGCGCTGCGCCAGCTTGGCGAGAATCTCGCCGTTGCCCGCATCCGTCGCAAGGAGTCCCAGCGCGCTTGGGCGCAGCGCATCGGCGTTTCGCTGCCGACGCTCATTCGTCTCGAAAAGGGCGACCCGACAGTCAGCATGGGCACGTACGCGAGCGCACTCTGGCTGATGGGACGTGTCCAGGCCCTGCCCGACGTCGCGGCGCCGGCCTCCGACCTGGCTGCTCTCGAAGTCGACGTGCGGCTAGCGCGCCAGCGCCGCTCCGTGCGCGCGCCGGCTTCGATCGCGGCGCGCCTGGGTCGCGCGACGCGAGGGCAAGCATGATCGAGCGATACCGCGTCGCCGACGAACTGCATCTGTGGTGGCTGGGCGACCCCGCCAAGCCCGTATTCGTCGGCACCTTGCGCCTGCTTCACACGACGCGCGGCGTCTCGCTCCAGTATGGCGACGCGTGGCTGCGTCACGGCTTTGCCCTGAGCGAGGACCTGCCGCTGACCGACCTGGAGCACCAGCCCGTTCAACGTGACACCGCGGCGGGAGCAGTCGATGACGCACGCCCGGACCGCTGGGGCGAGCGCGTGATCCGGTTTCTCGACAAGCCGCCCCGGCTTTCATTGCTGGAATACCTCTACTTCGCCGGCGACGAGCGTTTCGGGGCGCTTGGAGTGTCGACGTCGGGCGAGCAGTACGTGCCGCAGCCGACGGCGTCGTTGCCGACGCTGCGCGATGTCGACGAAATGCACGAGTTGGTGCGCAAGGTGCTGGACAACGAACCCATTGCGGAAGCCAAGCGCCGCCTCATCGCCCCAGGCACGACGCTGGGCGGCGCGCGGCCGAAGGCGCTGATGGATATGAGCGGTTCTCAGTGGGTCGTGAAATTCGCCGATCCAGGAGACCCCACCGATGCGGGCCTCGTCGAGCACGCATGCATGACGCTGGCGGCGCAAGCAGGAATCCGTGTCGCGGAAACCCGGGCAATCCGGCTCCTCGACGGACATGCCCTTGCCGTGCTGCGTTTCGATCGCCAAGGCAGTGGTCCCGGCTCGAAGCGCTTGCACGCACAATCGGCGCACGTGGCCCTGCGCGCCGAAGGCACTCAACCCGGATATCCGGAACTCGCGCAGCTGCTGCGCCGGCGCGCACCGGTGCAGGGAGGCGCCGCTCGACGTCAGATGCAGGAGTTGCATCGCCGGATGGTCTTCAACATCCTCATGGACAACACCGACGATCACGAGAAGAACCATGCATTGCTGATGAACGACAACCAGCACCTTTTGCTCGCGCCTGCGTTCGACGTGCTGCCGACCGCGCAGGGCCTCGGATACCAGCAGTTGCGCGTCGGCAAGGATGGCGCGGAGTCGACGCTCGAGAACGCGCGCTCGGAGGCCGCTTCGTTCGGCCTCTCGCCTTCCGAAGCGCACACGCAGACCGCGCAGGTCGCCACCGTGTGCAGTCGCTGGAAGGAACACTTTGCCGAGGCCGGCGTCAGCACCGACGACATCGAATACCTGGCGCATTTCGTCGACCGTGAATTCCTGAAGGACCAGCGCGACGAACTGGCTGCCAGGAGCGCGCGGCGGCCGAAACCCGGGAGTCGCAAGCGTTGAAGCGGATGCACTCGTCGGCGCACGGCGCGCACGTCCCCTCCCCGGCACGCGGGGAGGGGGAGGGCCTTCTAACTCCTGCAACGCTTGGCGAAATATTCGCTCGCGGCGGGTCGAAGCATGCGGGTCAGCGCCTCCGGACCGCCACCCGCAAAGAGCAGTCGCGCGTTCGGCGAATCCGGCCCGGCGAGCACGGCGCCCACGAGCGGCGCGACCGTGCCGAGGTCGAAGATCTCTTCGCGTCCACGCGAGCGGATGACGATTCGCTCCGCGAAGACCACGCGGTACGAGGCGTAGTCGTTGCCGAGGCAGTTCTTGATGTCGGCCATCGCCAGCGACACGTAGTCGCGCGCCGCAGTGGAGTCGTAGTCGCTTGCGTTTCGCATTTCCGGCGGCAGGAATGCGATCACGGTCGCCTTGTCCGCCGTCACGCGGACCGTGACCTGGGTTCTCGGCCCCGCAGGAGCAGCCGGGAGTGCAAGTGCAACGACCAGTCCCAGAAGCAGACGCGCCGCGGTGTTCTTCATGATCCGGACCGGCGATTCCGCGCGTTCAGGCCGTGCCCGTCGCCTGCACCGACGCCGTCGCGGCGCGCGGTTCCACCTTGTTCGGTCGTCCCGCTTCAACCTGGCGGTAATGGACGTTCGCGCGCGTCAGGTGCTCTCGCATCGCGCGCTCGGCCGCCTCGGGGTCGCGCGAGGCGATCGCATCGATGATGCGCTCGTGCTCGGCCAGCGTCAGCTGCTCGGCGCCGGGTGCACGGACGATCGACTGGTAGTACTCGGAGGCCCAGGCAAAAACGGCCTCGACGATTGCGGGCAGGATCGGATTGCCGCTGATACCCGCGATCTCGCGGTGGAACGCCATGTCCTTGGCGAGAAAGCCGTCGAGATTCGCGAGCGACGCCCGGTGCTCGGCGAGGCGCGCGCGCAGGCGGGCGATGTCGACGTCGGTTGCCTTCGTCGCCGCGAGACGCGCCGTTCCGACCTCGAGGAACAGGCGCGCGTCCTTCAGGTGCTCGAGCGTATCGGGCTGCGTGCGCAACAGGTGACGCGCGCCGCCGGTGACCTGCTCGATGAGCGCTTCGGCAGTTGGAACGACGACACGCGCGCGCTCCCCATGCGCGATCTCGACGATGCCCGAGCGCTCGAGCGCCTGCAGCGCCTCGCGCACCGCCGGACGCCCGACCGCGTAGGTCTCCATCAACTCGCGCTCGGAAGGCAGATGCGCGCCCGGCGGAATCTCGCCGTTGCGAATCCGCTCGAGCAGGCGGTCGAGCACTTCCTGGTAGAGCTTCCGGCGCGGAATCGCTTCGGTCGACATGCTCATGACCTTATCACCTCATCATCCAAGTTTCAAATGACGAAACCCGGACGGATATGTTTTGAATCATGTACTTAGTCAGAAACTAACGTGATCGCGCGACCGTCGTTGACATCGGACTTTCAGAACACGTATAGTCATTATACCAGCTGGCGTAATGAGCACATGTGTCGGCGGTGCAAGGCAGCGATGCCCCCAGAACCCGGATGTGCTCAGCCAGGAGACAACGTGGAACTGGATTCGCAAGTCGAGCGAAGCGCCATCCGCAAGGTGTGCTTCCGCTTGGTTCCCTTCATTGCATTGATGTTCTTCATCAACTTTCTCGACCGCACGGCGATTTCCTTCGCCGGGCCTAACGGCCTGACCAAGGATCTCGGACTGACCGCGGCGCAGTTCGGATTCGCCGCCGGTGTCTTCTTCGTCGGCTACATCCTGCTCGAAATCCCCAGCAACCTCGCCCTGCACAAGTTCGGCGCCCGGCGGTGGATGGCCCGGATCATGGTGACGTGGGGCATCGTCGCCCTGCTTTTCACCTGGATTGCCAGCGCGACCGAACTCTACTGGCTGCGCTTCCTCCTCGGCGTCGCCGAGGCTGGTTTTTTCCCCGGCGCGATCCTCTTCCTGAGCATGTGGGTGCCGGCGCGCCATCGCAGCAAGGTACTTTCGCTCTTCTACCTCGCGCAGCCGCTGACGATCGTCATCGGCGCACCGGTCGCCGCACTGCTGTTGCAGCAGCATGGCGTGTTCGACCTCGCCGGCTGGCGCATCATGTTCTTCGGCGTCGCCGTGCCCGCCATCGTCGTCGGCGTGGTCGCCTGGTTCTACCTCAGTGATCGACCCGCCGATGCGAAGTGGCTCACGCAGGCGGAGAAGAAGTGGCTGACCGACGCGCTGGCCGCCGAGGCCGATACGAAGACCGACGCGCACACCACGCACGCCGGCAAGGCGCTGCTCAACGGACGCGTATGGGTGTTGAGCCTCATCTACTTCGGCCTGGTCTACGGTCTCTACGCCCTCGCGTTCTTCCTGCCGACGATCATCGGCGGATTCGAGACGCAGTTCGGCACCCGGTTCGACGTCTTCGAAAAGGGCCTGATCACCGCGATTCCATATCTCCCCGCGGCCTTCGCGCTGTACTTCTGGAGCCGTGATGCGACACGACGCGGCGTGCGCTCCTGGCACGTCGCGTTGCCGGCCCTCCTGGGTGCGATCAGCGTGCCGGTGGCGCTTTATCTCGAATCGCCGGCGGCGACGGTGGCCGCGATCACGGTCACGGCGTGCGCCATCTTCTCTGCGCTGCCGAACTTCTGGGCCGTGCCGGCGCGTTTCCTGGCCGGTGCCGGCGCCGCGGCCGGCATCGCGCTGATCAATACGGTCGGAAACTTCGCCGGCTTCGCCGCGCCCTTCATCACCGGAGCGGTCAAGGACATGACCGGCTCGTACCACGTCCCGATGTTCATCGTCGGCGGCTTCATGCTGATCTCGGCCGTGGCGATGTGGTGGTTCGCCGGGCGCGCCGGCGAGAAATCCCCCGAGTCTCAACGCGGCGTGGCGATGCAGCCTCGCCCCGCCTACAAGTAAATCCAAACCCAACCATTTACCGGAAGGAAACCAGTCATGAAAGCAACCATCGCTCTCTTCGGCGCCGGCGGCAAGATGGGCGTGCGCCTGTCGAGGAACCTGAAGAAGTCGGACTACATCGTGCGCCACGTCGAACCAGGCGCGACCGGCCGCAACCGGTTGAAGGACGAACTCAACATCGACTGCGTGAGTACCGACGAAGCGCTCGCCGACGTCGACGTCGTGATCCTCGCGATCCCGGACACGATCATCGGCAAGGTCGCGCACCAGATCTCGCCCAAGCTGCGGCCCGGCACGATGGTCATGCTGCTGGACGCCGCCGCGCCGTTCGCCGGCCATCTTCCCGACCGCAAGGACCTCACGTATTTCGTCGCGCACCCCTGTCACCCGACCATCTACAACGACGAAACCGAAGAAGCCGCGCGGCGGGACTATTTCGGCGGTGGCGCCGCCAGGCAGTCGATCACCAACTCACTGATGCAGGGCCCCGAGTCCGCCTACCAGTTGGGCGAAGACGTGGCGAAGACGATCTACGCGCCGATCCTGCGCTCGTACCGCCTGACCGTCGACCAGATGGCGCTGCTCGAGCCCGGCTTGTCGGAAACCGTCTGTGCGACCCTGCTGCAGGTGATGCGCGATGCGATGGACGAGGTCGTCAAGCGTGGCGTTCCGGAGGATTGCGCGCGCGACTTCCTGCTCGGCCACATGAACATCCTCGGCGCGGTGATCTTCAACGAGATCCCCGGCGCGTTCTCGGACGCCTGCAACAAGGCGATCACCTTCGGCAAGCCGCGCCTGATGCGCGACGACTGGATCAAGGTGTTCGACCGCGCCGAGATCGCCGAAAGCATCCGCCGCATCACCTGAGGCGACCTTCCTGACCCGTGCCGATCCACGCCGCGGCGCCCGGATCGGATTGTCTGCAACCCTGGAGCAAGCGGTGAAAGAACGCATCCACGCCACGTACTGGCTCGAAACGGGCGACGAGCCCGAGCGCGCCGCCGAGGTCATCGCGGGCGAGCAATCGAGCGGCACCTTCGTCGCGCTCGCGACCGAAACGCCGGAGCTGAAGGCGCGCTCCGGCGCGCGCATCGAGCGCCTCGACGTTCTGGAAACGACGCCGGGACCGAGCCTGCCGACACCGGTCCGCTCGAGCCGCTACACGCGCTGCGTGCTCGAGCTGTCGTGGCCGATCGAAAACCTCGGTCCATGCCTGCCGACCCTGATGGCGACGATCGCCGGCAACCTGTTCGAATTGCGCGCGGTCACCGGGTTGCGGCTGATGGATCTGCAGTTGCCGCCCTCGTTCGCGCAGGCCTACCCGGGCCCTGCGTTCGGCATCGCCGGCACGCGCGAGTTGTCGGGCGTCGAACGCGGCCCGTTGATCGGCACCATCATCAAGCCGAGCGTCGGGTTATCGCCGCAGCAGACCGCCGAGCAGGTACGCCAGCTCGTCGAAGGCGGCATCGACTTCATCAAGGACGACGAGCTGCAAGCCGACGGGCCGCATTGCCCGTTCGACGAGCGCGTGCGCGCCGTCATGCGCGTCGTCAACGAAGCCGCGCAAAGAACCGGCAGGAAAACGATGGTCGCCTTCAACCTGACCGGCGACCTCGACAAGATGCGCCGGCGTCACGACCTCGTGCTCGCCCAGGGCGGCACGTGCGTGATGGTGTGCCTGAACTCGGTCGGCATCGTCGGCCTGCACGAACTGCGCAGGCATTCCCAGCTTCCGATCCACGCCCATCGCGCGGGCTGGGGCTACCTGACGCGCAGTCCTGCCCTGGGCTGGGATTACGCGCCGTGGCAGAAGATCTGGCGCCTTGCCGGTGCCGACCATCTGCACGTCAACGGCCTGCGCAACAAGTTCAGCGAACCCGACCAGAGCGTCGTCGCAGCGGCCCGAGCAGTGCTCTCGCCGGTGATGCGCAGCGCGCCGATGCCGGCGATGCCGGTGTTCAGCTCCGGGCAGACGGGACTGCAGGCGCACGACACCTTCGCGGCGCTGGAAAGCGCCGACCTTATCCACACCGCGGGCGGCGGAATCTTCGGCCACCCCGACGGTGTGCCGGCGGGCGTCGCGGCGCTGCGTGCGTCGTGGAATGCCGCCCTGGCAGGAAGGCCGCTGGCCGAAGAGGCGACGCGCAACGACGCGTTGCGCAAGGCGCTGGAGTTCTGGCGATGAGCCGCACGACTTCCACGTCATTGCCCGAGGGCCTCCTGCTCGCCTACTACGGCGACGATTTCACGGGCTCGACCGATGCGATGGAGGCGATGACCGCGGCCGGCGTCACCACGGTGCTCTGCCTGGAACCGCCGACGCCGGCGTTGCTGAAGCGCTTTCCGCAAGTGCGCTGTGTCGGTCTGGCCGGCTCGTCGCGCGGACGCGCTCCGGCGTGGATGGATGACGAGTTGCCGCGCGCATTCGCGAGTCTCGCCGCGCTCGGTGCGCCGATCCTCCAGTACAAGGTCTGCTCGACGTTCGACTCTTCGCCCGAGGTCGGCTCGATCGGGCGCGCGATCGACCTTGGCGTTCCGCACATGCGCGGCCACTGGGCGCCGATGGTGATCGGCGCGCCGCGACTCAAGCGCTACCAGGTGTTCGGCAACCTCTTCGCGGCGGTCGACGGTGTCGGCCATCGACTCGATCGCCATCCGACCATGTCGTGTCACCCCGTGACGCCGATGCATGAAGCGGATCTGCGGCGGCATCTGCGCGCGCAAACCGCGCGGCGCATCGAGCTGATCGACATGGTGCAGCTGCGCGCGGGCGAAGGCGCGACGCGCGTGGCCGGGCTCGGCGGCCAGGACGTGCCGGTGGTGTTGATCGACGTGCTCGACGACGCCACGTTGCTCGAAGCCGGGCGGCTGGTTTGGGAGACGCGCGGCGACGGCCTGTTCAGTGCATCCTCCTCGGGCCTCGCGTACGCGCTGACGGCGTACTGGCGCTCGCGCGGCTGGTTGCCGCAGGAGCCGTCCCTGCCCGTCGCGGACGACGTGCCCGCGATCGCCGCGGTGAGCGGCAGCTGCTCGCCCGTGACGGCAGCGCAGATCCGCTGGGCGCGTGCGCAGGGATTCGTCACCGAGCGGCTCAACTTGTCGCACGCCCTCGACGAGCGGCGCGCCAACGACGAGATCGAGCGTTGCGTGGCGGTGGCCGCGACGGCGAACCGCGCCGGCGCGAGCGCGATCGTTTACAGCGCGGAAGGCCCGGACGACCAGGCCGTGGTCGCCTTCGATGCGATCGCCGCCGATGCAGGCCTGAGTCGCGCCGACGCGTCGCGCCGGGTCGGCACTGCACTCGCCGAAGTGATGCGACGCCTGCTCGATCGCGTCGAAATGCGCCGCGTCGTCGTCGCCGGCGGCGACAGCTCCGGCGAAGTCGCGAGTGCCCTGGGCATCGGTGCGCTGAGCGTGGTGGCCGGCATGGCACCGGGTGCACCGCTGTGCCGGGCGTGGTCGAACTCGCCGCGCCGCGATGGCCTCGAAATCGTGCTGAAGGGCGGGCAGATCGGCGGCGCCGATTTTTTCGGGTCAGTGCGGGCCGGACGGCCGCTCGAACAAGCGGTGACGGCCTGAGTGGACGACCGATCTCGGCAGCCTGCCCCTCCTTTGTCATGCCGAGCCTCCTCGCCACCAGGAGACACAATGGGCAGATTCGGCTGACTGACGGACGAGGCGTGCGATGCTCGAGGGCGCGTTGATCGGATGCGGCTTCTTCGCGCGCCACCACCTGCACGCGTGGAAGCAGCTGCCCGGCGTGCAGATCGTCGCGCTGTGCGACATCGATCCGCAGCGCCTGCAACAGACGGCGGCGGAGTTCGGCGTTGCCCGCATGCATGCCGACGCGCGTGACCTGTTCGCCTCCGAGCGGCTCGACTTCGTCGACATCGTCACGACCGTGAACAGCCACCGTGCGCTGGTCGAGATGGCTGCGGCCGCGCGGGTTCCCTGCATCTGCCAGAAGCCGTTCGCATCCAGCCTCGCCGACGCGCAGGCGATGGTCGATGCCTGCGCCGGTGCCGGCGTGCCGTTGATGGTGCACGAGAACTTCCGCTGGCAGACGCCGATCCAGGCGGTGCGGCGCGCGATCGACGTCGGCGCAATCGGCAAGCCGTTCTGGGGGCGGTTCAGCTTCCGCTCGGCCTTCGACGTCTATCGCGCGCACCCGTACCTTGCGGAGGGGAAACGCTGCATCATCGAGGACCTCGGCATCCATATCCTCGACATCGCGCGTTTCCTGCACGGCGATGTAGCGACGGTCAGCGCATCCACGCAGCGTGTGAACGAGCGCATCGTCGGAGAGGACGTGGCGACGATCCTGCTGCGTCACGTCAATGGTGCGACGAGCATCGTCGATTGCAGCTACGCATCGGCGCGCGCCGAGGAGTTGTTTCCCCAGACGCTGATCGAAATCGACGCCTGCGAAGGGGCATTGCGACTCGACGCCGGATATCGACTCACGATTCACCACGTGCGCGACGGCACTCTGAAGGGCACGTGCGAGCCGCCCCTGCATCCGTGGGCCGAGCGCCCGTGGTTCAACATCCAGGACAGCGTGGTCAACATCCAGGCGCACTGGCTGGAGTGCCTGCGCGAGCAGCGCGAACCGCAGACCTCCGGCCGCGACAACCTGAAGACACTCGCCCTCGTCGAGGCCGCGTATGCCTCGGCGGCCGCGCAGCAGGCGGCGCAGCGGGTTTGAGCGTCATCCCGAGGAGCGAACGCGGCGCGTTTTCTCCACTTTCGCACGCCGAGGTTTCTTGCCTGCGGCTCGGAATGCGCGCCTGTTAGTCCCCGCGAGCATCGGTTCCGGCGCTGACGCCGGGTCGCAACCGGCGCTTGTGGGCGACGATGCGCACGAGCCAGACGATGTTGAGCAGGGCGAACACGACGCCGAGCCCGAGATATATCCGGTCGGCGGCCTGTGCGGGAACGGGTGCGAGGCGCACGAGCGCCGCCGGGATCGCACACGCCCAGGCGCCGGCGAGCAGCCAGTCCCTGCGCTTCGCCGCAATGGCGAGGCAGACGATTCCGCCGATCAGCATCAACCATGCGCCAATGAGCATCGGCACTCCCATGGTCCGGGTCGCTGCGGGAGACTATAGCTCCGGGGCCAGTCATGACGGCACGGCGTCTTCGGTCGGTCGCCTGCGGAATCCTCACTACGCGCCCGACCAGGCTGCATGCGCTTCGGCGATCAACTCCCCGGCTCGCTCGTTGTAGCGCGGCGAAAAGTGGAACGGCACGATCGTCCTCGCGCCGACGCGGCGCGCGATGAGTCCTGCCTGGTGGGCAGTCAGATGATGTTTGCGCGCGCCGTGCGCCGCGTCCGCCTCGAGGAACACGCTCTCGATGTAAAGGAGATCCACGTCCGCCAGCAATTCGGCAAGCGTTGCCACGTTGCGCTCGGTGTAGCGCAGGTCGGTCACGTAGCCGATGCGTCGGCCGGGGACCACATCGAGGATCAGGGGCCGCAGTTCATCGACGGATCGCATCGAAGCGTGGTCGCCGTCGCGATCGCGCCAGCTGACCTCGATTGGCGTATCGCCCGGCGCACCGCTGAGCACCGCATGCTTCAACGCGCGCAGCCACGCTCCCGTTCCCAGCCCCAGCCTGAGCAGGCGATCCTTGTCAACCTTCAGGTGCGCCTTTTCCTCGAGCGCGAACGCGAGGCAGGCGATGTCGTGGTCGACGAAACGGGCACGCACGCGGAAGGCCGCCTCCTCGTGCAGCACGTCCGCGGCAAGTTCGACCGGTCCGCCCGGCTCGCGGGCGAACCGCTCCCGGCTCGAGAAGCGCGCGCGCTGCCCGCGGCCGTTGGTCCCCATCTCGCGCACCTCGATCACGAGCTCGACGTCGTAGCGGTGCACGACGTTCCAGGTGTACGCGCGCAGCTTGTGTTCGACCTGCGCGATGAAATCCGGTCCGCCGAACAGCACGACGCCGGCCTTGCGCCCGAGCACGACCCGCAACAAGTGGTCGAACCCGGAAAAATGGTCCATGTGGGTGTGGGTGACGAAGATGTGCGACAACCGCATCAGCTTGCGCGGCGGCAAGGCGGTGATGTCGCCGAGATCGAACAGCAGCGCGCGCGGCTCCTCGCGAAAATCGACATAGAGCGCCGGGTCGCCGAACGCGTCGTTGACGAGGCGCGGTTCGAAGAGGGTGTGCATGGCAGGTGCCGCCGGGGCCCGAGATCGTCGTGACCTGGACCGCCCGCCGCCGGTCGCGCTAGAGCTTGTAGCCGAACCTGCGCAACAGCTGCTTGCGTGCCGCGATGTCGGGCTCCGTCTCGACCCCTTTGCTCTTCACGCCGTCGACGACGCCGAGGATGCCGCGCCCGTCTCCGGTATCGGCGACGATCACCTGCGTCGGATTGGCCGTGGCGCAATAGACGGCGCAAACCTCGGGCACGGCCTTGACGGTGTTGAGGATGTTGACCGGGAAGCCGGCGCTCATGAAGATGATGAAGCAGTGACCGCAGCTCAGCGCCAGGGCGTTTTTCCGCGCCAGGTCGGTCAGCTCCGGGTCGTTGCCGGTCCAGCGCACCAGGGCGGGTCCGCTCGCCTCGCAGAATGCGATGCCGAATTTCATCTGCGGCACCGTTTGCACGATCGCCTCGTGCAGGTCTTCGACGGTCTTGATGAAGTGCGACTGACCGAGGATAAAGTTGATATCGGCCGGCTTTTCGATGGGAACGGCGGCCAGTTCCATGCGAATCTCCCGTTCAGTTTGCCGAGACGCTAGGATAGGCGCGTAGCCGCAGCTCGCTGGTAGCCGCAGATGCTGGATTCGACGATCAAGATCCGCCTCGCCTCACCGCAGGATGCACACCGCATCGCGGCGATGTCGCGCGACCTGATCGAACAGGGCCTCGGCTGGTCTTGGAAGGATGAGCGCGTGCTGCGCAGCATCCGGGACAAGGATACGAACGTCGCCGTTGCCTGCGATGCGAGCATGCCGGTCGGCTTCGGCATCATGAAGTACAAGGAGGAGGAAGGACACCTCATGCTGTTCGCGGTGCGGGACTCGCATCGCCGCCGCGGGATCGGCAGCACGTTGATGGCATGGTTCGAGCGCACCGCGCTGGTCGCCGGCATCGGCGTAATCCGCCTGGAAGCGCGCCTGGCCAACGGCGAAGCCCGCGCCTTTTATCACCGGCTCGGCTACGCGGAGATCAAGATCGTGCGCGGCTACTACTGCGGCGTCGAGTCCGCGGTGCGCCTGGCGAAGGATCTGTGGGCGTGAGCCGATCGCCGGGCCGTCAGCGCACGACGACGACCGGGATCTTCGAGTGAGTCAGCACCTTGACGGTTTCGCTGCCGAGCATCACGGCGGCGACGCCGCGGCGTCCATGCGAGGCCATGCAGATCGCATCGCAGCCGTTCGCTTCGGCGGCCTGGATGACCTCCCGCCACACCTGCTCGCCGGTCCGAGAGACGCCGATGCACTCGACGCCCGCCTGGCGGGCTGCAGCAGCTACCCCTTCGAGCACCTTCTTGGCAAATGACGCGGTCTCTCGCTCGTACTGCTCGCGCGTGGCAGTCACTGCGACGGGTTCGACCGCCAGCACGTGAAACGGCGTCGTCACGTGCAGCGCCACCACCTTGGCCCCGAGCGAACGTGCCAATTTGAGCCCTTGTTGCGTGGCCCGCTCCGACAGTTCCGACCCGTCGTTCGGGATGAGTATCGACTTGAACATTTCGCCCTCTTGCTCGACATGATTGGACGCCCTCGTCCCTCCAGTCCTGGCCTCGCAAAAATCGGCATTCAAGGACTGCCGCGGGGTTCACGCTAGCGCGCGAAGTTGTGAAGCGCCTTGACGCGGGTCAGGTCCGGCCGCGAACGATCCTTACGGCAGCCCTGGCCCAGCCGAGACGGCGATTCGACCTCCGTGCCGCAAGATATTCCCTTGACCGCCTTTTTTTCGGGGCACAGACTGGCCTGGCCCCACGCCGGCCACAGGATGGCGGCGGCCGGCGGCGACGCGACGTGGAGTGCGCCATGTTCAATCCAATGCTGATGATGCTCAACCAGCAACTCGGCCAGGCGATCGCGCTGGGCCAGCAGGGCATGATGGCCGAGACGGCGGGCAATCCGCAGTACGCCGCGCAGTGCTACGACCAGTCCATCGTCCTGATTCAGCAATCGATGATGGGTGCACAGCAGATCGGCATGCCGGTGCCGCCCCACGTCCACTTCGCCCTCGGCCAGGCGCACTTCTGTGCCGCGCGTGCGAAGAATGCAATGGGCTGGGCACCGCTCGCGTTGGGCCACCTGAGCTATGCGCTCGGCGCGATCAACCTCGCGATCTCAGCGGGGCCCTACGTACCGGACTACCACGCCTTCGCGGGCATGGTGCTGCTGGCCCAGGGCAACGTGGCGGAGGCGCAGCGTGCACTCACGACGGCGCTCCAGTTGCAGCCGGTCAATCCGCCCGTGCAGTATCTGCTGTCGATGGTCTACGCCGCGCAAGGTAACTCCGCGATTGCACAGCAGCACTACTCTGCGGTGCAGGGCATGATGCCCGCCGGGCCACCGATGCCCGCGCCGCCTGCGGGCATTGCCGGTTCACCGGGCCGTGCCTGGGGCGCATCGGGCGCGGCAGCGCCGACCGATTGGCTCAAGACCATCGACCAGGTGCTCGGCGCTGCCCAAGCCGTCTTCAAGACGATCGGCGGCTTCAACGACATGATGAAGACCTTCGACAGTTGAGGCGGGTTCGGCCGCCTCGGTGACCGGGCTGGAACGTGCCACCGACCATCACGGGATCAGTGGTGGGTGCCGGCAATCAGTCCGTCCAGGGGACGCAGTCGATGCTCCGGGCCGAGCGTTCCTCGCCTTCACCGAAGACGACACCACTGGGGTTACGCACTCGATCGCGGGTGCGGGCTATCGCGATAACCAGAAATCTCCCCTGCGCGCGCACCTGCACGGTCGCCATCAACGTCGTCCCGGCCGGGTTCTTTCGTTGTCTTGACCTCTCAGGTGACTGCGATCGCAGCCTGATGACCCGGCTCGCGGCTACGTCAACCAAGACGAGTCCCACGCGCCGCGGGCGCCGCCTCAGTTCCGGGCCGCAGCGACGACGTCGCCAAAGAGTTCCCAGGTTTCGCCGTTGAAGCGCGCCAAGCGCGCCTGCTTGATCGGAGCGAAATCATCCGGGCCTGTACTGATCCGGATTCCGGGCGGCAGCATGGGCAGTTCGAGGTCCTTGAGGTTTGCGGCCTGCCGCATGATGTTCTCGCGCGACAGGTCGTTGCCGCATTGCTTCAGCACCTGCACGAGAGCCTGCGCCGCGGTGTAGCCGCCGACATTGGCGCTGTCTTCGATGTTGCCGTCCGGGTAGTACCTCTTCATCCAGGCCAGCCAGTCCTGGTAGCCCCTGTCGTCCGTTGGCGCCGCTGCTTTTCAGGTTGACGACCTGCGAATCGACCGTCGCGTCCGTGACCTCGTACGACAGCTTCATCACGATCAGCGTCTTCGCCTTGTCGCCGAGCCCATCCTCGAACCCCTTCAGGTAGTCCTTGCCGTAGTCGTCGTTCTGAAAGAGGATGGCGATCTTCGGGTCCTTGACGCTGCTCTGCACGTGCGCTGCATACAGGCCCCCTTCGGTCTGATAGTTGAGCCGCAAGTGCCGCCCACGTTCGTGCGTAGTTCATCGTTGCCTCCCTGGTCAGACGACGCAGATGACGCCCATCAGTGAAGGCGACCTGGACGATCACGTTCTCTGACAAAGCCGGCTTGCACGATCGGCATCAAGAATGCGCCACCAGGGCCGGACGATTCAATCCCGCCCGCAGCCAGCATTACACGATGCTGATGGCCGCGGGCCGTCGAATGGCGATGCGATTGCGCTGAGGCGCTCGACTTCCCTCCCCTGGCAGCGGGGGGAGGGGGCTCTGCGGCGGCGAAGGCGTGGGGACGGACCACCGGACGCGGCCGTGTGAGAATTCGCGCACTTTCCGCGCACCGATGGCATTGATCCAGCTGGAAGAGGAGCAGATCCGCACCTGGACCCGGTCCCAGAAGGACGAGTGGTGGTTCAGGAACGTCTATCGCGGCGGCAAGCGCGATCGCGGTCGAGGCGGCGCGGATCCTGACCAAGGACCGCTTCGGATTGTCGGCGGCGGCGATCGGCCTTGGTGTGGTGCTGCCTCCGGAGGCGACATTCCCCATGTGGGCCGGCGCTATGTTGTTATGGGTCACGGGCCGGCGCAATCCGGTTGGCACCGGCGGCCACGCGTTGTGGGTGGAACGCATGGAGCCGATCTGCGCTGGCCTGATCTCCGGCGCAGCGCTGGTCGGCATCGCCAACGCAATCGTGAACGTGCTGATGAGCTGAGACCGTGATTCGCGTCGCCACCGCCCTCGGATTGACCGTGCTCGGCCTGCTGATCGTCGTGGCAGGTGCGTGGGGGGCCGCCGCTCTGGCGGTGTCCGGCCCGGCAAGCGAAGCAGCGCGGCTGGCGCTGGCGGCCGCATTCGGTGCTTCGGCCCTGGTTGCGTCGATCGGCCTGTGGCTGCGTCGCTGGCGCTGGCGCCTGATCGGCGTCTTCGCCGGATTGTTCGCGATCGCGCTCGCCTGGTATTTCAGCATCGAGCCATCGAACGACCGCGACTGGGTGACCGAGAACGAGCGACTCCCGTGGGCCACGGTGGAGGGCGACGCGGTGACGCTGCACGAGATCCGCGACTTCGAGTACCGGACCGAGACCGACTTCACGCCCGCGTACTACGACAAGCGTTTCGAGCTGTCCAAGCTGCAAGGCGTCGATCTTGTCGCCACGTACTGGATGGGCCCGGCGATCGCCCACATCATGCTCAGCTTCGAGTTCGCCGGCGGCGATCACGTCGCCATCTCGATCGAGACGCGCAAGGAGAAGGGCGAGGGCTACTCGACGGTGAAGGGGTTCTTCCGCCAGTACGAGCTCTACTACGTGGTGGCCGACGAGCGCGACCTGATCCGCCTGCGCACCAACTACCGCAAGAACCCGCCGGAGCAGGTCTACGTGTACCGGATCAAGGGCAGCCGTGGCGACGGCGCGCGCCGGGTGTTCATGAGCTACATCGAGGCGATCAACGAACTGAAGACCCACCCGACCTTCTACAACTCGCTCACGACCAACTGCACCACGACCATCTGGATGCACTCGCTGGTCAATCCGGGCCACGTGCCGTTCAGCTGGAAGATCCTCGCCAGCGGCTACCTTCCGCAGTACCTGTACGAGCACGGGCGGTTGGAGGAGTACGGATTGCCGTTCGACGAGTTGCAGCGCCGGTCCCACGTCAACCAGCGCGCGCAGCAGGCGGACCAGGCGCCGGACTTTTCGCGCCGCATCCGGGAACCGACGCCATGAACCTTCGGTGCGCCAGCGGGATCGCAAGGATCGCGTGGACGCTCGCGTGCGCGATCGCCGTGCCGCTCGGACCTTTGGCGACGGCGGCCGAGCCGACGACGCCCGCGCCGAAGCCGGCCGGCGCCGGCGGCAAACGCCCGAAGATCTGCCTGGTGCTCTCCGGCGGCGGTGCGCGCGGCGCCGCGCACGTCGGCGTGATCAAGGTGCTGGAGGAGTACCGCGTTCCGATCGATTGCGTCGCCGGCACCAGCATGGGCGCAGTCGTAGGCGGCGCTTATGCCACCGGGATGACAGTCGCGGAGATGGAGGCGGTCAATGCCGGCATGACGATCGAAAAGCTGTTCAAGGAACGGCCGCCGCGCCAGGAGCTGGCATACCGCCGCAAGCTCGACGACTACCGGAACTTCGTCGGCCCCGAGATCGGAACATCCAACGAGGCGACCGTGAGCAAGGGCATCATCAGCGGCGTGGGACTGGAGACCGTCCTGCGCGGGCTCTCCCGCGTTCCGGGCTATGTACGTTTCGACGACCTGCCGATCCCGTACCGGGCCGTCGCGACCGATCTCGTCACGGGACAAGCCGTGGTGTTCGACCAGGGCGAACTCGCCAACGTGATGCGCGCCAGCATGTCGGTACCCGGAGCGGTGGCCCCGACCGAGTACCGGGGCATGATCCTCGTCGACGGCATGCTCACCAACAACCTGCCGGTCGAGGTCGGGCGCGCCATGGGCGCCGACATCATCATCGCGGTAAACGTCGGCACGCCGCTGCTCAAGCGCGACCAGCTGAACTCGATCTTCGGCGTCGCCTCGCAGATGCTGAGCATCCTCACCGAACAGAACGTCCAGAATTCGCTCAAGCTTCTCGGGCCGGCCGACATCCTGATCTCGCCGGAACTGGGCGACTACTCCACGGCCGACTTCGACAATCTGGGCAAGATCGCGCCGCTCGGCGAGGCGGCCGCGCGCAAGGTGGCGGACCGCCTGGCAGAACTTTCGCTGCCGCCCGACGAATACGCCGCCCTGCGCAAGCGCCAGCAGGCCCCCGTCCGCATCGACGACCATCCGCTCGCCGAGATCCGTTTCGAAAACCTGCACCGGGTGAATCCGGAAGCCGCGAAGGCGGTGATGGAAACCAAGGTGGGCCGACCGCTCGATCCGGCCACCGTCGATGCCGACATGCGGCGCCTCTACGGCACCGGCGACTTCGAGCACGTGAACTATCGCGTGCTCGACGAAGGCGGCCGCCGCGTGCTCTCGGTCGAGGCGGTCGAGAAATCCTGGGGCCCGAACTACCTGCGCTTCGGCCTGGGGCTGTCGAGCGATTTCGGCGGCGAGACCTATTTCAACCTTCTCGCCGGTTATCGCATGACGTGGCTGAATTCGCTCGGTGCCGAACTGAGAACCGACGTTACCCTGGGCTACAACAGCGGCCTGCGCGTCGAGTTCTACCAGCCCCTGACCGTGAGTGGCACCACCTTCGTCGCGCCGCGTCTCTCGTGGTCGCGCGATCGTTTCGACATCTACCAGGGCCACGAACGGGTCGCCATCTACAACCTCGAAAATCGCACGATCGGCCTCGACTTCGGCGCGAACCTGGCGCAGTACGGCGAGTTTCGCATCGGCGTGGAGCGCGGAGAGCTCACTCCATATCTGGATACGGGCCCGACGTTCATCAATCCGAACGATGTGAACTATGGTCGCGGTGCCTACCGGGCGCAACTCGCCCTCGACCAGCTCGATAATGTCGACTTCCCGCGCGCCGGCTGGTCGGCCGGCGCGGAGATCTACAGCTCAAGCAAGGACCTCGGTGCCGCGGCCGACTACAACAAATGGCTGGTCACCGGCAACACGGTCTACTCGGTCGGGGAGAATTCTTTTCGCGCCCGCGGCGTGGCCGGCGGACGCCTTGGCTCCGACCGGCTGCCGGTCTACGACCTGTTCCAGTGGGGCGGCTTCCTGAAGCAGTCCGGGTACGCGACCGGCCAGCTGATCGGCGAAGACTTCGCCTTCGGGCAGCTTCTGTACTACCGGCGCATCAAGCGCGGGGCCCTGTTCGAAGGTGCGTATGGGGGCCTGTCGCTCGAGGTGGGCCACTACGGTCAGCCGCTCGTACCGGGGAACCCGACCGGCACCCTGCGCTCGATCAGCCTATTCATCTCCGCGGACAGCCCGGTCGGGCCCGTCTATCTCGGCTATGGCCTCGCCGAGGACGGCTCCAGGGCGATGTATTTCTTCCTCGGCCGGCCGTTCTGAACCGCGCTGCGGTTCAGTCGGCAAGCTCGATCCACGCCGGTGCGTGATCGCTCGTGTCGGGAAGCGCCCTCACCTCGCGATCGACGCCCGCATTGCGCAGCCGTGCCTGCACCGGCTTGCTCAACAGGAGATGGTCGATGCGCAAGCCGGCATTGCGCTGCCAACGATTGCGCCGGTAGTCCCAGAACGTGTAGACGGCATCGTCCGGATGCCGGGCGCGCAAGGCATCGGTCCAGCCTTGCGCCAGCAGCCGCTCGTACGCGGCGCGTGGTGCGGGCTGCAACAGCGCGTTGTCCAGCCACGTCGCCGGCGAATAGATATCGGCATCCGTCGGAACGACGTTGTAGTCGCCGGCCAGCACGATCGGGTGACCGGTCTTCCACAGCGCCGCCGCGTGCGTGATGAGCCGTTCGAACCACGCGAGCTTGTAGTCGAACTTCGGGCCGGGCTGCGGGTTGCCGTTGGGCAGGTAGATCGAAGTCACGATGACGCCGCCGATCGCCGCCTCCAGGTAACGCGGCTGGCGGTCGGCGGGATCGCCCGGCAGCGCGCGCCGGATCTCGATCGGTTTTGCGCCGCGCGCGAGCAGCGCCACGCCGTTCCACATCGGCTGCCCGACCACCAGGCACTGGTAACCGGCACGCTCGAGCGCGGCACGGGGAAAACCGCTCTCGGTCGTCTTGAGCTCCTGCAGCGCGACGGCATCGGGCCGCGTCGCGTCGAGCCACGCCAGGAGGATCGGCAGGCGCTTGTTGATGTCGTTGACGTTCCAGGTGGCGACGCGCATGGCGTCGACCAGCTTAGCGAAACGACTCGGCCGGGCGGCCGGGTGCCGCAGACCGGCGCGAGGGGACCCGGGCTTACCGCTTGCGGCGCGGACGCGATCGGCCCGCCGCGGTCTTCCGCGTTCGTACCTCGCTCTGCGCCCGCTCCGGCAGGACTGCTCGCAGCAGCGCTTCGCAATCCTCCTGCGACATCACGCGCGGCACCGGATAGTTGAGATCGGCCTCGCGGCGGGCCGCTCGCGCCAGTTGCGGGATGTCTTCTTCGCGCAGGGCGTCCAGCCGGCGCGGGATGGCGATCTTGCGGCTCAACGCGTCGATCGAAGCGAGGAACTCTTGCGCGCGTTCCGGCTCGGGCTCGTCCACGCCGCCCGGCTGCGCCGCTTGCGCGAGCACGGCCAGCTTGGCAGTGATTTCCGCGCGCGAGAACCGCAACACGTGCGGCAGCATGATCGCGTTGGCCAGTCCGTGCGGCGTGTGGTACTTGGCGCCCAGTTGGTGCGCGATCGCGTGTACGTTGCCTACGTTGGCGCGTGTGAAGGCGAGGCCCGCGTAGGTCGACGCCAGCGCCATGTTCTCCCGGGCGTTCAGGTCCGCGCCGTTGTCGTAGGCGAGCGGCAGGTTCGCGTAGATCATGCCGACCGCCGACAAGGCCATGCGGTCGGTGAACGCGGTCGACCAGTAGCCGATGTAGGCCTCGATCGCGTGGGTCAGCGCGTCCATGCCGGTGGCGGCCGTCACATCGCGCGGCAGACCGGTCATCAGCAGCGGATCGAGCGCGGCCATCTTCGGCACGATGCGCGTGTCGGCGATCACGAACTTCGCTTCCTGCCGCGGATCGGAGATCACCGCGGCCACGGTCACCTCCGAGCCCGTTCCCGCGGTGGTTGGTACGGCATAGATCGGCGCTGGTGCGTGCCGGCCGCGGAAGTAGCCGACCAGGTCGCGCGGATGTTTGCCATTGGCAGCGGCCAGGCCGATCACCTTGGCCGCATCCATCACCGAGCCGCCGCCGATCGCCACCAGCGCATCGCACTTCGCATCGCGAAAGATCTCGATGCCCTTTTCGATCACCGGGACCGGCGCGTCGGCGGTGACCTCGTCGTACACGACGAACTTGTTCGCCAGCGGTTCGGTCGCCGGCTCCATCAGGCCCAACTTGGCGACCATGCGGTCGGTCACTACCAGGATCCGGCGATGGCCGAATCGGGCTACCGTCTGGCCGAGCCGCGCGCTCGCACCGGGCCCGACCAGCAGCGTCGGCTGCGGGATCGGCAGCACGCGCGTCAACAGGCCCATCGCGTGTTTCGCCGCGGGCAGCCCGATCGCTCGCGCAACATCGCCAATCCTGTTCGAAATCAAACGGAGTCTCCGCGCGGTGTGATTGACTGCCGATGTCTGGCCTGGGTCCGGCGCCGGCGCCGGAACTGGCCCCAACAGCCGTATTTCGCCACGGATTGCAGATGAAGAATGTGATCGGCGTCAGCCTCGGTGCGCGCGACCAGGATTTCGCGTTCACGACCCGCTTCCGGGGGCACCGCATGAGCGTGCGGCGCGTCGGCGCCAACGGCAGCGCCGAGCGCGCCGCCGAGTTGCTCAGGCACTGGGAGAGTCGGGCCGACGCGATCGGCCTCGGCGTGGCGAACAACAAGCGGGTGGCATCCGGCGGCGCCGGCGAGAAAGCAGTCGCAGTACTCGCGCACGTTGTCACGCGTGTTCCGGTCACCACCGGCGACCGCCTCGGCGACGTCTTCCTCGAGTGGGCGCTGCGTCGGGCGCAGATCCGCCTGGGCGGCTTCTTCAACAACGCCAGGGTGCTGTTCTTTTCGGGCGCCGATAACTACAAGCTCGCGACATCGATGTCCGAATACACGGACAACGTGCAGTTCGCCGATCCGGTGCGCCTCGGTATCCCGAAGCTGCTGACCTCGCTCGACGCGCTGGCGCTGTATGCCCGGGGCGCGCACTACATCGCCGACTGGCGACCGCGGCGGCTTCCGGCGGCGCCGGTGCTGAAGCTCTGGTCGAACCACGTCCTGCGCAAGGCCCTGCAGAGCGCCACGGTCGTCGTCGCACCGGTGCACGAGCTGGACGAGTTCGGGCTGGAGGAACTGGCGGGCAAGACGATCATCACCTCGACGGTCAACGACGCGCGCATCGCGCAGTTCCGCGACAAGGGCGTCTACACGGTGATCGACGGCGCGCCGTTCATGGCCGGCCACGCGCTCGGACCGCACCTGCTCGACGCCATGATCGTCGCGGCCACCGGCAAGGCGCCGGCCGAACTGCTCGAGGACGACTACCTCGACATCATCACCGAGCTCCGCCTCGAGCCGCGCATCCTGTATCCGAACGGCTTCAAGCGGGTCAACCGCTTCGCCTTCGTGATCCATCCGCTGTCGCAGGAATACTTCAAGACGGTCAGACCGATCGAGCTGCTGTCACGCGTGTCGCCGCCCGCCTTCATGGATTCGCTCGAGAAAGTCCTCGCCTACGCGCCGCCGTTCGTCTATTCGCGCGTCACCGGGATCAAGTCACCGACCGGCGTCGAGGCCGAAGGCTGGCTGATAACGGTAGGCGGGACGCCGCGCGAGATCATGAGCCGAAGCCCCGAGTTCACCTACCGGCGGCTGCTCGACGCGGCGAAAATCGCCAGGAAGCTCGGCGCCCAGATCATGGGGCTGGGTGCGTTCACCAAGGTCGTCGGCGATGCCGGCGCAACGGTCGCGCGGCGCGCGCCGCTGCCGATCACGACCGGCAACAGCTACAGCGCCTCGGGCGCGCTGTGGGCCGCGCACGACGCGCTGCTGCGCCTGCGGCTGCTGCCGGCGCCAAGGGGCACGCACCGCGTGCCGTTCAAGGCGATGGTCGTCGGCGCCACCGGTTCGATCGGCGCGGCGTGCGCGCGGCTGCTGGTCAAGGCGGCGGAGGAGGTGCACCTCGTTTCGCCGGAGACCGCGAAGCTGCTCGCGCTCAAGGAGTCGATCCTGAAGGAGACGCCCGACGCAAAGGTGGTGCTCTCGGCACGCACCGACCGCAACATCGCCGACATGGACATGATCGTCACCGCCACCTCGGGCGCCGGGCAGAAGGTGCTCGACATCATGAAGGTCAAGCCCGGCTGCGTCATCACCGACGTGGCGCGCCCGCTCGACCTGCCGCCGGAGGAAGTCGCCAGGCGGCCCGACGTGCTCGTGATCGAGTCCGGCGAGATCCACCTTCCCGGCGACGTGCGCATGAAGAACATCGGCCTGCCGCCGGGCGTGGCGTACGCCTGCCTCGCCGAGACGATCGTGCTCGCGCTCGAAGGGCGCTTCGAGCAATTCACCGTCGGCCGCGCGATCGAGTGGGAGAAGGTGCGCGAGATCTACAAGATGGGGCTGAAGCACGGCATGAAGCTCGCCGCGATCTCCGGTGTCAACGGCCCGTTTACCGACGAAGATATCGAGCGCGTGCGCATGCTGGCGCTCGAGGCGCGCAAGAAGCAGACGGCGGCACGCGTCGCCAAACGTGCAAAAAGGGCGGTACGCGCTCGCGGCCATGCCGTCTCGACCCGCCGCGCGGGTGCCGCGAAGAAAGTCCGGCCGGAGCGTTCCTAGTACAGCTTGCCGCTCGGTAGCCATGGGCCGCCGTCGCGCACGAGTTGACGGCTGTTAACACGCTTTCTCGCGATCGGCGCATTCTTGCCCGATTCCGGATCCACTCCGGCTGGCTCTGTTATGGCACACGCAGACAAGGTCGCCGAGCAGACGGCGCTTATCACCGGGGCGTCGTCCGGCATCGGCGCCGCGCTTGCGACCCGCTTCGCACGTGGCGGCTTCAATCTCGTGCTGGTCGCGCGGAGCGCCGGAAAACTGAAAGCGTTGGCCACCTCGCTGTCGGCCGCCCATGGCGTGAAGTCCTGGGTGGCACCCGCCGACCTCTCGCAACCGGGTGCAGCGAAGAAACTCGCGGCGTCGATGAAGCGCGCGCGCCGACCAATCGATGTCCTCGTCAACAACGCAGGTGTGCTCGAGTACGGACCGTTTGTCACGATGTCTTCTGCCAGGCATCAACGGTTGATCGACCTCAATGTCGCCGGCCTTACGGCGATGCTGGCGCATTTCCTGCCGCCGATGGTCGCGCGCGGGCGGGGCCGAGTGCTGAACGTGGCATCGATCGCCGCGTTTCAGCCGGTTCCCTCCTTGGCGACCTACGCCGCGACCAAGGCCTACGTGCTGTCGCTCACGGAGTCCCTGTCCGAGGAACTCAAAGGCACCGGCGTGTCGATCACCGCGCTCTGCCCGGGCATCACCGCCACCCACATGCTCGATGCGGCCAGACGCGGCGCCAGCGAGTTGAAGCAGTTGCCCGGCTTCGTCGTCGGCACCGCAGACGCGGTCGCCGACGAGGGCTTCGAGGCGTGCCTGGGTGGTGAAGTGATCCGCGTGCCAGGCGCGCTCAACCGGGCCGCCGCGCTGGCTGCGGGCGCCACGCCGAAGTGGCTGCTGCGGCGGGTCAGCGGCGCGATGGTCCGCGGTATCAAGTGAAGAGGGCACGCGGCCTGCACAAGCCGGAGAGCGAAACGCGATATGAAAGCCTTGAGCGGAGTCGATGGCGCGTTCCTGCACCTGGAGACGCCGGCAACGCCGATGCACGTGGCATCGCTGCACCGGTTCGATCTGCCCGCGGGGTACCGGGGCGACTTCCACGCCAATATCAAGCACCAGATTGCCCGCCGGCTGCAACTCGCCCCGATCTTCACGCGCAAGCTCGCACCGATGCCGCTTCAGTTTGCCAATCCCGTCTGGGTCGAAGAAGACAACGTCGATCTCGACTACCACGTGCCACGCCTCACGCTGCCCGGCCCCGGCACGCAGGCGCAGCTCGAGGACTGCGCGGGCGGCCTGCACTCGGAGCTCCTCGACCGTGGCCATCCACTCTGGCGGCTGTATGTCATCGACGGCCTGCAGACCGGCCAGGTTGCCCTCTACATCAAGGTGCATCACGCGGTGCTGGATGGACTGGCAGGCGTCCAGTTGGCGAACGTCCTGTTCGATGTGACACCGCGTCCCCGGCGGATGCCGCGCGCCGCGGCGCGGAAAGTCGAACATCCGGGCACAGCCCTGTTGGCTGCCGCGGCGTTGAAACACGACGCCGGGCAGTACATCAAGCTGGTGCGCCACCTCCCCGACGTCGTCCGGACGCTCGCCGCCATGGTGGGCGGCAGCAGCAGCGGCACGCGCAGCCCGCTCGGCCAGAACTTCTCGTTCGGTCCCAGGACACCGCTGAACGTCCCGATCACGGGCGAGCGCGGCTTCGCCGCGGTGTCGATCCCGCTCGAGACGCTCAAGCAGCTGGCGGCCGCCCACGACGCGAAGCTCAACGATGTCGTACTGGCGCTCTGCAGCGGCGCGCTGCGCCGCTACCTGGCACGGCACGGCGGCGTCCCGCAGAAGGCGCTGATCGCGACGATGCCGATCTCGCTGCGCGCAGCGGGCAACGCCGAGTACACGACGCAGGCGATGCTGAGCCTGGTCAGCCTCAACACGCAGGTCGCGGACCCGGTGAAGCGCCTGTACGCCATCCGGGACGCGGCGGGCGCAATGAAGGCACTCGCCAGGCGGGCCCGAAACGTGATTCCGACCGACTTTCCTTCCATCGGCGTGCCCTGGCTCCTCCAAGCCCTGGCCAGACTGTACGGACGCTCGGGCATCGTGCGCGCCATACCGCCGATCGCAAACGTGGTGATCTCCAACGTACCCGGGCCGGAGGTGCCACTGTATTCGGCCGGTGCCCGCATGGCCACCTACTGGCCTGTTTCGATCACCGAACACGGTGTCGCGCTGAACGTCACGGTGATGAGTTACGCGGGCGCGATGGGCTTCGGCTTCACCACCGCACGCTGCGCGGTGCCGGATGCGCGCGAGCTGTCGACGGCGTTGGAAGGTGCGCTGCAGGAGCTGGTGGCCGCGAGTCGGCCCAGGGCACGCAAGGCGCCCGCGCGGGCCGCGAAGGAAGCGACGCCACGGCGGGCAGCGAGGAGGAGGGCGCGCTGAGGACCGCGCGTGCAGCCGGAGCCAGTGGAACCGACCCCGCGCCGCGCCTTCAGTCCAGCCGCGAACGCCAGATCGACACGATGACCCAGACACTGTTCACGAACGCGAGCAGGTAGCCGAGCAGCCCGAGCACCGTGAAGACCGGCATGCCGAACACCTGCGGACCGGAGGTGACGGTCATCACGATCGACGAGCCGACGACGACCGATGCGGTCATGATGCCGATGGTGATGCGGTTGATCGTGCGATCGAGCTTGCGGTGGAAGGTGTCGAGCCGCTTCAGGTCGAGATCGAGCCGCAGCCGGCCGCGCCGGGCATCCTTGAGCAGGCGCCCGAGATCGCCGGGGATGGCGCGCACCAGGTCGACGAACTGGCCGATGCTCGCGCCGCCGCGGCGCCCCATTTCCGCCGGCGCGTAGCGCGCCGCGATGGCGCGGTCGACGAAGGGCTTGAGGCGGTCGACCAGCACGAAGTCCGGATCGTATCTACGGCCGGAGCCCTCGAGCGTGATCAGCGCCTTGAACATCAGCGTGAGGTCGGACGGCAGCACGATGCCGTGCGTGCGCATCATCGCCGTGATCCGGCCGATCAGCTCCCCGACGCGGATGTCCTTGATCGGCCGGTCCGCGTAGTCCGCCAGGAACTCCTCGACGTCGGCGGCGAGCCGTTCCTCGTCGGCCGCCTCTTCACCGGCCCAGTCGAGCAGCACCTCGACCATCGGCTCGCTCTCGCGGCGCGTGATGCCGACGAGCAGGTCGACGATCTGGCTGCGGCGCGCGGGCGACAGCCTTCCCACCATGCCGAAGTCGATCATCGCGATGCGATTGCCCGGCAGGTAGATCACGTTGCCAGGGTGCGGATCGGCCTGGAAGAAGCCGTCCACCAGGATCATCTTCAGCACGTTGTCGACGCCGCGCTGCGCGAGCACCTTGGGGTCCAGTCCGGCACGCTCCAGCGCCGCCACGTCCTCGCCGCTGAAACCGTCGATGTGCTCCTGCACGTTCATCTCTTCCGTGGTCCACTGCGGAAAGACGTGCGGGATCAGCACGTGCGGCTCGCCGCGGAAGTTGTGCGCGAGACGCTCGATGTTGCGCGCCTCGGTGGCGAGGTCCAGCTCGCGCATCAGCGAGCGGCGGAACTCCTCGACCACGCGCACCGGCTGGAAGCGGCGCGCCTCGGGCACTTCGTTCTGGATGAACTGGGCCAGGTGCGACAGCAGGCGCAGGTCGGCCTCGACCTTCGCTTCGATGCCCGGCCGGCGCACCTTCAGGACGACTGCGCGGCCGTCGTGCAGGCGCGCGCGATGCACTTGCGCGATGGATGCCGCGCCGGCGGGCACCGGTTCGAGATCGACGAAGACCTCGGTGTGAGGCCGGCCGAGCGACCGCTCGATGACCGGCAGGATCTCCGCGAACGGCACCGGCGTCGCGTTGCTGCGCAGGCGCCCGAGTTCCGCCGTCCACTTCGGCGGCAGCAGGTCGTCGCGCATCGATAGCATCTGGCCCAGCTTGATGAACGTGGGGCCGAGCTCCTCGAACGCGAGGCGCAGGCGCTGCGGCGGCGCGAGCTGCGTGCCGCGCGCGGCCTCGCCCCAGTGGAGGATCTCGCCGGCGCGCTCGAGCAGCGACGCGACGCCGATCCGCCGCACGAGATCGCCGAGCCCGTGCCGGATGAATACCAGGCTGATCTCGTGCAGGCGCGGCAGGTCCCGCACCGCACCGGCCCTCGGCACGATTACTTTGCCTTCTTCGCTTCGGATTGCTGGCGCAGCGCGTCGGCGAACCCGGCGAGCAGCCCGCTGGTGAGCATCGTCATGTTCGCGCCGTACTGGCGCACGGCGTCGAAACCGGGCACGGAGACCGTGCGATACGAACCGCTGATGCGGTTGGCGAACTCGCTCATCATCTGCGCCATGCGCACGCTGGCATCCGCGCCGACGCGCTGCGCATGCAGCGTGAGATCGACGAGCTCGCGGCGGAGATTGCCGGTGGTGGCATCGGCGATCCGGTTGGCGACCGCGACGTAGTCCTGCTGCAGCGTCTGCAGGGCCGCGAATGCATTCTTGAGATCGTTGTCGGAGAACTCGTTGCCACGTGCCACCAGCGCCTGCAATGCCGTCTGGGTCGCCTGCGCGGACGCCTGCAACGCCGCAGCGAGTCCGCCGATCGCCTGCGCGAACGCCTCGCGTGCCTGCGCACTCTCGAGCGGCGCCTGGTAGGTGCCGCCGCTCATGGCCCGCACGACCTCCTTGACACCCTCGCTGTCGAGGCGACCGCTCGCCAGCATCTGCGCCGTGAGGTCGCGCACCCGCTCGCGGATCGCCTGCTCGGCGGCTTGGGCGTCGGGCTGCGGCGCGGCGGCTGCGTCGCCCGCCGGCGCTGTGGGATCGGTCATTTCGCGCCTCCGTGAGTGGACAGGGAGCGCAGGATAGACCGAAATCGGCGGCCGACGCCGACGGTTGCCGGCGCAGACGACGCGCGACCGCGCGGCGCCGCTCCCCTCAGAACAGCTGGTCGTGCCCCCTGCCCTGCTGGATCGCGGGCACGTAGGTGTCCAACTCTGCCAGCACCGCCGGGTCGGTGAGGTCGATGGTCCTGCCGCGCTCGGCCGACAGGTAACTCGCCATCACCAGGCGCTGCACGTCGAGCCCGAACTCCCAGGACAGCATCGCATCGCGTCCGGCGGTGAAGGAGCGCAGCATGTCGCGGTTCTCGTCCGTGTAGCCGTACAGGTCGGGCTCGTTGTATTGCACTGCCAGCAGTCCGCGGCTCGCCGTGGCCTTCTCGAGCGCCCCTTCCTGGTCCGCGATGGCCTCGGCCGCGGCATCGCCGATGAACACGTTGAGCGGCGAAACCAGCGAATTGATCTCGAAGGCATAACCGGGCCCCATGCCGTCCATGAAGAGGCGCAGGCCCTGCTTCTCGAACATCCACGAGTCGGTGAACTGCGACTTGACGATCTGCTTCGTTTCCGGATTGCGGTAGGTGATCATGCCGGTTGCGAGATCCTCGGCTGGAGTCTTGCTGTAGTCGACACCGCGGTCCTGCAGCAGCTTCGCGCGCCAGCGCGCCTGCCCCCACTTGAGCAGGCTCAGGTCCGCCGTGACCGACTGCGGCTGCAGGAAGGCGAGATCCTTCCCGGGCGGCGTCAGCGCATAACGGCCCACTGCAATGCTGTGGCAGCCCATGTCCAGCAGCACGCCGCCCCCCTGTCGCGTCGGGTCCCAGAACCAGGGTTCATGCGGCCCGCCGTGTTCCTCGGCGGAACGCGCGAGCGTCAGCGGACCCATCGACTGCATGAGCGGCAGCAACTGGTTGCGTTGCGTCTGCAGCGCCCGCATGTGGATCTGGTTCTCGAAGTAGGCCGTGCGCAGCTTCGTTTCGCGCGCGAGCTGCACGAGCCGGCGCGCTTCGCGCATGTTGCGGCCGAGGGGCTTTTCCAGGATCACGCCCTTCAGCTCGGCGCCCGCCTTCACGGCGGCGACGATCTCCTCCATCACTTCGATGCGGCAGTAGTTCGGAACGAAGATCGCGATCGCCTCGACCCGTTTCGCGAGCTCGCCGATCGAGTCGTAGATCCTCGCCTCGCCCAGTCCGCGCTCGCGGCAGGACGCCGCCAGCGCTTCGCTTCCACGGCGGCGCGTCATGCCTGCGATCTCGAGGCCGCGCACCTGCTCGATGGCGGCGCTGTGAAAGCGGGCGATGAATCCTGCGCCGATGAAACCGATCTTCATCTCTGTCTCCTCTCGCACGGCGCCGCCTGCGGCGCAACCGGATTGATGTATGTTAATAACGGAGAGTCGGTTCGGCGTACATTAACAACACAAAACGACGCTTCGAGCCCGTCGATGGATGAGTCGTGCCGCATGGCCTGGGCCGCGCGGCGAGAGCGTCGGCGGGCTTCCTACAACAGCAGGAGACCTAAAGGATGAAACCATGAACAGACCGCTATCCGCAGCGCTGCTGTCCTGCGCGCTTGCCATGTCGGCGCCGTCGGCGACGATGGCCAAGGACACCTTCACCATCGGGTTGAGCAACGGCTGGGTCGGCAGCGAGTGGCGCACGCAGATGATCGACGAGGCCGAGCAGGCCGCCAAGGAGTGGCCCAAGCGCGGCATCACGGTGAAGACCATCGCGCAGAGCGCCAACGTGGATGTGCCGGGGCAGATTGCGCAGGTGCGCAACTTCATCAACCAGGGCGTCGACGCGATCATCGTCAACCCCAACAGTCCGACCGCGTTCGATCCGATCTTCGCGCAGGCCAAGGCCAAGGGGATCCTGGTGATCTCCACCGACGCCGAGGTGTCGTCGAAGGACGCGATCTACGTCGGCATCGACCAGAAGGGCTGGGCGATGCAGTCGGCCGAGTGGCTTGCGAAGACGCTCAACGGCAAGGGCAACGTCGTGGCGATCAACGGCGTCGCCGGGCACCCGGCCAACCAGATGCGCGTCGCCGGCTACCGCGAGGTATTCGCCAAGTATCCCGGCATCAAGATCCTCAACGAAGTCAACGCCAACTGGGACGAGGCGCAGGGCCAGCAGGCGATGCAGAACCTGCTCGCCACGTATCCGCAGATCAACGGCGTCTGGGTGCAGGACGGCATGGCGGCGGGCGCGTGGCGGGCGCTGACCGATGCCAAGCGCACCGACATCGCCGCGACCGGTGAGATCCGGGTCGACTTCCTCAAGACCTGGGCCGAAAAGAAGTACAACAGCGGCGCATCCGTGAATCCCCCTGGATGCATGGCGAGCGCGCTCAACGTCGCCGTGCTGCGCTTGCAGGGGCGCGAGTTCAAGGACGGCATCTTCAAGGGCCAGTACAACAATGCCATCTACATCCCGATCCCGCTGATCGACAGCTCCAACTTCGAGCAGACGTACCAGAAGTGGAAGGACAAGGCCGGGTACATCTCGGTGAGCACGGTCGTCACGCCTGACCAGGCCGAGCAGTACTTCAAGCCCAAGAAGTAAGACGCAGCGCCGCTCGCCGCGGGAAAACCCGTGCCGATCCTGGAGGCGAGCGGCGTCCGCAAGCAATTCGGCGGTGTCGTCGCCCTCGACGGCGCGCACCTCACGCTCGAACCGCATGAGGTTCATGCGCTGGTCGGCTCGAACGGCTGCGGCAAGAGCACGCTGTGCAAGATCATCGCGGGCTCGCTGGCGGCCGACGAGGGCCGCCTCGAGCTCGACGGACGCGAGGTGAGCTTCGCAGGCCCGCGCGAGGCTGCCGCGGCCGGGATCGGCGTCTTCTACCAGGACCTTAGCCTGATCCCCGAGATGACCGTGGCCGAGAACGTCTATCTCGGGCGCGAGCCGCGCGGTGCGGGCGGCCTCGTGGACCGGGTGGCGCTGCGCGACGCGACCGCGCGTGCCCTGGCGCAATTCCGCGGCGTGCTCGGCGCCGACGTGCATGCCGAGGCGCGGGTGGCGGACCTGTCGGCCGACCAGTGTCAGCTGATCGAGGTCCTCAAGGTGCTCGCCGCCGACCCGCGCGTGGTGATCTTCGACGAAGCCACCGCCGCGCTCGACCGCAACCAGGTCGGCGCGGTGTTCACGCGCATCCGCGCGCTCAAGGAGCAGGGACGCGCGGTGATCTTCATCACGCATCGCATGGACGAGGTGTTCGAGCTTGCGGATCGCGTGACGGTGATGCGCAACGGCAGGACCGTGCTGACCGCTCCGATCGCCGCGACCTCGCGCGATGCGCTGGTGCAGGCGATGGTGGGCGAGGCGATCGCCGGCGCTGCGCGCGACCGGCGCCACGAGCCCGCTGAAACGGTCGCCCTCGAGGCGCAGGGGCTGGGCTCCGCGAAACTCGACAACGTGTCGTTCGCGCTCAGGCGCGGCGAGATCCTCGGCCTCGGAGGATTGCACGGGCAGGGCCAGTCCGATCTGCTGCGCGCGCTGTTCGGCGTGCTTCCGATCGTGCGCGGTACCGTCCGCGTCGACGGGCATCCGCTCGCACCCTCCGGACCGCGCGCGGCGATGCGCCGTTCCATCGCCTATGTCTCGGGCGATCGCGCGCGGTTCGGCGTTCTGGCGATCCGGCCGATCTTCGAGAACCTGGTGCTCTCCCTGCTCGCACGCGAGCGCCGCTGGGCGGTCGCGCGCAAGAAGCTGGAAGGCGTCATCACACCCTTCGTGGAGCGCCTGAAGCTCAAGTTTTCCTCTCTGCAAGCGCCCGTATCGGAGCTGAGCGGGGGCAACCAGCAGAAGGTGGTGATTGCCCGCTGGCTCGCGGTGGTCCCGAGCATTCTCCTGCTCGACGATCCTACCAAGGGCATCGACATCCAGACCAAGCAGGATCTGTACGCAACCATGGACCAGCTGTGCAGCCAGGGCGTCTCGATCCTGTTGCACTCGTCCGACGACGAGGAACTGCTCGCCGTGGCAGACCGCGTGCTCGTATTCAACGGCGGCCGCGTCGTCGCCGAGCTGAGCGGTGAACAGCGCACGCGGGTCGCGCTCTACCAGGCGGCGTACGCGTCGGCGCGCGGCGCGCCGGCGGAGGTGACGGCCGCATCGCCATGAACCTCGCCCTCTCGACGCGGCGCCGCCCCTACCTGCTCGCGCTGGCGGTGTTTCTGCTCCTTTGCGTGATCAACACGATCCTGCAGCCGAGCTTCCTGCGCTTCGGCGTCGCCGCATCGAACGTGGCGGCGTTTCTTCCCATGGCGCTGGTCGCGATCGGCCAGACCTACGTGGTGCTGGCGTCCGACATCGACCTTTCCGCGGGCACGATCGTATCGCTGGTGAATGTCGTCGTGGTCTCCATCATCGACGGCATGGGCGGCTCGGGCGTGTCGATCGCCCTCGGGTTCGCGGTCGGGCTGGCACTGGGAATCGCGGCCGGGCTCTTCAACGGGCTATGCGTCGCGGTGCTTCGGTTCCAGCCCATCGTCGCCACCTTTGCAAGCGGCATCGTGTTTGCCGGCATCGCGCTCTGGATCCTCCCCGAGGCGGGCAAGCAGGTGCCGCCGGTGGTCTACGAGGCTTATTCCGGTGCGCTCCTCGGCGTGCCGACCGTGGTGCTGATCCTGCTTGCCGTCATCGGTTTTGCGCAATTCGTCGCCCGTTCGCCGTTCTACTACGCGCTGCGCGCCACCGGCGGCAACATGCAGGCGGCCTATCAGTCCGGCGTGCCGGTTGCGCGCGTGCGCATCGGTGCCTACACGATCTCGGGCCTTTTTTCCGCGCTGGCAGGACTCGCCCTGGTGGGTGAGACGGCATCGGGCGATCCGCTCATCGGCGGTGCGTTGACCCTGTCTTCGGTGACCGCGGTGGTGCTCGGCGGCACCGCGCTCAAGGGCTGCATCGGCGGCGTCGCGGGCAGCATCCTCGGCGCGTTCATTCTCGGCCTGATCAACAACGTCATCTTCTTTGCGCAGCTGCCGTTCGAATGGCAGGGATTGATCCAGGGCTTGATCATTCTCGCCGCGCTGGCAGGAGGGGTGGTGATGGCGCGCGGAAAGAACGGTTGATGCGCGCGCGGTTGTACGGCGTGCTGCGCCAGCCCCTGTCGATCGCCGCGCTCGCGATCGTGGTGCTGCTCGCGGCCGGCGAGCTGCTGTCGCCCGGCTTCGTTTCCCAGCGCCAGCTGGTCACCCTGCTCAAGGTCGCCGCGCTGCTCGGCGTCGTGGCGGCCGGGCAGAACCTGGTCATCCTGGGCGGGCGCGAGGGCATCGACCTGTCGGTGGGCGGGATGGTTTCGTTCACCGCGTTCCTCGCCGGCAACCTCATGCAGCAACAGGATGCCCTGCTCGCTCAAAGCGTCGTCCTGGTGCTCGGCGTCGGACTTGCCACCGGGCTGCTGAGCGGACTCGGCGTGACGCTGCTGCGCATCCCGCCGCTGGTCATGACGCTCGGCATGCTGGGTGTCGTGCAGGGCGGCCTGGTGCTGTTGACGCGCGGCGTGCCTTCGGGACGGGCCGCGCCGGCGCTGACCCGGATCGTGAACGAGCCGCTGCTTCTCGGCGTGCCCGGCATCGTGCTGATCTGGGCGCTGATCGGTGTCGCGCTCACGCTGGTCCTGCGCCGCACGACCTATGGATTCAACGTCTACGCGATCGGCACCAACGAGGCCGCGGCCGCGCTCGCCGGCGTCCCGGTGCGCCGTACGCGTGCGCTCCTGTACGCGCTCAGCGGATTCTTCGCGGCGGTCGCCGGCATCCTTTTGCTCGGCTACACGGAGTACGTGTTCGTCGGCTCCGGCGACCAATACATGCTGCCTTCGATCATCGCCGTCGTCATCGGCGGCACCTCGCTCGCCGGCGGCAGCGGGGGCTATGTCGGAACGATGGCCGGTGCGATCGTGCTGGTGCTGCTGCAGAGCATCCTCACGACCCTGAACATCCCGCCGTTCGGGCGCCAGATCGTCTACGGCCTGACGCTGCTCGCGCTCATGCTGCTCTACGGCCGGCAGCGCACGCTGCGCGCTTGACGCGGCCGCTGCCGGGCCCTCGAGTGCCGCGCCCAGGCGCGTGATCAACCGCCTCGTGCCCGCCGTCTGATCACCCGGGTGCGCGCGTCGATCAGGAACATGTACAAGGCCAATAGCGTGCTCGCAGCGAGCACCGCGAGGTAGACAGAAAGACTTGCCACGTTCACGCTTGCCGTACCGCCCGTCGAGCCGTAGTAGTCAGCCATCGTCGCGCCGTCGCTCGAACCACCCAACAAGCGCAAATACGGCGCGAACAGGACGACGTCGTAGGCGAGGAAGGACCAGAGCGGCGGGGCGCCCATGCTCCAGCGCGGATGTGCGACGGCGTGGAGGAAATACGTTGCGGCGCCGAGGAAGATCAATCCGAAGAGCACCGAATCCTGTGTCTGCAGATTCCACGGAAACACGTGCGGCGCCTGAAGCGTCAGCGCGGTCCCCACCGCTACAAGCGTCGCGGCAAACGCCACGAACGCTCGCCGCACGAGGGTGGGCATCGGGCGCGGATCGCGCAGAACGATCTTGCGGCTCCAGAGATAAAGCCCCGCACCGAGTGCCGTCGCACCGAGCGTCACGGCGATCGGGCCTGACACCGGTTCTTCCCAGCGTGCCCAGCGCAAGGCCAGGTAGACGGTGGCGCCGGCGTTCACGACCAGCGTGTTGATGCCGATGCCGGCGAACGCCGCGAATTCGCCGGTGGTGCCGATCCAGACCAGGGGCGCTCCGATAGCCGCCGCGATCGACGCAAGGAAGACAAACGACATTCCGACGTCCGGCCATGGCCACAACGAAGTTGCCCAGCTCCACTTGTTGTACAGGGCCAACGCGAGCGCGAACCAGAGACCGCCGCCGAGCAGACAGACCGCCCGGATAGCCAACTCATGTATCGACGCGGTGTGACCGTGCCCGGCGGGTGCAACGTGAATTTCCGACATGGTCTTCTCCCAGGGCTGCACGCCGACGACTTCCCGTCGAGCGCTGCTGTCGGACATACGCACGATCGAGCGGCGTCGGATGCAGGCGCGCCGGCTTCAGCGCCCATGACTTGCTCAGGCGCTTCGCGTTGGCGGCAGTCGCTGACAACGAGGTGCGCTCATTGCCCGCTGCCATCGCGTTGCGAGAATACTTGCCGGAGGAAGCCCGCGGTCGCGATCCGCGCGGCGGGAAGATTGAGGAGCGTGTGCGGCGCACCCGGAATCAGAACGATGGTGGCCTGCTTGTTCCCCGCGAAGGCGGTCGCGCAGTTGCCGCGCGCGGCATCGTTGCCCAGCCAGGGATTCGACGGCGAAAAGAAGGGGTCGGTCGAACTGATGATGTTCAGCACCGGCGCCGGACCCCCGGCATAGGTGCGGTGCGTCGCGACGAAGTAGTTGTCCTCGCAACTCCAGGCGAAAATCATCCTTCCGACGAGACCCTGGTCCGCGTGCCGTGCGACCGCCACGGCACCTTCGCTCGCCCCGGCGAGGACGACGCGCGTGACATCGGCCCAGGAAACCCCGGACAGGGCCGCGAGCGCCGCGTCCGCCTCCTGCGCACGCAATGCATGAATGCGTTCGTAGGTCGGCTTGTCGATCGGAGATTTGTAGGTCACCCGATCCGGGAGCGCGAACGAATCCGGCGCGACGCTCGCCACGCCCTGTGCGGCGAGCCAGCGTTGCCACTCCTCGATCGCCTTGAGCGACAGGCCCGACGACCCGTGCAGGAACACGACCACCGGCACCTTCCGCGTGGCGCCTGCCGGCATTTCGCTCCAGCGGCCGAAGAATGCCGCTCCGCTCTCCGCCGGCAGCGCGAGCTGCGCGCGCTGCACGCTTGCGGCGAGCGATGCCGGCGTATGTTCGACAGCATGGCCGCTCTTCTCGCCCGCCGGCGAAGGCGCGGGCCCGGGCGCGGCGGGCGGAACCGACGCGCATCCCGCGAGGCAGGCGGCAAAGCAGAGCAATGCGGCGCGCGGAACGGTCATCGACGGCACATGAAGACAAACAATTTATCAATCTAGCTCGATGCGCAGGCCCGCGTGGCTGCAATCAGCGTTCGGCTTGCTCTGCGTCAAGACGCTCGCGCCCCTGGAACGAACAATGCCGACGCAGGAGGCGAGCCATGACGACCATCAGGCAGGTACACGACGACATCCCGGGGACGATGCTGTTCGACTCGCGCGCGGCGCGCAAGGGCTATGCGCTCAACAAGATGTGCTACTCGTTCAACGACAAGGCGAACCGGGACGCGTTCGTCGCCGACGAGGCTGCGTACTGCGCACGCTACGGACTGAACGCCGAACAACGGCAGGCCATCGCGGAACGCGACGTGCTCAAGCTGCTGGCGGCCGGCGGCAACGCCTACTACCTGGCCAAGTTCGCCGGCATCTTCGGGCTGGACATGCAGGACATCGGGGCGCAACAGACCGGCATGAGCAAGGAGGCATTCAAGGCCAAGCTCGTCGCTGCGCGCGATCACTGACGGCGGGAGGCGCGTCATGGCAGAAATCATCGGCAGCTTTTACACGTCGCACGTGCCCGCGATCGGCGGCGCGATCGCCAAGGGGCAGCAGGCCGCGCCGTACTGGAAGCCTTTCTTCGACGCCTTTCCGCCGGTGCGCGGCTGGATCACGGCGGCGCGCCCGGACATCGCGGTCGTCGTCTACAACGATCACGGGCTGAACTTCTTTCTCGACAAGATGCCGACCTTCGCCGTCGGCGCCGCGCCGGAGTACCGCAACGCGGACGAAGGATGGGGCATCCCTCAGGTCGCCCCGTTCCAGGGCAACGAGGATCTGTCGTGGCACCTCGTCGAATCACTGGTCGCGGCGGACTTCGACATCGTCACGTGCCAGGAGATGTTCGTCGACCATGCCTTCTCGCTGCCGATGGCGCTGTTGTGGCCCGACCAGCGCTGGCCGGTCCGCGTGGTACCGGTCTGCGTGAACACCGTTCTGTTCCCGCTGCCGTCGGCGGCGCGATGCTGGAAGCTGGGCCAGGCCATCGGCCAGGCGATCCAGAATTGGGACAGCGATGCGAGAGTCGTCGTGATGGGAACCGGCGGCCTGTCGCACCAGCTCGAAGGCGAACGTGCGGGACACATCAACAAGGCCTACGACCAGCGGTTCCTCGACAGCCTGAGCGGCGACCCGACGTGGGTGACCCGCCAGAGCATCAACGACATCGTGAGGGAGGTCGGCACGCAGGGTGTCGAGCTGCTGAACTGGCTGGTCGCACGTGCCGCCATGCCCGGCGCCGTGAAGGAGGTGCACCGGACCTATCACATCCCGATCTCGAATACGGCGGCAGCGGTGGTCGCGCTCGAAGCGAGGCATTGAAGCCAGGCGTGGCCTGCTGCGGGCGCCCTTCGGCACCTGCGCCGACACCGACACGGAACGACCCGTTGAGCATCACGGGGGAAGTGACCGCCCCGCAAACGGGCGGCTGGGCATGAAGCGAGGAGTGCTGCGATGACCGCTGCGTCGATTGCCGTTTTCGGCAGCGTCAACGTCGACGTCACCGCGTTCTGCGCGCGCCTGCCCCGTCCCGGCGAAACCATTCACGGGCGCGGCTACTCGATGACCTTGGGTGGCAAAGGCGCAAACCAGGCCGTCGCCGCCGCCCGGCTCGGGGCACATGCGTCGCTGATCGGCCGCACCGGAACCGATGCGTTTGGCGCTCTCGTGCGTGAACGGCTCGGCACCTACGGCGTCAATCTCGACCGGCTGCACGCGCAGCAGGGAGCGGCGACCGGCGTCGCCGTGATCAACGTCGACAGCCGTGCCGAAAACACCATTGTCGTCATCGGCGGCGCGAACATGCTCGTCGACGCGACCGATGTCGAGCGCGCGCTGCCGACGCTGGCCGCGGCGCAGGTCCTGCTGCTGCAGCTCGAGGTTCCGCTCGAGGCCGCGCTGGCCGCGGCCGCGCGAACTCGTGCGGCCGGCGGAAAAATCATGCTCGATCCCGCTCCGGCCCCGGCAGCCGGACTGTCCGCCTCGGTCTACGCCGCCGTGGACATGCTCACGCCCAACGAGACGGAAACCGAGGCTCTCGTCGGCTTGCGACCGCAAACACCGGCCGACGCGGCGATTGCGGCGGCGCGCCTGCGCGAGCAAGGAGTACGCACGGCAATCATCAAGATGGGCGCGGCCGGCGTGTTCTTCGATGGCCCGGAGGGCTCGGGTTACGTGCCGCCGTTCTCCGTGGCCGCCGTCAACAGCGTCGGCGCCGGCGACTGTTTCAACGGCGGACTCGCGTTCGCGCTCGCTCAAGGTCGCGTCTTGCCCGAAGCCGTGCGCTTCGGCGCGGCCTGCGGCGCCCTCGCCACGACAGGTCCGGGCGGCGCGGCGTCCGCACCCGCGCTCGCCGACGTCGAGGATCTTCTGCGCGCGGTCGGCTGAACGCGGACCCGCGCTTCGCGCACTGGATGACGAGTTTCGCTGCAGTCACCGCGTCTCCAGCTTGCGCAGGAACCGGTCGCGGTACGCATCGAGGATGACCGCGAGCACGATCACGGCGCCGATGACGATCGGCTTGAAGTTGTCTCCGATGCCAAACAGCTGCAACCCCGTGCTGAGCACCTGCAGGATGCACGCGCCGACCAGGGTCCCGATGATCGATCCCTTGCCGCCGCTCAGGCTGGTGCCGCCGATGATGACCGCCGCGATCGCGTTCAGCTCGTATCCGACGCCCGCGATCGGGCTGCCGACGTTCAGTCGCAGCAGGTAGACCATCGCCGCCGTGCCGGCGGTGAGCCCGCTGATCGTGAACGCCGCGATCTTGTACTTGCGCGGCGAGTGACCGGACAGCCGCACCGCTTCTTCGTTCGTGCCGATGGCGAAGATGAAGCGGCCGAACACGGTGAACCTGAGGATGAACCAGCCGATGGCGATGACTGCGATCGCGATCAGGAAGATCGTCGGAAACACGCCGGCGATGATCGTGTTGCCGAAATCGACGAACGGTTGCGGCAGGCCCGTGATGGTCGAGTTGTTGCTGACCACGCGCGCCGCGCCGCTCGCCATGTTGAGCATGCCGAGCGTCACGATGAAGGACGGGATCTTCCACTGCTCGCAGATGAATCCGTTGATCAAGCCGCACGCCGCTCCCGTGCCCATGCAGCCCAGCAGGGCCAGCGGCACGGAGACGATGACCGGGAGGTCCGGATTGGTCATGATCAATGCGCCGACCACGGTGCACAGCGCAAGCACCGAGCCGACGGAAAGGTCGATGCCGGCAGTGAGGATCACGAACGTCATTCCGGACGCCAGCACGGTGTTGATCGCGATCTGCACGAAGATCTTGAGGAAATTCTCGGTGGTCGCGAAGTACGGCGCGGTGAGCGAGAAGAAGATCACGATCAGCACCAGCGCAAGAGCGACGCCGGCATCGCGCATCAGGAACTGCAACGCCTGGCTCCACCGGCCGCCGTGACCGCGCGTCTGGGCGCCGGTGTCAGTGGCTTGGCTCAAGGTCGAACTCCTCGTACGCGAGTGAGAGTATGCGGTGCTGGTCGAAATCCGGCCGCATCATCTCGCCGACGATCCGCCCGCGCGCGAACACGATGATGCGGTGGCAGATGCCGATCAGCTCCGGCAGGTCGGACGAGACGACGACGATGCCGCGGCCGGTCGCTGCGAGGTTCCACAGCAGCTCGTAGATCTCCTCCTTGGCCCCCACGTCGATGCCGCGCGTCGGTTCGTCGCAGATGAGAACCTTGGCGCCGCGAAACAGCCACTTCGCGATCACCACCTTTTGCTGGTTGCCACCGGAGAAGTTGCGGACCGTCTGGAAGATCGAGGGTGTCTTGATGCGCAGTTCCTTGACCAGGTCGGTGGCGGCACTGTTTTCTTCCGAGCGGTGCAGCACTCCCAGATGCGACACCTTGGCAAGATCGGTGATGGTGATGTTCTCGACGCAGGACAGGCCCAGCATCAGCCCCTGGTTCTTGCGATCCTCCGTCAGCAGGCACAACCCGTGCTCGACCGCATCCTCCGGCGAGTCGATCGCGACTTCGGCACCGTCGACGAGAATCCTGCCGGCGACACATGGGTCGGCACCGAACACGGCGCGCATCGTCTCGGTCCGGCCGCTGCCCACCAGGCCGGCGACGCCGACGATCTCGCCGCGCCGGACGCTGAACGACACCTCGGGCAGGGACGCGCTGCGCCGCAGGCCTTCGACCCGAAGAATCTCTTCGCCGACCCGCACATCCTCCCGAAACACGTGCTCGGCCTTGATGCTGCGGCCGACCATCATGCGGACGATGTCCGTGATCGCCAGGCCTGCCAGCGGGCGCGTGGCGACCACCTGGCCATCGCGCAGCACCGTGACACGGTCTCCGACTTCATAGATCTCGTGCAATCGATGCGAAATGTAGATGACCGTGACCCGATTCGCCTTCAGTCGTTTGAGGATCCCGAACAGGCGCTCGATTTCCCTGGAGGTCAACGTCGCCGTCGGCTCGTCCAGGATCAGGAGCTTGCTGTCGTAGCACAGCGCCTTCGCGATCTCGACCAGCTGGGTTTGCGCAACGCCAAGGCGTTCGACCGGGATGGTTGGCGGGATGTCCAGGCCGACCTGGGCCAGCAGGCCGGTCGCCCGCCGGTTCATCTCGGCATAGTTCACGAGCCCGTGGTGCTGCGGCAGGCTCTCGAACAGCAGGTTCTCTGCGACCGTGAGGTGCGAGAGCATGTTCAGCTCCTGGTGCACGACGCGGATTCCAGCGCGATAGGCGTCCGTCGGCGTGCGCGGCCGATACGGCCTGCCGTCGAAGGTGATCTCGCCTTCATCGGCGATGTAGATGCCGGCGAGCAGATTGATCAGAGTCGACTTGCCGGCGCCGTTTTCGCCCAGCAGCACATGCGCTTCGCCGCGCTCGATCTCCAGCGATACGCCCTGCAGCGCACGCACGCCGGGGAAGCGCTTGCCGACGCCCGTCAACCGGAGGATCGGGTCGCCCGCCACCGCTGACGCCGGCTCGAGCGGCGCTCGCCGTCCCGACTCAGTCGCCCCCGGATCGATTGACGTTGCCATCGCTACGCGAAGATTGCATCTCCGTCATGGAGAAACCGGCGAACGAAGAAAAAGGGCGCGGATGCTTCCGCGCCCCTGTCCGGCCCGTTCGGCCGGGGCGCCATCAAGCAAGGTCCTTTGCGGTGATCAGCTTGACCGGCGTCTTGACCCATCCGGTGAATTTCTCGCCCTTGAGCTCGCGCATTCCGTACTCGATGCCGATCACGGCCATGCGCGCGCCGTACTGCTCGATCGTTGCGAGCATCTTGCCCGACTTGACCAGCGGCTGGACCGCCGGAATGTTGTCGAAGCCGACCACCTTGATCTGCCCGCTCTTGCCGGCAGCGTCCAGTGCCTTGACCACGCCGAGCGCCATCGAATCGTTGGCTGCCATGACGCCCTGGATGTCGCGGTACTGCGTGAGGTAGTTGGTCATCAGCGTATTGGCCTCCTCGGTCTCCCAGTGCGCCGTCTTGCTGTCGAGCAGCTTCAGCTTCCCCTGCTCGACCGAATCCATGAAGCCCTTCTTGCGTTGTTGCGCGTTGTCGGCTTCCGGGTTGCCCTCGAGTATGACGACCTTGCCACCCGCTCCGAGGGCCTTGGCCAGTGCATCGCCGGCCAGTTTGGCGCCGGCGCGGTTGTCCGGTCCGAAGAACGCAAGGTCGATGCCGGCTGCCTTCTTGGCGCCCTGATCGAGTTCGACGTCGATGTTGATGACCTTGACGCCCGCTTTCACCGCCTTCGCGAGCGGCGTCACCATCGCCTTGGAATCGGCCGGGGCCACGACGATGATGTCGTACTTCTGCGTGACGAAGTTCTCGACGGCGTCGACCTGGGCCGCGAAGTCGCGCTCGTCCTTCATCCCGACCGCCTTGAACGAGAACTTGTCGGCGTTCTTCCCGGCGTAGTCCTCGGCGCCCGCCTGCATCTGCTTGAAGAACTCGTTGGCCAGCGACTTCATCACCAGTCCGACTTTCGGCTTTTCGGCCGCGAAAACGGGAGCGAGGTCGACACCGAGAACGGCAACCGAGCCCCAAGCGCCTGCCGCCAGCAGTCGGCGCCGGGTCGTGCGACCAGGATCAAGATCGCGTGTAAGTTGGACTCGCGTTTCGTCGGTCATGTTATCGGCTCCTTCGTGTTCCAGAGAAAACAATGTTGCGCCGAGAATCTCGCGCCACGCACTGACGAAGATCAAGCTTGGTCGAACCGACTCGCGTAGGGGCAGGGCCCCATTGCCCGCGCGGATGAGGGTGCTACGGGAGGTGGACGCACCACGCGCGACGCCAGTCATGCGTCGCCGTGGACTCCACCCTCCGCTCTAGCCTTCGGCGAACGACACCAGGATCTTGCCCGAGCGCCCGCCGCGTGCGGCATGCGCTACCGCTTCCTTGATCCGGCGGATCGGATAGACCGCCTCGACGTCCACCGCGAGCGTGCCGTCGGCAAGGTTTGCCGCCAGCTCGCGGTACAGCGCTGCGATGCGCTCCAGCGGTGCCTGCGTGAACCAGGGCCTCAGCCAGAACCCACGCAGGCATACGCCGCGGAACACCGTGTCCTTGCCATCGACCATGCACGCCTCGCCGCTCAGCATGCCGTAGTTCACGACCGTACCGCCGTCGTCGACGCAGCGCGCGAGACGCTGCGTTGCGCTGCCGCCGATCGCATCGATGGCGAGCGGCAGCGCACCTCCGCGAATCGCGTCGCGGACACGCTGCTCCAGATCCGGACCGTCCACGAGCACGACGTCGCCGCCGAACGCGCGCAACGGCGCGACCAGCTCCGGCCGGCGCACCACGTTCACGGTTTTCGTGCCGGACCCGCGCGCGAGGCGGATCAGACAATGGCCGACGCCGGAATTGGCGGCATTCTGGATCACCCATTGCCCGGGCCGTGGCGCGACGAAATCGTGCAGCATCATGTAGGCAGTGGGCGGATTCACGCGCAGCATCGCGAGCTGCCGCGGGTCGACCTGTGATGGCAGTGCGAACAGCGTCTTCGCCGATGTCTTGAACCGTCCGCGCCACGTTCCGGGTCCCGGCAGCAGCACTCGGTCACCCGCTTTCAGGTGGCTCCGCAGCGTTCGAACCGGGCGCTGCAGGCGGGGCTGGCGCAGGAGTGCGGCGCCGCGCGGGCGATCGCCCTGGCCGCGCCGCCAGCCGGTCGCGGAAGAGACGCGGCGAGACACCGACGGTGCGCGTGAACGCCCGCGTGAAGTACGCCGGATCGGCGAAGCCGAGCGCGTAGGCCACGGTGGCGACGCGCATCGACGTGTAGGCGAGGTTGCGGCGCGCCTCGCGCATGACCCGGGCGTCGATCAGCGCGGAGACCGTCTCGCCGGTGGCGGCGCGCACCACGCGCGTCAGGTGGGTCGCGCTGACCGCGAGCGCGCGTGCGTAGTCGGCCACTTTCCAGTGTTCGAGGTAGTGCGCTTCCAGCAGCGCGTCGAACCGTCGCAGCAGCGGCGACTCGCGTTGGCCGGCAGCGCCCGCCGCGCGTTCGACCGCGCGTGCGACGAGCCCGAGCAGCGTGGTGCACAGGCCGCGCAGCACCAGCGCGCGCGCCGGCGATTGCGCGCTGAACTCGCGCCAGATCTGGCGAATCGTCGCGCGTGCGGCGGCGTCGGCCCCGACGAGGCCGACCTGGCGCAGGCTATGCCGCGCATCGCCGGCGTTGGCAAGCAGATCGTCGACCAGTTCGTCGGGCAACGTGGCGACAAAACCCTGCGTGCCGCGCGCGAACGAGAAGCCGTGCACGCATCCGCGCGGGACGTTCAGCAACGCCGGCGGGCACAGCGGGAACGCGGCGCCGTCGAGGTGCACGCTGCCACCGCCCGACTCGACCACCAGCACCTGGTGCAGCCGGCCGTGCCGGTGCGGCGCGAACTCCCAGTCGTGCAGCACCGAACGGGCGGCGATGGTCTCGCAATGCATCACGTCCGGCAGGTGCGCCAACTCGCCGAACAGGCTGTACGTGGCGATCGTCGGGGCACGGCGCGGCATGTTCGAATCGTACAAGTTCCTGCCGGATGCGGACATTCTCCCGAGGGCCAGGCGCCGGTAGCGTCCCGATCCGTGCGTGGTCGCGTCGGCCACGCGGGACGACGGGAGACAGACTTGAAGACCAGCGTGTGCATCATCGGCGGCGGCCCGTCCGGCCTGCTGCTCTCGCAGTTGCTGCAGCTCAACGGCATCGACAACATCGTGTTGGAAAAACACAGCCGCGAGTACGTGCTGAGCCGCATTCGCGCCGGCGTGCTCGAGCACGGTTTCGCCAAGCTGATGCGCGAGGCCCAGTGCGGCGAGCGGATGGACCGCGAGGGCGAGATCCACCACGGCTTCTTCATCGCCCACGACGGCGTGCTCGACCGCGTCGACCTGCACAAGTACAGCGGCGGCAGCTCGGTGGTGGTCTACGGCCAGACCGAGCTGACGCGCGACCTGTACGAGGCGCGCGCCAGGATGAACGGCAGCCTGCTGCACGACGTCGAGGACGTGCAGCTGCACGACATCGCGTCCGACCGTCCGCACGTGACGTTCCGCAAGGGCGACGACATCGAACGCGTGGATTGCGAGTTCATCATCGGTGCCGACGGCTTCCATGGCGTGAGCCGCAAGTCGATTCCGAAGAACGTGCTGCGCGAGTACGAGAAGGTCTATCCGTTCGGCTGGCTCGGCGTCCTGTCGCGCACCAAGCCGGTTTCCCCCGAACTCATCTACGCGAAGCATCCGCGCGGCTTCGCGCTCTGCTCGCTGCGCTCGCAGGTGCTGAGCCGCTACTACATCCAGGTGCCACTTACCGATTCGGTCGAGGACTGGTCCGACGAGGCGTTCTGGGACGAGTTGAAGCGGCGGCTCCCGGCCGAGGTGGCGGCGCGCATGATCACGGGCCCATCGATCGAGAAGTCGATCGCGCCGCTGCGTTCGTTCGTCGCCGAGCCGATGCGCTACGGCAGCCTCTTTCTCGCCGGCGACGCGGCCCACATCGTGCCGCCGACCGGTGCACGCGGGCTGAACAGCGCCGCGTCCGACATTTACTACCTGTATCACGCCATGCTCGGGTACTACAAGAGCGGCGACCGCAGCGGGCTCGACGGCTACTCGGCCAAGGCGCTCGCCCGCGTGTGGAAGGCACAGCGCTTCTCCTGGTGGATGACGATGATGCTGCACACGTTCCCCGACAGCATCGAGTACGACAAGAAACTGCAGGAGACCGACCTCGCGTATCTCTTCTCGTCGGAGAAGGCGCTCGGCTCGCTGGCGGAGAACTACGTCGGGCTGCCGTTCTGAGACGCGGGGGCGTGGAGGGCTCGTGGTTGGCTTAGGATGGAGCGCGCGCGACCGTCCTCGAACGGTTCGCGCCATGCGAGTCGAGGGCATCGGAAGTCCTTCGCTCGGCGTTCGGAAATCCAGGGAACGGCGTGCAATACCGGGCACGGTAGATGCAATCTAGTGAGTGCTAATCTGATCACCGTTCGGCAAACGCGGGTGACTGTCAGGGCGTCGCCATGGGGACGTTGGTTGCCAGGAAGTACCCGACGAAACTGTTCCTCAAGGCCGCCGACCATACCTACGTCGAGTGCGGCAGCGGGGCGAAGGCCTGGTCCTGCTGGGGCGGCAAGACGGGCGGAACTGCGTTCAATAGCGGCACCGGCAGCACGGTGCGCGCCGATGCGATTGCCGAACCCGATGAACGGGCCGGGATAACCTGCTACCTCGTGAGCGGCGTTTGCCACCAGGCGGCGAACCGGATCCTGCTCCCTGCCGGAATCCTCGTGAGTGCTGCCCGCGGCTACAGCCTCTCGGTGGCGATCTTCGGCATCTACGGCAGGGTCGGAAGCGGGCCGTGTCATGCCCCCTTCAATCAACATCCCGGTTTGACCGGCGATCTACCTGTCTGCATCGGAACACCAGCAGGAGGCACATTGTCGCGAGCCAAGACTGCGATTCCGCCTCGCCAGAGCGCGCATCTTCGATCGATCCGGAGTTCCTACAGCCGCCTTGGCTCCGAAGCGGCGACTCCGCTCGACGCGATGATGATCAACGTCCGAATGTTTGAACGAGAGGTCGACTTCCGATTCAAACGACAACTGCCGAAGAAGGCCATGCGGGGGCTGCGGGAAGCGAAGGTCAAGGTGGAGCTGGAGCATCATCATCTCGGCGAGAGCTTTCAGCGCAAGTCCCTCGGCCCAATCGAGTTCGTCGTCGCCTTCAATGCAATGACCGACAGGTTTCAGGCCGATGCGGCGAACGCGCTCTCGGCGGCTCAGTACAAGACGCTGTTCCAGATGGGCCGTGACGACCGACTGGTGCTGGCAGACCCCGATGCGATCGACGCGAACTTTGGCGCGGGTACCGCTGCAGCGGTCTACGGCACCCAGCTGCGGCAGTAGTGCGACGGAACCGCCGCACCAGTGAAACACTCGTTCCGACACGGTCCACGACTGACGCAACGGGAGTACGAGCAGGCTGTAGTCGAGCTCCACAGCGGAGCGTTTGCCAAGAACGAGAGGAACGACGCGTTCATTGGGCGCCGCGAACTGGACCTGAACATCGACTACCGCCTTGGCACGGCATTCCCGTCCGAGCGGCGCGACGAGTTGTGGCGCATCCAGCGACGCATCGAGAAAAGGAGACTGCGCCTCTCGATTTGCTGGTTGGCGGGACGCCTCGTGCCGCGCACTTTCCTTGCGCGACGCGCCAATCGCGTGGCCCGGTTCGTTGTCGACGAGTACGCCAAGGCGCTGACCCCGGACGAGCTCGAGGCGTACTTTGGTGCCGATGAAGTGGCGAGCCCTTCGTTGCCAGTGGACGGACCGTGAGCGCCGTCAGGGACTCGACTTATTTGCCCGGCAAGGGCGTGCTCGAGTCATCGCCGCGGTCGGTCGTCGACGAGCGATCGATTCACCTCAAAGCGCGGGCTTCTCGGCCGCGCATGCTTGCGTGCAACAGAAAAGGCGGTGACCGGTTTGGCTGACGCAGCTCGACACCTGGGCATCCCGGACGGGGCTTTCAAGCTGTTCCTCGCCGGCGACGTGATGACCGGACGCGGCGTGGATCAGATCCTGCCCCATCCAAGCGAGCCCCGACTCTACGAGCCTTGGGTGCGGTCGGCGCTGACCTACGTCGAGCTCGCCGAGAAGTGCAATGGACCCATCGCGCGGCCGGTCGATTTCTCCTATGTCTGGGGAGATGCATTGCGGCCATTGCAGCGCGAGCGGCCTGCTGTGCGCATCGTCAATCTGGAGACAGCGGTGACGTCTTCCAACGATGCGTGGCCGGGCAAAGGTATCCACTACCGGATGCACCCCGCCAACGCCACGGTGTTGAACTCGGCGGCCATCGATTGCTGCGCGCTCGCCAACAACCACGTGCTCGACTGGGGGCATGCCGGTTTGCGCGAGACGCTGCAGACGCTGCATCGTCACGACGTGCAGACGGCGGGCGCAGGAAGCGACGCCGCGGCGGCGGCAGCACCTGCGGTGTTCGAGGTCGGTCTGCGCCGCCGCGTGCTGGTGTACGCGTTCGGCACCGACGACAGCGGCGTGGCGCAAGGATTTTCGGCAACCGATACGCGCGCCGGCGTGAACCGGCTGCCCGATCTGTCTGCACGCACGGTAACCGCCGTCGCGCAGTCGGTGCACCGCGCGCGTCGTATCGGTGACAGCGTGATCGCGTCGATCCATTGGGGGGACAACTGGGGATACGCAGTGCCGGCAGCGCAACGCGCGTTCGCGCACCAGCTGATCGACGCAGGCGCGGCCGACCTCGTGCACGGCCATTCCTCGCATCACGCCAAAGGCATCGAGGTGTACCGCGGCAGGCTGGTGCTGTACGGCTGCGGCGATTTTCTGAACGACTACGAAGGCATCGGCGGCCATGAGGAGTACCGACCGGAACTCGCGACGATGTACTTTCCCACCCTCGGCGCCGACGGGCGGCTGCTCGACTTGACGCTGGTGCCTTTGCGCATGCGCCGCTTGCGCCTTGAAACAGCGACACGCGACGAAGGCGCCTGGCTGCTCGCCATGTTCAACCGCGAAAGCGCGCAGTTCGACAGCCGCTTCGAAAGCGCACCGCAGGGCCGGCTTGTCTGGACTGGCGGCAAGCGCTCCGGGCGCGTTTCGTAGCGGGCTGCGCAATGGGGCAGGCCGCACCCGATCCAGCGCGCGCGTGCCGATGCGCCACGCACGTCGTGAAATGCCGAGGGCGAACGCAAAGGGACTAGGCTTGACTGTCGCATTGGGCGCTGCCTTCGCAGCAGTTCCTTGATAGAGATCAGCCTATGTGCCATGTTTGCCGGCTATGGTGATCTCGATGATGTGGAGACGATCATGAAATCAGTGCGCGGCGGTTGGCGGCCGCTACAACGCGAGGAACTGCGCGATGAACTCGTGCACGACGCGTACAAATCCCAAAAGCGCCCGCCTGAACCAACCCTTTGTCCCGACTGCGGCGCAGTCCACCGCGGCGGACGCTGGCAGTGGGGGTCGGCCGAGGCGGGCGCTCACACAGAACGGTGTCCCGCGTGCCAGCGCATTCACGATCATTTTCCTGCCGGCTACGTGACGCTGGCTGGCGAATTTCTCGCCAGCCACCGCGACGAGTTGCTGCACCTCGCGCGCAATCGCGAAGCGAGGGAGAAGGCGGAACATCCGCTCGAGCGCATCATGGACGTCAAGGACGTCGAAGACGGTGTGTCGATCACCACCACCGGCGTTCACCTTGCGCGCGCCATCGGAGATGCGATACATGACGCGTACAAAGGCAAGCTCGAGTATCAGTACAACAAAGAGGAGAACCTGTTGCGCGTGCACTGGTCGCGCTGATTGCGCACAACGACTGATCCAGAGGCAAATTCGCCAACCTCTTGGCTTTAGCAGGTCATTTCGAGCCAAAGGCAAGGAATCTCAGCGTCGCGAATGACGATCCCTTGTCGCGTTGCGCTTCCGGATATCACAAAGTTCGCATGAAGCTTGCTGTTCCGACTTGCTTGTGACATTCACTGGCGGTGCATCCATGCGCGAGCCGCACGTCCATCTCGCCTACGCGCCGCGCGGCGCAGGAGTCTTGTGCGCCGCTTTCTGGGTCGTGTCCCGCGCCGACTGCTATGGCTGGTTCACCGGTGCGCAGGCCTACGAGCATCCGGCGCACTTCTTCGCGCTCGAAAACTACTATTCGACACGCGAGACGATCGCCTATCGCTCGGTCGGAGAGGACGTTCGCGCGGGATGGGTGCGCTTGCATCCGGGCGCGAAGCAGCCTACCGCGCCGCCCGGGCGATCGCCGCTCACTGAAGCGCAGTGTCATGAAATCGAGCAGCTGCAGGTTGCGTTCATACGCGAATGGCTCTTCTATCGCGATGCACCCGATGCCCAGCCAGAGGCGGCTGCGCTGCGCGCACGAGAACTGCCGGTCATGGCGCTCAACATCCGCGCCCACAAGCTGAACAAGCTGCGCACCGATGCCGCGGTATGGACCTTCACGTCACCCGGTGCGGACTTGAACGTAATCGGCTTTCTTGCGCGTGGTTGGATACTCGACTACGAGCCGGACTGAGCCGGTGTACTGCCAGCACTGAACTGGCGCAGCGATCATTGCGCGGAGCCGTCGCAACCAATTCGTCGTCTCCCGCCGATGCAAGGCCATCTGACAAACATCAACTCGCGCCACCGCCGCCTGCCTACAATCTTCGTGCGAAGGGGAAATGAAGATGAAACCGTCTGCGCAGCCCCGCAGCTCGACGAGCTCGGCGAAAACCAAGGCCGCGAAGCAAGACGCGCACGCAACACGAACAGTGCACGAGTCCGCGGCCTCTGCCGACACCGCGAAGCCGCGCAACGAGGAAGAGCGCCACGCGCTGATCGCGCAAGCCGCTTACTTCCGCGCCGAGAAGCGCGGCTTCGCATCAGGGCGGGAGTTGGACGATTGGCTTGCGGCCGAATCCGAGATCGACGGTCAACCGCTGCTCGCCCACCAACTCGCGCACAGCGACACCTAACCCGCGGCAAGGGCGGAATCGAGGACCTGACTCAGCGCTCCAGCTGCACGAGCGGGCCTTGGTGTCTTTTGCGGCCCGGCGGGTCTGGACTTCTTTGATTCCACGCACGTCGCCGCAGCTCTCCACGTCAAGCGCAGGCCGTCGCCCGCTACGCTGCATGGCCGCCGCCTTGCGGATGTCTAGGACCCTTCGGGTAGCCGACAGTTTGCGACAGCAAGACTTGCTGATCGTGCGTCAGTCCCAACGCATTGGCAATCGCTTCGCGGTCGATCCACGCGCGGATGACCGTGGCCAAGCCATTGCTCGCGCAGAACAGATAAACGTTCTGCGCAATCGCTCCGGCCGCGACATGCGCGAACGCCGAGCGCTGCCCGACAGGCACCAGACCCATGCGAGCCTGGTCGGCCACGTACACTAGATCCAGCGGCGCTTCATCAACGAAGTCCTGATACCCGGTTACGCGCCGCACGTCTGCGGCAGCGACCAACTGCAAGTCATGCGCCGCTGCGTCGTACCGGTAAGCGCCGGTCGGCAACGCGACGAAGACGTCGATCTCCTGGGCGTTGATGGCGGTCGGCGCGGTGCGCTTCCCGCCGCGGCGATTGATCCCGAAGGCTGCCCACAGCAGGCTCGACAGCAACGCGAGCGGAAGCGCGTCGTGCGCAAAGTCGCGCGACGATTGACGCTTGGTCAGCGCCTCCATCAAGGGAAGCCCCCCGCCCTTCTCGGGCGCCGGCAGCGCGATCGACGTTGGTGCATTGGCTTTGGCCGGTTTGGGCCGCAATTGCCCCATCATTCCGCTAACGACCTTCGTGAGCGTACTCATTACGTTTCTCCTTCGTCCTCTGCGGCGCGTAGTCAATCGCGCCCGGTCTCTTCGGGCTGGCTATTCGCCCCCGATGAGCGGCGCCAGTTGCCTTCATGGCCGGATTCGCGGTCCGCTCATCGGTGCCGACCTGTTGCCACTTCGAAAGCCATTGCAAGGAGCGCCAGCGGTGTGGCGAGCATCGGCGGCGCAGGCACCGTCAACGGGATCGCTCTTCCCCGAATCGTCGCTGCGAACTTGGGCTGAAGCGGCGACATGCCTTCACTAGGCGATGTTTCGCGATCGTCACCCGCGGTCGCGCGCCTGCTTGCACGATCTGACCTGCGCAACGGCGTCCGGCCGGTCGAACCGGGTGGATAGGCCCCTGCTACAGCGAGGGATGCCCGCCGGCCGCAAAAGTCTTCTCGTGCACGGCTTGGCAGGGTTCGCACCGCAACGCGGTCGGCCATGCCCTCAGCCGCGCTTCGTCGACATCGGCACCACAATCGATGCAGCGCCCGTAGATGCCGTCATCGATGCGCTTCAATGCCGCCTCGATATCGCGCACCTCCTCGACATGGCGACCAATGACAGCATTGTCGGTGCCGATGATTTCGGCGCCGATCGATTCGTCACCGATGTCGGTAACCTCGCCTGCGACGTCGCGATAGCGTCCGCCCGCTTCTGCCGCGATTTCGTCCTTGAGTTGCGCCCGGAGCGCGACGAGACGCTGCACGAGGTCCGTGCGTTGCGCATCGGTGCGGATTGAGTCCATCGTCTTTCCTCTTTTCGTTCAGCCTTGCGGCGACATTTTTCATCTGGCCCCCGCCGGCCGGATTGACCGATATCAACCGTTGACCCGTGTCAACGCGGCGCGCTGCGCGAGTTCTACTGTTCAGGCATCCATCGTGCTCCGTCTTTTCAAGGGGGTGCAATGCAAATGCCGCTCCAGATCACCTTCAGCGACATGCCAAGGTCGGAGGCCATCGAGGCTGACATCCGCAGGCACGCCGCCAAGCTGGACGAGTTCTCGGGCCGGATCATGAGTTGCCGGGTGACGGTCAAGGCGCCCGGCCGGCACAAGCTGAAAGGGAAGCACTACGCGGTGCACGTCGACCTCAAGGTCAAGGGTGGCGAACTCGCCTCGACACGCCATCACGAGCATGAGGACGTGCACGTCGCGATCCGCGACGCGTTCGACGCCGTCAGGCGTCGTCTGGAGGATCAGGTGCGCCGTCAGCGCGGACAGACCAAAGCGCACCAGCCGCTGGTTCATGGCCGCGTGGTTGGGCTTCTCGTCGAAGAGGGCCAGGGATTCATCGAGGACGCCGAAGGCAACCAGTATTACTTCGACCGGGCCAGCCTCGTGCAACCGAACTTCGAGAAGCTCACCGTCGGGGCGGCGGTCGAATTCCTCGCCGATCTGGGCACGCAAGGGCGGCAGGCCAAGCGCGTGAGCCTGGCCGCGGAGCCCGCCGGGGAACACTCGCCGGAGGCGTAGACGCTCGCGCGGCGACTGCGCGGCGCGACGATTACCGATCGTCCGCGTCGGATCAGAAGCGGCCGCGCTCGCATGGCACGGCTCCATCCCAGAAGAGCGCGGCGCCCCCCGCAGGGGGATGGAAGCAGGCTTCCGAGACGGGCGCCCTCGCGGTTGGACATCGCCAGCAGCAACTGGCGCTCGTCGGTGCCCGCAGGAAGCAGCGGATGTGCAAAGGTACGAGCGTCAGCTCAACTGTGTGTCGTGAAAGACTCGTTTCGCAACGTCGAGGACTGTCGCTGGCCGCGTGGATTCGACTCGACCGACCAAAAGGAGATTCCGCGCCACGATGTAGCGAGTGCCAGCGTGTAGTAGGTCAGCAGCGCGTGGCGTGTCTTAACCTGGCGGGTCGAGATATACCGAGGGTGCTGGCGCGATCGGCAACTGCCGGTCGACTTGCTCGGCATAGTCGCGCAAAGCGGGCGCAATCGTCACGGGATAGTCCGGCGCCGCATGTAGTTCGCTGAGAGCGGGCGGCAGCGTCCCGAGCTGGGCACGGGCATGGTCGCGGGCCTCAGCCAGGGTTGGCAGCGGAGCTTCCATGCGTCCGCCGCGCAGCACGGGCACCAGCAGAGGTTTCCCTGGTTGCGCATCACCTTCGAGCGTCACGATGTCGCCTTCCATTCGGCGCTCGCTGTCATAGCGCCGGAACACCTGCCTGCGCCCCGGCCATGTGGCCTTGCCTTCGGAGCGTTTGCGCCGCCCGCGCCCGGCATATTCGGTGAGCTTGTAGGCGCAGTCGAGAAACGGCGCGTCGGCCGAGACATTCATGCGCGTGCCGACGCCGAAGGCATCGATCGGGGCGTTGCTGGCAGCAAGCGCCGCAAGCCGATTTTCATCCAGGTTGCCACTCGCGAAGATGGTGGTCTGCTGCAAACCGCCGGCGTCCAGGATGCGGCGCACGTTGCGTGCATGCGCAGCGAGATCGCCGCTGTCCAGCCGCACCGACGCAATTGCGATCGATTCAGAGCGCAACCGCCGGGCCAGCTCGACGACCTTGTGCGCCGCTGCCTCGGTGTCATAAGTGTCGAGGAGCAGCGCGGCGTTGCCCGTATACGACCGTGCGAAATGCACGAACGCCTGCGCTTCGTCGTCGTGGGCCTGGATGAACGAATGCGCCATGGTGCCGAACGTGGGAATGCCGAACAGTGCGCCGGCCAGCGTCGTGGCCGTGCCGGCAAACCCGGCTACGTAACTGGCACGCGCGGACAGCAACGCCGCTTCCGCGCCGTGGCTGCGGCGCAGTCCGAAGTCGATCAGCGGCTTGCCGCGCGCCGCCAGCACGCAGCGTGCCGCCTTGCTTGCGACCACCGTCTGGAAGTGCAGCAGGTTCATCAGGCGGCTTTCGACAAGTTGCGCCTCGCGCAGCGGCGCAGCGAGGCGCAGGATCGGTTCGCCGGCGAAGCAGATCGATCCTTCCGGCACCGCGTCGAGATCGCCGGTGAAGCGCAGACCCGGGAGCGACTCGAGAAACGGTTTGCCGAAGCGGCCTGTCGATTCGAGCCACGCGATTTCGGCGTCCGTGAACCGTAGCTGCGTCAGGAACTCGACCGCCTGAGCCAGGCCGGCCACCAGGAGGAAATTGCGCGTTGGTGGCAACTCGCGGACGAACAACTCGAACACGGCAGTGTCGTTCATGCCGCTGGCGTGATAGGCCTGCAGCATGGTGAGTTCGTACAGATCGGTCAGCAACGCGCCCGCCTGGGGCAGGTTGCGCACCGCGGCGTCATTGCTCATTGCATGCACCGGCGATGACGCGCGTCAGCGCCGTCTCCTGGTCTGATCTCCATCGTGTGTTCCGCTGCACAGACTTCCACGAACCTTGATCGTTGTTGCGATTTGCCGTCGCGTGCCCGCCTCAGGTCTCCACGTCGCGATGCGCGACGGGCGAGTGCATCCACAGGTCGGGCACGAGGGCGCGGACCTGCGCGACGAGCACGGGATCGTCGGGCGCTTGCGCAAGCAGCAGGCGCGCGAGCATGAGGTCGAGCGCGGTCGCATCGGCGGCGGCTATCGGGATCAGGCTGGCGATCCGCAGCGCCGCCGTGCCGGCGAGTTCGGCGCGCCGCGCGAGGATCTCGGCCGAAAAACGTGCGGCCAGCAGCGGCGCGAACCCCGCGTCGAGCACACTCACCTCGGCGCCGACGGCCAGCGGCGCATCGGGCGGCACGCCGGGATTGAGGCTGGAGAGACTAGCGGCCGGCATTGCGAATACCTCGAGCGCGATCGTCGCGAGCGTGTTCGCCTGCAGCGACGGTAGCGGGATTTCGAGCGAGTTGGGTCCTTTGTCGCGGAATTCGTAGGCCTCGCCGCAGACGTGCACCGGTGCGAACTCGGCCGCAAGCGGATTCTTGACGAAACGCTCTACGGTCGCGGCAAGGTCGGAGATGGTTGCGGGCCTCCAGTGGCGCGCTATCGCGTTGACGCGTGATGTGGTTAGCGCGCAGAAGCGCGATTCCTGCACGTTGTGGGCAGCCTGGCGTGCCGACACCAGGCAGGCGTCGATTCGCAGGGGATCGCGTCCGCAGACGAACGACGCGTCGGCCACGGTGAGGTTGGCCGGCGCCTGGAATCCGGCGTAGCCGAACGGCAGCCTGACCGCTTGGTCGAGCAGGGCGGCCACGATGCCGGCGTCGCCGCCGGTCAGCGTCAGCGCCTCGGCCAGCATCGACAGGCGCCGGCGATGGAAGCCCCACGAATCGGACTCGTCGCGCAGTGGGCTGACGATCGCCGCCGCGCCGCGCGCCTCGTTGATGCGCGCAGGCAGCAGCTCCTGCGCGCCCGCATCGCCGAGCCGCGCGGCCAACGTGGTCAGCGCGCCGTACAGCGCCTCGCTGTATTCGATCGCGGCCGCGTGAAGCGCCGCCTCGGACACCGCGCCTGTCATTTCGAGCGCCCAGTGCGTGTCGGGATGACAGAGCACCGCGCCGAGAATGCCCCACAGTGACCGATTGCGGTAGACGCGATACGGGTTGCTCGCGTGCGCGGCGATGTACTGGCGTACTAGCTGCGCGCCGTCGATCGGTGCGCCGCTCGCGTAGGCGACAAGCCACGGGCTGTCGATTTCGGCGAGGTACACCGACTCGGCGTCCGGGTAGCGCACGCTGCCGCGGATCATGCTTGGGTTGTAACTCTCGCCGCGGATGCTCAGGCCGTGCACGCGCGCCTCTTCGACCGAGACGTTCTGCGGGAGCTCGTAAGGCGGATAAGGCAGCTTCGGCGCCGGCAGTGGCGCACCGGTGAGCGCGGCCGTCACATGCGCGTACAGCAGATGCAGCGTGGGTGAAAGCTGTTTAGGACGGATCGTCTCAGCGTGGTCGGCGAGGAACTGGCGCGCCTTGTCCCTGTCGTGGCCGATGCAGATCCACGCGATCAGCAGCATCCAAACGCGCAGCCACTCCGCGTCCGGTGCCACTGCGCGCAGCAGTGACGACGCCTGCGTGAGGTCGCCATGCGCTGCTGCGTCGACGATGTCGGCGACGCGCACCGCGTTGCGGCGTGCATCCGCGAACGCGAGCGCGGCGTGCACGAGCTGCACGAGCGCCGCCGGCATCGGATCCGACGCCGCCGCTTCGATCACAATGCGGAAGTCGCGCTCCAGTCCGACCAGCCCGGTCGGTCCGGCCACCTTGTTGTCGATGAATGCCCTGTCGACCACCATCTCGAGCATCCGCGCGGTGAGCGCGCTACGCGGCGCCGGCAGCTTCTCGGTCGCCCGCCGGCACGCGAGGTGATCGATGACATATGTCGCCGCGTAACGCGAGTGCGCCTCTCGCCACGCGGTCTCGCACCACAAGGCCAGCCGGTCGCGATAGGCGTTCGCCAGCTTGGGCCCGATCTTCTCGCTGACGTAGTCGTGGAACCGCGGATGGCACAACGAATAGCCGGCCTTGTCGGTGCCGATCACGTAGCGCTGCACCGACTCCACCGCCGCGTCGACGCTGAAGCCGTCGAGCTCGTCGGCGTCGTCGATGTCGGCGAGGTCGTTGCGCGCGAGCGGACCCATCGCGGCCACCAGGTAGGTCAACAGGTCGCGCACGCTCTTGTTGGCCTTGCCCTCCTTGGCCACGTCTTCCCACCACAGGTCGAGGTACTGGTCGAGGCGCGCCGGTTTGTTCGCGAGATCCTTGATGCCGGGTGAGACAAGCCGCGACAGGTCTTCGACCAGGAATTTGAGATAGAACGGATCGCCGGTCGAGACCTCGTAGAGCGCCTGGATGAACGCGGCATCGTCGGCCTTCTTCGCGAGCGCACCCGGTGTGGCCCGGATCAGCGCTTCGACCGCGGTGGGGACCAACGGGCCCAGCCGGATCGTCGGCACGCCGGGGTCGAGCCCGAGCAACTCGGGCCAGTCGCGGCCCGCGATGTCGCGCGCGGCGAACACGACGTGCACGCCGTGGGGCAGCGCGCGCGGGAAGATCAGCCGGCCGGGCGACCAGCCCTTCGCTTCGTCGAGGCCGTCGACGACGACGACCAGCGGTCCGCGGCCGTTCGTTGGCCGCGCCAGTAGTTCGAGATAACGCGCCTGCAGTTCCGGCACGGTAGCCGGCAGCGGATCGAGCACGCCGTGCAGGCGCTGCAGCTGCTCGCATAGCAGCTCGTAGAACGGCTGCTCTTCGGCCAGCTCGTACTTGCGGCTGATGAACGCGTACGCGAGCCGCGTGCCCGCGGCCGGGGCTGCGGTGTCGGACAACATCCGGCGCACCAGGTTGACCAGGAACGCCGTCTTGCCCGAGCCCGACACGCCGGTCACGAACACGTAGCCGCTGGGGCTAGCCATGAGCGCGCCGTCGAGGCGCGCGTACTCGTCGTCGCGGCCGCCGAAGATCGGATCGTCCTCCAGCAGGCGCTCGATGCGCGGCCGGTACTTCGATAGCGCGCCGAGCAGCGGCGGTTCGTACGCGACGAAACCGTCGCGGTCGCGCAGCACGGCGAGATCGATCGCAAAGCGAAACGGCCGCGCAGCGTAGTCGAGCTGCTTGCGGCCGGCCGACGTGGCCGCGTCGAACGTCAGCAGGCCGTCGCTGCGGCCCGCGCTTTCGGGCAAGCCCGCGGCGAGCGCGCCGCTTTTCGCGAACCCGGTGCACTCGATCGCGAGGTACGCGTTCGCGTCGATCAGCGTCTTGAGCACCGCCACATCGCGCAGCACGCCGTCGTCGAGCCAGTCGCCGTCTTTGGCGCGCCGCGGCGGGTCGGACGCGTTGCGGCGCGTGTCGCGCAGCGACAGCGCGACGAGAGCGTGGCCGTCGAGCATCACCAGCAACGGCGCGAGGTCCTTGCCGAGCGCCAAGCCGGCGAACAGTAGCGCCAGGTCGAGGCACGTGCCCTCGCGCGCGCCGCCGAGGATCGTCTCGGGGCTGCGCACCCACTGCACGCGCTGGTCCGGGTCGTACGGTTCGCGTGCATAGGCGATATTGCGGCGGGTGAGCGCCGCGTAGAGCGCCTCGGCCACTTTGCGCACGCCGCCCGGCTGCTGCAACGCTTGCTCGCGGTCGAGCGCAATGTCGAAGCTACCGGCCAGCGTGTCGATCGCATAGTGCGCGAGGTCTTTATCGGCATTGCGCGAGACCTGCGGCCAGACCATCGTCGTCCCTCACTCCGTCGTTGCGCCGCGCTCAGCCCGCAACTTCGAACACGTCGTGCACTGGAATCGGCGCCCCCGGTCCACCCGGCACGACGTCGACGCCAACGCGATACTGGCCGGCGGCGAGTTCGCCAGCTTCGGCGACCCAGCGGCCGTCCTGGCGGACGAAACCGACCTGCTTGTCGAGCTTCGTGCCGGCGCGCCCTGTGATGCGTCCGCGCAGCGCGCCGAACGGCGCGATGCCCTCGGCGTCGACACGCAGGACCACGGGTTCCTGCGGAAGGTACAGCGGCTGCACATCGAGGCCGATCGGCGCGGCGAGCACCTCGGTGCCGCCTTGCGCCGGTTTCCAAAGATGCGGCGCTTGGATCTGTTGCAGGCGTGCGATCAGGTTGGTCAGGATGTGGACGTTCCGCTGCAGCGACCCGTGGCGCTCGGCGAAGAAGACTTCGCGCAGGTCGTCCTTGCGATCTTCCGGCGAAGCCGAGATCCGCGGCACCGTGCCGTCGCCGCCGTCGAGCTCCTGCGGCACCCAACTCGGCCGCAGTTCGCTCGCGACCACGCCGCCGCTTTCGAAAACCGCCGAGTTGAGCGTTGTCTGGCCGATGCCGACCACCGGGAAGATCGGATAGCGGCTCTTCAGGTATGCGGCGTCGTTGCTGTTTGCCGCGATGTGCGCAGCGATCGTCGCGTGGAAATCGAGCGCGGCCTGCGCGTAGCCGAAAGTATCGTCGGGCAGGACAGCGACGTCGGCGGGACGCTTCCATTCGGTGCCGACCCGCAGCGCCTCGTAGTACGGCAGCAGCTCATAAACGCCCGGCATCGAACGCATGATCTCGGTGAGATCGACCAGAACGTTCTTGTAGCCATTGGCGAGGAAGTTCAACGCGTTCACCGCGCCCCGATACGGGGTGCCGAACGTAATCAGCGCCCGGCACGTGGTCCAGCCGCGCAGCACTTCGAGGTAGTAGCGCGACACTAGGCCGCCCATGCTGTGCGCGACCAGCAATACCTTAGCGCCAGGGTTGCCGGTGATTGCGCGGAACGCAGGCAGCCGTCGCTCGACGAAGACCGCGAGATGCGCCGCGGCGGCGCGATTGGATAACCGCCAGTCGTACGGGAACGCGATCAGGTTGGCCCGATCGTTTTTATCGTCGGGCGTCCCGGCGACGACGTCGAACGCGTCGGCGATTGATTGCAGTGTCGTGTCGTAGCCATCGATGCCGCCGAGCCCGAACACGCCGTGGAAGTCGTTGATCAGCTCGGTCGCGGCGATGTGGGTTTGCGGCGGCGGCTTGCGCGGGTCGTGCGGCGCAACCCGCAGCTGCTGCAGTTCCTTCGTGTGCGACTTCAGCATCTGCCACAGCGCCTGGCCCGAGATCGCCCACAGATCGCTGTTGGTGTCGGTCCGCCTGAGCACGCTGCCGGTGATGCCCGGCAGCAGGATCAGCAGGTCGTGCATCTTGGTCTTCGGCAAGACAGCGCTCCGCGGTCGTGCTGCGTCAGATGCTAGACCCGAACCCCACGCCGCTCAATCGGCGTCGAGGTCCGTGCACACGTCGAGTCGGCGGACGATCAAAGCCGCGTCGATCGACACAGTTTCCGGGTCGATTGGCCGACGCCGGGCCAGCCGAGATCGGCGCCGAGCGATGGGTCGGGTTGTTGCTCGGTGGCGCTGACGAGCGTGGACCGTATCACCGCTACGGTCGGCGGCGGCACTACGCTCAGCGCGCGGGTGGGCGCGAGTCCGGAGACCGTCACACCCAATGTGCGCGCGTCATACGGATCGGCGCTGACGACCGCGCTTCGCTCGGGCGTCAGCCATGTGAAGTCGTTGACCACCGGCGCCGACAACTTGGCGTCGGGCCACGCGATCGGCTAGTGCACCCACCATCAGGCGCGCGAGCGGCGTATGCACAGGCGTTTCGTGTCGTGTGCGATGTCGGCGAGCCACTTCTGCTGCACTTCGTCGAACGCGACCTCGTAGCCTGCAAGCCGGCGCAGCCAGGGCGTACGGTCAAGCCAGGATTCGCGTACTGCTCTATTCGGAGCCAACCTCCGTTGTTCTCGCTGAGGACCTGTGCGAGTGGGTGGAGTACTCGGCGCTTAGGTATTTCAAGCGCGACGTTTTGCAACCGCTTCACAGTCAACGTCTGGTCGAATTCGATCGCGAGACCGACGCCGCGCATCTTTCGCCGCTTGGCACTACAGAGGTCGAGCAGAAGATCTTGCCTGCTGTGGCTTCGTAGGTGTCGGATCACTTGGCTTTGTTTGCCAGGTGATTCTGTCGAGTCGTTCGCCCCTGGGGGTTCGAGCTGCGTCCTCAGTCCAGATCGTCTGCGCCAATCTCAAGCGCGCGTTGCTGTAGCGCCTTGTAAGCGGCCTGCGTAATTCCGCTCCCATTTTTGCGCTCGAATCTCGACTTGATCACCAACTAGGGCTTCAACACCAGGGCGAAGCTGTACTCACCGCCGGTTCCACTCGCAATGCGAATGAAGCCGAGCTCATGGAGAATCTGTAGGCGTTGACGCCATGTCGCTATCGCTCGCGGTCCAGTGAAGCCTGCATGGAAGGCGAGTTCATCGGGCTTGGATAGCGAGACAACAGCTTCATCGAAGGCCCGACACCAGAGTTCAAGGTAGGTCGACGATATTGGTTTGCCTTTTGAGAGCCCATCCATGATCTCCATGATGAGCGGCATCGTTCGCGGCAGAGTTGCAAATCCATGTCGCTCCTTGCGAGACCACAGCGTTTTGAGGTCGAGATCTGGCCACAGTCGCGCGCGCAGTTCCTCTTGCTTCTGCGCGACTTTCTTCTTCGGAGATGTCATCAGCGGCGTCTGTGATATGTCGCAAAATTGGGTCCAGCCCCGTTGCGGAGACGAGGCTCTGGGCTGCACCGATGGATCCTTGGTCGGCGGCGGCAGGTTTTCGAGGCCCGCTGCACGTTCTTCGCTTGAACAAGATTGTCGTGTGGACCGATCACCGCATTCAATGAGTTTGTTCTAGCAACCGTTCGCAACGCGTGAAGATGCTCGCGAGCGGAAGCGACCTTTGCAGCAAGATATAGCGCAACTCGCGCATCGAGTTGCAGCAGACAGCGGCTCGCGCCCGTCTTAGATCACGGTGCTCGCTGTGCTCTCCGTGCTCGATGGTGCTCACTGGTCCTCGTGGGTGATCGGCCCAGCGGCGGGGAGCCCGCGTCGTGTTCCGGTAGTCGTTCGCCGCAAAAATGCCCGCGCGAAGCGGGCTTCGAGATCACGCACGTGGCGGCTGAAGAACTGCTGAGTCAAGCACCGAGCGAGGTGTTCCGGCGCGCGATGCTGTCGCTGCAAGTGCTTGGTTTCATTTGGTGCTGCTGAGTGGACTCGAACCACCGACCTACTGATTACGAATCAGTTGCTCTACCAACTGAGCTACAGCAGCAGCGAAGGCCGCGGATTATAGGCGGGGCACCTCGGGGCGCCAAACGTCTGCGACGTCCGGCAAACTGCATGTCGCCCTGAAACCGCGCGTATCTCGCGGAAGCCGCCCCCACCCTGACCCTCCCCCGCCCTGCGGGGGAAGGGGAAAAAGAAGAAACAGTGCTCTCCAACGCGCTTCTCATCCTGCCCGATTTCGCGCTGATGCTGCTCGGGCTGGTGCTCGCGCATCGGCTCGGGTTCGACCGCGGGTTCTGGACCGGGGCCGAGAAGCTCGTCTACTACGTGCTGTTCCCGCCGCTGCTGTTCAACGCGATCGTGCACAGCGAGTTCTCGATCGGCAGCGAGACGCGGTTGCTCGCCACCGCGCTCGGCGCGTTCGGGCTGTCGGCCGCGATCGGCTTCCTCGCGTATCCCCTGTTGCGTCCGCCCGGCGACGTGTTCGCGAGCTGCGTGCAGACGGCGTTCCGCTACAACTCCTACATCGGGCTGGCGTTCAGCCAGTCGTTGTTCGGCGCGCGCGGCGTGGCGTTGATGGCGCTCATCGTTGCCTTCGTCGTGCCGATCGCCAACGTGCTCGCCGTGTCCGCGCTCGCGCGCCAGCAGCGGGTGGGTGTCTGGCGCCAGCTGGTGGGCAATCCGCTCATCATCGCGACCGTGACGGGTCTCGTCTGCAACCAGCTCGGCGTCGAGATCCCCGTGCCGCTCGGCACGTTCCTCGGCCGCCTCGGCACGGCGAGCCTCGCGCTGGGCCTGATCTGCATCGGCGCGGGGCTGACGCTCGCTGCCGTGAACGAGCAGCGCGGCTTGATCGCGTACTTCGTCGTGGTGAAGCTGCTCGTCTTCCCGGCGCTGGCGTGGGCCGGCGTGTGGCTGTTCGGACTCGAAGGCGCGCGCGCGCAAGTGGTGATGCTGTTCGCCGCGCTGCCGACGGCGTCGAGCGCTTATGTGCTGGCGGCACGCATGGGAGGCCGGGCGGCGCCGGTCGCGGTGATCGTGACCGTGCAGACTTGCATTTCGATGGTGACGCTGCCGCTCTGGGTGACGATCGCGGCGCGGTGAATCACCCCTCTCCCCCGGCCGCTCTCCCACAAGGGGAGAGGGGGGCGTGACGGGACAGCGCCCAGGCGACGTGCTCGCGCACCAACGCAGACGGATGGTCGGCGCGAGCGCGCAACGCCGCAACCACCTCGGGCGAACTCCCGGCGTTGCCAAGTCCGACGGCGATGTTGCGCAGCCATCGCTCGTACCCGATGCGCAGCACCGCCGAGCCGGCGTGGCGGCGGCGAAATTCCTCCTCGCTCCAGGCGAACAGCTCGATCAACCGCGCGCGATCCAAGCCGTTGCGCACGTCGAAGTCGGCGAGCGATGTGACCTGCGCATACTTGTTCCAGGGACACGCGATCTGGCAATCGTCGCAGCCGTACACGCGGTTGCCGATCGCGCCGCGCAGTTGCTCCGGAATCGCGCTCTTGTGCTCGATCGTCAAATACGAAATACACCGTCGCGCGTCGAGCTGATACGGCGCGGTGATCGCGCGCGTCGGGCACACGTCGATGCAGCGCTGGCACGTCCCGCAATGGTCGGCCACGGGCGCGTCCACGGGCAGCGGCAGGTCGGTGAGGATTTCGCCGAGAAAGAACATCGAACCGGCTTCACGCGCCAGCAGCAGCGTGTGCTTGCCACGCCAGCCGAGGCCGCCGCGGCGCGCCAGTTCGATCTCGAACACCGGCGCGCTGTCGGTGCACACCCGATAGCGGTAGCTGCCGACCTCGTCGCCGATGCGCGTGGCGAGCTTCTGCAGTCGATCGCGCAGTACCTTGTGATAGTCGCGGCCGCGCGCGTACATCGAAACGACGGCCGCCGCGGAATCGTCGAGGCGCGCCGATTCACGCTCGATCCAGGCCTCGTCATCGTCGCGCGGCCGGTAGTCGAGGCGCGCGCAGATCGCGCGCACGACACCCGGCAGCAGTTGCGAAGGATCGGCGCGCAGCGACGCGTGATTCGCCATATAGGCCATCTCGCCATGGCGCCCCGCCGCGAGCCACGCCTGCAATCGGCGCGATGGCTCGGTCATGTCGACATCGGCGATCGCGACCGCACCGAAGCCGATTTCGCGTCCCCATGCCTTGATCGACGCCGCAAGGCCGCGCAACGCATCGGCGTCGTTATCCTTGCCCGGCCGCGCCACTTCGTTCACCGCCATCGAGCCATTCTAGGTGTCGACCTCATCTGCTCCTGCGCAGCTTCTTCTGCCCGACGAGTCGGCAACGGCTCGCCTCGGCACGTTGCTCGCCGAGGCGCTGCTCGCCGAGAGCGCATCCGTGGAGGCGCAGGGCTTCACGGTCACGCTCGCGGGAGATCTCGGCGCGGGCAAGACCACGCTGGTTCGCGCCTGCCTGCGTCGATTCGGTGTCACCGGCCCGGTAAAGAGTCCCACCTTCGCGCTGCTTGAACCTTATGTGGTTTCGAGCTTAAACTTCTATCACTTTGATTTTTATAGATTCGGAAGCCCGGATGAGTTTGAGGATTCCGGGTTTCGCGAGCTGTTCGGGCCCGGGGCGGTCTGTGCCATCGAATGGCCGGAACGCGCGGCGGGCCACCTGCCAACGCCGGATCTCGAAGCGACGTTGAAGATAGAAGACGAAGCGCGGCGGGTTGCGCTTCTCGCTCGAACCGCACTGGGAGCGACATGCCTGCAGCGAGTTCTGACGGAGTGGGCCGGGGACCGGGAAGCAGGAAGCGCCGCCGCCTGATCCAGACCGCAGGCGCGCTCGTCTTCGCACTCAACGCGCAGCAGATCGCGCGCGGCGCAACCCTCGTCGGCGTGCGGGTCTGGCCGGCGAACGACTACACCCGGCTCACGCTCGAACACGACGCGCCGCTCACTTTCAACTGGTTCATCGTCAAGGATCCGCTGCGCCTGGTGGTCGACATCGACGGGCTCGATCTCACGCCGCAGCTCAAGGAGTTGGTCGGCAAGATCGACGCGAGCGATCCCTACGTCGCGCTGGTGCGGGTCGGGCAGAACCGGCCCAACGTCGTGCGCATGGTGATCGAACTCAAGGCCGAGGTCGCGCCGCAGGTGTTCGAGCTCAAGCCGGTCGGCCAGTACCAATATCGCCTCGTGCTCGACCTGCATCCGACCGAGCCGCCAGATCCGCTGATGGCGTTCCTGCAACAGCAGCAGCAACCGCAGGAAGCGCGCGATCCGAACACGTCGAAGCCGGTCGCCGGGCCGGATCCTTCCGTCATCACGGTGCCGCCCGACCGCAAGGTCGCCACGACGCCCGCCCGTCCCGACTCCGACGTGAAGCGCTATTTCACGGTCGCGATCGACGCTGGCCACGGCGGCGAAGATCCCGGCGCCGTCGGCCGGCGCGGCACGCAGGAGAAGGAAGTCACGCTGGCGATCGCGCGCCGGCTGCACCGGATGCTCGAAAACGATCCCGACGTGCGGCTGCTCCTCACGCGCGAGGGCGACTATTTCGTGCCGCTGCCGGCACGCGTCGCCAAGGCGCGCCGGGTGCAGGCCGACCTCTTCGTATCGATCCACGCGGACGCGTGGATCAAGCCCGACGTGCGCGGGTCGTCGGTGTTCGCGCTCTCCGAGCGCGGCGCCACCAGCGCCGCTGCGGCATGGCTGGCGAAACGCGAGAACGACGCCGACCTGATCGGCGGCGTGAACCTCGGCGCGCACGACGTCGGCATCGCGCGCGTCCTGCTCGACCTTTCCACCACCGCACAGATCAACGACAGCCTGCTCTTCGGCAATGCCGTGCTGCGCGAGCTGGAACAGGTCAACACGTTGCACAAGCCGCGTGTCGAGCAGGCGGGCTTTGCGGTGCTGAAGGCGCCCGACATCCCGTCGATCCTGGTCGAGACGGCCTTCATCAGCAATCCCGACGAAGAAAAGCGGCTGAAGGACGACGCCTACCAGGAAAAAATCGCCGCCGCGATCGCCGGCGGCATCCGCGCCTACTTGAAAAAATACCCGCCGCGCCCGCGCAATCCGATGGGCTAGTCCTGGCGGTCATCCCGAGCGGCGGCGAAGGGACTCGGCACGCGCAGGCCGAGATTCCTTGCCGTTGCCCCTCAGTTGGCTCGGGATGACCAGGTCCGATCCCGCGCGCGGGCAGGGGATCTCGACGCCCGGCGCGGCGCGCCTAAACTCGCGGCGCTCGAACCACCCATGCCCGATTCCGCTTCTCTGCAACAGGACCTCTCCCGCGTGGCGCTTGGCGACCGCGCGGCGTTCCAACGCGTCTACCGCGCCACGAGCGCGCATCTGTTCGGCGTTGCGCTACGTATCTTGAACCGGCGCGATCTCGCGGAGGACGCCTTGCAGGAAGCTTTCGTCAACGTCTGGCACAACGCCGGCAGCTACCAGGCAGCGGCGAGCCAGCCCATGACCTGGCTGATCGCGATCGTGCGCAACAAGGCGCTCGACCACCTGCGGGCGGCGCAGCGCCACGTGGCTAGTTCGATCGACGAAGAGAGCGAGGACGGCACCACGGTCGAGATCGCCGACGAGCGGCCCAACCCGATGCAGCTGATGGTGCAGGCGACCGAAGGGATGCGCGTGCGCGCTTGCATGGAAAAGCTCGATGCCTCGCATCGCCAGAGCCTCGCCCTCGCCTACTACCACGGCCTGTCGCACTCCGAGGTCGCGGAGCAGATGCGCGCGCCGCTGGGCAGCGTGAAGGCATGGGTGCGGCGCGGCCTCGAGCGCCTGAAGAAATGCCTGGAGTCGGCGGAGTAGCGGCAGGCGAACTGGAAACGACGTGAACTACGACCGGCCCGAACTGCTCGACAAGCTCGCGTCCGAGTACGTGCTCGGCACGCTGCGCGGGCGCGCACGGCGCCGCTTCGAGCAGGTGTTGCGGGCGCACCCGGCGGCGCGCTCGACGGTCCACGCGTGGGAGGACCGGCTCGGGCGCCTCGCCTCTTCGGTGGCGCCGGTGAAGCCGCCCGACCGCGTCTGGGCGGCGATCGAAGCGAGGCTGATCCCTGCACCCAGGGCGGCCGTGCAGGCGCCGTCGGGCTGGCGCGCCTGGATCAGGCCACTCGCGGGTTTCGCCTTCGGCGCGGTGTTCGCCATCGGACTGGTGGTGAACGATCCCGGCCGCTTCGTTTCGGTCGATGACGTCGCGCAGAGCAGGCAGGCACTGCCGCAGAGTTACGTCGGTCTGCTCGTGAACGATGCGGGCGACCCGACCCTGCTTGCCAGCTCGACGCGCTACGGGCGGCGCCTGACGGTCAAGTTCCTCCGCCCGGTCGATCCCGCGGGCAAGGTGATCCAGCTCTGGGCATTGCCGAGGGAAGGCGCGCCATTCCCGGTCGGCGTCGTGAAACCCGCCAAGCCACCGGCCAGCACGACGCTGGACCTCGCCGACACGTCGGAGCGGCTCTTCTCGAATGTGTCGCGGCTGGCCGTTTCCCTGGAAGACGCCCCGGCCGCGGGCGGTGCGCTGCCCAGCGGCCCGTTCGTGCTTGCCGGCAACTGCGTGAAGCTCTGGTAGCGGCTGGCGCCGCTCAGCGCTCGTCGGGATCGACGGAAGGGATGCTTACGGCATCGGCCTTGCCCGCGGCGCGCCACGCGCGCAGCAGGCGCCAGGCGGCCGCGGTCACCAGCGGGCCGACCACCGCGAGAATGCCGATGATCAGGATGATGCTCAGGTTGTCCTTGATGAACGGCACGTTGCCGAACAGGTAGCCGCCGCCGACCAGCGACAGCACCCACAGTGCCGCGCCGGTCACGTTGAAGAACTGGAAGCGGACGATGTCCATCTCGCCTGCACCGGCAACCAGCGGCGCGAACGTGCGCACCACCGGGGTGAAGCGTGCGAGCACGAGCGTCTTGCCGCCGTGCCGCTCGTAGAACACGTGCGTCTTCTTCAGCGCGACCGGATCGATCCAGCCGATGGTGCCGTCGTACACCTTGTGGCCGAGCCAGTAGCCGATGTAGTAGTTGACGGTGTTGCCCAGCACGGCTCCCACCAGCACGACGAGCATCAAGGCCCAGAGGTTCATCGCGCCCGTCGCCGCCACGGCGCCCGCGACGAACAGCAGGGAGTCGCCGGGCAGGAACGCCATGAACACCAGGCCGGTTTCAGAGAAGAAAATGCAGAACAGCGTGAAGTACACCCAGCCGCCGTATTTCCCGGCCATCGCGACCAGGAAGGTGTCCATCGCGTTGAAGAGGTCGCCCCAGTTGATGCCTTCCATCGACCTCTCCTTACCGATCTCGATGCGCGACAGGCGCCACGGGCCTGTTCGATCGGGTGAAGGGATGGATCAGGAACGGATGCCTTGCGTCATGCGCCACGGGTGATTCGGGCGCGTCTTGCGCACGACCTGTCGGGGACCGGGCGCGGATGATACGTGAGCAAGGGTGGGATTTCGCTGAATTCAGGTTGGCGCCTTCGGTCCTGGTTTTCCCTGTTTCATAATCGGTCGATGGACTCCCTGATTTCCGCGTCCACCGAATCCCGGGTGGCGTCCCCGCCGCGGTCGATCCGCGTCCTGCCCGACCCGCTCGTCAGCCAGATCGCCGCCGGCGAGGTGGTCGAACGCCCCGCCTCGGTGGTGAAGGAACTGGTCGAAAACGCGCTCGATGCGGGCGCCACGCGCATCGACGTGCGCCTGGAGGGAGGCGGCATCCGCCGCATCGTCGTCGCCGACGACGGCTCGGGCATCGCGCGCGAGGACCTGGCGCTCGCCCTGGCGCGGCACGCGACCAGCAAGATCGCATCGCTTGCCGATCTGGAGAACGTGGCCTCGCTCGGGTTTCGCGGCGAGGCGCTCGCTTCGATCGCATCGATTGCGCATGTCACGCTCACGTCGCGCACCGCGCAAGCGCCGCACGCATTCGCCATCGACGGCGGGACGCTGGCGATCGAACCGGCCGCGGGCAGCGTCGGTACGCGCGTCGAAGTCGCCGACCTCTTCTTCAAGACGCCCGCGCGGCGCAAGTTCCTGCGCGCGGAGAACACCGAACTGGCCCACTGCCTGACGCAGGTCGAGCGCATCGCCGCGGCGCATCCGCGGGTCGAGTTCAACCTCTGGCACGAGTCGCGAGCCCTGCTCGCACTCGCGCCCACGACGCTTGCGGCGCGCACGTTCAAGCTGTTGCCCGAGGCCTTCGCTTCCGCGCAGCGCGAGCTCGCGCGCGAGTCGGGGCCGATCGCCCTGCGCGGCTGGGTCGGCCTGCCGACCGCCGCGCGCACGCGCGCCGACGCGCAGTACTTCTACGTCAACGGCAGGTTCGTGCGCGACAAGGTGCTGGGACATGCGGTGCGCGCCGCGTACGCGGACGTGCTGCATGGGCAGGCGCAGCCGATGTATGCGCTGTTCCTCGACATCGATCCGCAGCGCGTCGACGTCAACGTGCATCCGACCAAGAGCGAAGTCCGCTTCCGCGACTCGCAGGCGGTGCATCAGTTCGTGCTGCACGCAGTGGCCGAAGCGCTCGCCCCGGCAGCGCAGCCAGGCGCCGCGAGCACGCCTGCCGTGCACGCGCCGCTTTCCGCCCCGGGCGGCTTCCGCGAGAGCGGCCAGTCGGCGCTCGGCATCGCGCAACCGGTCGCGGACTATCTCGCGATACTCGCGCCAGCCATGGCACGGCGGGAGACCGGACAAGAGGCAGGCGGCGCTGACTTTCCGCTCGGATTTGCGCTGGCGCAGGTATCGGGTATCTACGTCCTCGCGCAGAACCGGGCCGGCCTGGTCATCGTCGACATGCATGCCGCGCACGAGCGCATCCTGTACGAAAAGTTGAAGCGCGCGCTCGACGCGCGCGAGGTTCCGCAGCAGCGGCTGCTGATCGCGCAAGTCTTCGGCGCGGACGCGCTCGACGTCGCGACCGCCGAGGAGCACGCCGACACGCTTGCCGCGATCGGCCTCGACCTCAGGCCCGCGGCACCGAACCAGCTCGCCCTGCGCGCGCTGCCGGCCCTGCTCGCCGACGCGGACGCTGCGCAACTCGCGCGCGACGTGCTGCGCGACCTGCGCGAGCACGGCGGCGGACGCGTGCTGACGGAGCATCGCAACGAGCTGCTTTCGACGCTCGCGTGCCACACGGCGGTGCGCGCGAACCGGCACCTTACTCTCGACGAGATGAACGCACTGCTGCGCGAGATGGAAGCCACCGAACGCGCCGACCAGTGCAACCACGGCCGGCCGACCTGGGTGCAACTCTCGATCGGCGATCTCGACAAGCTGTTCCTGCGCGGGCGGTGATGCCGGCCGACATCGCGCCCGCCGCGGTCGATGCGGTGTTGCTGCTCGGCCCTACCGCCTGCGGCAAGTCGGCCCTGGCGCTGCGCGCCGCCGGGCAGGTGCCGCTGGAGATCGTGGCGGTCGATTCGGCGCAGGTGTATCGCGGCATGGATGTCGGCACCGCCAAACCCGGCCGCGAGGAACGCGCGCGCGTGCCGCATCACCTGCTCGACCTGCGCGACCCGTCGCAACCGTACTCGGCGGCCGACTTCGTGCGCGACGCGACGCAGGCGATCGAAACGATCCGCGCCCACGGCAGGCTGCCCCTGCTGGTCGGCGGCACGATGCTCTATGCCAAGGCGCTGCGCGAAGGATTGTCGCGGCTGCCTTCGGCCGACGCGGGGGTGCGCAGGGAAATCAGCGCGGAAGCCCAGCGTCTCGGCTGGCCGGCGCTGCACGCGCGGCTGGCGCGCGTCGATCCCGTCACCGCCGCGCGCTTGCCGCCGAACGACGCGCAGCGCATCCAGCGCGCGCTCGAGGTCTACACGATCTCCGGAACGCCGCTGTCGCAACTGCAGGGCGCATCTCGGGCCCCGAAACCTGTCCTGCGCACGCTCGCGCTGCTGCCGCACGATCGTGCCGAACTGCATCGGCGGATCGAGGCGCGCTTCGACGCGATGCTCGCCGCCGGGCTGCTCGACGAAGTGCGCGCGCTCATGCAGCGCGGCGATCTCGATCCGGAGCTGCCGTCGCTGCGCAGCGTCGGCTACCGGCAGGCGTGGGAGCACCTCGCGCGATCGACGCCGCGAGCGGATTTTCGTGCCGCGGCGATCGCGGCCACGCGGCAGCTCGCGAAACGGCAGATCACGTGGCTGCGCTCGATGACGGATGCAGTCGTGATCGATCCGTTTGCGGACGAGGTTTTTGCAAGGATCGTGAGGGCATTGCGCGCGACTGAGCACACCCGGTAGGTGGCTACGCATCCAACGCCAGAAACACGTTGTTCAACCCCTCTGCCAGCGTCGGATGCGCAAAGATCGCCTCCTTCAGCACGGTGTACGGCAACCTGCCCATCATCGCGATCTGCAGCATCGACATGATCTCGCCGCCTTCGATGCCGAGCACCGTGCACCCGAGGATCTGGTCGGACTTCGCATCGACAATCACCTTGATGAATCCGCGCGACTCGCTCGTCTCCAGGGCGCGCGCCACGCCGTTCATCCCCATCTTCGCGACGCGAATGTCGAGCCCGCGCTTGCGCGCTTCGGTCTCGTTCAATCCCACCTGCGCGAGTTGCGGATCGATGAAGACGGTGTTCGGCACCAGGCGATCGCCGAGGCGCGCATCGAGCTTGCTCACCCAGCGGTCGCGCAGGATGCGAAAGTCGTCGTACGAGATGTGCGTGAACGCCGGCCCGCCCTTGACGTCGCCGACAGCGTAGATCCCCGCCACGTTCGTCTGCAGCGTGTCGTCGACCGGGATGAATCCGCTTCGATCGGCGTCGATGCCCGCGGCCGCGAGACCGAGATCGTCGGAATTCGGACGGCGTCCCACAGCGACCAGCAGATGCGATCCGCGCACGCTTTGCGCCTGTCCGCTCTGCGTGTAGTGGACGGTGATGTCGCCTGGCCTGCCTTCGACACGTTCGGCCCGCGCGCCGCATTCGATGCGCAGGCCGTCCTCGCGCAGGATCGCCTGTAGCGCTGCGCCGACGTCTTCGTCGTCGCGCGGCGCCAGGCGTGCCATGCCTTCGAGCACCGTGACTTGCGCGCCGAAGCGGCGAAACATCTGCGCGAACTCGAGCCCGATGAAGCCGCCGCCCAGCACCAGCAGGTGCTTCGGCACTTCGGCCAGTTCCATCACCGAGGTTGAATCGAGCGTCGGCACGTCGGCGAGTCCGGGAATCGGCGGCTTGCTTGGCCGGGCGCCGGTGTTGATGACGATCTTCGGCGCGGTGAGGCGGCGCGTGCCGGTGCCGGTGGCGACCTCGACGGTCTTCGCATCGATGAATTTCGCGCCGCCGAAGATCAAGTCGAGGCCTTTCGTCTTCTGCATCTTGTCCTGGCCGTAGTTGCGGAAGCGCTCGACGATTCCCAGCTTGCGCGCCACCACGCGGCGCATGTCGACCGACACCGGGCCGGCGTCGACGCCGTAGTCGGCCGCGCGCCGTGCCAGGTAGGCCACGCGGGCGCTCGCGACCATCGTCTTGGTGGGTGTGCAGCCGAAGTTGATGCACGTGCCGCCGACGAAGGCGCGCTCGACCGCAGCGGTTGTCCAGCCGGCGTTGGCGAGCGCCAGCGCGAGCGGCTTGCCCGCCTGGCCGGTGCCGAGGATGACTGCGTCGAATGCTTCACTGGCCATTGCGAACCTCGTAATTGGTATCTGACCCCATTTTTGATTCGTGATCGTGCAGGACGATTCCTTCGAGCGGATCGACTTCGCACAGCCACGGGCGGCGGGCGATGGCGTCCTGCGTGTCGGCGTAGCCCGCGGTCCAGCGTTCGCGGATGCCGCGCGGCGTGAAGTCGATGTCCTTGGTGTGGTCCTCGCCCTCCAGTCGCGGCGCGAGCAGCCGGACGACGTGGATCGTGGTGCTGCACCCCCAGGACAGCAGTTCCCGCACGGCCTGGTCGCGGCGCTTGTCTTCCGGAACGTGCAGCGCGAGCGTATTGATCACGTGGCGCAGGCGATGGAGTTGCCTCTGGCGGTTCACGTGGCTGTCCGAGCGGCTCGAATACTGGATCTCCTTCTGCCGGCCGAGCACTTCCCAGATCGACTGCGGCTCCGATCCGTTCGGATTCCACAGGTGGACGTTGAACACGGTCGAACTCCGGCGCGGATTGTCGTCCAGCACCGCCTCGATCGGCGTGTTGGAGTAGATGCCGCCGTCCCAGTACGGCTCGCCGTCGATGCGCACGGCGGCAAAAGCCGGCGGCAACGCGCCCGATGCCAGCATGTGCTCGGCCGTGAGCGTTTCGCTCCGGCTGTCGAAGTAGCGCATCGCGCCGGTCCGCGCGTTGACCGCGCCCACCGTCACGCGCATCGGGCCGTGCTCGAGGAGGTCGAAGTCGACCAGGCGGGCGAGCGTCGCGCGCAGCGGCATGGTGCGATAGAAGGCGGCGTGGTCGAGCCCGAGCGGCGCACCCACGCCGAACAGCGCGTACGGATTGAAGTCGAAGAAGCCGCTGACGCCGCGCACGAGCGTGTCGAAGTTCGCGAACGGGCCGGCCAGCCACGACGGCACCGCCGCGGCGAACCCGAAAGCGTCGCGCCACTCGACCAGGCGCCAGAACTCGCGCAGGCGCGCCAGGCGCCGCGCGGGCGGATTGCCCGCGATCAAGGCCGCGTTGATGGCGCCGATCGAGGTGCCGATTACCCAATCGGGCTCGATGCCCGCTTCGTGCAGCGCCTCGAACACGCCCGCGTGGTACGCGCCGAGCGCGCCACCGCCCTGCAGGACGAGCACGATCTGGCCGGGTGGCCGGAAACCGTCCTCACCCGCGCGTGCGGCAAGCGCTTGCGGTCGCACGGCTTCGTTGCCTTCGGCGTTGCCCATCCGGCCTGCCCGTGGTTCGCGCACCGAACCGGCGCTGACAGCACCTTAGTCTCCGCAGGGGCGCAAACCTTTCAGGCAGCCCACGCCAAGGCGGGACGGGAAGCGAGCGGCCGATCCGGCCCTTGTGTCACGGCGGCCGGCGGATGTGCGCCATCAGGCGATCACACAGCCCGGTGCACCGGCGGGGCGTGCGGTGATGCGGCCGATGCGCCAGCAGGTTTCGCCCTGCGCCTCGAACGCCGCGCGCGCGCGCTCGGCGTCGGCTTCCGCGACCACGACCACGAGCCCGATGCCGTTGTTCAACACGCGGAACATCTCGGCATCGCCGACCCTGCCCGCGCGCTGCAGCCAGTCGAAGATCGCCGGCCGGTGCCAGGACGCGCGCTCGATCACCGCCTGTGTCGGCTCGGGCAGCATGCGCGGCACGTTTTCGACCAGCCCGCCGCCGGTGATGTGCGCCATGCCCTTGAGGCGCACTTCAGCGTGGACGGCCAGCACCTGCCGGCAGTAGATGCGCGTCGGTGCAAGCAGCACCTCGCCGAGCGGACGGCCATTGAAATCGTCCAGGTAGCTGGCGCCGCTCACCTCGACGATCTTGCGGATCAGCGAGTAGCCATTCGAATGCGGCCCGCTCGAGGCGAGCCCGAGCACCGCGTCGCCGGGCACGATCGAGCGCCCGTCGATGATCTGCGACTTTTCGACCACGCCGACCGCGAAGCCGGCGAGGTCGTATTCGCCCTCGGCGTACATGCCCGGCATTTCCGCGGTCTCGCCGCCGATGAGCGCGCAGCCGGCCAGTTCGCAGCCGCGCGCGATTCCTTCGACCACCCGGGCAGCCACGTCGATATCGAGCTTGCCGCACGCGTAGTAGTCGAGGAAAAAGAGCGGCCGCGCACCTTGCACCAGGATGTCGTTGACGTTCATCGCCACCAGGTCCTGGCCCACCGTGTCGTGGCGCTCGAGCGCAAACGCCAGCTTGAGCTTGGTGCCGACGCCGTCGGTCCCGGTCACCAGAACCGGCTCGCGCAGGCCCTTGGGCAACTCGAACAGCCCGCCGAAACCGCCGATGCCGCCGAGCACGCCCGGGATCATCGTGCGCCGCGCGAGCGGCTTGATGCGCTCGACCAGCGCATCGCCGGCGTCGATCGAAACGCCGGCCGCGGCGTAGGTAAGTCCGGAAGCCATCTGCAAGTCTCGTCCGAGGGAGATGAGGCCGCGCGGGCACGATGGCTCGCTAGACTCCGCCATCGGCGCGACGCCGCGCATTCTATCGGTCGGATCCGATGAACCTTCTCGCAACGCTGCCGCAACGGACCGGCGACCTCGCAGGGCGGGCATGACGCAGCTCGCGCTCGACCTGCTGCAGCCGCTGCAAGCGTCGCTCGCGAACTATGTGCCCGGACGCAACGCCGAGGCGCTGGCCGCGCTGCGCTCGCTGGTCGATTTTCGCCTCGACCCGCGCATCGTCTACCTGTGGGGAGTCCAGGGAAGCGGCCGTAGCCACCTCATCGAGGCGCTTGCGGCCCTGTCCGGCACGTTTCGCTGGACCGCCGCTGGCACGCCGGAAGCGCACGGCGTCGCGCTGGTCGACGACGTCGAGCGCTGCGACGGCGCGGCGCAGATCGCCCTGTTCAACCGCCTGAACGCCGTGCGCGCGGATGGCGCGTGCGCGTGCGTGGCCACTGGGAGCGCGCCGCCCTCGCAGCTCGCATTGCGCGAGGACCTGCGCACGCGCCTCGCCTGGGGATACGTGTACCAGCTGCATCCGCTGTCGGACGCGGAGAAGGCAGCGGCGTTGCAGGCACACGCGGCGTCGCGCGGCGTGCGCATCGATGCCGACGTGATTCCGTTCCTGCTGGTGCAGCTGCCGCGCGACATGCGATCCCTGGTGGCTGCGCTCGACGCACTCGATGCCTGGGCGCTGGAGCGCAAGCGGGCGCTGACGCTCGGACTGGCCCGTGAATGGCTCGCGGCGAGCCATTCGGGCCACCCGGGCCGCCAACCGTAGAATCCAGCCCGGATGAAACTTGCCCTGTTCGACCTCGACCACACGCTGCTGCCGATCGATAGCGCCGACACGTGGTCGCACTTTCTCGTCCGCGCAGCGGGACTCGACGCCGAGGAGTACGGCGCGCGCATCCGTCACTTCGCCGCCACCTACAAGAACGGCAATTTCGATATCGAGGGCTATCTCGCGTTCCAGATGAATCTGCTGGCGCGCTTCCCGCGGCCACAGTTGGAAAGCTGGCGCGACAACTTCGTGCGCGTGCACGTCGCGCCGCACGTGCGTCCGGAGGCGATCCAGCTGATCGCCCGCCACCGCGCGGACGGTTTCGTACTGGCGCTCGTGACCGGTACCCACGCGTTCGTGTCGCGCGCGATCGCCGACCTGTTCGGCATCGAACACCTGCTCGCGGTCGTGCCGGAGGAGGCGCAAGGCAGGTTCACCGGCCGCTATGTCGGCACCCATACGTACCAGGAAGGCAAGGTCCGGGCGGTGCAGGCGTTCCTGGCCGCGCGCGGCACGACGCTGGCGCGGTGCGAGGACAGCATCTTCTACAGCGACTCGATCAACGACCTGCCGCTGCTCGAGGCGGTCAGGCACCCCGTGGTAACCAACGGCGACACCCGCCTGCGCGCGATCGCCGCCCAGCGCGGCTGGCCCATGCTCGACCTGTTCGACCTGCACCACAGCGACGGGCAGGCGATGCAGGAACAGCGCGTCGGATCGTGATCCTGCATCTGGCAATGCATCCTATTTCACAACTTTCGGCGGCATGCGGCCGGTTGGCGCTTGCTGAAGGTCTGGCTCCGTGATCAAACGCTTCGTCGAAAAGGTCCAGACGCTCTTCACGCGCGGGCTCAAGCGTCCGCGCCTGCGCAAGGAGCCGAAGCGCATCGGCGTCGCCGAACACCAGATCAACCGCGAACTCGTCTCCCGCTCGGCGCTGCGCGTGTGCGAGACGCTGCAGAAGGCCGGCTTCCACGCCTACCTGGTGGGCGGCGCGGTGCGCGACCTGCTGCTCGCCCTGCCGCCGAAGGACTTCGACGTCGCCACCAACGCCACGCCCGAGCAGGTGAAGTCGCACTTTCGGCGCGCGATCATCATCGGGCGCCGCTTCCGCCTGGTGCACGTGATGTTCGGCAACGAGACGATCGAGGTCTCCACGTTCCGCGCTCTGGAGAACCCGGACCGCACGACGGATGCGCACGGGCGGGTGCTTGCCGACAACGTCTTCGGCGAGCAGTACGAAGACGCAGCGCGGCGCGACTTCACCATCAACGCCCTGTACTACGACCCGACCAGCGAAACGGTGCTCGACTACCACGACGGCGTGCGCGACATCCGCCGCAAGCGATTGCGCATGATCGGCCTGCCCGAGGTGCGCTACCGCGAGGATCCGGTGCGCATGCTGCGGGCGGTGCGCTTTGCCGCCAAGCTCGGCTTCGAGATCGATCCGGCGACGCGCGAGCCGATCCGGCCGCTGGCCGACCTGATCGAAAACGTGCCCGCCGCGCGCCTGTTCGACGAGATGCTGAAGCTGCTTACCAGCGGCCACTCGGTCGCCTGCATTACCCGCTTGCGGGCCGAAGGGCTGCATCACGGCCTGTTGCCGCTGCTGGACGTGATCCTCGAACAGCCGGCCGGCGAACGGTTCGTGATGCTGGCGCTCAGCCGCACCGACGAACGGGTGCGGGCCGACAAGCACATCGCTCCGGGGTTCCTGTTCGCCACCCTGCTCTGGCACGAGGTGCTGAAGCGCTGGAACGAGCGGATCGCCGCCAGCCAGCATCGGATCCCGGCGCTGGACGCGGCGATCGACGACGTGCTCGAGGCGCAGACGGAGAAGCTCGCCATCCAGCGCCGCTACACGTCGGACATGCGCGAGATCTGGATGCTGCAGCCGCGCTTCGAACGCCGCAACGGACGCGCGCCGGTCAAATTGCTGGAGCATCTGCGTCTGCGCGCCGGCTACGACTTCCTGCTGCTACGCTGTGCCGCCGAGGAAGCACCGGCCGAGCTGGGCGACTGGTGGACCCGGTTCCTGCATGCGGACGAAGCAACGCGCGAGCAGATGATGCGGACCGTGCAGACGCCGGGCGCGGGCGGACCGCGGCGCAGGCGCCGCCGCGGCCGCGGCGCGGGTGCACGCCAGGGTGAGGCCGGCGAGGCAAGGGGAGCGGATAGTTGAAGCGACGTGCGTATATCGGGCTCGGCGCCAATCAGGGCGACACGGCGGCCACGCTCACCGCCGCCGTCGAGTCGCTGCGGTCGGTGGAGCGGAGCGGGTTCGTCGCGGTCTCGGGCTTCTACCGCACGGCGCCGATCGATGCGCCCGGCCCGGATTTCCTGAACGCCGTCGCGTGTATCGACACCGAGCTCGAGCCCTACAGCCTGCTCCTGCATCTGCTCGACATAGAACTGATGCTGGGGCGCAAGCGCCGCGCGACCGCCGGGCAGAAGAACGCGCCGCGCAAGGTCGATCTCGACCTGCTGCTCGTGGGCGATCTCATCCTGCGCAGCACGCCGCTCACTCTTCCGCACCCGCGCCTGCACGAGCGTGCCTTCGTGCTGCGGCCGCTGCTCGATCTGGAGCCACAGCTGCGCCTGCCGGGCCTCGGCGCGGCCGCCGACCTGCTGGCGCGGATTACGGACCAGCGCGTCGAACCGGCGGAAATGCCGCCGGCCAGGCCGCAATGACGGCCCGCGCGCCGCGCTTGCGCGTGAGCGAACGATGATCACGTTGCCGGCGCGCTTCCGCCACATCGTCATCGAAGGGCCGATCGGCGCCGGCAAGACGTCGCTTGCGCGCAAGCTCGGCGCCGTCTCCGGCGCGTTTCTCCTGCTCGAGCAGCCCGGCGCCAATCCGTTCCTCGAGCGGTTCTATCGCGACACCAGGCGCTACGCGCTGCCGACGCAGCTCTTCTTCCTGTTCCAGCGCGTGCAGCTGCTCGACGGCCTGAAGCAGCTCGACCTGTTCCAGAGCCTCGTCATCGGCGATTTCCTGCTCGAGAAAGATCCGCTGTTCGCGCGCCTGACCCTCGCCGACGACGAGATGCGCCTGTACGAAACCATCCTGGCGCAGCTCGCTCCCGCCGTTGCCGCGCCGGATCTGGTGATCTACCTGCAGGCGCAGGCCGATACGTTGATCGAGCGGATCGCGCGCCGGGGCGATCCGGTCGAGGCCGGCATCTCGGAGTCCTACCTGCGCAACCTCGTCGATGCGTACACGCGGTTCTTCCACCAGTACGAGTCGGCACCGGTGCTGATGGTGAACACCGAGCACCTGAACCCGATCGACCGCGACGAGGACTTCGAGCTGCTGCTTTCGCGCATCGGCAAGATGCGCGGCCGGCGCGAATACTTCAACCTGGCGGCCTGAGCGCGTACCGGCGCGCCGGCGCGCATCGGTAATATCCGCCGCTCCGCGAGGCTGCCGCTTCCCCCATGAGCACTCACCCCACGACTCCGGTCGTTGCCGGGCGCAAGCCGGTCACGCTTCCGCGCCTGCTGCAGATGCGCACGGCGGGCGAGCCGATCGCCATGCTGACGTGCTACGACGCGAGCTTCGCGGCGCTGCTCGACGACTGCGGCGTCGACAGCCTGCTGGTCGGCGATTCGCTCGGCATGGTCGTGCAGGGCGAGTCATCGACGCTGCCCGTGACGCTGGAGCACCTGGCCTACCACACGCGCTGCGTCGCGCGCGGCGCGCGTGCCGCGTGGCTGATCGCCGACATGCCCTTCGGCAGCTACCAGACGGGACCAGCGGCTGCGTTCGAAAGTGCGGTCAAGCTGATGCAGGCCGGCGCACAAATGGTCAAGCTCGAAGGCGGGACCTGGCTGGCGCCGACGGTCGCGTTCCTGGTCGAACGCGGCGTTCCGGTGTGCGCCCATCTCGGCCTGACTCCGCAGTCGGTGCACGCGTTGGGCGGCTACCGCATCCAGGGCAAGAGCGACAACGACGCCGCGCGCCTGATCGCCGACGCGAAAGCATTGCAGGACGCCGGTGCCACGTTGCTCGTGCTCGAACTGATCCCGGCGCGCCTCGCGGTGCAGATCACGCAGGCGCTGGCGATTCCGACCATCGGCATCGGCGCCGGCAGCGACTGCTCGGGCCAGGTGCTGGTCCTGCACGACATGCTCGACGTCTATCCGGGCAAGAAGCCACGCTTCGTGCGCAATTTCCTTGCCGGCCAGCCTGGCGTTCGCGGCGCGATCGAGGCGTACATCAAGGCGGTGAAGGACCGCAGCTTCCCGACCCCCGCCGAAAGCTACTGACGGCCACGCTGTGTATGCACGGCGTGCCGCCTGTCGGGACAGCGTGGCCTGCGCGCACGGCGCGCGGAAAACATGCCCGTACAATCCGCCGGCCATTTTCTCCCGGGGTCGCGATGAAGGTCGTCCACACCGTCCAGGATCTGCGCGACCAGTTGCACGGGCAGAACCGCATCGCGTTCGTGCCGACGATGGGCAACCTGCACGACGCGCACCTGTCGCTGATGATGATGGCACACCAGCACGGCGACCCGGTGGTGGCGTCGATCTTCGTCAACCGCCTGCAGTTCGGGCCGAACGAGGACTTCGACCGTTATCCACGCACGTTGCAGGCGGACATCGACAAGCTGCAGGCACAGAACAAGGTCTACGTGCTGTTCGCGCCCAACGAGCGCGAGATGTACCCCGAGCCGCAGAACTACCGCGTCAGTCCGCCCGCGGACCTGGGCGACATCCTCGAGGGCGAATTCCGCCCCGGTTTCTTCGTCGGCGTCACGACGGTGGTGCTGAAGCTCTTCTCTTGCGTCCAGCCGCGCGTCGCGGTGTTCGGCAAGAAGGACTACCAGCAGCTGATGATCGTCCGCAACATGTGCCGCCAGTTCGCCCTGCCGACCGAGATCGTTCCGCACGAAACGGTGCGTCATCCGGACGGCCTGGCGCTCTCGTCGCGCAACCAGTACCTGAGTCCAACGGAGCGTGCCGAAGCGCCGCGCCTTTATCGGGCACTCAACGCGGTGCGCGACCGCATGCTGGCGGGCAGCAAGGACGTCGCGGGGACCGAGGCCGACGCGAAGCGCGAGCTCTCGGCGCATGGCTGGAAGATCGACTACGTGTCGATTCGCCGCCGGCGCGACCTGAAGGCGCCGGCCGCGGCGGAACTGGGTGTCGAGCCGCTCGTGGTGCTGGCGGCGGCGAAGCTGGGCGCTACGCGGCTGATCGACAACCTGGAGATCTGAGCGCGCCGCGGCCGGACGGAACTCAATCCGCCGCACGCCGCACCAGCCGCACCGGCGGCCTTGGTTCGGTCCGCTGCCCGGCCCGGTCCGAATCCGCCCGCTGCAGGGCCGCGGCCAGGCGCATCGGGCTCGACACCGCGTAGCCCTGGATGAAATCGACGCCGATCGCCGCCAGCTGATCCTGCGCCGCCTCGTGCTCGACCCATTCCGCCACCGTGGTGAGGCCCATGACATGGCCGACGGTGTGGATCGCGGCCACCATGGCGCGGTCGACCGGATCGACATGCATGTCGCGCACGAAGTGACCGTCGATCTTCACGAAGTCGACCGGGAGGCTGCGCAGGTAACCGAAGGACGACATGCCGCTGCCGAAGTCGTCCAGCCCGAGCGTGCACCCGAGTTTGCGCAGTCCGCGCAACGTGCGCGCCGCCGCGCGCAAATTGCTGATCGCCGCGGTCTCCGTGAGCTCGAAACCGAAACGGTCCGCCGGCACGCCTGCCGCGGCCAGCTTCTCGCGCACGTACTCGAGCAGACCCGGGTCGACGATCGAGGCGCCGCAAAGGTTCACGAGCAACAGGGGCAGCTTGAGTCCCTCGCGCTGTCGCGCTCCCAACTCGGCGATGGCGCGGTCGATCGCCCACAGGTCGAGCTTGGCCATCATGCCGTATCGCTCCGCGGCCGGAATGAAGGCCATCGGCGCAACCAGGTCGCCGGCCTCGTTGACGAGGCGCAGCAGCACTTCGAAGCGCGAATCGCCCAGTTCCGCCCGCAGCGGCCTGATCTCCTGGCCGTACAGGACCAGCCGGTTCTCGTCGAGCGCGCTGGCGACGCGCGTCACCCACTCGAGTTCGCCGGTGCGGATGCGCACCTGGTGATCGTCGGACCGGTAGACCTTGATGCGATTTCGTCCCTCGTCCTTGGCGAGATAACACGCGCTGTCGGCCGCGCTCAGCACGTCCGCCTCGCTGCGGAACGTCGCGTCGAGCACCACCGCGCCGATGCTGGCGCCGACGACGTAGCTGCGGTCGCGCCACGCGAACCGCGTTTCGCCGATGCGCTTGCGCAGCTTCTCGGCGATGGCGAGCGCTCCGGGCAACGGACAGTCGACCAGCAGCACGCCGAATTCGTCGCCGCCCAGGCGCGCCAGCGTGTCGCTTCCGCGCAGAGCGGTGTTCATCATCTCCGCGATCTGGCAGATCAGCTGGTCGCCCGCGCAGTGTCCGCTGGTGTCGTTGACCACCTTGAACTGGTCGAGATCGACGTATAGCAGCGAGGCCTGGCGCTCCGTCGTGGCGGATTCCTTGAGTGCGGCACGCACGCGACGTTCGAATTCATGCCGGTTGACCAGCCCGGTGAGGGCGTCGTGCGTCGCCTGGTGAAGCAGGCGCATGGAGAGCTCGCGTTCCTGGCTGACGTCGCGGAAGGCGGCGACGACGCCGATCACGGCCCCCTTGCGGTCGCAGATCGGCGCGAAAGACGCATCGGCCGCGACGCGCGACTCGTCGTTGCGAATCAGCGTCGCCTCGCGGATCGCTTCGCGCGCCTCGGGATTGCCGAGCAGGCTCGTCACGAGGTTCGCCATCGGCTCCCGCTCGTCCTCGTCGACCAGGCGAAACACCGTGTGCAGCGGCGCACCGCGCGCGGCGTGCAGCGTCCATCCGGTGATCCGCGCCGCGGCGGGATTCAGGTACTTGACCCGCCCGTGCGCGTCGGTGGAGATGACGCCGTCGTGGATCGAGCCGAGCGTGACGTGCGCGCGCTCCTGTTCGTCGCGCATGCTCGCCTCGCTCACGCGCAACGCGGCCTCCGCGCTTTCGGTCCGGCGCAGCATCGAGCGCGAGATGAGCAGCGCCAGCACGAACAGGCTCGCCGCCAGGAACGTCAGCAGCACCAGCAGCAGCAGCGTGACCTGGCGCGAAATCGCTCCCAGGAGCGCCGAGAACTCGTCCTCCAGCGGACGAACCTGCTGGTTGATCCGATCGACCTCGTCGAGCAGCGGCAGCAGCGCGGCCGGGCCCGCGCCGGCGCGGATGCGCGCGTCGATCCTGCGTCCGACGTCGTCGAGTTGCGCGACGTACGCGTCGCCGCGGGTCCAGACGGCGATCGCCTTGTTCATCGGTTCGAGGTCGCCGAACGAGCGGAACAACCAGATCATCCGGCCGACGTCGTCGGGGTGGTTCCCGCCGCGGATGAAGCCCTCGATCGCGCTGCGCCGGTCGAACGGCTCGGTCTGCATGGCCCTGCGCGCCACCCGGTCGCCGAGCGGAATCGCGAGCGAGTCGCGGAAGCGCCGGTACTCCTCGGCATCGCGCGTGCGCACATACCGGGTCAGATAGGCGACGGCATCCTTCTGTGCCTTCGACCAGAGCCCCTCGCCACCGACGTACGCGCGCGCCGCCGAAAGAATCTCCATGCACGCGAGCGAAAGCACCAGCATCACGAGGAGAATCACCGCGAATGGCAGGCTGATGCGAACGAACTTTGCGGAGAGAAACGGCGGCTTCACTCGAGCGTGGGCGAAGGCGGGGCGAAAGTGAAAATTATCCCGCGCCGATGCGCTTTCTCGAGGGAGCGTCGACCCTGTATACGCACCCGTACGCGGCGCCGAAGGCGCGCCGCCGCCGTTCCTGCGCCCGACGTGGATAGTCCATAATCCGCCGCCCGAGCCGGGATGGCGGAACTGGTAGACGCACGGGACTCAAAATCCCGCGGTAGCAATACCGTGAGAGTTCGATTCTCTCTCCCGGCACCATCGAGTGTGATCGAGCCGCCAGGGCTCGGCACGTTGGCCGGTAAAGCCAATGGACGACGACGAGCTGACGCTTGCGGATTTCGATTTCGACCTGCCGCCCGAGTTGATCGCCCAGCATCCGCTGGCCGACCGCGCCGCGAGCCGGCTGCTGCATGTCGGGCGCGGCGCGCTCGTCGACCTGCCGTTCCGCGCCCTGCCCGACCTCGTGCAGCCCGGCGAGGTTCTCGTCTTCAACGACACGCGCGTCATCAGGGCGCGTCTGCTCGGAAGCAAGCCGAGCGGCGGCAAGGTCGAGATCCTGGTCGAACGCGTGCTCGGCGAACATGCGGCGCTCGCGCTCGTGCGCACCAGCCATGCGCCGCGTGCGGGCACGGTGTTCGAGTTCGGCGCCGGAAGCGGTCTGCGCCGCGCGGTCGTGCGCGACCGCAGCGCCGGCCTGTTCGAGCTCGAATTCGACCACGACGTGATGGGAACCCTGAATGCGCTCGGCGAGACGCCGCTGCCGCCTTATATCCGGCATCGCGCTTCGACCGAGGACGAGGCACGGTACCAGACGGTCTTCGCGCGCGTGCCCGGCGCCGTGGCGGCGCCCACCGCCGGCCTGCACTTCACCGACGAACTGCGCGGCGAACTCGCGGCGCGCGGCGTGCAGCTCGTCCACGTCACGCTGCACGTGGGCGCGGGCACGTTCCAGCCCGTGCGCAGCGGGCGCATCCGCGAGCACGTGATGCACGCCGAGCACTACGAGATCACCGCCGACGCCGCCCGTTCGATCAACGCAGCTCTTGTCGAACATCGGCCCGTGACCGCGGTCGGCACGACAGCGCTGCGCGCGCTCGAATCGGCGGCGCGCGACGGCGCGGTAACAGCCGGGGCGGGCGAGACCCGCCTCTTCGTCACGCCCGGCTTCCGCTTCCAGGTCGTGCGGCGCCTGCTCACCAACTTTCATCTGCCGCGCTCGACGCTGTTCATGCTCGTCGCGGCGTTCGCCGGCTTGACCCGCATCCGCGCCGCTTACGCGCATGCGATCGCGCAGCGCTATCGCTTCTTCAGCTACGGCGATGCGATGCTGCTGGAGCGCGCCGCGTGAGCGCGAAGTTCGAGCTGATCGCCGCTGACGGCGCGGCGCGCCGAGGCCGCCTGCACCTGAACCATGGCGTCGTCGAAACGCCAGTCTTCATGCCGGTCGGCACGTATGGGACCGTCAAGGCGATGGCTCCCGCGGAACTCGCCGATCTGGGCGGCCAGATCGTCCTGGGCAACACGTTCCACCTCTGGCTGCGGCCCGGCACGGCGGTGATCGCCGCGCACGAGGGCCTGCATCGGTTCATGGGCTGGCAGCGGCCGCTGCTCACGGACTCAGGCGGTTTCCAGGTGTTTTCCCTTGGCGCGTTGCGCAAGATCGGCGAAGACGGCGTGCGCTTCGCCTCGCCCATCAACGGCGACCGGCTGTTGCTGACACCCGAGGAGTCGATGCGGATCCAGCAGGTGCTGAACGCCGACGTCACGATGGTGTTCGACGAGTGCACGCCGTACCGCATCGACGACCGTCCTGCCACTGAGGCGGAAGCCGCCGCCTCGATGCAGCTTTCCCTGCGCTGGGCGCGCCGCTCGCGCACGGAGTTCGACCGCCTCGAGAACCGCAATGCGCTGTTCGGCATCGTGCAGGGCGGCATGTTCGAGCGCCTGCGCGACGAATCGGTCGGCGGCCTGGTCGACATCGGCTTTCACGGTTACGCGATCGGCGGCCTGTCGGTGGGCGAGCCGAAGGAGGAGATGCAGCGCGTGCTTGCCCACGTCGCACCGCGGCTGCCGGCGGCCAAGCCGCGCTACCTGATGGGAGTCGGCACGCCCGAGGACCTGCTCGACGGGATCGCCGCCGGCATCGACATGTTCGATTGCGTGCTGCCGACCCGCAACGCCCGCAACGGCTGGCTCTTCACCGGCGCGGGCGACGTGAAGATCCGCAACAGCCGGTATCGCGACGACACGCAGCCGCTCGACCCCGCGTGCACCTGCCCGACCTGCCGCGGCTTCTCGCGCGCCTACCTGCATCACTTGCAGCGCGTCAACGAGATCCTCGGCGCGCGCCTGAACACGATCCACAACCTGCACTATTTCCTCGACCTGATGCGCCAGGCGCGCGCCGCGATCGAGCGCGGCGACTTCGCCGGGTTTGCCGCCGCAACGCGCGCGCGCCGGCAGGCTCCGACCGGGTGAATCGCTGCGCCCTCGCCTCTCTATAATCCGCGCCTCCCACGCACTCCGGAGTCTCTCCATGTTCTTCATATCCGAGGCACTCGCGCAGACCGCACCGGCGGCCGCAGGTGGACCGGAATCCATGCTGACTTCGGTCGGGTTCATGGCGCTCATCTTCGTCGTCTTCTATTTCCTGATGATCCGGCCGCAGAGCAAACGGCAGAAGGAACACAAGTCAATGGTCGAAGGGCTCGGCAAGGGCGACGAGGTGCTCACCGCCGGCGGCATGATCGGCAAGATCACGGATATTTCCGAGCAGTACATGACGGTCCAGGTAGCCTCGGTCGACGGCAAGCCGGTCGAGATCGCGATGCAGCGCAGTGCGGTGCAGGCGCTGCTGCCCAAGGGAACCATGAAGTCGCTGTGAACGGCGCGGCCGGCGCCGCTGTGCCGCCCCCCTCCTCATGAATCGTTACGCACTCTGGAAATACATCGTTATCGCGGTCGCGCTGCTGTTCGGCGTGATCTACACCGTGCCGAATTTCTTCGGCGAGGCGCCCGCGGTGCAGGTGTCCTCGCAGAAGGCCACCATGCACGTCGACCCGGCGACGCGCGACCGCGTCGAAACCACGCTGCGGGGCGCGAACATCCCGTTCGACAGCGCGACCTTCGAAACCGTCGGCTTGAACTCGACGGTCCGCGTGCGCCTGGCCGATACTGACACGCAGCTCAAGGCGAAGGACCTGCTCGAGCACGCGCTGAACCCGGACTCGAAGGATCCCACTTACGTCGTGGCGCTCAATCTCGTCTCGCGCACCCCGCAGTGGCTGACCCGCCTGCGCGCGCTGCCGATGTATCTCGGCCTCGACCTGCGCGGCGGCGTGCACTTCCTGATGCAGGTCGACATGAAGGAGGCGGTCGAAAAGAAGGTCGAGTCGATCGCCGGCGACCTGCGCACGCTGTTGCGCGACAAGTCGATCCGCCACGGCGGCATCAACCGCAACGGCGACTCGCTCGAAATCCGCTTCCGCGACGACGAAACGCGCAAGCGCGCCGAAGACATCATCCGCGACGCGAATCGGGACCTGGTCCTGCGCGAGGAAGGCGAAGGCACCGACCTGAGTCTCATCGGCACGCTGTCGCCGCAGGCGATCAGGAACGTGCAGAACTACGCGCTGAAGCAGAACATCACGACCCTGCACAACCGCATCAACGAGCTGGGCGTCAGCGAACCCGTGATCCAGCAGCAGGGCAGCGACCGGGTCGTGGTGCAGCTGCCCGGGGTCCAGGACACGGCGAAGGCGAAGGAGATCCTGGGGCGCACCGCCACGCTCGAAGTGCGCCTGCTGTGCGAGTCGCCCGAGGACCTGTCGGCGCTCGCCTCCGGTTCGGTGCCGTTCGGCTGCGAGCGCTACACCGAGCGCAACGGCCAGGTGATCCTGACCAAGCGCCAGGTCATCCTGACCGGCGAAAACCTGAACGACGCGCAGGCCGGCTTCGACAACCAGACCCAGGAACCGGCGGTGCACCTGACGCTCGACGCCAAGGGCGCGCGCATCTTCCGCGACGTCACGCGCGACAACGTCGGCAAGCGCATGGCGATCCTGCTGTTCGAGAAGGGCAAGGGCGAGGTGGTTACGGCGCCAGTGATCCGCAGCGAGATCGGCGGCGGGCGGGTGCAGATCTCGGGGCGCATGACGGTGCAGGAGGCCAACGACGTGGCGCTGCTGCTGCGCGCCGGCTCGCTCGCCGCGCCGATGGAGATCATCGAGGAACGCACGATCGGCCCGAGCCTTGGCGCCGAGAACATCGCGCGCGGTTTCCACTCGACGTGGGTCGGCTTCACCGTCATCGCCGTGTTCATGATGCTGTACTACGGGCTGTTCGGCGTGGTCTCGGTGCTCGCGCTGTCGGTCAACGTGATGCTGCTGATCGCGCTGCTTTCGGTGCTGCAGGCGACGCTGACGCTGCCCGGCATCGCGGCGGTCGCGCTGGCTCTCGGCATGGCGATCGACGCCAATGTGCTGATCAACGAGCGCATCCGCGAGGAGCTGCGCTGGGGCGCGACGCCGCACGCTGCGCTCACCGCCGGCTACGAGCGTGCGTGGGCCACGATCCTCGATTCCAACGTGACGACGCTGATCGCGGGCATCGCGCTGCTGATCTTCGGCACCGGCCCGGTGCGCGGGTTCGCCGTCGTCCACTGCCTCGGCATCCTGACGTCGATGTTCTCCGGAGTCTTCGTGTCGCGGGGCATCGTCAACCTGATCTACGGCTCGCGCAAGCACCTTGCCTCGATCTCGCTCGGGCAGGCGTGGCATCCGGTCCCGACGCCCGCCGAAAAATGACCCTGCCGGCATTCGTGAACCTCGTCCGCGCCGCGCCTGCCGCGGCGCCCGGCGCGTATCCCGCCGGG
>DATJUX010000030.1:0-65074 GCA_035502095.1 Burkholderiaceae bacterium
TCAAAACAAGCGGGGAAGCATCCCTGGTTTGAAGGGGAACACAGCGTCGGAACCAAACGCAACTCGATCGGCCGGCCCCACCACTACGTCGCCGAGGCATCGCGGATCGGTCCGGTGCCGAGTTTTTCAACGGAATAGGCCGACAGTGAATGCTGGTTCGTCGCTGTCGCCACCGCGATGTTGCTGTTCGGGCGCCTGTCCAATCACGTAGGGCGACGTCCGGTCGCCATGGCCGCTCTCTTGGTTTCGCGTGCAGGATGCCTCGTCCTGGCCGGCGGTCACGGGTTGCCGCCACCGGTGCTCGCGCGTGTCTTGCAGGGCCTGGGCTGCGGTCTAGCTTCGAGTGGCAGAGGCGCGTACGTGTTCGACAGTGCGCCAGAGCGGCCCGCTTGGCTGGCAGCGGCGATCACAGGCGGCGCCCCGATGGTCGGGATTCCGATCGGCGCGCTCGCCATGTCCAGCCGGGCTAAGGCCTCAGATCGCCCTGCGCGCGGGGATGGCGCTGCTAGCAATGGCAGTATTCGGCATCCTCGCCTCGCCGCATGCACACGCGCTCTGGGCGTTCATCGCATCGAGTCTCGCGGTAGGTCTTGCTCAGGGCGTTGCATCGACCGCAGTGATCAAGACTCTGCTTGCTACGACAACCGCGCAGGAGCGCGCCGGACTGCTCTCCACAATCTACCTTGTCTCCTACTGCGGAGTAGCGCTTCCGGGGCTTGCGGCTGGGCAGCTTGCGCGGCGGCTTGACCTGCTTCAGGTCGGCGAGGCGTACGCCACGCTGGCATTGGTCACTTGCGCGCTCGCTGTAGTGGCGATGCGAAATCGTCGTGTGCCAGCTGGATCGGGAATTGCCGATCCAACGTGCTCGGGCAGCCGAGAATCGGCTCGCCGGGGCGTATTGGATGTCCGCTTCCGCGTCGAGTGCCTCTGGCAGTTCCTGGCCGGCTCGGGGAATAGCGGCTTGGCACAGTGCCACGCGGCAGGTAGGCCCGCGGCGCTCCATATCACTTTGAGGAGACGCTCATGAGCGCCCACGGCCACGCCGCACGTGACTGGACGCACCGCATCCGGCAAATGTCCGGCCGCGATCCGCATGAGCGCGGTCGGACCGTGACCGCGCTTGAACTCCCTTACGGCCTCGTGTTTGTGGTCGCCATCGGACCGGCGGCGAATCAGGGCGATCTCCCGCTCTTTGTTGAACCTTGAGTTGAAGGTGGCGGCTCCTTTCGCCTGCATGTGATATGCAGGTATGCAGGCGCTGCCAAGCAAAGAAAGGAGCCACCGCAATGAAGTCTCGCACGAGGTCGAAGCCGTCGTCGGCACGCGTAGCCGACGATGTTCGGGTTCAATTGTCGCTTTCCGTTGCCGGAGTCCTGCGCGACGTGCAAAGCGCGTTCTTCGGGCTGTGCGGGTGTGCGGGTTCATCCTGGCTGCGCGACGCGCAAGAGAGATCGGCGCGGACTGCCCTGATGAATCGTGGAGAGGGAGTGTTCTGTCAACTAGACTTGGCGCGGGTGAGGGGGCACGTGGCGCGCCGTTCGGCATTAATCGGCACTCGATCGGGCGGGAGGTCGGCGAGCCGCCGCGCCACGGGCCCGTATCGCCGCTACGGGCGAGGCGAAGCGTGCACGCTCAACAAAGAAAAAGGCCACGCTCTGGTGGCCCTCTTAGTCGCCGAATTCGTGATCAGACCGCGCGGGTCGCACCGCGCGCGCGCGTAATTGACCTCTTCGCCCTTCTGGTCGGCTTGGCCACCGCCGTGACCGCCATACGTCGGGACAGACGCCGCGAGGCTTCATCGACGCGGCCTGCAATCTGCAGCGAAAGCTTGGCTGCTGGCAGGTTGATCTTGCGGAACGCGCCTACGACGAACATGTCGTTCGCCCACGCGGTCTGCTCACCGAAGGCCTCGATGCCTTTTACCGTGCCGGCAGAGATCCGATCGACAGCGCTGTTGGCGATCTTTGTAAAGCGCGTCGTCGAGTCAACTACTCGGCGCGCCACGCGTTGCTGCGAGGCCACCAGACTGGCCTTGATCTCGCTGTTGATCCACGGCAGCGGCTGCCTCTCGACCAATTGTTCGTAGCGGTCTCTGAATGCATTCACGGCGCGCTCGGTGCCGGCGCGGTAGGCGGCGAACAGGTTCTTCGCGGTCTGGCCGTAGTGGCCGACAACGTCGATGGCGATGGTGTTAAGGGTCGCGATAGCGCTCATACCGAGATTCCATAGTAGTTGCGTGAACAGCTGCGATCTTCGCCACGACCTCCTAGAGTGCGCAACCTAACAAGCTAGGTGGATCCCACTAACCTGTTCCTGGCCGCGTCGCCCAGCATCGATAATCGGCTGGTCGAGACCGTCGCGCAACCCAGTCGCTGCACGATACCGCCAGCATGCGCCAGCTCAGCAAGAACGATTCGCTCTTCCTAGAGTCGGAGAACGTTCACTGCAATTCGAACGTCAGCCTGATCCAGATCTACGACCCGTCGACGGCGCCGGGTGGCAGGCTCCAGTTCAAGGGCTTCCTGGCACTCGTTGAGAGCCGGTTGCACCTCTCGCCGGTGTTCCGGCAAAAACTCTGCAACGTGCCGTTCGGGCTGGACGAGCCGTACTGGATAGAGGACGAGAACTTCGACCTCGAATATCACGTCCGCCACATCGCCCTGCCGAAGCCCGGCGACTGGCGCCAGTTCTGCATCCAGACGTCGCGCATCCACGCGCGGCCGCTCGACCTCAACCGGCCGCTGTGGGAGATGTACGTCATCGAGGGACTCGATAGCCTGCTCGACCTGCCCAAGGACAGCTTTGCGCTTCTGACCAAACTGCACCACGCGGCGATCGACGTCGGGCGCGGTACGGCCATCATCACCCTGCTGCACGACACGACACGGCACCCGAAGATCGAGCCGCCCGAGCCATGGTTCCCCGAGTCGCCGCCGAGCCGGCTCGAACTCGTCTGCCGCGGGCTGGTGCACGCGGTGACCTCACCGCAACGGCTGGTGCGCCCGCTTTCGAACACGCTGGCGAACGTAGTGACCGCCGGCCGCTCGTTCGCCGCCGAACTGCTGCAGACGAAGGAAGCCGTGCCGGCGACGCGCTTCAACTCCATCGTCTCGCCTTACCGCGTGTTCGAGACGCGGCGCTTCCTGCTCGACGAGTTCCGCGAGATCCGCCGGCTCGTCCCGGGCGCGAGGATCAACGACACTGTGCTCGCCGTCTGCGCCGGCGGGCTGCGCAGATATCTCGAGGCCAACGACGAACTGCCCGAAGCAGATCTGTCGACGCTGATGCCGGTCTACGCGCGCGGCCCGGACGGCGGAGCCGGCAGCCGGCCGGACGTGGAGTGGGAGCGCGTGATGCTCGGCGTGAACATCGCCGACCCGTTGCAGCGGCTGGCATTCATCAAGGGACAGACGGCGGCGTCCAGCCTCATCGCGCGGGCGATCGGCGCTCGCGAGCTGACCGACATCGGTACGCACGCACCGGCCGCCACGCTCGCGATCACGGGCAAGATGCTCGGCCGCGCGCTGCTCGGGGTGGGTCGCAGCGCGCCGATCGCGAACTGCGCGATCACCAACGTTCCAGGCCCGTCGGTTCCGATCTACCTGAACGGGGCACGCATGACCTACTTCTCCGCGATCATGCCGATCAACGACGGGCTCGGCCTAGTCTTCGCGGTCACCAGCTACGACGGCAAAATCATCGTCTCGCCCACGTCGTGCCGCGAACAGATGCCCGACCCGGAAGTCTTCGCGCAGTGCTTGCGTGACTCCTTCCAGGACTACCTCGCCCTCGCCCGCAAAGTAGCGCGAACGAAGGGGGCAGCCCGGCCAAAGGCTAGGCCGGCCCGGGGCGGTACGACGTCGTCAGGCGATAGATCCGCCCGAGCAGCCCCGCGGGTGGGACGAACGGCCGCCACCGGCCTTCGCGCTGCGCGAGGCGGTCGGCGACGACCCAAAGCACGAGCGGGTTGAATCCCAGCCCGACGTGGCTGCCCGGGACACGAATGTTTTCGTGCAACGCCGGGTTTCCGTCGATGGTTGCCTCCTGCGGCGGCACGACTCCGTCCGCCAGGGAGTAGATGCACGATATGGGCACGGGCAGTGTTTTCGGCCGCAGGAGATACTTGGCGCGCGACTGCGTGAGGTGCGCCGTTGTCCCCATCGGATGCGAGATCAGGCGATAAAGCGCCTTGACGAGCGACGGCGACTGGCTTCCTGCGGGATCGAAGGTCACGGGACTGCCGAGCGTGATCACCGAGCGGACACACTCCGTCGCCCGATGGGCGCCGTACATGGCGAACATGCCGCCGAGGCTCCAGCCCAGGAGACTCACGGTACGGCCGCTCTTGTAGTGCATGTAGCGGATCTTCTGCTCTAGCGCGCTTGCGTGCCTGGCGCTGAAGCCGACGTTGCGGCCGAAGCCCCAGCTCTGCACTTCGTAACCCCGGTTCTGCAGAAAGAGCTTTAGCGCGATCAGCGTCCCCTCATCGGCCATGAAGCCCGGAAACAGCAGCACCGGATGACCATCGCCGCGCGGTGTCCGGGCAAGCAGCGGAAGGTTCCATGGCAGCGTTGCGATCTCCAGCAGGGCACGCGGCTCGATGAGCTGATGCAGCAAGCGAGGCTTGCCCGCGAAGGCCTGTCTCCTGGCCATTCCTCCCCCAGTCGCTGATTGGTCCCGTCAAGCGTACCTCGCATACACGCGCCGAGGCGGCGAACCGAAGCTTCATTCCAATCGCGCCGGGCGGTGAAGCGCGTGAGGCCAGCCCCAAGCGGCTGAAGTTCTCGGCATGATGGGGAACGCTTGGGGCGGTTCACGCGCGAAGCGTTGCACGCTCTGTACCTCGACTTGGAGCACATCGAGCACAGCCGCACCAAGGCGAAGAGCCCGCAGACCCATGGCATCTGCAAGCACTTTCACCAGACGATCCAGAACGAGTTCTACGCCAGCGCGTTCCGGCGCAAGCTCTACACGAGCCTCGAGCAGTTGCAGGCCGACGTCGACGGGTGTACGGGTGTGGATGCAGGGCTACAACGCGAGCGAACGCACTCGGGCAAGTACTGCTATGGCAAGACGCCCCTGCAGACGTTCTTGGAGAGCGCGCCGCTCGCGCTGGCCAAACAACTGGATCGGATCTCGCCAACAGCCGAGCCAGCCACGGCAACAACTTGATCTGCGCGTCTGTCAGATCGAGTCTTGGCTAGTACAGCTAAGGATCTGGCCCTATTGCGGAGTGCAGATGTGACTCTGCGAAGCGGGTTCACGCACTTCGCCATCATCGACGGCCAGGCTCGGCTCGAGAGCAAACCTCTCTTGTTCGCACTCCCGCACTGACCTTCGCTCGTTTCGCCCACGCGGTCGAAGATGAAATCCATCGACCGGGTCACATCCGGCATCGTCGGCAAGACGAGTTGCTGCCGCTCGACCATCGTCAGGCCGCGCTTGCGCCGGCGCTGAACGTGCAACTTGCCCTCGCGGTACAGCCGCCGCGTCCGCTTGCGGTTCATGAACCAACCTTCTCGGCGAACCAGCAGGTGTGGCCGCCGATAGCCGAACCGTCGCCGTTCTCCTGCGAGCTGACCCCGCCGCCCTCTTAACTGCTCGTTCTCGAGCCGCGCCTTGGCCTGGTACTGCAGCACTGCGCGCGATAGCCCCACAAGCCGGCAGGCGCTGCGTTCCGAGATCGCGTGCTTCCCTCGCATCGCCGCCACCGCCTCGCGCTTGGCTTGCGGGGTCAGTACTTTCGGGATAGAGCCGTGCGCAGCGCGTCGGCGTTCAGCATCGATTCGGCCAGAAGCTTCTTCAGCTTGGTGTTCTCCGGCTCGAACTGGCGCCGCCGCTTGACCTCGCTCACCGTCATCCGGCGTATTTCAGCCCATCGTAGACGGCGTTTCAGGCGATCGCGGACGCTGTTTCAGCGTGATCGTGGACGGCGTTTCAGCCGGATCGTGGACGATCCGGGTGTGCGCGAGTGATCTCGAGGCAGGCTTAGGCTGCGCGCCTTTTGCGCACCGCCATGCCCACACCCAGGATCACCATGCGTCGAATCCGAGAAGTTCTGCGCCTGCATCTGGAAGCGGGCCTGAGTTACGCCGAGTGCGCGCGAGCGCTGAAGCTGCCCAAGAGCCCGGTGGGCAAGATCGTGCACTTGGCGCGCGCCGCCGAGGTCGATTGGGCCGCCGCACAGCGGCTCGCCGACCCGGAGCTCGAGGCGCGGCTGTACCGGCCACCGGTGCCGCGCGCGATACATCGGACGCATCGACGAAGCGACCCATTTGCTTAATCGCCGACCCAGCGCTGCGCCGAGGCTTTGAGGTGCGCACGCATTGCCGCCTGCGCGGCGATTGGATCTCGAGCCTCGATCGCCCTCAGGATTGCTTCGTGCTCCTTGAGGGCTGCCTTCCACGTACGTGCGCTTTCGAAGCGCGACCTGATCTTGGCGGATATCGGGCTGTGGCGCTCATCGAAGAGATCTCCGACAAGGCGCGCCAGCACGGCGTTGCCGGTCATTTCAGCGAGCGTGAGGTGAAACTGCTTGTCCAGATCCAGAGGGGTGCGCCGCCGCGTGAGCTCGGTTTCCATTCCTTTGAAGAGTTCGCGCAGGCGCTTGAGAAGTTCATCGGTAATGCGGGCGCACGCCAGAACAACGACCTCGCCTTCGATGACCGAACGCGCCTCCATCAACTGACTCGGGCTTTCGCCTAGCGCAGCGGTCTTTCTCGGTGTGTTGTCGACCGGCGCGTGCGACACGTACACACCCGAGCCGCTGCGGACTTCCACACGCCCTTCGACGTCAAGCGCAATGAGCGCTTCGCGCAATGAAGGCCGCGAAACACCGAGTCTCTGCGCAAGGTCACGCTCCGGAGGCAAGCGCGATCCAACTTCAAACCGGCCACTCTCGATCAAATCGCGAATCTGGTCGGCGATCTGCTGATAGAGCCTGCGCGATTCGACCGGCTTGAGCTGGAGGGCCATGAGCGCCGATTAGGTGGTCGATTGAAATCATATCCCGGCCGTCCCCTGAGCCTGCTTGGCGCCGGATCGTCGACCGTCAATTGGTAAGGCCGGCTTTACTTTTTTGGTCTGGTGGCCTTACCATGACTATAGCAACTGGCCTGATCGTCCGAGAAAGCAGTCCGCAGGGATCGCAGCAGGCGCGTCCGATAGAGGCGCACGGGGAGACAAAGTCGTGCAGTCGCATGCCGCTCCAAACATGGAGCGACCTCCTCAGCGGAAGAGTCCCGCTGTATCGCGGGCACCTCACCCGCTGCTGCGCCTGCGCGGAATCATCAAGAGGTTCCAGTCCGTCGCTGCTCTGCAGGACGTCGACTTCGACCTGAACAGCGGCGAAGTGCACGCCGTTTGTGGTGAAAACGGTGCCGGCAAGTCGACTCTGATGAAGATCATCAGCGGCGAATTGCAGCCAGACGCGGGCCAAATCTTCCTGCACGGGGCATCGACTCAGTTCAGGTCTACCCGCGATGCACAGCACGCAGGCATCGCCATGATCCACCAGGAGTTGAACCTGGTGCCGCACCTCTCGGTTGCCGAGAACATGTTCCTCGCGCGCGAGCCACACCGCTTCGGATTCATCGATCGCAAGAGGATCAACGTAGATGCACTTCGGCGGTTGCAGCGCCTCGGCGTCGATGTCGAGCCCTCGGCCATCGTCCGGGCGCTGTCGGTCGCCCAGCGCCAGATGGTCGAGATCGCCAAGGCACTCTCCCTGGACGCGGCCGTGCTCATCATGGACGAACCGACCTCTTCGCTCACCCAAAGCGAAACAACGACGCTTTTCAACGTCGTCAAGGAACTGAAGCGCGCTGGCGTCGGCATCGTCTATATCTCCCATCGGCTCAACGAACTCGCCGACATCGCCGACCGCGTGACCGTGCTGCGCGACGGGCGACGCGTCAGCACAGCGAACTTTGCAGAGACGCAGATCGACGACATCGTGGTGCAAATGGTCGGCCGCGCCTTGGATGCGAAGTATCCGCCGCCGACGCGGGTACCGAACGAGCAAGCGCTGATGCAGGTCTCCGGGCTGACACGCGCAGGCGTCTTTCACGACGTCAGCTTCGACCTGCGCCACGGCGAAATATTGGGCTTCGCGGGTCTTGTCGGCGCCGGGCGAACCGAAGTGGCACGCGCGATCTTCGGCGCCGACCCCGCCGACGCAGGAACAATCCGCATTCACGGCGAACCGCTGCAGGCGCGCTCGCCGCGCGATGCCATCAGGCGCGGGGTCGCTTACCTGTCGGAAGACCGAAAGGCGCACGGGCTGGCGATTGACATGGCGGTCGTGCACAACGTCAGCATCGCCAATCTCGCAGCCCTGAGCACCCGGTCCGGCTTCATCCGGCTACGCGACGAAGAAAGCGCCGCACGTCGCTACATCGACCTGCTTGGTATTCGAACGCCGTCCGTGCGTCAGCTGGTGCGGCTGCTTTCCGGCGGCAACCAGCAAAAAGTGGTGGTCGCCAAGTGGCTGTTCCGCGAGTCGCGCATTCTGTTTTTTGACGAGCCGACACGCGGCATCGACGTGGGTGCCAAGTACGCGATCTACCGCCTTCTTGACGAGCTTGCCGCGCGCGGCATCGGTGTCGTTCTCATCAGCTCCGAGCTGCCGGAGATCCTGGGCATGACCGACCGCGTTGCCGTGTTCCACGGCGGCTGCATCACGCGCGTGTTGGAAACGCGCCGCACGTCACAGCAAGAAATCATGCACTTCGCTTCCGGCACCCACAGCTTCGCCGAGGCGCGCCCGGGACATGGAGAACACTGAGATGGCAACCGTCGCCGTGAGCGAGCGGCGCAAGGACCTGTTCCAGAAGTTCGCCGCGCTGGCCAGCTTGCTCGCGCTGACGGTGGTCTTCTCGCTCGTCAGCACGTCGTTTTTCTCGGTCGGCAATGCGCTCACCGTCGCGCTGCAAGTGACCTCGATTGCCTACCTCGGCATCGGAGCGGCGTGCGTGATCATCACCGGCGGGATCGACCTTTCCGTCGGCGCGATCCTGGCACTCGCCGGCGTCGTCGACGCCATGGCAGTGCGCGCTGGCGCGCCGGTGTCGATCGGAATCCTGGCGGGACTGACCGTCGGCCTGCTGTGCGGCTTGATCAATGGTCTGTGTGTCACGGTGCTGCGGCTTCCGCCGTTCATCGCGACGCTGGGAATGATGCTCGTCGCACGCGGCGTCGCGCTCGAAATAACGAATGCCAAGGCGATTGGAGGGCTCGGCGAGCGCTTCGCGGAATTGGGCAACGGTTCGCTCTGGAAGGTCGCCAGGATCGGCGACGACGGCTTTCCGGACGTGATCTTTCCGGGAATTCCGTATCCCGTCCTCATCATGGTCGTGCTTGCGATCGCGGTTGCGATCCTGCTCAATCGCACGACACTCGGCCGTCATATCTACGCCGTTGGCTCGAATGGCGAGGCAGCACGCTTATCTGGAGTCAACGTTCGTGGCGTAACGAACTTCGCATACATCTTGTCCGGAGCGCTTGCCGGCCTCACGGGCTGCGTGCTGATGTCGCGCCTCGTTACTGCTCAACCGAGCGAAGGCTTGATGTACGAGCTCGACGCCATCGCAGCGGCGGTGATCGGCGGCACATCGCTTTCGGGCGGAGTCGGAACGATCTCGGGAACCGTGATCGGCGCATTCGTCATCGGAATCCTGCGCAACGGCTTGAACATGGGCGGCGTATCCGCCTTCGTTCAGCAAATCATCATCGGCCTGGTGATCCTCCTCACGGTATGGATCGACCAGATGCGACATCGGCGATGAACCCTGCCCGGCGGGTTGGACCGGGAGATCGAGACAAGACGCAACGTTGATCGGAAAGGTGAAGAGATGAAACTGCTGAAACTGCTGTCCGCGTCTGCATTGGCACTTGCTGCGGCAACGAGCTGGGCTGCCGACAAGGAGATCGCGGTGATCGTCAAGACCGTCAACTCGGACTTCTGGCAGAACGTCAAGAAGGGCGCCGCAGATGCAGTCAAGGATTTCACGGGCTTCACCTCGACGTTCCAGGGCGCGGCCTCGGATACCGATCTCGCCGGTCAGGTGTCGCTCGTCGAAAATGCCATCAATCGCAAAGTGGCTGCCATCGTCCTGGCTCCGTCGGACCCCGACGCGCTGGTGCCCGCGGTGAAGAAGGCGTGGGAAGCCAAGATTCCGGTGATCGTGATCGACTCCGCTCTCGGCGAGAGCGGGAAGAGCTACTACCAGTCATTTCTTTCGACGGACAACGAGAAGGCGGGTGAGCTTTGCGCGAAGGCGCTGATCGAAAAGACCGGGGTGAGCGGCAAGATCGCCATCATGTCGTACACGGCCGGCTCCGGGTCGGAGATCGCCCGCGTGGGTGGCTTCCGCAAATACCTCGAGAAGAATTCCAAGCTGCAGGTGGTCGGCCCGTTCTACTCCAACTCGCAGATGGGAACCGCGTTGAATCAAACCACCGACGTGCTGGCGGCCAACCCGGACCTCAAAGGCATCTTCGGCGCCAACGAACCCACCGCGATCGGCATGGGGCGTGCGCTGGCGCAGGCCGGCAAAGCGGGCAAGGTGGCGGCGATCGGCTTTGACGGCAACGCCGACCTGCAAGGCTTCGTCAAGGACGGCACGATCGAAGCCATCGCCGTGCAAAGCTCGTATCAGATGGGCGCACTTGGCGTGAAGACTGCCGTCGAGATCATCGAAGGCAAGAAGGTCGAGAAGTTCCGTGACACGGGTGTTCTGATGGTGACCAAGAAGAACATCGACACTCCTGAAGCCAAGAACGTCCTGTATTGACAGCCGCGTCTCCGTGCTGGCTGCAGGCTCGACCGCGGCCAGCACGGGGGCTTTTTTCTCAGCGGCGCCGCCGCCGACCTCGGGAGACCCATGCTCACCGTCGTTTGTGAAACGCCCCATACGCTGCGCGCTGTCGAGCGTCCCCTGCCGAAGCCAACAGACGGTGATGTACTTCTGCGCGTCAAGCGCGTCGGTGTTTGCGGCACGGACATGCACATCTTCACGGGCAACCAGCCTTACCTCTCGTATCCGCGCGTCATGGGCCACGAACTATCGGGCGTGATTGAGGCCGCGCCGCCGGCTTGCGGCGTCGTGCCTGGCGACGCGGTGTTTGTGATGCCCTACATGTCGTGCGGTACTTGCGTTGCTTGCCGACAGGGCAAGACCAACTGTTGCGTGCAGATCGAGGTCCTCGGCGTGCACCGCGACGGCGCCTTCGCTGAATATCTGGCTGTGCCGGCGCAGTTCGTCCGCAAGGCCGAGGGAATCAGTCTCGACGAGGCGGCCATGCTCGAATTCCTCTCGATAGGCGCTCACGCGGTGCGACGCAGCCAGCTCGCCGCAGGACAGCGAGTGCTCGTCGCGGGAGTTGGACCGATCGGCATGGCAGTCGCGCTGTTTTCAGAGCTGCGCGGCGCGCACGTGACGGTGCTCGATACGCGAGCGGAGCGAATCGATTTCTGCCTGCGTCATCTGGGCACACAAGCGGGCGTCGAAGTCGGGGCCAACGATGTGAAGCGGCTGGGGCAACTGACCGCCGGCGAGGGCTTCGACGTGGTCTTCGACGCGACTGGCAACCCGCAGGCCATGGAGCGGGGCTTCCAGTTCGTCGCGCACGGAGGTAGCTACGTCCTGGTCTCGATCGTGCGCGACCGGATTGCCTTCGACGATCCCGAGTTTCACAAGCGCGAGACGACATTGCTGGCAAGTCGCAACGCGACGATGGTCGACTTCGACACCGTGCTCGGAGCCATGCGCAGCGGAAAAGTGCCGACGGCGGCACTGAACACGCACCGGGTGCCGCTGGCGCGTGTGCCGGATGAGTTTCACTCCCTCCTCGACCCGGCGCAAGCGGTCGTCAAGGCGATCATCGAGTGCTGAGCGGAGCGACTGCGTTGCCCCATCCGATACTTCAATTCGGCACCGGGCGCTTCCTGCAAGCCCATGTCGACTTGTTTGTCTCCGAAGCCTTGGCCGCTGGCAACGCGCTCGGACGCATCGCCGTGGTTCAAACGACGGATAGCGCAGAAAGCACGCGTCGGCTCGCCGCCCTGGCCGATGGATCCGGCTATCGCGTGGAGATTCGCGGACTACGCGCTGGCCGGCCGGTCGAAGAAGTCGTGCACGTCGGTTCGGTCGGTGCGGCCTGGAACGCGGCGCGGGACTGGCACCTCCTCCTTGAGGCGATCGCAAGCGAGGTTCGCGTCATCGTCTCCAATACGGCCGACCGTGGCTTTGAGCTGTCGGAGGCCGACGGGCCCGAGGCGCTCACGAGATACACAACCCCGCCCGCCAGCTTTCCGGCCAAGCTCGTCGTGCTTTTGCACCATCGATGGAGCGTCCATCCAGCCGCTCCGCTGACGATCTATCCCTGTGAGCTCGTGCCGCGGAACGGCGACACGCTGCGAGAGATCGTGGTTGCCCTCGCCTCGACCTGGCGCCTGCCGGATGCTTTTCTTGGCTACCTGCGTCGACAGTGCACATGGGCAAACAGCCTGGTGGACCGCATCGTATCGAGTGCGCTGCACCCGATCGGCGCGATCGCCGAACCGTACGCGCTGTGGGCGATCGAACAGTGCGCGCAGCTGGTCCTTCCTTGCGAGCACGCTGCCATCGTCGTGACGTCCGAGCTGGCCAAATTCGAACGGCTGAAGCTGATGCTGCTCAACCTGGGTCACAGCTTCCTCGCTGAGCGGTGGCTTGTGGACAAGCGCTGCGCGACAGAGACCGTGCTCGACGCGATGCGCGATCGCGCTGTCTCTGCATCGCTCGACGCTGTCTGGAACGACGAAGTGCTTCCCCTCTTCGATGCGATCGGCGAGGGCACGGAGGCGCGCGCCTACCTGGCCGAGGTGCGCGATCGTTTTTGTAATCCCTTCCTGGAGCACCGTATCGCCGACATCGCGCACAACCACGCGGAAAAGAAGCGGCGACGCTTCGGTCCGGTCATCGAACTGGCCGCGAGTCAGACGCCACCGATTCGGCAACCGCGGCTTCGCGCTGCGCTGGGAACATGAAATGCGTCGAGACGGTTCAGGGGTGCATGGCCCTCGCGCTGGCGCAAGCGAACCTTCTTCTTCCCGGGATGGAGCAGACAATGGACAAAGCGGTGCGAGAAGCAAAACGGGTACGCAAGCGGGCCGCCGCTTCGCCGGGCAATTCATCCGGCAATCACATCCGAAGTTCCCCGAACGCTGAGCACCACGTGCCGGTGCACACGCTGGTGCAATTCAGTGTCATCAACCAACGGAGACAATCATGACAATCGGTGATCGCAGTTCTTCTCTTCCTACCCTGCGCCGCAGTTTCTTCAAGCAGGCTGCGGCGTTTTCGGCGACCCTGGGCGCAGCGGCGTCGGCATGGCTTGCTGAAACCGATCCGCAGTCTGCGTCAGTTGGCATGCGCGGCGCGCTTGCTGCCGACGGCTCTGCGCCGCTGAAAATGGCCTTCATCCAATGGCAACCGCACACCGTGCCGGCCGCCTGGTCGAAGGGCATCGAAGAGGTGCTGAAGGACCAGCCGCAGACGCAGTACAAGTTGCTCGACGGGCAGAACAAGGTCGAAGTGCAGGTCAGCCTCATGGACGCGTTGATCAACGAAGGCACCTCGGTGATCTTCCTGCAACCCATCGACAGCGTTGCGCTCGCGCCATCCATCAACAAGGCCAAGCGCGCCGGCATTTCGGTCATCACGCTCAACATCGACGCCACCGCGCAGCACGCCGCTCACGTCGAAATGAGCCACTACTACGGAGCGATGGAGATTGCGCGCGTGATGGGCGAGAAGATGGGCGGCAAGGGAGAAGTCGCGATTCTCAATGCGCCGCCGGGGATCATCATCCGCGACCAGCGCACCAACGGCTTCGTGGACGGGCTCAAGAAGCACCATCCCAACGTCAAGGTGGTGGCCGACCAGGTCGCCGACTGGTCGCGCAAGAAAGCGCAGGACGTGCTGGCGACGATCCTCAACGCGAAGCCCGGGTTGAGTGGCGTGTACGGCGTGAACGACTCGATGGCGCTCGGCGCCGTCGATGTTGCCAAGGAGAAAGGCCTGCTCGGCAAGCTCGTCATCTTCGGCAATGACGGCGAGAAAGACGCGCTGGAGTCGATCGAGACAGGCGAACTCACCGGCACGCAATACACGGATGTATTTCAGCAAGGCCGCTTCGCCGCGTCCGCCGCGACGGTGCTCGCGTCCGGCCAGGTGCCCGCCACCGCCTTCAAGAAGCAGGCGCATCTACTCATGCCGTTCGTGATTGCGACGCGCGAGAACGTCAAGCAGATTCAGCCAAGCCAGCGCTGGTAAGGAACGATAGGCGTCAAGGCAAGCCGCGGTGCGGGAGTCATCGCGGCTTCACCCGAGCAATCTTGTCAAACCATGATCCGCCGCCGTGGCAATTCGGCGTTGCCCATCTTCTTCCTGCTGACCTTCGCGCTTTTCTGCGCGGTCGTGCCCCGCTTCGCAAGCGCCAGCAATCTTGAAGCTCTGATGGCCGGGTACGCATTCATCGCCATCGCTGCGATGGGCGAATCATTCGCGATCCTCCTGCGCGGCATCGATCTGTCGGTGGGCGCGGTCATGGCGCTGGCCGGCATGGTGGCGTTCGACGCATCGCTGATTCTGCATCTGCCGGGCTATCTGACCATCGCGCTCGCACTGGTCCTCGCGACATTCGCCGGGGCGCTGAACGGCGTCTTGATCGTCTTTCTGCGCCTGCAACCGTTCATCGCGACGTTGGCCACCCTGGCGGCCTATCGCGGCATCGTGTTCACCATTTCCGGACGGCAGTTGGTGCCCGAGTTGTCGACCGCTGCGCTTACCGATCCATGGATCACCGGCCTGGACGCCTACTTCGATATCGGCGCAACGCTCGGCGTGGAGAGCATCTCTCTGCCGGCTGTCCCGCTGTCATTCCTGCTGATGATCGTGCTGCTGGTGTTGTTCGAGGTGCTGTTGCGCTCCACCCGCTTCGGGCGGGACCTCTACGCAACGGGCGGCAATCCCGAAGCGGCGCGCCTGGCCGGCATTGATCTGCGTCGAACTGTGCTGATCGGCTACGGCCTGTCGGGCTTCTGTGCCGGCGTGGCGGCGCTTCTTCTCGTTGCACGCTTGACCACCTCGACCGAGGCGCTCGGCAACGGGATGGAACTCACAGCCATCGCCGCCGCCGTCATTGGTGGCGTCCGTCTGAACGGCGGCGCTGGGTCCATGTGGGGGCCAGTGATCGGCACGTTTCTTCTTGGCGTCGTGCTAATGGGATTGACTTTGTTTGGTATCTCGCAGTTCGTCCAGCAGATACTGACCGGCGCGATCCTTCTCGCCGCTATTGCGCATAGCCGTTGGCTGCAGGCGCGCAGCCTGTTTCGGCACTCAGCGCCGGAAGCTTCCTGACATGAACGGGTCGGCGCTAGTCGAGGCACGCGCCGTGAGCAAGGTGTACGGCTTGTCGACGGTGCTTCATCCGACCGACTTCGTCGTCGTAGCCAGCGAAGTTCGCGGGCTGGTCGGATCGAACGGCGCGGGCAAGTCCACGCTACTGAAGATTCTCACCGGCGCTATCGCGCCGACGTCGGGGCAGGTTCTCGTTGATGGAGAGATCGCACCGCCAGCAAAGCCATTGCAGATGCTCCGGCGCGGCTTGGCTTGCATCTACCAACACTCGAACCTCGTCGCAGAGATGAGCGTGCTGGACAACATCTTCATAGGCCGCCAGCCCACACATCTCGGGCTGGTCCAACGCAAGCTGCTGCGCCAGCGGGCGCAAGCCCTCCTCGCCCGCCACGGCATGGATTTCGACCTCGATGCGACCGTCTCCACGTTGTCCACGGTGCGCCAGAAGGAGGTGGAGATCCTGAAAGCGCTCGCGCTCGACGCGCGGGTGCTTCTGATGGACGAACCTACAGGCTGGCTCTCGGTTTCCGACGTCACGCGGTTGCACGCAACCATCGATGGACTGCGCTCGCGTGGCGTTGGCATCGTCTACATCAGCCATGTCCTCGACGAGGTGTTCGACATTTGCGATGCGGTGACCGTAATGCGCGACGGACGCGTCGTGGCCGATCAGCCCATCGCGCAGCTGGACCGCGCCCGCTTGATCGAACTCATGGTGGGCAAGACGCTGGCGACCCAGGCGTTTGATCAAGCGCACGACGGGGTACGTCGGGCGCCGCCTACCGGAGTGCCGCGGCTGCGGTGCCGGGCTTTGACGAAGCGCGGAGAGTTCCACGATGTGAGCCTCGAGGTGCACGCCGGCGAAATCCTCTGTGTGACCGGGCTCGTCGGGTCGAAGCGAACCGAGCTGGTACAGACGATTTTCGGCGCGAGCCGGTTCGACAGCGGAACGATTGAACTAGAAGGCGTCCCGCTCGAGTTTCACTCGCCGCGCGCGGCCATCGCGAACGGGATCGGCTTCGTTACCGAGGATCGTCATCGCGACGGGCTCATGCTCGATCTCTCGATCGCGGAGAATCTGGTCGCCGCAACACTGTCGCGCTACCGAAGAGGCTTGCTGCTCGCCGGCGCCCGCATTCGCGCCACTGCGCGCCGGCTCATCGCGGCGCTGAACATACAGCCGCCGAATCTCGCGAAGCCGGTGCGGCTGCTCTCCGGCGGCAATCAGCAGAAGGTGCTGCTCGGCAAGTGGCTCGATATGCAGCCGCGTCTGCTCATTCTCGACGAGCCCACCGTGGGTGTCGACATCGGCGCCAAGGCGGAGATCTACGCGCTCTTGCGAGCAGCGCGCGATAACGGCATGGCGGTCCTCGTGGTGTCCTCGGATCTCGAAGAGGTCATGACGATCGCCGATCGGATCGCCGTCATGGTAGCGGGACGCCTGGTACGTACGCGCGAAGCATGCGAAACGAAGATCGTGGACCTGGTACGTGACATGGGTGCGGTCCCGGCATGAGCATGGCCGTGCGCATCAACGCCCGCTGGCTGGTCGTGAGCGAACGCCTGGGCGGCATTGCGCTGCCCATTGCCCTGCTTGTCCTCGCCGCGGCCCTGGCGGTTATCGAGCCTGCCTTCCTCGGTGTTGCCAATCTGATCGGGATCCTGCGGCAAGTGGCGCTCGTGGGGATCATGGCCGCCGCCATGACGTTCGTCATCATGACCGGGGGGATCGATCTCTCAGTCGGCCCCGTGCTCGCGGTCGCCGGTCTCGTCGCTGTGCTTTCTCTCGACGCGGGAGCGGCACTGCCCGTAGCGCTGGCGCTTTCGTTGCTCCTCGGGCTGGCGGTCGGCTTGCTGAACGGCTGGCTGATCGCGTTTCTGCGCCTGCCACCCATCATCGTCACGCTCTCGATGCTGAGTATGGTGCGCGGTTCTGGACTCTTGGTCGGGGGACCGGACCTTCACGGGGTGCGGGGTCAGCCCGGTTTCTCGTTCATCGGCACAGGCAGCGTGCTCGGCCTGCCCTTTTCCGTGTGGTTGTTCCTCGGCGTTGCGGCTGCCCTGCTGTTTGCCCAAAAGCGCACGCCACTTGGCCTGGTGGTCGCCGCGCTCGGCGACAACGAACGTGCCGCCTGGTTGAGCGGTCATCGCACGCGTCTGACGACCATGTGGCTGTACGGGCTATGCGGTCTGTGCGCCGCCTTGGCGGGTGTCATCCAGGCTTCGCAGGTGCACACGGGCTCGGCAACCTACGGCGAATTCGGCACGGAGCTCGATGTGATCGCTGCGGTTGTCCTCGGCGGCACGCAGCTCACGGGCGGCAAAGGGTCGGTTGCTCGAACCGTGCTGGGCGTGCTGTTTCTCGGCGCGCTGAACAACGGCATGAACATCCTGAACGTGCCGATCGACGTTCAACTCATCGCCAAGGGCGTGATCATTGCGGCGGCCCTGAGCCTTGGACGGCCGAGAAGCTGAACCCACCGCGAAGCAGACGCGTGCTTCCGCGGCCTCAAGGCGGGAACGACGTCGTGGGGCGAGCCGCTTCCGTGGCAGCGCATGGCGACGCTCGGGACCAAACTTCGCATCAAGCCAGGCGATGGCATTACTGCGTAAGAATTTGGTGACCTTCCTGGCGCCAGGACCGCGCCCGTGTCGTGGCCCTCTTGGACAACGCCGGATTAGGGTCCTCAATCTCGCTTTCACCAGCGGCGACCATCGCTGGCGCGACGAAGAGCAGTCATCATTGTTGGGATCGCCGCGAAAATCTCACGCCTACGAAGCGTCCAACCTCAATGCCTCATTCTCGAAGATCTTTCCAGCGCTCGAATCATCCGCGCATTTTGGGAGCAACCGCTGGGGCAACTCCAAGGAGAAACCGAAGGCCGGTCTGGTGCGCGCCGGGGCAACGACCGAATCTCGAACCGGGTGGGGAAAATTGGATCCCCATCCTGGGGAGAATTGGGTTGCTGTCTGCAAGTCAGACCAAAGGCGACGGTTTGGTGACCCTTCGCTTTGTTTCTCACACTAGGCTTCGTCACGTCGTAGAAACCGCCTGTGCGAGGAGAAGATGCAAGCGAGCGCGACATATTCAGAAGCGGTGAGCAGCGCTGCTCGGGCCCGTCCGAGTTGGCCCGGCCGCCATGAGGTGGCACTTTGGAGCACGCATACACCGTGGTCCGCACCCCAACCGCACGTCGTGGTGGTCGGTGATGACCGGTTGGCTTGAGGCTCTATATCGGAGTACCTGAAGGAGAGCAGCTTCAAGGTCACGAGCGTGCCTAACGGCGCGAAGATGCTGGAAGCTCTGAACACTTGCCAGGTCGACGTAGTCCTGATCGCACTGCCGCCGGGCAGCGAAAATGCGGTTCAGCTGGCGCGGCGACTGCGTGAAGAGTCGCCGGTTTTGATCATCCTGCTTAGCTCACGCCGTGAGGAAGCCGACCTTGTCATGGCGTTGGAGCTTGGCGCAGACGATTGCCTGACCAAACCGTTCAGCCAGCGTGAACTGCTCGCACGCGTGCGCGCCCTACTGCGCCGTCGACAAATGGATGCGCGGGCCGGTAAGGCGCAGGGCGTGCGCGCCTATCGCTTCGACCGTTGCGAGCTGAATCTGAACACCCGGCGACTAATCACGCACGACAAGGCCCATACCGCGCTCAGCAATGGTGAATTCAACCTCTTGGTGGCGCTGCTTGGCGCCGACGAGCGCACCCTGAGCCGCATGCCGTTCCTTGAGCTTTCGCGGGTGCACGACCACGAGGTCTACGACCGAGCCGTCGACGTTCAGATCATGCGCTTGCGCCGAAAGATCGAAGGCGAATATTCCAAACCGCGCTGCCTGCTCACCGTGCGCGGTGCCGGCTACCGTGTCGGGGTACCGGTGGAGCCCGTCTACTGAGCGTCTTGCAAAGACGCAGACCTGCTGCGGCCGCGGGCCGCCGCTAGGACGGCACGACACAAGGGGCCTGACCGGCGGAAAATTCCCTGCGGCCGGGCGCGCCGCGCGCACACCGGCGACGCGGGCCGCCATTTCCGCGCTGGGGCGCGGAACGCGCTGTTCAGTGAAGAATTCCCGACCACTGCTCGTGCGACGTCACGCGCAGGATCTCGGCATCGCCACAACGTTCTTCCCGCGGCCCGATCACGACGCCAAACTCGACCTCCGGTCCAGCATCTGGGAAGCGGGCGGAGCGTCTCATTGTTCGGACCGAGGATCGAACTGCTCGCCCTCCGCAAGACCACCGGTACCTTAGGCATCGCCATCCCCGGATGCGCAACGTTTCTTGGCCGGCTGGTTGCGACATGCGTGCAAGCAAGTCCGATCGTCCGGAGGCGGTTGGGAACGGGCTCGACCGGCACTCACCGAAGTCCGACCGAATCGAGACCGTTCGCTGACCACGTTCGGCGCACCACTCATTACGCTCCCCCACGTGTCAATCCCAGCCGAAGCGGGCCACCCATAGTCCGCGTCGCCCGACGAACCGGGGCTTCCGCGCCGACGCACGGGCTGGCTCAATGAAATCACCAACGTGTGCCTGCAAATGACGTGCAGCAGATGAAAGCCAAAGAAACCTCACCATCGCTGCTGTGTCCGCACTGCGACCTGTTGGTAGCGGCGTCAAGACTGCAGGCAGATGAATCAGCGCACTGCCCGCGCTGCCGCGTCGAGCTTGACCGCGGCAGGCGCGTCTCGAAAACGACCGTGCGCGCCATCGCGGCAAGCGCGGTCCCGCTTTGGGTCGTGATGAATGCGTTTCCGCTCGTCACGCTCACGCTGGGCGGCGAGCGTTGCGACAGCACCCTTTTCGGCGCCGCTCTGGCCATGTTGAACAGTGGGATGCCGGCCCTCGCCGCGCTGGTTGTCCTGACGGCGATCGTAGCCCCCGCTGCAGAGATCCTCCTGGCCTTGCACATTCTTGCCAATTTGTCGGGTTCGACGCGCGTCGATCGGCTCGGTCGCGTCGTGAGATGGCTCAAACGCATCAGGCACTGGAGCATGGCCGACGTGTTCTTGCTGGGCTGCCTGGTATCGGTGGTGAAGCTGTCGCATCTGGCGCATCTGGTCGTCGGTCCTGCGCTGTGGGCCTGCGGGTTGCTGCTTCCGGCACTGGCCTTCGTGACCGTCCATGTCCAGCCACAGCGGCTGTTTGGTTCAACGCCATGACGCCCGCATCGTTGGAACCGACACTCGGTCGACGCGCCGGTCTCGCGCTGTGCCGCGGCTGCTCTGCAATCAACCGTCTCGGCACGAACCCGGGGTGTGCGCGCTGTGGCGAGACGATCGAGGCGCGCATTCCACGCAGTCGGGAGAAGACCTGCGCCTATCTGGTCGCCGCCGTGATCCTGTACGTGCCTGCAAACATGCTTCCAGTCATGCATACGAGCAGCCTGTTGCTCGAGCAGGACGACACGATCCTGAGCGGCGTTCTGTTCCTGCTTCAGTCCGGCTCGTGGCCGCTGGCGCTGCTGGTGTTTGTGGCCAGCATCGTGGTGCCGCTGCTGAAGATCCTCGCCCTTTCGGTACTCGTGTGGCTGGACGCGCGTGGGTCGACTGCACATCTTCTCGCACGCACACAGCTGTACAGGGCAGTCGAATTTATCGGCCGTTGGTCGTTGCTCGACATTTACGCGGTGACGCTGCTGGTCGCTGTCGTGCGCATGGGCCGGGTCGCCGCGATCGCACCCGGACCCGGCGCGCTTGCCTTTGCCGCGGTGGTGGTCCTCACCATGCTCGCTGCGGCAAGCCTCGACCCTCGCTCTGCGTGGGATTCCCTGGATAAACATCCCCATGAGTGAACCGCTGCCCCCCGCGCAAGTTGTGAGCGTAGCCGCGCTACGCCGACGCGTTCCGTCTCTCATCTGGCTCGTGCCAATCGTTGCCGCGGCGATCGGCATCTGGATGGTCGTGCACGCGTGGCTCGGGCAAGGTCCCGTCATCACGATCCGCTTCCGGAGCGCCGAGGGAATCGACGCCGGGAAGACCAAGATTCGCTACAAGGAAGTGGAAATCGGCGAGCTGAAAGCGCTCACTCTTTCCGAAGACCGCAAGTCGATCGTCGCGACGGCGCAGATCGGCAAGAATGCTCAGGATCTGCTGAGGCGCGACGCCAAATTCTTCGTCATCCGCCCGCGCATCTCCGGGGGCACCGTCTCGGGTCTGAGTACGCTTCTTTCTGGCGCTTACATCGCGCTCGAACCTGGCGCGGCTGCGGAAACCGCGCGATCGTTCACCGGACTGGAGAAACCACCGGTTGTCAACGGTGACATGCCGGGGCGGGAATTCATCCTGCATGCCGATCAGCTCGGATCGCTCGACTATGGCACGCCCTTGTTCTACCGGCGCGTCAACGTGGGGCATGTGACGCGCTACTCACTCAGCGCTGACGGCAGCGGCGTCGAAATCGGCGTTTTCATTGACGCCCCGAACGACCGTCTGGTGACGTCGAACACGCGCTTCTGGCATGCGAGCGGCGTCGATGTCTCGATTGACGCGAGCGGGTTCAAAGTCTCGACGCAATCGCTGGCGGCGATCATCGAAGGCGGCATCGCGTTCCAGGACCTGAACGACGTGCCGGAGACTGCTGAGCCGGCGCCGTCCGGCGCTTCTTTCACGTTGTATGCGGATCGCGCTCAGGCGTTACAGCCGCCGGACCAGCACCGGGAGCGGTTCGTGCTGTATTTCCCCGAATCGCTGCGCGGACTGAACGTCGGCGCGCCGGTCGACTTCCGCGGAATCGTCATCGGTGAAGTGAAGGCGCTCGGCGTTGAATACGGGAAAGCAGGCTCGATGCGCTTTCCCGTCAGCGTCGATGTGTATCCGGATCGGTTGCGTGCGCGCTCGATGAACGGCAACTGGCCGGGCCGTGACGGCGAATCGCTAGGCAACGCCATCATCGATCATTTGATCGTCCAAGGCATGCGGGCGCAGCTGCGGAGCGCGAATCTACTTACTGGCCAGCTCTACATCGCGCTGGACTTCTTCCCCGAAGCGCCGCGCGCCGCCGTCGACTGGTCGCACCAGCCACCCGTAGTGCCGACCGTAGCCGGCGGATTGACCGAGATCCAGGAATCGATCGGGCACATCGCACGGCGGATCGATCGCATTCCCATCGAGCGACTCTCAGCCGACTTGTCACGCTCGCTTCAGTCGCTGGACGCGGCGCTAAAGAGCACCCAGAGGCTTGTCGAGCAGGTCGACACGCAGGTCGCGCCGCAGGCCACGCGCGCGTTCGCCGAGGCCGAACAGGCGCTCAAGGCCGCCAACGCCGTTCTGGCAGAGGATGCGCCGTTGCAGAGCGACCTGCACGATGCCCTCGGGCAAGTCGCACAGGCGGCGCGCTCGCTCAGTGTGCTGACTGACTACCTGGAACGGCATCCGGAGTCACTGATTCTCGGCAAGGCGCAGGACACTCGATGAATGCTTTCGTACGCTTGCTCAAACTTGCAGGAGCGCTCTATGCCGCTGCCGTCCTGGCGGGGTGCGCCGCCCGCTCGGTCGAACACTTCTATACGGTTTCGGGACCGCTCTCCGTGTCGACCGGTGCCGATGCGCCCCGGATCGTGGTTTCACCTTTAGCAATCCCGCCCATGATCGATCGCCCGCAATTCGTCGTGCGCGCCTCCGCGCATGAACTGAGCGTTCTCGAGAACCACCGCTGGGCGGAACCGCTGTCTCTTGATCTGACCCATGCGCTCGTGGAGGAGTTGCGCAAATCGCCGGGCGGCTTCGAATTTGCAGAGCGCGACGCCGTACGCCCACGCACGACGCCGCTCGAACTCGAGGTGACCATTTCCGAATTGGTTGCAGGGCCAGGACCGAGCGCGCCGCTGCGAGCTTTCTGGGTGTTGAGGAACCGCCAGAAGACTTGTGCCATTTCAGGCCGCTTCGGCACTGAAGTACCTGTGCAGCCCGGCTACGCGGGGATCCCGCCGGCGTACGCGCTGGCGATGTCTCGCCTCGCCGAGGCGATCACAGAGGGCATCAGCCACAGCACGTCATGCGGGGAGTCGGCACGCGCAAACGCCGGCCAACTCTGAAAGCCTGCATCGCTGCCGACCGACGAACTGGCGCGCCAGTCAGCATGCAGGTAGGAGCAGCTTCAACTCGCAGCAATCGATGACGCAACAACGCTGCGCTGGAAGCAGACATTGCCGGGACCCTATCGTGCTCTTGACATCACCGGTGATGGACCTGGGATAGCGAGCCTGTCTCGATCGGTGGGTCGTTGAAGCGGTACTGGAATTCGGCACGGTAGCGGTGCGCGTACTCGGCGAAGTCGAAGGCGTGGCAGGTGCTGGCGATGAGGTCTTCAGATTGCCCAGCAGCGTGTTGACGGCCTTGAACTGCGGCAGCTTCACGCTGGTTTGGCCGCCGCCAATGACGTGACGCTCATGCTCGGCGCCGATCAGAACGATGGCCGCGGACACATCGGCGGTGACGTCGGCCTACGCGCCGGGCGCCGACCTGTTCGAGCGCCATCGTGGCCGGTCCGACTTGGCCGAACGGCGCAAGGAACTCATGACCGACGCCTGGGCCCGCAAGCACCGGACGCGGCGCGGCTAAGCCGCGAGCGCCCCGGCGACCAGCGCCGGCGCTTGCGGTCGTCGACAGCGGCCCGCTGATCGCTCTTTTCACCGCATCCGACCGCTGGCATGCCGCAATGATAGCTTGGCTACGAGAACACCAGGACGTGCGCCTGGTCACCACCTGGCCCGTCCTTACGGAGGTGTGCGCTTTGCTGGCCCGGCGGCGGCACAACGAAGCGGCGCTGGACTATCTGCGCTGGATTCAGCGCGGAGCGCTCGACGTCGATCGCGCCGGTGTGACCACGCTTGCGAACGTGCTCGCCATCAGCGAGCGCTTCGCCGACCTGCCATCGACCTGGCTGACGCTTCGGTGGCGGAAGCGGCCGCACGACTCCGTATCGGCGCCGTCGTGTCGATTGACGCCGATTTCGACGTGCGTCGCGACCTCCGGGGCAAGCCGCTCGTGAACCTGCTACGCGCGTCGAAATGAGGCGCCGCGAGGCCGCGCGCCGGCTTGAAGCCACCGTGGCTAGCCAGGAGGAAACGGATTGCAGCTGCACACGACGCGGAGCGTTCAAGCGTCCGCAACCGAATCGCGGCCATGCGGCACCGCAGCTCTCGTCGCCCGAAGAACTCAGGTAGTTCCGCAGGCGCCTCGGTTGCGTCTGAATGCCCGCTCGACACAGTGATTGGGCGGCACCCAGCGGGTGCCTTCGGCGCTGCCATGAACAACCACGCTACTTCGCTACTCGCTTAGCTAGGCGCGACTCCCGTCGAAGCGCAGCCGCCGCTCGCGAAGACTCAGCATCACGCAAAGCGCCGCTCGCCGCAACAGGTTCGAGTGTTTCGGCAAGAAGGCTGTCCGGTCGAATCTCGGCGGGCGCGAGCGGCTGTCTCGAGATCCGGTCGGCCGTCTTGGTGTCGACGCCCAGAGCTCGCAGCGCTGCCGCCGCCGTCTGCTCGGCGAAGTCCGGCTCGCAGCCCGGGTCGAGCATGCAGTTCGCAGCGCCCAGCACGGATCCCGCCACGATGTTCAGCGCCAGGGCGATCGGCATTTTCTTGAAGCGCCCCCGACGCAGACCGGTATTCAAGTCCCGCCGGACGAAGTCCAGCAGCACATCGGGGCCGCGCGCGTCGGGCCATCCCAGCCGTACGAGGAAGCCAGCCACGATCGGGTGGCTGATGGAAAGGCGCGCCACGAGCCTGATGCCGCAGGCCACCCGTTCCGCCGGGTCCTTGTAGCTGAGCACGACCGGCTCAGCCATGCGGATCAGTTCGTTCGCGATCTCGACCGCCAGCTCGCGCACCAGCACGTCGGGGGCCGGGAAGTACTTGTAGAACGTCCCGCGCGAAACCTCGGCCGCGGAGATGACGTCGTCGATCGACATCGCGGCCGGACCGTTCTGGGCGACCAGCCGCAGTGCAGTGGCCATCAGGCGTTGACGCATTCGTTCGCGCCGCTCGGCCGCAACGCGGGGTCGGTGGTCGTCGATTTCCATTCGGGTTGCCAATAGGTCCGGATCCGACCGGATAGTCCAGAACGACACAATTGTCAAGTTGCCTATTATTGTCATGATGACCATTGCGTCATGATGACGTTGATGCCATTATGACGTGCCGCGACACGAAGAGCATGAGGGCGCTGGCCTGGAGCTTCGCTTCCAACAACGATCCAAGGAGAACGGATGTCCCGACTGTTGCCAGCATTTCCCGTGGTCGCGGCTGTGGCCGTGTGCGCGGTCGCCGCGGCCCCCGGCGTGGCACTCGCCATCAACGGCGCCCAGCCGGGCGGCATAGGGGTCAAGAACGCGGCCATGGGCGGCGCATCGATCGCGCTGCCGCTCGACGCCGTCGCCGCCGCCAACAACCCGGCCGGCATGGCGTTCGTGCGGACCTCGGCGGCGGTGGATGCGCAGATGTTTCGTGGCAACTCCTCGTCTGACTACGTGCTGCCCGGCAACCATCTCGAGAACCGGCAGACAGCCGTGGCCCCGGAGGCGGGCTACAACCAGCAACTGTCTCCGGCATGGACGGCCGGGTTCAGCCTCGCGTCCGCCGGCGTCGGTTCCGACTACAAGCAACCTGCCTTGCCGGTCCCGGGCGCGGGCAACGCCAAGACGTCACTGCGCGTTGCCGAGCTGGTTCCCACTGTCGCGTGGAAGCCGCGCGCCGACCTTGCGCTGGGCGTGGGCCTGAATATCGCTTACGAGCGGTTCGAGGCAGACGGCGTCGTCGTCCCCGCGCCCGTCCCCGGCGGGCTGGCGCCGGTGCCGACGCACGGCAAACAGGCCGCCACGGGAGCCGGACTGCGCGCCGGATTCCTCTGGAAGCCGACCAGCGAACTCTCTTTCGGCGGCACCGCCAAGTCGCGCACGCGCATGAGCAAGCTCGACGGCTACGACCAGGACCTGCTCTCCTACAGCGAGGGACGTATCGATCTCCCCCCTCAGTACGGCTTCGGCGTGGCGTGGATGCCGACGCAACGCCTGACGATCGCCGCCGACTGGCTGCGCATCCTCTGGGGCGACATCAAGGTGATGCAGGACCCTAACGGCTTTCACTGGCGCAATCAGCCCGTGTACCGGGCCGGCGTCGCCTGGGAGTTCGATCCAAGTTGGACGCTGCGTGCCGGCTTGAGCCGCAACCGCGGGCAGATCGAAAGCGATCGCACGGTGCAGAACCTGCTCGTGCCGTCGATCCACGAGAAGGCCTACACCGCGGGCATCGGCTTTCGAGCCGGCAGGCGTTCGGAGATCAGCCTGGGCTACGAGTTGAATCCGCGCACCACGCTCGTGGGAACCGGCCCGAGCACCGGCACCAGCCTGACCAGCCAGGTGCAGATGTTCATGCTCGGCTACCAATACAGCTTCTGACGTGGAGGCCGCATGAACCGCGATCGCGCCGTGCTCCGCCAGCCGGAGTCGTACCCCGAAAGCAACCTGCCGCCCGGCGTGCAGCGTTTGGTGCGCCCGCCTGCCCTCGGGCGCGCGGTCGAGCTGGCGTTCCTGCGCTGGGAGAAGCGGCATCTTGAACCCACCGAGCGTTTCTGGCGCGACTTCGGTCTGCAGATCGTTCACGGGTCGACGGAGCGACTCGTCGCGCGCGGCACCGGAACCGTGCCATGCATCGCGATCGTCGATCGCGCAACGGGCAATCGGTTCGTCGGCCCGGCGTTCCGCATGTCCGACGACACCGATCTGCGGCGCTACGTGCGGGAGCTCGATGGGAAGTGGCTGCCGGCGGAGCGCATCCCGGGCGGCGGACGCGGCGTCGAGGTGCCCGATCCCGCGGGTCGCAGCGTGTGGCTGTTGCAGGGCCAGACTCGCGTCGATCCAATGCCCCTGCGCGCCTCGACCGCGGAGGCAATGAACACGGCACGCCAGACGCCGCGCGTCAATCGCACCGTTCGGACGCCGATCGAGCCGGCGCGCATCGTCCGCCTCGGCCATGTCGTCATGCAGACCGTGGACTTCGCGCGGCTCTCGCACTGGTACCTGCGTGTGCTGGGTCTCATCCCGACCGACGTGCAGTACCTCGCCGACGGCAGCCCGAACCTCGCTTTCTGCCGGCTTGATCTCGGCGCGCAGCCCGCCGACCACCACACGGTGGTCTTCGTCGGCGGGATCGAAGAGAAGTACGAGCACAGCGCGTACGAGGTGCTCGACCTCGACGCCCTGGGACAGGGACAACAGGTGTTGCGCGCGCGGGGCCACACGCACCTGTGGGGCATCGGCCGTCACGTGCTCGGAAGCCAGCTCTTCGACTACTGGCGCGACCCCGACGGGTTCGAATACGAGCACTACACCGACGGCGACGTCTTCACGGCCGACTTCGAAACCGCCTACTCCCCGCTGGAGTTTGGCGGGCTCTGGGCGTGGGGCGACGACGCCCCCGCGTCGATGAAGCCGAAGAAAAACCTGCGCAATCTGGTGCACGTGTTGGGCCTACTTGCCCGCAAGGCGATCACGACCGAGCGGCTGAAGCTCATCGGTGCGGCCCTCGATGCGCCTGCGCGCCCCTGGCTCTGACGTCTGAGGAACCGACATGGCCCGTACTCTCATTCGCTTTCGCCACGCCGGCACCGCGCGCTGGGGCGTGCTGTTCGGCGAACAGATTGCGCCGATCGCTGGCGGCGCAGCCACCACCGGCGAGCTGCTGACGCGCCACTGGGACGAGGTCTGGTCCATCGACGCCGGCACCGCGACCCTGCCAAGGAGCGCCGTGCAGCTGCTGGCCCCCGTGACGACGAACCAGCAATTCATCTGCCAGGGCATCAACTATCGGAGCCACGTCCTCGAATCGGGGCTGCGCGTCGAGGACTTTCCGTTCAACACGCTTTTTACCAAGGCGCCGTGGTGCATCACCGCGGCCGACGCGCCGGTCGCGCGCCCACCGCACGTGCGGCTGCTGGACTACGAGATCGAGCTCGGCGTCGTCCTGCGTCGTGATCTGGCGGCAGGCACCCAGGTCGGCGAGGACGATCTTTCTACATGGCTTGCCGGCGTGACGATCGTCAACGACCTGTCGGCGCGTGATGTCCAGCTGCCACAGGGTCAGTTCTACAAGGGCAAGAGCTATCGCGGGTTCGGCCCGGTCGGCCCGGGGCTGGTTCTTCTCACGCCCGCCGATTGGAAGCGCTGGCCCGACCTGCACATGCGCCTCGCGGTCAACGGCGAGCCGCGCCAGGACGCGTACTGCGCGGAGATGATCCACCGCCCGGCCGCGACGCTGACCGAGCTGGCGGCGCTGCATGACGTCGGCGCCGGCGACCTCATCGCGACCGGTACCCCCGCCGGGTGCGCTGCGCGCGCGCCTGGCAAGGTCGGAATGTTCATCGTCAAGCACTTCCTGAGTGAAGCCGGCAAGTGGCGCATGTTCATCCGCAAAGGCCTCGCCAATCGCGCCTATCTGCAACCCGGCGATCGCATCAGCGCGTCGATCCACACCGATGACGGCGCCCTCGACCTGGGTGTGCAGACCACCGTGATCAGCACCTGAGCCCGCGTCTCGTGGGCCTGACGTGAGCAAGCAAGGAGCGCACATGCCGAATCCGCCGAGCGACGCATACGCGGCGCCGATCCGCACGATCGCCGATGTCGAGCGCGTCGAACGCACGCCCTGGCAAGAACGCATCCCGGCGCAGGACACGTACTCGATGTTGCGCGCAGCGTGCCAGCGCTGGCCGCACCGTGTCGCGCTGCGACTTCTGCTGGCGGGCGCCGCCGATGCGCCGGTGCGCTCGGTCTGTTACGACGAACTGCTGCAGGGCGTGCACCGCACCGCCAACGCGTTGCATGCGTGCGGCGTGAGGCGCGACGTCGCAGTCGCGATCCTGCTGCCGAACATCGTAGAGGGTCACTTCGCGCTCTGGGGCGCGGAGGCGGCGGGCGTTGCGAGCCCGATCAACCCGCTGCTCGATCCCGGCTACATCGCACGCATCTGCGCGGAGACCGGAGCGCAGGTTCTCGTCGCGCTCGGTCCCGCGCCCGGCTCGGACATCTGGGACAAAGCCGTCGACGTGACGGAGCAGGCCGCGAGCGTGCATACGCTGCTGCAGGTCGACCTCGCGGCCGCGCTCGGCCATCGAGCTGGCGGCGCCGCACAGGAACCGCGCGGCCGCTTGCCCCGCCGTGCGGGTGTGCGCGTGCTCGACTTTCACGCTGCACTGGCGGCGGCCGATAGCACGGAACTGGCCTGCGGCCGCCGCCCGGAAGGGAAGGATCCCTGCGCCTATTTCCACACTGGCGGGACGACCGGTTATCCGAAGATCGCCGTGCATCGACACCTCAACGAATCGTTCCTCGCGTGGGTGCTGCAGGCGTTCGACGACCGTGCGCAGGTCATGCTCGCGGGCCTGCCGCTGTTTCACGTCAACGGCGCGCTCATCACCGGCCTGTGGGCGTTTTGCACCGGTTCGGAGGTCGTGATGCTCACGCCGGGCGGCTATCGGACCCCCGGCGTGCTGGATCACTTCTGGGGAATCGCTCGGCGATTCGATGCGACGACCTTTTCGGCCGTGCCGACGATCCTGGCGGCGCTCGCCGCGAAGCCGCTGCCCGAGGGCGGTATCCCGAGCCTACGCCACGTGCTCTGCGGCGCCGCGCCGCTGCCGCGACAAGTTGCGATCGACTTCGAGCGCGCGGCCGGCGTACACATCCACGAAGGCTACGGACTCACCGAAGGTACCTGCGTTTCGACCGTGAATCCGCCGTGCGGCGAACGCCAGCCCGGCTCGGTCGGCATCCGCCTGCCTTACCAGGAACTGCAGCTCTTTGCGCTCGGGGCCGACGCCAAGCCCGGCGGCTCGGCACAGCCCGGCGAAGCCGGCGTCATCGCGATCCGCGGCCCGAACGTGTTCGCGGGCTACTTGCGCGAGCGCGACAACCGCGACATCTGGATCGCCGACGGCTGGTTCAACACCGGCGACCTGGGCCGCATCGGAGCTGATGGTCGCCTGACGCTGTGCGGCCGCGCGAAGGACCTGATCATCCGTGGCGGCCACAACATCGACCCGTCGATGATCGAAGATGCGCTCAATGCGCATCCGTCGGTCGCTCTCGCGGCGGCGGTGGGGCAGCCGGATCGCAACGTCGGCGAACTGCCCGTGGCCTATGTCGCGGTCAAGCCGGGCGTGGCGCTGTCGGGAGACGCCCTGCGAGAGGAGGTGCGCGGCGCGATCCCGGAACGCGCCGCGGTGCCGGTGCGCATAGAAGTGCTGCCGTCGCTTCCGCTGACCGCCATCGGCAAGGTGTCGAAGCCGCATCTGCGGCTGCTCGCGGTCGACCACGTTCTGCGCGAAGCACTTTTCGATTCCGGCCTTGGCCACGTCCGCGCCAGGGCGCGCCTGTGCCCGGAACAAGGCACGGTCGTCGATCTCACTGGTCCGGCGGAGGCCCGCAGCGCGGCCATCGCCCTCGCCGGCTTGTACCCCGTCACGCCGCACTGGCAGGAGACGAACCCATGAACATAGCGACCACTGGTGGCCGCAGCGCGCCGCTCGACAGCGACGTTCTCATCGTCGGCCTCGGCCCCGTCGGCGCCGCCCTGGCCAATCTGCTTGGCCGCTACGGCATCCGTGTACTGGCGATCGATCGTGCCGAGGATATCTTCGCCAGGCCGCGCGCGATCGCGCTCGACAACGAAGCGCTGCGCATCCTGCAACTGGTGGGCATCCGCGACGGCGAGTTCGCCACGGTCGGCATCCCGCAGGTGCAGTACCACTCGCCGATCTTCGGGCGCTTTGCGCGCATCAACAGCGCCGGCGTCATCGACGGCCACCCCGCGCTGGTGACGTTCCACCAACCGGAGCTTGAGCGGGTGCTGCGCTCGAAGCTGGCGCAGTACGGCAACGTTCGGGTCAGGCTCGGCGTCGAGTTGCAGAACTTCCTCGACGACGGCGAGCGGGTAGTGGCGCGCCTGCGGTCGCGGGCCGGCGAAGACACGACGGTGCGTGCCCGGTACCTTGTCGCGACCGACGGTGCGAACTCGCAGGTGCGTCGTTCGCTCGGGTTGGAATTCGCGGGGCGCAGCTTTCAGCAGGACTGGTTGATCGTCGACGCGCTGGACGTCCCGAACCCGATCGACCATGTCGAGTTCATCTGCGATCCGCGCCGCCCGACGCCGCACATGGTGGCCCCCGGCGGACGCCAGCGATGGGAGTTCATGCTCAAGTCTGGCGAGAGCGCCGCGGAAATGGAGCGGCCGGAGTCGGTGCGCCGCCTGCTCGCGCCCTGGTGCGACGTCGAGAAGATTCGCATCGAGCGCACCGCCGTGTACCGCTTCCAGGCGCGCGAGGCGAAGTCGTTTTCCAAAGGCCGCTGTTTCCTCGCTGGCGATGCGGCGCACCTCACGCCGCCCTTCGCAGGGCAGGGCCTCGTTGCAGGCCTTCGCGACGTGGCCAACCTGGCGTGGAAGCTCGCCTGGGTCATCCAGGGCCGCGCCGACGAATGCGTCCTCGGCAGCTACGACGAGGAGCGCCGGCCCCACGCGAAGAAGATCATCGCTCTTGCGCGGTTCCTCGGCGCACTGGTGATGCCGAGCAGCCGGTTGGCCGCCCTTGCGATCCACGGCGTGATGCGCGCGATTCGCATCCTGCCTGCGGGACGCGCTCTCTTCGAAGACTTGAGGGTGAAGCCCGAGAACAAGTTCGACCGCGGCCTGTTTCTGCGCGACCGTGGCGTCGAGCGCCTGCTTGCCGGCTCGAGCCTGCCGCAAGGGTGGGTGCGGCGTGCCGGCAGCAGCGAGCCAATGCTCAGCGACGATGTACTGGGTCTCGATTGGGCCCTCATCGGCTTCGGCGTCGACCCTGCCGTGCACCTGAGTCCAGCGCTGCTGGAAGGGTGGAAGCGCGCCGGCGGGAAGGTCTGGCAGTGGTGCCAGCGCTCGCAGGCGCAACACCTCGCGCCAGCAGGGTGCCGCGTGGAAGTGCTCGACGAAGCCCTGTTGCCCCGGCGTGTGCCGCTTGGATGGGTGGCGATCGTCCGGCCCGACCGCTGCGTATTCGCCGAAGGCCCGCAGGCGCGGGTCGCCGACTATGTCGAGCAAGCGCTCGAGCGGCTGATGCTTTCGCCGTCAGTCGTGCCGGCCGCGGTGCCGACGACGACCTGAGGCCCGAGCGATGCGCCAAGAGCTCGTCTGCGTGGCACCCGGGTCGCCGGCCCAGTTGGCGGTACGCCGCGGCGACGTGCCGAAGCCGGGCCGCGGCGAAGTCCTGGTGCGCGTGCACGCAACGTCGGTCGATCCGATCGACGTCAAGCGTGCTGCCGGATACGGCCGGCGCCTGCTCGGATTGAAGGGGGCGGCAACGTTTCCGCTCATTGTGGGCAACGACGTTGCGGGCCATGTCGAAGCGGTCGGCGCAGGCGTCACCGCGTTCGCACCCGCGGCTCGGGTTCTCGGATTGGTGGGGACGGGCAAGCGCGGCGGCGCCCATGCCTCGGTGCTCGTCGTTCCGCAGGACCAGCTGGTTGCTGCGCCCGATGGCACCGATCTGCAATCGCTCGCCGTGCTGCCATATTCGTTCACGACGATGTGGCTGGCGGTCCGGTCGACTGGATTGAACGCGTTGAACGGATCGTCCGCGCACGTGCTGATCCTCGGCGCGTGCGGCGGTCTGGGGCAGTTGAGTCTGCAGATGCTGCGGGCCTGGGGATGCCGCGTGACCGCGATCTGCGGAGCTGGCCAGTGCCACACCTGTCTGGCATCGGGCGCGGAGAACGCGATCGAGCGCGGCCCGGGTCGCATCGAATCGCTGCCGACGGATTTCGTTGTCACGCTGAACTACGGCTCCTGGGAGGACGAGGCCTTGCTCGCCACGCGGCTCGGCCCCAAGGCGCTCGGCCACGCGACGACGGTCCATCCGCTGCTCGCGAACTTCGATCGGCTTGGATGGCTGCGTGGCGCCGCGGCCAGCTGGCAGGCATCGCGCAAGATGCGTGCGATCGTCGCCACGCGCTCGCCGAACGCGCGCTACAGCTGGACTGTCTTTTCACCCAGCCGCGAGGCGCTCGAGACACTCGGTGCCATCGTGCGGGAGGAGCAGCTATCTTTGCCGGTGGGTGTCGCCGTGCCCTTCGAACAGGCACGGGTTGCGTTCGAGCATGTTGCCAACGGGACCGCCGGTCGGGCGGTGCTGCTGCCGGGGTGAGTTGCCGGATGCCGCTGCCGGGGACTCGGCCGTGCAGGGTCCCCGGCCTGCTGGGAGACTCGCGACACCCTCTCGGCTACGCGGCCGCCGGCTTGTGGGCCGCACGTGACCTGAGCCGGAAGCCGAGTGCGATCAGCAGGGTGCCAAACACGAGCGCGAACGCCGCGATCTGCCACAGCATCGCGAGGGCCCCGGCACCGGGGTAGATGGCCATCAGCACGCCGAAGGCCACCGACAGCACGCCCGACAGCAGCAGCATCCATTCGCCCTCGATCACTTTGCGCAAGCGGATTGCGGCAGCGATCTGGAAGATGCCCATCGCGAACGCCCATGCGGCGATGAGCATCAGCAGCACCATCGCAGTGATGCCCGGCCACAGGAACGTGACCACGCCGGCGGCGATGCCGAGCAGCCCGACCACGATCAGCCAGCCGAACGGGCGGCCCGCATCGCGCACCAGCCACGCGGCGACGAGAGCCAGTATCCCGTCGGCCAGCGCATAGGCGCCCCACACGATGACCAGTGCCGCCAGCGTGACGCCGGGCCACGCCACAGCGAGCACGGCGAACAGCACGCCGGCCACCCCGCGCAGCACGATCCAGCCCCAGTTGTTCTCCAGGTATCGAAGCATGTCGCTTTGCATGGTGTCCTCCAGTCAATTGTTGCGAGCACCGCTCTGCGGCCGATCCATCCCCGCCTGCCAAGCCCGTCGAGCGGCGGTCGCGGCGACGCGCTGCGCGTCCTCGCGCGCGGCCCTGGCCGCCTGGACCGAAGGGCTTTCTGCGCCTTGCGCGGGCCGGCTATGCGGTTGCGACCCGGCGCGCGGCGCCAAACCCGTCAGGACCAAAGCCGTACCGAGCAGCACGCCTGGCGCAGCGGCGCGACGCAAGTTCGTCATAGCGGTGTCTTCGCCAGTTCCTTCAGCGCCTTGCCCGCTGCGGCGGCGTTTTTCTTCAGCAGCTCCCGCTTCGCGTGCTGGCGCAGCTTGAACGCTTCGTGATCCGCCTTGGCCTTCTTCGCCTGCGCGTCGATTCTGGTCTCGAGCTGCTCGATCATGGCCTTTAGCTTCGCCTTGCGCTGCTCATGCGCCTTCGACATCTCCTCCTTGAACTGCGCGACGTCGGTCTTCATCGCCGCGATCTTCTCGTCGCGCATCTTGTCCTCCACTTCCCAAAGCGCGCGCCGCAGCACCGTGCCGCCGAGCGTTTCCATGCGCGTGTCGACCGGGGTCGTCCAGCCTTCCTCGACTTCGGCGATGACCGCGACCTTGTTCGGCGTCAGCGTCTTCGACACGTCGGCGACGAAGTCCTCCCCGACGCGCGCGTTGCCGATGTCCACCAGCGCGCCCAGCGCGAGACCCGAGGATGCGCCGATTGCCACGCCCACGGGGCCGCCGAGCAGGCCGATCAGGCTGCCGGCCGAAGTTCCCACCAGCGAGCCGACCGGACCGAAATCGTCGTACTGCCTGACGCCGGCCGTGCCGTCGGCGTGCTTGGTCACCACCGCTCCGGCGTAGATCGTGAGGTCGCCCTCGCGCTCGAGCTGGCGCAGCGCCGACTTGCCTTCAAAGGCCTTCGTCTCGTTGTCGAAGACCACCACCAGCATGCGTTCCATCGTTCATCCTTTCCAGTTGCTTCGTTTCCAGTCGAACCCATTCGCGCACGTAACGCGGAAGGCGGCGCAACTCGACACCCTTTCGCTGCGACTCGGCGAGGAAGTGGACCGCGTCGAGATCGACGAGCTGCACCTGCCCCAGATCGAGCGCCACGAGGTGCTTCATCTCGGCCAGTTGCACCTTCAAGCGCTGCACGTCCTGCGAGGTGATCCTTCCGATGAGCAGCAAAACCGTTCCCGAGTCGATTCCGGCGAGTTCGGTCTTCAGCACCATCGCGAGCTTGGGAACTGCAAGTCCGGTGCCAGGTGCAACTCGTTGAACTTGCGCTGGTCGCGCCGCGCGGGGCGTGTCGAACTTCGGCAAATGTCGGGTTTCGACAATGCGCGTCGTCAGCCGCCCGCATTCATGAAGCGACGCCTGTCGATGTGCAGCGTCCGGATCTTCGATTCGAGGGTCGAGCGCGGGATGCCGAGCCTGGCGGCAGCGCCCTCGGGCCCGGCGACGCGGCCGCGCGCCTCGGCCAACGCGGTCTCGATCAGCTTGGCCTCCTCGCCCGCGCTCAGCCGGCCCAGCGTGCGGACGCCGGCCGGGGGCCGCGGCGTGCGCTGCAGCCACGCCTCGTCGACCGTCAGCGTGTCCTCGCAGAGGATCACCGAGCGCTGGATCACGTTCTGGAGTTCGCGAATGTTGCCCGGCCAGTCGTAGGCCGTAAGCAGCTCGACGGTCTGCCGGCTCACGCAGATGATCTTCCTGCCCGCCTTGGCCGCATACCGCTGCGTCAGATACTCGACGAGCAGCGGAATGTCCTCCCGACGCTCGCGCAACGCAGGCACGTGGATGGGAAAGACGTTGAGCCGGTAATAAAGGTCCTCGCGGAACGCGCTTTCCGCAATCGCCTTGCCGAGGTCGCGGTTGGTCGCGGCGATGACCCGGACGTCCACCGCAATCGGTTTGCTGCCGCCGACGCGCTCGAAGGTCCGCTCCTGCAACACGCGAAGCAGCGCGACCTGCGTCTCCGGGGGCAGCTCGCCCACTTCGTCGAGGAAGATCGTTCCCCCGGCGGCGAGCTCGAAGCGGCCCAGGTGGCGCTGCACCGCGCCGGTGAAGGCGCCCTTCTCGTGGCCGAACAGCTCGGAGCCGATCAGCGCAGGCGGGATCGCGCCGCAGTTCACGCACACGAACGGGCGTGCCGCGCGCGGCGAGCGCCTGTGGATCGCGCGCGCGATCAGCTCCTTGCCGGTCCCCGTCTCGCCGGTGATGAGCACCGTCGAATCGACGCTCGCCACCTTGGCCGCGAGCAGGAGCACGCGGCGCAGCGGCGCCGACGAGCCGACGACCTCCTCGAACATCGAGGCCTGGCTGACTTCGTCGCGAAGCACGATGTTCTCTTTGTGGAGCTGCTCCTTCAGCTCCCGCAGCTCCTCTTCGGCACGCTTGAGCTCTTCGATGTCGACGCTGGAGCCGAACCATCGGACGATCTTGCCGGCGGCATCGCACAGAGCCTCGGTGCGATGAAGCATCCACCGATATTCGTTGTTCGCCATGCGCATCCGCGCCTGGGACACCGCCGGCTCGCCGCTGGCCATCGACGCCAGCCAGCGTGCGACGTGCCGCTCGCGATCGTCGGGGTGGATGAAGTCCTTCCAGGCCCAGCCTTCGACCCTCTCGAACGGGACGCCGGCGAGATCCAGCCAGCGCCGGTTGACGTAGTCAATGTAGCCGTCGGGTCGCGCGCTGAAGAGGAGCGTGGGCGCAGCGTCGACAACGAGGCTGAAATCGATATCCGGCTCCATCGAGTTCTTCCCCAACGACCAATGTCAAGGCTAAGCGGCCCTGTTGCGCCCGGTTTTGACGCCCGTCAAGTCGATTCGGTGGGCCAGCGCTTCCGCGCGAGGTTGCGGCGTCACGGCGATCTGCGCGGCCCGCGGGGCCTGGTTGCGCGTTCGGCGCCGGAGGTCGCATGCGGACAAAACGCCGACCCTTCCCTGACAACTTCCGGTCGCGCCGGCCGTAGATTCGCCGGCACCATGAATACCTTCGCACCCGACACCCGCCAGGGGCCCGCAGCGCTAGTCCGCCGAGCGGCCGCCCGACGCCTGCTCGCAACGATCCGTCCCGCGGGCCTGTATGCCGCCGCCATCGTCGCCCTCTCGATCTGGATCCTGCACGGCTTCCTCTTGCCGCTGCTCGTCGCCTGCGTCACCGCGATCGCAAGCTGGCCGCTCTACCAACGCTTCGCGTCCTGCGTCGGCAGTCGCCTGAAGCCCGGCGCCGTCGCACTCGCGTTTACTTCGCTGATCACGGTGTTCGTGCTGGCACCGCTGATGCTCGCCCTGGGCGCGCTCGTGCTCGAAGGGCGTACGTTGCTGGAGGAGTTCGCCGCGCTCGACAAAACAGGCCTGGCGATGCCCTCCTGGGTGGCGGACCTGCCTCTCGCGGGCGCATGGCTCGCCGAACGCTGGAGCCGGGACCTCGCTCGTCCGGGCGCGTTCGCCGCCTGGATGCAGCGCGCCGGGCCGAGCGCCTTCGTCTCATGGGCACAGTCGCTCGCGCAGTTCATGGCGCAACATTTGCTGATCGTGGGGTTCACGATCCTGCTGCTGTTCTACTTCTATCGTGAAGGCGCAGCGCTCGCGCTCCAGTCGCGGCGCGCGCTGCGCCATGCCATCGGCGAGCGCGCCGACACGTTCGTTCAACTGGCCACGCGCGCGGTCCGCGCCTCGGTCAACAGCATGCTGGTCGTGGCGCTGTTCGACGGGCTCGCCATGGCGACGCTGTATGTCATCGTCGGCGTGCCCCACGCCATGGCGTGGGCGGCGGGGACCGCCGCGCTCGCGATCCTGCCCTTTCTCGGTTATGCGGGTCTCCTCGCACTGGCCTTGAAGCTGCTGGTGACCGGGCAGGCCACGACCGCGATGCTCGCCGGCGCGCTGGGGGGTGCCGTCCTCGCCTGCGGCGACAAGCTGGTTCGCCCCAGCATTGCACGCGACGGTACCCGCCTGCGCTTCGTCTGGGTCTTGATCGGCTGCATCGGCGGCTTCGAGGCACTAGGGCTCGTCGGCACCGTGATCGGCCCGGTCCTGCTGACGCTCGCACGCGAGTTGTGGGAACAGCGTTTGCGCGATCTCGACCTCGGGCGTGTCACGGAGGCACGGCCTCTCGATGCGATGCCTACCCCGGTTTCGTCCCGAGCACCCTCTGGGCCTTCGCGAAGCCCTCTGTGCCACGCGCCTCCGGAAGCCGGTTGAGCAGCGCGGCGAGCGCGCCCTTGTCCTGCGCCGTGGCGCCGCCGTGCTCGCAGAGCGCCGCGAGCGCCAACAGCTCGAGCCAGGGCGCTTCCTGCGCGCGTGCCTCGTCCACCGCGCGTCGCAGCGACGCGCGGGCAGCGGTCGCATCGCCGAGGCCCCGCGCGATGGCGCTCTCGGTCAGATAGAGCTGTGGCAGGTACACCCGCTCCGCGTGGAGTTCCGCCATGCGCAGCGCTTCCTGAAGCTCCCAGCGCGCCGCATCCCAGTCGCCGGCGAGCACCAACGCCTCGGCGGCGTAGCCTAGGATCTCGCTGCACCCCGCCAGCATCCCGAGCCGCATGTTCTCCTCGTAAGCCTCGCGGATCTCGCCATGTCCCTCGCGCGGCCTGCCCAAGCGGGCGTCGGCCCAACCGCGGAACCATCGGCACGCAATCCGGCCGTGGCTCAGCGTGAACTCATCCACCAGCGACTGCATCGCATCGGCGAGCGAGGCCACGCCCTCTGCGTTGCCGAGCCGAACCTCGACGAGAGCGCCGCGCCAGAGCGCCGTCAGCTGGGCCATTGGCCAGCCACGCTCACGCGCGCGAACGAGGGCACGGTCCAGGCAAGCGCGTGCCTGCTCGATGTCACCCAGGTGGACGAACGTGATGGCAAGCGACGAGAGCACCGCGACGAGCGGGTCGACCACGAATTCGCCGGGCCCTACGTCGATCCCCTCCGCCAGGGCGAGGCTGCGCTCGAGGGCCTTGCGAGCGGCCGGTGAACGGCCCTGGAGCTGATGCACCTGTCCATGCAGCATGAGCGCCGACGACAAGAGCGCCGCGTCATCCGTTGTCGTCCCGATCGCAAGCGCCCGATCGGCCACGGCGAGCGCCTCGGCATACTCGCCGCGCAGCGAGAGCATGAACCCGAACCCCTGCAGCAGCCGACCCTGCATCGGGTGGTCCACAATCTGGTCCAACAGCCCGTACGCCTGCCGAAACGAATCCTTCGCCTCGTCACCCACCCCCAGGCCGCGGATTGCCGCCATGCCACGCAGGGTGAGGAGCGCGAATTCGGTCGCGATGCGCTCGCGGCCGTCCCGCAGGTGCGCGAGCAGCTGAGTTGCGCGGGCGGTGATCCGCATGCACTCTTGCGGGTCGAATTTCGCGAGCGCGGATTGTGCCCCCTCGACGTAGTACTGCACTGCCTTCATCGGCTCGCGCGCGCGCTCGAAGTGCATGGCAAGCTCTGCCGCCACCACCGGCACACCGCGGGTGCGCGCGCGCTCGAGCACGGCGCCGACCTGGCCGTGAAGTTGCACCCGCGTCGCAGCGGGCGTCCGGTCATAGAGCGTCTGGCGGAACAACGCGTGCCTGAACGCGTAAAGGTCGGCAAGGTGGGCGCTGGCGGATCCGTCGCGCGGCCGCGGCGTCGCGAGGTACAAGCGGTCGCGCGTCAACTCCGCACAGATCTGGCTTGCCCACGCGGCATCGCGGCTCAAGGCCTCTGCGACGGTCGCGACCCGAAACTCGACGCCGCAGACTGCCGCCGCAGCGAGAAACGTACGTTGTTCGTCGCCCAGCTTCGCGATGTAGTGGTCGATCAGGGCAGCCAAGCTCTCCGGCACGGGCAGGCTCGCCACATGCGCCGCGACATCGCAGGCGCTGCCCTGCGCGGCGCGCACCGCGATCTCGCTGACTGCCGAGGCAACGAAAAGCGGCAACCCGTCGGTGCGTGCGTGCAAGGCGCGCACGAAGGCCTCGTTCGCGGTGGCCGCGATCCCCTGGTGTGCGACATAGTCGGCGACTTCCTGCTCGGAAAAGAGATCGAGCACGACTTCATCGCACAACCCGTGCAGGCGCAACTCCCGCCGCAGCGCATTCAACGGATGATCTTGCGCGACTACCTCGGCCAGACGAAACGTCGCCAGGCACATGAGACGCGCCGCGCCGCGCCGGCGTGCGATGTAGTCGATGAGGCGGATCGTCGCACCGTCGCCCCAATGCAAGTCCTCCGTCACCAGGAGGAGCGGCCGGCGTTCGGTGTAGCGATCGAGGAACTCGCCTATCTCTCGTAACGCACGCTCGGGCGACGTGCCGGCCAGCCCGCGCTGCAAGGCGTCGCGCTCCTCGGTCGTCGTGAGCCACGGCAGTTGCAACAGCCAGCTCGGTGCGACGGAACGCAGGAGCGGCGCCGCCGCGCCGTCCCGGCGGCAGAGCTCGGCGAGCGCTTCGAGCACCGGGAGGAACGACTCGCCTCCGCCATACTGATCGACACACTGGCCGCGGATGCAGGCGATGTCGCCCAGGCCCGTGATGAAATTCTCGATCAGGGTCGTCTTGCCGATGCCGGGTTCGCCCGTGACCCACACGATGCTGCGCTTGCCGGTGCAGGCGCGGTCCCAGCCGCCGCGAAGACGTGCCAGGGCAGGCTCGCGTCCAATGAAAAGGGAAGGCGATTGCGCCACGCCGGTTTGCGCGGGCGTCGGCTCCCAGCGCGGTGCCGCCACCTGGACCGTTTGCGCGATGAACCGGTAGCCGCGGCGCGACACGGTCTCGATGAAGCGCGGCTGGCGCGCGTCGTCTTCCAGCAGGGTGCGCAGGTCACTGACCACCGTCTTCAAGACCGATTCGCTCACGAACTGGTGACCCCAGACCTGATCGAGCAGAACCTGCTTGGTGAGCAGCACCCCGGGCTGCCGTACGAGCGCACAGAGCACCGCGAACGGCGTTGGCGCAAGCGCCACCGGCTTGCCATCGCGCGTCAGCGTCGCGTTCGCTTCGTGCAGTTCGAAGCGTTCGAAGCGAACGGGAGGCGCGCCGGGCTCTGGGTTGGCATCGGTCCGGCTCGCACGAACGCCTTCCTTGGTATCGCTCATCTGGCGAGCCCTGCAAGCATGGGTCGCCTAGTCTAGCTTCGGCGCCGTCACAGGTTGCAGCCGATTGCAAGCTGCAAACCGAAGATCGGCGTGTTGTTCAAATTGCGAAGGTTTTTCGGTGAACGCCCGGGACCAGTAGCCGTTCGCCCACCGTCTGCGCAAGCCGAACGATGCCTGTACCTGGTTCCGGCGATCGCGAAGGGGCGCCTTGCCGCTGCCGCAGTACACCGCAGCCGCGTTGGCGTAAGACGCGTGGCGGCCGCGCAAGAGCCAGCGGTCAACGGCCGCACGAAGCGCTTGAAGACGGTCGACATGACCGCCTCGTTGGCGTCGGAATCAAAGCTCGGCCCTGGATCCGATCGCGGCAGACACCGAGGCAGCCGGCGTCTCGCCGCGCTCCCCTTGTGTCGCGCCGCTTGGCGCCAACAGGGCGATCACGCCGTCGAGAAGACCGGCATCGGGCGTGAGGCTCCGATCGCCGGCGAGGAAGCGGCGAGCCACATCGCCCACCAGCAGCGAAAGAATGGCTTTCGCGAGCGTGTTCGCGGGCAGGTCGGCCCGCACCATCCCGCGGGCCGCGAGCACCTCCAGCGTGAACCGCAACCAATCGCCCACCTGGTCAAGGTCGACGTCGTTCGCCTCCCTCGCCGCGAACGCCTTCGTTGCCAGACGCCGGTGCAAGTGGAGCGGCCACCGCAGCAGCAGATAGGCACTGAGCTGCTCCAGCGGGCGGCGCAGTCCGGCTGCACCGGCGCCGAGCCAGTCTGCCGCTTCAGCGGCGCAGATCGAACCGGCCATCGCCTGCCTGAACAACTCGGTCTTGCCGCCGAAGCGGAAGACGAGTGCGGGCCAGGTCAGACCCACGGCAGCCGCCAGTTGTGACGTGCGGGCGGCGTAACCGTGCTCCGCGAAGACGGCCCGCGCCCGCCGCAGGATCTCGTCATCGGTAAGTGTTGGTCGTCGCGACATGGTGTATCCCTCTCACGCCGCGGGCGATGGTTCGACGGCGATGCGGTCCGCGGCGGCCGAACCGTCTGCGTTCTGCGGTTCGACCTTGAACCACGCCGCATAAAGCGCCGGGACGAAGAAGATCGTAAGCAGCGTCGCGATCGTCAGGCCGCCCATGATGGCGATGGCCATCGGCCCCCAGAACACGCTGCGCGTCAGCGGAATCATCGCCAGTACCGTGGCCGCTGCGGTGAGCGCCACCGGGCGTGTCCGGTACACCGCGGCATTGACCACCGCCGTCCAGGGATCGCGGCCCTCCGCCATCTCCGTCTGCACCTGGTCGATCAGGATCACCGCGTTGCGCATGATCATCCCCGAGAGCGCGATCACGCCCAGGATCGCCACGAAGCCGAGCGGCGCGCGGAACACGAGCAGCGCCAATACGACGCCGATCAGCCCAAGCGGGGCGGTCAGGAGCACCATCCCCATGCGCGAGAAGTCCTGCAGTTGCAGCATCAGGATCAGCAGGATCGTCGCCAGCATCAGCGGAGCCACCGCGGCGAGCGCCTTGTTGGCTTTGTCGCTCTCCTCGACCGCACCGCCCACGTCGATCCGGTAGCCCGACGGCAGTCGCGCCTCGATGTCCTTCAGCCCCGGCCGGATCGCCTGCGTCACCGAGACGCCCTGTTCTCCGTCCTTGACGTCGGCCCGCACGGTAATGGCCATGTCGCGATTGCGCCGCCACAGAACCGGCTCTTCGAGCTCGTAGGTCACGCGCGCGATCTGCGAGAGCGGTACCACCGTACCCTGGCGGGTGAAGACGTTGATGTCCTTCAGCGTCTCCAGATCCAGGCGCTCCGAGGGCACCGCACGGGCCACGATGTCGATCAGGTCCTCGTGCTCGCGCAGTTGCGACAGGGTGGCCCCGTTCATCACGCTCTGCGTCACGAGCGCGACATCGGCTGGCGTCAGGCCGAGAGCGCGTGCCTTGTCCTGGTCCAGCTCCACCTTGAGCGCGCGCACCGGATCGTTCCAGTCGAGCTGGACGTCACGCACACTCGGGCTGGCCGCGACCACCTGCTCGACCTGGCGCGCGAAGGACCGCACGACTTCCTTGTCGGGCCCGACGACGCGGAACTGCACGGGATAACCGACGGGCGGACCCATCTCGAGCCGCGTCACGCGGATCCACGTCTGCGGGAACTCGGCGTCGACCGATGCCATCAGCCGCGAGCGCACCCGTTCGCGGGCCTTGAGGTCCTTGGTCATCACGACGAACTGCGCGAACCCAGGGTTCGGCAGCTCCGGGTTGAGCGCCAGGTAGAAGCGCGGCGAGCCGGCGCCCGTGTACGCGGTGAAGAAGCGCACGTCGTGGTCCTTCGCCAGCACCGCCTCCATCTTTTTCACCTGCTCCGTGGTGGCCGCGATCGAAGCGCCTTCCTTCAAACGCAGGTCGACGAGCAGCTCCGGGCGCGAGCTGTTGGGGAAGAACTGTTGCGGCACGAAGTTCATCCCGAGCACGGCCAGCACGAGCGCGGTGGCCGTCGCGCCGATGACCCACCAGCGCCATGCAATGGCGCGCTCGATCAGCCCGCGCAGCCTGCGGTAGAACGGCGTGTCATACGGATCGCCGCCGTGGTGATGCGTGCCGAAGTTCTTCGGCAGCAGCTTCACCGCGAGGTACGGCGTGAAGATGCCGGATACCACCCACGAGAAGAGCACCGCGGCGCCGACGATCCAGAAGATGCCGCCGGCGTATTCGCCGGTGATCGACTTTGACAGGCCGATCGGCATGAAGCCGGCGACGGTGATGGCGGCGCCGGTCAGGCGCGGCATCGCGGTGGACGCATACGAGAAGGCCGCGGCCTTCACGCGATCCCAGCCTGCCTCCATTTTCACGACCATCATTTCCACCGAGATGATCGCGTCGTCGACGAGCAGGCCAAGCGCGATGATGAGCGAGCCGAGCGACACGCGCTCGAGGTTCCATCCCATCGCCAGCATCAGCAGCGCGACGGCGCCCAGCACCAGCGGCACCGAGGTCGCCACCACGATGCCGGTACGCCACCCCAGGCTGACAAAGCTCACCGCCAACACGATCACCAGCGCCTCGAGCAGCGAGCGCTCGAATTCCCAGATGGCTTCCTTGACCGTATTGGGCTGGTCGGCTACGCGCTCCAGCTCGACGCCGTAGGGCAGCTCCGCTTGCACCTTCGCGACCGTGGCTTCGATCGCCTTGCCCAGCGCGACGATGTTACCGTCGTCGGTCATCGAGATGCCGAGCAGCACCACCTGCTGGCCGTTGTGGCGCACGGTGTAGGTCGGCGGATCCTCCAGGCCGCGGCGCACCGTCGCGATATCACCCAACTTGATCTGGCGCCCGCCGACCGCGATCGGCACGTTGCGGATGTCGTCTTCGTGCACGAACTGCCCGCTCACGCGCACCAGCACGCGGTCTCCGGCGGTGTCGATCGATCCCGCGGGCAGCATCGCGTTCTGGCTTTTCAGGCTGTCGGCGATGACGAACGGAGTGATGCCGAGCGCCGCCAGGCGTTCATGCGAGAACTCGACATAGATCCGCTCCGCCTGCTTGCCGATGACGTCGACCTTCTTGACCATCGGCACCTTGAGCAGGCGGCGCTTGACGTCCTCGGCCACGTGCCCCAGATCGGCCTGGCCGAAGCCGTCGCCCTTCACCGCGTAGAGCAGTCCGTAGACGTCGCCGTATTCGTCGTTGAAGAGCGGTCCGACCACGCCTTCGGGCAGCTCCATGCGGATGTCTTCGAGCTTCTTGCGCGCCTGGTACCAGGCTTCGCGCTGGTCGGCCTTGGAGGTGCCGCCGCGCACGCTGATCGTCATGCCGCCGTACCCCTGGCGCGCGAACGTCACCACCTTCTCGAAGTGATCGAGCTGCTCGAATTTCTTCTCCATCCGGTTGAGCACCTGGTCCTGCACCTGCTGCGCGGTCGCACCGGGCCAGACCACCATTGCCGTCATGGACGGCACGGAGAAGTTGGGATCCTCGAGCTGGCCGAGCTTGGTGAAGCTCAGCGCACCGGCGACCGCAATGCCGAGCAACAGGAAGAGGACGATGGCGCGATGCTTCAGCGCCCATTCGGTCAGGTTGAAGGATTTCATCGGGAGGCCTGCTTGTCGCCGTCGAGGATCGAGGAATCCGGCAGCGCCACGCGCATCCCGGGCGCCATCTTCTGGATGCCGGCGGTGATGACGAGCTCGCCGGCCTTCGGCCCGGAGACCAGCACGTCGTCGTTGCGATATCCGTGCACCGTGACGCCGACCAGCTCGACCGTGCCGGCGCCCTCGGCGCCCGCACGCTGCACCACCCACACTGCGGGCTGGCCCCTGTTCTGTGTGATCGCCGCGGCGGGAAGCGCGGCCACCTGCGCCCCGTCGGTCGTGCGCTGAGCGACCAGCGTCGCGGTGGCTCCCAGCGGAAGCTTGCGGGCCAGGTCGGGTTTCAGACGCGCGCGAAAGGTGCGCGTCTGCGGCGCCGCCTGGGGTGAAAGCTCGCGCAGGACGACATCGAAAGACTCGTCGGGTGCGCTCGCGAGCGACGCCTTGAACTTCGCCGCCTTGAAAGACGCCAGGTGATCCTCGGGTACGTCGACGACGATTTCCGGTTCGCTCTGGCGCGAGATCGAGACCACCGGCTGGCCCTCGGCAATCACCTGGCCCACCTCGAACCGCACGGCCGTCACGACACCGCTGATGGGCGCACGCAGCACCGTGTACTTCAGCCGATTGCGCGCGAGTTCGAGATTGCGGGCCAGCGCTTCCGCAGCGGCCTGTGCCTTCTCGGCGCCGCTCTGCGCGTGTTCGTCGTCGGCGGCGCTGACCGACCCATCGCCCTTGAGGTCTTCGAAGCGCTGGCGATCCGACTCCGCCTGGCGCGCCTGCGCGGTGGCGGCGACGAGTTGCTGGCGGGCCGCTTCTTCCGCGAGCCGGTAGTCGGTGTCGTCCAGGATGGCGATGACGTCGCCCTCGCGCACGGCCTGGCCGACGTCGACCTTGCGTTGCGCGACCTTTCCGCCTACGCGGAACGCCTGGTCCACTTCGTGGCGCGCCTGCACGGTGCCGACGTAGCGGTTTGCCTCGCGGGCGTCGTCGTAGCGCAGTTCGGCGGTGCGCACCGGCCGCAGCGCCTCGGCCGGCGGTGTCGCCGGAGAACAGGCCGCGAGCAGCGCGGCGATCGGAAGCGGCATCAAGGCCGCGGGGAAACGGGTCTTCACCGTGGGTTCCTCGTATCGGATCGGATTCATGATTGGGGGGATTGCAGGGCACTCGCGGAGGCAGGTGCCCCCACCGGCTCGAAAATTTGCCAGCCGCCGCCCAGCGCCTTGTAGAGCTGCACGCTGTCGAGCAGGAGCTGGGTGTTGCTGTCGTTGGCACCGAGCCGCACCGACTGGCGCATCCGCTGCGCGTCGAGCAGCGGCAACAGATCGATCTGGCCGCGGTCGTAGAGCGACTGCGCGCGCGCAAGCGCCGCATCCGCCGCGGCCGCCGCCTCCTGCAGCGACCCAGCTCGTTGCCGTTCCGCACCGAGCGCCGCGAGCGCGTTCTCGACGTCCTCGAGCGCGCGCACGATCGAATCCTCGTAGCGCAGGACCGCCTCGGACTGCCCGTGCTCCGCGACGTCGTTGATAGCCTGGGTGCGACGCGCGTTGAAGATCGGCATGCTGAGCAGGCCCGCCACGTTGGTGAAGCGGGCCGCACCCAGGTCGATGCCGTTCACGTCGAGGCTTTCCCGGCCGAACACCGCGCCCACAAAGAGGCGCGGAAACCACTCGGCGGCAGCCTGCTGGCGGCGGGCATTGGCGGCGTCGAGCTGCGCCTTGGACGCGAGCAGGTCGGGCCTGCGCTCGAGGAGCGTCGCAGGCTGCCCGGGCCGCGCCGTCGGCACGACGATGTCGCCGGTCCAGGGAACGATGTTGGCGCCGTTGAAGGCCTGGTCGCCGACCAGGACAGCGATGCGGTGGCGCGTGATCGCGATCGCCGACTCGAGCGGCGGGATCGCTGCGCGCGCGCTTGACGCTTCCGTCTGGGCACGTTCGACGTCGAACGGCGTCGCCAGACCCGCACGCTGGCGCGCCTTCACAAGGCGCAAGGTTTCGTCCTGCGCGGCCGAGATTGCGCGCACCGTCTCCAACTGGCGCATCGCGCCGGTCAGCATGAAATAGTTGGACGCGACGTCGGTCATGACCAGCAGGCGGACACCTTCGGCGGAATGGGTCGCCACCAGCGTGTCGGCAGCGGCCGCGGCGGCGCCGGCGCGCAAGCGACCCGACAAGTCGAGTTCCCACGAGACGTCGACGCCGGCGGCGCCGAGGTTGACGTCCGGAACGAGTTGCTTGCGGGTCGCGCTATAGCCGGTGCTCAGCTTGGCGCCCGTCGCCTCGACGCCGACGCTCGGGAACAGCCAGGAGCGGCTGATCGACTCGCCAGCGCGGGCGGCACGGACGCGTTCTGCCGCGATCCTCACGTCGCGGTTCTCGCGCGCGGCGCGGCGGACGAGATCGGACAGGACCGGGTCGCCGAAGCTCTCCCACCAAGCTGTCTCGGGCTCGTCCGCCGAAACGGCGGCGGTCGCGAACTGTGCAGGGATTTCGACAGCCGGCTTGGCGACCGGCGTCGCGCAGGCCGACAACGCCAGAGCCACGGCCGCGGCAAGCACGGCGAGCGCCGGGCGTGCCAGCGGCGGCGGGACGGACTCGGTGCAATCGGGTGGCGCCGCCCGGGGCGGCTCGGAGTCTCCGGAAGGGGAACGAAGAAGTAGCATCGCGCGCTCGCATCATCTGACGTTGAACAGATGCGCAGCGTAGGGAGCGCACCGCCGCAAGTCGTCAGCGAAGCGTCGGCGTTCGGTCAGGATTGCGTGAAGCGCTCGTAAAGAGGTGGTCGCTTACCGGACTGACCCGCGCTGGGTCGCGCGATACACGGCGATTGCCTTACAGACCGGCGCGGATCAGCTTGAGCTCGGCACGGCAGGCTTCACCGAACGCTTCGAGCGGGTCGGCTTGGCCAGACAAGGTGAGCTGACGCATCTCGTCGACGGTCAGGTTGCTCGCGAAGTACTGATCGGTGATGTGCCGCAAGAGACGCTCCGCCTCGGCGAGCACCGGACGGGATGCGGCAAGCCGGATGCGGTTGATGAGGGCGTAGACCGGCAGCAGTTTTTCGGGCTCGTCGAGCGAGTTCGCAAACGCGTCCACCAGCAGCCTTCCGCACTCGCCGATGAACTCGCCATAGAGCGTCTCGCGCTTGCGCATCTCCTCCCGGATCAACTCGCGGCGGTTGAGCGTCCTCTGGGTGATCCAGGCGGTCGCGACGGTCGCCGAGCCGCCGACGAGCGACCCCATCAGACCCCACACGGCCCCGAGTGCCGAGATGTCCATGGCTCGGATGGCTGCAAGGAAAGGCGCCGTCTAGCCCGGCGGCCAGTGTCCCAACGCGTCCGGGAACGATAGCGTCAACCGCTCGGCCACTGCGGCTTCGATGGCCGCGGTTTCCAGCACACCCACTTCTTCGGCCGAGCGTGTGCGCAGAGCGAGATGCGTCATGAGCAGCGCGCGCAGTTTGGTGAAGGCCGCGGGGTTGTCGGCGCCGCAAACCGACGCGTCCTGCTGCAAAACGCGCTTGAGGACACCAGCATCGAGGAACCGAACCCTGCCAAGCAAAGCAAGGCGGGCGATCTCGCAGTCCACCTCCGCCAGGTTGTTCGCCCAACGGGCCAAGGCAATGCCGTCCTTTCGATCGCTCATGGGCCGGTTCCATCCGGCGTGGCCCGCGACGAGTCATCGCAAATTGTCTCGAGATCACCAGCGATGAACTCGAGCAGTTCGCGACCGGTGAAAAATTCGCGCCGACTTCCGGTCACGAGATTCTCCAGGCGGCCGACCAGTCCGGTGGCACTCGCTTCGTTGGTGAGCTTCAGCACGTAGGAGCGCCGGCTCGGGTATTTGGATTCAGGCTGGTATGTCATTGCAGTTCTCCGTCACCATGCCGATCCCTACAGTAGGCGCGGCGGCGGCGCAAGTCGTAAGCAAAAGGTCGAGCATCGGTCCGAGGTCCCGCGTCCTCTACGCCGCCTGATTCGCACCTGCCCGGGCGAACGGCGGTGCGGCCGCCCCCGCGGCTGCACGGCCGCCGATCAGCCGCTGCGCGTGCGTCGCGGCGATCCACTCCTCGTTGGTCGGCTCCACGACGACGCAGACGCGGCTGGCGGCCGTGGAGAGCGTGCGCAGGCCGGCGCGGTTCGCGTCGGCATCGATCTCCAGGCGCAGCCAGCCGAGAGCAAGGCAAATGCGCGCGCGCAGCGGCGCGCTGTTTTCGCCGACGCCGGCCGTGAAGACGAGCATGTCCAGACCTCCCAGCACGGCGGTCAGCGCGCCGATCTCGCGCACGATGCGCCGGACGTACAGATCCAGCGCCAGGCGCGCCGGGAGATGCGAGTCTTCGGGCTCGAGCAGCACCTTCGGGCTTGCCGAAAGCCCGGAGACGCCGAGCAATCCCGACTCGTGGTAGAGAAGATGCTCGAGCCGCTCCGGGCTGTATCGCTCGCGGCCGATCAGGTGCAGCACCACGCCAGGGTCCAGGGCCCCGCGGCGCGTGCCGATCATCAGACCGTCGAGCGCGGAAAAGCCCATCGTGGTCGCGACGCTCTGCAGTTCCCGCATCGCGCAGAGGCTCGCGCCGCTGCCCAGATGCGCGACGATCGTGCGTCCGCGTGCCCAATCGCCGTAATGCTCCGCCAGCGCGACCGAGATGTACTCATAGGACAGGCCGTGGAAACCGTAGCGCCGGGTGCCGCGTTCCCAGAGAGCGTGCGGAAGCGCCATCATCTGTTCGACCTGCGGCAGCGTGCGATGGAACGCCGTATCGAAGCACGCCACCTGGGGAAGACTCGGCGCTTGGTCGAGCAGGACACGGATGGCTTCGAGCGCTAACGGCTGATGCAAAGGCGCCAGCGGAATGTAGCGCTCCAGCTTCTCCAGCACCTCGCGGTCGACGCGCACAGGCGCCGCATAGGCGCTTCCGCCATGGACGACGCGATGCGCCACCGCCGACGGGAGCCGCCCGCCGGCCTGCTCCTGCACGAACGTACGCACGGCCTGCAGTGCGGCCTGATAAGGCCGGTCCCGCCCGAGCGTGAGTGCGATCGGCGCCCGGCCGGCCACGAGCAGCCGCGGATTGCGGCCGCCGATGCCTTCGACCTGGCCCGACCACGTCGGCGCACGGGGCGGCGATGCGCCCCTTCCGTCGAACCATGCGAACTTGATGCTCGACGAACCGCAGTTGAGGACGAAGATCGGTGCGTCTTCCGCGGCAGGGTGCGCAGGGGTGCTTTCGCCGGCCAGGTCCATGCTGCGCGAAGCCGGTTTCGAGGCGATCACGTTCATCGTCACCCTGCCGCTGCTTGCGCCGCTGCCGGCGGCGCGTGCAACTCACGCCGTGCCGCAACCAGCGCGACGGCGCACGATGCGATCCGCGACTCCCTCGAGTCGGCGCGGCTCGTCAGGATGATCGGCACCCGGGCCCCGAGTACGATGCCCGCACTCGCGGCGCCGCCGAGGTACTCGAGCTGCTTGGCGAGGATGTTGCCGCTCTCGAGGTCCGGCACGACCAGAATGTCGGCCGAACCGGCAACGTCGGAGACGATGCCCTTGATGCGCGCCGCGGCGGCGGAAACGGCGTTGTCGAACGCAAGCGGCCCGTCGATGATCGCCCCGCCGATTTGCCCACGATCGGCCATCTTGCACAGCGCCGCCGCATCCAGCGTGGCCGGCATGTTGTGGTTCACTGTCTCGACCGCGGCCAGGATGGCGACGCGCGGACGCGCGACGCCGAAGGCGTGCGCGAGACCGACGGCGTTGCGCACGATGTCGGCCTTGTCCTGCAAAGTGGGAGCGATGTTGACAGCGGCATCCGTGATGATGAAGGGGCGCGCGTAGGCCGGCGTCTGCATCAGGAAGCAATGGCTCATGCGCCGTCCGGTGCGCAACGCGCTCGCGACGACCGCGCCCATCAGCTCGTCGGTGTGCAGGCTGCCCTTCATGAGCGCCTCGACCCGCCCCTTCAAGGCCAGTTCCACCGCACGTGCAGCCGCGGCATGGCTGTGCGGGACGTCCTCGATGGCGATGCCGTCAAGCTGCAGGTTCGACTGGTGCGCAACCATTTCCAAACGGGCCTGGGGCCCCACCAGCACGGGGTCGATCAGCCCGGCCGCGCGGGCATCGAGCGCCGCCGAGAGGCTGACCGCGTCGCACGGGTGCACGACCGCCACCTTGATGCACCCGAGCGGCCGTGCATACTCGAGCAGGCGCACCAGTTCGTCGCCATGCGAAAGGTGGATGCGCACATGAGGCAGCGTGCTGCGCGGCCGGTCGATGCGCTGGTCGGGCGCGATTACCGTGGCCTCGCCTTCGATGATGGTCACGCCGTCCTGGTTGACGCCCGCGCAGTCGAGACTGAGCTGGCGGGTGACTTTGTCGCGGGCGATGACGGTCACGGTCACGGTGAGCGTGTCGCCAACCCGCACGGGCGCCTTGAACTTCAGCGCCTGAGCAACGTAAAGGGTCCCGGCCCCGGGCAAGCGCGTGCCAAGCACGGCCGAGATCAGCGCAGCGCCCCACATGCCATGGGCGATCACCTCGCCCGCGGGATTGGACCCGGCCAATGCCGGGTCGAGATGCATTGGATTGGTGTCGCCGGACATCGCGGCGAAGAGCTGGATGTCCGCGGCGGTAAGCGTGCGCTCGATGCTTGCGCTGTCGCCCACGGCGATCTCGTCGAAGGTGCGGTTGCGGACGTATTCGAGATCCTCAGAGAAGACGTTCGTGTTCATGGTCATTACCTGCTGTGAAACTGCCGCCATGGGCGGCGGGTGGATAGGAAGGGTTGGGTCGGCGAAGGGCCGCGCAAGCGATCAAGCGAGGATGTGGCACCCGCCGTCGACGTAGTGGATGTCGCCCGTGACCGCCTGCGCCGCGTCGCTGACCAGGTAGGCGCAAAATGCGCCGACATCGTCGATCTCAACCTCGCGCGGCAGCGGCCCACGACGCCGGGCGTCGGCCCCCACGTCCTCGAAGCCGGGGATCTCTGAGGCGGCGCGCCTACGGATCGGTCCGGGCGACACCGCATTGACGCGGATGCGGCGCGGCCCGAGTTCGGTCGCGAGGTAGCGCACCGAAGATTCCAGCGCCGCCTTGACGGGCCCCATGACGCGGTCCTGGGGCACAACGGCGCTGGCGCCGAGAAAACTCATGGTGAGCAGCGCGCCGCCGTCGCGCATCAAGCCTTCGGCTAGCCGCGCCATGCGGATGAACGAATGGCAGGAGATGTCCATGGCGCGGACCAAGCCCGACTGGGTGGTATCGACGACGCGGCCATGCAGGTCGGCCACCGGCGCGAAGTCGATCGCGTGGAGCGCGAAATCGAGGCGTCCCCAACGCTGGCGGATCGTCTCGAACACGGCTTCCATCGCACCGGGCTGCTCGACGTCGAGGGGCATCACGATGTCTGCCGACAGTTCACGCGCCAACGGTTCCACGTGCCGCCATGCCTTGTTGTTAAGCCAGGTCACGGCCAGGTCGGCGCCGCAGCGGCGCAATACGCGCGCGCTGCCGTAGGCGATGCTGTGCTCGTTGGCGATGCCCACCACCAGGCCCTTGCGACCGGCAAGCAGCGATTCGGAGCACACGTCCATGGATCACCCCTCGATCGTCGTGACGTCGCCGCGCTGCGCTGGCGCAGCACGCCCGGGTCGCCTCGAGGACCCGCGCGCGCCGAGCACGCTGCGAATGCGCGCCAGGATCGCGACCTGCCGTGCCGTGGGCTCGATGCGCTGCACGCGCCGGTCGGCAAGCACGCTGTCGAGCAGGGTGAGCAGGCGGTCCCGGTCGGCAGGATCGGCGAGCAGCGTGGGCAGGGCCTCGATCGCGCGCTCGGGATCGTGGCGCGCGATGACTTCCTGCTCGCCGCCGATGCGGCGCACTTCGTCCGGCGCCAGCGGCGGTAGAAGCGCGCGGTAGTCCTCGATAAGGTCGTGCGCAAGCTCAAGCCGCGACAGCGGCAACGGCTCGTCTTCGTGTGCGATCAGAAACGCTACTCGTGCGAGCGCCTCGGCGTAGCCACCGCGCTCGATCGAAGCCAGCGCTCTGCCGTCGGACGCAAGCTGCTGCGCGTCCGCTGCCGGGGCACGATCGGCGCCGCCACGCTCACCCCCGAAGTACAGGGCAAAGAGACTCCCGTAGATCTGGAAGAAGGTGGCCTCGGCGACCGCGTCGCGCAGCGCGCGCAGAGAGTCGAGCGATGCGCTCGTCACGTCCGACAGCATCGACTCGATCCTGCTGGCCGGATGTTCGGCGTCGACCGCCTGCCGCTGAGCCCGTACTGCCTGTGCGGCCGGCGCCAGCCACCACAGCCATGGGTTGAGATCGGAGATCCCCCACCGCTGCAGGCGTAGCGGATGAAACGCGCGCGACAGCCGCGCGAACGGCTCGTTCGCCAGCGCGTGCACCAGGGGGCGACCGAAGAGCTCATAAGCGCGTTGATTGAATTCCGCCACCAGGTTCATCGCCTCGAAGGGCGCTTCGCCCGCGCGCTCGAAACGATTCAGCCGCGCGGCAACGTCTTCCAGACGCAGTTCTACGAAGCGCACGTCGTAGGCCCCGCTGCCCCCGCCTGCGCGCGCTCGGTTATCTCCATGCCATAGAGGCCCGGCGGCAGTGCCTCGATCGACCGCAGCACCGAGACGATCTGCGCGTGCTCCTTGCGCACGACCTTGCCGGAGACGAAGATGCCGAGGTGACCGATATCCTCGTGCATCAGGCCGACGATGACCTGGCCGCGCAGCTTGATCTCCTCGGTGCTGCGGTAGACGTCGGCGACCCAGTTGAACGCCTGCTGCGGCGGCGTGATGTTGTCGCCCAGCGACGCGAACAGGACGATCGGCGCTTTCACCTGGCGCAGATCGAACCCGGCGCGCGGGTCCGCTTTGGCAGTGCCCGACCACAGCCTGTTGCCGACAAAGAGGTTCTGAGTGATCCACTCGATCTCTTCGCGGTTCATCAGGAAATAGCCGCCCCACCAGCGCTCGAACTCCAGGAAGCGCGGCCGCTGCGTATCGACGTGCGCGAAGAGCTGGTAGTACTTGTCCCAGAACGTGTTGGCGAGGTTCAGGTTCTCGAAGTTCTGCACCAGCCACGCGCCGTCGAACTTGCCGGCCCCGAGGTCGGCGGACAGCGAGGCGAGCCAGGCACCGCCCAGCAGGCCGCCGGCGTAGCGCATCGGGTTGTCGCCCGCGCCGTCGCTCCATGCACCACCCCAGTAGGACATGGGCGCACCGACCGCCACGATCGGTCCCGTGTCGTCCGGGCTGGCCGCCGCGAGCATCATCGCCGCCCACCCGCCCTGGCAGTTGCCGATGATCGCGGGCTTCGGCGCCCGGGGATGCAGAGTGCGCACGTGGCGCACGAACTCGCGCTCGGCGTTGCACACGTCCAGCAGCGTCTGACCGGGTTCCGGATCGGGGAAGAAGATCACGAAGTAGACGGGGTGGCCTTCGCGCAACGCAACGCCGACCTGCGAGTCGTCCTTGAACCCGCCGATCCCTGGCCCGTGGCCGCCGCGCGGGTCGATGATCACGTAAGGACGCCGGCGGGGATCCACCTTCACCTCGCCCGGGGGAAGGATGCGCAGCAGCGCGTAGTTGACCGGGCGCTCGAGCGTGCGGCCGTCCATCAGCATTTCCCAGTCGAAGCGCAGCACCGGCGGCAGTCCCTGCCTCTCGTGTGCGACGAAGTTGTTGCCGCGCTGGCGCATCGTGTCCCAGAAGAGCACCGATCGCTGCACGAAATCGACGAAGTACGGCGTACCAGCGGTCAGGAGCAGGGCCGCGTCGGCCGGATTCGCGATCCACCCAGCCACGCCCTCGGATGCGGCGCGCACGCGCTCGTTGAAGTGCCCGATTGCGAGGTTCGTGCGAGTCTGCAGAATCTGCGCGACTCGCTGCGAGACTGCGCGACTTCGTTCGAACATGTTGACCGGTGTGCTCATTTCGTTTTCTGCCCTTCGTCGTTTCGTTGGGTCGCAGGTTAGGGGGCATCGCCCGTGAAGGAGGTCAGCGGACGGTCGGAATTGGGTCGGCATTCCGCCTTTGCTCGGCCGCTACGTCGCGCGGGCACGGCCGGGCCCGAGTTCAGAGCAGTGCTTGCGCCCGACCTCTGCACGCAACTGCGCCAGCCACTCGTCCGCGTCTTCCACGGCCGATTCAGAGGCGACATGCACGCCGCCCACGGCAAACGGCGTAACGAACTTCCATGGGTCTTCGCGCTTCTCGAGGGCGAGTCGGCGCCCGTTCTCGGTTACGCGGATTTCCTTACCCAGCTGAGCGCAGTTGAGCAGCCCCGGCACCGCGGGCGGCGTCGCGCAAGCCGCAACCAGCGCGGAGGCCGCGACAAGCACGCCGGACCTGGCGAGAATTCGTCGGAGCCGGCTTGAGGGCAAATCTACGGATTGGGGAACCATCGCGCGGCTGAGGGTCCGAGTTCGTCTTCGATCCACGCCGCTTCGCCGTACAACGTGGGACGCGCGCGGGGGCTCTCACCGAGTCGCGGTGTGGCCCCGCATCCCGGCCTGCGGAGATTGGCTTTGCGCGTACTCCGCCGCCAGGCTCTGCCAGCGCAACTGCTGCGCGGCGGCGGCGCGAGCCGAGTCGGTGTCCGTGACCTTGATCGGCGCAGGCTGCGCGCTGGAGCCGGCGCGCAGTACCTCGGTGCGGTGGCTCTCGTGAGCCTGGCGGCGGTTGGACTCCGCCGCCGCCGCGCGCGCCGAATCCGTATCCGTCACTCGAAGCGCGCTTGGACCAACGGGCTCATGAGACCCAAGTGCGGCGGCGCGCGCGGCGGCGGCGTTGCGCTGCGAAGCCTCGGCGCGGGCCTCGTCGGTAGTCGACGGTGCGGCGACACTGGCGGTGGCGATTGCGGTAAGCGCGGCCAGAAGAAGAACGTTTGCGGTTTTCATGGATGCTCCAGAGGGGGATGAGTGGATCGGATCGCCGCATGTGCGACAGTCGCAGCGTAGAAAGGCGCGGCGTCGAAGTCGTCAACGTACGGTCTGCATTTCGTCGGACTTTTGTTCGCGGTGCAGATCGGTGGCGTACAAGAAGCGAGGTTCAGACGCCCGCCCGTGTAGCTGCGAGCACAGCCGCTGCAATTCCGGCGAGCGGCGCAACGCCTCGCGCTCGGCCTGCTCCAAGTGTTTCCCTGGCCGGCGTCGATCATGAACGCGGTCGGCACCTGCAGCCGCGCGCGTCGTGCGGCCGGATCGTCGACATCGCGCAAGCAGATGCTGACGACGTGGCACTCCGCATCCGCAGCGAACGGACTGCCTTCGGTGCCACGCTCCGCGATCAGCTCACGTTGCCATCGGTGCATGTCGTCCCTCAGCATGGCGAGCGTCGCGTGGGTCTCACGGTAACCCGCGCCGAACACCGGCGTGTTCAGTAGTGGCCGGTCGTGGGCATCTGGCCGGCGGCCTGTGCCGCCCGCCGGTCGGCGACGACTTCCGCGCGCGACCTGGAGAACTGGAAGTGGTCTTTTTCGAAGCCCATCGGATCGACGTCATTCGCAGGGGCGGCGGATGTTGCAACGAAGAGTGCAGCGAGAACAGCAGTGCGTTTCGTGATGCTTGGTTTCAAGTGAAGTGCTTGAAAGGGGGTAGAGAACGTGCCGGTTGCCCCGGGTCGACGTGTCCTTCGGAGGCCTGCTGAGTTGCTACCAGGCGCCGGTCAGTGCGCCTTGCCGCTGCTACACGACGGAACGCGCTTGCTTTTGGCCGGATGAGCCTCTCGATTTCAGCCCGGTCCGCGGTCGTTTGCTGCTGGCAATACGTGCTCGCCTCGACCGCGTGAACTCGATGTGCTTGTTCCGTTGGCGATGCACGCAGGACGCCGTCGGAGAGTTTCCATAGAACTGCATGGGCGCGCGCGCACGGGACAGGTCCGAGCGCCGTCTCTGCAGGGCCCGGAATCGGAGGGCGCCGTGGCGCGACGCTCTGACAACATCGTTAGCGACGTCTCACGTCGCTTCGTAGGACGAACGACAGCGTTGGCAGTCCTTGAGGGTCGGCGACACGTGCAACTCCGTCGACCTCGGTCGCCGCGTCTAAGCGTGCGCCGGAAGGTGTCGCACAAGCGTTGCAGACGCAATGCTCCAGCCTCAGGTGCCGTGCTGAATCGGCATGGTGCGCACCGTGTCCGCGAAGGTGAGCGATGCTTCGGTCGCCGCAAGGACCTGCTTGACCGTCACGCCGGGTGCCGTCTCCAGAAGCGAGCCACGCCCGCCCTTGAACCGGATCACCGCCAACGCGGGACGACGACATCGACCGGACGGACCGAGGTGAGCGGCAGGTCGCACTTCTTGACCAGCTTCGACTTGCCGTTCGCCAAGTGCTGCATGGCGACCACGACGCGCTTGGCATCACTCACCAAGTCCATTGCGCCGCCCATGCCCGGCACCATTTTGCCCAGGATCATCCAGTTCGCGAGCAGCTCGTGCTGATCGACGTGCAGGCCACCGAGCATGGTCATGTCGAGGTGCCCGCCGCTTCACGCCTAGCAAAGGAATGGCGGCCCTGAGATCCCAGGAAGCTGCGAGCGAGTGCCTTTCGGAGCTGGAGAGGACGCTGTTGCCAGGTTACTTCTAGTGCAGCCCGACGCGCGTCAACGTGCAAGGGGACCAGAATGGCTTGGCCGCCTCCTGGCGCGCCTCCTCGGGATCGAATCCGATGTCGCGCAGCATGCGGTCATCGAGTTGCGCGAGTTGTTCACGCATCGCGCACACACGACGCCAGCCGGCGAAGCGCACGAGCGCCCGCAGCAAGGCGCCGGGGGCGGCCGGGCTTCCCTGTGATCGATCGGCGCTCGCGGCGGGCGCGTCTTGCAGGAGAAGATTGACAACCATGATGAAACCTTTCCAGGGATGATGAGTCCTGTTCTGAAGAAAGTCGAACTGGATGAGACGGCAGCTTAGGAGCGGCGCGAGAGCGAGTCGTCAGCGAATGGTCGCGGTTCGGTCCAGGTTGAGTAAGCCTGCAGTGAAAGCGCAACCGCCGCGGCGCCTGCACGCAAGGGCATGGCGCGCCGCTTCGGCTAGATGCCTGTGACCGGGCTTGGTGTTGCTAATGGACGGTAGTGCGTCGGGATCCGATCGGGCCCGACTCGGCGCAAAGGAGGAGCGTTACGCGTAGCTCAGCGCCGTCCCGCGTTGTCATCGGCAGCCCGCTATGTTGGAAGACCGCGCGCATGGGCGCGTTGTCCTTGAACACGTCGGCCTCGAATTCAACCACTGCGCGCTGGCGCGCACTATGCGCCAGATGCTGAAGCAGACGGCTCGCGATGCCGAGACCCTGCCAGTCATCGTCGACCGTGAAGGCGACTTCGGCAGTCTGGCCGCGCGCGACGTATCGGCCTTCGCCGATGATGACCTCGGCGCCGCCACGGCGCAGGGTAACCGCCAGTCCAACGTCGCGGACGTAGTCCATCCTGTCGAGCCACTTCAGGTCGTTCTCGCTCAGACGGCGCTTGAAGGCGAAAAAGCGGGAGCGAACGGTGTGCGGTCCGAGTTTGAGGAACGCCTGCATGAGGCGCTGCTTGTCGTCCGGACGCATGGCGCGAATCGTCACCTTGCTCCCGTCAGCGAGCGTCTCTTCGCTCAGATAATCAGCCGCAGTCGACATGAACCGAAGGGTAGCGGCCCAGGTCGGCTCTGTCGCCGCTCGGCTGCGGGAGCGAGCGCATCAGCAAGGACTTGGGGTGCAGCGGCAACCAAGGTGGGCGAGCAACTGCGCCAGGGCGGCTGGCGACCGATGGACGTGGCTAGCCGCGCCAGCGCACCGGAGCCCGACAGCGAGTGGTTGGCCGAGCGGCTGCGACGTATCGTGGCAACGCTGATGTGTGCGCCAGGATCTGGCCCGCGAACTGGGCATCGAAGTCAGCCTGCACGGCGGAACGCGCGGTAGCGCTGCTGCGCCGTGAGTTGCGCGCGGAGGCGCTGGCGACGATCCGCTTCGAGACGGCGCCGGGCCGCAACTGTAAATCAAGCTTGGCAGCACGGCGGTGAACATCGGCGGAGAGCTGTAGCGCGTGCATCTGTTCGTCGCCACCCCGGCACGCCCGGGGTGAAGGCATCACACTATCGGACCAGTTGATACGGCTCACTCGAGGCGCCCTGACACGCTCGACGTGCCGCCATGCGGCGCCAACCGCACCCGGCGACAACTGCGCGGCAACTGCGACTGTGTCTTTCGCCGCGTGCGGATCACCAATCCTTGGGACCCGGCTGCCTCTTGAAGCAGCTCAAGGCGAACCCGATTTCACGCGCCACATCCGACCCACCCTCACCCCAAAGGAGGCCAGGAGATGTTCACACCGTTGACCACGTTCGAAAACCTCTTCGACGAGTTGAGGCGTGTCGAACAAGGCATGGACGATTGGTTCGGCCGCTGGAGCACCCCGGCAGGCATCCGGTCGGTAGCCCGCGGTACGTTCCCCGCTACCAATGTCGGCGCGACCGACAAGGAAGTGCATGTGTATTTGTTCGCGCCGGGGCTCGACGCGAAGAAACTCCAGGTGTCGATCCAGCAGAACCTGTTGCAGGTATCCGGCGAGCGCACCGTGCCGCACAACGAGCGCGCCACGTACTTCCGCCAGGAGCGCTACGACGGCGAATTCCGCCGCGTGATCACGCTGCCCGAGGACGTCGACCCCGACAAGGTCGAGGCGAGCTACCGCGACGGCGTGCTGCAGATCAGTGTGCCCAGGCGTGAAGCCGCACGGCCGCGCCGTATCGAAATCAAGTAAAGCGCTGCGAAAGGAGACTGAAATGAGCGATCAAGTGGCCCCCCGCGCGGCCAACCAGCCCGCGGCCGCGCGCGCCAGCGAAAACCGCGAAGGCCGTGACACGCAGGCGTTCCTGCGCCCACCGGCCGACATCTTCGAAGACGCCGACGGCATTACGCTGCATCTCGACATGCCCGGCGTGACGCGCGACCGGGTGAAGATCGACGCCGACCGGCAGACGCTGTCGATCGAGGGAGCCATCCAGATTCCGATGGCTGAGGGCATGGAAGCGCTTTATGCCGAAGTTCACTCGACGCAGTACCGGCGCAGCTTCACGCTGAGCGGCGAACTGGACCCGGAGCGGATCGAAGCCAACCTCAACGACGGCGTGCTTACCGTCCGTATCCCGCGGCGTGCGGAACTGCGCCCGCGCAAGATCGAGGTGCGGGCGGGCTGACGTCAGCGTCGCGCTGCACGCATTGGGAGACATCGTGGGCGCCGAAGAGCGCCCTTTTCCGGCCGCACGCGGCGGACGGCGGCTGGATTGTTCGCAGGCGAGGCGACATGGACCCGAAACACCTTCGCTCAGAGCTTGAGCGAGGCATCGTGCGGGCCTGGGAAGGGCTCACCGAAGGCTGGCGCGAAATGCTCAGCGGCAGCAGCGGTGCGCTGACACGCTTCCGACGCCGGGCGTCCAAGGGCGCAGAGAGAGACGCCGGCGAGCAATTCCCGTCCTGGTCCTTGCTGCAAGGTGAATGCTGGGAGACCGCGCAGTCGGTCATCGTTCGGGTCGAGGTCCCCGGGATGAACAGGGAGGATCTCGACGTATCGATTCAGGGCAGCACGCTGTACATACGCGGCGAAAAACGTTCGGAGGGCGAGCACACGGGCCGGCGGTATTTCCTGATGGAGCGCGCCTATGGCCGCTTTGAACGCACGGTCCCGCTTCCCAACAGCATCGATCCCAGGCACGCGGAAGTGACCTACCAGAGCGGCGTGGTAACCGTCATCGTACCCAAGACCGAGACGCTGCCACCGCAGCGACTGACGGTCAGATGAGCCGCCACTGGCGATGGCTAACGAGGATTTAAAGGGCGCCCCGCGGGACAGCTTCGTCTCAATCCGCAATCGCCATGCGGACCCGCTCCGCGTCCGTGCATTTCAGCGCTCGCGCGGCAAGCGTTTCGGCGTCGCGGCTGTCGAGCGTTCGGATGCGCTGCCGCACCCACGCACTGGCGGCGGGGCTCATGCTCAGTTGTCGGATCCCGAGCCCGATCAGCAACCCAGCCACCGCGGGGTTCGCCGCTGCCTCTCCGCATACCGCGATGGCCCTTCCAGCTTTCTCGCCCGCAACCGCCACCGCCTTGATGGCTCGGAGCACGGCAGGATGCAGCACTGTGTGGTGCTCGATGACATCGAAGGCATTGCGATCCGCGGCGAGCATGAACTGTGTCAGATCATTCGTTCCGATGCTCGCGAAATCCGCCATCTCGAGGATGTCGTCGATCGTCAGCACAGCCGCGGGTGTCTCGATCATCGCCCCGATCTTCGGTCGTTCTCGCAACCGTTCGTCGCGCGAGATTTCTTCGATGATCGAGCGTGCGGCGCCGAAATCAGCCGCGCCAAGCACCATGGGAAGCAGGATGCGAACATCCCGATGCGAGGCGGCGACAGCGACAATGGCCCGGATCTGGGTCTCGAACAACGCTCGTCCTTCCGTCAACGAGAAACGCAGCCCCCGACAACCAAGCATCGGGTTTACCTCGTAGTGGGAGTCGAGAAAGCGTGGAAACTTGTCGCCACCCAAGTCCAGCGTCCGAATCACCAAGGGTCGGCCGTCCAGACGCCGAGCGGCGTCCTCGTAAGCCGCGCGGTGCTTTTCGAATGAAGGGGCTTCTGGTTCGTCGAGGAACAGGTACTCCGTGCGAAACAGTCCGACACCGTCGAGGTGGTGGTCCACCGCGTCTTCTGCCTCCGCAGCTCGGCCGATGTTTGCGTACAGTCCTATCGTGGCACCGTCGAGGGTGTGAGCGACGAGGCCTTCTTCCGTTATCGCCGCAGATTGTCCCTGATCGTATCGTTGTGCTCTCAAAGAAAAGTGCTCGGCCTCTTGCGCGGGCGGATCGATCGATACCACGCCGGAGCCGCCATCGATGAGGAGTTCGGCCCCAGGTGGAATATCGCGGGTCGCGTCGGCTACGCCCGTGACGGCCGGGATCGCCAAGGCCCGCGCGAGGATGGCAGCGTGACCCGTCGCGCCGCCGCGCTCGGTCACGATCGCGGTCAGGTGTGTGCGATCGATCTCGATCAGGTCGAGTGGAAACAGCTCGCGCGCAACGAGGACCGAACCCGCCGGAAGATAGGCGAGCGGCCGGCGCTCGTCATCCGATAGATGACGAAGAACACGGCGGCCAAGGTCCCGCACGTCGGCCGCTCGTTCCCGCAGATACTCGTTCTCGGCTCGTTCCAGCGAAGCCGCGATGTCCCTGACGGTGGTCTCGACCGCCCATTCAGCATTGACTTGCCGCTGGTCGATGTACCTGCAGATCCGTTCGCGGAACTGCTCGTCATTCAGCAGGGCGCGATGCGCATCGAGAATCTCCGCTTCCGGTCGGCCTAGTTCAGCGCGTATGCGTTCCTGCAGACGCGCCAGGTCCTCGCCGCCGCGCTGAAGCGCGGATTCAAGGCGTCGGTGCTCTTCGCCGGTCACCGACGCCGCGATCCGGTAGTGCGGGACAGCGGCCCGGCCCCCTCTGATGACGTGGGCCTTTCCTCGTGCCAGGCCGGGCGATACGGGTCTTCCTCGTAGCTCGCGCATTTGTGTTCCGTCACGCTGCAACCATGCGGCGGTGGCGCTGCAGACCTCCTAAGCAAGCCGTCCCTTGCCGGGTTGCTCCAACCCCGATGGGACCGGGCACCGCGTCTTCGATTTATGTTTTGCGCCGCCGTTTGCAAGCGTGTCCGATTCACAAGAATTGGCGATTTCGCCCCGCGACCTCGACCCGAGACTACGCGACGGGTTGTGGCTGATGGGCGCACTCGATTCAGCTCCGCCCTCCCAGATCGCGGCCGCCAAACATGTGCACCCAGCGGAACGCAGGCAGCCGAACCGTCAGCGTCGTGGAACGAGTCGGTGACGTTGAAAGCCATAGTGCTCATAGAAGCGCTTCGCCCGATCGTGCCGCGCGTGCACCAGCAGCGCCCGAACGCCCGCGCCTTCCGCGACCGCGGTGGCGCGTTTGACTGCATCCTGAAGCATGGCGGCCCCGAGATGCTGGCCCTGCGAGCTGCGATCAAGGCAAGCCGTCCCGGCACGATGACCAGCACAATGAATGTGAGCCTTGGTACCCAGGCGTCGATCGCGTCAGTCGAGGGCGATCTGAGCCCCGTGCTGCTCAAGCTCGCCGCCGAGGTGCGCGCGAAGATCGTCCACATGTGAGATCGAGCACGCCGGCCAGGCGGTGCGTCGGCGTCCGTGCACCGGACAGTGACTCGAAGGCGACGCCCTGTCCTCCGACAGCGACGAGCCGACGTGGCCGCGCCGACAGTTGCCTCGGCCGCGGCGCCGGAGGCGCCGCTTTGCGTTCTGACCGGCGCTGTGGCGGCCCATGCCAAGACAACTCGGGTATTCAGTACGCGCATGGTTCTTCGGGTCGAGTCTTCGTGGCCGACAGTGAATGCTGATCCAGATGTCTGCTGTTTCGGCAGCTGGCGGCAAACGACTATCGCCGGCGCGACGTGCAGCAGCTATCGTTCCTTTGTTGTCGATCTCACAAGTGCAGCGCGATCCCCGCCGACTCCAATCCCGGATCTCCGGCGACTTACGTGGGCCTCAGTGGGCGAGGTTCCAGCTGGTCGAAGCCCCGCTGAGTTCGATTTCCAAACCGGGAATCGAACACGAGTCCGCTGGAATAAACGGCGGCTCACGGGACGGACGTCAGTGTCCGCGCGAACGTCGTCCGGCACGTCCGTCGGCACGCCTCATAACACGTTGCGGGCGCGAACCCAGACGCTGCTCGTCGGCGTGTGGCGGCGACCGGTCACTTCCGCGGGCGAACTCGGTGGCTCGCTGCCGGAAGGGGCGCGCTTCTTGCATCGGCTGGCGACATTCGCCAGCGGAGAAGCCCTTTTGAACCTCCCTCCTGCCGCCGCAGCGCCGGGCGCGACGCACCAAGAAGAGGATGACCGCACCGGTTTAGGCAAGGACGCGCTGAAACGGGCTTTCCTCGACAACCTGTTCTGCATCCAGGGCAAGTTCCCGGCACTGGCCAGCCGGACCGACTACCACCTGGCACTCGCTCATGTCGTGCGCGACCGGATGCTGCAGCGCTGGATCAGCACTGCCGCGGCCTACACGACCCAGGGCGCGCGGACGGTCGCCTACCTGTCGGCCGAATTCCTGATAGGACCGCACCTGGGCAACAACCTGATCAACCTCGGCATCGAAGAGCCGGTGCGCCAGGCGATGCGCCAGCTGGGCCTCACGTTCGAGGAACTGCTGGGCCAGGAGGAGGAACCCGGCCTGGGCAACGGCGGCCTCGGGCGGCTCGCGGCGTGCTTCCTCGACTCCATGGCGACGCTCGAGATCCCGTCGCTGGGCTACGGCATCCGCTACGAGTTCGGCATCTTCCAGCAGGACATCGCGGACGGCTGGCAGATGGAGAAGACGGACAAGTGGCTGCGTTTCGGCAACGCGTGGGAATTGCCAAGGCCGGAGTGGGCGGTCGAAGTCAAGCTCGGCGGCTGCACCGAGAGGTTCCTGGACCACGAGGGGCGGCTGCGCGTGCGGTGGATTCCCCACCGCATCGTGAACGGTGTACCGTACGACACGCCGATTCTGGGCTACCGGGTCAACACGGCCAACACCCTGCGGCTGTGGCGCGCCGAAGCGCCCGAATCCTTCGACTTCGCCATCTTCAATCGCGGCGACTACTACGGAGCGGTGAACCAGAAGGTGGTCTCGGAGAATC
>DATJUX010000031.1:0-18804 GCA_035502095.1 Burkholderiaceae bacterium
AGCGCCACCATGGACGGTCGGGCACCTCTCGCTTCCGCGCCCGGCAAAGAAAGCAAGACGAGCGCGAGCGCTGGCACGGTCGCGAGGTTTGAATGAGGACGCTTTAGCTCAAACCCGTCGTGCGCAACCACTGCGAATGCAATGAAATCTGAAGCCCTGAAGCTTCCTTCAGCGCTACTCAAGGCGAGCGTCCGCGTGGTGGTGGCGTGGATTGCGCATGCGCAGGACCGCTGAACCGGAACGTGGCGAAACCGGCTGCCGCCGATGCCAAGCCAACCACGGCAAGAGCGAGGATGCGACGCATACCCGCATCCTACTTCGCTCGTGGCACGGCGCCGTGCCGCCACGTGCCGCAGATACTCTAAGGCTTCGCGACGTGCCAGACGTTGTTGACGCCATCTCCGGTCTTGTCGCCCATCTTCTGGTCCTTGCTCCACGAGTAGAGCGGCTTGCCCTTGTAGGCCCACTGCTTGGCGCCGTCGTCGCGTGTGATGACCGACCAGTCGCCGCTTGCCATGGCATTGCCGGTCGCCGCAAGCGGTGGCCAGTTCGTCGCACACGGCCCGTTGCAGGCGCTCTTGGCGCCGCTGTCCTTGTCGAAGGTGTAGAGCGTCATGCCCGATGCGTTGACCAGCATGCCGTCGACGGTCTTTGCCGGTGCCTGCGCAAACGCCAGCGGCGCGAACAGTCCCAGCGCCAGGAAACCGATGGCTCGTTTCATTGTTTCTCCTCGTTCGAGTCGCGCGGATACGCCCGCACGTACTAACACAACAGCACAGCCCGTGCGCGTATTCCGCGCAACACTTTTCTCGATTTCGGCCAGAATGCCGCCCTATTCGCCACCGTGTCTCCCGTTGAGCGCTGTTGCCGCCGCACCCTGGCCGGCGAGAACGAGCGCCGCGATGGCATCGACCGCATTGGCGCCCTTGCCGTCGCCGCCCACTACGACGTTCGGCACCACCTGCAGGCGCGCCTCGGCGATCGCCTTGGTGATCGCGGTGGCGATCTCCTGCGCCAGCCGGATCTGCGGCCCGCCGAACGCGTCGACCTGCTGCCGCGCCGCGGTGGCCGTCGCCGCGCCTTCCAGCTCGATGCGCCTCGCGTTGGCGGTGCCGATCGCCACGATCTTGTCGCCCTCGGCTTGCGCCACGGCGCGGATCTTCGCGGCTTCGGCCCTGCCCTGATTGCTCTGCCGGTTCACCTCGGCCAGCCCGTTGTTCTCGGCGATGCCGATCGCGATCTTCGACTCCGTCAGGGTGCGCTGCTGCGCCGCCACCGCCTCGGCCTCGCGCAGCGAGCGTTCCCGCGTCGCGGCCTCTTCCTGGCGCTGGTAAGTCTCGAGCTTCTCGCGCGCGATCTGGCGGTCGCGCAGCTGGGTGAGGATCGTTTCGATCTGCCTGTCGCCCGCGGGAGACTGCGGCGTGCCGATCAGCACCTCCTGCAGCTCGAGGTTGTAGGCAGCGAACTTCTCGCGCATGTCTTCCAGCGCGCGTTTCTGGATGTCGGCGCGCTCCTGCAGCAGCTCGATCAAGGTCTTGGTCTGCGCCGTATTCTTGAAATACGCCGACACCATCGGGTCGAGCGTCTGCTCGACCAGCTGCTGGATGTTGCCGAAGCGCTGGATCACGCGCGAGGCCTTCTTGTAGTCGATGTGCACGACGACCGACAGCGGCAGCGTCGGCTCGAACGCGTCGCGCGTGATGAGCGAGATCTCCTTTAGGTTCTCGTCGAACTTCGAGCCCTGCTCACCGGCCTGCCACTTCAGGATGAAGTTCGTGGTGGGGACCTCGATCACCTTGCCCGCGTACGTGTTGAACGGGTACTTGCCGGGCAGCAGCGGCCGCTCCCAGACGCCGCGTTCGCCTTCCAGCACCAGCTCGCCGTGCTGGTAGTCCTCGCCCGAGAGGTCGGTGCCCTTGCGGCCCGTGTACGAGATCACGACGCCGACGTTGCCGATCGACACGACGGTCTTGGGAATGATGTCGACCGTCGCGAACAGGCGATTGAGGTAATAGGTGCCGTCGACCAGCACCTGTTGCTGGCGCCCGCGGTAGCCGGCGGACTGGATGAAGCGGTCCGGCTCCTGGAAGCTCGCGTGCGTGGAGTGGCCGTCGGTCTTCTGCCCGACCACCGGCGCGATCAGCTCGCCGACCGGCAGCGGCGGACCGTCGTGGACGGTGACCACGCCGAGCACGTCGTTCCTGCTGTCAATCATGAGCGGACGGAACCCGTCGCGCTCCTTGATCAGGGTCTGCATCGCACGGATCGCCTCGAAGTCGGACTCGGCGAGGCGGAGCGCGTAGACCTCGTTGTCGACCAGCACCACGAACTGCGCGGTGTTGATGGCATAAAGGCCCTCGCGCAGGATCCGGCGCTGCGGGCCCTTGTTGCCCGCGGCCTGCAGGAAGCCGCGCACGTCCTCGAAGCTTTGTCCTTCGACGCTCGAACCCAGCGTCTGCCCCGGCGGCAGCGGAATGCCGTCGCGCGCGAACACGTAACCGATCTCGCTCTGCGGCACGAAGACCAGGTTCTTCTTGTGCACGCGGTACATGAACGGAACCAGCAGGTGAAAGCCGCCGCGCAGCATCTCCGGCTCGAAACCGGCTTCGCCGTTGAGGGCGATGATGCCGCCCTTGACCGAGCCCTTGGGCGACCAGAGTCGCTCCTTGATGCCGACCCGGTTGTTCGGCACGTAGACGAGCGCCGACTTGAGCAGGACCAGGGCGACCAGGGCGCCGAAAAGGATGAGCAGATTCGACCCGGTCAACACGTCGCTGAACGATGACATGGGTGACCTCCCTCCCGAGATGGACCCGATCCGGCGATGCTTTTAGCGCAGTCGACGTATGTGCGCCGTTAATTTCTTTCGTGCGCACAAGTGATTGAAGCCAAAGCGTTGCGCGAGCAATTCACGCCGCGCGCCTGCGCCCCCACCCCAACCTCCCCGCCTGCGGGGAGGGGGATACGGCGATCAGATGAAATGCGGCGCGACGATGCGCCGCTCGCCGATCAGGAACGCATCCGCGACGAGTTGAAACGGCCGCCAGTCCACTTCCGACCTGGCCTCGGCGCAGAGCGCGGCGAAGCGCGCATACAAGCGTGGATATTCGCCCTCGAGGCCGCCGGCGGCCGACACGGCCCTGCCGTCGAGTTCGAGCGTCGCGCCGCCCTGCGAGAGTTTCAGCCGGCCGGAGGTGGTGATGAGCTCGATGTCCCAACTCTGTTCGCCCTTCTGGCGGAAATCGAACTCGGCATCGACGGCGACGCCGGCTTCGCCACGCAGACGCAGGCTCGCCGCGATCGGTGCCTGCTGGTTCTCCGGGAACTGCAGGACCGCGGTCTCGACACAGACCTCGTCCGCGAGCACTTCGGTGAGGACCGAGAGCGCGTTGATGCCGGGATCGAACACGCCGAAACCGCCCGGCTCCCAGATCCACTGCTGCCCGGGATGCCAGTGATGCACGTCTTCCTTCCAGACGATCCGCCCGCCCGTGAGCGTGCGCCCGCGCAGCCACTCGCGCGCGGCGTCCACGCTCGCTGCGAAACGCGAGTGCCAGGTCTGGAACAGCGTGCGGCGGTGGTGCGCCGCCTCGTCGGCAAGCAGCGCGATCTGCCGCGTCGTCGCGGCGGGCGGCTTCTCGAGCATGACGTGCCGGCCCGCCCGCAACGCGGTGCGCACGGCGGCGAAGTGCGCCTGCGGCGGCGTGCAGATGGAGACGCAATCGAGTTGCGGCAGTCCCGCCAGCATCGCCTCGAGATCGGGAAAATTCGCCACCCCGTCGACCCTGGCGTTGCGGCTCGCGCAGGCGACGAGTTCGAATTGCCGGCTGGCCCTCAACGCCGGAATGTGTTGGTCGCGCGCAATCTTGCCAATCCCGACCAGGCCAAGTTTCAACGGCACGCCGATTCCCCCGATTGATTGCGCCCTCGCTCGAACCCGCCGGATTCACGCGCACCCGGCGCCCGGTTCGAGCCCTCCTCGCCCGCCGATCTTACCGAGGGGCCGCACGTCCCATCCGGGTTCGTCAAATCTCCGGCGCGACCAGCGCGTGCCGGTCGCGCCGCCGCCTGTCCGCTACGGATACGGCTGGAAGGCGAAGTACGGGCCGTTGCCCGCCGGCGTCGTGCTTTGCTCGAACGCGGTGAAAACGCTGTTGCCGAAGAAGGACGGCACGCCGAAGTCGAACGCATTGGTCAGCGTCGTCGCGGTCGGCCCGCCGAGATTGCTGAACGCGTTCAACGTGGAGGCGTTGGCCTGCGTGAGCAGGAACTGCGCGTTGGCGAGGGTCAGCGACGCGGTGGCGGTCGCGCCGTTGCTGCCGGTCAGGGCAACGCTGATCGGAGTGGCCGAGAGCGATGCCGCCGTGCCGGGACAGTAGAGGGAAGACAGCGTCGACGCCGGGCAGGTCGGGATGCTCGAGTCATCGAAATACAGCGCTGCCGAGCCGCTGTCGAAGAAGCTGTTGGCATACGTGTTGCCGTTGTAGACGGCCGTGAACGAACCGGCGCCGGCGCCGGACGCCGGCACGCCGATCGCCGCCGTGCTCAGCATGTTGTTGGTCTGGGTGCCGATGCCGAACAGCATTGTGCCGTTCGCCGAGGTCGCGCCGGTGGCGGCGACAGCGGGCAGCTGCAGCACGACGCCGTTGTTGTCCTGCGCGAAGAACCCGGCCGGGTTGCTCGGCTGCAGCGCAAGCGAGATCGCGGCTTCGGTGCAGGTGCCGCCGCTCGTGCAGGTATAGAAGTACGGGCTGATGTTGAGCGCGCAATAGGGTCCGCAGTCCTGCAGGAACGTGCCGATGCCGAGGATGCCGTTCGCGCCGAGTGCGGTGAGGCCGTCTTCCGCCGTGCCTTGCGACGCGCAGGTCGCGGGTATCGCCGGCCCGACGCCGTTGTCCTGGATCAGCTGGATCGACATGGAGGGTGCAACTTCACCCGCGAGTTGTACGTCGGCACTGGCGAGCGGTCCCCACACGAATCCATCGGCGAAGGTCGCGCATTCGCTGTAGTTGCCGCCGCTGCCGGCGACGGCGGGCAGCGCAAGCGTCACCGCCGATGCGAGCAGGCGCAGGCCGGTGGAGCCGGTATCGACCTGCACGTCGGGGATGGTCTGGCACGCTCCGGTCCCGGGAACGCAGATCGTCACTGACGTCGTCATCATGTTCGCGAACTCGCCGGTGGGACCGCCGCTCACGATGATGGGCTGCGTATTGGAGACCGGGCCCGTGGCGCCGTTCGACGCCGAGGTCGGTGCCCCGTTGCCGCCGCACGCGACGAGCAGCGCGACGAGCGACGCGAGCGCGGTGAACCGGAGCGCTCTCATCGGATCGCTCCCAGCGACACGGTCGCGGGCACGAGTTCGGGGAGATACGCTCTGCCGGCGAAGGCGCGCATGCGACCGCCCGATTCGATCACGAGGTCCGGTGCATGCACCGCCAGCATGCGGTGGTCGGCATGCCGTTGCCTGCCTGCGGCGACGACACGCGGGAAGTAGTCGCCGAGAAGCTGACTCAGGTCGGGCTTGAAGGGTCCCCGCCACGTCACCGCGAACACCGCGCCCGACGGCGCCAGGAACTCGCGCACCACGGTGCCCGAGTTGAGCGTGAGCTCGTGCACCGCGTAGCCCGCGCGCGAGCTCGTGACGTGCTGAACCGCCTGCAGCTTGACGGCATCGTCCTGCAGGGTCGTGGCCGCACCACCCAGCGCAGCCGCGGCCGGCGAGGTCGCCAATCCGGCTGCCGCCAGCAGCGGCAGCCAGCGGACGAGGTAAGTCGACGACAGATTCATTTCCTTTGCTCCGTGAATCGAGCGCGCCGTCCTGGCGCAGCAGTCCAATCCAATCGCATCGACGGCGAATTCGCCATCACGCATCGGCGCGCCGACGCTCAGATGACACCTGAACCGAAGCGCTCGGCCGCTTGTCAGATTGTTGCCGGATCCTGACGCGAGCGCAGCGTGCGCGCAGGCACGCCGGACTCAGTACAGCGACTCGACGTCGCTTGCCAGCCGGTAGCCGGCGCCGCGCTCGGTGACGATGAGCGTGGGGTTGGCGCGCGCGGGTTCGATCTTGTCGCGCAGCCGGCGCACCTGGACATCGATGGTGCGGTCGTAGACCTCGGCCTCGTGCAGGCGCGACATCGAAAGCAGCTGATCGCGCGTGAGCACGCGTTGCGGCGCGCGGCAGAACGCGGCGAGCAGGCTGAACTCACCATTGGAAAGCTCGACCAGCTGGCCCGTGGGCGACGTGAGCCGCCGCGTGCGCAGGTTCAGCTCCCAGCCGGAGAAGCGGAATGCGCGCCGCGCGCTGTCGCGCTCCGGGAGGGTGGCCTGCACGTGGTAGCGCCGCAGCACGGCGCGCACGCGTGCCAGCAGTTCGCGCGCGCTGAACGGCTTCGTCACGTAGTCGTCGGCGCCGAGTTCGAGTCCCATCACGCGGTCGGCCTCTTCGCTGCGGCCGGTGAGGAGCACGATCGGCACGGTGCCCCGCTCGCGCAACCTGCGCGCCAGCTGCATCCCGTCCTCGCCCGGCAGCTTCAAGTCGAGCAGCACGAGGTCGATCGCCTCGCGATCGAGCACTTCGAACATTTCGCGGCCCGACGCGCGTGCCGTCACGCGCATGTCGTTCTTGCCGAAATACTCCGCGACGAGCTCGCGGATGTCCGCGTCGTCGTCGATCACGAGGACATGCGGCAGTGTCGTGGCGATGCTGGGCGCGGCGGCGGGATCGGCGGGCATGGCGCGAACAATCGTAGCCGATGCCGCGCACAGCTCCGGTGCGGCGGCGTGGCATGACTTCTCGCCCAACCCGCTCCAGCAGCACGGGCTGGCGCGCCTGCACGCATCGTGACGTTCCCGCTCGCGCGCGGTGGATTGGCACCGATGCCGCCACCCTCGCTCGTCACAGCCGATCTGAGTGGCGGGCCGCCGTTCAGCCTTCGCGCTCGGCGAACGGCGGCGCCGGCGCGATCGGTCCGCTCGGGAACTACCGGCGCGGCGCCCAATAACCCTGGCGCAGGTGCCAGCCCGCACCGCTATGCACCCAGACGCTGGGTTCCCAGTAGTAACCGGGCCGCGGTGCGCTCCAGTGACCCGCGACCCAGACGTGCCTGCCGCCCACCCAGTTCCAGTAGCCGCCGATCCAGATGTAGCCCGGCACCGGCGCGACGCCCATGAACTCGGCCTGCGGCGGCGGCGGCGCCATGCCGATGGGCTCGCCTGGCGGCGGCGGCGCGACCGGCACGACGCAGCCCGCCAGGCCCGCGAACAGCACGATCGAAAGCGCAGCCAAGGCACCGCGCAGGGATTGCTTGTTTCGTGTAGTCGACACGCTCATCGAGATTCCTCTGAAGTTGGTGACAAATCGCAACCGCCGCCCTCCTCGCGACGCACGCGTACTGACGCAACGGCGGCGGGCGGACGACGGACGACATGCGTACGTACTACCGCCGCGTCGTCTGTCACAAGAGGCCCGCAGTGCCGCGCGCCTCCTCCCTCGCCGTCCGCCGCGGGCCAGAGAGGGAATGGTCACGTCAGTCACGAGCACGTGACGAGCATCGTCATCGATCCGCCGGCGGCGATGGTCCCGCTTCCGTTCCTGACGACGCAGGTCTGGCCCGCGGGTTGCACCGCGACCGTGACGTCGTAGGCGGTGCCCACGGGCAGCGTGCCGGGGAACGCGAACGCACCGTTGACATCGACCGGCAGCGGGGTCGTTCCGTTGGCAAGCGTGACGCTCGTGCCCGGCGCGAGGCCGGAGATCGTGCCGCCGAGCGACGACGTCGTGGTGCACGTCACCGCGACGTTGTCGACCGGATCCCCTTGCGCATCGAGGGTGCCGCTGCCGTCGGCGACGGCGCATGTCTGGCCCGCGGGCTGCGTGAGCACCGTGATGCTGTATGTGCTGCCCCCGGGCACGACGGTCGGAAAGTGAAACGCGCCGTTTTCGGTCAGCGTCAGGTTGTCATCGCCATTGTTCTGCAGCGTCACGCTGGCACCCGGGTTCAATCCCGACAGTGCGCCGCCGACGCTGGTCAGGTTGTTGCCGGTACAGGCGGCGAGGGCAAGCGACAGCGAGACGGCGATGCCCCGCGCGCGGATCGATACGCGCATGAGCGTCATGCCGGTGGCCGTCTACCCCAGGCGCACGGGCACGTACATCCTCTGGTCGCCGCGCTGGACCAGAAGCGCCACCGCGTTGTCGAGCCGGCCGAACGCCGCATTCGCGTGCTCGACGCTCGTCACCGGGTGGCCGTCGACGGCGAGGACGATATCGCCCGGTTGCAGGCCCGCGCGTGCAGCCGGGCCGCTCACCGCTTCGAAGAGCAGTCCGAACGCGACGCCCGACTGGCGACTCTCCTCGGCTTGCAACGGGCGCAGAGCGAATCCCAGCCTGCCTCGTGCGATCGGAACGGCAATCGTCGCTTGCGCGGACGCCGGCGGCGGTTCCTCCAGCCGAAGGTGTACCGAGCGCGGCGCACCCGCGTGCCAGAGGTCGAGCGTCAGCTCGTCGCCGGGCTGCGCCAGGCCAAGCATGGCCGGCAGCTCGCCCGACGACTCGATCGCATGTCCGTTGACCGCCAGCACGATGTCGCCGCTCTGCAGCCCGGCGGTTTCGGCCTGGCTGCCCTGCTCGACGCTCGCGATCAGCGCGCCGCCTGGCCTGGCGAGCTTGAATGCTTCGGCGAGCGTCTGATCGACCTCCTGCACGGCGACCCCGAGCTTGGCGTGGTGCACCACGCCGCTCTTGAGGATCTGCTGCGCGACGCGCTGCGCGATGTCGATCGGAATCGCGAACGAGAGCCCCTGGTATCCGCCGGAGCGCGTGTAGATCTGCGAGTTGATGCCGACCACTTCGCCGCGCAGGTCGATCAGAGGGCCACCCGAGTTGCCCGGGTTGATCGCGGCGTCGGTCTGGATGAATGGAACGAAATCGCCCGGCAGCGACCGGCGCGTGGCACTGATCACACCCACCGTGACGGTGTTCTCGAAGCCGAACGGCGAACCGATCGCGAACACCCAGTCGCCGACGCGCAGCGGCGTCTGCGCGGAGGCGAGGGCGGCGACCGGCAGGTCGCGCGCTTCGATCTTCAGCACGGCCACATCGGAGGGTCTGTCGAGCCCGACGATCCTGGCGCGAAACTCGCGACGGTCGGTGAGCTTGACGATCACCTCCTGGGCGTCGTTCACCACGTGGGCGTTAGTGAGGACGACGCCGTCGCCGCGGACGATGAAGCCGGAGGCCTGCACCTGCAGCGGCACGCTGATCTTCGGCGGCAGGCCGCCGAACTGCTGCTGGAAGCGGCGCAGGAAGTCGCGCATCGGGTCGACGTCGGGCGCGTCGTCGCCGTCGTCGTCGGCATCGGCGACCGTCGCGATGTCGCGGCTGCCGCTTGCCGTAATGTTCACCACGCTCGGGCCGACGCGGGCCGCGAGGCCGGCGATGTCCGGCAACGCCGCCGGCCCGGCTGCAGTCGCCGCGGTCCGTTTGCCGTCGGGCGGCTGTGCGGAGGCCTCGGCCCGCGCGCACGCGACGGGACCGGCACAAAAAAGCGTGAAGGCTGCGCACAGCGCCAGGTTGCGCCACATGCCAGAAGCTCCCGGGCGGCGCGCAGTCTGCGGCGCTCTGAGTCCCGCCCGATGGCAAATGCCACACAATCCGAGACAAGTGTCGCGCAAGGGGAGCCCGCAAGGTAAACGCAAGCTGAACGACCGTCCCGCAACGGGAAATGGTCGTGCTCCGATCCACGGCGCCGCTTCTCCGGTTGTGGAGCGGTGTTGCAGCCCGCGCCCGCGTTGTGCGATCCGCACCGGCAGGCGCAACCCACGCAGGCGCGAGCGCGGCGGAATCAACCGGGCTCGCTCTCGCTGCGGACGGACTCGGCGCGGCGACCCTGCAAGCGCTGCACGAGCATCGCGACCAGTACCGCGGCCGCCGCCGAGGCGGCGGTGGCAGGGGAAGCCATGAGCGCGGGCCCCAGCCAGTCGACCGCGTCGAGGCCCGCCTCCTGCGCGCAATCGGCAAGTGCGACCACGTCCGCACTGCGCACGTGCGCGATGTCATCGGGACGCACCACCGGGTCCTGCAGGCCGCCGCGCAACCGCATCCGCGCGAACACGCCGTTGGCGATGGCAGAGAGCGCCAGCACGCCCAAGGGGCGCAGCAACGCCTCGATCATGTAGCCGCGCTCGGCCGGCGGTGCATCCTCGTAGACCTTGCCCACCAGCTGCGCGACCGTCAGTTCCGACACCTCGAACGCCGGTTGCGGGGACCGGGTCTCGACGGGGACCGCGCGAAGATCGACCTTCATGATCGCCTTGCTGCCGTCGCCTCCATGGCGCGCGTCGCAATTGTTGTACGCGACCTATGCGCCGCCGCGACGAAACGCCGCCGCGTGCGTGTCATCTGACTTGGAATCGCATCTCACGCGTCACGCACCGGGCTGCACCGGCGCGCGCGCCGCTGCGGCTCAGCGCAGCAGGTCGGCGAGCGCGCGCGCGAGGTCGACGCGCTGCAATGGCTTGGCGAGCACGCGTGTCACGCCCACCGCGGCCGCGCGTGCTGCGAGCAAGGCGCCGCCGTAGCCGCTGACGAGAAGCACGGGCACGCTCGGCGCCACCGCGCGCAGCTGCTCGGTGAACTGCGTCCCGTTCAGGCGCGGCATCACTTCGTCGGTGATGACCGCGGCGAAACGCTCGGGCTGGGCGCGCACCGCGTGCAATGCCTCGACCGAATCGCTGAAGCCGATCGGCTGGTAGCCCAGTCCTTCGAGCATCTCCTGCGCGAGCGCGACCAGCGCGGGCTCGTCGTCGACCACCAGCAGCGCCTGTCCCGCACCGCGCGGGGCGAGTACCGGCGGCGGCGCGGGTGCGCCGAGCGCCGCGGCGGTCTCGGGAAAATAGAGCGTGAAGCGCGCGCCCTGCCCGGGTTTGCTCTGCACGTCGATCGCGCCGCCGAATTCGGCGATCACGCCGTGCACGACGGCGAGCCCGAGCCCGGTGCCCGACTGGTCGCCGCGCGTGGTGAAGAAAGGCTCGAACAACCGCTCCATCACCGCGGTGGAGATGCCCTTGCCCTGGTCCGAGATCGACAGCGCGAGGTAGTCCCCTGCCCCGAGGCGGCTGTGCGACAGCACGCGCGTTGCCGCCACGTGCGCGCGCGCCAGGCCGACGCTGACGGTGCCGCCTTCCGGCATCGCCTGCATCGCGTTCGTGCAGAGGTTCATGATCGCCTCGAAGGCCTGGGTGGGATCGCCGCGCACGTTGCCACCAGCCGCATCGAGGGCGCGCTCGAGCACGATGCCGGGCCGCAGCGAACCGGAAAGCAGCGTCAGCACCTCGCTCACCACTGCTTCGAGCTCGAACACGGTCGACGTGCGCGCGCCGCCCCGGCTGAACGCGAGGATCCGCTCGGACAGCGCCTTCCCGCGCAGCGCGGCCCGCATCACCTTGTCGAGCTGCCGCGCCTGGTCGCTGCCGGGCGGTGCGGAATCCTGCGCCAGTTCGCCGAAGCCGATGATCGACGCGAGCAGGTTGTTGAAGTCGTGCGCCACGCCGCCCGCCAGCGTCCCCAGCGATTCGAGCTTGCTCGCGCGCGCGCGTTGCGCGTGCAGCGCACGCTGCGCCTCCAGCCGGCGGCGGTCGGCGCGTTGCACGAGATGCACCGACGCAACCAGGATCGCGAGCAGGATCACCGTCCCTGCCGCGGCGACGCCGGCCGCCTGCTGCCAGGGCGCGAGCACCGCCGGCAGATCGCGCGTGAGCACGACGCTCAGGCCGTATCGCTGCAAGGCGTGGAAGCTCACCAGCCGTTCGCTGCCGTCGTGGAACTTGCGCACCTCCATGCCGCGCATGACGGCCAGCCGTTGCGCCACGGTAGCTTCATCGAGCCGCGGGTTGGCCACGATCGAGCCGGCGAGACGCACGCCGTCGTCGCGGAACACGGCCATCCGCGCGTCGGACGCGGGCGAAGCCGCCGAGAACGCGCCGAGCAGCGCCGGCGCCGGCAGCGCCGCGAGGATCCACCCATCGGTGGCACCTTGCGGGCCCGTGAAGCGATAGGCGAGCGCGACCACCGACTGTTTTGCGCCCGGTTCGATGAACGGGCGGCTCACAGCGAGCGTGCGGTCAGCCAGCCGGCCGAGCGCGGGCTGGAACGACTGCAGGTCGGGCGGCGGCGCCTCGGCCGATGCCGACAGCACGCGGCCGGTGTGGTCGACCAGCCAGAGCGTCTGCACGAGCGGCATCAGCTGGGCGCGGGTCTGCAGCGCCTCCGCCGCGTCGGCGCCGAGCAGCGTCGCCGGGTGTTCGCGCAGTTCTTCGCTGATCGCGCCGAGGCCCGCTTCGGCGCCTCTCAGCCCGCGGTCCAGGTCGTCGGTCAACGCGAGCGAAAGCAGTCCGAGTTCGCGCGCCTGCACGTCGACCGCGTCGCCGCGCAGATGCCAGAGCAGGACCGCAGCCGCGGCGGCCGCGGCCAGCGCGATCCCGAGCGCCGCCCACGTCAGGGGCGACACGTTCAGCAGTTTCGAGATCACGCCTTTCATACGCTGTGGTTGGCCGCGAAACAGCGCCGCCCGCTGCTCTCCCCGCGGCTCATCGCCCGGGCCGCGCCCATCGATGTGTCGACGCGCTGCACACTCCCCTGATCGACAGCCCGAGGTGCGCCTCCGCGGGTCGGTATTTCGACGCGGACATTCAATCGCCCTTCCCGCTCCAGCCAGTGGCCCGCCGAACGCCGCCGATCCTGCCAAGCCCCGTGGCGGGTTTCGGTGTCAGGCCGGAGCAGGGCTTGTGACATTTGACCCAAGCGGGTAACGCCCGCCGTTTTGGTTCGGGGTCATTTGTCATCGAAGCACCCGCACCTTGTAACACACGTGTCCCGGTGAACGCTCAGGCTGGTTAAATGAGTGTCTTCGGACTTCCTTTGCTCCGCTTCATGACGATCGCCATGAACCCGCCCTGCGCTGCAAGCACGCCGTCCGCGCCATGTCCCGACGTCACCGGCTTGCGTGCCTGACGGCTGCGGCAGGGTTTCTTGCCGGCTGCGCGGCGGGTCCTGACTACGTCCGCCCTCGCATCGAGGCGCCCGCCGCCTACAAGGAGGCCGGCCCTTGGAAAGACGCCGAGCCGAGCCAGGTCGACGCCGCGCACCCGTGGTGGACCCAGTACGGCGACGACAAGCTGAACGAGCTGATCGACGAAGCCAACAAGGCCAACGAGAACATCCGCCTTGCCGAGGCGCAATACCGCGCGGCACGCAGCGCGACGGACGCCGCCCGCGCCGGCTACTACCCGACGCTGGGTGCGACCGCCGCCGCCGGACGCGCGCGTACGATCTCGAATGGCGTGATCGAGCTCGGCAACTCGGCGAGCGTCGCGCTCGTCACGAGTTGGGAGCCCGACCTGTGGGGCAGCGTGCGCCGCTCGGTCGAGGCGGGTACGGCCGGCGAGCGTGCGAGCGCGGCCGACCTGGCCGCCGCGCGCCTCAGCGTGCAGGCGCAGCTGGCGCAGGACTATTTCCTGCTGCGCGCCACCGACGAAGGTATCGACCTGTTCGCCCGTACCGTCGAGGCCTACACGCACGCGCTGAAGCTGACGCAGGACCAGTACAAGGCGGGCATCGTCCTGCGCTCGGACGTCGCGCTTGCCGATACGCAGTTGCAGTCCGCCGACGCGCAGCGCATCGACCTGCTGGCGCAGCGCGCGCAACTCGAGCACGCCATCGCTTTCCTGCTCGGCCGTGCGCCCGCTACCTTCACGCTGCCGCCGGCCCAGCCCACGGCGCGCATCCCGGTGACGCCCGCCGGCGTGCCGTCCGACCTGCTCCAGCGCCGGCCCGACATCGCAGGCGCGGAACGCCGGGTCGCACAAGCCAACGCGAACATCGGCGTGGCCCGCGCGGCGTATTTCCCCAGCCTGGTGCTCGCGGCGAGCGGCGGCTACGACAGCAGCCACCTCGCTCCGCTGCTCGAGGCACCGGTCCGGGTCTGGTCGCTCGGTGCGGCGCTTGCGGGCACGCTGTTCGACGGCGGCCTGCGCGCCGCACGCGATGCGCAGGCGGTCGCAGCGTACGACGCCACCGTGTCGCAATACCGGCTTACCGTGCTCGGGGGCTTCCAGGAGGTCGAAGACAACCTGGCCACCCTGCGCGTGCTCGACGAGGAAGCGACCGTGCAGGAGCGCGCGGTCCAGTCCTCGCAACTTTCGGAACAGATGGCCCTCAGGCAGTACCGCGCCGGCACGGCGACGTACCTCGCGGTCGTCACCGCGCAGACCCTGGCGCTCGGCAACGAGCGCACGCTGGTCCAGCTGCGCGCGCGCCAGCTCGTGGCCTCCGTGGCGCTGGTCAAGGCGACGGGCGGCGGCTGGGAAACCGCGATGCTTGAAACGGAAGCGGCCGCGCCGGCACGCTGATTCGAACTCGAGAGGCATCCATGACTCCCGCCCGCGCCCGCCGCTACGCGATACCCGCCGCCGTTCTCGTCGTCGTCGTGCTGGGCGCGGTGTGGGCGCTGGCCCATCGCGCCAGTGCGGAGAATCCGCCCGCCGCCAAGGTCACGCCAGCGGTACCGGTCACGTCGACGCTGGTACGCGAGCAGGACGTGCCGCTTTACCGCACAGGCGTCGGCACGGTGGTCGCCGCAATGTCCGTGACGGTCAAGCCGCGCATCGACGGCCAGCTCGACAAGGTGGCCTTCACCGAGGGACAGGACGTCAGGGAAGGCCAACTGCTGGTGCAGATCGACCCCCGCACGTTGCAGGCGCAACTGCTGCAGGCCAAGGCACAGAAGGACAAGGATGAAGCGCAGCTCGTCAACGCACGCGCCGACCTGGCGCGCTACCTCATGCTCATCGGCGAGGACGCCGCCACCCAGCAGCAGGTCGACACGCAGAAGGCCCTGGTCGCGCAGCTCGAGGCGGCGATCAAGACCGACGCGGCGCAGATCAACTTCGCCGAGGTGCAGCTTACCTACACCACCATCACGGCACCGATCAGCGGCCGGGTCGGCGCACGCCTGGTCGACCCGGGCAACATCGTGCACGCCGCCGACCCGGGCGGCCTGCTCGTCATCAACCAGATCGATCCGATCTCGGTCGTCTTCACGCTGCCGGAGGACGTGGTGCAGCAGATCAATGCCGCGCAGCGCGCGAGCCGCACGCCCCTCACCGTGGTGGCGTATCCGCGCATCGGCGAGAACCCGATCGCCACCGGCCGGCTGATCCTGCTCAACAACCAGATCGACACGTCCACCGGGACGGTGCAGCTCAAGGCGAGGTTCGCGAATCCCGACCACCAGCTGTGGCCGGGGCAGTACGTCAACGCCAGGCTGATGCTCGGCCGCCGCAGCCGGGCCATCACGGTGCCCGCCGCCGTCGTGCAGCGGAGCCAGGACGGCACGTTCGCGTACGTGGTGGACAGCGACAAGACGGTGCGCACCCAGCCGGTCGTCGTGGCGCAGATCCAGGACGGCATGGCCGTGATCGACAAGGGCCTCGCCGCGGGCGAGCGCGTCGTGGTCGACGGACAGTTCAAGATCAAGCCCGGCATCAAGGTGGTCGAGACCTCCGGCGCTGCGCAGGCGCCGGCGGCGCCGCCCGCGGAGGCTTCCAAGTGAACGTCTCCGCCAACTTCATCAAAAGGCCGATCGGCACGACCCTCCTGTCGGCGGCGATCCTGCTCACCGGCATCGCGGCCTTTCCGCTGCTGCCGGTCGCGCCGCTGCCGCAGGTGGACTTCCCGACGCTGCAGGTCTCGGCAAGCCTGCCCGGGGCGAGCCCGGAGACGATGGCCTCGAACGTCGCGCAGCCGCTGGAGCGCCAGTTCTCGCTCATCTCGGGGCTGTCGCAGATGACGTCGCTCTCCGGCATCGGCTCCACGCAGATCACGCTGCAGTTCGACCTGGAGCGCTCGATCGACAGCGCCGCGCTCGACGTGCAGACGGCGATCAACGCCGCGTCGGGTCAGCTGCCGCCCAACCTGCCCAGCCCGCCGACCTACCGCAAGGTCAATCCCGCCGACGCGCCGATCATGCTGATCACGGTGCAGTCGAAGACGCTGCCGCTGATCAAGGTCAACGACTACGCCGACAACATCCTCGCGCAGCAGATCTCGCAGATCTCCGGCGTGGGCCTGGTCAACATCGGCGGCGCGCAGAAGCCCGCCATCCGCATCCAGGTCGACCCGACCCGCGTGGCCGGCATGGGGCTGAGCCTGGAGGACCTGCGCACCGTCATCGCCAACATCTCGGTGAACCAGCCCAAGGGCACGGTCGACGGCGCCGCGCAGGCGTTCACCGTGTACACCAACGACCAGCTGCTGACGGCGGCGCCCTGGAACGACGTCGTGCTCGCGTACAAGAACGGCGCCCCGGTGCGGGTGCGCGACATCGGCGTCGCCATCGACGCGCCGGAAGACCGCAAGGTCGCCGCGTGGGCCTACAAGGGCGCTGCCGCGCCGCCCGAAAGCGCCATCGCCAACGATCGCTCGATCCTGCTGGTCATCTACAAGGAGCCCGGCGCCAACGTCATCGCGACGGTGGATCGCATCCGCGCGGCCCTGCCGCGCCTGCGCGCCGCGATTCCGCCGACGATCGAGGTGCACACGCTGGTCGACCGCACGCAGACGATCCGCGCCTCGGTGCACGACGTCGAATCGACGCTGATGCTGACCATCGCCCTGGTGGTGATGGTGATCTTCCTGTTCCTGCGCAACCTCGCGGCCACCGTGATCCCGAGCGTGACCGTGCCGCTCGCCCTGCTCGGCACGTGCGCGGTGATGTATCTCGCGAAGTTCAGCCTCGACAACCTGTCTCTGATGGCGCTGACGATTTCGGTCGGTTTCGTGGTCGACGACGCGATCGTGATGCTGGAGAACATCTACCGCCACGTGGAGGAGGGCAAGTCGCCGCTGGAGGCCGCGCTGCAGGGCGCGGGCGAGATCGCCTTCACGATCATATCGATCTCGGTCTCGCTGGTGGCCGTCTTCATCCCCCTGCTCCTGATGGGCGGCGTCGTCGGCCGCCTGTTCCGCGAATTCGCGCTTACCGTGACCATGGCCATCGCGGTCTCGGTGTTCGTCTCGCTCACGCTGACGCCGATGCTGTGCTCGCGGTACCTCAAGCACGTCGAACCCGGCCGGCACGGCCGCGTTTACATGCTGGCCGAACGGTTCTTCGAGGCGATGCTCGGCGGCTACAAGCACGGGCTGGACGTGGTGCTGCGCCACCAGTTCGCCACGCTGTGCGTGTTCCTGCTCACGATGGCGGCCTCGGTGCTTCTCTACGTCTACGTCCCCAAGGGCTTCTTCCCGCAGCAGGACACCGGGTTCATCTTCGGCAACGCGCAGGCGGCGCAGGACTCGTCGTTCGCGGCGATGAATCGCCGCATGATCCAGATCGCCGACGTCGTGCGCCAGGACCCGGACGTGAGCGGCCTCGGCATGTTCGGCAACTCCTCGACCTACAACACGGGCAACTTCTTCATCGTGCTGAAGCCGAAAGCCGAAGGCCGCACGCTGAGCGCCGACCAGATCATCGCGCGCCTGCGCCCGAAGCTCGCCGGGATCGAAGGCGTGACGCTGTTCATGCAGGCCGGCCAGGACATCAACGTGGGCGGCCGGCTGGCACGCACGCAGTTCCAATACACCCTGACCGACGCCGACCTGAACGAGCTCAACGAATGGGCGCCCAGGGTGCTGGCGCGATTCCAGCAGCTGCCGCAGCTGACCGACGTCGCCTCCGACCTGCAGAACGCCGCCAGCACCGCCACGCTGACGATCGACCGCGACCGGGCCTCGAGCTTCGGCATCTCGCCCGCAACCATCGACGCCACCATCTACGACGCGATCGGGCAGCGGCAGGTGAGCCAGTTCTTCACCCAGATCAACAGCTATCACGTCGTGCTCGAAGTCACGCCGGAACTGCAGACCGATCCGTCGCTGTTCAGCAAGCTCTACCTGACCTCGCCGTTGACCGGACAGCAGGTCCCGCTATCGACGTTCGTCAGCGTCGATACCAACAAGACCGCCTACCTGTCGATCAGCCACCAGAGCCAGTTCCCCGCGGTCACCCTGTCGTTCAACCTGGCGCCGGGCGCGGCGCTCGGCGACGCGGTCAACGCGATCAACAAGGCGCAGGCGCAGATGGGACTGCCGCAGGCGCTCACCGGGTCGTTCCAGGGCACGGCGAAGGCATTCACCGATTCGCTCGCCACGCAGCCGTACCTGATCGCTGCCGCGTTGATCGCCGTCTACATCGTGCTCGGCCTGCTGTACGAGAGCTACATCCACCCACTCACCATCCTTTCGACGCTGCCTTCGGCCGGCGTCGGGGCGCTGCTAATCCTGATGGCCGGCGGTTACGAGCTCACGGTCATCGCGCTGATCGGCATCATCCTGCTGATCGGCATCGTCAAGAAGAACGGGATCATGATGGTCGACGTCGCACTCACCGCCGAGCGCGAACACGGACTCGCGCCGCTCGAAGCGATCAGGCACGCCTGCCTGCTGCGCTTCCGCCCGATCATGATGACCACGATGTGCGCGCTGCTCGCGGGTCTGCCGCTGATGCTCGGCCACGGCCAGGGATCGGAACTGCGGCGGCCGCTCGGCTACGCGATGGTGGGCGGACTGCTGCTGTCGCAGGCGCTGACGCTGTTCACGACGCCCGTGGTTTATCTCTACCTCGATCGCCTTCACTACTGGTACACGCGCCGGCGCCACGAGGCGCCGCGTCCGGTCGCCGCGCCGGTCTCCGGCGAGTAGACCCGCGACGCAGGTCGCCGATCGGGCGGTGCCGGGGCGCCCCGGCA
>DATJUX010000032.1:0-29246 GCA_035502095.1 Burkholderiaceae bacterium
CACGTCGTAGAAGCGCCGGTGCTGGCCGTCCGGCTTGCTCGCGTCCCATTCGATTTTCACCGTGCCACCCGTCGCCTCGACGAGCGCATCGACGATTTCGCGGATCGTGTGACGCAATCCACTGCCGAGATTGATGGGGCCCTCTGCCTGCCGCAGCACGGCCAGAAGCCCCGCTGCCGCGTCATCCGCATGCGAGAAATCGCGCACGGCGGTGCCGGAACCCCAGATGCGCACCGGCGTGCCCTCACGCCTGGCGTTGAAGAACTTCGCGACGAGAGCCGGTGTCACGTGTCCGAACTCGACGTCGAAGCTGTCATGCGGCCCATAAAGGTTGCCGCTGACGGCGAACGCCGAATTGAAACCGTACTGCTCCTTCGCCGCGATCAACTGGGCCAGCATCAACCGTTTGGAGTGAGCGTACGAGTCCTCGGAGGGGTGCGGCGGGCCGAGCCAGATCTGCTCTTCGCGTAGCTCCTCCACACCGGGCAATTCCGGGTAGACGCAGCCACTGCCCATCGCGACAAGCTTCACCACGCCGGCACGCCGTGCGTGCTCGACGACGTGTGTATTGATGAGGACGTTCTCGTAGAGCACGTCTGACTTATAGCGTTGGTTGCCGCCGATTCCGTGGACACGGGCCGCGAGGTGGAACACAAAATCCGGCCGCGTCTGTGCATACATGCGTGACACTTCCGCATCGGCGCGCAGGTCGAAATCACGGCTGCCGACGCCGACGACGTTTGCAAAACCCTCGCGTCGCAACAACGAAATGAGCGCATGGCCCACGAGTCCGGTGCCGCCGGTCACGAGCACGCGGGCGCGCCGGTCGATGTCCATTGCCACTAACCACCCCCACTGGCCATGCGGCGCCTTGCCCTGAAGCGCTCGATATAACGAGGATTCGACACCAAAGAAACGGCCAGCCGTGTTGCCGCCGAGAAGGTGGCCGTCGGCGAGATGCGCAGCAGCGCTGAGACCACTTCCCACCAGCGCGCGCGCTCGTGCAGAAACCGCACCGCGTCTGTGCTGAGGAGCGAGGCAAGCTCTGTCGTGGGTCTGTGCGACGCCGAGAACAACAGGCATTTCGTGATGATGAACTCGGCCTGGGACCGCGCAGAAACCACGCTGGCCCGCGAGGTCGCGTCGTGACGACGAAAGTTGTTCAGCGTCCGCTTTTGGTATACGACCTTCCCCTGCTGCAGCACCCAACCGATGAAGAGCCAGTCCCCTGTCAGCTTCAGCCTCTTCAGGAAAGGCCTGTAGGCCTCGCGGAACGCCGACGTGCGGATCAGGGCCGAGCTCATATTGGGCACTGTCTGCCCCCGAACCTGGAACGCTTCGAGCTCGGCCGCACCGTCATTGACGAAAGATCTGTCCCAGCGCGTCTCCTTCCAGATCTCGTGGAAGAAATCGTCCGTGTGGCCGACGCAGGTGCCGGTCGTGTCGATGACGTTTGAGTCACAATAAAAAAGTGCTGCCTGCGGCTCCGCGTCGAGGGTGGACACTCCGACCTCGAGGAATTCCGGCTCGGCCACGTCATCGCTCTCGCAGATCCAGAGGTATCGGCCCTTCGCCAGCGCTCCGGCTTGTTCCCAAGCCGAAAACGGAGAGCCCGAGTTGCGCTCGTTTCGGATATAGGTGAATCCATGCTCCGCCTGCAGGGCGCGGATGATCGTATCGGAGTCGTCTTGAGAGCAGTCGTCGATGACGATGAGTTCGAAGTCGCGCCGGGTCTGTTCGAGGATCGATTCGATGCGCCGCCTGATGAACGCACCGTGCCGATACGAAGGGACGACGATAGTCGCAGCAGGTGTCATCGCACTTCCGCGAGGCCGTAGAAGCGCGCGATCGCCGGCCACTTGGCATCCCAGCTGTAACGCGCGAGGCACGTGGCCCGCGCATTGGAACCGATCCGATCGTTGCATGCCGCGTCGGTCAGCAGGGACACGCAGTGGTCGGCAAAGGCATGCGCCGTCTCCCCGATCAACACATCATGCCCATGGCAATAGGCCAGACCCTTCGCCGCGATCGGCGACACGACGCTCGGCACGCCGAAGAGCGCGTACTGGTTGACCTTGCCGCGGAACCCGGATCCGCCAAGGGCGGGCGCGATGCCGACACGCGCGCCGGCGATGGAAGGGGCAAGCCGTTGCACTTCGCCGACGAGTTCGACGTCGGCACCAGCGTAGGCTGCAAAACCGGACAGATCACCGCGCCCTACCACTTGCAGCCTGTAGCCGGGAACACGTGCGCGCACCTGGGGATGCACCTCGTCGAGGTACCACTTGAGGGCGTCGATGTTGGTCTGCGATCCGAAATACGCGACGTAGAGAACAACCGGCCCGGTGAGGGCAAGCGGGCGCGGCTCGAGGCTGGCGACCGCCCCATCGCCGAACTCGATTTCGGACACGCCGGTTTCCAGGTACTGCACCTTTCGCAGGCAGGTAATCATGCGAAGGAACGCCGCATCCGAGCGGGACACGCAGATGACATGGTCTGCCTTGAAGCTGAACAGCACTTCTTCCGCCACTGAGCGGAAGCCGCGCGCCAACTCGCGCATCCTGACCCAAGGCGATGCGGTTGGACCACTCCGGCGTGCCTGCAGGAATAGAACCCTGGTGAGCGACTCCATCGGCGTAAACAGGATCCGCCGGCCGTGCCGCCGGAACCCATCGATGTCGAATGCGGCTTGGTGAAACTGCAGATCGATGACGTCGAACCAGGGCAGATCGCCAGCCAGGCGGGACAGACCTGCCGCGCTGAGTTCTTCGGACGGCGACCAGTAGACGCGGTCGAAGATCCGATCGATATCCGCGTCCGGCCAGTCGATGGATGGTCGGCGGTGCGTGTAGAGATGCAGTTCGACGTCCGGCGCGCGGCGCCTGATGAGGGAGTAGATATCCAGCACGCGCAGTCCTCCGCCGTGGGCACGCGACGGACAGTAGTAGCTCACGAGGAGCATCCGACTGCGCGGCTCATGATGCACCGAGGCTACAGCCGGAGAGAGCGCCTTCGCGGTGGACGCAACGGCCGGGGACACGCGCGCGGAACGCGTGCCACCCGAAGAGCCGGGGGATGGGACCCGTTGGGACGGCGCGATGAAGTGACCTCCGCCGCCGCCTCGCACGGCACTGACGTAACGCCGCAAAGAGGCGGCGATGCTCGCCCACTCGCCTCTCGATACGCGGCCCAAGAACCGCAGCCACTTTGTCAGACGCCAGGAGCGTGACCGATAGACCTGCTCGAGCTCACGCTGCCCATCGGCCAAGCCAGCCTGCAAGCTGGCGATCAAGGCCGCACGCTCGTCGAACGCGCGATTACTGGCATCGAGAGCGGCGGTCAAGGTCTCTAGGTTTCGACGTAATTCGGCGACTTCGCCGTTGCGCACCTCGACGGCGTGGGTCAGTCCGGCGACCTGTCCTTCGCGCTCGGCCACTTTCCGGGTCAGTTCCCGTACGACATCGCTGTTCTCGAGCTCCTGTTCGAGCAGGCCGCCCTCCAGGAAAGGAAGTTCCCCATCGCTCGCGACCGCGATGAGATAGACGGGTGCGGCGATGCCGGCCGCTTCTTCGATCGAATCGCCGCGACGCCGGATGTTGACGAACCCGGCAGGCGAGTCGGACAGCACGAATGAGCCATACCCGACACGCTGCCCGAGGATCATGAAGCGCCTGAAGTGCGCAGCGAGAAGCGACTCGAACTCGTGCCGGTAAAGCTCCTTCACGTGGAATTCGTTCCGGTATCCCGGCACTTCCGAGTAGTTGTGGCGGTCGGGGCTAGAGATGACGAGAAGGCCGCCCGGGCGCAGGACCCGCTTGATCTCGCTCATCATCGCCTCATGCTTGTCGTGGTGCTCGATCGTCTCGAAACTCACCACCGCATCGACCGACGCGCCCTCGAGCGGAATTGCACCGCAATCGCCCACGAGATAGCGCAGGTTCGAGATCCCGGCGTATTTCCTGCCCGCATGCTCGATCGTTTCACGCGATATGTCGACGCCGACCACAGATTTCGCGCTCTCGGCGAGGATCGCCGAGCCGTATCCCTCGCCGCTGGCGATGTCGAGGACCTCCTTGCCTTTGACGAGACGCGCTGCGAGGAAATAGCGGTGCAGGTGCTCGAGCGCGATCTGTCCTTCGACCTCGGGCAGGTAACGCTCACCGGTGAACTCGAGCATCCTTCAGCCCACCGCGTTCTTCCGCTCCCGCCGCGCGCTCGATGGGTGTCGAGTCGGCTGCCGGAATACGTTCCATTTCGTGACAGGATGTCTCAGGACCTCTTCCAGCGCCTGATCGGATAGAGAATGTTCACCCATGCGCGAGCCCCGCCTCGCTCGCGCGCGAGTGATCTGCGGGTCTGTGAACGCCAAGTTCGATGGTCCTCATCGGGATACCCACGAGGCCGGTCGACACGCTGCTCGAGTGCGACCTGATGATCAGTGCATCGTGAAGCCAGTGGTGCTGCACGTGTTCGCTTTGTGAACCATCGGCGACTGCAACCTCGAAGCTGTAGTCACCCTTGGGCAGGATGGGCATGCGGAAACCGAACGCCGCCCTCATCGTGCTGCCAGCGGGTGCGGCGACCGGTTGCGTCACGTAGCTGAGGTAGGTGTTGTCGCCGAACAGGTACTGGCCGAGCCGGTCCTTGAGCAGAAAACCGACGATCGGGCTGCTCATGGCCTCGTGCACCTGAACGTCGATCGTCAACGTCACATCCTCGCCGCCCACACACCACGCGAGCGGGTGCCCATCTGCGTCACAGAGCGTGACGTCCAGAATGCTCGCTCCGCCGAGGCCGAAGCACGCGGCGTCCGGTTTGAAACGGAAGGCCTCGATGTCGTTTCTAAGCAAGGAGGCATTCGTAAGGTCCTGCCGCGCATCGCGGAAGTCCGCGTCCGTTCGGGCCTGCGCCCGCGGGCGCGCCCCGACGTGATCTGATTCACCCTGGAGCTGCCTGTAATAGTCCGCCAGGTAGGCATTCATCAGGTCTCGCGGCTCGCCGACCGCCTTCACCCGCCCGTGTTCGAGCCAGACAACCCGCTGGCAAAGGCTCACGACCGCACCGGTGTCGTGACTCACGAAGATGACCGTCCCGCGGTTCATGAAGCCGCGGAGGAACCTCATGCACTTCTGCGTGAAGTAGGCGTCCCCGACCGCGAGTGCCTCGTCGATGATCAGAATATCTGCATCGACATGTGCGATCACCGAGAACGCAAGGCGCATGACCATGCCACTCGAATACGTCTTGATCGGCTGGTCCAGCACGTCGCCGATGTCGGCGAACGTCGTGATCCCATCGAACCGCGCCTCGATCTCTTCGCGCGTCAGGCCATGCACGGCAGCGTTCAGGTAGACATTCTCGCGCCCCGTGAAATCCGGATTGAAACCCGAGCCGAGCTCAAGCAGTGCCGCGATCCGGCCGCGAGTCTCCACGGTGCCGCCTGACGGCGCCAGCGTGCCGCAAAGAATCTGCAGCAGGGTCGACTTGCCGGCGCCGTTGCGGCCGATGATTCCGATCGTCTCGCCGCGGCGAACGTCGAACGAGATGTCCTCGAGCGCTATGAAGTCCCGACAGTAGGTCCGCGGTCCGAGTCCAACGAAGCGGCGCAACCTCGGCACGAGTGCCTGCTTGAGCCTGTCCTCCGGGCGCTCGTAGATGTGGTAGTGCTTGCTGACATGGTCAACGCGCACCGCGATCTCGCTAGAGGACATCGGCGAACCCCTTGCGAGTGCGCTGGAACCAGGCAAACCCCCCCCACGCGATGATCAGGCCCGCCAGAAGCTGGGCGGTCCAAACGCCCAGATTGGGCAAACGACCGTCGATGATTACTGCGCGTGCCGACTCGATCACGAAGGTCAACGGATTGAATTCGAGCAGAGGCCGATACCGTTCCGGGACGGCTGAGACCGGATAGAACACGGGTGCCAGAAAGAGGAGACCGGTCGTTAGCAACGCAACGACCTGGCTTATGTCGCGCAGGTAAACCCCGAGGCTGCCGAGGAACCACATCGCGCCCACGGTAGCGAGCACCAGCGGCAGGACCACGAGCGGAAGCAGGGGCAACGTGGGGGGAATGGCGTCGCCGGACAGGAGCATCGCTGCAAGCAGGACTATGAGACTGACGGAGGCATGGAACAAGGCGCCTCCCATCACAGGCAGCGGAAGCAGTTCCAGCGGGAAGACGACTTTCTTGACATAGCTTGGCGACGACAGCACCAAGCCAGGTGCTCGATTGACGCATTCGGCGAACAGCGTGTAAACGATCAGTCCCGAGAAGAGAACGATGGCAACGTGATGAGTGCTCTCTGCGGACGCGCCGCCCCATCTCGCCCTGAATATGACAGCGAAGACAAACGTGTAGATCGCAAGCATCAACAGCGGGGTGATGAACGACCACGCCGTCCCAAGCCACGACCCGCGATACCTATCGTGCATTTCTCGTTTGGTCAGCTGCCACAGGAGCTGGCGCTGGCGCCACACCACCGAGACGAGCATCGATGGCGCGGTGGAGAAGCCTGGCAGCGCCTTGAGCTCCGCTCCGCTCATCGCACACCGTCTTCCCAATGAAGCGGCCGCATCCGTTCCCACCGCTGCATCATGAAAAGACCTCTGCGTCCGCCAGCAACGGCGCAGCTGCGTCCTTGGCCCCAAGCAACGGCTGCGCACCGCCGAGGGGCCACCGCACCGCGACTACGGGGTCGTTCCAGCGCAGGGAGCGGTCATGTTCGAGCACCCAGAACTCGGTCGTCTTGTAGAGAAAGTCTGCGCTCTCGCTCGTCACGAGAAACGCGTGCCCGAAGCCGGGCGGCACCCAGAGTTGTCGCATGTTCTCGGCGCTGAGATCGAAGCCGACCCACTTGCCAAAGTTGGAGGAGGACCGGCGCAGGTCCACGGCGACGTCGAAGACCGCGCCAGTCACCACCCGTACCAGCTTGCCCTGTGGACTCACAACCTGGTAGTGGATGCCGCGCAGCACGTTCCTGGCCGAGCGCGAGTGGTTGTCCTGCACGAACTGCACGTCGAGGCCGGTCGTTTCGCGGAACGTCCGCGCATTCCAGCTCTCCATGAAGAAGCCGCGCTCGTCGCCGAATACCTTCGGCTCGAGCAGAAGCACCTCCGGCAGCCCAGTGGGAGTGACTTTCATGATGGTTGCTACGTCGTCGGCGGAAGGACCGTATCGTTCAACATCTGCAGCAGGTAACGGCCGTACTCGTTGCGGGCCAGCGGCGCGGCCAGGCGTTCGACCTGCTCAGCGGAAATCCAGCCGAGACGATAGGCGATCTCCTCGGGGCACGCGATCTTCAGTCCCTGGCGTTTCTCGATGGTCTCGATGAACAGCGACGCCTCGAGCAATGATCCGTGCGTGCCGGTATCGAGCCACGCCGTGCCGCGCCCCATCACCTCGACGGTGAGCGCGTTGGCTCGAAGGTAGAGCTGGTTGACGTCGGTAATCTCCAGCTCGCCGCGTGCGGATGGCTTGATCGAAGCTGCGATGTCGAGCACCCCGTTGTCATAGAAATAGAGCCCGGTGACCGCGTAGTTGGAGCGCGGTGACTTGGGCTTTTCCTCGATGCTCACCGCGCGCCCGCGGCGGTCGAACTCGACCACGCCGTACCGCTCCGGATCGTTGACATGGTAGGCAAAGACCGTCGCACCGTCGGCGCGCGCGCACGCGCGCAGCAGCGCCTGCGCGAGATCATGGCCATAGAAGATGTTGTCGCCCAGGATGAGCGCCGCGGGGTCGCGGCCGACGAACTCGCGGCCCAGGATGAACGCCTGCGCCAACCCGTCCGGCGACGGCTGCACCTGGTAGCGGATGTTCATGCCCCATTGGCTGCCGTCGCGCAAGAGGTCCTCGAAGCGCGGCGTGTCCTGCGGCGTCGAGATGACCAGCACGTCGCGAATCCCGGCCAGCATCAGCGTGGTCAGCGGGTAATAGACCATCGGCTTGTCGTAGACGGGCAGCAGCTGCTTCGATACGGCTTGCGTGACCGGGTACAGACGCGTGCCGGACCCGCCGGCAAGCACGATGCCCTTGCGCCGGACCGACACGGCTACGCCGCCTTGCCGTACTGCTGGCCCAGCCAGTCGCGATACCGCCCGTCGCGGACGTGGTCGACCCATTCCCGGTTGGCGAGGAACCAGCGCACCGTCTTGCGAATGCCGGTCTCGAAGGTCTCCGCCGGCCGCCAGCCCAGCTCGGCCTCGATCTTGCGTGCATCGATGGCATAGCGCAGGTCGTGCCCGGGCCGGTCCTTGACGAACGTGATCTGCTGCGCGTAGCTGCCGCTGGCTCGCGGGTGCAGCTCGTCGAGGATGGCGCAGATTGCCTGCACGACCTCGATGTTGCGTTTCTCGTTCTTGCCGCCGATGTTGTAGACGTGTCCCGGGCTCCCGCCAGCCAGCACCTCGCGGATCGCCGCGCAATGGTCGCCGACGTAGAGCCAATCCCGCACATTGCGCCCATCGCCGTAGACGGGCAGCGGCTTGCCGTCGATCGCATTCAGGATGGTCAACGGAACCAGCTTCTCCGGAAACTGGTAGGGACCGTAGTTGTTGCTGCAGTTGGTGGTGAGCGTGGGCAGCCCGTAGGTGTGGTGGTAGGCGCGCACCAGGTGATCGGAGGCGGCCTTCGACGCCGAATACGGGCTGTTCGGCGCATACGCGGTGGCCTCGGAAAACGCCGCGTCGGTTTCGCCCAGCGATCCGTATACCTCGTCGGTGGAAACGTGGAGGAAGCGAAACCTGTTCTGGCCTTCGCCCCTCGACTCGATCCAGTACGCGCGCGCCGCCTCGAGCAGCGCGAAGGTGCCGTTGATGTTGGTCCTGATGAACTCGGCCGGACCGAGGATCGAGCGGTCCACGTGGCTCTCGGCGGCAAAATTTACGAGCGCACGCGGCTGATGCGCGCGAAACAGATCCAGTAGCGCGGTGCCATCGCAGATATCCAGGCGCTCGAAGCTGAATTCCGCCCGGTCGCGCACCATGGCAAGGTTTTCCAGGCTCCCCGCATACGTGAGCTTGTCGACGACCAGTACCGGCTCACGGGAATCAGTGAGCCAATCCGTTACGAAATTCGAGCCGATGAACCCGGCTCCGCCCGTTACAAAAATCATTGGTGGCGCTGGCGAAAGGGACTGGACGGAATATTAGCCGCAGCTCTCTCAGCCCCCTTCCCGATGAGGCCAGGATGAAGTCCAGGCTCTCGAACGAGATGCTGATGTGCGCACGCGACGAAAGTTGTGACATTGCTCAACGGTCACTGCCTGAGGCAAGAAAAGTTGTGCGAAGCAACGGCATAATCGAGGCCGCGCAGAAGAAGAATTCCCTCCCGTGACATATCTCCTGCAAGCCTTGGTCGCGTGTGCCACGACCTACCTGCTCATCTTGTGGATGCGTGGGCCCGCGGAGCGGTTCGGACTGATCGACCACCCGGGGGGCCGGAAGCGCCATGACGTTCCCACGCCGCTGACCGGCGGGCTCGCCATCACAATCAGTCTCTTCGTCGCCCTTTCTTTCTCGCTGTCGGCAATGGGCAGCTACCACGCGCTGCTGGCGGCGGTCGTGGTTCTCGCGGTCATCGGACTTCTCGATGATCGCGGCAAGGTGTTCCCGCGCACCAAGCTCGGTGTCCAGGTGCTGGCGGCCGTGTTGATGACCTCGCTTGGAAACCACTTCCTGCATTCGCTGGGCGACCTCTTCGGCCGCGGACCGGTCGATCTGATGAACTGGGCCATTCCGCTCACCGTGTTTGCAACCGTGGCGGTAATCAATGCCATCAATACTTTCGATGGCGTTGACGGCCTGGCCGGCACCCTCGTGCTCGCCATCCTTGCCTACTTCGCGTTTTTCGCCTGGTCAGTCGGCGACGCGAACGCGTTGAAGTTCCTCGTCGTCCTGATCGGCGCGCTGGTCGGCTTTCTGGTCTTCAACGTGCCGCTGCCCTGGGCCAGCGCGCGCTCGTTCATGGGCGATACGGGCAGCCAGGTGCTCGGCATCGTGGTGGCCTGGTTCTCGATCGAATTCACCCAGGAGACCACGAGCGCGATTCCGCCCGTCTGCATGCTCTGGGTGGTGGGCGTGATCCTGCTGGACTTTTTCACCGTCACGATGCGGCGGGTGATCAGGCGGCGCAACCCGGCCACGCCCGACCGCGCTCACATCCACCACCTCCTGATGCGTCGCGGCTTCAGCCCGATGCAAACTGTCCTCATCCTGGCGCTCGTGAACATCACGTTCGGCGCCATCGGCACCGCTGGCTGGTTGCTCGGGTGGCCCCAGCACCTGATGTTTGCCGGTTTCCTGGCGGCAGGGATCCTTTATTTCGGGATTTTCCTGTTCCCGGCCCGGTTCATGCGGCTGGGTCGACGCTCGCGTCAGGCGCCACGCCTGGCAGAGGCGCAGAAGGGCGCGGGGTGGGGTGTTGCGACCCCTGGCGAGGTCACGCCGGCCGAGCCACTGCCGCTCCTCGACCAAGGGTCCCGGCCGGCGTTGCGCCAGAGTCCGCATCGTGCCTCGCGCAGGCGGCGGCCATCGGGCGTGCACTCGCGCCCACCGGGCGCTTGAGTGGCGCACGCCAGCGCTAGCAGACGCCGGCGGTTCGCTTTCATCAACGACTGTCGAGCAGGCACCCGGCTCGCCGAAGCTCCACCAGAGCGACCGGCGATGCAAGTGCGGTCCTCGCGGCTGCCCGAACGAGCTGCCGGCAGGCGCTCACGCCCGCTCCGCCGTTCGGCGATGGTAACGCTCGTCCGGCGTGTATTCGGGGACCATGCGGCGCAGGAACTGGCGCACCTCGAAGTCGGATCGAAGCGGGCGCTCGCGCAGCCAGTCGCTGAACGCCGACCGCGCGCCGGTGGTCGGCGGTCGCACCCGGGCAATTCGCAGGCGCTTGTGCTCCGTGGGCACCGTCGTTTCGGTATCGAACAGCAGCTCTTCGAACAGCTTCTCGCCCGGGCGGAGTCCGGTGTAGACGATGTCGATCTCGCGCTCGGTCTTGCCCATGAGGTGAATGAGATCGCGCGCCAGATCGGCGATGCGCACCGGCTCGCCCATGTCCAGCACGAAGATCTCGCCGCCGCGACCGATCGAGGAGGAAAGCACGACAAGCTGGGCCGCCTCCGGTATCGACATGAAGTAGCGTGTGATTTCCGGGTGCGTCACCGTGACCGGTCCGCCGCGCTGGATCTGCTCGACGAACTTGGGAATGACGCTCCCCGCACTGCCCAGCACGTTGCCGAAACGCACGATCGATACCTTGGTCGCGTGCCCGGCGGTAACCTCCTGCACGAGCATCTCGGCCAGGCGCTTGGTGGCACCCATCACGTTGGTCGGGTTGACCGCCTTGTCGGTCGAGACGACGACCAGCTTCCCCACCTTGGCGCGCACCGCGGCGCTGGCGATGACGAAGGTGCCGAGCACGTTGTTGCGCAGCGCCTCGAACGCGTTCACCTGCTCCATAAGCGGCACGTGCTTGTAGGCGGCGGCGTGGAAGACGACGTCGGGGCGATAACGCGTCACCACCTCCTGCACGCGGTTTTCGTCGCGCACGTCGCCGATCACGCTGGCGCGCGGCACGGCGCCCCAGCCCGCATGCAGCTCTTCGTCGATCTCGTAGAGCGAGAACTCGTTGAGCTCGAACAGCACCAGCAACTCGGGGCGCAGGTCGGCGATCTGGCGGCACAGCTCCGAACCGATCGAGCCTCCCGCGCCCGTGACGAGCACCACCTTGCCCGCGATGCCCTGGCTCAACAGTGCGGGGTCGAGCGACACCGGGTCGCGCCGCAGGAGGTCTTCCGGCCGCACACGCCGGATCGTGTCATCCGAGATTTCGCCCCGCTGCAGGACATCGCGCGGCGGCAATGCATACACCTCGGCGCCCTGCTCGCTCAACGAGCGCGCCAGCGCCACGCGCTCCTCGCGCTCCATCGAGCGGATCGCGATCACCACCTTGTGCACGCGGAAGCGCGCCGCGACGGCACCGAACTCGCCGAGAGTTCCTTCCACGCGCACGCCGTTGACGACGGTGCTGCGCTTGTGCGGATCGTCGTCGAGCAAGGCCACCGCGCGCCAGCGATGGCTGCGATCGAACTCGCGCAGTAGCGCCGCACCGGCGTCGCCAGCACCGATCACGATCACCGGCTCGCCGTACTCCAGCGTCTGCTTCTGCGCCGTGTTCTCGCGCAGCATGCGCCACATGACCCGCGCGCCGGCGATCAACATCAGGAAGAACACCGGTTGCGCGAGCAGGGTACTGCGTGGCGCGAAGAACAAGCGCGGGAGCATCGCCACCATGGCCAGCACGATCAGCGCACCGAGGGCCACGCCGATGATCATCAGGCGCAGGTCCTGCAGGCCCGTGTAGCGCCACAAGCGCGCATACACACCAGCAAGGCCAAGCACGACGACCTGCACGACCGCGAACGAGAGGATCGCCATGGGGACGAAATACTCCTGCGCCGCCGCCAGGTCGAAGTTGAACCGGACCAGGTAGGCGAGCGCCCAGGCGCCGAGTGCGAGTACCAGGTCGACCACGACCTGGAGTTGGCGGCGCCACGTGATCCTGACCCGCGAGAGGTCGAAGTGTCCCAGCCGTCTCATCTCGCTGCCCAGCCGCCGCGTTGGAGGTGGCATCGGGGCGACTTCCTTTCGATGTCGAAGTTAAGCGAGCATCTCGATTGCGATCGGGCAAATTGCCGCGGAAAGCCCTGCAACCAGGTCCTCGAGCCAGCGCGCCGCGGGTAGCATAGTGGTCCAGGTCCGGCCGCGGGACGGAAAGGGCCAGATCAACGGCAACTCGACACGTGCAACGCCTTCGAACCGCAGGCGCGCGTGTCCCGCATCGTACAAGTTCCGATATGCCTTTGAGCCAGGCGGCGCGGCTGTTCCACACGGTCCGGTACCTCAGAGGCGGACAGATTCTGAGCCGGATCCGGCACCGGTTCTCGTCACCCCGCGTCGTGCCGACACGGTCTGCGAGTGCAAGGAAATGGCCGCAACCGTGGCCCCTGCACGCACTCCTTGGCCCCGGCCTGGTCGGTCCCGGCACCTTCGAGTTCCTCGGCGAGCGCGCACGCATCGGCAAGGCTGCGGACTGGAACGACCCGGTGCGCAGCCATCTGTGGCTCTACAACCTGCACTACCTCTCCGATCTCAACGCGGCCGGCGCACAAGGGCGCGAAGACGAACTGCGCGACCTGGTGCAGCGCTGGATCCGCGACAACCCGCCTGGGCAGGGCGTCGGATGGGAGCCGTATCCGCTCTCCCTGCGTATCGTCAATCTCGTCAAGTGGCTCGCGCGCCAGCATGCGATCGAGCCCGAGTGGCTGGCCAGCCTCGCGACCCAGGCCGATGCGCTTTCCCGGCGCATCGAGTTTTACCTGCTCGGCAACCACCTGTTCGCGAACGCCAAGGCTCTCGTCTTCGCCGGCGCGTTCCTGGCCGGCGACCGCGCGCCACGGTGGCTGGAGCGCGGGCTCGCGATCCTCGCACGCCAGGTGCCGGAACAGTTCCTGCCCGACGGCGGGCACTTCGAACGGTCGCCGATGTACCACGCGGCGTTGCTCGCCGATCTGTTCGACCTGATCGAGCTGGCGGACGTGTCGGCTCTGCCCGTGCTGCGTGCACGGCGCGAGGCCTGGGTCGACGCGGCCAATCGAGGGCTGAACTGGCTCGATGCGATGACGCACCCAGATGGCGAGATCGCATTCTTCAACGACGCCGCGATCGGGATCGCACCGAATCCGATCGTGCTCGCCAGACACGCGGCGCGATTGCTCGGCGCACGGACTCCGCCGGCCCGCCCGCCATTCGACCTGCGCCTGTTGCGCGAAAGCGGGTACGTGCGCGTGGACCTGCCGGCCGCCGGCGCAGCCCTGCTCGACATCGCTCCATTGGGGCCGGACTACCTGCCGGCCCACGGGCACGCAGACACCCTGAGCTTCGAGCTGAGTCTGTTCGGCACGCGTGTGTTCGTGAACTCCGGAACCTCGATGTACGGCGCGAGCGAGGAACGGCTGCGCCAGCGCGGCACCGCGGCCCACAACACGGTGCTCATCGACAACGAGAACTCGTCCGAAGTATGGGGCGGCTTCCGGGTTGCCCGGCGTGCACGCGCAACGCTGCACGGCGCGGAACCGGGACCGAAGCGGATCGTCATTCACGGCAGCCACGATGGATACCGCCGCCTGCCCGGGCGGAACACGCATTGGCGTCGCTGGACGTTCGGACTGGACTCGTTGCAGGTCGACGACACCGTCACGGGGCGATTTCGCTCTGCCGAAGCGCGTTATCACCTGCACCCCGCGGTGGTCGTGCAGCAGCTCGACCCGCAGGCGCGCCGTGCCGTGCTGCGCCTCCCGGGCGGCCAGTCGGTCGTGCTCGATGCGACTGGTGCGTCGTTGCAGGCCGAGCCCGCCACGTGGCACCCGCGCTTCGGCGTGTCGGTGGCCAACCGCTGCCTCGTTCTGCGCTTCGAAGGAGGCCAGGTCGGCACGCGGCTCCAGTGGCAGGACGCCGCGTGAAACTGCTCGTTTTGAGCTTCTACTACCCGCCCGACCTCAGTGCCGGGTCGTTCCGCACTGCGGCCCTGGTCCGCGCGCTGGCCGCCGCCGCGCCCGACGCAAGCATCGAGGTCGTGGCCGCGCTGCCCAACCGCTATCACAGCTTCACCGTCGAGGCACCCGCGCACGAAGCGCACGGCAACGTCAGCGTCGATCGAATCGCGTTGCCGGTCCACCGGAGCGGCATGCTCGACCAATCGCACGCGTTCCTTGCGTTCGGCCGCCAGGCGCTGCGTCACGTCCGTAGACGCCGCTACGACCTCGTCTACGCGACGTCCTCGCGCCTGCTCACAGCGGCCCTCGGCTCCCTGGTCGCACGGCGCAGGAAAGCGGCGCTCTATCTCGACATCCGCGACATCTTCGTCGACACGATCAAGGACGTCCTGCCGGGGGTGATCGCGTCAATTGCACGGCCTGCGTTCGCGTTGCTCGAGCGCTGGACCATGCGGCGCGCCGATCGCATCAACCTCGTGTCGCGCGGCTTCGAAGGTTATTTCTCCCGCCGCTACCCTGACCGCGCCCTCAGTTTCTTCACCAACGGCATCGATGACGAATTCATCGCGGCGCTCGCTACGCCTCCGCCGCCCCGCGACGGATCGATGCTGACCATCGTCTATGCCGGAAACCTCGGCGAGGGGCAGGGGCTGCACGCGATCGTGCCAGCTCTGGCGGTCGCGCTGCGCGGGCGCGCGCGCTTCAGGATCATCGGCGATGGCGGGCGTCGTGAGGCGCTGCTGCGCGCGGTGGCCGAGGCCGGCGCCGACAACGTCGAGTGGCAGCCTCCGGTCGCCCGGGCCGCTTTGATCGATGCGTACCGCGCCGCCGACGTCCTGTTCCTGCATCTGAACGACTACGACGCGTTCAAGAAGGTGCTGCCCTCCAAGCTCTTCGAGTATGCGGCGCTGGGCAAACCGATCTGGGCCGGCGTCGCAGGCTACGCCGCCGAGTTCATCCGGGTGGAAGTCGACAATGCGGCCGTGTTTCGTCCGTGCGACGCCACCGAAGCGATGACGGCGTTCTCCGCGCTGCAGTTGCGCGAGACGCCAAGGCCGGCGTTCGTGCAGAAGTTCACGCGCGACCGGATCATGGCGGCGATGGCCGCCGAAGTCCTCGCGCTCGCCCGTAGCACGAGCGCCGTAACCGGCTGAATACGACGTGGCCCGGTCGCCCGATGACCAGCAGGCTCCCGCCCGACGAGCGCGCGTGCTCGTGACCGGTGCCTCCGGCTTCATCGGCCGGGCCGTCGTCGAAAGGCTTGCAGCGGACCGACGCTATGTCGTCCGCGCGGCGCTGCGCCGTCCCGTGCCCGATCTCGTTGCCGCGGTGGAGCAGTGCGTGGTCGGAGACCTCGATGCAACCACCGACTGGCGCCCTGCGCTCGAAGGTGTCCATGCGCTCGTGCACACCGCGGCCCGGGTGCACGTGATGCACGAGACGCACGCCGACCCGCTGGCCGCGTTTCGCGCCATCAACGTCGCCGGTACGCTGCGCCTCGCGCAACAGGCGGCGGACGCCGGCGTGCGGCGTTTCGTCTTCTTGAGCTCGCTCAAGGTCAACGGCGAAAGCACCCTGCCCGGTCATCCGTTTCGCGAGGACGATGCGCCCGTGCCGCGCGATCCGTACGGGGTGTCCAAGCACGAAGCCGAGCAGGCGTTGCTCGCGCTGGCGCGCGCGACACCGATGGAGGTGGTGATCGTGCGCCCGCCTCTCGTCTACGGCCCGGGCGTCAAGGCCAACTTTGCGCGGCTGATGCGCCTGGTCCTGCGCGGCATGCCGCTGCCGTTCGGCGCGATCGACAACCGGCGCACCCTGGTGGCGCTCGACAACCTGGTCGATCTCGTCGTCACCTGCATCGCGCATCCGGCAGCGGCCAATCAGATTTTCCTGGCGGGCGACGCGGAAGATCTCTCGACGACCGAGTTGCTGCGCCGCCTCGGCCGCGCGCTCGGTAAACCCGCGCGATTGATTCCGCTGCCCGCACCGTGGATCGAGATCGCCGCCGCCCTTGCCGGCCAACGCGCGGTCGCGCAGCGTCTCTGCGGGTCGCTGCAGGCGGACATCGGCAAGGCCGCCCGCGTGCTTGGCTGGAAGCCGCCGGTCGCGGTCGATGCCGCCTTGCAGGCGACTGCGGACTGGCTTCTCTCCTCCGCCAACCGATGACGGCCGTCCTGCTCGCGGCGATCGTCGCCGCCGGTTCGATCGTGCTTACCGGGCTGGTGCGCCGCTACGCGCTGGCCCGCAGCCTGCTCGACCATCCGAACGCGCGGACGTCGCACGTCACGCCGACGCCGCGCGGCGGCGGGGTGGCGATCGTCGTCACTTTCTGTGCCGCAGTCGCATGGCTGGCCGCCGATGGCAAGGTGGCGATCGGACCTGCTGCCGCACTGATCGGCGCCGGCGGCTGGGTCGCGCTGGTGGGGTTCGTGGATGATCATCGTCACGTGCCGGCCGGCATGCGCTTGTGCGCGCATTTCATCGGCGCCGCGTGGGCGCTCGCCTGGCTCGGCGGCTTGCCGCCATTGCCTGCTTTCGGCACCGGGTTGCAGCTGGGATGGTTCGGGCACGTCGCGGCCGCGTTGTTCCTGGTGTGGATGCTCAATCTCTACAACTTCATGGACGGCATCGACGCCATTGCCGGCATCGAAGCCATCACGGTCGCGCTCGGTGGAGCGGCCTTGTGGTGGCTATCGACCTCGTCGGAGACCGCGCTGGCGCCGGCCTTGCTCGCCGCCGCCGCGGCGGGTTTCCTGGTCTGGAACTTTCCGCCCGCGCGCATCTTCATGGGCGACGCCGGCAGTGGGTTTCTTGGGCTGATGCTCGGGGTGTTCGCGGTCTGGTCGGCGCACGAAGAGAGCCGCCTCTTCTGGAGCTGGCTGATCCTGCCGGGCGTCTTCGTCGTCGATGCGACATTGACGCTGATCCGGCGCGTGCTGCGCGGCGAACGCTTCTACGAGGCGCATCGCAGCCACGCCTACCAGCACGCATCGCGCCGCTTCGGCCAGCATCGCATCGTGGCGCTCGCGGTCGGAGCGATCAACGTCGCGTGGCTGTTGCCGATCGCCGCGCTGGTCGCGTTCGGGAAGGTCGACTGCGTGCTGGGGCTGCTGATCGCCTATGCGCCGCTGGTGTGGCTGGCGGTGCGGTTCAAGGCTGGGGAGAAGGAGAAAGGCTGATCGTCTGCGAGCGCCAAGGTGACCCGTGCGACCTCGAAGATCTCCTCGAGCGGGATCGGCGCTTCTCCGCCACGCTCGACCGCATGCACGAACGCGGCCGCACACGCGGTTTGGCCCTTGTCCTGGCGCCACCGGCGCTGGCTGGAGAAACCGCGCCAGTCGTAGCCGCGCAGCCGGATGAAGTTTTCCAGCGCGAGCACGCCGTCGTTGCAGAACACCTCGACGCGTTCCTTCGGAAACCGCTTGCCGCCGTTGGCGAGATAGTGGACGGTGGCGATCGAGCCGTCGGCGAACGACAACACGATCGTGGCCTTGTCCTCGGCCACCGCGAGTGCCGGATGGCGGCCCATGCTCGTCATCTTCGCCGCGACGATCGGACGGCCGACGAGGAAACGCACCAGGTCGATGAAGTGGCACGCCTCGCCGACGATGCGGCCGCCGCCGGTCTCGCGGTTCTGGGTCCAGTGCTCGGCAGGAATGGCGCCGGCGTTCACGGTATAGACGATCGCGAGCGGCGCGGCCAGCGGCGCGAGCAGCGCCTTCATGCGCACCACCAGCGGCGCGAAGCGGCGGTTGAAGCCGACCGTCAGCAGACGCGGCCGGCCGCTCGCCCTCGCCGCGCGCACTGCCGTCTCGATCTCGTCGACTTCGCTCGCAGCGATCGCCAGCGGCTTCTCCACGAACACATGCTTGCCTGCCGCGAGCGCCGCGCAGACCAGCCGCGCGTGGCTGTCGTGCCGCGTGGCGATCACGACGGCGTTGATGCGCTCGTTGCGCATGACATCCAGGTCGGCGTCGGTCGACGCCCGTGCGAAGCCGGACTTGCGCCCGTGGTGAAGCGCGGTGACGCCGCCGCTGCTGACGAGGGTGTCCAGGTCGGCGCCGGCGGCCTTCAGCGCCGGGATCAGGACGCGCGAACCGTAGTTGCCTGCACCCACCACGGCCAGCACGGCCTTGCCGTCGGAAGCGGCCGCCGCGGCGCGCAGCGCGACGCTGCGCACGGTGGCCGTCTCTGGCTGCGCGCCCGAATAGTCGAGCACGATCCCGAGTGCGGAGCGATCGTTGACGAGCACGTCGTACGCGCGCGCCGCCTCGCCGATGGCAAAACGGTGACTGACCAGCGGCCCGACGTCGACCTTGCGCTGCGCCAGCATCTCCAGCACGGCTTCGAAATTGCGCTGCTCGGTCCAACGCACGAACCCGAGCGGGTAGTCGTTGCCGCGCTCCTCGTACGCCGGGTCGTGGCGCCCGGGTCCGTACGAACAGGACACCTGGAACGTGAGTTCCTTTTCGTAGAAGTCCGACCGGTTCAACTCCAACCCGGTCACGCCGACGAGCACGATGCGCCCGCGCTTGCGGCTCATGCGCGCGGCTTGGGCGATCGGATCGTTCGATCGGGTCGATGCGGCCACGATCACGCCGTCGACGCCGCGCCCGCCGGAGAAAGCCAGGCCGCGCGCGACCGGATCCTCGCCGCGCGAGAGATCGCAGACCTCGGCACCGAAGCGCGCCGCAAGGGCGAGTTTCGCCGGGTCGAGATCGATCCCGAGCACCCGGCACCCTTGCGCCCGCAGCAACTGCACCGTGAACAGTCCGATCAGGCCAAGGCCTGTGACGACGAAGCTCTCGCCCAGGGCCGGCGCGGCAAGGCGCAGTCCCTGCAGGCCGATCGCACCCAGCACGGTGAAGGCGGCCGCCTCGTCGCTCACGTCGTCGGGGACGCGTGCGCAGAGGTTCTTCGGCACCCGCACGACCTCGGCATGGGCACCATTCGAGACGACACGGTCGCCGGCGGCAAACCCCTGCACGCCAGCGCCGACCTCCAGCACCACGCCGGCGTTGCAGTACCCGAGTGCCAGCGGCTGGTCGAGCTTGCTGCGCACGGCATCCAGCGTCGCGAACAGCCCGTCCGTGCGCACCTTGTCGAGGACCTGGCGCACCTTCTCCGGCTGCTGGCGCGCCTTGTCGATCCAGGACGCACGGCCGAAGTCGACCAGCATGCGCTCGGTGCCTGCCGAGACGAGGCTGCGCCGCGTCGCGATCAGCAGAGTCCCGCGCCCGACCTGGGGCGCGGGAACGTCTGCCAGCAGCGTTTCGCCGGTGCCGAGGTTCTGCAGCAACTGGAGCATGGTCAGTTCTTCTTGTCGATGAACAGGCGGCACCAGAGTTCGATCGCGCACAACGCAAGCAGCGGATAGGCCGCGTCGATCCGGCCCGCCGCATCCAGCTGCCGCAGGCGGCCCACCGCGTGGGCGTCGAACAGGCCGCGCGCCGCAAGGCTACGCTCGGACAGGAGGTCCGCAACCGTTTCGCGCAACTCGTGGCGCAGCCAGCGCCGCAACGGAACGCCGAAGCCCGTTTTCGGCCGGTAGATCACGTCGCGCGGCAGGACCGGCTCCATCGCCCGTTTCAGGATCCACTTGCCCTCGCGCCCGTGTTGCTTGAGCGGTGCCGGCAGGCTCGCGGCGAGGCGCATCAGGTCGGGGTCGAGGAAGGGCACGCGCACCTCGACGCCGACCGCCATGCCCATCTTGTCCGTGTAGTTGAGGTTGTGGTCGCACAGGAAATGCCTGGCTTCGAGGAACAGCATGCGGTTCAGGCGATCTGGCTCTCCAGGAATCGCCTGCAGGCTGTCCAGCAACGGAAGCGCCGGCACCCAGTCTCCGATCTGAGCACGCACGCCGGGCGCGAGGAGCGACGCCGAGTCCGCCCGCGGCAGCCACGTGAAGTAGCTGACGAGCCGTTCGTCGCCGTCGAGCGCCGCATCTCCCAGCGCGCGCCGCACCCGTCGCAGCGACGGTGGACTCGCGGGCAGAGTGCGCGCCGCCGTGCCGAGCAACCGGCGCGCCGATGCCGGGAGCCAGCTCCACAGCCTTTCCTGCCGCAGCGCGTAGTGGCGTCGATAACCAGTGAAGATGTCGTCGCCGCCGGCCCCGGACAACAGCACCTTGATGCCGTGCTCGCGGGCGAGCTGGCAGATCATCAGAGCGTTGAGCGGCGCCAGATCCGCCTGCGGCTCGTCGAGGTGCCACACCATGCGCTCGAATTGGTCGACGATCTCCGGGCCGACCCGGATCGTGTGCAGATCGACGTCGAGGTGCCGCGCCACTGCGCGCGCGTAAGGCAGATCGTCGACGAATCCCTCCCCGGAAGCCGACGTCGTCGTCTCGATCGTGAAGCACTGGATACGCTGGCCGGGCGCGTGCTTGCGGGCATAGGCAACGATCGAGCTCGAATCGAGTCCGCCCGAAAGAAAGGCGCCTACGGGAACATCGGCGACCATCTGGCGCCGCACCGACGTGTCGAGCGCCTCGCGCACCGCGCCGGCTGCTGCGTCGACGCCGCCCTGGAAAGCCGGGGTCGGATACGGCAGTTCGTAGTACCGCCAACGTTCGACGATCGTTCCGTCGCGCACAAGCAGCGCCGTGCCGGGTTCGAGCTTGCGCACCGACGCGAGCATCGTGTACGGCGTCGGCGCCCACAGATAGGTGAGATGCAGCCAGGCGGCGCGCGGATCGATCGTGCGCTCGACCGCGCCGCACTCGAGCAGCGCCTTCAACTCGCTCGCGAACAGGAACCCGCCCTTCGGCTGCGCGTAATAGAGCGGCTTGATCCCCGGTCCGTCGCGCACGACCAGCAACGACCGGTCGCGCGGGTCCCAGAGCGCGAACGCGAAGATGCCGTTGAGCAGCGGCAACGCCGCGCGCCCCCGCTCGAGGTACAGGCGCAGGATCACTTCAGTGTCCGAGTGACCGAAGAAGGTCGTTCCGGCACCCTCGAGCTGGGCGCGCAGCTCGCGATAGTTGTAGATCTCGCCGTTGTAGGTGAGCGTGACGCCGGTCGACGCGTCGGTCATCGGCTGGGCGCCGGTCGGGGAAAGGTCGATGATCGCGAGCCGCCGATGTGTCAGCCCGACCGAGGCGTTGGCCGCGAAATAGCTGCCCTCTCCATCCGGGCCGCGATGAGCGATTGCCGCATTCATGCTGGCCAGCAGGCCTCGGTCGAATGTACCGAAATAGCCGGCAATGCCGCACATGGCCAGGCGTTGCGACGCTCAGTGTCGGGACTGGAGGACACCCGCTCCGGGCGTTACCGGATCCGGGAAGCCGGCCTCGGTCAGGATCGCACGCAGCGCGGTGCGACGACCCGCATCGGCGAAGCGGCCCGCATTCGCGAGGCCGCGCCTGCGCATCTCCTCCCACAGCGCGACATCGTCGCTGAGCCTGGAAAGCTGCTCTGCCCAGGCCTGTGGATCATCGCCATACAGTACGGCACTTTGGTTGACCTCGACAATGCACGGTTCACGATTCGTCACGACGGGACAGCCGCAGGCCTGCGCCTCGAGGATCGCCAATCCGAAGCCCTCGCAAAGCGAGGGCTGCAGGTATGCCGTCGCGCTCTGCAGGATTTCCAGCTTGCGGTTAGTGTCGATCCGACCGGTCAGGTCGACGGCGCCGCGCAAACCCAGCGCGTCGATGCGTCGCTCGACGTCGACCAGTCCCGAACCATGCTGTCCGATCAGCACGAAGCGATGGCGTGGATGCGCGCGCCGAAAGATGGCAAAGGCTTCGAGCGACTCGAGCACCAGTTTGCGGCGCAGGTTCTCGCGCGTCAGCTGGGTGATGGCGACAATCGTCTCCTCGCGCGGCGTCTGCCTGGGCCGATGGCGGTCGAGATCGACCGCGTGATAGACGACGTGCGGATGACTGGGTCGCGTCGGTCCGAGCCGTTCGATCTCCGTGCGCGAGGTGAAGATTGTCGCGGTCGCGAATCGCAGCGCCAGCTTCATGAGAACGCGCTTGTGCAAGGGCCAGCCTTCAAGCCCACGTCCATCTTCGGTATGCACGTTCCCGATGAGCACGCAGGGGCGTGCCCGCAGCCGCGCCCACGCTACGGCGAAGAACCCGAAACCGAACCACCATGCGTAATAGAAGCCGGGTGTGGAGCGCGGCAGATCTCTGACCCGAGTGATGCACTGAACCTGCAACCCGAACGCCCGCAGCGATTCGATGTCGTTGCGATAGAACTCCAGCACCTCGAGCTGCGCCGGATCGGCGATGCGGACGAAGAAACCGACCGTGGGCCGGTCGCGAGTACGGCCGGAATCGCTGGGGTACGGCGGGGCGGGAATCGTCGGATCACTCTTCATCGAGCTACGCTTGCGGGAATGCCGGGGGCACCTGCCCCGAGGATAGACAATGCCTTTGCGTGATTTCGTGCGAAACGCGCTGCCGCGCTGGGCCCTGCATCGCTATCGCATCTGGAATGCGCGTCGCCAAGCACGCGCGTTCGGGCAGCTGTCGCCGGCCGCTGCCTTCGACAAGATCTATCTTGAGGAACGTTGGGGCAGCGCGGGACAGCCGTCGGGGTCGGGCAGCTATGGCATCTGGGCGCATGAGTACGTCGCCTACGTCAAGGAGCTTGCCGCTGAAAAGGGTCTGAAGACGGCCGTCGATATCGGTTGCGGCGACTTCAATATCGGTTCTCAGCTGGCCGGATCCTTCGATCGCTACGATGCAGTCGATGTTTCGCCGGTGATCATTGCGCGGAATACCACGCGGTTCAGTCACCTTGTGAACGTGCACTTTCGCGCCCTCGATGCCACGCGTGACGCCCTGCCGGTTGCGGACCTCGTGATGGTGCGACAGGTACTGCAGCACCTGACGAACGCGCAGATCGAGGCTCTCCTGCGCAATGTCGAGGCTTCCAGGCCGAAGGTCGTCGTGGTCGCTGAGCATGGGTTGCCGAACGGTGTCGCCGCCGGCTTCAACGTGGATCTGGAAGGTCACTCGCCCGGCACCCGGCTCGTGAATCATTCGTGCGTCAGAATCGACAGACCTCCGTTCAGTCGCAGCGCGGGTGTCGTCCGCGAGATTCCCGTCGATCGGCCCGTACTGGAGGGTGTTCCCGAGCATCTCGCAATTTTCCTTTGGGTTCCCGCCGGCGAAGCACGCGGCCCTGGCTGAGCGGATGCAGTCGCGCCGCGGTCGCTGGTCGGCTGAGGCCACTACGTGCCGCGACCAAGCGCCCTCGCTTCGATACCGAGGGCGATCAACAGGCGCAGCCCGCCGCCGACCAGAAAACCGATTCCGAGCGCGAGCAGCAGCCAGGATCCGACCAGCAGCCAGGTGATCAATACGACGGCAATTGCTTCGACGGTCGCCGAGAGCAGCGCGAGATGCGGACGACCCTCGTACACGGCGACATGAAAGACGCCCAGAGACGCAAGCCGCAGTCCGGCGCCGACGACGACCAGGCTCGCAACGGTAGCCACTTGGGTCGTGCATTGATCGCTGAGCTTGGAGCAGACGGGAAAGGCGACCCAACCCGCCGCCAACAATGCCGCCACGGACATGCCAACCAGGCGGGCCACCCGCAGGCAATGGCGCCAGATGCCGCCGGGTTCGCGTGTGCGCTCTGCCAGGGCCAAGCTCAGCGGGAAGAGTGCCGCGACCAGGACGGCGCCGATTGAATTCGATAGCGAGACTGCCACGTGCGCATGGCCGACCTCCTCCGGGAGGAGGCGGCCGATGATGGTGACGGGGACGATCGTCACCAGGGTCCCCACGAGGCCGATGGCGCCCGCGCTGAGGTTCTGGGCAAGGACTCGCCCGGCGGCACCTTGACTGCCGACCATACCGGTATCGATCGCCCTCAGCGCGCGACGTCCGATGTGCGCCAATGTCGACTGTCCCGCGACCACTACGACGACGGTCGCGCCGAGCATCCAGGTCGCATCGGCCTGACGGCCGGCGCCGAGCAGCAGGACGACCAGGGCGATCAAGCGCGGCAGTGCGATGCAAGCGAACGCCTGCAGATACTGACCCGCCGCCTGAGCGGCGCCGAGCCACAATGTCATGGGCAGCTGCGCCAGGGCAAGCACGGCGAACAGCACGAACCAAATCGCCAGCGAGGCACCGGCGCGCTGCGCGAGCAGCGGGAAGGCCCGATCGACACTCAGCCAGAGAATCGCGGCAGCCACGACCCCGAACACCACCAGCCACCGCTCGAGCGCGATGTGATCGCGCACCAATTGCGCATCCTCGCTGCGCCGGTCCTGGCTGCGCAGACGTGCGACCGCCGGCGGGACGAGAACGAAGCCGCCGAGCAAGAGCACGTTGAGGTAGTTCGCCCAATTGCTCGCGGCGGCGGCGACATCGAACGCGGCCTTGCCGTAGGCCCAGCCGAATGCGAGGATAAAGACCAGGGGGTAGGCGCCGAGGGCCAGTCGTGTTCCGACCGACGCCAGCACCTGCCCGCGTTGGCCACCCACGGATCAACTCTCCCTGTACGGCCGGTTGGCGGCGGTCACGACGGATCGCCACCGGAGTGAACCGGCCGCTCCGCGACGACGGCAATGACGGGCGCCACGATGACGTCGACGCGCGGATAGTTCGCCTTCAGCAAGAGCCACGCGATCGCGTCCGTGCACTTCTGCGCCAGGTGTCCCGCGAGTTGCCCCAATGTGCCGATCGAACGCTCGACGCCAAAGCTGGCACGGATGCGGAATCCCGCGTCCTGCAGCAGAGCGCGCAGACTCTCGACGGTGTATCCCTGCCGATGCGTGTAATCGCCCCAACGCGCATACGGCGCGGTGATGAAGTTGGCCATGTTCGGCACCTCGAGGATCAGGCGCCCGCCGGGGGCGAGACTCGAGAATGCGGCGCGTACCAATGCCAAGCTGCCCGCGCCGTCAAAGTGCTCCAGCACGTGCATGGCCACCACGCAGTCGAATTCGTGCGATCGAGTGCGCAGAAACTCGGTAGCGTCGCCGACATGGAGGTTCGCCTTTGCACCGCGCCGCCGCAGGGCATCGATCAACGCCGCGTCGTCGTCGAGCGCGCTCACATTGTCGAACCCGGAGCGCGCCAGGAACTCCAGCATCTCACCGTAGCCCGGGCCGATTTCGACGACGCGAGCGCTCGCAGGCGGAAGATGGCGCGCGTAGTTCTTCCTGAATGTCCGAATGCGTCGTTCGAAGAGCACCGGATCGAACCGGTCGCGCCAATAGGCATCGTAGTAGCTGGCGCGCTCGGGAGTCGTGTCCACCTGGATCGGGCTCATGCGTGATCACTTCGGCCGCGCGATCGCGAACACGCTCGGCGCCATTCCGACGCGTCCACCGCTCGTGGCCATGATCACGTTGCACAGCCTTGCCAATGCAGTGGATCGCCCGGCCCAGCCAACGGCCCGAACCGACACGGTCCGGTATCCCGCCTGTCCGAGCAGCATGGCAACCGAACTTGGCGTGAAGTTGTAGAGATGCGTGTGTGGAAGGATCTGGCTCGAATACAAGGCGGCACGCCTTCCCAGGACGCGCCTGAACAGCGAAGGGTAGGCGCGCAGTGCGTGAAGCGCCTTGAACTTGAACCAGAAGTAATGCGTTGACGGCACCGACAACGCAAGGACGCCGTCGGTCGCGATCAGGCCCCGCAAGGTCTTCAAACAGGACCGCGGGTCCCTCATGTGCTCCAGGGTTTCGAACGCGGTCACGTACTGGAACGCGCGACCAGCAAACGTGCCCGCATCCAGAGGCTCCGAGACGACCTTGCTCTGCGCTCCCCAAGCGGCCTGCGCCTTGTGCGCATAGTCAGGTGAGAGTTCGATTCCGTTCGGCACGACCCCGTCACGCATGGCCACCGAGCCGAATTCCCCGGTCTGGCACCCGAAATCGAGCAATTGCTCGCCGTCACTTGGGGCGCGCACGCTCGTGATGTCATCCCAATGAGAGCGGAATTCGGGCAGCCGGCTGCCGCCGATCAGCTCCGTCACCCCGCCCGCTTCGAGAACCGCCTTTTGCCACTCGATCGACTCGTTCCGATAGAGGCTCTCGAGGTACTCGTCGGTCACGTCACAGTCTACGTACAGCGTCCCGCAGCCGCGGCACCATGCGAGTTCGTACGCATCCGCCGGCAACACGCCCATGCCGAAACGCCGTTCCAACGGGGTTTCCGTGATCGCGATGGGATTGCCGCTCCGACCGCACACATAACAGGGCCGGGTCGTTTCCCTCACCCGGCTCGCGCCTGCCTGCCTATGCACGCCCGTACTGATCATCGAACCGCACGATGTCGTCCTCGCCGACGTAGTCCCCGCACTGGACCTCGATCATCACGAGCGGCAGCTTGCCAGGATTCTCGAGTCGGTGGCGCGCGCCGACCGGAATGAACGTCGACTCGTCCGGCGAAAGCAGAAACTCCCTGTCGTTGCAGGTGACCTTGGCGGCACCGGACACCACTACCCAGTGCTCGCTGCGGTGATGATGCATCTGCAGCGAGAGCCGCCCGCCGGGCTTCACCTCGATGCGCTTGATCTTGAAGCGAACGCTTTCGTTCAACGTCGTATACGTCCCCCACGGCCGCTCGACGGTCACGTGCTCAGTCGCGAGCGGACTCGCCTTGCTCTTGAGTTCGTCGACCACCGCTTTCACGCGCTGGCTCGCACCCTTGTGCGTGACCAATACGGCGTCGGGCGTTTCGACGACGACCAGGTCCTGTACACCCACGGTCGCAACGAGGCGGCCCGTGCTGCGCACATACGTGTTTCGCGTATCGATCAGTGTCACGTTGCCCTCGGCGGCGTTGCCGGACTTGTCGACCTCGACCGTTTCCGCGACGGCGTTCCAAGTTCCGATGTCGCTCCAGCCGATGTTGCATGCGACCGCCGCAACGTTGGCCGCGCGTTCCATCACCGCGTAGTCGATCGAGATGTTGGGCAGGGACGCGAAAGCCTCGGGGTCGAGCGCAGTCGCGCCATCGGCCGGTTTGCCCTTGTCCAACGCGGAAGCGGCGCGTTGCAGCACTTCCGGCGCGTGAACACGCAAGGCCTCCAATATGCTGCGCACGGTGAAGCAGAACATGCCGCTGTTCCACAGGTAACCACCGGCTGCCAGGTACGACTCGGCGGTCGCGCGGTCCGGCTTCTCGACGAAGCGCAATACCCTGCGCGCGACCAGTCCATCGATCGGCGCACCGACTTGCATATAACCGAATCCGGTTTCGGGCGCCGTCGGCTCGACGCCGAACAGCGCCAGATAGCCCGCTGCAGCCGCCTCGACCGCGGCATCCACCGCGTTTCCGAATGCGGTGGTGTCCGCCACCAGATGATCGGCCGGCAGGACGAGCAGGATGGCATCCTCGCCGAATTGCCTTGCCGCGTGCAGCGCCGCCACGGCAACCGCGGGTGCCGTGTTGCGGGCCATCGGCTCCAGGAGCATGGTGAACGTACCCCGCCCCGAGCCTTCGAGTTCCGCGCGCGTCTTGGCCGCATACGTATGGTTCGTAACGATGAGCGCATGCGTGCAGCCGCGGACATGGCGGGCCCGGTCGAACGTCCGGCTGAGCAGCGTGCCGCCGCGTACATGCATGAACGGCTTCGGCGCGGTTTCGCGCGAGATCGGCCACAGCCGGGTGCCCGCGCCGCCGGACAGGATGACTGGCACAACGATTCGGCTCATCGGCACGGAAGCGACGGTGGATTGACGGGACCGCAAGCGGTCGTTGGAGCCGGCCACCGCTTGCTGATCGCCGTGGCCAAGCGGCGCAAAGTCTACCGGAGGGTTAAGCTTTCGACCCCAAAGGTTGCCGCCCAATGACCCCTCCCGCCGCCCTCTTCGACACCGCACTTACCGCGCATTCGCAGACCTTCGCAACGCTGGGCAGCTTGCGGGCGCACCTGTTGGCAGCCGCCGAAACCTGCGCGGACGCGGTGCGCGCGGGCAACAAGCTGCTTTTCTGCGGCAACGGCGGATCTGCGGCCGACGCGCAGCATCTGGCTGCGGAACTGGTCGGTCGCCTCGTACGCGACCGTCGCTCCCTCGCGGGCCTGGCACTTTCCACGGATTCCTCGGCGCTGACATGCATCGCCAACGACTTCGGCTACGAAGAGGTCTTCGCGCGCCAGGTCGAGGGCCTCGGTCGCAACGGCGACGTGCTGATCGCGATCTCGACCTCCGGCAACTCGCCCAACGTGATCCGCGCGGTCGAAGTCGCCAAGCCCATGGGCATCGCGACGGTCGGCCTGCTCGGCCGCAACGGCGGCCACCTCGGCCCGCTGGTGGATTTCCCGATCATCGTCGCGGCCGAGGAGACGGCGCGCATCCAGGAGGCGCACATCTTCCTGGGCCACGTGATGTGCGCCCTGATCGAACACGGCTTGGGAGTCGGCGGCTGGGATAATCCCGCCAAGTAACGCTCGCGGCCGGCCTCCGGGGCCGGCGTCCCCGACTTGATCACTCGCGCACAATTCGCCGCCTGCCGCGTCCTCGTGGTCGGCGACATCATGCTGGACCGCTACTGGTTCGGCGAGGTCGAGCGCATCTCGCCCGAAGCTCCGGTGCCGGTGGTGCGCATCGCGCGCCATGAGGAACGCCCGGGCGGCGCCGCCAACGTGGCGCGCAATGCGGCGGCGCTCGGCGCGCAGGCGGGGCTGTTGTGCGTGGTCGGCCACGATGAGCCAGGCGAGCGCGTCGTGCAATTGCTCGGCGATAGCGGCGTCGCGCCGCATCTGGAAC
>DATJUX010000033.1:0-25683 GCA_035502095.1 Burkholderiaceae bacterium
GCGGGCAACGCGCGTCTGCAGCCAGACTCCGGCGTGCCGATGAGATATGCCGAGGGTCGAAGCGGAACTGGCTGCGTGCAGGCCGCGTTCCGCAGCAGCGAGGTTGGTGGCATTGCCTTGGGCAGCAGACCCCGATCAAAAACACAAAAAGAGCAGGTATAGGTGACGGTGTAGGTTCGGCTAGGACCCGCTGAAGATCATTGACGGACGCGGCCCTTTCCCTGCTGCATCATCGGGGTGTGCTGCGCAAGATCGGTCGAACCGGGTCCCTGCCCGGCGCTGCCGTGGTGCGGAGGATGCATGTCGCGCAAAGCCCGTTCCGGATGCCTCGAACCCGAGGGCGCGATTATCTCCAATGCGTCGCGGGCGCCGCACGCACCCGTGCGATGATTGTCGCCGGGCTCCCTCTCGTGCGAGGCGCGTCGAAGGCCCGCGATGTCCGGTTCCGATCGAGCGACGACCTGTCCGTTCTGCGATCGCAACGATGCGATCGGCGGCAACGAGCACGCGTACATGCTGTACGACCTGAACCCGGTGACACCGGGCCACCTGCTTGTAGTCACGGTCCGCCACGTGGCGGATTTTTTCGCCACCACGCGGGTCGAACGCGAGGCGATGCTGCAACTCGTCGACGAAGCGAAGATGATGCTCGATCGGACCCGCGCGCCATCGGGCTACAACCTCGGCGTGAACGTGGGGGCCGCGGCGGGCCAGACGATCATGCACGTGCATGTGCACGTGATTCCGCGTTATCCGGGCGACACGCCGAATCCGCGCGGCGGCGTGCGTGGCGTCATCTCGGCGAGGCAGTCCTACTGACGGCGAGGAGATTCGCGTGAACGGATACCAGATCACCTTCTTCACCGTGCAGGATCACCGCCACAAGGGCAAGCCGATCGGCGACTGGCTGGTCCATGTCGCCAGGGAGCTCAACCTGACGGGCGCAACGCTGATTGCCGGCGCAGAGGGGTTCGGCCATCATCGGCGCATTCACTCGGTCCACTTCATCGAGCTCACCGACCAGCCGATGGAAGTCGTGATGATCGTCACACCCGAGGAGGCGGATCGCCTGTTCGAGCGCCTCGAGCGCGAAGGGGTACACCTTTTCTACGCGAAGACACCGGTCGAGTTCGGCACCGTCGGTGCGCCGCAAAAGTAACGCGACGGCTGACGCAGACAACGCCCGCCGGTATGCTTGGTGCGGACCCGAAAGCTGGGACGCCAAGAGGAGAACCGTGTGTCCGCGGCTGTGACGCAACGATGGGTGTGGTCCGCTCGAAACGCGGGTGCGCGCGGCCCGGCGTGAACGGTCGATGAAGCCGGATCTGCTCGAGGTCGCCGCCCGCCTCGCCGCGCGCGCCGAAGCGTTTGCCGTCTGCACCGTGGTGCGGCGCGAGCCGCCGAGTTCGGCACGCGTCGGCGATACCGCGCTCGTGACCCGCGATGGCGATGTCTTCGGATGGGCCGGTGGAGGCTGCACGCGCTCGACCCTGCTGCGCGAAGCGCTGCGTGCGATCGCCGACGGCGAACCGCGCCTGCTCAGCCTGTCGCCCGATCCTGACCTGGTGCAGCGCACGGGCGTGGTCGCGCTGCCGATGACGTGCAAGAGCGGAGGTACCGTGGAGCTTTATGTCGAACCGGTGCTGCCGGTCCCGCGCATGGTGATCTTCGGCCGCACGCCGGCCGCCCGCGCCGCGGCGCGGATCGCCGATGCGATGGGCTATCGCACCGAGGTGATCGATCCGGAAGCGGACGCAGGCGAATTTCCGCCGGCGACGCGGGTGCAAGCCCGTTTCGAGCCCGGGAGCGAAGAAGGCGAAGCGCACGTGCTCGTCGCCACGATGGACGAACGCGACCTCGAGGCGATCGAAGCGGCGCTCCGCCTTCGGCCCGCGTACCTGGGCGTGATCGCGAGCCGCAAGCGTTTCGGTGAACTGCGCGACGCGCTTGTGGCGCGCGGGGTTGGGCGCGACGCGCTCGACGCCATCGTCGCACCGGCAGGCATGGACATCGGCGCCCGCTCGCCGGAGGAAATCGCGCTCAGTGTCATCGCGCAGATCGTCGAGCGGCGTCGCCACCGCACCGCCGTGCAGGCTGCGACTCGCGCGCGACGTGAGTCTGCAACCGTGCACGAGGCGATCGATCCCGTTTGCGGCATGACAGTCGCAGTGAGTGGCGCACGCCATGTCGCGGAGGTCGAAGGGCAGACGCTCTACTTCTGCTGTGCGGGGTGTCGCACGAGTTTCCTCGCGGACCCCGCGAGGTATCGGGCCAGGTCGACGCCGGCCACGCCAACGTCCGGCATGGTCGCGGTGTCGCGCTCGCGCGGGGGCTGAATGGACGCCGCACCGCTCGGAGAGGGTCTCGTCCGTCCTCACACCTGCGCCTCGGTTCGCCGCAGCGGCGATGGGAGCCGGACGCGATGAACACTGAAATCGACGCCCTGCAGACGGCGATGGCGCGCGAGGGCTACATCGCCGAACCCGACATCGCCACCGCCGCATTCCTCGCCCGAGAGCTGCGCAAGCCGCTGCTGGTCGAAGGCGAAGCCGGGGTCGGCAAGACCGAGCTTGCGAAAGTGCTCGCGCGCGTTGCCGGCACGGAGCTGATCCGCCTGCAGTGCTACGAGGGGCTGGACGCCAACACGGCGCTCTACGAATGGAACTATCAGCGCCAGCTGCTGCGTCTGCGCATTGCCGAACGCGAGGCGTACGACCCGGACCAGCTCGAGGAGATGATCTTCGGGCGCGACTACCTGCTCGAGCGTCCCTTGCTGCGTGCGATCACGCGGCGCGAGGGCCCGGCGGTGCTGCTGATCGATGAGATCGATCGCGCCGACGCAGGCTTCGAGGCGTTCCTGCTGGAGGTGCTTTCGGAATTCCAGGTCAGCGTTCCCGAACTCGGCACCATCAAGGCCGAGCACGTTCCGAGCGTCATCCTGACCTCGAACCGGACGCGCGAGATCGGCGACGCTCTGCGGCGGCGGTGCCTCTACCTCTACGTCGAACTTCCCACCCTTGAGAAGGAGACGCGCATCCTGCAAGGCAAGGTGCCCGGCCTGAACGAGCGCCTTGCGCTTGCCGTCGCGCGCTTCATGCAGGGAGTGCGCAAGCGCGAGTTGCGCAAGGCGCCCGGCGTCGCGGAGTCGATCGACTGGGCGCAGGCGCTGTTCCGGCTGCAGCAGCAGCACCTCGACCCCGCAGTCGTGCGGGTCACGCTCGGTTGCCTGCTCAAGGACGAACACGACCTCAAGGCGATCGACGAGCGGGCGCTCGCCGAACTCGTGGAGCATGCCGGCGGCAGCGACTGACACCGAAAGACCCGCGTCCCACGGTCTCGTTGCACACCTGGCGACGTTCGCCGCCGCGTTGCGCCGGCGCGGCATCCGGGTCGGCCTGAGCGACGAGATCGATGCGGTCGAGGCGCTGGAGCACCTTGACCTGCTCGACCGCCTGGAGGTGCGGCGCGGCCTGCGGATCGCGCTCAAGGTGCCGCACGAGGCCTGGGCGGAGTTCGATCGCCTCTTCGACGAACACTGGGGCGGCGCCGCGCCGATCGACGTTCCCGTTCCGCCACCGGGCGATCCCGCGCGTTCGCTTCGACCCATGCAATGGCGCTGGGATGGCACGCGGGTGCGCCTCGAGGTGCCGGAGCCGGAACCCACGCCCGATGCCAGTCCGGCGTACAGCGCCGACGCGCTGCTGCGCCGTAAGGCGTTTGACAGCATTGCGCCGCACGAGATCGCCGCGCTCGAACGTTCGCTACAACGTCTTGCGCAAAGGCTCGCCGCGCGGCGCAGCCGGCGGCTCGTGCCCACGCGCGGGCGCGGGGCGGTCGACCTGCGCCGCAGCTTCCGCCATGCGCTTGCGACGCGCGGCGATTTCCTGCGGCTTGCGCGGCGCACGCGCGCGCGCGATGAACCACGCCTGGTCCTGCTTTACGACACCAGCGGATCGATGGATCCGCACACGCGGCTGCATCTGAGTTTCGCGTTCGCGCTGCGGCGCGTCATCCGCAACGTCGAGATCTTCGCGTTCAATACGTCGCTGACGCGCGTGACGCGTGCCATCGACCCCGTGCGGGTACCACGCTCGGTCGAGCGCCTCGGGGCCGAGGTGCCCGACTGGTCGGGCGGAACCCGCATCGGCGCGTGTCTCGCCGCGTTCGTCGCAGCGCACCCGGACATTCTCGGCCGGGAGACCACGGTCGTCATCGTGAGCGACGGCCTCGACCTGGGCGATACAACGCAACTGGTGGCGGCGATGCGTGCGCTGCGCGCGCGTGCCGCAACGATCGTATGGCTCAATCCGTTGCTCGCCGACCGTCGCTACGAGCCGAGCGCGGCCGGCATGCAGGCGGCGCTTCCATTCGTGGACCATTTCGGTCCGGCGCACAACCTGGAATCGATCGAGCGGTTGCTGCGATTGATCGGGTGATGCAAGATCGAACCGCGACGGCTGCCGGAAACCGTCGCTCATTTTTTTCGGTCTGATTGACGACCGACGTGCAGGTGTACAGGAGAGACCGATGATCCCTGCGGCATTCGACTATCACAGGCCGTCGTCGCTCGACGAGGCGACCGCGCTGCTCGCGCGTCTCGGCGACAGCGCGAAAGTGCTTTCGGGCGGCATGAGCCTGCTTCCGTTGTTGAAATTGCGCCTTGGCTCGGTGGCGCACCTGGTGGATATCGGCCGCATCACCGGGCTGGAGTACGTCAGGGAAGAAGGCGGCCACCTGCGCATCGGCGGCGGCACGCGCCAGGCGACGCTGGAGCGTTCGGAGCTCATCGGCGGCAGGTACGCGATCCTGCGCGATGCGGTGCCGCTGATCGCCGACCCCGTGGTGCGCAACCGCGCGACGGTCGGCGGCAATCTCGCCAATGGCGATCCCGGCAACGACCTGCCTGCAGTGATGATCGCGCTCGGCGCGTCGTTCGTCGCCCGGGGCAGCAAGGGCGAACGAACCGTCCCCGCCAGCCAGTTCTACAAGGGCCTGTTCGAAACCGCGCTCGCGCAGGATGAGATCCTCACCGAGGTGCGCGTCCCGACTCCGCCCGCGCGCAGCGGCGGCGCGTATTTCAAGCTCAAGCGCAAGGTGGGCGACTTCGCCAGCGCGGCGGCGGCGGTGCAGTTGACCCTCGATGCGAAGGGTGCGATCGAAAGCGCCGCGGTTGCGTTGACGAACGCGGGGCCGACCCCGGTGCAAGCCGGCGCGGCGTCGCGCGCGCTGGTGGGCAGGCAGCCGGACGAGAAGCTGTTTGCCGAGGCGGGCAGGCTCGCGGCCGAGGTCAGTTCACCGAGCGCCGACCGGCGCGGCTCGGTCGAATACAAGCGCGAGATGGCGCGCGTCGTGGTGACGCGTGCGCTGCGTAAAGCGGTCGAGCGAGCGGGAGGGCGCTGACATGGCCAGGCACAACATCAGCGTCACCATCAACGGCGCAGCGAAAACGGCGGAGGTCGAATCGCGCCTGCTGCTCGTGCACTTCATCCGCGAGACGCTGCGCATGACGGGCACGCACGTCGGCTGCGACACCTCGCATTGCGGTGCGTGCACGGTCCTGCTCGATGGCGAGCCCGTCAAGTCGTGCACCGTGCTCGCGGTGCAGGCCGACGGGCGCCAGTTGCGGACCGTCGAAGGCCTGGAGCAGGGCGGCAAGCTGCATCCGGTGCAGGAGGGCTTCACCGAGAAGCACGGCCTGCAGTGCGGCTTCTGCACCCCGGGCATGATGATGTCCAGCGTGGCGCTGCTCGAGCGCAACCGCAATCCGAGCGAGCAGCAGATCCGCGAGGCGATCTCCGGCAACCTGTGCCGATGTACCGGCTACGTCAATATCGTCAAGGCCGTGCAGTTCGCCGCAGAGAAGATGAGGTAAGCCATGGAACCCAGAACCGACGCGAAGATCTGCGGCATGGGGCACTCGATGAAGCGCAAGGAGGATCCGCGCTTCATCCGCGGCCAGGGGCGCTACGTCGACGACATCCAGCTGCCGGGCATGCTCTACATGGACATCGTGCGCAGCCCGTACGCGTACGCGAAGATCAAGTCGATCAACTCCGAAGCGGCGCTGAAGATTCCCGGCGTGCTAGCCGTCATCACGGGCGAGACGCTGGCGAAATTCAACCTGCACTGGATGCCGACCATCTCGTCGGACACGCAGATGGTGCTGCCGACCGACCACGTGATGTACCAGGCGCAGGAGGTCGCGGCGGTGATCGCGACCGAGCGCTACATCGCGGCCGACGGCGTGGAGGCGGTCGAAGTCGAGTACGAGCCGCTCGATCCGATCGTCGATCCGTTCAAGTCGCTGGCGCCCGGCGCGCCGCTGCTGCGCCCCGACAAGAAGGACCAGAAGAACAACCTCGCGTTCCATTGGGAAGCGGGCGACGACGCCGACGCGAAGAAGGCCTTGGCGGCGTCCGACGTCGTGGTGACCGAAAAGGTGTACCTGCCGCGCATCCACGTCGCTTCGATGGAGACCTGCGGCTGCATCGCCGACTTCGATGCCGCCCAGGGCAAGCTCACGGTCTACATGACCACGCAGGCGCCGCACGCGGTACGCACCGTGTTCGCGCTCGTGGCCGGCCACGTCGGGCTGTCGGAGGAGCGCATCCGCATCGTGTCGCCCGACATCGGCGGCGGCTTCGGCGGCAAGGTGCCCGTGTATCCCGGCTACGTGATCGCGGTCGCCGCGTCGGTGGTGATCGGCAAGCCGGTGAAGTGGATCGAAGACCGGATGGAGAACCTGCAGGCCGATTCGTTCGCGCGCGACTATCACATGAAGGTCGAGCTGGGCGCGCGCAAGGACGGCACGATGACCGCGCTGCGCATCAGCACGGTCGCCGACCACGGTTATTCCAACGCATCGGCCAATCCGTCCAAGTTCCCGGCCGGGCTGTTTTCGATCTGCACCGGGTCGTACGACCTCGAGCACGCGTTTTGCGAGGTCGATGCCGCCTACACCAACAAGCCGCCCGGCGGCGTCGCGTATCGGTGCTCATTCCGCGTCACCGAGGCCGTGCACGCGATCGAACGCGCCACCGACGCGCTCGCGCACAAGCTCGGCATCGACGCCGCGGCGCTGCGCATGCAGAACTTCATCAAGCCGGAGCAGTTCCCGTACAAGTCCGCGCTCGGCTGGGAATACGACAGCGGCAACTACCACGCGGCGCTGAAGAAGGCGATGGACCTCGTCGGCTACGAGGCCCTGCGCGCGGAGCAGGCGGAAAAGCGCAAACGCGGCGAGCTGATGGGCATCGGCATCTGCAGCTTCACCGAGATCGTCGGCGCCGGCCCCTCGAAGCAATTCGACATCCTGGGCCTAAAGATGTTCGACTCGGCCGAGATCCGCGTGCATCCCACCGGCAAGGCGCTCGCGCGCTTCGGCACCAAGAGCCAGGGCCAGGGACACGAGACGACGTACGCGCAAATCGTCGCCGAGGAACTCGGCATCCCGGCGAGCGACATCCAGGTCGAGGAGGGTGACACCGATACCGCCCCGTACGGCCTCGGCACGTACGCGAGCCGCTCGACACCGACGGCGGGCGCCGCCGGCGCCATGGCCGCACGCAAGATCCGCGACAAGGCGCGCAAGCTGGCCGCGTACCTGCTCGAGGTGAGTGAAGACGACCTCGTGTGGGAGCCCGGCAAATTCTCGGTCAAGGGCGCGCCGCAGCGCTCGAAGACGATCCAGGAGTGCGCGTTCGCCGCGTACACCAACCACCCGCAAGGCATGGAAGCGGGCCTGGAGGCCGTGCATTACTACGATCCACCCAACCTCACGTTCCCGTTCGGCAGCTACATCTGCGTGGTCGACATCGATCGCGGCACGGGCGAGGTGAAGGTGCGGCGCTTCGTGGCGGTCGACGACTGCGGCAACGTCATCAATCCGATGATCGTCGAGGGGCAGATCCACGGCGGGCTGACGCAGGGGATCGGGCCGGCACTGTACGAGGAGATCAGCTACGACGAGGCCGGCAACATCTCCGGCGGAAGCTTCATCGACTACTACGTCCCCACGGCGGTGGAAACGCCACGCTGGGAGACCGCCAGCACGGTGACGCCGTCGCCGCACCATCCGCTCGGCGCCAAGGGTGTCGGCGAGTCGGCAACGGTCGGTGCGCCGCCGGCGATCGCCAATGCCGTCGTCGACGCCTTGCGCCACCTCGGCGTGACGCACATCGACATCCCGATCACGCCGGAAAAGGTGTGGAGGATCCTCAGGGAGAAGGGCGCCGCCGAGTAGGGCGCGCAAGGGAAAAAGGCCGGATCGCTCCGGCCTATTTCTTCGGCATGTCACCCGACGCTCATGCGGGGGCGCGGTCGCCCTGCACGAGCTTCAGCAGTTGGGCGAACGTCTTCGGGTTGCCGGCGACGACGCGCCCGTTGGTCAGGTAGTTGGGTTCGCCCTTGAAGTCGGCGATGAAGCCGCCCGCCTCGAGAATCAGGAGCGCACCCGCCGCCATGTCCCAGGGCGACAGGCCTATTTCCCAGAATCCGTCGAGCCGCCCGGCGGCGACATAGGCCAGATCGAGCGCCGCCGCGCCGGGACGGCGGATACCGGCCGTCTCCTCGGTGATGCGCCGGAACATGCGCAGGTAGTCGTCCATGTGCTCGAGGGAGCGGAACGGAAAGCCGGTGCCGACCAGGCACTCGCGCAGCTGCGTACGCCTCGACACGCGGATGCGCCGGTCGTTGAGGAACGCACCGCGTCCTTTCGAGGCGGTGAAGAGCTCGTTGCGGGTCGGGTCGTAGACGACCGCCTGTGCGAGCTGGCCGCGATGCTGGAGCGCGATCGACACCGCGTACTGCGGAAAGCCATGGATGAAGTTGGTGGTGCCGTCGAGCGGATCGATGATCCAGGTGTACTCGTCGCCGCTTCCCGAGTCGCTGGCGCCGGATTCCTCGGCGAGGAACGCATGCTGCGGGTAGGCCGTGCGCAGCGTCTCGATGATCGCTTCTTCGGCCGCGCGATCGACCTCGGTCACGAAGTCGCTGCGGCCCTTGGCGCTAACGCGCAGCAGGTCGACGTCCAGGCTGGCGCGATTGATGATCGCCCCGGCCTTGCGGGCCGCCTTGACGGCGGTATTGAGCATCGGATGCATGGAATTCGGGCTGCGCCGGGCTGGAGATCCGGCTGCGCCGGGTCGATAGACTGGCTGCATTTTATCGACAAGCCCTGGCGTGCAACCGCAACCCGACTTCACGGCGCTGGCGCGGCGCGTGCGCTTCGTGCTCGTCGCACCGAGCCATCCCGGCAACATCGGCGCGGCTGCGCGCGCCATCAAGGCGATGGGATTCGCCCGCCTCGTCGTCGTCAACCCGCGCGTGGCGGACTTTCGCAACGACGCCGAGGCGGTTGCGCTGTCGGTCGGTGCGGTGGACGTGCTCGTCGCCGCGCAGAGTCACGGCGCGTTGGAGCCGGCGCTGGCGGGGGTTACGCGTGCCTATGCGATGACCGGCTACACGCGCGAGTTCGGGCCGCCGCTGGTCGACCTGCGCGGCGGCTGCCTCGAGGCGGCCGCACATCTGAGTACCGGCGGGGCCGAGCGCGAAGTCGCCTTCGTTCTCGGCACCGAGCGCAGCGGCCTCACCAACGACGAGGTCGCGCGCTGCCAGGCGAGCTGCGCGATTCCGGCCGACCCCATGCACGGGTCGCTCAACCTGGCCCAGGCGGTGCAGGTGGCCGCTTATGAGATGCGACTCGCTCTGGGCGCCGATCCGCCCGCAAGCCGCTTCACCTCCGAGGCGCCGGCGGGAGTCGAGGCGCTCGAAGCCATGTACGCCCACCTGGAGCAGGCCCTGCTTGCCTTGGGGTATCTCGACCCGGCGGTGCCGGGCAAGCTGATGGCACGGCTACGACGGCTGCTCTCGCGTGCGCATCCGACGGCGAGCGAGATCGACATCCTGCGCGGGGTCTGCGCGGCCATCATCGAGCGCAAAGCCGACCGGATCGGGTCGAAGTCCCCCACGCGCCAGCGCGGGTGATCGTTCACCTGCGCCGATAGAATCGGCGGCCCATGTCGGCAGCCACAAGGCGCTCAACATGTTCAGCCGCCTGCGCGAAGACCTCGAGTGCATCCTGGAGCGCGATCCCGCCGCGCGCTCGCGCTGGGAGGTGATGACCTGTTATCCGGGCCTGCATGCGCTGTGGCTGCATCGGATCGCGCACGCGTGCTGGAGTCACGGCTTTCGCTGGCTGGCCCGGTTCACGTCGAACTTCTCGCGCTTTCTGACCGGCATCGAGATCCATCCTGGTGCCAAGATCGGCCGGCGCGTCTTCATCGATCACGGCACGGGCATCGTCATCGGCGAGACGGCGGAGGTAGGCGACGAGTGCACGATCTACCAGGGGGTGACGCTCGGAGGCACGTCGCTCACGCGCGGCGCCAAGCGCCACCCGACGCTCGGACGCGGCGTCATCGTCAGCGCCGGTGCCAAGGTGCTCGGCGGCTTCACGGTGGGCGACGGCGCGCGCGTCGGCTCGAACGCGGTGCTGCTGAAGGAGGTACCGCCCGGCGCGACCGCGGTCGGCATTCCTGCACGGATCCTCCACAAGGAGGTGGAGGCGGAGCGTGAGCATGCGGCCAACCAGATGGGGTTCTCCGCGTACGGCCTGTCCACCTCCGGCGACGATCCGCTCGCCAAGGCCCTGCACGGCCTGATCGATCACGTGGTCGCGCAGCAGCGCGAGATCGACCGCCTGGTCGCGGCGCTCAACCGCCAGGGCATCGCTTTGGACGATGTGAAGGCCGCGGCGCCGAAGGTGGATGCGCAGCAGCTGAACAAGCTGGTCGATGAGTAGGTGTCATTTCCCTCCTGCGCCGTCGCAGGAGAGGGGAGATCTGGATTACGCGGACAGATCCACCCGCCGCCACGCTCCGCCGCTGATGCGCAGATAACCACCGCGCACGGGGTCCGCGTCGAAATCCCAATCGGGCAAGACCCAGCGCTCGGCAGCGTTGCCATCGAGCACGGTCCGGTGCGTCGCGGGCCGATGCGTGTGGCCGTGGATCATCAACGTGACGCCCGCCCGTCGCAGGGCGTCGTCGATCGCCTCCGGCGTGACGTCCATGATTTCCATGCTTTTCTTCTGCTTGCCCGCTTCGCTTGCGGCGCGCGCCTGGCCGACGAACGCGCGTCGTTCGGCGAGCGACTTGGCGAGGAACACGCGCTGGAAATCGGGATTGCGCACCTGCGCACGAAAGCGCATGTAGTCGAGATCGAGCGTGCAGTAGACGTCGCCGTGGGCGAGCATCACGGTGCCGCCGGCGATCTGTGCGAGCGTGGGATCGACCAGCAGGGTCGCGCCGCAGCGGCGCGCGAAGTCGTTGCCGAGCAGCAAATCGCGGTTGCCGTGCATCAGGTACACGCGCACGCCGGCGAAGGTCAGGTCCGCAAGCGCGGACTCGACCCGCCGGGCGACCGCATCGTCGGTCGCATCGTCGCCGGCCCAGAACTCGAACAGGTCACCGAGGATCAGGAGTTCCGCACATGTGCGCGCTTCGTTCGCGGCGAAACGCTCGAAACGCGCGAGCGTCCGCGGTTGCGCCTCCGAAAGATGCAGGTCGGAGATGAACCGCGGATCGGCCAGCGTCAGCCGGTCGACCGTCGGCGCGAGCGCGGGCGGGGTTGGGTCCACTACTCGATCACCTCCGCGCGCTCGATGAGCACGTCCTGCTCGGGAACGTCCTGGTGCATGCCTTGCCGCACGGTGCGCACCACCTTCATCTTGTCGACCACGTCCATGCCCTCGACCACGCGGCCGAAGACGCAATAGCCCCAGCCCTTCGGGTTGGGCGCGGTGTGATTGAGGAAGTCGTTGTCGGCGACATTGATGAAGAACTGGGCGGTCGCCGAGTGCGGGTCGGAGGTGCGCGCCATCGCGATCGAGTACTTGGTGTTGCGCAGGCCGTTGGTCGCTTCGTTTTCGACCGGCTTCAGCGTCGCCTTCTGCCGCATGCCCGGCTCGAACCCGCCGCCCTGGACCATGAACCCGTTGATGATGCGATGGAACAGCGTGTTGTCGTAGTGGCCGCTGCGGACGTAGTTGAGGAAGTTCTCGACCGTCTTGGGCGCTTTGGCGGCATCGAGCTCGAGCGTGACGACGCCGAAGTTGGTGTGCAGGCGGACCATGTGTTCTCCGGGGGCGGGACGATGGTTAAGGAACGATCTTCGCACTCTTGATGAGCACCGGCTGCACCGGGACGTTCTGCATCCCCTTCTGGTCGCCGGTCTTGACGCCGCGGATCTTGTCGACCACGTCCATGCCGGTGACGACGCGCCCGAACACGGCGTAGCCGTCGATCACGGTGCCGGCCTTGATCAGGCGCGGACCGCGGGGCGTTTCGATGGTCGTATCGCTGTCGAACTTGCGGTAGTTGAGGAACGCGTTGTCGGCCACGTTGATGAAGAACTGCGCCGTGGCCGAATTCGGATCGTTGGTGCGCGCCATGGCGACGGTGCCGCGCTTGTTCTCGAGGCCGTTGCTCGATTCGAGCATGATCGGCGGGCGCGTCGACTTCTCCGTCAGGTCGGCCGTGTAGCCGCCGCCCTGGATCATGAAGTTGTCGATGACGCGATGGAAGACCGTGCCGTCGTAGTGGCCGGCCTTCACGTACTGCAGGAAATTGGCCACCGTGCGCGGCGCGTGCTCGGGATCGAGCTCGAGCGTGATGTCGCCCGCCGAGGTGGCGAGGATCACGTGCGGCGCCGACGACCTGGCCGCCTTGGCAGCGGGCTGCTGCGCGTGCGCGGCCAGGGCAAGGCCGGCGCCGACAACGAGCGCGCCGACCAGTCGAGGGTAAAACAGTCTCATCGAGTTTCTCCGTGCGAAGTTCTTCAGTGAACGGCCCGCAGTTTGGCACTGATTTCGCGGGTCAGAGTGAGCTTGCTTTGGGCCGTAGTCCGGTTTGGATCGATCTTGAGCGCACGCTGGTACGCCTCGGCGGCCAGCGAGACGTAGACGTCGCCGAGATTTTCGTAGGCCGTGACGTAGTTGGGCTGCGCGGTGATCGCCTGCTGCAGGAGCGAGCGTGCGAGGTCGAGTTCGCCCTGGTTGGCGTGCAGCACCGCGAGGTTGTTGTACGGCTCGGGCAACTCCGGAAAGTCCTGCGTCAGGGCCTCGAAGGCCGCGATCGCGTCGGCGGTCTTGTTCTGGTCGGAAAGGATGACCGCGCGCAGGAACCGCACCTGGAGGTCGCGCGGATTCTTGACCAGGAACTGGTCGGCGCGCTTGAGGGCCCCCTGCAGGTCCTTGGCCTGCATCAGGCGCGTGATTTCCTCGGCCTCGGTCGGCGGGACCGGAATCGTCGCCGCGCGCGGTACCTGCGCAGCGGCGGGCCGTGGCATCGGCCCGATCAGCAGCGCCGCCACGAGATGCGCAGAGAGGGCGGACAGGCGCAGGGCGCGCAGGTGGCGATGGATGGGCACGGAACGAGAGGATGACGCGCCAGGCGCCCGGCGAGGTGCAATCACGCCATAACGCGTTGATATACTGCGCGCCATTTTACTGAAGCCCGCTGCCTACTCCGCGATGCCGACCCGGCGCTGTTGAACCTCGCGTGCGTCCCGCCATCGCGCACGAGCGCCTGTCCATCGGACCTGCGGCCGCGACCGGCCGCTCCCCGGGAGTCGAGGTCAGCCCATGACGATCTCCATCTACAACACGTTGACGCGTAGCGTGGTGCCGCTACAACCTATCGAGGCGGGGCACGTGCGCATGTACGTCTGCGGCATGACCACGTACGACCTGTGCCATCTCGGCCACGGCCGCACGTTCGCCGCCTTCGACGTGGTGGTGCGGTGGCTGCGCGCGCGCGGGCTGCGCGTCACCTACGTGCGCAACATCACCGACATCGACGACAAGATCATCCGGCGCGCCGCCGAAAACGGCGAGACCACGACCGACCTGACCGCGCGCAACATCGCGGCGATGCACGCTGACTTCGCGGCGCTCGGCCTCCTGCCGCCGGATGCCGAGCCGCGCGCGACCGGGCATGTGCCGCAGATGTTGAACATCATCGACCTGCTCGAGAAGAAGCAACTCGCCTACGCGGCCGCCGACGGCGACGTCAACTTCGCCGTGCGCGGGTTCCCGGGCTACGGCAAGCTCTCGGGCAAGTCGCTCGATGACCTGCGCGCCGGCGAGCGCGTCGCGGTCGACCAGGCCAAGCGCGATCCGCTCGACTTCGTGCTGTGGAAACACGCCAAGCCCGGCGAGCCGCAATGGCCTTCACGCTGGGGTGCCGGGCGGCCGGGCTGGCATATCGAGTGCTCGGCGATGGCGCGCGCGGCACTCGGCCCGACGCTCGATATTCATGGCGGTGGACCGGACCTCGTCTTCCCGCACCACGAGAACGAGATCGCCCAGAGCGAGGGCGCCTACGGCGAGCCGTTCGCGAACATCTGGATTCACAGCGGCGCCCTGCGCGTCGGCGAAGACAAGATGTCGAAGTCGCTCGGCAACTTCCTCACGATCCGCGCGGCGCTGGCCAAATACGATCGCGAGGTGTTGCGCTTCTTCCTGATCCGTTCGCACTATCGCAGCCAGATCGCATTCACCGAGAGCCTGGTCGTCGAGGCGCGCGCCGGTCTCGCGCGCCTCTACACCGCGCTGCGCGACACGGCCGCCGACGCGGCCACGGTCGACTGGAACGAAGCGCACGCGCAACGCTTTGCCGCGGCGATGGACGAGGACTTCAACACCGCTCAGGCGACTGCGGTGCTGTTCGAGCTCGCGGGCGAGGTCAATCGCGGCAAGTCGGCGCGCCTCGCGGGCCAGCTCAAAGGGCTGGGCGGAGTTCTCGGGCTCCTGCAGCGTGATCCGAAGGGGTTCTTCCAGGGCGACGCGGACGCCGGCATTCAGGCGTTGATCGACGAGCGCGCGGCGGCGAAGAAAGCCAGGAACTTCGCCGAGGCCGATCGCATTCGCAAGCAACTGCTCGGGCAGGGCATCGTGCTCGAAGACTCCGCGACCGGGACGACGTGGCGCCGCCAGTGACCGCGACGTCATGCCGAGCCGCAGGCGAGCGACTCGACGGTCGAACGATCGCGATCCTTCGCCTTCGACTCGAGATGACGGCGGTGTCTGAGACACCATGACCGCGCCGCCCGCCTACTGGCCGCGCGCGAAGCGCGCACTCAAGCAGGCCGACCCGGTTCTCGCCGCCATCATCGCGCGGCACCCACGCGGTGCGCTCGTGCCGCGCGGCGAGCCATTCTTCACGCTCGCGCGCGCGATCGTGGGACAGCAGATTTCGGTCAAGGCGGCCAATGCGATCTGGACGCGTGTGCTGCAAACCTGTCCCGGCCTTCAGCCTCGCACCTTGCTACGCAAACGCGCTACGACGTTGCGCCAATGCGGACTCTCAGAACGTAAGGTGGAGTACTTACGCGACCTGGCTCGGCACTTCCATGGCAAGCGCATCGATCTCGCGCTGCTGCAGCGCTCGACTGACGAGGAGGTGATCGAGCGACTCACCGCGGTGCGCGGCATCGGTCGCTGGACAGCCGAGATGTTTTTGATCTTTAATCTGCTCCGCCCTGACGTGCTGCCGCTCGACGACCTGGGTCTGTTGAAGGCGATCAGCTTCAACTACATGGATGGCGAACCGGTCGAGCGGCTCAACACCCGAGTTGGGCGCGCCCGCATCATGCAGCTTGCGCAGAACTGGGCGCCGTGGCGCAGCGTGGCCACGTGGTACCTGTGGCGCAGCCTCGAATCGCTTCCGGTGGGCAACTGACGGGAATCGCGCATGAGCAAGACGACGTTCCTGGAATTCGAGCAGCCGATCGCCGAACTCGAGGCGAAGATCGAAGAGCTGCGTTACGTGCAGGACGAGTCGGCGCTCGACATCTCGGAGGAGATCGACCGCCTGCAGAAGAAGAGCCAGGCGCTGATGAAGGACATCTACGCCAAGCTCACACCGTGGCAGGTGGCACAGCTGGCACGTCATCCGCAGCGGCCGTACACGCTCGACTACGTCAACGACAGCTTCACCGACTTCCACGAGCTGCACGGCGACCGCGCGTTCGCCGACGACAGCTCCATCGTCGGCGGGCTGGCGCGCTTCAACGGCCAGAGCGTGATGGTGATAGGCCATCAGAAGGGCCGCGACACGAAGGAGCGCACGCTGCGCAACTTCGGCATGAGCAAGCCCGAGGGATATCGCAAGGCGCGCCGCCTGATGGAACTGGCGGAGAAATTCGGGCTGCCGCTGTTCACCTTTGTCGACACTCCCGGCGCGTACCCGGGCATCGACGCCGAGGAGCGCGGCCAGTCGGAAGCAATCGGCCACAACCTGTTCGTGATGGCGCAGCTCAAGGTGCCGGTCATCACCACGATCATCGGTGAAGGCGGCTCGGGCGGCGCGCTCGCGATCGCGGTCGCCGATCACGTCCTGATGCTGCAGTACGCGACCTATTCGGTGATCTCGCCCGAAGGCTGCGCGTCGATTCTCTGGAAGAGCGCAGCCAAGGCACCGGAGGCGGCTGAGGCACTCGGCCTGACCGCGCACCGGCTGAAGGCCCTCGGCCTCATCGACAAGATCGTCGCCGAGCCGCTCGGCGGCGCGCACCGGGACGCAAAACAGATGGCGGCGCTCCTGAAGCGCGCGCTGGCCGATTCGCTGCGCCAGTTCCAGGGCATGCGGACCAAGGACCTGCTGGCAGCGCGTCACACGCGCCTGCTGGGTTATGGCAAGTTCAAGGAAACGACGCCCGACGCTTGATCCGGTCGAAGCGGCACTGCTCGCCGTCACACGCAGCGCAGTCGAGGCGATCCCACCGGAACATCCGACCCCCGCCAATGCCGATCTGGCGGGCGGCGCGCGGACGCGCGCGCGCCGCGCGGCGCCCCTGGTCATCGCGCTCAGCGGCGGGCGCGATTCGATGACCCTGCTCGATCTCGCCGTGCGCCTGCGCACCGAACGCGTGCGTGCCTTCGGCGAGCTGGTCGCGGTCCACGTCCATCACGGCATGCAGAAGGCGGCCGACGAGTGGGCCGAGTTCTGCGCGCAGATCTGCACCAAGCTCGATGTCGCGCTCGAGGTTCACCGCGTCGCCGTGCGGCCCCAGGCGCGCGGACCGGAGGCGGCCGCGCGGGCGGCGCGATACGCCGCGCTGCTCGAGACGGCGCACGAGCGTGGCGCGCGCCTGGTCCTGATGGCGCACCACCTCGACGATCGCATCGAGACCTTCCTGATCCAGTGGCTGCGCGGCGCCGGACCGGAAGGGCTGGCGGCGATGCCGGCGGTGCGCGCGATGGAGTCCGTGCGCATCGTGCGCCCGCTGCTCGACGTCCCGCGCGCCGACATCGAGCACTACGTGGCGGTGCGCGGCCTGGTGCACGTGGAAGACCCCAGCAACGTGGATGTGCGCCTGTTGCGCAATGCGATCCGGCGCTCGGTGGTGCCGGCGCTGGAAGCCGCACGTCCCGGCATGCGCAAGGCCGCGGCGCGTTCGATCGATCTCGTCGCCGAGGCGGCCGAAGTCCTGCGCGAGTACGGTGCGGCCGACCTCGAGGCATGCGCCGCGGGTGCGCCCGAGGGAATGTTGTACGTCGACCGGCTGGCGCAGTTGACGCCGGCACGCCAGGCGCTGGTCCTGCGCAGCTGGCTCACGGACCACGGGCTGGAGAACCTGTCGCGCGCGCGCCTGCGCGACGTGCTCGCGCAGGCGCTGACCGTGCGCGGCGACGCGCGCTTGCTGCTGCGGATCGGCGCCCTGGAAGTGCGGCGGCATCGCGGCCTGCTGCTGCTGCGCGAGGCGCAGCGGGCGGGCGGCGACGCCGCGACGCTGGTCTGGCAGGGCGAAGAAGAGATCGCGGTGCCCGCCTGGGGCGGCGTGCTGCGTTTCGACACCGGCGTCGAAGAAGGCTTCGACGTCGAATGGCTGAGCGGCGTCCCGCTCGAGCTGCGCGGGCGCGGCGGCGGGGAGCGCTTCAAGCCGCACCCGACGCGCCCCTCGAAGACGCTCAAGCGGCTGTTCCAGGAGGCCAACGTGCCGGAGTTCGAGCGCGCCCGCCTGCCGCTGGTGTGGCGCGGCGAGGACCTGATCTACGTGGCGGGCCTCGGCGCCGATGCGCGCCTGGTGGACACGGGTGGCCCGCGCGTGATGCTCGGGTGGCATCCTGATGCGCCGCTGCTCGGCGGGTGAGTGCGACCTCTCCGCTGCGGGAGCGGGTCCATATAATCCGCGCCTTTCGCCCTTCGCCAAACGTTCATGGCGCTCTACGTTCACAAGTACGGCGGCACGTCGGTCGGATCGGTCGAGCGGATCCGCAATGTCGCGCAGCGCATCGCCAAGTGGCATCGCGCCGGACATCAGATGGTCGTGGTCGTGTCCGCGATGAGCGGCGAGACCAACCGGCTGATCGCGCTCGCTAGGGCGGTGCAGCTCAATCCAGACCCGCGCGAACTGGACGTGATCGCCTCGACCGGCGAGCAGGTCACCATCGCCCTGGTGGCGATGGCGCTCAAGGAGATCGGGATCGAGGCGAAGAGCTACACCGGCCCGCAGGTGCACGTGCTGACCGACAGCGCGTTCACCAAGGCGCGCATCGTCGAGATCGACGATCGCAAGATCCACGCCGACCTGCGCGCGGGCCACGTGGTTGTGGTGGCCGGTTTCCAGGGTGCCGACGAGTTCGGCAACCTGACCACGCTCGGCCGCGGCGGATCGGATACGTCGGCGGTGGCACTGGCGGCCGCGCTCAAGGCCGACGAGTGCCTGATCTACACCGACGTCGACGGCGTCTACACCACCGATCCGCGCATCGTGCCCGAGGCACGCCGGCTGCACACCGTGACCTTCGAGGAGATGCTCGAGATGGCCAGCCTCGGGTCGAAGGTGCTGCAGATCCGCTCGGTCGAGTTCGCCGGCAAATACCGGGTCAAGCTGCGCGTGCTCTCCAGCATGACCGACGCCGATGCGCCGCTGGCCGAAGAAGCCGAGTCCGGGACCCTGATCACGTTCGAGGAAGATGAGCAGATGGAAAAGGCCGTCATCTCCGGTATCGCCTTCTCGCGCGACGAGGCCAAGATCACGCTCACGCGCGTGCCCGACAAGCCGGGCATCGCCTCGAAGATCCTGGGCGCGATCGCCGAGGCGAACATCGATGTCGACATGATCGTGCAGAACATCAGCGTCGACGGCATGACCGACTTTTCGTTCACCGTCCACCGCAACGAATACGCCAAGGCGATGGAAGTGCTGGCGCAGAGGGTCAAGGCGGCGATCGGCGCCACCAGCATCCAGGGCGATGCGCGGATCTGCAAGGTCTCGGTGGTCGGCATCGGCATGCGTTCGCACGTCGGCATCGCGAGCCTGATGTTCCGCACGCTGGCGGAGGAGGGCATCAACATTCAGATGATCACCACGAGCGAGATCAAGATCTCGGTGGTGGTCGACGACAAGTACATGGAACTCGCGGTGCGCGCCCTGCACAAGGCATTCGGGCTCGAACAAGAGCCGGCGTGAGCGGTGGTTCGTTGCCGTGCGGTGCCGTGGAGACTAAACTGCGCGGCGCTTGCGCGGTGTCGTACCGGGCGTTCGGGTCGCCCGAGGCAGTCGTGTCATCCCGAGCAAAGCAAGGGATCTCGAACCTGCATCGTGCGACACGCGCCGCGGAATGAGATGAAGGCAAGTCCCGGAGACGTGGCCGAGTGGTCGAAGGCACTCCCCTGCTAAGGGAGCATGCGGGCAAAAACTCGCATCGACGGTTCGAATCCGTCCGTCTCCGCCAGAAATCCTCGTAGTTCGCTGAATGCATTGGGTTTCCGGCTGAGTGGCCGGTACAGCCCACGAATCTAGCCACGAGTCTCGCCGTTCTTGAAGCAAGCAGCAGCGAGCGGCCGGCAAATGAAGTTGTGCGGCGTGAGCGCGACTGGTATCGCAGCTGGCGCAGCGATCAAAACTCGGTAGTGATCAAACTACTCGTGGTCCGGCATTCGAGACTTCGCGCAATTCACGCATAGCGGCCGCGACGAGAAATTGCAGCCACCATCGGTGAAGAACACGCACAACGATCGCCGCCATCAAGTAGCCTGCGCCTGCTGGAACGAGCAGAACAAAGCCAGCCGCGCCTAGATACCAGGGCAGGAGTATCGCGGTTGCAGCGATCACAAGAAGATCGACGCCTCGGAGGAGAAACGGCGGATCAACGCGAACATAGTTGACACCCTCGCCAGTCGAGTTGTTGTGCAATCCGACGACCCATTCCTTCCTGATCAGCAAGACGACCCGATGTCCGCGGCGCGCTGGAAGCACGCGCGTGTGGATGACCCACTTGCTTTCGTGTCCATTGGCTTCGCGCAGCCACACCTCGCGCCGCTCGCGAGCCGGATAGCGTTCCCACATGCGCAGCGGGACGTTGATGTAGCGGTTCGTTTCGATAACGCTGCCGCTTACTAGGGGGAACGGCTTCATGGCTGACCTGGTCGTGCTCGTTCGGCCAGCGTTGCTCACAAACTCAGTTCGTCAATTCCTCGATCGCAATGGCCGGGAGCACGACCCGTTTTATCGAATTCGTTCGAAGGGCTGTTTCACTCGGCAGGTCCGCAGCCGTTCGACTTCTGTGGCCGACGTTGCACGCTCGTCGCACGCTCGTTGCACGCGCGACCAACGACGAGGACCAGGACATTCGTCGACTTGGCGCGCGATCAACGGGCGTTGAACGGCCGTTGATCGATCAATCTCCCGCGGACGCCGCGTTCGCCAAGAAAAAACGTGAGGTAGGAGAAATCGTGTCAAGTCCCGCGCCTGATCTCGAAAGTGCGCTCGGACGCCGCCCTTTTCGGCATCTGAGTCGCCAATGCACCGAATGTCGTCTTGTCAAGAGCGCGTAATCGGTTTGATACTTCGCTCGTGTCTTGTCCGGCGCTGCCGCCGGCAACTCGCATCGAGCGAGAACAGGCAGCCGTCGCAGTCGTTACCTGCCCTGTAGTGGACCCTCGTGCGCCGAACCCGATTCGGCGCCGAGATCATCCTTTCCGATTCTTTATCGGTATTCGCGACTGACGGTCCCCGGGCTCGAAGCGCGGCGGTCGTCTTGGCATCGTCAAGGTCTTGGCGAGGTCGTAGGCAACATCTGCTTCCACTGTCCGCCGCACTTCGGTGCGCCGCTCGGATCTTGCGCCGCTGGCGTGATACCGAGCGCCCACGGACACGCATGGCCGCACTCCCGGTTGGTCGCCGGGCTGTCCACCGACCTGCGCAGATGTTCATGCATCGCAACGTTCGTTAAGAGCGGCGGGCCTTGAGCCTGCCGAGCGGTCCAACTCCCAGAGAGTCGCTGGCCGCACGCCCGCATCGCGGGCAAGAACCTGCACGTCGCCGCTGAGCGCACGTAGCAGTTCGTGTTCGTTTTAAGGAACCACCTTTCCGGGCTTCGACCTGGAAGAACCATGGACAACCTGGCCAGCGGCGAGTCGCGTGGGTCGGTGTGGAAACGCGACTCTTGGACGGGCGGACTCGAGGACGGCCGCGCGTCGACAAGCTGCGCCTCACCCAATCAACCACCTCGCGCGCTGGCACACGCGCGAGGTTTCCTGGAGACCAGTGATGACATCACCATCGACTTTCCACCCCCCGCGGGCGTTTCGCACTCGCAAGGAGATTGAAGCCAATCCCTATCCCCGGCGCGGGGAACTCGATTCAAGCAACGCGGATCGGCTGCTCGCCGCGTTGCCGCTCGGTCACCGCGACTGGAAGCGCATCCTCGCCTGCATCCTCGTCAAGCACGGCCGGGAGCACGGCACCCGAAACAAGCAGGTATCGAACCAGACGATGTACGAGCGCCCGCGCTTTCTCTATCGGTTCTTCGACGATCTGCACAGGCAAACGATCTACGTCCGTCTCGATCCCCGCTGTCTGGGGAATCGGCACGTAGAGGCCATGATCGCGATCTGGGCAAAGCGCGGGCTTGGTGCCGGCACGATCGCGAACTACTTGAGCGTGCTGCGCGTGTTCGCGACCTGGATCGGGGAGGATCCAGCGATTGTCCGGAGCGCCGCGGAGTATCTCGGCGACGATTCGGCGCAGGCGCATCGGCGTCAGGTCGCCGATGAAGACCACAGCTGGATCGCCGCGGGTATCGAACTCGCTGGAGTGCTGGAGCAAATCCGGGCGATCTGCCCCTACGTCGCGATCCAGACGGAGTGCAGCAGGCTATTCGGCCTGAGGCCAAAGGAAGCGAGGTGCCTGCGACCGCACGAGGCGGTGATTCCTCGGGAACGGGCCAACCCGCGAGATCGTGACCCCAACTCTCTGGCGACTCACTACCTTCATCTCGACCAGGGGACGAAGGGTGGTCGCCCGCGCGACCAGCCGATCGAGACCGAAGTGGAGTGGGAGCTCGTGCGGCGGGCTCAGGCGCTAGTGCGGCCGGGGCAGCATCTCGGACGGCCCGGGTACACGTTGAAGCAGAACACGGAGCACTACTACCGCGTACTGCGGAAGGTCGGCATCACACGTGATGATCTCGGCGTCACTGCCCACGGCCTGCGGCACGAGTTCGCGATCGAGAAATACAAGCAGACAGCTGGTGTTGCTGCGCCAGTTCGAGGAGGGTCAGCACCGGATAGAGAGGTCGATCGCGGCGCACGTGGCAAAGTTTCGCGGCTTCTCGGTCACGCGCGTCGTCAAGTGACCAGCGCCTACCTTGGGTCGCCACGTATCGCTCTTTCGTCACACAAGGAAGCCAACCAAAGTGATGGTGCGGCATCGTCGATGGTGTGCAATAGGCCGGTAGGGACCGCTCGATCCACGGAAGAGCTAACGAGCAGGCACCTTCATCACTTCGAGGACCCACGCGACTCATAGCCGAATTTCACCTCGGCGCAGGAGAGAGTCGGCTATGCGCAAGGAGCGGACCGACGGCGCGTCCAGGTCGACAAATGTGGCCGGACCAGTACGCGATCTCAACGCTCAGTCAAACGCGACGCTCGCGATGACCGTTCGTGGAGTAGAGCGGAAATTCCTCGCTGCGAGCGGCGCGTTCGCGCCACGATCCTCCGAAGCTGACATTCATGTTGCGACGGCACCGCTCCGATGAGAGTTGCTTGGACGTCAGCTCGTGACGCCAACGAACAGGTGGAATCGACCCGTAGTGAACTTTGAGTGCGGCGCAAGCGGCTGGTCAATCACTGCATATCCGACGTTGGATCGCCGGGTTGGTGTCATTGTTGGTGTTGTTCTACTTTAAGTATTGGTCCATCCAGTCGACCCAACGTCGGAAGACGTCCATTGTGCGCACCGAGTCCCCGGGTAAATGACCCGCAACCGGATAGGCGAAGAACTTGACTGGAACGCCGTTGTCCTTCAGCGCGTGGTAAAGCAGGTAGGACTCCGTGATCGGAACCCGTGCATCACCCGTATCCGAAAGAATCAGCGTCGGCGTCTTGATCCGGGAGGCGTAGGTGATTGGAGACTGTTCTACGTACGCTTTCATGAGTTTCCCGGTCCACGGCGAGCCGCCAAATGAGTAACGCAACATCACATTGATATCTGACAAGCCATAGGTATGCACGAGATCGTTGACCGCCGCGCCGGAGACAGCCGCCTTCCACACTTGATAGTGGCCTATCAGCCACGTGGTCATGTACCCTCCATACGACCATCCGGACACCCCCATGCGCGATGAGTCGATGAATCCGCGCTTCTCCAGCGCCCCGAGGCCGGCCATCACGTCGCGCCCCGGGCCATCGCCTGCGTCGTTGAAAATTGCCCGCTGGTAGGCGTTACCCAGGTTGTCGCTGCCGCGATAGTTGGGACGGAAGACAACGTAGCCGCGCGCGGCCAGTAGGTGCGTGAGGGATGAGAAAGACAGCGTTGAGGCCGCTTGCGGCCCGCCATGAATGAGCAGCACCAGGGGATACTTGCGCGCGCTGCTGAACCCTGGTGGGTAGCCGACGAGGCCGTCCTCCTGGAAACCGTCCGGTCCGGACCAGGAAAAGGACTCCACGCGGCCGAAATCGCGCGAGGCGATCTCGTGGTTGAAATTCGTCAGCCGCCGGGGCGCTGCACCGACCGACGGCGCGTAGTAAAGCTCTTTGGGCTGCGTTGCATTGCTGCCTATGAAGGCAAGCGCGCCCTCCTTGCTCAGCGACAGGTCCACCCAGAACGACCACTCGGGTTCGACGTCGCCCAGGTCCAGCTTACGCGCCGGCCCGGTCATGGGCAGCACCCAGATGGCGACCCTCGTCCCATCGTGCCCGCTGAGCAGAAGCGAGTCGCCGCCCGGCAACCAGATCGCGCGGGCGACGTTCCTGTCTAGCGCGCGTGTGATGTCGACGCCATCGCCGCCGCTGCTCGGTGTGACGAAGATCTCGTTTTCGTTATTCGGATCGCCATCCCGTGGATACCAGTAAGCAATCCTAGAACCGTCTGGGGAGAAAACCGGGTCGCCTTCCAAGGACTTGTGCGTGGTCAGCTTGCGAACCGCCCCGGTCTCGACGTCGACTACCGCCACGACTGACTGATCGGAGTCGCCGAAAGCCGGCGTTGCCTGCTGGATGATCGCGATCGACTTGCCGTCCGCAGACCACGAGAACGGCGTTGGGGCGCTGAATTCGGCGCTTCGCGGCAGACTCCAGGAGCCGGAAGTCAGGCGGCGCGGGGCGCCGCCTTGCAGCGAAACGAGCCAGACGTGAGCCGGCATTGGAGCCTCGGTCGCGAGGTAGTCGTTGTTGCCGACCTCGAACGCGTCGTTGTGCTTGTCGATCTCTTTCTGGGCCGGGTTGTCGTCGGCCATCGCGAAGGCGATCTGCTGGCCGTCAGGACTCCAGGAGAACTGCTCGACGTCGTGAGCGACGCTCGTGACCGGACTCGCGTCACCACCGTTCATCGGCAACACAAAGATTTGCAACGAGGACTTGCCTGTGGGCGGCGCTGCGGAGGAGTCCTTTGCGACCGAGCCCGCATCGCCCCCACCCTGGCTTGGGCCCTGCGCCATGAAAGCAAGGCGATCACCGGAAGGGGACCAGCGCGGAGAGGCGACGCCCTTGCGCTCGAAGGTCAGTGTGCGCTGGATGCCGGTTGCCACATCGACCAGTACCAGGGAAACGTCGGAGCGCGCATCTTTGAGATTGGGCTTCGAGACAACGACAACGATCGACTTGCCATCTGGCGAGAGCCGCGGATCTGAGAGACTGATCATGCGGCCGATGTCGTCCAGTTCGAACGCCTTGGGCTGCGCAATCGCGGCCGTAGCCGAAAGCAAGGCAAGGAAAATCGCACCAGAGCGAAGAGCGCATAGGGTCGCCCTGCTTCGCATGCGCTTACTGCGCGTCGAGTCCGCCGGCTCAGCCTGCTTTGTCATGGTGGCCCTCCCCTTACGACTTGCCAGACTGCGAGCGCTAAGAATCAAGTCTCCGTCAGCGCGGCAATTCTAGAGGCTCGAGGCGGCCCTCGGTCAGTCCGCTTTCCGAAGAATTGGCCGGATGACTTACGGGATGCTTCTGTTAAAGGTTGCCGGACACCTGCCCTCTGAGCAGACACGTCCGCTGCACCTTCCACTTCGTCGGGCAGCTATCCGGCAACCCTTAACAGGAGCCGACATCCGAACGGTCGGCGGAAGCAGAGATTTGCGACGGGCGGTCGTGTCGACCGACGCCCCGCGTCACATGCGGTCCCCGTGTCGGTGCAGACTGCGCGAATCGGCCGGCGCAGCCCTTCGGGAGACTGCAT
>DATJUX010000034.1:0-2587 GCA_035502095.1 Burkholderiaceae bacterium
TGTCCCCTTCATCTTCCTGTCGGGCACCATCGGTGAGGAACGGGCAATCGAGGCGCTGAAGCGCGGCGCCATCGACTATGTGCTGAAGAGCAATCCCAAGCGCCTCGGCCCCTCGGTGAAGCGCGCGCTGGAGGAATGCGCGCTGCGCCGCGCGAACCGGCTCGGCGCGCAGCAGGTGGCGCGCTTGACCGGCGTGCTGCAGATGTTGTCGGGCATCAACTCAGCACTGGTGCGTATCCACAATCGCGACGAAGTGATGACCGAGACCTGCCGCCTGGCGCGGCGTCTCGGCGGCTACACCGTCGCGATGGTGGCGCTGATCGATCCCACCACGCGCATGGCGCGTCCCCTGGGGTGGGCGGGCTACGAGGAGTTCATGGCGAACCCAGGGCAGGAGTTTCCGGTCGCCGACCACGAGGGCGCCGATACCAGCCTCATGGGTCGCGTCATTCGCACCGGCGAAGCGATCCTCTGCGAGGACGTCGCCACCTTTGCGCATGCGATTCATGGCCGCGAGCAGCTCGTCGCGGCCGGCGTCCGCTCCCTTGCGGTCCTGCCGTTGCGCGTCGACGGAACGCCCGTCGGCTCCTTCATCTGCGGCAGGGCTACCGTGAGCGGTATAGACAAGGACGAGCTGCTGCTCCTCGAAGAGGTGGCGGCAAACCTGTCATTCGCTCTCCAGTACCTCGGCAAGCGCGACGAGGTGCACTTTCTCTCCTACTTTGAGCCGCTCACCGGCCTCGCCAAGCGCGCCTTGTTCTGCGAGCGCTTGAGCCGGCTGCTGATGCGCGGTGCCGAGAGTCTGCCGCGCCTCGCCGTGACCGTATTCGACATCGATCACCTCGGTGTCATCAACGATTCGTACGGCCGGCACACCGGGGATCGCCTGCTTCAGTGCGTCGCCGATCGGCTGAAACATCATTTCCCCGACACCGAGCAGCTCGCACATCTCGGCGGGGGAACGTTTGTATGCATGAATGCACTGCCGGGCCGCGCCCACCAGGCTTCCCCCGCCCCGCACGACCAGGTGGACCGGGTGTTCGAGCGTCCTTTCCGCGTCGACGGCCGCGAGATTGTCGTCCGCATCAAAAGCGGTCTCGCATGTTTCCCCGAGGACGGTCAGGAGCCCCATCAGCTGGTGCAGAACGCCGAGGCTGCCCTCAAGGAGGCGAGGGCCTTGGGCGAGCGCTATCTGCATCACCGCATCGAAATGAACTCCGAGCTCGCGCGTCGTGTGGGCCTCGAGCATCGGTTGCGGGCGGCCGTCGACAATCAACAGTTCGTTCTCTATTACCAGCCCAAGATCGCGTTGCAGACCGGCAAGGTCGCCGGCGTCGAGGCTTTATTGCGCTGGCAGGACCCGGAGAACGGCCTGGTGCCGCCGGGGACTTTCCTGCCGCTGCTCGAGTCAGCGGGGCTGATGGGCGCGACCAGCGCCTGGGTACTGAAGCAGGCGGCGGCTGACTGCCGCGACTGGCGCCGCAAGGGTCTTGCTCCGCTGAGAATCGCGGTCAACATCTCGCCTCCCGAGCTGCGGCGCCGCAATGCCGCCCGGGAGATTCTCGAAACCATCGGCGACTTCGCCGGAGATTCTGCCTGGGGAATCGACATCGAGATCACGGAAGGCGCGTTAGCGGGCGACTCCTCCGCCTGCGTGCATGCCTTGCGGCTGCTGCGCGCCGCTGGCATGCGCATCGCGATCGACGATTTCGGCACAGGATTCTCCTCTCTCGCGCGCCTCTCGACGCTGCCGGTCGATACGCTGAAGATCGACCAGGGATTCACCCGTCAACTACCGTCGGACCGTAAGAGCTGCACGCTGGTCGGGACGATCATCGGGCTTGCGCGCGCTTTCGATATGACGACGGTTGCCGAAGGCGTCGAGCATCAGGCCCAGGTCGATTACCTCATGCGCGAAGGATGCGATGAGTCGCAGGGCTACCTGCACGCCCGCCCGCTGCCAAAATCGGAGTTCGAGGCCTGGCTCCGCCAGATCGGTACCGGAACCGACGGTGGCGCGACCGACGCCCGCAGCGCTCCCGCCTGAAGCCACGTCCCGCCCGGGCACGCTCGTGGCTTCGGACGCCCCGCCCCAGGTGCAGACGCAGATCAGTCGTTTCGCTGACACGGCGGCACTATTCCAGGCACTGGGCGGCGGCTGGTGGAATCGCCCTGACTTGGCCAAGGAGTAGCCGCAGGTGATCACCGCGCGGCAGCGCCGGGAAAGCGCCTGGATCAAATCCGCCGCAAGTAGCCGTCCGGCGCGACGGTGATCAGGAGCTTGTGCTCGAGCACGCGATCGATCTCGAATTTCAGGGGCTCACCGTCGACCGCAGTTCGCCCTGGTGTGGCAAGCAGGCCGAGGTAGCTATGCACAGCCGTTTTCGGATTGCAGCCTTTGCCCCAGGGCCGATTTGGAAACGAATCCTCCGGCAGATCTTCGATAACCGTGTCGAAGACCACACAGTAGCTTCCCTTGCTGACCAATGGCGCGTAAGCCTCGAGCTCCGCAAGAACGTGCTCGTGCGTGTGATTGGAATCGAGGACGACCAGCACTCTTTCATGCTCACCGGCCACGCGGCGCACT
>DATJUX010000035.1:0-29165 GCA_035502095.1 Burkholderiaceae bacterium
GGAGACAATCGTCGTTGTTCTCATAGTCAGTGCAGCGGATCGCAATGAGCAGTGCAAAGGCAACGGGCGCCGACGTAATAGACGACGGTGCTCCCACGTGCGCAATCGATGTATTACCCGCGCCGGGACGGTCACCTAAAGCGCGCCAGTCGCATGAAGTGACGCGGCTTGTCCCGGTACCTGCCCCCCGCGTCAAACTGAGTACGCCGCGCCACGTAGCGCGGGAGATGGCTCAGACCTACAGGCTGGTTAAGGCGGGTCGCCTCGATTCCGCCGAGGGCAGCAAGCGCGTGTTCATGCTGGCGTCGCTCGCCAAGGTGCTCGAAGTGGCGAACCTGGAAGCACGCATTGATGCCCTGGAGCACGGCGAAACCGGGGGCGAGGCGTAGTCATGGCGAATCTGCAAAGCCGCATTGAGAAGCTGGAGGCCAAGCGGAGCAACGTGCGCGATCCGTTCGACCCTTATCGCTGGCACCCAGGCGGCGACTTCTGGAAATACTGGCGCTGGCACCTGGAGCATATGGTTCCGAGCGAGGACTATATGTTGAGCAAGATCCAAGCACTAGAAGAAGGTCGCGAGCCGCCGCCCGAATTCAAGCCGAGCGAAAAGGACCAGCAAGAGGCGAAACGCCGTAAGCCGTCGGGCTGGGATCAATACTGGAAGGCGCAGCCTCGCATTCAGCTGGCGACGGCCGATGAGCTTCTGCGAATCGTGGAGGAACGCGAGGAGCGAGCTGCGGCGGCCAATGCGGCATGGGAAGCGAGCCAGCAGGCGAAGCAACCCGAACCCGAATCAGAGACGACCGAAGGGGCCCCGGCTCGATGGGTGCCGGCGATGCCACAACGCACGCAGCAGCGCGTCACGCTCGAGGGCGGCCATCTGGTGACCAAGCCGGTCACGACCCGCGACCCGCTGGCCGACTATCGGGAGCCGAACCTCACCGAGGATCAACTCGTCGCGCGGCTGAATGACACCCAGATATAGGCGCGCCAAGGTTATTTTCTGCCGGTACGGATTCCGTACCATTTCCGTACGGCGGTCACGGCAGGGGCTCAAGAATCCTGAGAATTGCCCGCAAAGCTAGTATCCATGCGGGTCTTGCTGTGGTGGGCGGTACAGGGTTCGAACCTGTGACCCCTGCCGTGTGAAGGCAGTGCTCTACCGCTGAGCTAACCGCCCGCGTTGCCGTTGTCTGCGATGCGCGCGGATTATTGCACGGACTCCCAGCGTGCCAGCCATGCGGCAGATCGACGACGGGCCGACGTGCTTTCGGCGGCACAATGAGGGCGAAAGCGGAAACCATGAACCTCGCGCACATGCTCCTGCGCTCGGCGCGTCGCCTGCCGGCGTTGCCGGCAGTGATCGAGCGCGACCGGACGGAGTTCGACTACGCAAGACTTGCCGAGCGCGCCTTGAGGCTCGCCGCGGCATTGCGCGCTCCGCTCGGGCAGGAAGCGGGAGCACGGGTTGCGCTCGTCATGCAGAACAACGCGGCCTACGTCGAGTCGCTGTACGCGTGCTGGGCCGCCGGGCTCGCCGCGATTCCGATCAACGTCAAGCTGCATCCACGCGAAGTCGCGTTCATCCTCGACGATGCGGGCGCGACGCTGTGCTTCATCACCGAGGATGTCGACACGCTCGCGATCGATGCGGCGCGCGCGTCGCCCGGCACGCGTTTCGTCGATGTCGACTCGGGCGACTATCGCAAGCTTCTCCACGCCGAGCCGGGCAGGGTCTCGGAGGTCGCACCGCACGAGGTCGCCTGGCTCTTCTACACGTCCGGGACGACAGGCAAGCCGAAAGGCGTGATGCTGACGCACGCCAATCTGCTCGCGGCGGCGCTGAACTATCTCGCCGATGTCGACCATGCGTCCCCCGGCGAGCATCTGGTCCACGCAGCGCCGATGTCGCACGGCTCGGGGCTGTACATCGTGCCGAACATCGCCGCGGGCTGTACGCAACTGATCCCTGCATCGCGCGGTTTCGATGTCGCCGAGATCGACACGCTGCTCGCCTTCGCCAGCGACACGAAGATGTTCGCCGCGCCGACGATGGTGATGCGTCTCGTCGACGCGATGCGCGGCGACGCGCAGGATCTGAAATCGATCATCTATGGCGGCGGACCGATGTACGTGAGCGACGCCCTGCGCGCGCTCGAAAGGTTCGGACCGCGCCTGACGCAGATCTACGGCCAGGGCGAATCGCCGATGACGATCACGGTTCTTCCCGCGGCGGACCATGTCGACAACCACGACGGGCAACAGCTGAATCGCCTCGCTTCCGTCGGCCGCGCTCAGATGGGCGTCGAGGTTGCGGTCTTCGACGACCGCGATCGCAGCCTCCCGGAAGGCGAGATCGGCGAAGTCTGCGTGCGCGCCGATACCGTGATGCGCGGCTACCTGAACAATCCGGAGGCGACCGCGATCACGCTCGCAAACGGCTGGCTGCACACAGGCGATCTCGGGCGGCTCGATCCGCGCGGCTACCTGACCCTGGTGGACCGCAGCAAGGACCTCGTCATCTCCGGCGGGTCGAACATCTATCCGCGCGAGGTCGAGGAGGTGCTGCTGCGCCACCCATCGGTGCGCGAGATCGCCGTGATCGGCGAACGCGACCGCGAATGGGGCGAGTCGCTGGTCGCGGTGGTTGCGCTGCGCACGGGTGCGGCCGCCGACACCGCGGCGCTCGAAGCGCTCTGCCTCGAGCACCTGGCCCGGTTCAAGCGGCCGAAGCGCTACGTCTTCGTCGACGATCTGCCCAAGAACGCCGCCGGCAAGGTGCTCAAGCGCGAGTTGCGCGCGCGGCTGGCGAATCCGTAGCGCGGTTCAGGCGCCCGCGCCGGCACGCCAGACCGCGGGCCTTGCCGCTTCCTTCTCGATGCCGGCGAGCACCGCTTCGTGCGCGGCATCTTCTTCGGGCGTGGCACGCAGGACGATGAGCGCCCCGACGTCGATCGGCCCGATCTCTTCGAGCAGCGTGGTGCCGCCCAGGTCCATCACCAGCGTGTCCTGGCCACGCGTCATGGCGAGGTAAACCTCGGCGAGCAGTCCGGCATCGAGCAGCGCGCCGTGCAACGTGCGGTGGGAATTGGAAACCGCGTAACGCTCGCACAGCGCATCGAGCGAATTGCGCTTGCCCGGATGCAGGTCGCGCGCCAGGCGCAGCGAGTCGGTGACCATGCTGCAATGCTGCATGAACGAAGGCATGCCGCTGCGCGCCAGTTCGGCGTCGAGAAACTCGATATCGAACGCGGCGTTGTGAATGATGACCTCGGCCCCGTGCACGAAGTCGAGCAGTTCGTGCATCACTTCGGCGAAGCGCGGCTTGTCGGCGAGGAACTCGCGCGTGATGCCATGCACCGCGAGCGCGCCGTCGTCGCTGTCGCGCTCCGGATTGATGTAGTAGTGCAGACGGCGTTCGGTCAGTTGCCGCCCGATGATCTCGATGCACCCGATCTCGATGATGCGGTGGCCTTCGCTCACCTCCAGGCCGGTGGTCTCGGTGTCGAGAACGACTTGCCTCACGCGAGACCTCCGCGGCGCGCAGCGGCGCGCCGTCCATTTCCCCTGCCCTGCGTGCGAGGGATGGGACCTGACGACCGGATTGCAACGCTGCGCCTCAAGACGAAGCCTTGCGGGCCCGCGCCGCGTCGACGCCGCGATTGGCGAGTTCGTCGGCGCGCTCGTTGCCCGGGTCGCCTGCGTGGCCGCGCACCCAGCGCCACTCGATGTCGTGCCGTCGGGCTTCCGCCGCCAGCCGTTGCCAGAGGTCGACGTTCTTGACCGGCTTGTTGTCCGAGGTGCGCCAGCCGCGACGAATCCAGTTGGCCATCCATTCTTCGATGCCGTTCTTGACGTACTGCGAGTCGGTATGGACGATGACATGGCAGCGCTGCTTCAGCGACGCGAGCGCCTCGATCACGGCCGTCAGCTCCATGCGGTTGTTGGTGGTCTTGGGGAGCCCGCCGAAGAGTTCCTTCCCGTGCCCGCCATAACGCAGCAGCGCGCCCCATCCGCCGGGCCCTGGGTTGCCCTTGCAGGCACCGTCGGTCCAGATTTCAACGGTCTTGGAAGGTGCCGGTGCGGAGGCTTCGTCCGCCACCGGCAGCGCCTGGGTCGCGAGCTTGATGCTCTTTGCGTGCCTCATCCGCGCGCCGCGCCCCGGATGGCACCTTGCGTCGCGTCATTGGCCGGGCCGTCGTCGCCGACGATCACCACCGATTCCGACTCTCCCGTTCGCAACAGCGTGCGCGATGCCGCCGGAGCGAGCACGACCTTGCGCTCGGCCTTGCGCTTGCGCACGGCGCCGACCAGTCGCATGCCGCGCACGCGTTTGATCGCGGTCAGCAGGTACACCGAACCGAGCACCGGCCACCAGCGGTCGCCGACCTTCTCCAGGAACGTCCAGCGATCCAGCCATCGTTCCGTGCGCACCCCCGGCACGTAGCAACCGAACCGGCCGCGATTGACCTCGAACGAAAGCAGCTTCAGCCAGTCCTTGATGCGCGGCAGCCGGATGAACTGGCCGGCGCGCGGAAGGAACGGCGAGGCACCGAGGCGGCACAGCGACTGACGCGCTCCCCACAGGCTCGATGGGTTGAAGCCCGTGATCACGACCTGTCCCTCCGGTACGAGGACCCGGTCGACTTCGCGCAGTACCTGGTGCGGCTCGTCGGCGAATTCGAGCACGTGCGGCATCACGACCAGATCGATCGACTGCGAGGCAAACGGCAGTTCCTCGAAATGCGTGACCACCGCGACCTGGGTGTGACCGTTGATCTGCCCGGGAGCGAGCAGCCGGTCCGACGCGCAGAACCGCAGCGGCATGCGGTTCTCGCGCAGGGCATTGACTTCGGGCAGCCCGAGCTGCATCGCGTGATAGCCGAAGATGTCGGCGACCACCGTGTCGAGCTGGCGCTGCTCCCATGCGAGCACGTATCGCCCCGCCGGCTGGCGCAGGAAATCCGCGAGCGGGACGATCGGATCGACAGTGCTCATACAATCGTCATGAGTAACGGATGGTGAGCGTCATGGACACCTTGCACATCGAGCCCGTTCCAGCCTTCCGGGACAACTATCTCTGGCTTCTGGTGCGCGGCACCCGTGCCGCGATCGTCGATCCGGGCGACGCCGCGCCGGTCGAGCAGCGCCTGGAGCGCGACCACCTTGTTCTGGACACGATTGTAGTCACCCATCATCACCGCGACCACATCGGTGGCGTGGCACGGCTCAAGCAGCGCTATGGCGCGCGCGTGCTGGGCCCGGCAGGCGAGGAGATTCCGGGCCGCGACCTGGCGCTCGAGGAAGGCGACCGGGTCGAGGTGTTGGGTGTGCAGATGGAAGTGCTCGATGTCCCCGGGCACACGAGCGGGCACATCGCCTACTACGCGCCCGCCGAAGGCCTGCTCTTTTGCGGCGACACGCTGTTCGCTGCCGGGTGCGGCCGTCTTTTCGAGGGCACGCCCGAGCAGATGCACCGGTCGCTCTCGAAGCTGGCGCGCCTGCCCGGGGCCACGCGCGTGTACTGCGCGCACGAATACACGCTGGCGAACATCAAGTTTGCACGCGCCGTGGAGCCGCAGAATGCCGCGCTCGCCGAGCGCGAAGCATCATGCCGCGAGATGCGCGCGCGCGACGTGCCGACGGTGCCTTCGACCATTGCCGACGAACTCGCGACGAATCCCTTCCTGCGCTTCGATGAGCCCGCCGTGCGGCGCGCGGCCGAGCAGCAGGAAGCAGGCGCAGGAGCGAACGCCGTCGCGACATTCGCCGCGATCAGGGCGTGGAAGAACCGGTTCTGACAGCGTCGTCATCCCCAGCGAAGCGAGCGATCTCGGCTACTTCGCCAGCTGCCAGCTCTCGCCCTTGATCTGCACCATCACCGCCGAGCGTTGATCGAGGCCAAGGTGATCGGTCGCGCTCATGTTGAAGATGCCATGCGCGCCGGCGGCGTTCTTGACTCCTTCGAGCGCGTCGCGCAGCGCGGCGCGGAACTCTTTGGTGCCCGGCTTCGCGCGCTTCAACGCGACCGGAATCGCCGCTTGCAGCAGCACCACCGTGTCCCAGGCGTGTGCGCCGAACGTCGAAACGCTGCCCTTGCCTTGCGCTTTCTCGTAGACGTCGATGTATGCCTGCGCGGACTTCTTCACCGGATGGTCGGGCGGCAGTTGCGAGGCCACGAGCACCGGGCCCGCCGGAAGGTACGTGCCTTCGCAGTCCTTGCCACAGACGCGGAGGAAGTCGTTGTTGGCGACGCCGTGTGTCTGGTAGATCTTGCCGGCGTAGCCGCGCTCCTTGAGCGTCTTCTCGGGCAGCGCCGCGGGCGTGCCCGACGCCGCGACCAGCACCGCGTCGGGCTGCGCCTGAGTGATCTTGAGTATCTGCGCGGTCACCGATGTGTCGGTGCGCTGATAGCGCTCGGAAACGACGATCTCCACTCCCCGCATCTTGCAGATCTTGAAGAACTCGGTCCACCAGCCTTCGCCGTAGGCGTCCGAGAAGCCGATGAACCCGACGGTCTTGACACCCTCTCCGATCATGTGGCCGACGATGATGACCGCCATCTGCTGGTCGTTCTGCGGCGTCTTGAACACCCACCGCCGCTTGGCATCCACCGGCTCGACGATGCGCGAGGAGGCGGCCATCGAGATCATCGGCGTTTCCTCCTCGGCTGCCACGTCGATCATCGCCAGCGAGTTCGGCGTGACGGTCGATCCGATGACGACGTCAACCTTGTCTTCCGTGATGAGCTTGCGCATGTTGCGCACGGCGTTGGTGGTGTCGGTCGCGTCGTCGAGCACGACGTACTCGACCTTGTGGCCCGCGATCGTCCGCGGCACCAGTTCGAACGTGTTGCGTTCCGGAATGCCGAGCGACGCCGCGGGACCGGTCGCCGAGAGCGTGACACCTACCTTGATGTCCTGCGCGAACACGGCGCTCGCGAGTACGCAGGTGACGAAGGCCAAGGTCCGCAGCAAGCCGGTGCGGAATAGTCGTTGCTCCATGCTTCTCCTCCTGTCCTGATGAAACGAAACCTCTGCACCGGGTCCTGAAGAGGCGGTCCCGGTTTGCGAGCGCGAGAGTCTAACGGGCCAATTCGGTGAGTCTGGCGCCACGCGGCGCTGCACCGCGCGGTCGCGCACGCGCCGCGCCCGCCGCGTGCAGGCGGCGTACTCCCCCGAGAAACAGGTCCGCCACGACAGGCGCGAGCTCGGCATGCGCGACCGGCCCGTCCGGGCGCAGCCAGGTGAAGGTCCAATTCATCATGCCGAACAGCGTCATCGTCACGGGCTTGAGCAGCCGGTCGCCCGAAAGGTCCGGCGCCGCGGCGGCAATCGCACGAGCGAACGCGTCGATGATGATCCGCTGCTTCGTGCGCACGCGTGCGCGGTGGACCGCACTCAGGTACTTGACGTCCTGCACGAGGACACGATGGAACGCCCCGGCATGCTCGTAGGCCACCATGAAGCGTTCGATCAGGTGGCGCAGGGCCGCGTCGGGTCCCGGCGCCTCCGCTTCCACCTCGGCAACCAGCTGCGCCAGGCGGTCGACGTAGCGGTCGGCGATGTCGAACAAAAGGTGCTCCTTGTCGCGGTAGTAGTGGTAGAGAAGTCCCTTGGAGACACCGCACTGCGCGGCGAGATCGGCGATCGATGCTACCGGGTAGCCCCGCTCGGCGAAAAGATCGGCCGCCGCGGCGAGCATGGCGTCGCGTTGCCGGTCGAAGCTGGCGGCGCGCCTGCGTGCCATCGGTCAGCGGTCGTCGAAGGAGAGCGCCACGCGCGCGGTGACCGGGTAGCTCTGGCAGGCGAGCACGTAGCCGGCTTCTATATCGGACTGCTCGAGCGCGAAATTCTTGTGCATCTTGACCTCCCCTTCGACCAGGCGCGCCCGGCACGTGCAGCACATGCCGCCCTTGCACGAGTACGGCAGGTCGAGCCCCGCGGCGAGTCCGGCCTCGAGGATCGAACCATGGGCGCGATGGAAGTCCACCTCGCGCTGCACGCCGTCGAGGGTGAGACTGATGTTGGCGTCGGCGGCGTCCTGGCCCGCGGCAACCTGCGCGCCGGCGGCCGTCGCCGGCGTGCCGAATCGTTCGACATGCACGTGCACCGCGGGAACGCCGGCGGCGAGCAAGGCCTGCTCGACGTCGTCGATCATAGAGGCGGGTCCGCACACGAAAGCCTCGTCGATGGTCCCCGCGGGGATCAGCGTGTCGAGAAACGCCTTCACCTTGGCGCCGTCGATGCGCCCATTGAAGAGATCGACCTCCTGCGTCTCGCGCGAGAACACGTTGTAGAGAGCGAAGCGCGCCACGTAGCGGTCCTTCAGGTCCTCCAGCGTCTCGTGGAACATCACGCCCGACTGGCGGCGGTTGCCGTAGACCAGCGTGAACGACGAGCGCGGCTCGCGCGCCAGGATCGTCTTGGCGAGCGACAGGATCGGCGTGATGCCGCTTCCGGCGGCGAAGGCGACATAGTGCTTCGTGTGATTGCGGTCGAGCTGTGTGTGAAAGCGCCCTTCCGGTGTCATCACGTCGATCGCAGCGCCGGGCTGCAGGCTTTCGACCGCCCAGGCGGAAAAGCGACCGCCGGCGACCTTCTTGATCGCGATGCGCAGTTCGTTGTCGTGCGGCGCCGAGCAGATCGAATACGAGCGCCGCATCTCCTCGTCGCCGAGGCGGACACGCAGGCCGAGGTGCTGGCCGGGCTCGAAGCGATACTCCGCGGCGAGCTCGGGCGGGATCGCGAACGTCAGGCTCACCGAGTCGGCGGTCTCGCGCTCGACGTCGGCCACCCTGAGCGTGTGGAAGCGCGGTGTCATCGCCGGGTCGCTTTCATAGCGGCTTGAAGTACTCGAACGGTTCGCGACACGTGCGACAGCGGTACACGGCCTTGCATGCAGTCGCGCCGAACTGCGACAGGCGCTCGGTGTCGTCGCTGCGGCAACGCGGGCATTCGACCGGCAACCGGCGCGGCGCGAACAGGATCGGCTGCTCGTCGAGCGGCAGCGCGTGCGGCGGCGCGATACCGTACTCGCGCAGGCGCTTGCGCGCTCCGGGAGCGATCCAATCGGTGGTCCAGGGCGGATCGAGCCGCGTGCTGATCTGCACCGATTCGGCACCCGCTGCGCGCAACGCTTGCTCGATCGACGTGCGGATCACTTCGGTCGCGGGGCATCCTGCGTAGGTGGGCGTCACGACGACTTCGACCGTTCCCGCGTCGACCGTAACGTCGCGCACGATGCCGAGGTCGGTCACGGAGATCACCGGAATCTCCGGATCCGGCACGTGTCGCAGCACTTCCCAGGCCTGGCTCGTCGTCACCACTGGCAGCCCGGATACGTGCGTTGCAGGTACTGCAGTTCGGAAAGCACGTGTCCCATGTGTTCGCTGTGCTGGCCCGACGTCCCGGAGGAAACGAACGGCGTATGTGCCGGAACGGCGAGGCGCGCCCGGGCAAGCACCGGCAGCACCGCGCTCTCCCACGGCGGCTGCAGCGCCGACCACGCGACACCGAAGCCGGATGCGGCGATCGCCTCGTCCTCCGGCATGCGGGCAAAAAGCTCGTTCGTGTAGGGCCACAGGTATTCGAGCGCGCTGCGCATGCGCCGGCCGGATTCGTCGGTGCCGTCGCCGAGCCGCACGGTCCAGTCCGCCGCGTGCCGCAGGTGATACGCCGTTTCCTTCGCGCTCTTCGCGGCGATCGCGGCGAGCGGCGCGTGCGACGACGCCCGCAACCGGTTCCAGAGCTGCGCCTGGAACGCGGCAAAGAGGAAGTTGCGCAACACGGTCCGGGCGAAATCGCCGTTCGGCAGTTCGACCAGCGTCGCATTGACGTACTCGTGCTCGGGACGCAGGAAGGCAAGCTGATCTTCGTCGCGTCCGCGCCCTTCCAGGTCGCCGGCCGCGGACAGCAACAGGCGCGCCTGCCCGATCAGGTCGAGCCCGACGTTGGTCAGCGCGATGTCTTCTTCGAGGATCGGGCCGTGGCCACACCACTCGGCCAGGCGCTGCCCGAGGATGAGGGACGAGTCGCCGATGCGCAGCAGGTACTGCACTTCGGCGGCGCTGCGAACAAGCGCTTGGCTCATTGCATTGTCACATGTGATTGACTTCGTCCGGCAGCCGATAGAAGGTCGGATGCCGGTAGATCTTGTCCTCGGCGGGATCGAACATCTCCGGCTTCGCCTCGGGGTCGCTCGCGACGATGTGATCGGCGCGCACGACCCAGATGCTCACGCCTTCCTGGCGCCGCGTGTAGACGTCGCGCGCCATCTGCAGTGCCAGCGCGGCGTCGGGCGCGTGCACGCTGCCGCAGTGCTTGTGATCCAGGCCGTTGCGGCTCCGGATGAAAACCTCCCAGAGAGGCCATTCGCGGCTGGTCATGGAGTACGACTCCGTTCTGCTGTTTGCGAATTCGAGGCGGGTGCCTTCGGGGCCGGCGAATGGCCGTCGGCCCCGTTGAGATGCAAGGGGGCGGCTGCCCCCTTGGAACCCCTGCGTCTGCGAGGAGGGTTCACGCGGCCTGCCTTTCCTGGTCTGCGTGCTTTGCGGCATACGCGAGTGCAGCTTCACGGACCCACGCGCCGTCTTCCCATGCGTTGACGCGGGCGGCCATGCGGTCTTTGGCGCAGGGGCCGTGGCCGTTGACGACGTTCCAGAATTCGGACCAGTCGATCGGGCCGAAATCGTAGTGGCCGCGCGCCTCGTTCCACGCGAGTTGCGGATCAGGCAGCGTCACGCCCAGCACCCGCGCCTGCGGGACGGTGGCGTCGACGAATTTCTGCCGCAGGGCGTCGTTGCTGATGCGCTTGATGCCCCACTTCATCGATTCGCCCGAATGAGGCGAATCGGCATCGTGCGGGCCGAACATCATCAGCGACGGCCACCACCAGCGGTTGGTGGCGTCTTGAACCAACGCGCGCTGCTCCGCGCTGCCGCGCATAAGCGTCAGCAGCAGGTCGAAACCCTGGCGCTGGTGGAACGACTCCTCCTTGCAGATGCGGATCATCGCGCGCGCATACGGGCCGTACGAACAGCGGGTGAGCGGGATCTGGTTCATGATCGCCGCGCCGTCGACCAGCCACCCGATGACGCCGATGTCCGCCCAGGTAAGCGTCGGATAGTTGAAGATCGACGAGTACTTCGCCTTGCCCGCGTGCAAGGCCTCGATCAGATCGTCGCGCGAGACCCCAAGCGTCTCCGCCGCCGCGTAGAGATAGAGACCGTGGCCGGCTTCGTCCTGCACCTTGGCAAGCAGGATCGCCTTGCGCTTGAGCGTGGGCGCGCGGGTGATCCAGTTTCCCTCCGGCAGCATGCCGACGACTTCCGAGTGCGCATGCTGGCTGATCTGCCGGATCAGCGTCTTGCGGTATTTCTCCGGCATCCAGTCCTTCGCCTCGACGAACCCGCCCTGTGCGAGCTTGGCGTCGAACTCGCCCTCGTATTCGATCTCCTTCAGCGAGCGTGGCCCGCGCGTCGCGTCGGATTCGTCCTTCGCCTGGGGTAGATCGATGGCTTGCGTGTACATGGATCGTTCCTATTTCGGCCGCCGATCGACGATGCGCTTGGCCTTGCCGAGCGAACGCTCGATGCCGGCGGGAAGCGCGAGGCGCACGACGGCGCTCACGCCGATGTACGCCTTGATCTGGTGCTCCAGCTTGCGCGCCGACTCGTGGCGCGCCTCCTGGCTGCCTTGTGCGAGGTCCGGACCCATCTCGACGTGCACCGTCAGCTCGTCGAGGTGCTGCGGCCGCGTGACCTCCAGCAGGTAGTGGGGGCTCAGTTCGGGCTGCTTGAGGATCAGGTCCTCGACCTGGGTCGGGAACACGTTCACGCCGCGGATGATCAGCATGTCGTCCGACCGGCCGGTGATCTTCTCGATCCGCCGCATCGAACGTGCGCTGGGCGGCAGCAACCGCGTGAGATCGCGCGTGCGATAGCGGATCATCGGCAGCGCTTCCTTGGTGAGCGAGGTGAAAACCAGTTCGCCCTTCTCGCCCTCCGGCAGCACCCGCCCGGTCTCGGGATCGACGATCTCGGGGTAGAAGTGATCTTCCCAGACGGTCAGGCCGTCCTTGGTCTCGATGCACTCCTGCGCGACGCCCGGCCCGATGATTTCGCTCAGGCCGTAGATGTCGATCGCATCCATCGACGTGCGCGCTTCGATCGCGGCGCGCATCCCCGGCGTCCAGGGCTCCGCGCCGAAAATGCCGATGCGCAGCGGACACGTGCGCGGGTCGTGGCCCTGGCGCTCGATCTCCTCGACGATCGCCAGCATGTACGAGGGCGTCACCATGATGATCGACGGCGCGAAGTCGAAGATCAGCTGCACCTGCCGCTCCGTCATCCCGCCCGACATCGGGATCACGGTGAGTCCAAGCTTCTCCGCACCGTAGTGCGCGCCCAGTCCGCCGGTGAAGAGTCCGTAGCCGTAGGCGACGTGGACGATGTCGCCGGGCCTGCCGCCGGCGGCGCGGATCGAACGCGCCATGACCGTTGCCCAGGTGTCGATGTCGCGGGTCGTGTAACCCACGACCGTCGGCCGGCCGGTCGTGCCGCTGGAAGCGTGGATGCGCACGACCTTTTCGCGCGGTACCGCGAACATGCCGAACGGATAGCTGTCGCGCAGGTCGAGCTTCGTGGTGAACGGAAAGCGCGCCAGGTCTTCCAGCGTCTTCAGATCGCGCGGATGCACTTGCGCCGCGACGAACTTCTGGCGGTAGTGCGGCACGTTGTCGTACGCGTGCGCCAGCGACCACTTCAAGCGCTGCAACTGCAGCGCGGCAATTTCGTCGCGGCTCGCCCGTTCGATCGGTTCCAGGTCACCCGGCTGCGGCTTCTTGGTCGGCATGGCTTGCCCCCTCGCGATCGCACGCCTCACGGCGCCACGACGTGCTTGCCTTTCTGCGTAAACGAGCGGCCGCGCATGAGCGCCACGGTCTTGTTGTCCTGGTTGGTGACCGCGATGTCGTAGACGCCGGTACGCCCCTTCACCGCCACCTCGCGTGCGTCCGCCGTGAGGCGCTCTCCGGCGTGCGCCGGCACGAGAAAATCGACCACGATGCCAGCCGCCACGGTGAGTTCGTTGTGGCTGTTGCACGCGTAGGCGAACGCCGTATCCGCGAGCGTGGTGATGAATCCGCCATGGCAGATCGCGAATCCGTTCAGCATGTCGGCCCGGACCGTCATGCTGATGCGTGCGCGACCGGGCGCGACCGATTCGATCTCCATCCCGAGCGATCGCGCCGCCGCGTCACGCGCGGACATCTCTCGCGCGACGGCCTGCGCCATGCGCTCCCGGTCGGCGGCAGAACGATGCGTGGCCTCGTTCATGGATCGGAACGCTCACGCACCCGAAAACCGGGCGGCGCGCTTTTCCATGAATGCGGCGACTCCTTCGGCGTAGTCGCGCGACTGGCCCAATTCCCGCTGGAAGTCGCGCTCCAGCGCGAGGCTCTGCTCGAATGTGTGTGTTGCCGCGGCGTAGATCGCCTGCTTGGTGCGTGCAAGGCCGCGCGTCGGTCCGGCTGCGAGTTGCGCCGCGAGCTTCTTCACGGCCGGCATCAACTCGGCGTCCTCGACGCACTGCCAGATCAATCCCCACTCCCGCGCCTGCTCCGCGGACAGCTTCTCCCCGAGCAGCGCCAAACCCATGGCGCGCGCGTTGCCGACCAGCTTCGGCAGCAGCCACGTGCCGCCGGAGTCCGGCACAAGGCCGATCTTGGCGAAGGACTGGATGAAGCTCGCCGATCGCGCCGCGACGACGAGGTCGCAGGCAAGAGCAATATTTGCGCCCGCGCCAGCCGCCACGCCGTTGACCGCTGCGATCGCCGGCAGCGGCAGTTGGCGCAGGGCGAGCACGAGGGGTATGTAGTACTTCTCGATCGACGTCCCGAGGTCCTTCGCCGACTGGCCGGGCGCGACCGCGCGGTCCGAGAGGTCCTGGCCGGCACAGAAGCCGCGCCCCGCTCCGGTCAACACCAGGCACCGGATCCCCGCATCCGAGCGGACCTCGTTCAGGGCGGCTTGAACTTCCTCGTGCATCGCGACCGTAAAACTGTTCAGGCGGTCGGGCCGATGCAGCGTAAGGGTGGCAACGCCCGTGTCGACGTCGAGCCGGATGTTCTCGAAGCTGGTCGCCATGGCCGGATTCCGTGGTCGGACAAGGGAGCGGATTCTAATCATTAACCGACCGTTCAATCAATGTTCGCTCAGTTGTTTCGGGCGATTGCAGCGCGTCATCGACGCCCTCCGCGGGCGCGGCCGTTAAGCTCGGGCTTCGTCAATCAAGAGTCCAGGCCCGCACTTGCCATGCCCTGCTACGAAATCGACGGCCTCGTTCCCGTCGTCGACCCGACCGCCTATGTCCATCCGACCGCGGTGCTGATCGGCGATGTCATCGTCGGGCCGCGTTGCTACGTCGCGCCGGGCGCGAGCCTGCGCGGCGATTTCGGGCGCATCGTGATGCAGGAAGGAGCCAACCTGCAGGACACGTGCGTCATGCACGGTTTTCCGTCGAGCGACACGGTCGTCGGAGCCGACGGCCACATCGGGCATGGCGCCGTGTTGCACGGATGCGTGATCGCGCGCAACGCGCTGGTCGGCATGAACGCGGTCGTCATGGACGAGGCGCTGGTGGGCGAGTCATCCATCGTCGCGGCCTGCGCGTTTGTCAAGGCAGGCATGCAGATCCCGCCGCGTTCGCTCGTCGCCGGGGTGCCGGCACGGGTGCTGCGCGAGCTCACCGCGGACGAGATGGCGTGGAAGATCGAAGGCACGCGGCAGTACCACGATCTCACGCTGCGTTCGCTCGCGGGCCTGCGCGAGGTTGCGCCGCTTCCGCGACCCGAGTCGGACCGGCGTCGGCTCGATCTCGATGGCGTGATTCCGCTGATCGCGCGCAAGCGCGCCGAGGGTTAGTCCAGCGCGCTTCCAGGGCCGGGTTCCAGCCGGGAATCGGGGGCGATGAGCGGCCCGTCTCGAGGTACCGAAAGGCCCTGGATGCCGCCTATACTCGCACCATCCCGGTTCAGGTAGTGCTGATGCGATCGCTTCGCCCGTGTCTCCGTGCGCTGGTTGGCGCTGCCGCGCTTGCGGCGGTCGCCGCCGAGGCGCAGCCCGCCGGGGATGCGCAGGCCGCCGAGACCACGACAGCCGCCGCAATCGCGCCGGCGCGGATGATCGACCCTGCGACGGAATTGCGATTCCAGCCAAGCGGGGGCGACGACATCGAACAGCTGATCGACCTCATCTCCAACCCGGCTTCAACTGCGCCGGTAGAGCCTGCTGCTGCGCCGGCTCCCGATCGGCCGCCCGCGCCCAAGTTGGCCCGGCCCGCCGCGCCGAAGATCGATCTGTGGGAGCGCATCCGACGTGGCTTCGCGCTGCCCGATCTGACCACCAAGTACGCGGTCCAGGCGACGCGGTGGTATTCGGACCGGCCCGACTACATCGAGCGCATGAGCAGCCGCGCCAGCATGTATCTCTTCCATATCGTCGAGGAGATCGAAAAGCGCGGCATGCCGATGGAGCTCGCCTTGCTTCCGTTCGTGGAAAGCGCCATGCAGCCGGAGGCCGAGTCGCACGCCAAGGCGGTCGGCTTGTGGCAGTTCATCCCCTCGACCGGAAAACTCTATTCGCTCGAACAGAATCCGTTCAAGGACGAGCGGCGCGGCGTGATCGAGTCGACCCGCGCGGCACTCGAGTACCTGCAGAACCTGCACGACGAATTCGGCGACTGGCACCTGGCCCTCGCGGCATACAACTGCGGCGAAGGATGCGTGACGCGCGCCGTCCAACGCAGCCGCGCGACCAGGAAGCCCGCCGACTATTCGTCGTTGCGCCTGCCGCGCGAAACCCAGTACTACGTGCCCAAGTTGCAGGCGATCAAGAACATCGTGCGCGACCCGGCGAAGTACGGGCTCGAGCTGCCGGCGATCCGCAACGAACCTTATTTCGTCGCCCTCACCCGCTCGCGCGACATCGACGTCGCGACGGCGGCCCGGCTGGCCGAGATGCCCGTCGACGAGTTCCGGGCCCTCAATCCCGCCTTCAAGCGCCCCGTGATCGTGGCCGCCGCCCAGCCGACGATTCTTCTTCCCGCGGACCGGGCCGAAACGTTCGGAGCCAATCTCGCCGCGTACGAGGCGACCGGGCAACCGCTCGCAAGCTGGACCACCTACACGCTGCGCGAGAACGAAACGCTGGCCCAGGTCGCCTCCCGCGTCGGCCTGAGCGAAGCGAGCCTGCGCGACGCAAACCGCATCCCGCCGCGCTATCGGCTGGCTCCGCGCTCCACCATCCTGATTCCGCGCGATGAGACGATGGAAGACGACATCGCGCCCGAGAAGGTGGCCGCCAGTTTTGCCGTGGTGCCCGAGCAGTCCAACTATCGCCAGATCACCTACCGCGTGCGCAAGGGCGATACGCTGTATTCGGTCGCGCGGCGCTGGAACGTCAAGCCCGAGGAAGTCGTCGCCTGGAACAACCTGCGCGGGAACGAGTTGTTCGCGGGCCAGCGCCTCTCGCTGACCATCGCGCGCGCAGCCGCCAAGAAACCCGCGGGCACACACAAGACCGCCGCCGTCCCGACGACCGCTGGTTCCAGCGGTATTCGTTCCGCAGCAGCAACTCAAGCGCGCCAGTAGTTCGCCGCGCATCGAATCTTCTTCGCGTCGAGGAGCCCATGGGATTTCTCGCTGGCAAGCGCGTCCTGATCACGGGCCTGCTCTCGAACCGCTCGATCGCCTACGGCATCGCCCAGTCCTGCAAGCGCGAGGGCGCGGATCTCGCGTTCACCTATGTCGGCGACCGTTTCAGGGATCGCATCAACGACTTCGCGCGCGAGTTCGGATCGAAGGTCGTTTTTCCCTGCGATGTCAGCGAGGACAGCCAGATCAGTGCCTTGGTCGGTGGCCTGACGGATGCCTGGGGCTCGCTCGACGGGCTGGTGCATTCGATCGGCTTCGCCCCGCGCGAGGCGATCGCCGGTTCCCTACTAGACGGCCTCACCCGCGAGAACTTTCGCATCGCGCTCGACATCTCCTCGTACAGCTTTCCTGCCCTCGCCAAGGCCGCGGCGCCGCTGTTCGAAGGACGCAAGGCGGCGCTCCTCACGTTGACCTACCTCGGCGCCGAACGCGTCGTGCCTCACTACAACACGATGGGGCTCGCGAAGGCAGCCCTCGAGGCCAGCGTTCGCTACCTGGCGGCCGATCTCGGTCCTCAAGGCATCCGCGTCAACGGCATCTCCGCGGGGCCGATCAAGACACTCGCAGCGAGCGGCATCAAGGGTTTCTCGCGCATGCTCGACTACAACGAACGGACCGCGCCGCTGCGCCGCAACGTCACGATCGAGGAGGTCGGCAACGTCGCGGCGTTCCTGCTCTCGGACCTTTCGTCCGGCATCACCGGCGAGATCATGTACGTCGACTGCGGCTTCCGCTCCGTGGCCTTCTCGGAGGCGGCACTCGGCTCTGAATGAATACGCGCGCCCTCAGGGCGAGCAGGTTCTGAAGCCGACGAAGATGTCGTCGCGGTCGGCCATGTAGAAGTTGCGATAGCGCGCATGATGCAGGCGTGCGCGCGTCAGCACCGAGCCGCCGCGGACGCTGCGATGCGTGTGGAACCAGGGCTGCGAGTAGTCCTGGTAGGGATCGGCGGCAAAGCCCGGATACGGCGCGAAGGGCGACGCGGTCCATTCCCACAACGAGCGCCCCCACCTGATCGCCTCGCGCGTCGCGGCGTATTCCCACTCCGGCTCGGTCGGCAGACGACGGCCCGCCCAGCGGCAATAGGCTTCGGCCTCGAACGCCGTGACGTGCACGACCGGTTCGCCGCCGGCGAGCGGCGCCCAGCGATCGAAGTGCCGTCTCTCCCAGGCGCCGTCAGTTCGGCGCCAATCGCGCGGGTACCTGCGTCGCGATCCGACCAGCCAACTGGCGCCTTCGTCGCTCCACAGGTCCGCGCGTTCGTAGCCTCCCGCCGCGACGAACGCGGCGAATTCCTGGTTCGTCACGAGATCGCGGCGGATGGCGAAGGGCGCCGGCCGCCGCGGGTGCGCCCATTTTTCGTTGTCGAACACGAACCCCTCCGACCCCCGCGGCACGCCGAGGTCGAACGGGCCGCCGTCGAGTTCCACATCGCCAAGATCGGTCACGGATGCCAACTCGAACGGCCATCGCTGCGGCGCCGGATAACCCAGCGTGTGGCGCGAGTACGCAAACGCTTCGCCGTGCATGTCCTCGTGGTAGAGGGCCAGCCGGAAGAAATACAGCCCCGCGTCGCTCTCCTCGGCACGGGCGAGCGCATCGAGCGTGCGATCCAATACCTCACCAACGTAGCCGATCGTATTCTTCCGATCGGGCAGGTCGAGCGCCCAGCGCGTCGCATGCGCCACGCGGCTCGAGTCGTACCAACGGTCGGCATCGGCCAGGAGCGATGGACTGGGCGCGCCGTCCGGCGTTTTCTGGCGCAGGCACCAGCGCTCCATGAACCATCCGACGTGCCCGTATTCCCACAAGGGTGGATTGACGATGGAAAGGTAGGGCACCTGCCAGTGCGCATCGTCGAGGTCCTCGAGCAGCGCATTCGTATACTGGCGCGCATCGAGCAGGGCCGACCGCAAAGCCTGCTTGTCCAAGCGACGCATTCCGCTCCCCCCTCCAGTGAGAAAGCCCGGGCAAAGCCGACCTCGCGTCGTGATTATCACGCCGCAGTCGGCCGCATCGAACACGGGCAACTGGCACACCGCGGCGCGCTGGGCGCGCTTCCTGCGCGCCCGCTGCCGCGTCGACGTGGCGAGCAATTGGGACGGTCGCGCGTGCGATTGCATGATCGCCTTGCATGCACGCCGCTCGGCCGCTTCGATCGCAGCGTTTGCGGCCGCGTTTCCGGACCGGCCGCTCGTCGTCGTTCTCACCGGCACTGACCTGTATCGCGACATAGGGCGCGACCGTAGCGCGCAGCGATCGGTCACTCTGGCGACCGATCTGGTCGTGCTCAACGAGCTTGGCGCGCGCGCGCTGCCGGCGCGCCTCCGGTCCAAGACCACGGTGATCCTGCAATCGGCATTGCCGCTGTCGCCTGCCATGCGGGCGATGCGCCGATTCACCGTCGCCGTGGTCGGGCACCTGCGCGCCGAGAAGGATCCTCGGCTCGTCTGGAACCTCCTGGCACACATCGATCGCGACGTCCCGCTGCGTGTGCTCCACGCGGGCGCAGCCCTGGACAAAGATCTTGGCCGCAAGGCGATGGCGACCGCATGCAAGGACGCGCGATATACCTGGCTCGGCGACGTGCCGCGTGCCGCGGCACGCCAGCTCGTAAGGCACGCCCACGTCTTGCTCCACCCTTCGGTGATGGAAGGAGGCGCCCAGGCCGTGATCGAGGCGGTGACTGCGCACACTCCGGTGATCGCGAGCCGGATCGACGGCAACACAGGACTGCTGGGGCGCGGCTACCCGGGGCTCTTTCCGGTCGGAGACGCGGCTGCCGCAGCGCGCCTCGTGATGCGTGCCGCGCGCGAGCCGGCGTTTCTGCGCAAACTCGCTCAAGCATGCGCACGCCGTGCCGCGCTGTTCGCACCGGCCCGCGAGAGCGGCGCGGTCAACCGCCTAGTAGATAATGCGCTCGGAAACGGCACCAGAAAACGATGAACGCACCTGAACAACCGCGCCTGCGGCTCACTTCGTTTTCGCACGGAGGCGGCTGCGGCTGCAAGATCGCGCCCGGCGTGCTCTCGGAGATCCTGAAGGGTGCCGGGGGCATCGTTCCCAGGGAACTGATGGTCGGCATCGAAACCGCCGACGACGCCGCCGTCTATCGCCTCAACGATCAACAGGCATTGATCGCCACCACGGATTTCTTCATGCCGATCGTCGACGATCCGTTCGACTTCGGCCGTATCGCAGCGACCAATGCACTCTCCGACGTCTATGCAATGGGTGGCCGTCCGATCCTGGCGCTGGCGCTGGTCGCAATGCCGATCGACCGGCTTCCGCTCGATGTCATTCGCCGCATCATCGAAGGCGGTGAAGCGGTCTGCACGGCGGCCGGTATCCCGATCGCCGGCGGGCACACGATCGATTCGGTCGAACCGATCTACGGGTTGGTCGCGCTTGGACTCGTTCATCCCGACAGGGTGAAGAAGAACTCCGCGGCTCGCGCCGGCGACGTTCTCGTACTCGGCAAGCCGATCGGTGTCGGCGTGTACTCGGCGGCGCTGAAGAAGGAGAAGCTGAACGAGGCCGGGTATGCGGAGATGATCGCCACGACGACGAAGCTCAACACCCCGGGCGCTGGCCTCGCCGAGTTACCGGGTGTCCACGCCCTGACCGATGTCACCGGGTTCGGACTGCTCGGTCACCTGCTCGAACTGTGCCGCGGTGCCGGGCTTGCGGCGGAAGTGCAGATGAGTCGGGTGCCGTTACTCGACAGCGCCGAAGCCTTGGCGGAGCAAGGCTTCGTCACCGGGGCGTCGGGACGCAACTGGGCGGGTTATGGCAACGATGTCGTTCTCGACGGAACTCGCGACGTGCATCGGCAGCTGCTGACCGACCCCCAGACGAGCGGGGGATTGCTGGTCGCCTGCGGGCCGGAGTCGGTCGAGGCGGTGCTCGGCGTTTTCAGGGCCGAGGGCTTCGAGCGCGCCGCCGCGATCGGCCGGCTCTCGGCCGGCATCCCCAAAGTGCGCATCCTGAGCTGACGCGTGGCCCGATTCGCCCCGCCGGCGACGCCGGGGATGCCGTCGTGCCTGATAATCGCGCCGCGCGAACCCACCCCGCGATCCGAACATGCGCCCGCTTTTCAGACAGGAAGCGATCGATGCCCAGCGCGAGAAGCTGCTGGGTGCCGTGTCGTCGGCGCGTCCGGTGCCGTTGCGCGTATTCACCGCGATCGCAGCCGCGTTCGCGATCGCATTGGTCGTGTTTGCCTTCTGGGGTGAATACACGCGGCGCGAACGGGTCGAGGGGTTCCTGGCCATGGACGGCGCGGCGCGCGTGCTGGCGCCCGAGGCGGGCGTGATCCAGGAGCTGTTTGTGAAGGAGGGCGCCGATGTGAAGGCCGGGACCGTGATCGCCAAATTCCTGCCGGTCTCGGGCCGTGCGACCGAGGGAGCGGATCTCAACCTCGAACTCCAGCGGCAGCGGCTTCAGTTGGAAATCTCGGCGGCGAAACAACTGACCGCGCAGCAGGAGGAAGCGCTGCGCCAGCGGATTGCAGCCTCGAAGGTGGAACTCGAGGAGGCCAACGGCGAGCTCGAATTGCAGACGGCACGCGTCAACTCGGCGCGTGACGAGGTCGAGCGCGGCGAAAGGCTGGTCCGGGACAAGTTCCAGTCGGAAAGCATGTTGACCCAGAAGAAGAACGACCTTCTCGAGCAGCAGGCAAAGGCGCAGTCGCTGCGGCGCACGCTCACGGGGGTTGAACGCGACCTTATCGCCGCGAAGAACGAACTCAGCTCGAGTCAGATCAAGCTCAGCCAGCAAATCGGCCCGCTGGAGCGCAAGATCAGCGAGATCGAAGGAACGCGTCTGCAGGACAAGGCGCGGCGCGAAGTCGATATCGTCGCGCCCTTCGACGGCGCGGTTACCAACATCGCGGTCGCGCGCGGCGACTCGCTGGCCGCCGATGCGTCGATCGCTACCGTCCTGCCGCGCGGGACCGGCTTGCGCGCCCAGCTCCTCGTGCCGACGCGCGCGAGCGGTTTCATCGCGCCGGGCAACGACGTGGTGATGCGCTACGACGCGTTTCCATTCCAGCGCTTCGGCCAGTATCACGGCAAGGTGGACGTCGTGAGCCGCACCGTGTGGTCGCAGGGGGAACGGGTCGGGCCGATGGTGGCGCGCGAGCCCGTGTATCGCGTCGACGTGAAGCTGGACCGGCAGACCGTCATGGCGGGCGGCCAGGAGATGCCGTTGCGCCCGGGCATGATTCTTTCGGCCGACATCCTGCTAGAGAAGCGCACGGTGTTCGAATGGGTCTTCGAGCCGGTGCTCGAACTGCGCGGGCGCCTGCAGTAGTCCGGGCCGCATGAACGTCGGCAAGCGCGTCCCGCTCATCCTCCAATCCGAAGCGCCGGAGTGCGGCATTGCCTGCGTGGCGATGATCGCCAGCTATCACGGCTTTCGCACCGACCTGTCGGCGCTGCGGCTGCGGCTGTCGCCTTCGATGCGGGGCGTGACGCTCAAGCATCTATCGGCGGTGGCCGAGACGATGAAACTCTCGGCGCGCGGCGTGCAGGCGCCGCTCAGCGCGCTCGGCCAGCTGCGACTGCCGGCAATCCTGCACTGGGACATGAACCACTTCGTGGTGCTGACGCAGGTACGCGGCGACCGCATTACCGTGCACGATCCAGCCGTCGGCAAGCGGATCATGAAGCTCGACGAGGCGTCGCGGCACTACACCGGCGTCGCGATGGAGATGCAGCCCGCGCCCGGTTTCGTGCACGCCGACGAGCGGCAGAAGATCTCCGCGTGGCAGCTGCTCGGCGTCGCCGCGACGATGCGCGAGGCGATCGTCCAGGTTGCGATCCTGTCGCTGGTCCTCGAGGTGTTCGCGATTGCGGCGCCGTTTTTCGTCCAGCTCGTCGTCGACCGCGTGGTGGTCGGGCGCGACGCCGATCTGCTCGCGGTACTCGGCGTCGGCTTTGCCCTGCTGGTGCTCATGCAGGTGACCGTTACGGCCGTGCGCGCCTGGCTCGGCGTCTACCTCTCGACCCAGATAAACCTGCGTCTGCTCGATTCCCTGTTCGGCCAGCTGCTGCGCCTGCCGCTCGCGTGGTTCGAGAAGCGCCACATCGGCGACATCGTCTCGCGCTTCCGCAGCGTCGATGCCATTCAGCGCACGCTGACGCTGACGTTCGTCGAGACCGCGATCGATGGCGCAATGGTGCTGCTGACGCTGGCGGTGATGATCTGGTACAGCGCGACGCTAACCCTGGTCGTGCTGCTGGCCGCGCTGCTTTATGGTGCGGCACGCTGGGCCTTCCTCGGGCCGCAGCGGCGCGCCGCCGACGAGCAGATCATCCACGAGGCACGCGCCGGGACGCACTTCATCGAAACGTTGCGCGGCATGCTGGCGATCAAGCTCAACATGCGCGAACCCGAGCGCCGTGGCGCCTACAACAACCTGGTCATCGAGCAGACCAACGCCTCGGTCGCGACCCAGAAGATCGTGATCGCGCATCGCGCGCTCAACGGTCTGATCTTCGGCCTCGAAAACGTCGCGGTCGTGTGGCTGGCCGCGCTGCTGGTGATGAACGGGCGGTTTTCAGTCGGGATGCTGTTCGGCTTCCTGTCTTTCAAGCTGCTGTTCATCACGCGCATCAACAACCTGGTCGACAAGGCGATCGAGTTCCGCATGCTCGACCTGCACGCCGAGCGCATCGCTGACATCGCTCTCGCGACGGCCGAGGCCCCGAGCGCTTCGGCAGGGCACAGTTCGGGCGGCCTGCTCCACCTGGAAGCGAAGGGCATCTCCTTTGCCTACGGCGCCGAGGGCCCGGTTTTCCGCGACATCGACTTCAGCGTGCAGCCGGGCGAGACCGTCGCGATCGTCGGACCCTCGGGCTGCGGCAAGACGACGCTCGTCAAGGTCCTGATCGGCCTGCTGGACCGCAACGCGGGAATGTTGACCGCCAACGAGCGCGACGTGCGCGACTGGGACCGCGCGGCACTGCGCAGCCGTCTGGGCGTGGTGCTGGCGGACGATCAGTTGTTCGTCGGCACGATCGAGGACAACATCAGCTTCTTCGACCCGAAGCACGACGCGACGCGGGTCCGCGCCTGCGCGCGCGCCGCGATGATCGATCGCGACATCGAGGCGATGCCGATGGGATACAACACGATCGTCGGCAGCCTGGCGCACGCACTGTCGGCCGGACAGAAGCAGCGCATCCTGCTAGCCCGGGCTTTGTACCGCGGTCCTCAGATCCTGTTCCTCGACGAGGCATTCGACCAGTTGGACCTGGCACTGGAGTCGCGCATCACCGACCAGTTGCGCCGGCTGAAGCTCGGGATCGTGATCGTCAGCCACCGGCCGGAGACGATCCGGCAGGTGGACCGGATCGTCCGCCTCGGCGGGCGCATCGAAGAGCCGTCGCGCAAGGCTCAGCCGCAGCTCGGCTGACGTGACGGGATGGCGCGTGACCCGTATGCAAGGAACCCGCAAACGGGCTATCTTTGATCGTTGAAGCGCCCGTTCGTGAACTGGCGCAGGGTCGCCGAGATCTTCTGGCGCGCCTGGATGAACGGAGACTCGCGGGCTGCTTCGGCCAGGTGCTCGTCGAGATCCCCGACCTCCCGCTGCAAGCGCGGGATCATGGCCAGGAAGAGGTCGGTCAACTGCGGGTCGAACTGCTCGCCCCGCAGACGCTGGACCTCCTCCAGGGCGCGAGTGACCGGCCACGCTTCCTTGTATGGGCGTCGGTGCGTAAGGGCATCGAAGACGTCCGCGAGCGCGGTCATACGCGCAACCATCGGAATGGCAGTTCCACCGATCCCGAACGGATAACCGGATCCATTCCACCACTCATGATGGAAGCGGGCGATCTCCTCCGCCATCTGCATATGTGGCACATCTGACTTAGCCAGCAGCTCTGCGCCCACGGTGGTGTGGGTCTGCATGATCTGACGCTCGGCAGAGTTCAGCTTGTCCGGCTTGAGCAGGATGCCGTCCGGGATTCCGATCTTTCCGATGTCGTGCAACCGGGCCGCCAGGTCGATCATGAAGCACGTTTGCTCGTCGCAACCGAACTCGTGGGCGAGCAGGTAAGCCAGCCGGCCCACCCGGTAGGAGTGTTCGCCGGTCGCATCGTCACGCAGCTCTGCGGTGACGGCAAGCCGCTCCAGGAGTTCGATGCGCGAGCGCATGAGTTCCTGCTGGGCGACCTGCTCGGCGAGCTTGCCGCGCAGGGATTGCTCGCGGCGCTCCATGATGACGTCGGGCGAGGTCGTCTGCTGGGCTTGCCGTCGCTCGATGCGCTCCAGGTGCAGCCGGTGGTGATGCAACGCGTTGTCTTGTTGGACTTTCTTCGTGTGCAGCATCAACTCGCGCAGATAGACCAGGGCGATGTCGGGCTTTCCGGCGACCTCATGCGCCTTGACCATCGCGATCAGGGCATCGCGCAGCATCGACTTGAGAATGCGCGCCCGTTCAAGGGTTTGCGTGAGCCGCGAGAGCCCGACGTCGATCATCCCTGCGTGGACTTCGTATAAGCCCTCTGCGAGCATCGCCATCAGCTCGGTCCGCTCGGAGCGGGACTCCTTGGCGTACCGCTTGGCGATTTCGCACCGCTCCTTGGCGCGCTCGAGCCCATCAACTTCGAGCAGGATGCGGGTGTAGTAGTTCTCCGCGAGGACTCGTTCGTGAAACTGCGCAGGCGTGCTCGGCTCCTCGGAGCCCTCGACCGCTGACTTTGCGGCTCGGAGACCGCGGCCAAAGTCCTCGACGTGCAAGCAGGCGAGCGCAATGTTGGCGAGCGCGGACGCGCGGAGCGTTGCGGCGGCAGGATCTCGGTCTGCAAGCGCGATAACCCTCTCCATGCAGCCAATGGCATCAGAGAAGTCGCCGGCATAGATGAAGGCGCCGCCGAGGTTGTTCCAAACTGAGGCTTCAGCGCGCAGATCCTTTAACTCGATCGCCAGGTCGAGTGCGTCCGCGTAGCACTCGATAGCGCCCGGCAGATTTCCGGTATCCGCCAACAAGATGCCTTGAAAAGTGAGTGCCTTTCGAAGCAGCGCTCGGTCTCCCACGCGCCTCGCATACTCGGATGCGTCCGAGGCGGGCTCGACGCCAAGCAGGGGCTGTCCAATCAGGTAGTGGTACTGGGCAAGGCATAGCAAGCACTCGACCCGCGAGTGAGTCGCAAAGGCGACTGGCACCAACTTCAAGGCCGTTTGGACCGCGATAACGAATGCACCGGCCTTGGGGGGCCGAAGCAGTGCTTCGTTCAGGTCTGCGGCCGCGTGCGCAAAAAACGCCTCGGCATCCTGCGCAGTAGCGGTGTCGCCCTTCGCGATGAATGCGTTTAGGCGTGCGACGTTTGCATCCATTTGAACTCTTGCTCGCGCCAGTACCCGAATTGTGTCATCGCCACCGGCGTGGATGTTAGATCAACATCAGTTCACGGCCGTAGCTATTACGCGGAAGTCACCGGAAATGGACCAAAACCTAAACTCGGAGCGAGGAATGAATACCACAGCAGCCAAGGTTGAAAACGTCGTCGACGTGGACGTCCAGTCGGAAGAACGCGCGGGGTTCGACACACTCCAAGAACTTTCGACGATTGAGTTGGCCTACGTAGGCGGCGGCACGTACGTTGCGACATTTGTCTAGCCACGCTCTTTCATCAACCCGCTGGCTCTGCCTCCATAGACGCAAACCCTCGACACCGCTCTTCGCGGAGAAAATCGACTGGTGCCATGTGCCTTTAGCGAAAGCCGCAAAATCGGCTTTCGCTAGAAGCTCGGATCTAAGTGACTTGCTACCGAATTCTGCCGGGGCTCATACAGGGCGATTGCGCCCACACTTGATAGCGGCAAGCGGGCAGCAACCAGTTTGCGGCCCCACCGCAGTGCAAGTCCGGCAGTCCGGCCAGCAAATTGAATCCCTCGAATGCGATATCTGCTCGCTTGGAGGCAACTATGCGAGAAGACTCGATCGAAGGGAGTTCATGCGCGGAGTTCGATTGTCTCTTTACTAGGTGTGTCCAACTCTACTATTCGGGCCAGATCAGATCCGGGCTCGAACTTTCTGCGGATGCCGTGAGACGCGCACGTGCGGTCGGGGACAAAGCTGCACTACGAAAGTTACTGACAACGCATGCAATATTTCAATCACACCTCCACAACCTTCCGCAAGCATTTGAGACATTCTCCGAAGCGCTCGATTTAAGCAGCGAGACGCAGGAACCACTGCATCTTTTTATTCATTGGCACAACATTAGTGCCGCACTAGTATATGCAGAGCTACCGCGTCTCGCGGAATCGGCTGCTCGCGCGGCGTTGGAATATGCGAGCCAGATCAGCTGCTCTCGGGTCCGCCAGACCGCCCGCGGCTTAGGCCTGTCAAACCTCGCATACGCCTGCTTGTTCACAAAGGCGTACGGCCTCGGCCTTCGTTCGTCAAGGCTTGCGCTTGAACTGCTCGACTGCGAGAAGACCTCTGGCGCTTCGCCGAGCAACGTTGACCTCGCAAATCTCGTCCTGGCATTGACCATTCATGCGCGTCTCCTACTTCGGGTCAACATGCTTGAAGAGGCGGAGAGATGCTTAGCCAAAGCGAAGGCTCTCTCGACCCGTGCGAGTTCGCCCAAGCTCACCACCCTCGTTGTCGAAATGAGTTGTGCGTTGATGGATACGTATTGCGGGAACTTCGACCGGGGGGTTTCTCGGTTACTAGAGTTTGTCTTGTCTGAGGAGACGCCAAGCCCAGTCTTAATTGCCGACGCGCATCGTGACCTCGTCGAGGCCTACCTGGCGGCGAATCGTCCCCAGTTTGCCGCCGAACAGGTGCGTCAGCTAGGGAGATACATGCAGCAGGTTAGATCAGAGGTGGCGCTATTTCACCATCGACGTCATTTGGGTTGGCTCGCTTCTATCGGTGAGCATTCGGTGCCACCAGTGGAACGCGATCCGTTCACGCGTTCTCGAGGCGAAACTAGCCTCACGAATGAACGCAGCGTGGTTCTTGAAGATCTTTGCGCTGCTGCCGAGCTTCATGACGATCCGTCGGGTATGCACTCACATCGAGTTGCCGAACTCGCGCGATTGCTCGCTTTCCGAGCGGGTATCGGGAAAAGTGAGAGCGACAGGGTCGCGTTTGCGGCGAGGCTCCATGATGTTGGAAAGATAGGCATACCTCCTGCGATCCTCAGCAAACCAGGAAACTTGGATCTTGGTGAAGCCGAGATTGTGCGTTCGCATGCCACCGCCGGCGCGGAGTTGCTCGCGTTGGCGACGATCGACGACATGGCGATCGCTGTCGCCCGTCACCATCATGAGTGGTGGTCTGGAAGGGGTTACCCTGACGGACTTGCCAAGGACGAAATTCCCATCGCCGCACGGATAACAGCACTCTGTGAAGCCTTCGACGCGATGACCCACGATCGCCCCTATCGGCCACGTCGGACCGTAGCAAGTGCGCTTGATGTCATCGCTGAAAGCGCTGGCCGTCAGTTTGATCCTGATCTCTCGGTAACCTTCTGTATTCTTGTACGCGACCTTCAAGAGGCGCACGGTGATCTCGACAATCATCTCCAGGGCAGTGCCAAACGATCTGGATTCTTGATGGCAAAGGAACGATTTAGCCAGCACATCGCGAGTCTTGGCGTCTGATTGCAGCTCGGACTCACCGCGCCGGGCCCCTCAACATTGCAACGATCTTCTGCATATGCAGCGCAGTTAGTGGCTTACTCATGACCAGTACCTCCGCCTCGATCGAGCGCAACCTTGGGTCCCTCGTATGGCCCGTAACAACGACTGCACGTAGATCGCGGCCGAATCGAGTCTGCAGTGTCTTCAACGCACGCTCAACCGTGTTTGCACCAAGGCTGAAATCGAGGAGAAATAGGTCTGGCATCTTACGCATGGTTGTTACTCGAGCCAGGAAATGCAGGTCGTCACTACTAGCGAAGACATTCGCCCCAAGAGACTCGAGACTCATTCGGGTCGCCCGAAGAACGTCATCGTCGTCGTCGAGGAGCGCCACAAGTTTTTGGCTAAGGCCGGAGCCGTTTGTGAAGAGGCGGGCTGCGGGAGGCTCCCTCCTTTCTCCATAGGTAGGCAATTCGACGATGAACCGGGTCCCTCGCCCGAGCCTAGATCTCACTGTGACGCTTCCGCCCGCCGCGCCTGCGAAGCGCCGCACTATCCATAGCCCCAACCCTTGCCCACGCGAATTTTCCTCGACTGCCGCTCTACCGCGATACCACTCCTCAAAGATAAAGGGCTGCTCATTCTCGGGGATGCCTCGTCCGTCATCTACCACCTCGAGTCGCAAGGCGCTGTAACCGCGCGATAGCCTTGCTCCAACAAGAACGTGCTTTGCTTGAGCGTGTTTCAGCGCGTTCGCGACAAGATTGTCCAGAATGCGCTGCAGATACCGTCGATCTGCCACGCAATAGATCCTCGTAGGAAAGACGCGCAGTTCCACACTTTCC
>DATJUX010000036.1:0-194946 GCA_035502095.1 Burkholderiaceae bacterium
GCGATGCCACTCGAACTGCCCCGCGGGCTTCGGTCCGTCGATACGGTAGGCGTAGTACACGGCCCCTTTCATGTCTGAGCGGGGTACGCGGCAATGCCAGATCCGACCGGACTTGTTCTTCAGGTAGTCGAATGGATAAACAAATACCGGGTCGGCGACATCGCTCTCGGTGTACAGGAGCAGCGTCACGCTCTCCGCATGCTTCGAGTACAGCGCGTAGTTCCATGCCTCCTCCTCGGGGATCCATGTAGCGCCCAAGGGGAAGGGCCGGCCTTCGGTCGCCGCCCAGCCAGGCAATGGCGTCGGGGTCAAAGGCATGACAAGTTCCGCTCCCGTCGCTGCCAAGCACAGACGCCTGGCGCACAGCATCCAGCGCGCTGAGCGCAGGCTACCGCGACGATACGCGGGAGTGTATCGACTGGTGATGCGGATGTCCCCGCGCCAGCGATCGATTCGAGTATGAACGACTCACTGCAACACCTGCCCTCCGGTGGTTGGCGTCTGCACAGCCAAGACATCCTCGCTTCGTCCGACGATTTCTGCACAGCGCCCCAGCTGGCGCAAACCTGCCTCCGCCACTTTGACATTTCTCAACGGCATGCATCGCGATACGCGTAACGTGGGTTCAGGCGGTTGGTGTGAATCCACCCGAGGTCTGGTTCGCAACGACTTCGAGCGTTTGCGGGGGCAGTCGGAGGGTTGCGGCCGGGCGCCGTATCTGCGTGCTGATTAGGCCAGAGAATTTCGGAGGTGCTATGTCGAACGTCACTGTTCAGAGGATTGCGACGACTGAGGATCGCGCGCTGCCCATCTTCAAGGAAACAGAGGAGCTGCTGCGCCAGATCCGCGAGCGCGCATTCTCTCTTTCCATCGCGCGTGGCCGGCGGTGGGCAAGTCCCATGCAGGATTGGCTCGCCGCCGAACATGAATTCTGTTGGCCGGCGGCGGAGCTCGTGGAACGCGACAAGGATTTTGTCCTCAGCGTTGCGCTCCCCGGGTTCGAGCCAGCCAACATCGTCGTGACTGTGACGCCGCGCGAATTGATCGTTCACGCGAAGGCAGAAGCGGCGGCGGAGTCCAAGAAGGACGAGCGGGTTGTCTGGTCCGATTTCCGGGCCGATGACGTTTACCGGCGCATCGAGTTCGCCAGGGATGTCGACGTCGACAACGTGTCGGCATCCTTGAAGAACGGCCTGCTGAAGATCGTCGCCACGAAGCTCGAGAAGGTCGAGAAGCCTGCGAAGACCGTACGAGTGACCTGATCCTCCGCTGCGCGCGCCGGGGCTCTCTTCCGGCGCGCGCTCATGTTTCGGCGGTCCCGCCTGTCGCGATCCCCATGCCGGAGATGCGACGGCGGACCTGTGCCCACGAGCGCTTGCGGGCCGGAGTTCTCGGACAGGAACTCCTGCGCGATGTGGGAGGACGTCTTTGTTCGACCTACGCGCACGACAGCGTCAGCCGCCGCGCACAGGGGCGATGATGCGGCGACAACGCAGTCTTCGAGTTTGCAGCAGAGCCTCAACCTCGGGTTCAAGTTCCGTCCCGCAGGCGCAGGTGAGGGCATAGGCTCGAGCGCCGATTTCAGAGGAGAACGAGCCGCGGGCGGGCCCACCGCAGCGACGCAACGCCGCGGCGGTTTCCCCACTTGGTTGGCGCCTTCGTGAGCCGCGCTTACACTGACCGCCGTGTGCACGCCGCAGAGGCGTCCGGAAGACAACAGTCCCCGCATCAATCTGGAGGAGGCATCTCATGGAGCGACTGACAAGGATCGGTGTGCTGGCCGTCACCGGCGTCCTCTGCGCCGCTTCGGCGATCGCGGCGCCGGTGGTCTTGCGCGCATCGCATCAGTTTCCGGGCGGCAAGGGCGACGTGCGCGACGACATGGTGCAGATGATCGCGCGCGACGCGAAGGCGGCGGGCGTCGATCTGGAGATCCAGGTGTACCCCGGGGCATCGCTGTTCAAGCCCAACGACCAGTGGAACGCCATCGTCAACGGCCAGCTCGACATCACGCTCTTTCCGCTCGACTACGCAAGCGGCAAGGTCCCTGCCTTCAGTGCAACGCTCATGCCGGGCCTGATCCGCAGCCAGGAGCGGGCGAAACGCATCAATGGCTCGCAGTTCATGAAGGACATCCGGGCGGAAATCGAAAGGCACGGCGCGATCGTGCTCTCGGACGCCTGGTTCGCAGGCGGCATGGCGTCCAAGAAGGGTTGCATCTCGCGGCCGAAGGACCTGCAGGGGATGAAGTTCCGTGCCGCGGGGCCGACCTTCGCGGCGATGTGGGAAGCGGCGGGCGCCAGCATCGTCAGCCCGCCCTCGAACGAGATCTATAACGCGTTCCAGAGCGGCGTGGTGAACGGCACCGACACGAGCCTCGGCACCTTCGCTTCGATGCGCCTGTACGAGGTGACCGACTGCCTCACCGCGCCCGGCAGCAACGCGCTGTGGTTCATGTACGAGCCGGTGCTCATGTCGAAGAGGAGTTTCGACCGGCTCGACAAGAAGCAGCAGGAGGCCATTCTGAGGGCCGGCCGGGCCGCACAGGGGTACTACGAGGCGAAGGCCGACGAGGTCAACAAGGAAGCGATAAAAGCCTTCGAGGATCACAAGGTGAAGGTGGTGACGCTCACCGACGCCGACTATCAGGCGTGGCTCGACGTGGCGAAGAAGTCAAGCTACGCGCGCTTCGCCAAGGACGTGCCGAACGGGCAGAAACTGATCGACGAAGCGCTCTCGGTCAAGTAGAAGGTCGCGGACGCGAAGGTCGCGGGCGGCCCGGCGGCCAACGCGAGTCGCCGGTCGTCGTCTTCCGCGCGCTGCGTTCGGAAGCGCAGCCGGAAACGGCCCGAGAAGAGCCTCGAGCGACGCCAGGTGATGGACCTCTACATTCGGGCAGTAACCCTCATGTCGCGCGTGGCGGGCGTGGTGTCGGCCCTGCTCATCGGATTGGCCGTAGTCGTGGTGTGCGACATGGTGTTCGAGCGCTACGTCCTCAACCTGACCACGATCTGGCAGATCGACGTGGTGACCTACAGCATCGTCGCAGCAACCTTCGTCGGCAGCGCCTATGTTCTGACGATGCGCGGCCACGTGAACGTGGAAGTCCTTCCGCTCCACTTGCGCCCTCGGCAGCGCTACTGGCTGGCGCTGTTCACGACGCTCCTGGCGCTCGCCTTCTGTTTGCTGCTGTTCCTGCTCGGCACGCAATATTGGTATCAGGCCTACTCGGAGTCGTGGCGATCGAACACTGTGTGGCGTGCGCGGTTGTGGATCCCGTATCTCTCCATGCCGGTGGGGTTGGGGCTCCTGGTACTCCAGTACGTCGCCGAGCTGCTCTCCCTTGTCAGCGGGCGCACCCCGCCGTTCGGCATCGCGAGCGGCTCGGACAGTGACGACGACATGATCATCCATTCCGAACAAGCCTCGGGAGACGTGCCATAAGCCCGACCAGCCAAGGCGCCGTGGTCCTGGTACTCACGCTCCTGGTTCTGCTCTCGGGCATTCCCGTCGCTTTCGGCCTCGGCGCGATCTCGATCGTCTTCCTCCTGATCTTCCAGGGTTTCGACGCGCTGCACGTCGTCGCCGAGACCATTTGGTCCGGCCTCGACGAGTTCACGCTCGTCGCGATTCCGATGTTCGTCATGATGGGCGCGGCCATCGGCTCGTCGCCTGCAGGCAGGGATCTTTACGAGGCACTGGACCGCTGGCTTTATCGCGTGCCGGGCGGGCTGGTCATCTCCAACCTGGGAGCTTGTGCGATCTTCGCCGCCCTCACCGGATCTTCGCCCGCCTGTTGCGCGGCCATCGGCAAGATGGGCATTCCGGAGATGCGCCGCCGGGGCTACCCCGACGATGTGGCGACCGGCTCGATCTGCGCGGGCGGGACGCTTGGAATCCTGATTCCACCGTCGATCACGTTCATCCTCTACGGCATCGCCACCGAGACCTCGATCGGCCGGCTGTTCCTGGCCGGCGTCGTGCCGGGCTTGATGCTCACCGGTCTGTTCATGCTGTGGACGATATTCATCATCTGGAAGCGTGGATTCCGGGCCCACGCGGTGGGTTTCCGTTACAGCTGGAAAGAGAAATTCCTCGCCATCCCGAAGATCGCGCCGTTCATCCTGATCATCCTCGGCGTCATGTACGCGCTCTATGGTGGAGTGGCGACGCCCTCCGAAGCAGCGGGAGTGGGCGCCGCACTGTGCGTGCTGTTCGCGGTGACGGTCTACCGGTTGTGGGCGCCGCAGAAGTGGTGGACCATCCTGCGCGACACGACACGAGAATCGGTGATGATCCTGACGATCATCGCCGCGGCGGCGCTGTTCGGCTATGTGCTCACCTCGCTCTACCTGACTCAGACGCTCGCCCAGGCGATCGCCGACGCCCACGTCAACCGCTGGGTGTTGATGGGTCTGATCAACGTTTTCCTCCTGGTGTGCGGCTTCTTCGTTCCGCCCGCGGCGATCATCCTGATGACCAGTCCGATCCTCTACCCGATCATCCGGGCGGCCGGCTTCGACCCCGTGTGGTTCGGCGTGATCCTCACGATCAATATGGAGATCGGGCTGATACATCCGCCGGTCGGCCTGAACATCTACATCGTGAATGCGATCGCGCCCGACGTGCCGGTCACGCGGGTCATGTGGGGAACCATCCCCTACGTCGCCTGCATGATGCTCGCCATCGTCATCCTGTGTTTCTTCCCGGAGATCGCCACGTGGCTGCCCGACCGCTTGATGGGCAGCCTGCATTGAGTCGATCGGTCCCGACGCCAGCGCTTGCCTCCGGGGCCTGGCCGAACCATGTGCCGCGGAAGCGTACTTGCTTGCATGCCCCGGTGCGCGGGATTACCGTCGTCGCATTGCGGCGAGCGGTGACTCCACTGGGCAGGTGCCGGACGCACTGAAAGGCCAAAGGACACCACGTTTGCGATGGGCCGACCTCGTTGCCGGACTGTCCATCGCTGGCCTGCTGCTGCCCGAAGCGGTTGCCTATTCCGGCATCGCCGGACTACCCCCGCAGGCCGGTGTGGCGGCGCTGATAGCCGGCTTGGTGTGTTACGGCCTCGTAGGGAAGAGCCGGTTCGCCGTCGTCTCCGCGACCTCGTCTTCGGCTGCCGTGCTCCTGTCGGTCACGCACTCGATCGCGCCGAACGATGGCGCGCGCCAGCTGATCCTTGCCGATGCCCTGATCCTGCTCACCGGCATCGTCTTTCTGATCGCCGGCTTTGCCCGCCTCGGTGCGGCTTCGAGCTTCATCGCCAAGCCGGTGCTCAAGGGTTTCACCTTCGGACTCGCGATCACGATCGTGCTGCATCAGATGCCCGAGATCGTCGGCGTGCAGCCCGGCGGCGCGGATATCTATCGCTTCACCGCCGGCCTTGTCGGCGCCATCGCGGCCTGGAACATGACGGGTCTTGCAATTGCAGTCGGCGCCGTCGTCCTGTTGAAGGTTTTTTCGCGCTGGCATGCCGTGCCCGGCACTTTCATCGTGATCGCAGCCGGCATCAGCCTCGATCTGGCGGGCATTACGGCAAGTCATGGGGTTGCAGCGGTAGGACCGATCCACCTCACACTCGATCGGCCGACGCCGCCCGACCTGCCACGTGCCGACTGGCTGCGCCTTGGCGAACTGTCGGTCGCGATGGTCCTGATCCTCTACGCCGAGTCCTACGGCTCGATCCGGAGCTTCGCGCTGCGCCACGGTGATTCGACCTCGCCGGACCGCGACCTGTTGGCGCTCGGTGTCGCGAACCTGGCATCGGGCCTGTTTCATGGCATGCCGGTGGGTGCAGGCTATTCGGGCACCTCGGCGAACGAAGCAGCCGGTGCGCAGAGCCGCCTTGCCGCATGGTGTGGCGCCGCCGTCGTATCCGGATCGTTGGCGTTGTTTCTGCCATGGATCGAGCGGACGCCCGAGCCGGTGCTCGCGGCCATCGTGATTCACGCCGTCGGGCACACGATCGACTTCGGCCTCTTCGCGCAGTACTTCCGCTGGCGGCGCGATCGCATCGTCGTCGTCGCCGCCGCCATAGCCGTGCTCGTGCTTGGGGTGCTTGATGGCCTGCTCATCGCGATCGCGGTCAGCCTGTTCATCATGCTGCGCGAACTCTCCGAGCCGCATGTGGGCTGGCTGGGACGACTCCAAAACGGCCATGACTACATCGACCTTGACCGCCATCCCGAAGCGAAGGCCGTGCCCGGCATCCTGATCGCCCGCCCGGACTCGCCGCTGTTCTTCGCCAATGCCGAACGCATCTTCGCGACCATCGTTGCGAAGGCGGCGGCGACGAAACCGCTCCAGGTCGTCATCCTCAGCCTCGAAGAATCGCCGGACCTGGACGGCACCAGCGTCGAAGCCCTGCGCGATTTCGTACGCACGCTGCAGAGGCAGGACACGAGTTTCCTGCTGGCACGGGTCAAGGATCACGTACAGGACGTACTGCGCCAGGCGAAGCTACTCGAACTGCCCGCGGCCTGCTTTGCCGCGTGGAGTGTCGACGATGCGGTGACGATCGCAACTGCGAGCGGTGCACGAGGCTGAGCCGAACGGCGATCACGAACGCATCCGGACCGCAGGACCACGCGTAGATTGGTCTACGCGCAACCGGCGATACAACAAAGCTAGGCACCAGGGCGACGCAGCCGACCGGCGTTACCCGCGGATGCCGTCATTGCGTGAGAGGCCGGGCGTCTCCAATCCGTCAACGCGATCGATGGCAACGCGTTGAGCACGCCGAGCGACGTGCCGGTCGATTCGTAACGCTCGCGCGCGCTCGTCGCCAACACGCAGCGATAGTCGCTGCACTCTCTCTTGCAGCAAGACAGGAGGTACCAGATGACCCGCTTCAACTCGGCGCTTGCATTCGCGGCCGTACTCGCCTGCGCCAGCTTGAGCACCGGTGCGCCCGCGCAGGAAAAATCGAAGCTAGCCACGGCGGACAACGCCCAGGCAACGACGAGCCACAGCATGTCCGCGAATAAGACGAAAATGCAACACAAGGCGCAACTCGGAAAGAATGCGGTGCGCGACTGGAAGGCGATCGACAAGAACCACGACAATCTGATCGAGCCTGAGGAAATGGAAGCCTATCTGAAGCAAAAGAGCTAGCCGGAGGATCGTCGATCCAACCAAGGCGGCGAAGCTGGGTTGATCGCGAATGTCCTTCAAAATGCCGTTTCAGGTAGAGGGCCAGGTTTCCGCCCTCGTGATCCCTTCGGATCAGCCAGGTCCTTGACGCGCCTGGCTGGCTCGCCAGGCGCCTGCACTGCGACCACACTGTGCGGCCGATTCTCGTTGTACCCGACCCGCCCTGCCTCGATGATCGCCTTCGCTTGGTCCAAGTCGCACGCATCGGCCTCCCTCGGGGCCTTGTTACGATTTCCGTGAACGAAGCGGGTGCAGCGATACATGGCGGGCCCGCTGTGGCTCCCTCTCTTGGATCTGCAGCACAAGCACCCGCCCTAAGACGCATCGCTCGGATGACGGTGCGCAACGCTCGAATTGACCTGCATCAGCTCTACTGTCGGCGCGAGACGCCAATATGCTGCATCACGGGCACGGGAGCTCGCGGGCGCGCGCGAGTGAAGAGCAATGAGCGACAAGAACCAGGCTGCCAAGGCGCGTCCGCACATTCCGGGCCCCGCGCACCCGCATCGAAGGCAGGAGCCACTGCCCTGGCACGCGCCGAAACCCGCGCAGGACGACCCGGACGCGCCGCGGCGCATCAGAGAGATCCTCGAAAGCGCGAGCTATCGCGAGGCAGATCGCGACGTCGATTTCCTGCAGCGCGACGACACGCGCGGCGCGCGCCTGCAGCTCGACTACCTGAAGCCCGAGTTCGTGTTCGAGCAGCATGGCATCCGTCACACGATCGTCGTGTTCGGCAGCACACGCATCGTCGAACCCGCAGCGGCGCAGCGGCGGGTGGACGCGCTGCGCGGGAACGTGGCCGCCTCACCCGAGGACGCGGAGGCGCAACAGCGACTGCGGGTCGCCGAGCAGCTGCTCGCGAAGAGCCGCTACTACGAAGTTGCGCGCGAATTCGGCCGGCTGGTCGGACAACGGGGCGAACGCGCCGACGGCGGACGTACCGTGGTGGTCACCGGAGGCGGACCCGGTGTGATGGAGGCCGCCAACCGCGGCGCGTTCGATGTCGGCGCCAGGTCGGTCGGTCTGAACATCGCGCTCCCGCACGAGCAGTATCCCAACCCCTATGTCACGCCGGGGCTGTGCTTCCGGTTCCACTACTTCGCGATCCGCAAGCTGCACTTCCTGCTACGGGCCCGCGCGCTGGTGGCGTTTCCGGGCGGCTTCGGCACCTTTGACGAGTTGTTCGAAACCCTCACCCTGGTGCAGACGCGCAAGATCAGGCCCTTGCCGGTGGTGCTGGTCGGCGAGCGTTACTGGCGGCGCGCGGTCGACCTCGACTTTCTCGTCAGCGAGGGCGCGATCGACGCCGAGGACCGGGAACTGTTCTGGTTCGCCGAGACGGCGCAGGAGATATGGGACGGCATCGTGCACTGGTATCGGCTCGCGGGCGAGCCGGTGTTTGCGGCGGACTGATGTTCGGCGCGATGTAGGGAACATTTCGTGAAGATCTCTTTTCACGGGGCGGATCGGGGCGTCACGGGTTCGTGCCATATGGTCGAGTGCCGCAACCACCGCGTGCTCGTCGACTGCGGCCTGTACCAGGGCGGACGCGAAATCGAGGAGGAGAACGCCGAAGCCTTCGGTTTCGACCCGGCGGGCATCGACGCGGTCCTGCTGACCCATGCCCACCTCGACCATTGCGGTCGGCTGCCGTTGCTCGCCAAGCGCGGATTCCGCGGGGAGATCGTCTGCACGGCGCCGACGCGGGAACTGGCGCGTCTGGTCATGCTCGACGCCGCCCACCTGCAGGAGGAAGAAGCGCGGCATCGCGCGCGCCGGGCGGAGCGGCAGGGCCGCCAGCAAGAGGTGATCGGCCCGCTCTATTCGATTCTCGATGCGCTCAACATCCAGGATTCATTCGGACGTGTCGCCACTTATGGCGCGCCGCTGCAAATCGCGCCGGGTTTCCGTGCAACGTTCCTCGATGCCGGACACATTCTGGGTTCGGCGAGCGTCCTGCTGGAACTGGAGGAAGGCGGCGCGCATCGGCGCGTATTGTTCTCGGGCGATCTCGGCAATTCGGGTCGCCCGCTGCTGCGCGATCCGACGCCGGCGCCGTCGGTCGATGTGGTGATACTCGAAACGACCTATGGCGACCGCCTGCACAGGCCGCTCGCGCCCTCGGTCGAGGAACTCTACTCCGCCATCGCGGACACGTTCGACCGCGGCGGCAACGTCGTCATCCCGACGTTCGCTCTCGAACGCGCGCAGGAACTGCTGTACTACGTGCGCGCCGGCATCGAGCAGCGCAGCCTGCCACGAACGATGCTCGTGTTCCTCGATTCCCCGATGGCAATCTCGGCGACGGCCATCTTCGAGCGGCATCGCGAGTACTACGATCAGCGCACGGCGGAGTTGTTCAAGGAAGGCCGCGATCCGTTCGGCGTGCCGGGCCTGCACTTCACCCGCGAGGCGGCCGAATCGATGGCGATCAATCGCATAGTCGGTGGCGCGGTGATCATGGCCGGTTCCGGGATGTGTACCGGCGGGCGGGTCAGGCACCATCTGAGGCACAACCTTGGGCGCGCGCACTGCAGCGTCGTTTTCGTCGGCTTCGCGGCGCAGGGCACGCTCGCCCGGCGCATCATCGACGGCGCCGGCACGGTCCGCATCTTCAACGAAGAGATCGCGGTGCAGGCGCGCATCTACACCATCAACGGCTTTTCGGCGCACGCGGATCAGGCAGAGTTGCTCGGCTGGCACGCGGGAACCCGTGCCCCTCGGACCTTTCTCGTGCACGGTGACGAATCGGCGATGCGAGCGTTCGCACAGCGGCTCACCGGGACCCGGGTCGAGATGCCGCTTCTGCATCAGCAGTTCGACCTTTGAGGCGCTCGGCCCGGCACCTTCAACCGCGACGCGACGATTCGGCCAAGCCCGCGACATCGGCGCGAATCCGCGCTTGCAGAGCGGCGGCCCACGAACGAGACCAAGGCGTCGCAGCGAACATCGAGCCCATCAGGAGATCAGACGCAAGCCGTTAACGCGAGCGATTCTTATTTACAATGAGGCGTCGTCCCCTGCTTGCGGGTTTCCGGCGGGCACTTTCCCCCTTCTTGTCGATGATGAGTCGAGTTGCCTGCCGCCCTCCCCTACGCGCGATCCTGATCCTGCTGAGCTGGCTGGCGTGGCCCGTGCTGGCCATCGCGGCGACGGACACATCCGCGAACGAGGACATTGGTCCAACCGTCGTGCATCTGCTCGACTATGTCGGCGTCGACTATCCCCCGACAGTGCGCGACGGCAAGATCGCCGATGCCCCGGAGTATCAGGAGCAACAGGAGTTCGTGGCCGAAGCGGCCAGGCTCATTCTGCAGTTGCCCGGCACTCCGCAGCGGGCCGAGTTGGTGGCGAAAGTCGAGCGCCTTCGGTCACTCGTCGATGCCAAGGCCGCCGGAAACGCGGTGAGCGCAGTGGCCGATGAACTCCGCTGGGATGTCGTGCGCGCCTACGGCATCGAGGTCGCACCCAAGCAGGCGCCGCCGATGGCGAAGGTGACGAATCTGTTCCAGGCGCAATGTGCTGCCTGCCACGGAAGCCGCGGGCGCGGCGATGGTCCGCTTTCCAAGACCATGGAAACGCCACCGGCCAACTTCCACGACGCCGGCCACATGCGATTGCGCAGCGTCTACGGGTTGTACAACACCCTGACGCTCGGCGTGGCCGGCACGCCGATGCGTCCGTTCAAGGAGCTTCCCGAGCAGGATCGCTGGGCGCTCGCGCTGCTGGTCAGCAGCTTGCGCTTCACGCCCGAGCAGCTGCGAGCAGGCCAGAGCATGTGGGCCGGGGCCACCGAACGGGCGGGAACGTCAACGCTGCGGGATCTCGTCACCAGGTCACCGGCCGAAGTCATGGCCAAGTACGGCCCCTCGGCCGAGTTCCTGCTCGGTTATCTCGACACCCATCCCGATGCGCTCAACGCCGCGACGCCGGACCCGCTGGTCTTTTCGCGGGCGAAACTCCAGGAGGCGCTGCAACGCTATCGGCAAGGCGATCGCGAGGCCGCCCGCCAGCTCGCCGTCACGGCCTATCTGGAAGGGTTCGAGCTGGTCGAGAACAGCCTCGACGCCGTCGACAGCGGCCTTCGCGCGAACGTCGAACGCGAAATGATGGCGTTGCGCGGCGCGATCGGCGCCGGCCAGCCGGTCGAGGCGGTGACGACACAAGTGTCGCGCATTGACGAGCTGCTGCGCCAGGCGCAAGACGAGCTCAGCTCCGAAGGGCTTTCGCCGGGTGCCGCGTTCGCCAGTTCGCTGCTGATCCTGCTACGCGAAGGCTTGGAGGCGGTCCTCGTGCTCGCGGCGATCATCGCCTTCGTGCGCAAGACGGGGCGGCGCGACGCACTACTCTACGTCCACCTCGGCTGGGTTGGCGCGCTCGCGGCTGGGGTGATCACATGGTGGGTGGCCCGCTCGTTGCTCAGTATTTCCGGCGCCAACCGCGAGGTCACCGAGGGCATCACAGGCCTCATCGCGTCTGCGATGTTGCTGTACGTCGGCTATTGGCTGCACAGCAAGTCTTATGCACAGGCATGGCAGCGCTTCATCCGCAAACAGGTCAATGCGGCGCTCGGCAAGGGCACGCTGTGGGCAATGGCCACGGTCTCGTTCCTCGCGGTCTATCGCGAGCTCTTCGAAATCATTTTGTTCTACGAAGCCCTGTGGGTCCAGGCGGGCGAGCACGGGCAGACATCGGTGGTTGCCGGGATGGCCGCGGCAGCGGTCGCGCTGGCCTTGCTGACCTGGCTCATCCTGAGATACAGCGTGCGCCTGCCCATTGGCCCCTTCTTCGCCGCGACGTCCACGTTGCTCGCCCTCCTCGCGATCGTCTTCGCCGGCAGCGGCGTGGCGGCCCTGCAGGAGGCAGGTGTGATCAGCGTCCACCCGGTCGCCTTCGTCTCGATCCCGCTGCTCGGTGTGCATCCGACGCTGCAGAGCCTGCTCGCGCAACTGCTCGTGCTCGCGCTGGCGGTGGGCGGCGCACTGTCCGCACGCCGCAGACTCGCGGCGCACTGAAGGCAAACGACCATCACCTTCTCCATCACCTTCTGATCGGCAGGCAGCCTTCACGACCGCACGCGTGGCAGCCTCGCGGCGCCCGACGTTCAAGCGGTTCGACTCGCGGGCGCGCGAACGACAAGGCGCGGGGAAACCGCCGCGCTCATCCATCGCCTATCGATCGGATCAGCGCTCGCGCAATATCGAGCCCTTCGTCGCGCGTGGCGTCATGGCGCAACGGCCGTTGCGCGCGTTGATACCAGTACCCGGCGTTTCCCAGGTCGCCTTCGATACGATGCAGCCAGGCATGGACCCAGGCGCCTTCGGCGTCGTCCTGCGCCTGCGCGAGCTCGTGCGCGGCATCCCAATCGCCACGCAGGCCGTGCCAGATTGCGCGCAGCATGGCGGTCGAAAGCGGCGGCGGCTCATCGCCCTCGAGGCTGTGGACGAACGCATCGATCGGGTCGGTCATTACGCGCTTCCTCCGCGCACCATCTTATCGGCCTGATCGGGTTTTCCGCTCCGGGTCGCTGCAGCCGGATCGCAGTGCGTGAACTCGCGATCCGTCAACGCTTGCAAGTCTGACCGATAGTTCAGCGCGAGGTCACCGGCGGGGCGGCGGGTGTGCGCGCATGCAGCAGCAGGGTCGTCGTCAACACCAGCGCGGCCGCGAGCAGCAGCGAGCGGTGCACGCCGGTAAAGTTGCCGACCACGCCGACGATGACGCCGCTGAAGGTGCGCATCCCGAGCGAGGCCATGTTGAACAGGCCGATGACCCGGCCGCGGATCGCCATGGGCGCATTCAGCTGCACGATTGTCTGGACCATGCTGCCGAACGAGAGCTCGAGAAAGCCGGCGGTGAAGAGCATCCCGAGTGCGAGCGCATAGATGCCGGCCTGGGAGAACGCCGCCAGCGCCACCGCCCAGGCAGCCGCGATCGCCATGGCCTTGCGCGGCGCCGGCGCCAGCCAGCCGCCGCTCTCCAGCAGCACGCCCGCGAGCAATGCACCCGCTGCGTCGGCGGCGAGCAACGCGCTGTACGAGACACCGGGGTCGCCGTGGCCGAGATCGTTCGCGAACGCCGGCATCTGCGCCTGGTAGCTGTTGCCGACGAAAAACGAGGTCGCGCCCGCCAGCAGGAGCATGCTCGTCAGCAGCGGGCTCGGCGCGACGTCGCGCAGCGTTTGCACGATGTCGGCGAAGCCGCGCACGGCGCGCGCGACGGGCTGGTAGCCGGGGCGGAACTTCGGGCCGTAAGGCGCCTTCCACAGCCACAGCACCGCCGGCAGGTAGAACACCGCGTTGACGAAGATGCCGGCCGTCGGCCCAAGTGCCAGCAGCAGCACGCCGCCGACAGCCGGGCCGATCAGCACGCCGAGGCTGCGCGCAGTCGCATTCAGGCGCACCGCGCTATGCAGCGTGGCAGGCGGGACGATGTCGTGCAGCAGCAGCTGGCTGGAGGTTTGCCACAGCACCCCGGCGCACCCGTGCAGAACGAGCAACACCATCGCGTGCCACATCTGCAGCGTGTCGGTGAGGAAGAAAAAACCCCAGCCGACGGAGGCCGTGATGAAGAGCGTCATGCCGCACTGGATCAGCCGGCGCGGATCGAGGTGGTCGGCGAGCGCCCCCGCCGGCACCGACAGCAGCAGGAACGGCAGCCAGTGCGAGACCACCGCGAAGCCGCCGAGCGCCGGCGAGTGGAACTTCTGCCAGCACATCCAGTAGCTGATGACGTGCTCGATGTTGTCGGCCATCATCGCCATCAGGTAGGTGGCGAAGTGCGCGCGGTACCCGCGGATGCGGAGCGCTGTGAGCGCGGCGCCCCTCATCGGCGCCGCGCCCGCCGCGCAGGTGGCGCGCCGTCCAGGGACGCGACGGCGGCCCGGCGCGCGCCCCGCCAGCCCGTCGCTGCAGGATGTCTCATTCCTTCGGTTCTTTTCGAATCGCTGCCGCGGCGCGGCGCACGATCTCGGCCAGCTTCGCGAGGTGCACGGGCGCAGCGCCGCGCTGCGCACGCAGGGCATCGCGCAGTTCGTCGAACGCGGCGTGCAGCTGCGAGGCCTCGTCCGCGAAGCGCGCGTCCTCGCGCGCGCGGACCATGCGTTCGCCGAAGCGGGCGAGCTGGGTCCACAGCGCCTCGACCGTCGCACGGCGCTCGTCCAGGTAGGCGAGGCCCGCCACGCTGATCGTGTACTGCTTCTTCGCGCCCGCGGCCTCGACGCTCGCGTAGCCGGCGTCCTCGAGATAACTGAGCGCCGGGTAGACCATGCCCGGGCTCGGCACGTACCAGCCGCCCGAGCGCTGCTCGATCTCCTTGATCAGCTCGTACCCGTGGCGAGCGCGCTCGGCAAGCAGCGCGAGGATGAGCACCTGCAGCTCGTCGGAGCCGATCTTGCGGCCACGCTCGAACTCGTCGCGCCCGTGGCCGCGCTCGGAGCGGTCGCCATGATGGTGGCCGAACGGGTCGTGGTGGCCGCGCCGACCGAAGCGGTGGCCGCGGTGCTCGTAGCCATCGCCGAGGGAGAAGCCGTGGTGATGGTGGTGGGTGCGGTGCCGAGGGTCATGGAAGAAACGGGCGAAGCCGCGCATGATGGATCCTTTCTTGTATCGTTCGACAATATCGTAAGATATATCGTACGACAATAACCTCGACGGTGTCAACAGGCGCGGCGGTTCGCGGGCTGGCGCGGCGACCCAGACCGGGCTCGATGGAGAGAATCGACCAAAGCGCGCGCTATGCGTCTCAGGCGCGCACAAGGATTGCACGTAGCCTCTCGCCCTCGGGTTCGATTCCCGCCGCGTCGACCGGCGGATCTGGTGGACTTGCCGGGACCTCACGCGGCGAACGAGCGTCGGATCCAGCCTTGCGGGTGTCGGCTGCCAGGGATGGGATCGTTCATCGACGTCTCAATCCCCCGCCCGTCCGCCGCGGCCATACACGAGCAGCATCGCCACGATCACGACGCCGTAGATCACATGCCGGCCCCACTCTTCGATCTGCATCACGGAGAGAATCGACTGCAGGAGCGTGATCAAGATCACGCCCGCCACGGTGCCGAGATAGTTGCCGCGCCCGCCGAGGATCGACGTGCCGCCGAGCACGACGGAGGCGATCGCCGGCAGCAAGTAAGGATCGCCCATGGCTTGCGCAGCCTTGCTGGCATAGCCCGCCAGCAGCACGCCGCCGAAGGCGGACAGGCCGCCGGCGAGCGCGAAGCAGGCCAGCACCGTGAGCTTGGTTCGCGCACCCGACAGATAGGCGGCGCGCTCGCGGTTGCCAATCGCGTACACCGTGCGGCCAAAGACCGTGCGCGTCAGCAGGAACACCGTGCCCGATCCGATCGCGCCCCATACCAGCAACGCGTTGGGGATGCCGAAAAGCACGTGTCCGGTGGCGAGGAAGCGCATCGCCGGCGACGAGGCATCCTGCGGCGAGAAGCCGCCGGTATGAACGACCATCAGGCCCTGCGCGACGGCGTTGACGGCGAGCGTCACCACCATCGATGGCAGCCGCATGTAAGCCACGCCGACGCCGTTGACCAAACCGAGCACGACACCGCATGCCACGCCGGCGGGAATCGCCAGCGCCTCGCCCACCGGGCCGAAGCCGGCAACGGCCGTCGACATCATCCCGCCGACCGCGACCACCCAAGGCACGGAGAGGTCGATCTGCCCGAGCAGGATGACGATCATCGCGCCGGTGGCGATCACGCCCAGGAACGAGGCGACCTTCAACTGCTGCAGCAGGTACTCGGGCGACAGGAAGCTGCTCGAGTAGAGGCTGCCGACGAGCAGCAGCACGAGGATGCAGGCGAAAGCCGAGACGACAGCGGCGTCGACCCGGCGCCGCAGGCTGGTCCACGCCGAAACCGGGCCAACTCCCGTGGTGGAAGTGGCCTCAGCCATACAGATCCAGTCGGTTGCGCACGCGTACCAGCCGCAGCGCGCCCAGCGCGACGGCGGCGGCCAGCACCACTCCCTGGAACAGCGGCTGCCACAGCGGCTCTAGGTTGAAGACGAACAGCAGGTCGCCGATGGTGCGGAACATCAGCGCGCCGAAGATCGCGCCGACCGCGCTGCCCGAGCCGCCGAACAGCGACACCCCGCCGAGCACGACGGCGGCGATCGAATACAGCGTGTAGGTGCTGCCGTTGGCCGCGGAGGCCTCGCCCGACGAGGTGACGCAAGTGATGAACACCCCCGCAATGGAAGCCAGCAGGCCCGACAGGGTGTAGGCGGCGAACTTGGCGCGCCGGATCGGTACGCCCGACATGTAGGCCGCAACTTCGGCCGAGCCGATCGCATACACCGCACGGCCCGTCTCGGAGCGCCGGAATGGCAACCAGATCAGCACCACCAGCCCCAGCAGCAGCACGAGACTGGCCGGCAGCCAGCCGAACAGCTTGCCGGTCAGCGCGTCGCCCAGCGCGCCGTCGATGTCACCGCCGGGCACCGGCCGAAGGGCCAGCGCCGCGCCGTAGTAGATCGCCCCGGTGGCGATCGTAGTCACGATGGGCTGTAGTCGCCCGTATATGACGATCAGGGCATTGATCGCGCCGCACGCGGCACCGGTGGCTAGCACGCCGATCACGCCCAGCGCCACGTGCAGCGGCGAACCGACGACGATGGTCGACGCCAGGCAGTTGGCGAGCACCAGTACCATGCCGACCGACAGGTCGATGCCGGACGTCAACACCACCAGCGTCTGCGCCATCGCGACGATCGCCAGCAGCACGCCCTTGTTGGCGGCGGTGTTGACCACGTTGGAGTTCAGGCCGGCGGGGTGATTCGTGACGTAGATGGTGAACATCACCAGGAACGCCATCAGCGCGAACAGCGTCGCGCGGTGCTCGCGGAACCAGTAGGGCCAGTCGCCGCGCATCATGCCCGGGCCTCCGATCCGCCCGCCGCGGCGCCGATGTCCAGCGCGCTGCTGATCAGGGCGTGTTCGGTGATCCCGGCGCCGACCAGCTCGCGCTTGACGGCGCCGTCGTACATCACCAGCACGCGATCGCAGCACCCGATCAGCTCGTCGTAGTCGGTCGAATAGAAAAGAATCGCGGCTCCTTCGTCGGCCAGCCGACGCAGCAGCTGGTAGATCTCCTGCTTCGTGCCCACGTCGATCCCACGCGTCGGGTCGTTGAGCAGGATGATGCGCGGCGAGGTCAGCAGCCATTTGCCGATCACGAGCTTCTGCTGGTTTCCGCCCGACAACGAACCGGCCGCCGGTTCCGTGCCATCGCTGCGGACGGCAAGCAGCTGGAAGATGCGCTCGATCGCCCCGCGCTCGGCGGGGCGATCGATCACACCCCAGCGCGACAGCTGCGACAGAGCAGCGAACGAGAGGTTGTCGCCCACCGACATCGGCAGCATCAGGCCCTCGGTCTTGCGATCCTCCGGGATCAGTGCCATGCCCACGTTGCGGCGCTTGGCATCGCTGGGCCCGGCGATCCTGGCCGGCTTGCCGTCGAACAACAACTCGCCCGTCGTACCGCGCAGCACGCCGAACAACGCAAGCAGCAGCTCGCGCTGCCCCTGGCCATCGAGACCGCCGAGGCCGATCACCTCGCCGGCGTGCAGCTTGAACGAGATGTCCCTGAGCCGATCACCCCACGACAGCCCACGCGCTTCCAGTCGCGGCGTCGCGTCGCCGCTCGGCGCGGCGCCACGCCTGGGCGGGAATGCATGGTTGTATTCGCGCCCGATCATCAGTTCGACCACTTCCTGGTCGGTCTTGGTCCCCGCGGCGTAGCTCGCCACGGTGCGGCCGTTGCAGAACACCGTGCACTCGTCGGCGAGTTCCGCGATCTCGTGCATGCGGTGCGAGATGTAGACCAGCGCGAGGCCCTCGGCGCGCAGGCGCTTGAGCACCGCGTAGATCTTGGTCACGTCGGTCGCCGTCAGCGCCGAGGTGGCTTCGTCGAGGATCAGGATGCGCGGGCTTCGTGCCAGCGCTTTCGCGATCTCGACCATCTGACGGCGCGACAGCGACAGATCCTTCACGAGCGCACGCGGGTGGATGTCCTCGGCGCCGGCACGCGCCAGCGCTTCCTCCGCCAGGCGTCGCTGCGCCGAGCGGTCGATGAGGCCATAGCGCCGCGGCGGATTGCTGATCGCGATGTTGTCGGCCACCGACAGGTCGGGGATCAGCGACAGCTCCTGGAAAATGCAGGCGATGCCGGCCGCATTCGCTGCGGCCGGCGAAGCGAACGACACCGGGCGGCCGTCGAGCAGCATGTAGCCCTCGTCGGGCGCAACCACGCCGGCCATGATCTTGATCAGCGTGGACTTGCCCGCGCCGTTCTCGCCCAGGACCGCGTGGATGCGGCCGGCCTCGACGACGAGGTCGGCCCCTTGCAGCGCTCGCACGCCGCCGTAGCGCTTGGAGATCCCCTTCATCACGAAAGCGCTCATCGGCGGGCTCGCGCGGCGTTGTGCTCTCGACTTACCTGTTGGCCTCGGTCTGCCCCATGATTTCCTGTGCCGAGAAATTGATGCCACAGGTCGGGAAGGAGTTGCCGACGAAGAAGTTGTCCGAGAGCTTGTCGTAGAAGTCGGTGCCGTCCTTGAAGTTCGGGTCCTCGACGCGCGCCAGCGGGAGCTTGATCGACTGCGGCAGCACCTTGCCTTCCAGGGCCGCGAGCGCGACCTTGATCGCGACGGCGACCTGCGCCGGCCCGGTGCCGCCGGAAGCGCACTTCAAACCCTGGCTCGAGAACTTGCCGCAGAACTTGCGGAAGCCGTTTTCGGTCTCGCCGCCGAAGGGCACGAACGGATGCTTCGCGTCGATCATCGCCTGCACGACGCCGGTGTCGCCGCCCTGCGCGGTGATGCCGTCGAACTTCTTGTGGACCGCGATCGCGTCGGCGGTGACCTTCTGCGCCGTCGGATCGTCCCACTTGCCGATCACCTCGACCACGTCCCACTTCTTGCCGGAGGCCTTGAACACCTCGTGGATGCCGTCGTGGCGATCGCGATCGACCGACGTGCCCGAGACGCCGCGCACCTCCAGCACCTTGCCGCCGTTCGGCACGTTCTTCACCAGCCACTCGGCCCAGTACTTGCCCAGGCCCTTCTGGTCGACGTTGACGTTGATCGCCTCCTCGGTGTCGAGGATGTTGTCGAACGCGACCAGCACGACGCCGGCATCGTTGGCGCGCTTGATGACGGGTTTGAAGGCGGCCGGGTTCTGCGCGTTGACGACGATCGCGTCGTATCCGGAGTCGATGAAGTTGTTGATCGCGGCGATCTGTGCCGCCACGTCTTCACCTGTGGAGACCACCTTGAACTCCTTCAGCTTGGCGGCGACCTCCGGCTGCGCGGCGTACGCCTTGGCCGTCTTGATCATCTGGATGCGCCAGGTGTTGGCAATGTAGCCGTTGGCCAGCGCCACGCGGTACGGGCCTTTCTTGGCCGGATACTGGAATAGCTTGGTGCTGGATGTCCAGGGGGCGAAGCATTGCGGGTCGGAATTCTGGGCCGTCACCACCTTGGGCGGCGCGGCGTAAGCGGCGCCTGCGCTCAGCAGGGCCGCACCGATGAATAGTCTGGTTGGAAGCATCATCTGTCTCCGAGTTGGTGATGGGCGAATGTCAGGCCGACGGTTGTTCCCGTGCGCCGCCGCGCTGTCCCTGCGGGCTACCGGTGGGAGCCCGATGGACGGTCGCGGCTTGTGTGCATCGATTCAGTAAATCGTTACACTAAATCGATACACTCCCGTCACACTAAATTGATACGTGGACCGGCGCAAGGGCGAGCACGGCGCTGACCTGCCCAGCCAGGGTGTCGATCCCAGCCTGCGATGCGCGATCGATTTCCGGTCCTGTCGCGCCGTAACGACGCTTCGGCTGCCGGGCTGCGGCCGGTTGCGGCCGGCCACGGATGGCCGCCGCAGCGCACGCGCCGATGGGCACCTGCAGCATCGCCGGTGTCGGTTGCGCGAGGTGATGCAAGCAGTGCCGGACAACTTGCTGGTGCAGCGTGCAACGTCCGTCATGGCGGCATTCGCGGCACCGCTGCCCGGACCACTGCAGCGATAGCGGTGGTGTGAGGCGCGAGATGTCGACGATCCAGGACGTCGCCCGCCATGCCGGCGTTTCCGTAAGCACGGTATCCAATGTGCTCAACGGGCGTGCGGAGCGCATGCGCAAGGAGACGCTGGAACGCGTGCAATCGGCCATCCGCGAGTTGAAGTTCCAGCCCAATCGCCTGGCGCAGCAGCTCAAGACCGGGCAGACGTCGCTGCTGGGATTGCTGGTGCCCTCGATGACCAACCCGATGTACGGTTTCATGGCGCGCGAGATCGAGAAGTTCGCGCAGGAAATGGGCGGGCTGCGGCTGCTGATCGGCAGCACGTACCGGGACCGCGAGAAGGAAAGCGCGTTTTTCGACGACCTGCTGGCGCATGGCGTGCGGCGCGTGATCGTGATCTCCTCGCTCGCCGACGAGCGCCACTTCGAGACCGCCGTGGGCAACGGCATGAGCGTGGTCAGCTACGACCGCGGCGCCACGCCGGGGCGGCGCTCGCGCGTCGCGCACGTCATGCCGGACAACCAGCTGGCAGCGCAGCTGGCAACGCGCCACCTGATCGAGCATGGCCACGCGCGCCTGGCCTTCACCACCGTGGCCGGCTTGACCATGAGCCGCAGCGCCAAGATCCAGGGATTCACCGCGGCCGCCGAGCACGCGCGCGTTCACGGCGAAGTCCTCGACGGCGGCCCGCTGAACGAATACGGCGAAACGGTGATCGCGCAGGTCGGCCGCGCTACGGCGCACCAGATCGCGCGGATGCGCGAGCGACCCACGGGCGTCGTGGCCCTGAACGACCTGATGGCGATGGGGCTCATGGCGGGGCTGCGGGAGTGCGGGCTAGCGGTGCCGCAGGATGTCTCGGTGGTGGGCATCGACGGGATGCCGGTGGCCGGGCTGACGAACCCGGCGCTGACCACCGTGTGCCTGCCGGTGCGCGAGATGGCGCAGGCGATGGTCGCGCGCGCCCTCAACCGCGAGCGGGGCCGCAAGGACGTGGTGTTCGCGCCCTCACTGCTGCGCCGGGAGTCGGTGGCTGCACCGCCGACGCGCCAGCGGTCCGCCCGGGTGCCGCGCGCGGAGGAGCTGCTGTCGTGACCACCGTCTTCGTCAGCCATCCGAGCCACCGGCTGGAGCACTATTTCGGCGCACGCGCGCTGGGCGCGCTGCGGGGCATCGCCGAGGTACGCCTGAATCCGCATCCGCGCGACCTGCATCTGAGCGAACTGCTCGATGGCGCGCGCGGCTGTGATGCGCTCATCGCCTACCGGCAGACCGAAGCGCCGCGCGCGCTGTTCGAAGGTCTGGCCGAGCTGTCGGCATTCATGCGCTGCGCAGTGGACATCCGCAACGTGGATGTGGATGCCGCGAGCGACCACGGCGTGCTGGTCACGCATACCTCGGCCGGCTACGTAACCGCCGTCTGCGAATGGGTCCTGGCGGCCATGGTCGACCTGGCACGCGGGATCAGCCGCCACGCGGCGCAGTACCGGGCAGGCGAGGTGCCCGCACCAACGATGGGACAGCAGCTTCGCGGCGCCACGCTGGGCATCATCGGGTACGGACAGATCGGCAGCGCCTTGGGCGAGCTGGCACTCGCGCTTGGCATGAAGCTCGTCGTCTGCACGCCGCAGTCCATCTCGCCGCGCCCTGCCCTGCGCCAGGCGGCTCTGGAGACGCTGCTGGGCGAGTCCGACTTCGTCGTGTGCCTGGCGCCTGCCAATGCCGAGACGGACAGGATGATGGATGCCGGCGCGTTCTCGCAGATGCGGCGCGAGGCGTTTTTCATCAACGCGTCACGCGGGGAGCTGGTCGACGACGAAGCTCTCCTGGCCGCGCTGGATCGCGGCCACCTGAGCGGCTGCGCGCTCGATGTTGGCCGCGCGCCGGACCAGATGCCGTCGCCTGCGCTTGCCCGCCATCCGCGGGTCGTCGCCACGCCGCACATTGGCGGCCTGACACCGGAAGCGGTGGAGCATCAGGCGATGGAGACGGTGGAACAGCTGCGCAAGCTGCTGGGAGGCACCATACCAGCCGGCGCAGTGAACGCCGACCACGCCACGCGCCTGGCGCGCTTGCGCGCGCGAGCCGCAGACGCGCACTGACGGGGCCGCCTCGCACCGGTCCGAATCGCTCAATACGCGCTTCCGGAGATGCCTGACGCGTCGCGCCCGCTGAAGCTCATCCGCAAGGGATTGCGGCGCGTCCCTGGCGGCACGTCTCAGGGCCGCGCTTCGAACACGATGTTGAACGGCGTCTCGGTGGCGCGTCGCATGCGGTTGAACCCGCCGGCGGTGACCACCTGGCGCAGGCGCAGCTCGCCCGCTTGCGCTCCGAGCCCGAGTCCGACTTCCTGCGACAGCGAGCACGGCGTGCACACCATCGTAGATCCCGCGTAATAGATGCGCCCCACCGGGTTGAGGTTGTCGCGCAAGCGGTCGTGCGCGAACGGCTCGACGATCATCCACGTGCCGTCGGGAGCGAGCACGCTGCGCACGTGTTCGGCCGCACCGACGGGATCGCCCATGTCGTGCAGGCAGTCGAAGAACGCCACCAGATCGAAGCGGCCCGGGAAGTTCTTGCCATGCGCGACCTCGAAGCGCGTATTGGCGGATACGCCGGCTTCCAGCGCGGCTGCGCGGGCTCGCTCGACCGACGGCGCGTGATAGTCGAAGCCCACGAACTGCGAATCCGGAAAGGCAGCCGCCATCACGATGGTCGAACTGCCGTGGCCGCATCCGACATCGGCGACGGTCGCGCCGCGCTCGAGCTTTTCCACCACGCCATCGAGCGCCGGCAGCCACGCGGAGACCAGGTTGGTGTTGTAGGCCGGGCGGAAGAAGCGCTCGGTGCCGCGGAACATGCACTTGCTGTGCTCGTGCCAGCCGACCCCGCGACCGGTGCGAAATGCCTCCGCGATCTTGGGTTCGTCGAGCCACAGGCTGGACATCACCTCGAACGCGCCGGCCATCGCGGCCGGGCTGTCTTCGTCGGCAAACACCGCGGCCTGTTCGGGGTTCAGATGAAACAGGTTGCGCGCGTCGTCGTATTCGACGTAGCCGGCGGCCGCTTGCGCCGACAGCCATTCGCGCACGTAGCGCTCGGTGGTTCCCGTGCGACGCGCGAGTTCCGCCGAACTGAGCTTCTCGCCGCCCGCCATCGCCCTGTACAGCCCCAGGCGGTCGCCCAGCACGACCAGTGCGCCGGTGGCGATCGCGCCGAGTTCACCCACCATGCGTCCGAGAAATGCATTCAGACGCTCGGCATCGGGCGTGCGCCCGTTCGTCTGCGCGTTGCTTGCTGCGGTGTCCATGTCGTCTCCATCGAAGGTGTGTGCGGGGCCGGGCCCCCTGCCGCGCCGAAGCGAGGCCGCGCGGCCCGTGCCAGGCAAAGTACGAGACGCGCGTCAAAACTTCGTCAAAGGAAGAACGCGCTCCTATGATTGGGCGGTGAGCAGGCTCAAGATCCAGGCGTTCGGCGGGCTACAGGTGTTCGGCCCAGCACAGACGCCGTTGGCGGTGCCTGCGAAGAAGGTGCGGGCGCTGCTGGCCTACCTGGCACTGAATGCCGGCCGGCCGCAGCCGCGTGTCAAGCTGGCGGGGCTGCTGTGGAGCGACAGCAACGAGGCGCAAGCACGCGCCAGCCTGCGCCAGGCCGTGCTCGTTCTGCGCAAGGCGTTGGCCCTCGGCGACGCCGATCTCGTTGCCGGCGCAGGCGAGACCATCGAGCTGAGCGCGGCTGCCGCCGAGCTCGATGTACGCACGTTCGAGCGGCTCCTGGAGGACGGCAGTACGGCCGCCTTGGAGCAGGCGACGGAGCTTTACACCGGCGAACTGCTGGAGGCCGTCGAGACGTGCGAGGCCGCGTTCGACGACTGGCTGGTGGAACGCCGCAATCACCTGCGCGAACGCGCGACCGCGGCCATGTCGCAGCTGCTGGCGCACTACACGCACAGCGGCGAACTCGAGCGTGCCGTCGGGGTTGCGTTGCGCACATTGGCACTCGATCCGCTCCAGGAAAACGTCCATCGCGCGCTGATGCAGCTCTATGCGCGCCAGGGGCGCCCGACTTCGGCCCTGCGGCAGTTCCAGATGTGCCGCGAGGTCCTTGCGCGCGAGCTGGGCATGCAGCCGCACGCGCAAACCGTGCAATTGCGCGATGCGATCGAACGTGAAGGGCGCGTGCCGGCGGCTGGCGTTCGGGAAGATGCGGACGCGTCGATGGAACTGCGGCCAGTGGCGGTCGTCGTCGCGGAATCGACATGGCCCGGCGAAGAAGGTGATCCCGAGCATGCGCAGGCGCATCACGAAAATTTCGCCGCGGCGGCGACGGAAATCGCCGCACGCTTCGGCGGCACGCTCGCGCGCCGCTTCGGCCGTGGCATCACCGCCCTGTTCGGCATCCCGGCCGCCCACAGCAACGATCTGGAACGCGCCGCGCGCTGCGCGCTCGCTCTCTGCCAGAGGCTCGACGGCGCGCGCATCGGCCTCGCCGCGGGTTCGGTGCTCGTAACACGGCGGAGCGACGGTTCCGCAGCCGCCGCCACGAGCGGCGAACCGCTGGGTCTTGCGGCGCGCCTGGCAGCGGCGGCCGGGCCCGGCGAGGTGATCGCTGCCGATGCCGCCTGGCGTGCGCTGACGCCGCGCGCCGTGGGCCAACGCCGCCCGGAGGCGTCGTTGCCGGTGTCACTGCGCAAGCTCGCGTGTTGGCGCCTCGAGGAAATGCGCACGGCGCGGCTGCCACGCACGAGCCTCGTCGGTCGTCGCACCGAACTCAACCAGTTCGCGGCATCATTGCAGGCCTGTCGCGCGCAAGGCACCGGACTGACCGTGCACGTGCGCGGCGAGGCGGGCATCGGCAAGTCGCGCCTGGTGGAGGAGTTTCGTGCCATCGCAGCGGCGCAGGGATTCGCCTGCCACGGCGGTGTCGTGCTCGACTTCGGCAGCGGCGTCGAGCGCGACGCGCTTCGCACAGTCGTCGAAGGGCTGCTCGACATCGAAGCGGACCGCGCAGGCGCGGCCGAAGACGCGCTCGCGCGTGCACGGGCCTCGGGCCTTGTCGAGGCGACGCACGAGGTGCACCTGCGCGATCTCCTGCACGCGCCGCTGCCCGCTCCGCTGCGCGCCGTCTTCGACGCGATGGACCACGCAACCCGCGCGCGGGAACAGAACGCAGCACTGGCAAACCTTCTCCGCCGCGTGAGCGCCGACACGCCGCGCATGGTCGTGCTGGACGATCTGCACTGGGCGTCGCCACGCATGTTGAGCCGCGCCGCTGCGCTGGCCGCGGGGGCCGAACAATGCGCGGCGGTCCTGGTGACGACCGCACGCAGCGATGGCGATCCCCTCGACGCGGCGTGGCGCAGCGCGGCCGCGGTGAGCGCGATGGTGACGTTCGACCTCGGTCCGCTTCGCTGGGCCGAAGCAAGCGCGCTCGCCGCCCAGTTCGCCGACGCGGCCGATGCATTCGTGATCCGCTGCATCGAGCGCGCGGGGGGGAACCCGCTCTTCCTCGAGCAGCTGTTGTCCGCCGGTCGCGATGCCTCGGACGCGTTGCCCACGTCGGTGCAGAGCGTGGTGCAGACCCGGCTCGACACGTTGGGCGCGGCCGAGCGGCACGCCGTGCGCGTGGCCTCCATACTGGGCCAGCGCTTTTCGCTGCCGGCACTGGCGCATCTGCTGGGCGGCGCCGCGTGGGATCCGCATCTCGCGCAGGACCTGTTGCGCATCGAGGGCAACGCGGGCGTCTTCGCGCATGCGCTGGTGCATGAAGGCGCCTACGTCTCGTTGCCGCGTGACCTACGTCGCGAGTTGCACGCGAGCGCCGCAGGCTGGTTCAGCGGTCGCGATCCGATCCTGCGGGCCGAGCACCTCGATCGCGCCGAAGACCCGGACGCCGCCCAAGCGTACCTTGAAGCGGCGCTGGCGCAGGCTGCGGTGCACCGACACGAGCAGGCTGCGCAGCTCGCGGGACGCGGCCTGGCGCTGGCCGACACGACCGGGCCGCGCTTTGCGCTTTCCTGCGCGCGTGCGGATGCACTGCACGACCTGGGCGCCAACGCCGAGGCGCAGCGGGCGTACGAGGCCGCGCTCGATGCCGCAGCCGATGACGTCGAACGCTGTCGCGCCTGGCTCGGTCTTGCCGGCGTGCTGCGCGTGCGCGACGAACTTGCCCGCGCGCAAGCAGCCCTCGCTGCCGCCGAGACTGCCGCAACGGCGCACGGCTTGACGGAGCAGCGGGCCCGCATCCATCTCCAGCGCGGCAATCTTCTGTTCCCGCTGGGCGACCTGACCGGCTGCGAGCGCGAGAACGAGTGCGCCTTGGCGTTTGCGCGGCAAGCGCGCTCGATCGAACCGGAGGCCAGCGCACTCGGTGGTCTCGGGGACGCGGCGTTCCTGCGTGGTCACATGCTGACGGCGCGCAAACGCTTCGTGGCGTGCGTGGCGCTCGCGCGCCAGCACGGGCTGAAGCGCGTCGAGGCCACCTATCTGCCGATGGCGGCCATCTCGCGTTGGTACGAGGGCGACACGCGGGCCGCGCTGGTCGAGGCGCTGGCGGCCGTCGGCGCGGCCGCACAGATCGGCCACCGGCGCGCTGAAGTCATCGCCCATCACGGCGCGTACCAGGACCATCACGCGCTGCGGCGGTTCGATGCGGCGCTGGCGCACCTGGATCGCGCTTTGCTGCTGGCACGCCAGATCCAGGCGCCGCGCTTCGAGGCCCAGGCGCTGGCGTTTCGCGGTGATCTCCTCCGCGCGCAGGGTGAACGCGCGGCCGCGTTGGTGGAACTGCGCCAGGCACTCGCCATCGCGCGCGCGACCGGAATGGCGTACATGGGTCCGCTCATTCTCGGCATGCTGGCGCGCGCCAGCGACGATGCAGTCGAGCGAAACGCGGCCCTGAACGAAGCTGAAACGCTGCTGGCCACCAACGGGCTGGCGCACAACCATCTGCTGTTCCGCCGTGATGCGATCGATGGCGCTCTCGAGGCGTGCGCCTGGGACGACGCACTGCGCCACGCCGCAGCACTTGAAGCGCGCACGCAGTCGGAGCCGCTGCCCTGGAGCGAGTTCTTCGTCGCGCGTGGCCGCGCGCTGGCGCGCCACGGCGCGGATCGCTCTGATATCGGCGAGCGTGACGAGTTGCGCCGGCTCAGGATCGATGGCGAGCGCCTGGGCCTGCTCGAAGCGCTGGTGACGATCGATGCGGCCTTGCATTGAGCGGTCTGCGGTCGATCGCGGAGGCGATTGCGCCGGCAGACCTCGCGCACCTCCGGCGCAGGACGCCGAGGCGCGCGCGTTGCGGTCGAAACCGTGCGGGGCGCCAGGACCGCAGCACCGAAGGTTCCGGGCGCTTTCGAACCACATGGCGTCCGGCGCGCGGGTGCTTCGCCGCGCGCGCTGTTCGAAGGTCTGGCCGAGCCGGCGGCATTCATGCGCTGCGAGCAGTGCGCGTCGTCGCGCGAGAGCCGCGCACACCTTGTCGAGCGGCGCCTCTTCGGCGGGCGAGGCCACCGAGAGTGAGGCCGGCAATGCTCGCAGCCACTCGCCCGGCCGCTGCATCGGGACCAGATCGAAGAACCAGACACCGTCCGGGTAACGACCCGACGTCTGACGCGCAAAGTCGAGCGCGCATTGCGTCTTGCCCATTCCCCCCGCGCCGACGAGCGTGAGCGCGCGGCCGTCGGCAAGCAGCCGCTCCATCTGCGCCATCTCCTCATCGCGGCCGATCAAGGCCTGGAGCCGAGCCGGTAGACGCGCCGTCGGCGGGGGCCAAACGACGCCTGCGGTTCGGCGGCGGCGACCGGCTCTTCGTCGATCTAGAGTCGATGGCGTGACGAAGCGGTGGCCCCAGACGGCATCGAGCAACTGTTCGCGCGTGACCAGTTCCCCGCGATGGGCCAGCAACTGGAGCAGGACCGCGAAGACCTTCGGCTCCACCGCGACCTCGACCCCGCCGCGGCTGAAACATCGATTGCCGCCATCGACGAAAAATTCGCCACAGCGGTAGGTCCCCGAGTGCGACCGGGCCACCTGCATCGTTGTCCTTGCCTTCCGAGGGCTCGCGCGCGCGATGCCGGCGCAACTCTCACGAATCCCTCACGAACGCCCAACCCCTCTCACACGGCTTGTCACCTAGAGTGCCCGTCAACGAAGAACGCACTGCAACGCGTCTTCGGGTGAGCTCAGTCTAGTCAGGTTTCCTGTCGGGAGTGAAGCGATGTCATACGAGAACAGCAAGTCCCCATGCGCGATCGCCACGTCCGTCGCGACCGCATCGATCCTCGCCGCCGTCGTCGTACTGGCGCTGTCGCTTCTGAGCGACCACGTCACAGACCTGGCTCGGGTCGATCAGAAGTCGATCGCCCAGATTGCCAAGCAGCCACAAAGCTTGATCGGCGCCCGACTCGCGCGCCAAGCCAGCCGTGAACCACAACCAACGGAAAGGAACCCGCAATGAACACTCGAATCTTCCAGCGCGCGGTCGTGCCCGCGATGATCTGCTCGGCCCTCGGCCTGTCCGCCGCGGGACCGGTCCGCGCCGAATATCGCTGCGACCATCCGCAGGGCCCGGTCGACCGGCGGGCATGCGACTACGCGCAACAAGGCCAGGCGGCGCTCCACCATTTCATCGAGCGGACACGCGCCATCTACGGGCTGTACTTCTATGACTACGTCCGTCCCGAATCGACGGCGGGCGCGCAGTCGGATGCCACGGATCGCGCCGCCGCGGTCAGCGAAGAAGGGCCGGCGCGGCACGTCGAGGTGAGCGCAATTCCGCAAGCCTGAACCAACCCGGCCATCGAGTTGCTGAGCCGGTTCTCCGTTCCAGTCGGCTGCGTTGAACCCAGGAAAAGCGGGCAACTGCTCGTCGGCCGGCCGCACGACTCCCGCCCGCTTCGTCCTCCGGGGCATGAGATGCCGCCGGTGCAATCGGCTCCGCGCGCTAACCGGTCGGTTCGCGCCGCCGGGCCGAATTGCGCCGGCTCGACTTGTCCCTGGCAGCCATGCGGAGAGCGTGCTCGCGACCAATCGCCTCCAGCCCAGCCAGCGCGAAGCGGTGCAGGTGAGCGGCGATCACGTCCGGAGGCATCTGCCGGACGTCGTGCAGCGGCCCGCGCGCGCCGCGTGCTCCGATCAGCAGCAGCGAGCACGGTGCCACCACGCTGACCAGGCAACGCGCCAGTGCGGGGTCGTCAGCGGGGATCGCCGTGATGTCGCTGAGGACCCGTTTGACGATCGCGAGCTTGAACGGCACCTCGGACCGCAGCAGGACCTGGATGTGCGACGAAGGCGCCAGGATTTCCCGCGCGAGCACCTGAACGTGCCACCCTGGCCGGCGCTTCGTCGCGTGTCGGACCAGCTGGGCGATCAGCACACCCAGCTTGTCCGCGGCCGGCAATTCGATTTCGGCAAGTCGACGCAGGTCGGCCAGGTGGATCACGCGCCGGTGGGCTTCGATCAGCACGGCTCGGTAAAGACCCTGGCGCCCGCCGAAGTGGTAGTTGATCGAGGCCAGACTCACCCCGGCTCGCTTCGCGATCGATTTGCCGGTCGTCTCCGCGTAACCAGCGGCCGCGAACAGTTCACCGGCCGCGTCGAGGATGCGTGCACGGGTCGCTTCCCCGTCCGGCCGGAGTTCGCGTGGGGCCCTGGTCATCGGGTCGCCTGGTCGATCGGTGGTAGGCCTGCAGCGGCGTCCATTGATGTTAGATTGAATCCGATTCAAACTCGGCATGCACGCGCCGGCCCGGGTCGGGTCCTTTGCGGAACCCTCGCATGGAAGCCTTCGCATGAAGAAGCGGCTGATTGTCGTGTCGGTCCTTGTCGTGCTGGCCGTTGCGGCGTGGGGCTGGTGGCGGACCGGTCGTCAGGAGACCCGCAGCGAGCTGATCCTGCACGGCAATGTGGACATCCGCCAGGTGTCGCTGGCCTTCGACGGCACCGGTCGGGTGGTCGAACTTCACGCGGACGAGGGTGACCGCGTGAAAGCGGGGGCCCTGCTCGGCGTGCTCGATACGCGCACGCTCGCGCTGCAGGCCGAACAGGCGCAGGCGCAGATCAGCGTCCAGCAGCAGAACCTGCTGCGTCTGCGCCATGGTTCACGCCCACAGGAGATCGCGCAGGCGCGCAGTCGCCTGGCGTCCGCCCAGGCCGACGCCGCGCGCGCCGAGCAGGATCTCGCGCGCCTGCAAGCCGTTGCCGCCAGCACCCAGGGGCGCGGCGTGAGCCCGCAGGAACTGGACCGCGCCGAGAGCACTTCGCAGGTCGCCGCCTCGAGGGTCGAAGAGCAGCGCGAAGCCTTGCGCCTGACCGAACTCGGGCCGCGCGCGGAGGACGTTGCCGGCGCCGAGGCGCAACTCCGCGCGACGCAAGCGCAACTGGCCCTGTTGCAACACCAGATCTCGCAGGGCGAACTGAGGGCGCCGGCGGACGCGGTGGTGCGCTCGCGCCTGCTGGAGCCGGGTGACATCGCCACGCCGCAGCGGCCGGTGTTCGCGCTCGCCCTCACCGATCCGAAGTGGGTGCGCGTCTATGTGAACGAGGTCGACCTCGGCCGGGTGCGCCCCGGCATGGCAGCCCGCATCGTCACCGACAGCCAGCCCGACCGACCCATCGAAGGCAAGGTCGGCTACATCTCGTCGGTGGCCGAGTTCACGCCGAAGTCGGTGCAGACCGAGGAGCTGCGGACCAGCCTGGTCTATGAGGTGCGCGTTCTGGTTGCGGATGCGGGAAACGCACTGCGACTGGGACAGCCGGCAACCGTGCATCTGGCGGCCGCCCAGCCGCAATGAGCGAACCCGGCGCCATCGTCGCGGCAAGGCAGCTGCGCAAGAATTTCGCCGCGCCGGGCGGCGCGGCGGTGCACGCCGTCGACGAGGTGTCCCTGACGATCCGTCACGGGGAGCTGACGGCGCTGGTCGGTCCCGATGGCGCGGGCAAGACGACATTCCTGCGTCTGGTCGCGGGCCTGCTCAAGCCGGACGCCGGCGGCCTACAAGTGCTCGGTCGCGACGTCGTCGCCGACCCGCAGCCGGTGCAGGATCGCATCAGCTACATGCCGCAGCGCTTCGGCCTGTACGAGGATCTGAGCGTGCAGGAGAACCTCGACCTGTACGCCGATCTGCACGGCGTGCCGCAGGCGCAGCGCCGCGAGCGGTATGCGCGGATGCTGGAAATGACCGACATGGCACGCTTCACCGCGCGCCCTGCCGGCAAGCTCTCGGGCGGCATGAAGCAGAAGCTCGGCCTGGCCTGCACGCTGGTGCGTTCGCCGGACCTGCTCCTGCTCGACGAACCCAGCGTCGGCGTCGATCCGCTCTCGCGGCGCGACCTGTGGCAGATCGTGCAGCAGCTGGTCGACGAGGAAGGGCTCAGCGTCGTCGTCAGCACCGCCTACATGGACGAAGCCGAGCGCTGCGCCCGGGTGTTCGTGATGCACCAGGGCCGGCTGCTCGCCGAGGGAGCGCCCTCGACCCTGCGCGCGCGCGCGCGTGGCCTCACCTTCACCGCGGCGCCGCCGCCTGGCATGCCCGCGCGCGACCTGCAGGCACGCTTGATCGACGCCCGCGATCTGATCATCGACGCGGTGCCCCGGGGCGGCGAGGTGCGCTTCATCCGCCAGCCGCACGCGGACGCCGCGCATCTGGACGCATTGCTGCGCGAGACCCGGGCACGGCCGCGACCCGAAGAACTCGAGGACGCTTTCATGATGCTGCTGCGCGAGCAGCAGGCGCGCGACACGAACATGCCGGCGTCACCGGCGGCCGCGCCACGGCGGGCCGGCCCCGGCGCAACAAGCGACCAGCCGGTGATTGCCGTGCGCGATCTCGTGCGCAAGTTCGGCGACTTCACCGCGGTCGCCAGCACCTCGTTCGAGGTCGCACGCGGCGAGATCTTCGGCCTGCTCGGCCCCAATGGAGCCGGCAAGACGACGACGTTTCGCATGCTGTGCGGCCTGCTGCCTGCCACCAGCGGCCACCTCGAGGTGGCCGGGCTGAATCTGCGCCATGCGCGCGCCCAGGCACGCGCCCGCATCGGCTACGTCGCGCAGAAGTTCGCGCTGTACGGCAACCTGACGGTGCGCGAGAACCTGGAGTTCTTCGGCGGAAGCTACGGCATGCGCGGCGCGGCGCTGCGCGCGCGCGTGGCCGCCACGGTCGAGCAATTCGGACTGCAGCCTTCGGCGCCCAGCGGGACCCTGCCGGCCGGCTACAAGCAGCGGCTCGCGATGGCGGCCGGGCTGCTGCACGAGCCCGAGATCCTGTTCCTCGACGAACCGACCAGCGGCATCGACCCGCTGGCCCGGCGCGCGTTCTGGCGCACCATCACCGCGCTGGCGCAACACGGCGTCACGGTCATCATCACGACGCACTTCATGGAGGAAGCGGAGTACTGCGACCGCATCGCCATCCAGGATGCCGGGATGGTGCTGGCCCTGGGGACGCCGCGCGAGGTGCGCGAGCAGGCGGGCGGCGACGAACGCGCCGACATGGACAGCGCCTTCATCGCGATCGTCGAGCAGGGCCGCGCCCACAGGCAGCAAGAGCCGGCCGGGGCCGGCGCATGAGCAGCGCCGGGTTCGTCCGCAGGTTCGTCGCGCTTCTGCGCAAGGAAGCGCGCCAGATGCTGCGCGATCGCAGCACCCTCGCCGTGGGCCTGGTGCTGCCGGTGGCACTGGTCCTGCTGTTCGGCTACGGCCTCTCGTTCGACGTAAAACATGCGCCGATCGCGGTCGTTTTGGAAGACAGCTCGCCCATCGCGCGGGACGTGATGCAGGGCCTGCAGGGCTCGAGCTATCTGGCGCCGGTGTGGGTGACCAGCATGCCCGACGCCGAGCGGCTGATGCGCGCGGGCGAGGTCGGCGCGATCGTGCGCGTGCCGGTCGATTTCTCCCGGCAGATGGCGGCCGGCGCCGCGCAGGTGCAGCTGCTGCTCAACGGCGTGGACTCGGTGACCGCGTCCACGGTCGAAGGCTACGTGGGCGGCGCCCTCGGAACCTGGGCGCAGAAACAGGGCGACCGCGCCGGCGGAGCGGCTGCTGCCCGCGCAAGCATCGACGTGGTCCAGCGCATGTGGTTCAACGAGTCCGCTGACAGCACCTGGTATCTGGTGCCTGGCCTGGTCGTGCTGGTGCTGACGCTGATCGGGGCGTTCCTGACCTCGCTGCTGATCGCCCGCGAGTGGGAGCGCGGCACGCTGGAGCCGCTGTTCGTCACGCCGGTGCGGCCGCTCGAAGTGGTGCTCGCCAAGGTGGTGCCGTACCTGGTCGTGGGGGCGATCGACCTCGTGCTGTGCCTGTTGGCGGGCCGGTTCCTGTTCCAGGTGCCGATGCGCGGTTCGCTGGGTGCGGTCCTTGGCGCGTCGATGCTCTACCTGGCAGTGTCGCTGCTGCTCGGGCTCTTCATCTCCGGCCGCACCCGCAACCAGTTCCAGGCGAGCCAGGTCGCGCTGTTGACCAGCTTCATGCCTGCGCTGATGTTGTCGGGCTTCGTCTTCGACCTGCGCAACGTGCCGGTCGTGATCCAGGTGATCGCGCACGTGCTGCCAGCGACCCACTTCATGGGGCTGATCAAGACGCTGTTCCTGGCCGGCGACAACTGGCCGATGGTTCTGCGCAGCTGCACGATCCTGGCGGTCTACGCACTCATCCTCGGCATCGCGACGGGCCGGACCGTGCGCAAGTCGCTGGACTGATGCGATGAAGGCCTTCCTTGCCAGCCTGACGCAGATCGGTGCCCTGGTCCGGAAGGAGATCCTGGCGCTGCTCAAGGAGCCTTCGAGTCGCGTGATCCTGTTCGCGCCGGCGTTGATGCAGGCGCTGCTGTTCGGCTACGGCGCCACCTACGACCTCACCCACGTGCCTTATGCGGTGCTCGACCTGAGCCGCGGGGCCGCGTCCACGGAATTGCTGGCACGCGTCGACGGTACCGGCGTGTTCTTCCGCGAGGCCACGCTGAGTTCACCGCGCCAGATCGCCGAGGTCATCGATGCCGGAGACGTGCTGCTGGTTCTCAGCATCCCGTCCGACTTCCAGTCACGGCTGGCCGCGGGCCAGGCTGCGCCGCTGCAGCTCATCCTCGACGGTCGCAATTCCTCGACCGCGGCCTCGGCGGCGGCCCATGTCGGCTCGATCGTCGCGCGCTACAACGAGTCTCTCGCCGGGGCCGCACCGGCGGTAACGGTCGAGCGGCGCGCGTGGTTCAACCCGAACCTGGAGTCGCGCTGGAACCTCATGCCGGCGCTGATCGCGGCGCTGAGCATGTTGCAGACGCTGCTGATCGCAGCGCTGTCGGTCGCCCGCGAGCGCGAGCAGGGCACGTTCGACCAGCTGCTGGTGACGCCGCTGACGCCGATGCAGATCCTGGTCGGCAAGGCGGTACCGGCGATCGCGATCGGACTGGTGCAATCGACGATCATCTTCCTGGTCATCCGGTTCTGGTTCCAGGTACCGATGAACGGCCCGGTGTGGCTGCTCTACCTCGGGCTCTTCACGTTCACCGGCGCCGCCGTCGGCGTCGGCCTGTCGATCTCGGCGCTATCGCTGAACATGCAGCAGGCCATGCTCTACACGTTCCTGCTGATCATGCCGCTGATGCTCCTGTCGGGCCTGCTCACGCCGGTGCGCAACATGCCCGAGGTGCTGCAAGTCGCCACCTACGTGAATCCGTTGCGCTTCGGCATGAGCATCGTCCGGCGCGTCTACCTCGAGGGCGCGGGCTTGACCGATGTCGCCCTCGACTTCATTCCCTTGCTGGCCCTGGCAGCAGTCACGCTGCCGCTGGCGGCCTGGCTGTTTCGCAACCGTCTGTCCTGAAACCGAGGTCGCTGCGATGACCCATCTGCGTCTTCCGCCGTGCCTCCCGCTTCGCTTCAGGCGGGCGGCGTGCGTGCTCGCCGCGGCCCTGACCGGCTGTGCAGTCGGCCCCGACCATGTGAGACCCGAGCCCGCAGCCCCCGAGGACTGGTCGACCTGGCGCAGCGGCGACGAATCGCTGCGGGTCCCGGTCGCGGTCGACGCGAGCCTGCCGCCAGAATGGTGGCGGGCCTTCCACGATCCGGTGCTCGATCGCCTGCAGCAGCGGGCCGTCGAGGCCAGCCCGGACCTGCAGACGGCAGCGCTGCACTTTGCCCAGGCGCGCGTCCAGCGCGTCGGCGTGGCGGCCCAGCAGGTGCCGCAAATCGACCTCACGGGCGGTGTGACCCGCCAGCGCCAGAGCGAAAACAACGCCGGCATGCGCTTGGTCGATGCCATCGGCTTCCCCAATCGCGACGCGCTGGCCAAGCTGATCGCCGAGCCGTTCAGCTTCTACCAGGTCGGCTTCGATGCGTCGTGGGAACCCGACCTGTGGGGGCGCGTGAGCCGATCGGTCGAGGCGGCCGACGCCGATGTGCTGCGCCAGGCGGCACTGCTCGACCTCGCCCGCTTGAGCCTGGCCAGCGACGTGGCGCGCAACTACTTCGAGCTGCGCACCACGCAGCGACAGATCAAGCTGCTGCGCGAGGATATCGCCGCGCTCGAGGATCGTCTGAGCCTGTTCGAGGCCAGGGCGCAGGCCGGCGTGATCGATGATCTGGACCTCGAGCGCCAACGCGCCGAGGTCGCAGGGCTCAAGGCGCAGTTGCCGCCGCTGCTGGCGCAGGAGGGCGTCAGCGCGAACCGGATCGCGCTGCTGCTGGGCGCGCGGCCCGGCGCACTGCGCCCGGAATTGACGCCGACGACCGGCGATGCGCCGGTCGTGCTTCCCGATCTCGCGCTCGGCCTGCCGTCCGAAGTCGCCCGGCGCCGCCCCGACATCAGGGCTGCCGAGGCGCGCCTGCACAGTGCCACCGCCGGCATCGGCATTGCCCGCGCCGATCTTTATCCGAGCATCGTCCTCGGCGCGCGCGCCGGCTACGAGTCCTACCTGGGCGGGGAGTTCGTCGATTGGGGCAGCCACACCTGGTCGGTAGGTCTGAGCCTGGACCTGCCCTTGTTCGATCGTGGCCGGCGCAAGAGCGTGGTGCAGCTACGCGAGTTGCAGCAGCAGGAAGCGGCAGTAGCCTACCAGCGCACCGTGCTCCAGGCCTGGCAGGAGATCGACGATGCCCTGAATGGCTACACCGCCGAGCGTCAGCAGGCCGCCGATCTCGAGGCGCGCGTGCGCAGTGCCGGGCAGGCCTACGAACTGGCGCGGGCCCGGTACGACGGCGGCACCGTCGACTTCATTGCCGTGCTCGACAGCGAGCGCAGCTACCTGCAGGCGCGCCGGGAGCTTGTCGCCAGCAACGGCCGCCTGAGCAGCTGGTTCGTCGCGCTGAACAAGGCCATTGGCAATACGCAACCGCAGTGATTGGTCGCCGCGCGCTGGCCGACGCTTTCGTTCCGCAGCCGCGACCATCTGCACGGCCGTCTGCCGATGCGGCCGTTCCGCCACTCCCCCGCAAGATCACGCTCCGAGAGAGCCGGCGGGGCGTCAGCTTGCACCCAGCCCGATCGCGACGCGATACGTGATGAACGCGGCGGCGTAGGCCAAAGCGAAGAGGTATGTGGCGAGCACTACGGGCATCGCCCAAGTGCCGGCCTCGCGGCGCACCGCCGCGAGGGTCGACAGGCACTGCGGCGCGAACACGAACCAGGCCAGCAGCGAGTAGGCGGTGGCCGCGCTCCAGCCGTGCGAGATCACGCCGGCGAGTGCATTGGCGACCCCTTCGCCGTTGCCCAGCGCGTACACGGTGCCGAGCGACGACACCACGACCTCGCGCGCCGCGAGGCCGGGGACCAGTGCCACGCTGATCTGCCAGTTGAACCCCAGCGGCGCGAAGACGTGCGCCAGCAGTCCGCCGAGCATGCCGGCGAAGCTGTGTTCGATCGGGGCCCCGGTCGCCCCGGGCGGCGCGGGGGGGAAACTCGCCAGCACCCAAAGCGCCAGCGTCAGGACGAGGATCACGCCACCCACACGCCGCAGGAAGATGCGCGCACGCTGCAGCAGGCCCAGCGCGACATTGCGCAACGTCGGCGCACGATAGGGCGGCAACTCCATCATCAGGAGCCGCACCTCGCCGCCGGCCGTGAGGTGCTTCAGGACCCAGGCCACCGCGAACGCGCCCGCGATACCGGCGAAGTAAAGCGCGAAGAGCACGAGCCCCTGCAGGCCGATGCCGCCCGCCAGCGTGCGCGACGGGACGAAGGCCGCGATGAGCAGCGTGTAGACGGGCAGCCGCGCGGAGCAGGTCATCAGCGGCGCGATGAACATCGTCACCAGGCGATCGCGCGGGTCGGCGATGGTGCGGGTGGCCATGATGCCCGGGATCGCGCAGGCGAAGCTCGACAGAAGCGGGATGAACGAACGTCCCGACAGGCCGACGCCGCCCATCAGGCGATCGAGCAGAAACGCGGCGCGCGGCAGGTAGCCCGACTCTTCGAGCACCAGGATGAAGGCGAACAGCACTAGGATCTGCGGCAGGAACACCAGCACGCCGCCGACGCCGGCGATGAGCCCGTCGCCGAGCAGGCTGCCGAGCCACGACCACGACGTGCCCTGGGGAAAAAGCTCGGCCACGCCCTGCGAGAGCAGCCCCGTGCCGGCCTGGATTGCTTCCATCGGAGGCCGCGCCCAGCTGAACACCGCCTGGAACATCAGGAACAGCAGCAGCGCGAGAAGCAGCGGGCCGGCCACCGGATGCAGCACCACGTAGTCGATGCGATCGGTCAGCGTGTCGGGGGCGAGAGCTGCGAGCCCGATCCGTTCCAGCACCTGATGGATGCGTGCGTCGTCGTGCGACGCGTCGGGCTGCGGCGGCGGCGCTGCGGGCCAACGCGCACGATCGGTGATGATCGCGCGCAGGCCCGCATCGCCGTTGGCGCGCACCCCGACTGTGGGAACCACCGGCACGCCAAGCTCCGCTGCCATGGCCGCGGTGTCGATGATGACGCCGCGGCGTTCCACGACATCGGCCATGTTCAGGGCGACCACGGTGGGCAGCCCCAGGCGCAGCACCGGCAGCAGCAGCCGCAGCGTGCGGCGCAGATTGGTCGCGTCGACGACGCAGACGACCAGATCGGGGCGCTTTTCGCCGGCGGCGCGCCCGGCCAGGACATCGGCGGTGATGCGCTCGTCGGGCGAGCGCGGATACAGGCTGTAGGTACCGGGCAGATCGAGCACGCGCACGCTGCGCTGCGCATCTGCACCGCAGAGAAGCCGCCCTTCCTTGCGTTCGACGGTGACGCCCGCGTAGTTGGCGACCTTCTGCCTGCTTCCGGTGAGCAGGTTGAACAGCGCGGTCTTGCCGCAATTCGGGTTGCCCACCAACGCCACCAGCGGCCCCGCCGGATGCAGGTGGATCACCGCGCTCGCTGTCACGTGCCGTCCGTGCAGGGCTCGACCTGGATGCACGCCGCCTCGGCCCGCCGCAGCGCGAAGCGACTGTGCCCGACGCTCACCACCAGCGGTTCACCGCCCGGCCAAGCGCGGGCCAGAACGCAGACCGTTTCGCCGGGGAGGAAACCGATGTCGGTCAGCTGTCGCGCACGCTCGGCAGGCACACCGACAGCGGCCACCGCCCTTACGAGCGCGCGCTGCCGGAGCGGCAGTTCGTGCAGTGCTCGCGGGGCGAGAGCGCTTTTGCGGGGCGGAGACATACGGGTGAACGTTAGCACGGATGCGAATGATTCGCATTTGAGCCAGATCAAGAGGGAAAGGCAACGAAGCGGGCGCCGCAGATCCGCCTGCATCGCACGCCTCGGGTCACGCGCGCACTGTCCTGAACGACCTGAGCGTAATCGTCTGCGGCGCTGGAACGACCAATGCGTTGCAACTTGACCGAGCCGCACACCTACCGGAGGTTATCGATGCTTCGACGTTTGTGCCTGCTGAGCTTCATCTTCAGCTTCCTCCTGCCCGCCGTTGCCTTTGCTGTCGTTTCGTTCGACAAGACCGCCTTCGAGAAAGCCGTGGCAGCAGGTGGACCGGTCATCGTCCACTTCCATGCCGACTGGTGCCCCACCTGCAAGGCTCAGGACCCGATCGTTGCCCAAATCATGGCCGAGCCGAAGTTCAAAGACGTGCGGTTGTTCGTCGCCGACTTCGATACCGAGAAAGGTCTGAAGAAGGCGTTGCGCGTGAACGTGCAGAGCACGTTCGTGGTGTTCAAGGGCGGCAAGGAGGCCGCGCGTTCGACAGGTCAGACCGCACGGGAGGCGATCGAAGCGACCTTCGCCAAGGCGCTCTGACGGCGGTCATGGATTTCGGCGTCGGCACGTTCGGGCTTGGCTACGTGGCGGGCGTCGTCTCGACGCTGTCGCCCTGCGTCTTGCCCCTGCTCCCGATCCTGCTCGGCACCGCCGTGGCGGTACATCGCTTCGGCCCGTACGCGCTGGCATTGGGACTGGCCGTTTCGTTTTCGACGGTGGGCGCGTTCCTCGCCGGCCTAGGCGCCTCGCTGGGAATCGAGTCGAGCCTGCTCCGCAACCTGGCGGCGGCGATCCTGATCCTGCTTGCGGTCGTCTTGATGTCGACGACGCTGCAGGGCCGTCTGGCCACGGCCACCTCGGGGCTGAGCGGTGCCGGCGACGCCATGCTGTCGCGCATGCGACTCGATGGGCTCGGCGGCCAGTTCGTCGTCGGCCTCGTGCTCGGCCTGCTATGGAGTCCTTGTGTCGGCCCGACGCTGGGCGCGGCGATCGCGCTCGCGTCCCAGGGAGAAAGCCTGTCGCAAATCGCATTGCTGATGGCGATCTTCGGCATCGGTGCCGCCACGCCGCTGGTCGTGCTCGGTTCCCTGTCGAGGAGCACGGTGCTGCGTTTGCGCGGCCGCCTGCTCGGTGCGGGGAAGTCAGGCAAGCTGGTATTGGCCGTGGTTTTTCTCGCGCTCGGCATCGCGATCGTCACGGGTTGGGACAGGCGATTCGAAGCCTGGGCCGTCGACGCGTCGCCCGCCTGGCTCACCCGTTTCACGACGCAGTACTGACCGGACGCATCGCAGACCGGCACGACGCATCGACCGAGGTGGGTCGGCCCAGCGGGCCGACGATCGTAGAGCCAGCCCGCGCCGAGACTTCCCCGCTCAGTGCGCGACCGGCAAACCCGCGCGGCGCCATTCGGGCAGCCCGGCTTGCAGCCGGCGTGCCCGGAAGCCTTTCTTGCGCAGGAGTTCCACGGCGTCGTATGACATCAGGCAGTACGGGCCGCGGCAGTACGCGACGACTTCCTTGCGCTTCGGCAATTCGCCCAGCCGCCTCTCCAGCTCGTGCACCGCGATGTTGACCGCACCCGGCAGATGGCCGGCGGCGAACTCCTCGGGCGGGCGCACATCGAGGACCGTAACGAGACCCTTGCGCACTCGCTCCAGCAGCTCCCGGGCCGGCACCGGCTCGAGCTGGTCCTTGGTCGCCATGTACAGGCGGACGATCCGATCCACCTCGGCGAGATACGACTCGCCCACCTTTCCCAGCACCTCGAGCAGCCCGACGACCTCGTCGCCCGCGAGGCGATAGAACACGAACTGGCCGTCCTTGCGGCCGCGCACCAATCCCGCCTGCCGCAGCTTCTGCAGATGCTGCGAGGTATTGGCCACCGATACCCCGGTGAGCGTCGCGAGCTGATCGACGCTGCGCTCGCCCTGGGCCAGCAGCTCGAGGAATTCGAGCCGCGTTCCGCTCGACAGCGCGGTGCCGACCCGGGCCAGTTGGGCGAACAGCTCGCGTTTCGGGTTGGGCGGGTTGGGCGTTGACATGGAATCGGATCCGCCGTTATAATTCAAGTATTCGATTGAATATATATCTACTTGATTGTTTGGATTATGCCCAACCCCAGGGGATCGAGCGCACGATGAGCAAGCTCCCCGCGTTGGCCTATGAGCCGCTGATCCGGCTCACTGCGTTCCTGTCCGTTTTTCTCGCCGTCGCGGCGTGGGAGGTGCTGGCGCCGCGGCGCCCCCGGATGTTAAGCCGCGCGGTGCGCTGGCCGCACAACCTCGGGCTGCTCCTGCTCGACAGCGTTCTGCTGCGTCTCCTGGCACCCGGCGCGGCGATCGCGGTCGCGCTTGCGGGCGAGACGCACGGCTGGGGTCTGTTCAACACGCTCGCACTTCCAGGGCAGTTGGCGGTCGTGCTGGCAGTGGTGCTGCTCGACCTGGCGATCTACTTCCAGCACGTGATGTTCCATGCCGTCCCGACGCTGTGGCGGCTGCACCGCGTGCACCACACCGACCTCGAGTTCGACGTCACGACCGGCACGCGGTTTCACCCGATCGAGATCCTCGTTTCCACCGGGATCAAGTGCGCCGCGGTGGCGGCGATCGGCGCGCCGGCGGTCGCGGTTCTCGTGTTCGAAGTACTGCTGAGCGCCACCGCGATGTTCAATCACGCCAACGGGAGGCTGCCGGGCGCGCTCGACCGCGTGCTCCGCTGGATCGTGGTGACGCCCGATATGCATCGCGTCCATCACTCGGTCGTCTACAACGAGACCAACAGCAATTTCGGCTTCAACCTGCCGTGGTGGGATCGCCTGTTCGGCACGTACCGTGCGCAGCCCGCCGCCGGTCACGCCGCCATGACGCTCGGGGTCGACAGGTTCCGCTGCCGCGACGATCTGCGGCTCGACCGGCTGCTGCTGCAGCCGTTCCGCGCTTCCCCGGGCGGGTATGCGATCAACCGCCGGCCCGAGCCGCTGGCGCGCGAGCAAGGCGAAGGTGGCCGCGCATGAAAGCGCTGCTGATCCTCAACGATCCGCCTTACGGGACGGAGCGCTGCTACAACGCGCTGCGGCTGGCGCGCTCGTTTCTCGCCGGGGCCCGCGCCGAAGTGAAGGTGTTCCTGCTCGGCGACGCAGCCGCCTGTGCGGCGGCGGGGCAGAAGGTCCCGCAGGGCTACTACAACGTCGCCGCAATGCTCGGGGCGGTGGTCCGGCACGGCGGCGCGGTCGGTGTCTGCGGTTCGTGCATGGATGCGCGCGGCATGAGTGTCGAGCGTCTCGTCGCGGGCGCCCATCGGAGCAGTATGGACGAGCTGGCCGATTGGACGCAGTGGGCCGACCAGGTCCTGGTGTTCTGACGAGTCCGAGCAGGGCGAGTTTTGCCTTGCGGCGCGAAGTGCAGCGATGACGATGAACCGCCGCCTGCTTGCGCGAGCCGCAGCGCCTGCGGTGCTCGTTGCAGCAAGGACCGGACGCCATTTGTCGCGGCCGCGGAACCCGTGGCGGTGCCCGTGTCGGGCTGCGCGCGCAAACCTATGCCGGCCCCATTTGATCCGGTCTCACCCGGGAAGCAAGCAGGCGTTCGGCCACATCGGCGTCGACGGCGCGGCCAGAAGCATCGATGAGCGGCTGCTCGAAGTCGTTCCATCCGCGCACACCGGTTCGTAGCGACGCCACATTGGCGAACCCCAGCGCCTGCATGACATCGGCAGCCAGAAGGGAGCGCTGGCCCGAACGGCAAACGACCACGATCGGCTTCTTGCGAGCCATGGCCACGGCGGGCACGGTATCCTCGTAGCCCCATTCGCATGCGCTTTCGAGCACTCCGCGCGGCACGTTGATCGAGCCCGGGATGCGTGCAAGCGCGAACTCGGCTGGCTCGCGAACATCCAGGACCATCGGCGCGTCGGCCCCGGCAAGGTTGGACACCAGGTCCCACGGCATCACCTCGCGCACGCGCCGTCGCGCGTCGACGAGAAGATCCGCGTAGCGCTTCATGCCGGGCACCCGCCGCCGTATCCGCACCGAGGCCCTGAACCGGGTGCGGGCCCATGCGGCGACAGTGACCGCATCGAATGCATGGAGGGTGAGCGTCGATCGGTTGCGATCATCGATAGCGACGCAAGTACTGCCGCTCGAATGCACGCTTGGCCCAGTGAAACAGCCGCGTCGGTGGCAGCAGCCAGTTGCGCGCGGGTGTGCGCACGATCAGCGTGCCCTCGCTGAGCGCATCGACGATGCAGACGAGCTCGACCTTGAAGCAATCGTCGGTGCGGGCCCCGTCCAGGTCGCCGAGCAGGTTCGCGGCCGCCGCCGCGGCCTGCAGGTCGGCCATGTGCGCCTGCTTGGGCATCCAGTCCGGGCCGGGGAAGCTGCCCGCGTCGCCGACCATGTAGACGCGTGGCCAGCCCGCCACGCGACATCGCGGCCTGGGTGGCGACACACGTCTTCGGCCGCCCGCCCGAATTCTGGGCCGCGATCTTCGAGTCCGACGCCGGCCTCGAACGATGGTGCCGGCAAGGCGCCACGGTGCCAGCGCGTTGGCTCGCCGCAGTGATCGACGACGCGCGTGCGTGCGGCCAACCGCTCTTCCCGCAACTGCGCATCGAGACGGTGTCCGCTCAGCGCGAAGAGTTCTGCGACTGGCTGGTTGCCGGCAACGGTCCGTGGCCCGCGGAGCCCCGCGAGACCGGCTGCTGGATCGGCAGCGGGCGCGCCCGGCACGCCTTTGATCGCATGGCCGCCCGACTGCACGAGATTGCTGCCGCGGTTCTCGGTACCGCGGCGCCGCCGCGCGCGATCGCCTGGTCGCCACGACCGGGCCGCGCCTTGACAGTTGTCGAAACGGCGCGCGGCTTCCTGCTTCATGCTGGCCGGCTCGATTCCGGCCGGACGACCCTCGCCGGGTACGGCGTGCAAGCGCCGACGGACTGGAACTTCGCGTCGACCGGGCCGGTCGCCACGCTGCTCGGCGCCGCGGCGCAGGCGACGGAGCCGGCACGGCGTGAGCGCCTTGCACGGCTGATCGCAACCGCCTATGCGCCATGCCTTGCGTTCGAGGTCGAACACGCCGGAGCGTGAATCGCGACCGTGCAGGCCGAGCCTGGCTGGCGGGATGCAGCTCCCGGCCCTGGCGGAGCGCCTTGGCAGCAGGGCGCAGGGCTGTCGGCGCGGTGCCACCAGCGCGGAATCAGCTCAGAAACGCAACCCGTACGCCATCCCGAACGAGTTCTCGAACATCCGGATGGTCTCGGTCCCGGCGATCAACGACGGGCCGGTCACGGAGTTGGTCTGCGCATGCATGTAGGCAAACGTCAGCTCGGAGCCGGGGTTCCACGAATAGGTCATGCCGAGCGTGTAATGGTTCTGGATCACGCCGGGAGCGAGGATGTTGAAGGTGACGTCGCGCGGTGTGATCGGGTTGTCGCTATGGTTGTACCCGGCACGCATGACCAGCGCCGGCGTCGCCTGCCACGCCACGCCGAACTTGTAGACGTTGATGTCCTTCCAGCCGAAACCCGGCCCGTTGGATGCACCGAGCGGGGCCTGGCTTATGTTGGTGCTCGGGTTGCCGACCGAAGCCACCTCGCTGTAGTTGATGCGCATGTAGTCGAAGGCGAGCGTCACGAGGGCCGCACTGCGCCAGGCCACGCCGACACCGTAGTGCGACGGGATGTCGAAGTCGCCGTTTTCCGCGAACAGGCCGCTGTACTTCTTGAACTCGCTCATGTGCATGCGGCTCGCATATGCGGCGCCGAACGAGAAGGGGCCGGTCTGGCCCTGGTATCCGATGCGTACGCCGAACCCGGTCGACGAGTCGTAGCCCCGGTTCGTGACGTTGCCCGGGCTGCTGCTCGCCGGGCCGTCGAACGCCTGCAGGCCCTCGATCTTGAAGCGCTGGTAACCGAAAAGAGGCGCGATGCCGATCGAGTGTTCGGGCGCGAGCTTGTAGGCGGCCGTCGGCGCGACGACCAGCTGCATCAGGTCGACGCCGAGCCGCCCGCTTCCGCACAGGATGTTGGCGGCGCCGGCGCCGCAATTGAAGTTGCCCTGCGGATAGTCGGTGTTCATGCCGCCGTTGCCGTACACGGTCACGCCCAACGCCAGGTCCGGATTGAGCATCTTGTTGAAGCCGAGTTCCGGCACCAGGAAGTTGGTGCTGTCGCTGTCGACGCGGCCGTTCAGACTCGGTACGGGCGCGCCGTCGCGCTCGGCGCTGCGATGGGGACTGAACCAGTCAAGGCCGATATCGAAGCGGTCGCCCGCGAACGCCATCGCGGCCGGGTTGTTGGCGCCGCCCATCGCATCCTGCGCGAGCGCGATCGACGTTCCGCCCATGCCCTTGCCCTTCAGGCCATAGCCGTGCGGGAAGTACCCGTCGGTCGCACCGGCGAGGCCAGGCAGTGCCGCGGCAGTGGTCAGTGCGGCCATCAACCCGCCGCGCAAGCGCTTGTCCATGCTGTCTCCTTCTGTGGTTCCGCCCCTGCACCCGTCCGTGCGGAGGCACGGCGCACCTGCGCCATGGGTCGTCGGCCGGCCGAATCAGATGTAGAGGCAGATGTCGGCATTCCCGGCAAAACCGAGGAACGTCGCCGCTCCGCCGAACTGCGCTTGCTCGATGAAGTCGCTCTTCTGGAAATCGAACAGGTCGACGGTCATCTGGCACGCGATCAACTTGACGTCCGATTCGATGCAGATGTCGCGCAGTTCCGGCAGCGATGCGACGCCCTTCGCCTTCATCTTGTTCTTCATCATCATCGATGCCATCGCCTCCATCCCCGGCAGTGCCTGCACGAGCACCGGCATCGGCACCGGCATCGGCATCGCCGGATTGGCAAGCGGGCTGATCCTCAGGTCGCTGATGTCCTTGCGCAGCAGCTGCAGGCCGTAGAACGTGAAGAAGACCTGCACCTCGTACCCGAGCGTCGCGGCGGTCGATGCAAGAATGAACGGCGGGTACGCCCAGTCGAGGGTGCCCTTGGTCGCGATCAGCGCCATCTTCTTGGCGGTCACGTTGACTCCCCGCAGAGTGTCGATCGGGCAGCGCTATCGCACGCCGCTACTTGCGCTTCAGGAAGAACACGTAAGCCGGTCCTTCCTGCGTCTGCGCCAAGAGCTGGTTGCCGGTCTGCTCGGCGAATGCCGCCATGTCGGCGACAGAGCCGGCGTCGGTGGCCATCACGCGCAGAATCTGTCCACTTGCAAGGTCGTTGAGGGCCTTGCGGGTCTTGACGATCGGCATCGGGCACGCGAGTCCGCGCGCGTCGAGTTCCTTGTCGTAGTTCACCGTGCCTCCTTTGCGCGCGTGGTGCCGCGCCCGCCCGTGCTCCCGTTTGGCCATGGCGGTCGGAGGGTATTAACGAGGATGGCGGCTCGAGGGTCTATTCCCGCGTAGGCGTGGCGCCGGCTACCCGCATGGGTGATTCAGCACATGCAGGCGCCACCACCAAAATCCCCGAAAGGATCGCCGATGCGCATCGCAGACATTCCCGTCGTCTCAGCTAGCGCCATGCCGGACTGCACGGCTGGCGAGCTGTTCGCGTTGCAGGTGCTCGGCGAAGCAATGCGCCCGGAGTTCGACCCCGGCGACATCGTTGTCGTCGAGCCCGATGGCCTCGCGGTCGATGGTTCGTTCGTGGTGGCGTATTGCCGCGGCGAGTGGATGTTGCGGCACCTCGCGCGGCGTGAAGATGGGTGGCTGCTCGAGACGCTTAATCCCGACGCCGCCGATGCGACGCCCGCGATGCCCATCGACGATCTGTCGGCGGTACGCGGCGTCGTGATCCAGAAGTCGCGCCCCGGGCGCCGCCGCTTCCTGAAGCGCTTCGTCGAATGAGATCATCGGCCGCGGCCCGCGCCGATGCGGCCCTTTCCACTCTCGTCGCAGCGGTGCAATACAACTGCGACGTGAGCGACGCGCGCCATGCGCGCGATGGCGCGTTGTGCACCTACCTGCTCGGCATGCGCGAGCTCTATCGGTGGTGGGCTGGCGCTGCGCCGGGAGTGGTGCCGGATCGCAACGCCGTCGGCGCTTTCATCGCCGCACGAGAGGCCGCCTGGGACACGCTGCATGAATCCGGCGCCTCGTATCGTTCGCTCCCCATCGGCGCGGGTGTCGAAGCCTTCGATGAAGCGGGCACGGATGCAATGCTGGGCAGGCGGCGGCTGGTCTACGGTGGCGGCATCGGCCGCTTCGGCGCGCCGGTCTTTTTCCTCGCCGAGCGCCTGTGCGAGGTGGAACTCGATGGCGCCCGCGTCGTCTACGCGGGCGCCGAGCTGGCGCGCGGCGTCGTCGCGCCGCCCGCGATGAGCCGCGGCGGCCGCATCGTCGTGCGTACGGATGCGATGCGCCGCTGGTTGTGGACGCGCGCAGAGTCGCCGCCTCACCGAGCCCAGGCCCCGGGATTCGCAGCCCTGATCGCGACCTACGGCGACACTGCCCACGACGCGATCGAGCGCATCGTGACCGATCAGGCCGAAACGCTCGCGCTGCATGAAATCGGCGAACAGCGCGCAGGCAGCCTGCTCGGAGGCGAATGGGAGCGGATGCTGATCGCGCTCGACGACCGCCGTGCCGAGAGCCTCGTGCGTGCGGTGCGCGACCTGCTGGCGGATTGTCTGGTCACCCTGCCCGTGCTCGCGCAACGCGGCACCGTGCCAGCCCTGCATTTCTGGTTCGCCAATCTCGAGGGACTGCGACGGGCACTCGCACCGCGGCTCGCCGCGCTCTGGTCGCCGCACGCCGTGATCAATCCGGACGCGATCCTGGAAACCTGCGCCGCAGAACAAAAGCGGCAACACGGAACGGCGCTCGAACTGCTCGACCGCTGGCGCAGCGGTGGCGTGCGGCCCGTGCAGCAAGCGGTCGACGCGCTTCTTGCCGCAGTTCAGGGCGCCTGAACCGCCGGCGGCGACGGTCGCTCGGGATCGAACCACGCCAGCCGATCACGCAGGCGCACCACTTCGCCGACGATGACGATGGTGGGCGCGTGCAACTGCGCCTGCGCCACGGCGGCGGCAAGCGTGCCCAGCGTTGCCGTCACGACCCGCTGCTGCGGCAGCGTGCCCTGCTGCACCACCGCCGCCGGAACATCGGCCGCCAGCCCGTGCGCGATCAGCTGCCGGCACAGCGCGTCGAGGCCCAGCAGGCCCATGTAGATGACGAGCGTCTGCTTCGGTCGCGCGAGCCCGTGCCAGTCGAGGTCCATCGTGCCGTCCTTCAGATGGCCCGTGACGAGCACGCACGAGTGCGCGTAGTCGCGATGGGTCAGCGGAATTCCGGCGTAGGCTGCGACCCCAGCCGCGGCGGTGATGCCCGGCACGACCTCGAAGCGGATCCCCGCCGCGGCGAGGGACTCGATCTCCTCGCCCCCGCGCCCGAATATGTAGGGATCGCCGCCCTTCAGGCGCAACACGCGCCGGCCGGCGCGCGCGAGTTCGACCAAACGCGCGTTGATCTGCTCCTGGCGCATTGCGTGGTCTGCGCGTCGCTTGCCGACGTAGATGCGCTCGGCGTCGCGCCGCGTCAGCGCGAGGATTTGCGGCGAAACCAGGTTGTCGTACAGCACGACGTCGGCCTGCTGCATGAGACGCAGGGCCGCAAACGTCAGCAGGTCCGGATTGCCCGGCCCGGCACCGACGAGGTAGACCTCGCCCGCGGGCGGCCTGTCTTCGCCCTCCTCGATCTCCGCCACGAGCGCCGCCTCCGCCTGTCCGGTACGGCCCGAGAGCACCAATTCCGCGATCGGCCCTTGCAGTACGCGCTCCCAGAACGCGCGGCGTGCGTCGGCCGGCACCTTTCGTGCCACGCGGTCGCGAAAGCGCTGCGCGAGGCGCGCCAATTCGCCATAAGCCGCCGGGAAAAGCGCTTCGAGACGTGCGCGCAGCAGCCGCGCCAGCACCGGCGACGCACCGCCGGTCGAGGCTGCGATCACGACCGGCGAGCGATCGACGATCGCCGGAACGATGAACGAGCAGAGTTCGGGGTCGTCGACCACGTTGACCGGCAGGTAACGCGCCTGCGCCAGGCGCGACACCTCGGCGTTGACCGAGCGGTCGTTGGTCGCCGCGATCACCAGCGTTGCACCGTCGAGATACGGTGCGGCGAAGCGCGCCGCGTGATGGGTGATCTCGCCGCGTTCGGCTCGCGCGGCCAGCGTCGGGCAAAGCGCGGGAGCAACGACGGTCACGCGGGCACCGCACTCGTGCAGCAGCGCAACCTTGCGCGCAGCGGTCGCGCCGCCACCGATCACCACGCAGGGCCGCTCCGTCAGCCTCAGGAAAATGGGCAGCGTGTCCATCGCCGACCGTCTCGCGCGTTCAGGTCGCCACGCTCACCAGAGCGCGAGCAGCCGGCCGTTTTCGACCTTCGCCTCGCGCCGGCGCAGCGGTTCGTTGCCCCTCTCGATGCACTCGCCGGTGCGGATGTCGAACGCCCACTGGTGCTTCGGACAGGTCAGGCGTGTTCCCTCCAGCGCGAGGTGCGGGATGTTCGTGGTCTGGTGTGGGCAACGGCTGTCGTACACACGATGTTCGCCGGCATCGCGGTAGACAAAAACGGCGCGCCCGTCACACTCGACGCGTTGCGACTGGCCCACGGCAAGGTCGGCCGCGCCGATTACGTCGTGCCAGGCCGGGGCCATGCCCATCGCCTCGGGGCGGAACTCCGGCAGGTCCATGGCGAGGATCACATCGACTGCCCAGACGATCTTCGCCAGGCCCAGCGCGGGGAAGGCCATCAGCATCGCATCCAGGATCTCGCCCGCCGTGCACCCGTTGCGAAGCGCACGCGACAGATACTGGCGCAGGCCGCGCTCTGTCTGCGCATGGACCTTCGTGATCACCGAGATCAGGTCGCGGGTCTTCGGATCGAGGTTGCGGCCCGCTTCCTTGAGGAATTTCAGATAGTGGCCGATCGCCTCCGGCCGGGCCTTGACGAGGTAGGTCAGCGCATCGCTCATCGTTTCACTCGGAGTCCGGCGACAGGCGAATCAAAGCACGAACACGTGAAGGTTGCTCGCGTCCGCGCCGGCGCCCCGCAGGCCCGCCACCACCGCGTCGACGAATTCGTGCCCGCCGGCGATGAAGCTCTCGCTCTGGCGCCAGCCGCCCGCAGCGGCAATCTGCGCCACGAGCGATCGTGCCCCGTGCGCGGCATCAGCCGCGGTGGCGGGGTGGTAGCGAAACTGGTCGAAGGCGGCCGCCCACGAGCGGCACTGGTTGGCGAGATAGTGCCCGTCGGCACGGGTGGCCAGCCAATGCAGCTCGATCGCCTCGACCTCCTCGCCGGCCAACGCGTGTTCGATCACGCTCTTGATCGGCGCAAATCCCGTATCGCACGCGAGCATCAGCAGCGGTCCGGCGGGCGCGGCGCCGAGCACGAAGTCGCCGACCGGCCCGCGGACCACGATCGTGTCGCCGACGTGCACCCGATCGGCGAACAGGGCCTGCGCGAGCGCCGCGTCGTCGGAGCGCGCGACGTGGAATTGCAGGTTGCGCTCGTCGCAGGGACAACTCGCCAGCGGCAGGGTGGCCGTCGCGTCGGCACCGTCGATCGTCATCCCGAGCGTGACGGCCTGCCCGGCAAGGAACCGCAACCTTCCGCTGCGCGGCGTCTGCAGGTGCAGCAGCCGCGTATCCGCCGCGAGCGGCGTGACCGCCCGCACTTTCGCCTCGATCTCCTGCGCCGGCACGTCCTGCGGCCCACGGGCCTCGAGCGTTTCGATGGTTACATCGGTGACCGCCGTGTGTGCGCACAGGAGGCAATAGCCCTGCGCCCTTTCCTGCGCCGACAGCGGATAGTCGGCCGCCGCGATCTGGCGTGTCTCGCCGCTCACCACGCGCGCCTTGCACAGCCCGCATGTGCCGCTGCCGCACCCGTACGCGAAACGCGCGCCGCTCTTCAGTCCGGCCTGCAGGATCGAGTCGTTGCCTTCGACGAGGAACGTGCGCCCGCTCGGGCGCAGGGTCACCTGGGCCGCGACCACGCGCAGCATGTCGGCCATCGCGTCGAGTTGCCCGGCCGGGGCGGCACCCAGGATTTCCTTCAATCCCACCTCGATTCGTTCGGCGAGCACAGCGTAGCCAGGATCGGTGCGCGCCGGGTCACGCAGCAGTTCCAGCAGCGCGGTGACGAGCGCGTGATACGCCTGCGTGCACCGGCGCAAGTCGGCGAGTTCCTGGCTCTGCGCGAGCACCCGCTGCGCGAGGACCTCCTGCGAAGGCAGCAGGCGCTCGCGGACGCGGCGGCCGAACGCCTCGTCGCGGATGCGGGCGACGCTGGCGAACGCCCCTGCGTCTTCGAGCGTCGCCTGTGGAAAGGCGCGCTTGAGCTCGTCGATCGTGATGAAGCCTTCGTCGGACCGCAGTTCCCCGTTGCGGATCATCCGCTGCAACGTCGAACGCGGCAGGCCGAGCAACTGCGCGGCACGAGCCAGGTTGAGCGAATGCGACATTCACACTGCACGCGACGCTGGATCTTCGGGCCGAGGTCCGGGGCCGCTCCGGCGACGAGCGCCAGGGACGACTTTCATGCCAGCGCCTGGTAGTAGAGGTTCTGCGGATGCCGTGCCTCGGCGAAGAAGTACCAACGCTCCGCGAGCAGACCGGGAAACTGCACGGCGAAGGCGGCCGCCAGCAGTACTCCGGGCGCGGCACTCCCGAGGAGCGCGAGCGTCAGGAAAACGAGCGGGACAGCGAACACGAGCACCACGAACATCCACCGGATCGTATGCAGCGTTCCCTGCGCGCGTCCGTGGAAGAACTCGCGCGTGTTGAACGAGCCGCCCATCGCTCCCTGGCTCAGCTGCACGATCCGCGGGTGCTTCACCCCGAGCGCCGTTTGCAGCGCCGATTTCGGCTTCAGGCGCGCATTGCGCACCAGCGTTGCGGCGCGGCTCACGAACCCGAGCAGCGTGATGACGATTGCCCAGCCGGTGAGAAACGGCGCGAGCGGCGGGCTTGCAGCCGCCGCGAGCGCGGCCGCGAGCGTGAAGCCGGAGGCGCCGCCCAGTAGCGTGTAGTTCACCACCGTGAGCCAGCTGTGCCATTCGCGCAGGAACGGCAGGCACGCGTAGATCATGGCGGTGCAGACGAAGAGCGCGAACGCAAGCAGCGTGCCGAGGACACCCAGCAACACGGTCGCGTCGAGAGGCGCTCCGCTCGGCAAAACGATCCAGGGCGCGTACCAGCCCAGTGCGTGACCCAGCGCATAGAGCACCAGGATGCCGACGAGCGCCGGCAGCAGGATCACTTCGCGCGCGAGCCACGACGTGCGCCAGCAGGCCGCAGCGCGCCACGCGCGCTCGGGCCTGCCGAGATGGAAGAACGACGCGAGCAGTCCGCCGGCAAGGAGCGCCGGCGCAAGGAGCGTGCCGACCCGGTAGAAGGCGGGATCGGGCGGCGGCACGAGCGCGAACAGCGCATAAAGCTGGACCGTGACGAGCGCCAGGAACAGGCCCTGGCCGGCGCCGATCAGCGTCGTCAGCAGCAGCACCGAAAGCGCGGGTCGCATCGGGTCACCAGCTGGATGCGTCGTCGAGCGTCGGTTCGCTCTTGCGCGGCTTCGGCAGCAGGCCGTCGACCTTGAGCGGGTTGTCGGCGCGTTCGAGTTCGTCGGCGTGCAGGTGCAGTTCCTGGCGTCGGCGCGGCAGGTAGTGGTTGGCCGGCTGCGTCCCCCACTCCGGCATCAGGGTGTAGCCGCCGTGCTCGCGAATGGCAGTCGAGACCGCCGACGCGGGATCGTGAATGTCGCCGAACAGGCGCGCATTGGTCGGGCAGGCCTTGACGCATGCCGGCTTGCGGTCGGCTTCCGGCAGGCGCAGGTCGTAGATCCGATCGACACACAACGTGCACTTCTTCATCACGCGTTGCTGCTCGTCCAGCTCGCGCGCTCCGTAGGGACACGCCCACGAGCAGTACTTGCAGCCGATGCACTTGTCGTAGTCGACGAGGACGATCCCGTCCTCCTTGCGCTTGTAGGACGCGCCGGTCGGACAAACCGGCACGCACGGCGGCTCCTCGCAATGCAGGCAGGACTTCGGGAAATGCACCGTCTGCGTTTCCGGGAACTCGCCCACCTCGAACGTTTGCACGCGGTTGAAGAACGTACCGGTGGGATCGGCGCCGTACGGCCGCTCGTCGCCGAGCGGCCCGGCCGCACCCCCCGTGTTCCACTCCTTGCAGCTGGTCACGCAGGCATGGCAGCCGACGCAGACATTCAGATCGATGACCAGGGCGAGCTGGGTCATCACGAACCCCCGCCGCCATCGATCGCGCCCAGGCGCGCGGGGCGCGGTCGCATGCCCGGATAGGCGCGCAGCGGCTCGAACTGCGGCACGGTGTTCTCCAGCGCGTCGACGGCGCGATAGATGCGGACGCGCACGTCGTACCAGGCCGCCTGGCCGGTGATCGGATCGGAGTTCGATACGCGAGCGCCCTGGATGCCTCCCGGCGCGGCCGGCAGCTCGTCGGTGATCAAGTGATTGAGCAGGAAGCCGCTGCGCGATTCGTTGGCATCCGGCGCGAGGTTCCAGGCGCCGGCCGCCTTGCCGATCGCATTCCAGGTCCACACCGTGCCGGGCTCGACCGCTTCCGAGTGACGCGCGCGGCAGCGCACCTTGCCCCATTGCGATTCGACCCAGATCCAGTCGCCGTCGGCGATACCCTGCCCGCGTGCCGTCGCCGCGTTGACGAACAGCACGTTGTGCGCGTGGATCTGCCGCAGCCACGCGTTCTGCGAGTCCCACGAGTGATACATCGCCATCGGGCGCTGCGTGATCGCTGCCAGCGGATAGCGCTGGCGATCGGTGGCCTGGACTTCGAGCGGCTCGTAGTAGAACGGCAGCGGATCGAAGTACGTCGCGACCCGCTGGCGCAGCGGCGCGGGCGGCTTGCGGCTGATGCCCCTGCCCTGCGCCGCCAGCCGGAACTTCTGCAGCACCTCGGAGTACACGTGCACCAGGATCGGATCCGCGTAGCGCGTGATGCGATTGCGCAGCGACCACTCGAGATAACCGCGGTTCCAGTTGCGCATGTACTGGTAGCTCTTCGGCAGCGGGTAGTGGAACACGCAGTTGTTCTGCGCGTACATCTCCCACTGGCGCGGGTTCGGCGCGCCGGTCAGCGACTTCTCGCCGCCGCGGCCGCGCCAGCCCGCGAGAAACCCGATGCCCGAGCCCGGCTCGGTCTCGTAGTTGACGATGAAGTCCGGATAGTCGCGGTACTTGCGCGTGCCGTCGGGCCGCGCGAACGCAGGCAGCTTCAGGCGCGAGCCGAGTTCGATCAGAACGTCCTGGAACGGCTTGCACTGCCCGGTCGGCGGCACCACCGGGATGCGCACCGAATCGACCGGCCCGTCGAATTCGGAGATCGGGCGGTCGAGCATCGACATGACGTCGTGCCGCTCGAGGTAGGTCGTATCCGGCAGCAGCAGATCGGCGAATGCCGTCATCTCCGAGTGGAACGCGTCCGCCACGACCAGGAACGGGATCCTGTATTCGCCGTTCTCGTCGCGATCGTTCAGCATCCTGCGCGCCTCGACGGTGTTCATGGTCGAGTTCCACGCCATGTTGGCCATGAAGATGAGCAGCGTGTCGATGCGGTACGGATCGCCGCGCCAGGCGTTGGTGATCACGTTGTGCATCAGGCCGTGCACCGCAAGTGGGTATTCCCACGAGAAGGCCTTGTCGATGCGCACCGGCGCGCCGTCTTCGGTGACGAACAGATCGTCCGGCTCGGCCGGCCACCCGAGCGGCATGCCGTCCATGACGGAATTCGGCCGCACCGCGAGCGGCGTGTTGGGGGTCTTCGCGCACGGCGGAATCGGGCGCGGGAACGGCGCCTTGTGGCGGAAACCGCCCGGCCGGTCGATCGTGCCGAGCAGCGTCATCAGAATGCCGAGCGCGCGCACGGTCTGGAAACCGTTCGAGTGCGCGGCCAGCCCGCGCATCGCGTGAAACGCCACCGGGTTGCCGGTGACCGATTCGTGCTCCTTGCCCCATGAATCGGTCCACGCGATGGGAAGCTCGATCTTCTGATCGCGCGCGGTCACGCCCATCTCGTGTGCGAGCCTGCGGATGGTCGCGACCGGAATCCCGGTGATCTGGCTTGCCCATTCGGGCGTGTAGTCCTGCACGCGCTCCTGCAGCAGCTGGAACGCCGGTTTGACCGGTGTGCCGTCGGGCAGCATGAACGCACCCAGCAGGAACGGATCGCTTCCGTCGCTGTGCGTGAGCACCGCCTTGCTGGTGGCGCGATCCCACCACAGCTTGTTCTGCGGATCGAGGCAACCTTCCTCGCGTGGCACTTCCGTGCGCACGAACATGCCGTACTCGCTGCTCGCCGGGTCGAGATTGACCAGCTGGCCCGAGTTCGTGTATCGGACCAGGAACTCGCGGTCGTAGAGACCGAGCGCGATGATTTCGTGGATCAGGGCGAGCAGCAGCGCCCCGTCGGTGCCCGGCTTGATCGGCACCCACTCGTCGGCGATCGCGGCGTAGCCGGTGCGCACCGGATTGATGGCGACGAACCGGCCGCCGTCGCGCTTGAATTTCGACAACGCGATCTTGAGCGGATTGGAGTGATGGTCTTCGGCCGTGCCGATCATCACGAACAGGCGCGCACGCTCGAGATCCGGCCCGCCGAATTCCCAGAACGATCCGCCGATCGTGTAGATGAGCCCGGCAGCCATGTTCACCGAGCAGAACCCGCCGTGAGCGGCGTAATTGGGCGTGCCGAACTGGCGCGCGAACAGGCCCGTCAAGGCCTGCATCTGGTCGCGGCCCGTGAACAGCGCGAATTTCTTCGGATCCTCGGCGCGGATCTTCGCGAGCCGTTCCGCGAGCAGCGTGAAGGCCTCGTCCCACGAGATCTCCTCGAACTCGCCGGCACCGCGCTCGGCACCCGCCTTGCGGCGCAGGGGCTGCGTGAGGCGCGCCGGCGAGTACTGCTTCATGATGCCGGCGCTGCCCTTGGCGCAGATCACACCCTTGTTGAGCGGGTGATCCGGATTGCCGTCGATGTAGCGGATCCGGTCGCCGTGCATGTGCACGCGGATCCCGCAGCGGCAGGCGCACATGTAGCACGTCGTCTTGCGGACCTCCGCCGGCGTCACCGGGGACATTGGGGACGGGTCGATGCGGCCATAGGCCAATTTAACCGCCCCCTCCCGGACCAAGGCGGCAAATCGCGGTTATCGCCGCTAGCTCCTCGGAGTAGCCCCTCCGGGTGATACCGGCGCCCACCGCGCGACGCGGACTTGAGCCTCAACCCGTCCGAGCAACGGGCGCTTCCTTTCGTGCACCGCCGGGTGCGTGACTATGGCTGGGCCCGGGCAACCTCGCCATCGCGGCGGCACGGTGCGACTGCGCGGTGCTGGCGTTCGACGCGAGCGGGACCGCGATCGACCACGTACGCCACGTGGCCGCGACGCGTTGCCGATCGAGGCGGCGGTGGCCGACCTGCGAACGTATTGGCTGCAGGAGGATTTCGACACGATCGTGTGCATCGGGCTGCTGATGTTCGCCGACTGCTCGACCGCCGTGACGCAGCTCGAGCAGCTGCAGTCGCATGTTCGCCGGGGTGGCACCGCCGTGATCAACATACGCGTCGACGGCACCAGGTACCTCGACATGTTCGAGCCAGCGAGCTGCTGCCTGTTCCGGCGCGACGAGATGGCGAGTCGCTTCGCCGGCTGCGAGATCGTCGTTGACGAGCTCAAGGACTTCACGGCGCCGCGCGGCGAGGACAAGTCGTTCTGCGCGCTTGTCGCGCGCAGGCCCAGCTTGCCGGCCATCGAGACCGAGGGGCCCGATCGCGGCGGCGCGCTGGATCGCGCGGCGGCTCAGTCCATGTAGGACTTGGCTTCCTCGCCTGGATTGGGCAGCCCGGCGATGCGCCAGAGCGCCTTGCAGCTGCTGAAGAGCCTGTGCGCCTGGGTGCGATCGACACCAGCCGCGCGACAGACCAGGCGCATCACTGGCAGCGCGCCGATCGAGAAATAGCGCTGGCGCACGAAGTGGATCACCTCCCAGTGCTTTGCGGTCAGCTCGGCGATGCCCGCGTCATGGGCGAGGGACCGCGCCAGGTCCGGCGTCCAGTCGCCCGATTCGGCGAGGAACCCGTCACTGTCGAACACTGCCGGCACAACGGTGCCGACGAGATCGCGGCTGGTACCGGCCAACGCAAACATGCTGCTCGCTCCCCGCATCCCGATGACAGACCAGCAAGCTACTCGCCCGCCCGGTGAAGCGGAAATACCCGATCGCCATGCCGGCACTGCCGGCGGTTATGAGCCTCGATGACGACCCGAGCGGCGGCAGACGCCGTCTGCGCTCACCCGCCGGGACCCGAGCCCCTCAGTCGCACGCCCGCGTCGTTCGGCCCGTGAGCGAGCGCAGGAATGCCACGAGAGCGCGTTCCTCATCCCCGCGCAGACCGAGCGGCACGATCTCGGATGCCTGGTCGGGAGCGCCCGCACCGCCGGCGTTGTAGTACGCGACCACGGCCTCCAGCGTGGGCAGCGATCCATCGTGCATGTAGGGCGCGGTGCGGGCGACCTCGCGCAGCATCGGCGTCTTGTAAGCCCAGTGATCGGCCGGATCCTGGGTAATTTCGAAGCGGCCGAGGTCGTTGACTTCGGGGTCGCCGAGCCGGCGCACGAGCGCGCCGCTGACGTTTGCGCTGGCGCCGCCACCGAGATCGACCCGGTAGCTTTCCTGCTGCTGCGCGTGGCGCCAGCCGATGCCGGTGTTGTGATAGCGGAAGTCGGAAAACAGCGCAGTTTTCTCGCCGATCAGGTGACAGCTCGTGCAGTGCGCCTTGCCGGCGAAGAGCGCGTACCCGGCGCGCTCCACCTCGTTCAGGGCGTCGTTCCTGGCTGCGTAGCGGAAGCAGTCGAAGCGCGACCCCCCCGCGATCAGCGAGCGTTCGTACGTCGCGAGCGCCCTGCCGATCGTGTCTGCGGTCGCGCCCTGCCCGTCGAAGGCGCCTTCGAACAGTCCCATGTAATCCGCCAGGCTGCGCAGCGTGTCGATCACGTGTCCGACCGACGGGTTGCCCATCTCGTTCACGGCCAGCAGCGGGCCCCAGATCTGGGTCTCGAGCGCGCCGTCGCGCCCGTCGTGAAAGAGCCGCGGGTGGTAGGCGATGTTGAGCAGCGTCGGCGCATTGCGCCGCACGCTGGCACCCTCGATCCCGACCGGCGTGGCGAGTTCGTTGACCGTGAAGCCCTGCTCGGGCACGTGGCACATCGCGCACGACATGGTGCCGTTGAACGACAGGCGGCGATCGAAGAAGAGCTTTTCGCCGAGCGCCTTCTTGGCTGCGGTCGGCGGGTTGTCGGCGGGATAGGGAATCGGTGGAAGGCCGAGGGCCGGCGCGCCTTCCGGCGTGTTTTTCCGCTCGCATGCGCCCAAGAGACCCGTCAGGGCAGCGCACGCCGCGAGCGCGAGGTAGCGCGCCGCCACCCTGTGCCCGGCCGCGCGGGACAGGAACTTCATCGCCGCCGTTTCAGTCCGCGTGCTGCTCGAGCACGAGCGTCTCGATGTCATTGAGCATCATCTCGGGAACGAGGAACACGGGGCTGTAGATCTCCCGGATGCGGCCGCGGGCGTCGGTCAGGAACACCTTGAGCATGTGGTTATAAAGGCGCATCGGCCTGCCCGTGTCATCGACCTGCACCGCGACATCCTGGCCGAAGCCTGCCGTCAGGGGCGCCAGGTCCTCGACCGAGCGCGTGGTGAGGAAGAACCACTGCAGCGGGCTCGCCGGATCCGCAAACTTGCCGCCGTAGGCGCGCATCGCATCCGGCGTGTCGTTGACGGGATCGAACGACAGGCTGACGAAGCGGGTCGCGCGCGCGAGTTCCGGGCGCGCCAGCAGCAGCTCGCGCAGTCGGGCCATCGTTTCGTACGCGAGCGGGCAGCCGACCGGGTCGACGCAATACGTGTAGATGAAGCTGACCAGCGTGACACGACCGCGCGTGAAGCGCGAGAAGAGCCAGCGCCGCCCGTCGCTGTCCAGCACGCGTCCGTTCGGCGCCTTGTCGATTACCGGCAGTTCGTAGCTGCCCGCCGGCGGAGGAACGAAATCCGCATGCGGGGCGCGCGGCAATTCCTGCGCCTCGCCGCGCGCGGCCAGGCACACCAGCAGCCCGGCGCACGCGCGGCGGATCAACCGGCTGTCAATGCGGCGTGGCATCCCCGATGGCCCCGGCGAGAGCCACCTTCTGCGGTCTGGCGGTGAACTTCATGTGATGGGCGCGGCCGAGCTTCTCCTTGTAGAAGTCGATCGCCCACTGCTCCTTCAGCTCGTGGCCGTCCCAGTGGAAGAGCTTGAGGAACTGCTCGTCGTCGCCGCCCTTCTTGTCCCAGTTGGCGAGCAGGCTCGTCGTGATGTAGACGCGCTTGCCGTCCCAGCTCTGGCTCACCATGTTGACCTGCTTGCCGGTCACCTTTTCGTACACCTGTTTCGGCGCCTCGGGATTGCCGAGGTCGAACAGGCGCGTCTTGCCGTCCATGAAGGTGTTAACCCAGAGCGTCCTGCCGTCGGCGCCGATCGAGATGTCGACCGGCAGCGGAATCTGCGCCGGATCGCCGATGGTGGCGACTTCCTTCGCCTGCCACGCGCCCGCGGCGTCCTGCTTCACCAGCCACAGCTTCGAGGTGAGCGCCGTCGCGGTGATCGCCCAGTTGTCGCCCTCGCGCAGCGACCAGCGGATCTCGAGCGGCGAGCCCGGCACGCTGAAGACCTGCGTCGGCTTCATCGCCTTCAGGTCCCACAGGACCATGGTCGTGCCGAAGTGCTTCATCGCTTCCGCATCCTTGATGAGCTTGCCCATGTCCATCATGTAGTTGTTCCAGCCGGTGAAGCTGGACGTGAGCAGCACGTTCTTCTGCGGATTGATGCCGATGTCGTAGCCGTAGCCGTCGGCGGCGACGTTGTTCAGTGTGCCGGTCGGCATCGGATACTTGGCGATGAAGTCGCCCTTGTTGTTGTAGGCGACCATCCCGGTCACCCCGCCGTGATCCCTGGTGTTGGAAAGCGCCTGCACCAGCATCCGGCCTGGCATCGCATAGAAGGTGTGCGGGCCGACGAAGCCGCTCCTGCTCGCCAGGTCGGTGATCGTGCGCACCAGCTTCGGCTTGGCCGGGTTGGTGCCGACGTCGAAGATGAAGATCTTGTTGTCGTCGAGCCGGCCCGCCCAGAGATAGCGCCGGTCGTCGGTGAACCCCATGTGATGCGCTTCGCCGCGCCCGCCGACGCTCAGCGTATGCACCACCTTGCCGTACCGCTTCGAGCTCGGATTGACGTCGACCGTCACCAGCTTGTCGGAGCCGTCGCCGATCGACTTCACGCCGAGGGTCCAGACGTGGACGTAGTCCTCCTGCCCCTTGATCAGGCTGGCGAGATACGGCGAGTTGCAGGTTTCATCGGCGCCTGCTGCGGCTGGGAGCATCGAAGTCGTGGCAAGCGCGGCGAGTGCCGCGACGGCGCGGCGACGGTCCACTCGAACTGGTTTCATCGTCTTCTCCTTGTCATTGGACTTGGGGAATCGCGACCCGTGTCCAGGGCAGAGCGGCGGTCCGAGACACCGGTCCGACCTGAGGGCGGGCGGTTCTGCACCCGCCGCGAGCCGGCACGGCTATCCGGTGCTCCAGGCGCGCGGCCGGCGCATGCCGGCGATCTTGCATGCCTGCTTCACGTAGCCGTACGGAAACAGTTCGAACAGGCGCTGGCGCGCTGCCGCACCGAGTCCGATCTCGTCGGCCAGGAACCGGATCACGAAGCGCGCATCCGGTGCCACCTGGCGCTCGTCGTAGAACGCACGCATGAAACGGAGCACGCGCCAGTGCAACTCCGAGAGGGCGATTTTTTCGGCGCGGGCGAGGTGCTCCGCGACCGGGTCGCTCCAGTCGCCGGGGTCGACGAGGTATCCCTCCTCGTCGATCCGCAGCGACCCGATGCTCCCCGCGCCGGGCGTGGCGCCGCTCGCCTCGGAAGCCTCGTCGACCGGATCGCCGCCGGTGACGCGCGCCATCACCGGGTACTCGTCGCGGCCCGCACGGCCTTGCCGACGTTGATCAGGTAGCGCAACGCGTCCTGGTTCTCCGCTTTGCGCATCAGGCTCCAGATGCCGCCGACGCCGCCCGCGGACTTCGGTTCCTTCGCCGTCGCCGCGTTGGCGGCCTCGAACGCGTGCAGCAGCGACTCGAGCATTTCCAGGCGCTGCAGCAGTTTCGGCAGGGTGTCGGCGATCCGCTTCAGGCTGCCGGAGGCTTCCATGTTGGCGAGCATCTCGACCAGCCGTCCCGCACCGCCGCGATTGAGGCGGTCGAGCAGGGAGAGGCCTTCGGCCGCGGTGACGGCGAGCCGGTTGATCATGTCGTCCGTCAGCGCGTCCTCGGCCGAGCCGTACAGGCGCGCGAGGCGTGCAAGGCGGTCGAGATCGCCGTTGTTGGCGAGCTCGGCGATCGCGGGAATCGCCTTGTACAGGCCGGAGCGGTTGACCCGGTCGATGAGGTCCATCGCGTCGGTCGCCGTGCCCGCTAGGCGCGCGACCATTTCGTCGGTCAGCGCGTCGCGCGCGGCGGCGAGCAGCCGCTCGATCTCCAACGCGAGTGCGTCCCGCTCGGATGCACCGGGTGGCGTGGTGGAAGTCGTATCGGGCATGGTCGTCTCCCCCGTCAAAGCAGGCCGCGTGCCGTGGCCCAGTACATCTGGTTGTAGGCCAGCTTGAACCAGTGCACGACCTTGGTCGGCGGGCGCGGCTGCGGCGGGTTGAGGTAGTCGAACATCGCGTAGGTCGCGCGGTCCTTGCCGGCCTCGATGAAGCAGAACACCTTGCCGTCGTAATCGCGCACCGGCGTGCCGAGCTTGACTATGGCCGCGATGTTCTCGCCGAGCGTCTCGGCCTCGAAGTGGGCCGTCGATCCGGCCTTGCTGATCGGCAGGTTGGTCGTGTCGCCGAGCACGAACACGTTGTCGCGCCCTTCCATTGTGAGGCGGTGCCTGTGCGTCGGGATCCAGCCGCGCTGGCCGAGCCCGTTCTTCTCGATGACTTCCATGCCGCGATGGGCGGGGATCGTGACCAGGAGGTCGTAGTCGGTTTCACCGCCCTCCTCGCTGCGGATGATCTTCTTGCCGCCGTCCACCTCCTTCAGGTTGAACAGCGTTTCGTACGTGATGCCCAGCCGTTCCATCTCGGGCGCCGCCCACTTGGCGACGTTCTCCAGCGTATGCACGCGGCCGATCGGATAGGTGTAGTGCAGCTTCACCTTGTCGCGGATGCCGCGGTCCTTGAAGTAGTCGTGCAGCATGAACACGATCTCCAGCGGCGCCATCGGGCACTTGTGCGGCACGCCCATCGCGATCACCACCTTGCCGCCCTGGAACTCGCGCAGCCGCTTGAACATCTTGAGCGCGCTTTCTTCGGTGTAGAACTGCTCGGCGTGCTCGGCCAGGCCCGGGATGTCCTGCGGCGACGGGCGCGATCCGGTGGCGATGACGATGATGTCGTAGCCGTACGTCTTGCCGCTCTTGGTCTTCACCTCGTTCTTGTCGAGCCGGAACTCGTCCACCGGATCGACGTAAAACTCGATGCCCGGCTCGAGCAGGCTCGCCTGCTCGCGATACAGCTCGTCCGGCGTCATGCGCCCGAATGCCAGGTAGAGCAGGCCCGGCTGGTACATGTGCCGGTCCGACGCCGACAGGATGGTCAGGCGCGCCTTGCCGTTGCGCATCTCGGCGGCAAGCCGGCGCGCGAGGTTGTTGGCCAGGATGGTTCCGCCCATCCCGCCGCCCACGATCAGTATTCGCATCTTCGTCTCCCGTTATTGCGTTCGCGCGGCGGCAGGGCCGCCGCACCACGTACGCCGGCCGCCCTGCGGCCTCATGCTCAATGGGTCTTCTTCACCAGCACGTGCCAGACGCCGTTGCGCTCCTCGGTGCCGAGGTGCTCGTGCTTGACCTTGTGGATCCATTCCGGAATGTCGGTCGACGATCCACGATCGCTCGACAGGATTTCGATCTCGTCGCCCACCTCCACCATCTTCATGGCGGCGATCAGCTCCATCAGCGGCCCGGGGCAGAAGCTGCCGCGGGCATCGATCACTTTGCGGGTCACGTCGCCGTCTCCGTTGCGTTGGGTCGCGGGTCAAAGGGTGTAGATCTGCCCTTCCGCCGCCTCGTTGAGGAATTTGGTGAGCCCGGTCGGCTTGCCCATGTAGGGCTCGAGATCGGCCGGGTCGTAGCCGAGCAGATCCATCGCCATCGAACACGGCAGGATCTGCGCTGCGCCGAGTTCGACGGCGTTTTCGAACAGCTGCTTGAACGGCGGCACGTTTTTCCCCGCCAGAAGGGCGCCGACCTCGCCTTCGGCAGGGGCCTCGGAAGGCGCGCCCTTGCGAAACGCCGGCAGCGCGTTCATGGACACGAACACCCGCACGTCGTTGCCGCTCACGGCACCCACCGACGCCAGCATGGCGGCCATCTGCAACCGCTCGTGCGATCCGGACACGACCACGACGTGAATGCGCCGGCTCATGGCTGCAACACTCCCCGGTTACGCGCAGCGGCGCCCCGTCCGCCCTGCGCCCATCCATCGAACGAAGACTGCTCCCGCATGGCCGCCCGCGCGCACCCGTCAGCCGATCGACCCCATCGGCCCCGGATAGCTCACTTCCTCGAGCTTGCCGTTGTCGACGTCGTAGATGAATCCGCGCACGGTCACTGCATCCGGCCCGCTGGTCGGAAGCCATGGGTGGTTGAGGATCGACGACATGCCGCGCCGCACGTCCCATTGCAGCCGCTCGATGTTCTTCGCATCCCGCGGCGCATCCAGCGGCTCGATCGCGCCGCGAAAGGCGTGAAACGCCGACGGTGTCGCGGCGCACTTGCCGCAGGCCTTGAACGCACGCTTGGTCGCCTGGCCGAGCAGCTTCTCGGCAGCCGGGTCACCCTCCAGACCCGCCTTGAGGAGATCGTCCGTGAACGCGAGCATTCCGCAGCGCGTGTGATGGATCAGGATGATCTCGTTCGTGTTCAGGAGGTGGTGGGAGATGATCAGGCAGCGGATCGCATCGTCGCTGACGACCCCGCCGGCATTGCGAATGATGTGCGCGTCCCCGGTCTGCAGGCCGAGCAGGTCCTCCACGTCGAGGCGGGCATCCATGCAGGCCACCACCGCAACGCGCTTGGACGGCTGAATCGGCTGCTTGCCGGGATAGGCGGGCCTGTGCACCGCTTCTCCGCTCGCGTATTGCCGGTTGTTTTCGAGATAGCGGTCGGCCATCGAATTCGCCATAGATCCCTCCATACTCGTCAAGGAACCGCGCCGGCCACCGCCCGCCGGGCGAGGAAGGCGTCGGTCTGCGGCGGGACGCCGCTTTGCGAAGCATGCTCCGATGCGACCGAGCGTTTGATCAAACATCGATGCAGCCACCGTCTTCTTCCTCGCGCGCGAGGCGTTCGGCCGCTCGCGTTCGATGCGGGAAGCGGCAGGCCGTGCCGCCGTCGACCGGCCGCAGCTTCACCCCGGCGATGCCGTCCTTCTGCATCGCGTACGGCACGGTGTAGCGATGCAGGAATTCGGTCGACGCGAGGTCGAGGCGCTGCGTGAGCCCGACCATGTCGAACGGGGTGAGCGAGATGTCGATGTTGCCGCAGCACCCGTTCCAGCACGCGATGCCATTGCGGCACTGGAACTGGAGGCGCGCGGAACCTTCGCGGGCCGCGGGCGCCACGGGGCTGCCCGTGGGGGCGTCGCCGGGTTTGCCGCCGTTCATGCCGCAACCTTCCTCTGCGGGCCGCCACCGGTCTCCTAGTGTGCGGGGGCCTTGAAGAGCGTGGACTTGTCGCAGCCGTCGCACTTGTCGGTACGTACGTAGGTCGGCATCGATGAACCTCCATTCGAACTTCGAACACCGCACCCGCATCAGACGCACGCGCGCGGCCGGCAACCGTCTTCAGCGCGCGGAATGACCTGCGAGCTTCACCTCCACGCGATCCTTCGCCGCGAGTCCGGCGTAGTACTCGCGCAGCACCTCGAGCACCTCGGGGCGGCTGAACTCGGGCGGCACGTCCCCGCCCTCGGCGAGCCACTTGCGCAGCTTGGTCCCCGACACGAGCAGCCGATCGGATTCCTCGTGCGGGCAGGTACGTGCCGATGCCATGCCGCCACAGCGGTAGCACCAGAACGTCCAGTCGATCTTCAGCGGCTGCGTCGCGAGCGAACCCTTCGGGATCTGGTCGAAGATGTGATGCGCATCGAACGGCCCGTAGTAGTTGCCCACGCCGGCGTGGTCGCGCCCGACGATCAGGTGCGAGCACCCGTAGTTCTGGCGGAACAGGGCGTGCAGCAGCGCCTCGCGCGGGCCGGCATAGCGCATATCGAGCGGATAGCCGGCCTGCACGACGGTCGACTTGACGAAGTACTGCTCGGCGAGGCGCGCGATCGCCTTGGTGCGCACTTCGGCCGGAATGTCACCCGGCTTGAGCGCGCCGAGCAGCGAATGCACGAGCACGCCGTCGCACACCTCGATCGCCACCTTGACCAGGTACTCGTGCGAACGATGCATCGGGTTGCGCGTCTGGAACGCGGCGATGCGCGACCAGCCGAGCGACGTGAAGAGCGCGCGCGTCTGCGCCGGCGTCATGAACAACGCGCCATATCGTTCGGGGAAGCCGCCCAGCGACAGCACCTTGACCGGCCCGGCCAGGTTGACCACGGGCTGCTCCATAACGAGCTTCACGCCCGGATGCTCCAGATCCGTCGTCCTGAAGATCGTGGCGCACTCGTGCGCCTTGTTGATCGAATACTTCTCGGTGACGCACATCGTCGCGAGGATCGTACCGTCCTGCGCGTCCACCAGCGCCACGTCCTGTCCCGTCCGGTAGCCCGACGCGGCCACCGGGTCGGCGGAGAGCGTGATCGGGATCGGCCAGAACACGCCGCTCGTCAGGCGCATGCCGTCGCAGACGCCCTCCCAGTCGGCATGCGTCATGAAGCCTTCGAGCGGGGTGAACCCGCCTATGCCGAGCATGATGAGGTCGCCGCGCTCGCGCGAACTGACCGGCACGCGCGGCAGCGTCTGCGCCCGCGCGAACTCGGCCGCACGCGCCGCCGGATCCAGCAACAGTGGTCGGAGCTCGCCACCACCGTGCGGATTGACCAACGCCATCGTGTCTCCCGTTGCGCATGCAGGACTCTTCGCGCTCGAACGTCGCGTCGCTTGCGCTGCGCCTTTTCTCCATTAACTCAGCGGGCGCGCAGGGACACCATCCCCGCGACGGGCAGCGACCCCTCTACCCTCATGGGGTATCGGGTATCCGGCGTCGCCCGCGGGGGCCCGTGTCGTCCGATATCTTTGACGAAACACAAATCATTTGCCCCCGGCCCCACTGAACCGCTGCTTTTGGTGCTATGCGGCACGCTGCTTTCCTCTACGATTTCCGCATGAATGCAATGCGCGTCAATCTCGACCAACCGAACCCCGGCGCAAGGGGCGCGAGCGCCGTTGCCTCGTCGTTGGCGGGATGTGTCCCCGCGCTCAACGGGGAACACGGCGCCATGCAAGCGACGGACTCGGCGCTGAACGGCTTCCTCGATCTCGTCGTGCGACTCGCGGGCGCGAGCGCCGGAGCCGTTCGCGTCGTGACCCCTTCCGGAGAACTGCGGCTCGCGGCGTCGGTCGGGTTGCCCGCCGAGTTGTGCACCGCTGATGCGTTGATGCCGCTTTCATGCGGCATTTGCGGCGCAGCGATCCGCGACGACGACACGCGGCGGGCCACGCGCACGATCGGTTGCTCGCTGCGCGACGCCGGAGCGATTTGCGGCGGAAGGAGCGTTCACTGCGCGCTCGCGGTGCCGCTCGACTATCAGAACCGCCCGATCGGGGTCCTCAACCTCTTCTTCGCGCCCGAGCAGGAACCGCCCGATTGCGTTTCGCAGCTGCTGCGGCCGTTCGGTCAGCTGCTCGGCATGGCGTTCGAGAACGAACGCCTGAGCCGCGAGAACCTGCACGCGAGCGTCGTCGCCGAGCGGCAGGCAATGGCCGCGGAGATCCACGATGCCGTGGCGCAGTCGCTCACGTTCGCACGCATGCGCATGTCGGTCCTCGAGACGGCCGTGGAGAGCGGCGACCGCTCGGCCGCGCGCGCATATTGCGCCGACATCAATGGCGAACTGCGCTTTGCGCACGGCCGGCTGCGCGAGCTGATCACCCAGTTTCGGGCGGGCATGGATTCACACGGCCTGGTCGCTTCGCTGCGCGAGGCCGCTGCCAGCTTCGTCAACCGCTCGGGCATCGCGCTCGATTTCGCCTGTCCGGAGGCCGAACTCGGCCTGACCCACGACCAGGAACGGCATGCCTTCAACATCGTCCAGGAGGCGCTGGCGAACGTGCACAAGCACGCGCGCGCGCGCCGGGCGCGTCTGAGCGTGGCCCCGTGCAACGGCTCGATCGAGTTCGTCGTCGAGGACGATGGCTGCGGCATCGGCACCACGCCGGTCCGCGAGCCGGCGGCAGAGGAACAGCATTACGGAGTCGCGATCATGCAGGAGCGGGCCGAGCGCGCGGGTGGTTGCCTGCGCATCGACCGACCGGTGGCGGGCGGCACGCGCGTGCGACTGCTATTGCCAGTCGGCGTGGATGCAGCACGATGATGGACAATGCCCCCGTTCGACTGATCCTCGTCGATGACCACGCGTTGTGCCGGCGCGGGTTGTCGGATCTGCTGGCGCACGGGGGCGACATGCAGGTCCTCGCGACGACCGGCAATCCCGACGAGGTGCTCCACCTCGCGCGTGCGCACCAGCCGGATCTCATCGTGCTGGACCTGCGCATGTCGACGCCCGGACTCACCGTGCTCAAGCGCTTGCGTGCCGAGGGCATCGGCACGCCGGTCGTGATCCTGACGATGAGCGACGCGCGCGAAGATCTGGGCGAGGCGCTGCGTCTCGGCGTGCAGGGTTACCTCCTGAAAGACATGGAACCGGCCGCGATCGTCGACGCGATCCGGCGCGCCGCCCAGGGCGAGCTGGTCATGGCGCCCGGGGTCGCGAGCAAGCTCGGTGAAATTCTGCGTGACGATGCGCCGTCCAGCGAGGGCGAGAGCGCGCTCAAGCAGCTCACCGGCCGCGAACGCCAGATCCTCGCCCACGTGGCTGCGGGCATGAGCAACAAGGCGATCGCGCGCGCGCTTGGCATCAGCCACGACACGGTCAAGCTGCATGTGCGCCACGTGCTCGCGAAGCTTTCACTGGCGTCGCGCGTCGAAGCGGCCGTTTATGCGGTCGAGCACCATGTGACCCTGGAGACGGTGACGCGGTAGCGCACGCGGCATCAGCCCCGCCGCACCTCGCGCCAGTATTGGTACTTCATCGTCGCCGCGGCCCCGCCTGCGATCGCGCCGACGGCGAGCAGCGAACCGATCGACAGCGTCGACACGCCCGTCAACCCCTGACCGAACGTGCAGCCGAGCGCGGTGACCCCGCCGAAGCCCATCAGGGCGGCGCCCAGCAGGTGCTGCCAGGTATCGGTCGCCGAGACGAAGCCTTCGAGGCGGAGCGTCCGCGCATGGAGGGCGCACGCCAACGCGCCGGCGATCATGCCGAGCGTGGACGCGATGCCGAAGCTCACGCCGAGCGACTTGTCGGTCCACAGCAGAAGCAGCTCGAGCGTATACGCGATCGGTGCGACGAAGCTCACCGACTCGGCCATCCGGCTGTTCGTCCCGAAGAACGTCATCTCCAGCGTATCGGGGTTCTCGGCGTAGCCGATGTGCCCGGTCAGGTACCAGCCCGCCGTGACGATCAGGCCGATCACGATGCCGACGGCGATCTGGTCTCCCTTGCGGCGAAACCGTGGGTCCATGAAGACGAAGACGAGCAGGGCGCCGACCGCCAGGGCGGTCGTCGCGAAGAGTGCCGTACGCGCTTCGATTCCGGCCACCTTCGCCAGCACGGCAGGCAGAGTCTGGCTCTTGAGCCCGAAGCGGGTGAAGTCGATCGCGAACGGATCGAGGTAGGTCACGCGCCACTGGCCGAACAGGCCCTTGAGCGTCATGTAGGCCGAGATGCCGAGGAAGGCGAACACCACCAGCGAACGCAGGCTGCCGCCAGCGATGCGGATCAGTGTCCTGTTGGCGCAGCCGCCCGCGATCGTCATGCCGACCCCGAAGGCGAATCCGCCGACCACCGCCGAGACCCAGTTCAGGCGCGGGCGCTGGAAGATGGACTTCGAGAGGTCGACGAGCCCGAACGCCTGCAACAGCGATGCGCCCAGGATCGCGACCGCGACCGCCAGCAGCCACGTCCGCATGCGCCCCCAGTGGCGCATGTTGACCACGTCGGAGATCGCCCCCATGCTGCAGACGTTGCCGCGGCTCGCAGCGAAACCCAAGACGAATGCGAGCGCGAATCCGCCCCAGGCGACCGTCGTCGCGAGCCGGCTCACGTCCATCGCCTGTTCCCCGCCGGGCGCAATGCTCAGTCTGCCGGGTCGCCGCAGCCACCGTTGCCGCAGCCGCAGGCCCTGCCTTCTTGCTCCGGATTCCCGCCCGGTGCCCGGTCGGGCGCAGCGGGCTTGAAAAAGACGAAGCGCTTTTCACCCGGCTCAACCTCGAGATAGTCGATCCACGTGCCGGCGATCAGGTCGCGCGAGGCGGCCGACACGAGCACGGTCACGACGTCATCGAGGGCGATCTGCGTGTCCTGCTCGCGCGGCTCGTCGAGGCCCATTCCGAACTCGATCTCGCCCGCAGCGGTGCGCCGCACGGCGGCGCGCAGGGCGGTGTCCGGCTCGTCCGAGGCGGCGATCACCACGCGCAGCTGCGCGAGCGCGGCGGGCGTCACCGTGATCAGATCGTCCATCAGCTCTCCTAGCGGGGGCCGGCGGCGGCGCGTGGCGCAGCGGCGTTCCCGCGCCGGACCGCACGCGCAAACGCGACGAACCGGGCCGGCCAGTCGCAGCCCGCGACGGATCGCAGGTGCGCGTACGACGCGAGAACGTTGCGATGGACGACGCCGTCGTGAACGCCGTCCACGCCGTGGCCGCGTCGCACGCAGTAGGCAAACCGCACGGCGGGCGCCAGGTTCTGCAGGCGCGAATAGTGGAATTCGTGCGCCCGGATCGCCGAACCGCGCCGCTGCGGCCACGGATGCGCCGGCGTCTCCTCGAGGTGCACGTAACCGCGTCCGACCGGACGCGCTTCCATGGCGACGTCACCAGGCAGCGCGCCGACCATCGGGTAAGTCACGCCCTGCCACGTGATCGATCGCGCGAGATACATGAGTCCGCCGCACTCGGCGTAGGCCGGCAGGCCGCCTTCGATCGCCTCGCGAATCGAGCGCCGCAGCGTGCGATTGGCCGCCAGTTCGGCCGCGAACACCTCGGGAAAGCCGCCACCGATGAAGAGCGCGTCGACCGCCGGCAGCGCGCGATCGGCCAGCGTGTCGATCGCCACGAGTCGGGCGCCCGCGCGCTGCAGGTTCTCCAGATCCTCGGCGTAGTAGAAGCCGAACGCGCGATCGCGCGCGATGCCGATGCGCAGCGGCGCCGCGGTGTCGGTGTCGGTGCCGGGACGATCGACCGCAACCGGAGCGCGATCGCAGGCGGTCAGTGCAAGGAGGCGCCCGACGTCGACACCGCCCTGCACGGCGCCGGCGAGCGCCGCGATGCGTTGATCGGCGCCCGTCGCCTCGGTCGCCGGCATGAGACCGAGGTGACGCTCTTCGATCGCGAGGTCGTCGCGCTCATGCAGCGCACCGAGCACCGCGACGTCGGTGTAGTGCTCGATCACCGCGCGCAGCTTGCTTTCGTGCCGCGCACCGCCGAGCCGGTTGAGGATCACCCCCGCGATCCGGATCGACCTGTCGAACGCCTGGTAGCCGAGAATGAGCGGCGCGATGCCGCGCGTCATGCCGCGCGCGTCGAGCACCAGGATGACCGGCAGGTCGAGCGCCGCGGCAAGCGCAGCATTGCTGTTGCTTCCGTCGATCGCCAGCCCGTCGTAGAGCCCCTTGTTTCCCTCGACCAGCGCCACATCGGCGCCGACGGCGTTCTGCTGAAAGGCCGCATGGACGTCGTCCAGTGAAGAAAGGTAAGGATCGAGGTTGCGACAGGGCCGCCCCGCCGCGGCGGTGAGCCAGAGCGGATCGATGTAGTCGGGCCCCTTCTTGTACGGCTGCACCGTGAGGCCGCGCCGGCGCAGCGCTGCCGCAAGTCCGATCGCGACCGTGGTCTTGCCCGACGACTTGTGGGCGGCGGAGACGAGGAACTTGACCATCGCCGGGCTCGCCATCCTTACGCCTTTCCGCCCGCAACGGCGGCTTCGAGTGCACGCGTGTCGTCGTGCGGGACGAAATCGAAGACGCGCACACCGACTAGCGTGATCAGGAACGCCGCGGCCAGACCGCCGCAGCCGAGCAGCGCCTCCCAGACGCTGGGTGCGTAGTGCGCGGTCGCGCCGTCGCCGAACGTGCTGCGCGCCGCGAAACCGGGGAAGATTTCGAGCGGGAAACTCTGCCCGCCGATGATGAAGACGTAGAGCAGCGCGAAGCCGCCGGCTGCCGTGAGGGCCGAGGCGGCGAGCAAGGCGCGGCCCGATTCCCGCTTCGGCAGCCAGACGAGGAGCAGCGGCAAGACGCCGCCGATGACCGCATAGCCAACCCAGAACAGCCACGGGAACACGCCGCCGTCGACCAGGATGAAGCGCTCGAACGCGACCTGGCGCGCGAAATAGAGATTGGTGACGTGGTAGATCGCGACGAAATAGAGCGACGCGACGACGAATAGACCGAGCAGGCTGCGCATCCGGCTGACGATGGCCGGGTGGAGGCTGGTGGCGTTCCACGCGTTGAGCGCCGCCTCGACGATCACGAAAACGGCCAGCCCCCAGGCGAACGACAGCACGATGAAAAGCGGCGCCAGCACCGCCGACGCATAGGCCTGGCGGGCAACCAGGAAAGCGAAGATCGAACCGGTCCCCGTCGTGAGCACGAGGCGCCACACGAACGCGGCGAGACCGACCGGGCGGGCATAGCGCTTCATCCGTCGCTCCAGCATGGTCCACAGGTAGACCACGACGAGCGCCGCCAGCCCCGAGTACAGAAACACGTTCCACGCGAACACCGAGCGGAAGTTGTAGCGGGTGGCCGCGACCACCACCCGATCGGGACGGCCGAGATCGAGCATCAGCACGGTCAGGCCGCCGGCGAGCGTGGCAAGCGAAAGCAGCCCGGACAGCGCGCCGCGCGCCTTGTAGATCGCGCGACCGAAAACCGTGCCGATCGAGGCGACGTTGAGCACCCCGGACGCCACCACGATCAGGAAGATCGCAAACACATGCGGCAGGCCCCAGACGACCTGGTTGTCCATGCCGGTGACCACGTGGCCTTCGACCTCCATCACGTGCGCGGCGCCGAGCCCCGCAACCAGGACCGCGCCGCCGAGGGCAACCAGCGCCCAGAAGCGCGGCGCATCGAAGTCGGCGGAAGGTCGCAGCGCCATCTTCACAGTCCGGCGTAGCGCACACCGGGGTCGAGCTTCAGGTCGGCGCGCAGCTGTACCGTGCGCACCTCGCGCACCCGGCGCGCGATCTCCGAATCGGGATCGTTCAGGTCGCCGAAGACGATGGCCTGCGTCGGACAGGCCTTGGCGCACGCCGGACCGTCGCCGCGGTCGATGCGATGCACGCAGAGCGTGCACGACTCGACGCAGCCCTTGCCGCGCGGCACGTCCGGGTTCTGCGTCGTCACCGGCTCGTGCACGAAGCTGCGCGCCTTGTACGGGCACGCCATCATGCAGTAGCGGCAGCCGATACAGGAATGGCGGTCGACGAGCACGATCCCGTCGGCGCGCTTGAATGACGCGCCCGTCGGACAGACGTCCACGCACGGCGGCTCGGCGCAGTGCTGGCACATCACCGGCAGGCTCACCGCGCGCCCGCTCTTGCGGTCTTTCAGGTCGACCTTGCGGATCCACTGCACGTCGGTGGGCCGCTTCGCTTGCGGCCATCCGTTTTCGTTCTCGCAGGCCACGACGCACTCGCGGCAGTCGGGATCGCAGCGGTTCGCGTCGATGAGCAATCCCCAGCGGACCTTGCTCGACACCGGTTCGCCTTGCGGCCGCGGCGCTGCCGCGACCTCGACCAGGCGGATGCCCGGCGCGATGAGGGCACCGAGCGCAGCCGCGCCGCCGATCATCAGCGCGCGGCGTGTCGGGCGCGTGCGGTCCGGGATCGCATTCATCGCGCCGGAACCTCCGCGCCGGACACCTTGGTGCCAGCGCCCCGCTGCGGCTGATGGCATTCGAAGCAGTCGAGCCGAACGCCGGCGTACGCATGGCACGCTTCGCAGAACGCGCCGGGCCGGCCGGTGACCGTGCCGCCGGCCTTCCCGGCATGGCAGTCGATGCAGGCTTCGAGGCTGGTCTTGCCGCCGCGTACACCTGCGTGCACGGTCTCGTCGCGCCGGTGCTTGAGGAGATCCATGTGCGTGCGGCGCATCTCGGCGGGCGGGGCCACGCACGTGGTCGACTTGTCGACGTCGTACGCCGGCTGCGGCACGCGGCCGGCGGCGGTCGCCACGAGCGACATCGCGCCGGCAAGCAGCGCCGGAAGCACGATGCGCCCGGTGCGCCGCATGCTCACTCCCCGAGCCCCATCTGGATGTAGCCCGTGGGGCAGACATCACGGCAGATATGGCAGCCGATGCAGCGGTCGTAGTCGGTGAAGACGTAGCGCCCGGTGGTCGCTTCCTTCTTCGGCACTTTCTTCACCGCGATCTGCGGGCAGTACACGACGCAGTTGTCGCACTCGAAGCACAGGCCACAGCTCATGCAGCGCTTGGCCTCGGCCACCGCCTGCGCCTCGGTCAGCGCCTGCAAGCGCTCCTCGAAGTTGTCGAGCGCGCTCTCGCGCGACAGCGTGAGGAACCGCCGCTTGTTGCGCTCGACGTACGTGAAGTGGCCGAGGAACAGCTCGGTGTGCGGGATCACGTAGCGGTCGGAGCGGTTGTCGAAGTTGTGGACCACGCCGGCGTTGCGGTCCGTGCCACGCAGCGGTTCCTTCACCGCCGGCAGAGCCTGTCCCTTCTCGACGTACTTGCGCATCAGGTCGAACGCGTGCACGTCGATCTTCGGCCGCTTGCCGAGTTCTTCGCCGGCGAGGAAGCGGTCGATGCCTTCCGCGGCGATGGCGCCATGGCCGATCGCGGTGGTGAGAAGGTGCGGCCGCAGCACGTCGCCGCCGGCGAAGATGCCCGGCTGGTTCGTCACCTGGTAGTTCTTGTCGGCGTTCACGGCGCCCTTGCCGTTGTCGAACGCTTCGAGTCCCGTGAAGTCGACCGCCTGCCCGATCGCGGACACGATGAGATCGGCCTCGATCTCCCGCTCCGTGCCTTCCTTCACCTTGATCTCCAGCCGCGGCCCGACCATCTTCGCCTCGCATTCGGCGACGCGCAGGGCGGCGGCGCGCCCATCGGACCCGCGCACGATGCCCACCGGCACGAGACTGCCGCGGATGTCGATGCCTTCGGCCAGCGCCTGCTCGACCTCGTGCTTGTTGGCCTGCATCCGGTCGACCGCGAACACCGTCGTGAGCGTCACCTCGGCGCCCTGCTTGGCCGACACCTCGGCGGCGTCGTGCGCGAGCTGGCCCGCGATCGCGGCCTCGAAATCGGTCGCGTGCGCGTGTTCGATGTGACCCAGCCGGCGCGCGACCGTCGCAACGTCGACCGACGTGTCGCCGCCACCGACCACGACGACGCGCTTGCCGACATGGCGCAGGCGCCCGTCGTTGAACGCACGCAGGAACGCGGTGGCGGTGACGACGTTGGGCGCCTCGCTGTCCTTGACCGGCAGCGCACGGCCCGCCTGCGCGCCCATGCCCAGGAACACGGCATCGAAGTCGGCGCGAATCCGCTCGAGCGTGACATCCGTGCCGACGCGGCAGCTCAGGCGCGCCTGCACGCCGAGGTCGAGAATGCGCTGGATCTCCTGGTCGAGCACCTCGCGCGGTGTCCGGAACCCCGGGATGCCGTATCGCATCATCCCGCCCAGGTGCGCGTGCTCGTCGAAGATCGTCACGTCGTGGCCCTTCAGCGCGAGCTGATACGCGCACGACAGGCCCGCCGGTCCGCCGCCGATCACCGCCACCTTCCTGCCGGTCCGCTTGTCCGGCCTCGCGTACGCGAGCCTGTTCGCGCTGGCCCAATCGCCCAGGAAGTGCTCGACCGAGTTGATGCCGACGTGGTCTTCGACCTCGTTGCGGTTGCACCCGGTCTCGCAGGGCGCGGGGCAGACGCGCCCCATGATCGACGGGAACGGATTGGCGCGCGTGAGGCGACGCCACGCGTATTCCTGCCACGACAGCGTCGGTTTGCCGTCGGCGCCGACCGGAGGCTTCTCCATGCCGCGCACGATGTTCAGGTAGCCGCGGATGTCCTCGCCCGACGGGCAGCTGCCCTGGCACGGCGGCGTCGACTGGATGTAGGTCGGGCACTTGTGTGAATGGTCCGCGTCGAAGATCTTCGCGTGCCAGTCCTTCCACCGGCTCTCGCCGTCCTTGAAGCGGCGCAACGTCAGCGCAGAAGTCTTCGGTTGTCCGTTCGAAGCCATCACTTCTCCCCGTATGCGAGAAAATGCCGAGAGCCGCTCATCGGTCGCCCCCCAGACGGATCGCCGTGCTCACCAGCTGGTGCACGCCGCCGACCATGCTCATCTTGAAGCCGTAGTACGGCAGCACCTTCGTGAACTGCGCCTTGCAGATCGCGCAGATCGTTGCCATGAAATTGACCCCGCGCTCGTCGGCCACGCGCTTCAGGGCTTCCATGCGCGGAAGTGCTCCCTTCACGCGCAGATCGAGCAACTCGTCCGTCAGCAGGCCGCCACCGCCGCCGCAGCAGAACGTCGACTCGCGCGTCGTCTCGGGCGCCATTTCGACGAACTTGTTCGCCACCGCGCGGATGACGTTGCGCGGGATCTCGAACTGCCCGCCCGGCCGGTCGCCCATCCGCGACGCGCGCGCGACATTGCAGGAATCGTGGAACGTGACCACGCGGTGATCGTTGGCCTCCTTGTCTAAGCGCAGCGCGCCGCGTTCGATCAGGTCCCACGTGAACTCGCAGATGTGCGTCGGCTGCCGGTAGCGGCTGTCGAGCTGGCTCTGGATCTGCCGGGCGAACCGGTCGTCCTCGCGGGCGCCGCGTCCGATGCCGGCCAGCGTGTTCCAGAAGCTGTACGCCACGCGCCAGGCGTGGCCGCATTCGCCGACGACGATGCGCCTGACGCCGAGTTCGAGCGCGGACTCGCGGATGCGCAGCGCGATCGTGCGCAGCTGGTCGTAGTTGCCGATGAAAAGCCCGAAGTTGCCCGCCTCCGAAGCTTTCGACGAAAGCGTCCAGCGCACGCCCGCCGCATGGAAGACCTTCGCGTAGCCGATCAGGCTGTCGACGTGCGGTTCGGCGAAAAAATCGGCCGACGGCGTGACGAGCAGCACCTCGGCGCCCTTCTCGTCGAGCGGAAAGCGCACGTCGACGCCGGTGTCCTCCTTCACGTCTTCCTCCAGCCCGGTCAACGTGTCGGCCAGCGCCGGGCCCGGCAGGCCGAGGTTGTTGCCGATCCGGTGCACCTTGCCGATGATCTCGTTGGTGTACTTCTGGCCGTAGCCGACGTGGTCGAGGATCTCCTTGGCCGCCATCGTCACCTCGGCGGTGTCGATGCCATAAGGGCAGAACACCGAGCAACGTCGGCATTCGGAGCACTGGTTGAAGTACGTGTACCACTCGTCGAGCACGTCCTTGGTCAGGTCGCGCGCGCCCACGAGCTTGGGAAGGAACTTGCCTGGCAGCGTGAAGTAGCGCCGGTAGACGCTGCGCATCAGGTCCTGGCGCGCCACGGGCATGTTCTTCGGGTCCTGCGTGCCGATGAAGTAGTGGCACTTGTCGGAGCACGCGCCGCAATGGACGCAGGCATCCATGAAGACCTTGAGCGAGCGGTACTTCGAGAGCAGCGTGCCCATGTGGGCGACGGCTCTTGCTTCCCACCCGTCGGCAAGCTCGCCCGGAAAGCCGATCGCCTGCTGGATCTTGTCGCTCGCGACGAACGGCCGCGACGCTGCCATCGAGCCGGGCGCCAGGGGCGGCGGAGCCGGGTCTTCGCGCAGCGGCGGTGCTTCGACTTTCGTGGCCACGGTCAGGTCCGGTCGAGCTTCGCCGCCCACGCGGCAACGTGACGCGCTTCGCGCGGGTCGTCGACCTGGGTGCGCGTCGGCGAGAAGAAGACGCCGGGCGCATGCAGCAGCTTGGAAAACGGGAACAGCACCATCAGCAGCGCGACCAGCGCGAGGTGCGCGTAGAGCACCGGATCGGACGGAAGCGGTTGCCAGTCGGCGAGCATCAGCCCGAGGAAAAACGCCTTCACCGCCACGATGTCCGTGTGCACCACATGCTTCAGCGCGAGGCCGGACAGCCCGATCGCGATCAGCAGCCAGAGCATCAGGTGGTCGGACGGCGTCGAGATGTACCGGATCCGATCCACCAGCAGCCGCCGTGCGAGCAGGCCGGCAAGGCCGAGCACCATCGTGATCCCGGCAAGCACGCCGAACGGCTGGATGATCACGACCCAGCCCCACACCGGCTCGGTGAAGTAGCGCAGATGGCGCGCCAGCACGAGCGCCAGGCTGGCATGAAAGATCCAGCCCGCGGCCCAGGTCCAGAGGTTCGCCTTGAACAGGCTCTCGAAGAGCGCAACCTCGCGCACCATGCGCAGCACGACACCGGCCAGCGAGGTGGGCGCCGGCGTGGTCGGGATCTTCAGCGGCGCCGGCGTACGCGCGTAGCCGGCGATGCGCCACGCCAGCCCGCCGAGAAGCACCGCGGCTGCCGCGTAGAACAGCAGCGCAAACGCCACGGTGGCGGGGGTCATGCCGCGCTCCGTCGTGCCGTCGCGTGACGCCCGGTCTGCGGCCCGGTGGCGCGAGAGTGCGCGTCAGACGCAGCCGGTCGGCTTCGGCAGGCCGGCGATCTTGCAGGCCTGCTTCGCGGGACCGTAGGGGAACAGCTCGTACAGGTACTGGCTGTTGCCCTTGTCCGGACCGAGCGTCTTGCCGATCGCCTTGGTCAGCACACGCACCGCCGGTGCGATCTGGTATTCCTCGTAGTACTTGCGCAGGAAGTTCACCACCTCCCAGTGGTTCTCGGACATGTCGAGACCTTCCTGCTTCGCGATGAAATTGGCGACGTCTTCGCTCCAGTCGCCCAGGTTGACGAGATAGCCTTCCTCGTCGACTTCGATTGCCTTGCCGTTGACATCCAGAGTGGACATGCGGACTCCTGCGGATCGGATGATGGGTCGGTTAGAGCCACGATTGGTTGTTGCGATGCTCGACCACGAGATCGACGAACCCGTCGTAGCCGATCGTCTGCACGCCTTCGATCACGCGGTCCGCCATGCCGCGCGCCTGCAGGTCGAGCGCCAGCGCATACACCTTCAGCCGCGTCAGTGCCTCGCGCACGGCACCCTCCGCGGCATTGCCGCGGGTCGCGGCGTAGACGCCGTCTTCGATCAGCAGCAGGCTTCCGGACGTGGCGTAGTGCAGCGCGGTCGCGAGCGTGTTCTTCTCGAGCGGCGACTTGTTGACGATGTGCAGCATCGGCTTCCCTAGAAACTCAGGACCACGTCCTGCTGGTCCATCAGTTGGGCAAGCGCGGCACGCTCGAGCACCTGGACCGGCACCACGAGATCCTCGGCGGCGAGTCCGCGTTCGCGCAGCGAGTCGGCATCGACGTACAGTTTGTCGATGTCGTAGTCCTCGAGCGCACGGTAGATGGGCGAGAAGTTCTTCATCTCGACGCCCTTCGTCTGCATGCCCGACTTGAGCTGGTAGACGCCGTCGTCGAGGAACGCGAGCGCCACCTCCTGCTCGAACGCCGCCGCGATCAGCACCACCTCGAGGCTCTCGAGCGCATAGATCGACCCGTAGGGCGCCTTGCGGTTGACCAGCAGGAACTTCTTCATCTCAATCCCCGAACACCACCAGGCGGTCGGCCTTGATGCCGCTGTCGATCAGCTGGCCGAGCCCGGCGATACGGAACCCGGGTGCGAGGACCTCTTCGCGGATGCCACGGCGCAGGCCCGCCGCGACGCAGATGACGAGGTCCACCTTGTGCTCGGCGTTCAGCCTGCTCCAGCGCGCGACGATGTTGCGGTCATCCTGCGGCGGCTCGGTGAAGCGCGACGCGTTGTTGACGCCGTCGTGGTAGAAGAACACGCGCTGGACCTCGTGTCCCTTCGCGAGCACCGCCTTGCAGAAGAGATACGCCGAGTCCGCCGCCTGGTGCTGGTACGGACCTTCGTTGACGAGGACCCCGATCTTCACGCCGCCGCTCCGTGCCGCAACCGCTCAGAACCGGATGTGCGTCGAGGCGTTCAGGTTCGCCCGCGCGCCGCGCCAGTCGTCGATCAGGTACTTGGTGAAGGTGAGGCCGGTCTTCTCGAAGAAACGCGGCCAGCCGATGCGCTCGATCCAGTCGGCCAGACGTTCCCAGGAACGGGCGTCTTCCTTGTAGGCGTACAGGATCCGCTTGACCACCTCGGTCACCTCGGGCCAGCGCGGCGGGTTGTTGGGCAGCCCCGAAGCGACCATCTTCATGAACGTCGGCTTGCCGCGCGCGTTCGAGTTCTTGCCGCCGACCCAGATCGCGAGCTTCGAGTATTCAGGATCGTTGATCTGCATCGGCGGGCACGGCGGATAACACGCGCCGCAGCAGACGCACTTCGCCTCGTCGACTTCCAGCGACGGCTTGCCGTTGACCAGCGCCGGACGGATCGCCGCCACCGGGCAGCGCGCGACGACCGCGGGCCGCTCGCAGACGTTGGCGACGAGGTCGTGGTTGATCTTCGGCGGCTTGGTGTGCTGGACGATGATCGCGATGTCGGCCTGGCCGCCGCAGTTGATCTCGCAGCAGGAGGTCGAAAGATGCACGCGGTTCGGCATCTCCTCGCGCTTGAACTCGACGATCAGCTCGTCCATCAGCGCCTTGACCGCGCCGGACGCGTCCGTGCCCGGGATGTCGCAGTGGAGCCACCCCTGCGTGTGCGCGATCATCGACACCGAGTTGCCCGTGCCGCCGACCGGAAAGCCGGCTTTCTCCAGCGCCTCGATCAGCGGGCCGACCTTCTCGAACGTCGACACGCCGATCTCGACGTTGCTGCGGATCGTGAACCGCATGTGGCGCTCGCCGTACTGGTCGACGATGTCGCACAGCTTGCGGATCGTCCACACGTCCATCTGGCGTTGCGTGCCGGCCTTGACCGTCCACAGTTCGTCGCCGGAATGAGCCACGTGATGCAGCACGCCCGGCCGCGGCCGGTCGTGGTACTTCCAGCTGCCGTAGTTCTTGCGCATCAGCGGATGCAGGAACCGGGTGTTGTCGGGCACGCCGCTTTCGACGGCGCGCCGGGGCGTTGCCGGCTTGACCGGAGCTTGCGCTTGCGTCGATGTCATGCGTGCTCCTACTCCGCCGCCAGACGCGCAGCCTTGACCTTGGCCACCTCGTCGTCCCAGCCGTCCATGCGCACGTAGGGATTGGTGCGCGGCGCCGACACCATGTTCGGATCGACCTCGAGCCCGATCCCTTCGAGGAAGTTGACCAGTCCGATACGCTCGATCGTCTCGCCGATGCGCTCGTGCTCGAGCGCGTTGTCGGCGAAGAAGTCGATGATCTTCTGGCCGAGCTCGACCAGCTGCGCGCGGTCTTCGTCGCTGGCGAGCTTCATGAACGGCACGATCACCGTGCCCATCAGGTCGCCGATCTTCAGCGTGCGCTTGCCGCCGCACAGGATCGTCGCACCCGTGTCGGTGCCGTGCGCGAGCGCGCCGGTCATCACGTTGATGCAGTGCATGCAGCGGACGCAATCGCGGTTGTCGATCTCGAGCGCCTGGGTGTCGTCGAAGGCGACGCTGGAGATCTTCGCGTCCTTGCGGACGTCCCTGATCTCCTTGATCTGGATCGCCTTGGTCGGACAGCGCGCGACCACGTTGTTGACCAGTTCGCCCATGCCGTGTTTGGCGAACCACTTCTTTGCCAGCGCCTCGTCGGTGCGGATGTTGTCGCGCCAGGTGCCGATCACGGCCAGGTCAGCGCGCTGCACCGAGTTCATGCAGTCGTTCGGGCAGCCCGAGAACTTGAACTTGAACTTGTACGGCAGCGCGGGGCGGTGGATCTCGTCGAGGAACGTGTTCAGCACCGTGCGGTGCGCCTTCGCCTCGTCGTAGCAGCTCTGCTCGCAGCGCGCGCTGCCGACGCACGACATGGATGTTCTTACCGCCGGACCCGCGCCGCCGAGGTCGAAGCCGGCTTCGTTGATCGCGTCGAACGCGGCCTGCACGTTCTCGGTCTTCACGCCCTGGAACATGATGTCGCCGCTCTGGCCGTGCAGCGCGATCAGGCCCGAGCCGTGCTTTTCCCAGATGTCGCAGAGCTTGCGCAGGATGTCGGTCGAGTAGTGCATGCCCGGGGGCGGCATCACGCGCAACGTGTGGAACTCGGCCGCGTCGGGAAAAACGGGTTTGCCCTTTTCGTCCTTCAGCTCGGTGAAGCGCGGAATCACGCCGCCGCCGTAACCGAACACGCTGACCGTGCCGCCCTTCCAGTAGCCCTTGCGGGTCTTGTACGAGGTCTCGAGCGTGCCCAGGACATCGACCACGTAGTCCTTGTCCTTGGCCAGGCGCTTGAGCCCAGTCACGAAACTCGGCCACGGGCCGCTCTCGAGCTCGTCGAGCATCGGCGTCTCGTGCATCGGCTTGGCCATGCTCTCTCCCGTCGTTGTCGCTGCCGCGCTGGCGCCATCCGCGTTACGCGGCCGTGCCCGCCTCGGACTGCGGGATCGTACGAATCGGCCTTCCGCCTAACCATCACCCTGCGGAATAGCCGATGCTCCCCACTGGAGTTATGGCGGCGCGCAGGGGCATGGCGCTATAGACATGGTTTGCGAGGAGCCGGGACCGAGCGCGTGGACGAAAAAGTGGACCTGACCCCGATCGCGCGCCTGCGGGCGCCGCTCGGCGGCCAGGAGATCGAGCTGCAGCAACTCGACTGGGCGCACGGCGGGATCAGCCTGCTGCGCGTGCGCATCCGCGAGGGACGCCGCTTCACCGTGTTCGATATCGACGCCGCCACCGCCGCGGCATGGGGCGAGGCGATGCGCCAGTGGGCTGCGGCGCAGCCGAGTGCCAGAGGAGCGCGATGACCCCCGTTGGCGCCGGGCGCATGGTCGACGTCGCGTTCGCGCTCGCCGGCGGCCCGGTCCTGCCGGACTACGCGGCGCCCCTACACGCGGCGCTGCTGAGGTTGCTCCCGTGGCTCGACCAGGAGCCCGACGCTGCCGTGCACCCGCTGCGGCGCGTGACCCAGGTCGACGGACGCATTTGCGTGGGCGCCCACAGCCGCCTCGTGATGCGCGTGCCGGAAGCGCGCATTGATGCGTGCGCAGCGCTCGAAGGCCGCACGCTCGACCTTGGCGAACCGCTGCGGCTCGGCAGAGTGCAGAGACGTCCCCTGTTCGCGTTTCCGACCCTGTACTCGCCGTTGGTCGTGACCGGCGATCGCGCCGAGGACGCATTTCTCGCCACCGTCCTGCGTGCGGTCGACGAATGGGACGGCCGCTGCGAGGTCATCGTCGGCCGGGCAGGCACTCGCGCCGTCGAAAGCGAAGCGCTTTCCGGGTTCAGCCTGATGCTGCATGGCGCCGCCCCCTCCCTGTCGCTGCGCGCCCAGAGCGTGGGCATTGGCGGCTACCGCAAGTACGGCTGCGGTGTCTTCGTCGCGCACCGCTCTGCCGATGCTGTCGTCATCTGAGGACCTCCGATGAACGCGCCCGCACCGATCACGCTCGACCTGACCGGTGCTGCCTGCCCCCTTCCGCTGCTCGGCGCCAAGCGCGTGCTCGACGACCTGCCCGACGGCCGCACCATGGTGCTGATCTCCGACTGCCCGGGCACTGCCGGCGACCTGCGTGTCTGGGCCGAGATCACCGGCCATGAAATCGTTCTGTCGCGGGCGGTCGATGCGCGCCGCACGGCCTACACCATCCGGCGCGCATCGCCGGGCGGCCGCAACCCTTCGAGCGTGCTGCTCGACCAGCGCAATAACGCCTGCCCGGGCCCGATCCTCGCGGCCAAGCGGCACCTCGATCGGATGGCTCCAGGCGAGGTGCTGGTGCTTCTCAGCGACTGCACGCTCGCGCCGGCCGACGTCGAAGTCTGGGCCGAGGACACCGCTGTCGAACTCATCGACACCTTCAAGACCCGCGCCGGCCACTACGAGTATTACCTGCGCCGGCGCATGCCCGTCACGGAGAGAATCTGATGCCCTACCAGGTCGCCGACCGGACGCTCGACACGGACGAAGAGGGATACCTTCTCGAGCCGGACTACGACGCGGCAGTGGCGGCCGCCATCGCGCAGGCTGAAGGACTGCCGCTGACCGATGACCACTGGACCGTCATCCGCTACCTGCAGGACCAGTACCGCGCGCACGGCCAGACGCCGAACTATCGCGCGATGCTGAAGGATCTCGCGACGCTCCTGCCGCACCACGACAGCAAGACGCTCTACGACCTCTTTCCCGGCGGACCGGCAAAACAGGGCGTGCGGGTGGCCGGCCTGCCGAAGCCCTTCGGCAAGGGCGGCTACTGAGGCAACCGTGCTCCGTCGCACCAAGAGCAGATGGTTCGCGCGCAACCGGCCGCGCGACCCGGCGTCGATCGCCAGCGCGGTCGCCTTCACCAGCTGGCGCGTTGCCTTGGAGTCGATCAAGCGGATGCGCGCGGCGCGCTTTTCGATCGACGCCGATGCCCGTTACTTCGTGTTCCTGCGCGAGTTCCTCGTCTTCCTGATCCAGGTGGCGGACCGCCTCGTGGCGCCGCGCTGCGACCTCGCGACGCGCGCCGAATTCCTCACGGTGCTCTGCCATCGCCTCGGCGAGCTTCTGGCGGAGAACCAGGCCGAGCTTCTGGGCGGCGATGCCATGGCGCTGCGGCGCGCCTTCATAGACCTCGTGAACGAGCGCGCGGAGGACTACGCGACCTTCGGATTCGACCAAAACGGCCCCGACTTCGCGTTCGCGCGCTACTGCGCGCACCAGCTCCTCGGCGAAGCCGACGAGACGGACCAGGCGTGGCTGGTCGACCAGATCGTCGCCATCGAAGCGCCGGCCGCGATCGATACCTTGCGCCCGCTGGTCGACAACCTCGTGGCAACCGCACCCGGTTCTGCGATCACCTGACCATGGCGCGCTCGGTCGGTCCCTTCGACCTCGACGACGACACGGCGTACCCGGCCTGGCGCGTCCGCAAGCTCGAGGTCTATCCACGCTCGGCGGAAGCGCTCGTGGTCGAGGTCCGCGATCCACTCCGGCTCTCGGACGTCGAACACAACGCATTGCTGGCGCGCTGCGCGCACGCCAACATGGCCGTCTACGCGACGCCGCCCGCCCTGGCCGACATCGAGTCGGCCAAGGCCGCGACGCGCGCCATCGGGGCTCAGCTCGGCCTGCACACGCTGGACACGAACTATCTCGCCGACGACGACGGCATCACGCCCCTGGCGTGCGTCGAGGGAGGCACGCGCGCTGAGTTCATTCCCTACACCAACCGTGCCATCAAGTGGCACACGGACGGCTACTACAACCCGCCGGCGCGCGCCGTGCGCGCGATGGTCCTGCACTGCGTGCAGCGCGCCGAACACGGCGGCGAGAACCGGGTGCTCGACCCCGAGATCGTGTACCTGCAACTGCGCGATGCCGACCCGGCGCACGTCCGCGCGCTGATGGCGCCCGATGCGATGACGATTCCCGCGCGCGGCGAGGATGGCGCCGAGGCGCGCGCCGATCAAGCGGGACCGGTGTTCACGATCGACGCGGCCGGCCATCTCCACATGCGATACACGGCGCGCACGCGCAGCATCGTATGGAACCCTGATGCGGCGACGCGCGCCGCCGTAGGAGCGCTCGAGCATCTGCTCGCCACCAACCCGTACACGCTCCGCGTCCGCCTCGAACCCGGCATGGGACTGGTCTGCAACAACGTCCTGCACGACCGTTCGTCGTTCACCGAGTCGGCGCAACGCAAGCGCCTGCTCCTGCGGGCGCGCTATTACGAGCGCATCACGGAACTGCGCGCGGGCGAGGACCCCGTTTCAACAGGCACTCCGGAGCACGCTGCACGACGTCCGGAAGGAGCGGCGAAGATGTATGTACGGTGCACGAATTGACTGACGAACATGTCCTATCTCGACGATCCGCGCGTGCTTTTCGCTGCCGAGCGCACGCTGCTCGCCTGGCAGCGCACCGCCATCGCCCTGATGGGCTTCGGGTTCGTCGTCGAGCGCTTCGGGCTGTTCCTGAGGATGGTCGCCAACCAGGTTCTTTCCGCCTCGCAGCGCGGCTTTTCGCTCTGGCTCGGCGTGGCCCTTCTCGTCATCGGCGCGGCGGCCTCGATCGTGTCGGCGCTGCAGTTCCGCAACGTCGTGCGCGGCCTCGGCGAGAAGGAAATCCCGCGCGGATATTGGCTCAACCACGGCGTGTGGCTGAACTTCGCGCTGGCGTTGGTGGCGCTGGCGCTGGCGGTGCACTTCGTCACGAGCGGCTGAGGCAGCGCCGGTTCGCTCTTCGGCCCGGCGCAATGAGCGCGAAGTCATTTGCTTGACGTTGACATGCGTCAACGACCGGCATCGCATGCGTTCCTATTCTGATCGATGAAGTCTTGAGCAATTCAAGGAGAGTCTCGTATGCAAGTCAACGTTGGGTTCCTCGATCGCCTCATTCGAATCGTCGGCGGGTTGGCTCTTATCGCACTCGCGGTCAGTCAGACGCTCGGTCCGTGGGCATACATCGGCATCATTCCACTCGCAACCGGCGTGCTGCGTTTCTGTCCGCTCTACCGCCTCCTTGGCTGGAACAGCTGCGCGCGCGAAGCGTCCTGAGCTGCCGTTCAGGCATCGGTCGCGACCGCCGGCATCCGGGCCGACCGCCTGGACTGAACCGCGATGCCGAACGCTTGTGCCAGGTCCGAATGGGGCGCGGCGTCGCCGTCGGCCGCGTGCCGACCTTCTTCGCTGACTCGAAAGGCTTCGACCGGCAATGCACCCGTATCCACATCGGTACACCGCGGAGGCAGCGGGCGCCGCCTCCGGCAGCGTTTCCCTGTCCTCCCAGGGTCTGGCGGACATCGACAGTGCACCTCCCGCGGAATTCAACGGTCCCGGCGATCGTTGGTCGCCTGAAACGCTGCTCTGCGCCGCGGTCGCAGACTGCCTCGTGCTGACCTTTCGAGCGATTGCGCGCGCCTCGCGGTTCGAGTGGCAGCAGATTCGCTGCTCGACCGAAGGCGTCCTGGACCGCGCCGATGGTGTGTCCCGGTTCATCCGCTTCTCGAGTCGTGTCTGCCTGACTGTTCCGGGCGGCACCGACGAGGCGCGGGCCCGGCAGCTGGTCGAGAAATCGGAACGTGGATGCCTGGTCGCGAATTCACTGAACGCGGAGCGCACGCTGTCGATCGAGTTCAGAACACTCGCGTGACGCACCCCGCCCGCCGCCCCGACCTTCCCACTCCTGAGCGACTGAGACTCCGCAGCAACCGGCCCAGAGAAATGCGAAGCCCCCAGGCGCGACGCTTTGGCTGGTGCCTGCCGTCAGCGCACAGGCAGTCCAATCTCGGCAAGCGCCCCGCGCAGGCGCCGTCGCTCGCCCGGGTCCGTGAGCGGGTAGGTCGCGAGCCAGACGTCGGCGCGGAAACCGGGTGCAAGGGCAAGGATCTCGTTTGCCTGCCAGTGCGCTTCATCCCGGTCGCCTGTCTGCCAGAGCGAGGCGGCAAGGTAGACGCGCGCCTCCAGGCTTTGCGCGTTGCGCTCGAGTGCCTGGCCAAGGTTGAGCCGGGCCTGCTCCCCGTCGCCGAGGAAGTAGTAGGCGCGGCCGAGCAGCAGGAAGTACAGCGATCCTGCCGCGGGATTGAGCCGTTGCGCGATTCTGAGCAGGGCTACGCTTTCGGACGGGCGGCCAAGATAGGTGTAGATGCCGGCCTTCAGCGCATAGGCATCGGCGTACGAGGGGTTGAGCAGCAGCGAGTCGTCCAGATCGCGCAGCGCCTCGTCGTGTTGCCGCCGCTGGGTGTGAACAAAGGCCAGCACCCAGTGCGCCTCCGGCAGGTCCGGATTCATCTTGACTGCGGTCTGGGCGAGTTCGAAGGCGCGCGCAAGCGCGCCTTCGGCGTCACCAACCCAACCCTGTTGCGCTTCGAGCGCGTACGTCATCGCCAGCCCGGCGTACGCGCGCGAAAACGCCGGGTCGAGCCGGATGGCGTCCCGGTAGAGAAACCGCGCGCGCTCGTTCTGCTCGGGCCGGCGCACCAGCAGCGCCGCCTGGGCACGCACGAACTGCTCCCAGGCCTCGAGGTTGCGCGTGCTGCGGTTCGCGATGCGGCGCGTCTCTGCTTCGCTGACATGTACGGGAAGCACCTTCAGGATGTCGTTCACCAGTTCATCCTGCACGCTGAACAGATCCGTCACGTGGCGGTCGAAACGCTCCGACCAGACCAGGCGCCCCGTGGCCGATTCGGCAAGCAGCACGTCGAGGCGAAGCCTGTTGCCTTCTCGCTGCACGGTACCTGTCAGCACGTAGCGCGGCTGCCGGGTCACGCCGCCGCCGGCCACCTCACGGCTGGCGTCGATCACCCGGATGTTCGTGACATTCGAGAGGTCGGTCATGAGGTCGGCGCTGATCGCGCGCGCCATCGGCGTCGCGCCTGGTTGCGGATCGATTTCCTCGAACGGATGCACCGCAATCGTCGGCGGGCTGGCGGCCGAGTCGAGGTCGTTCTGCATCGCGGCCGGTGCCGGGGCGCGCGCCGTCGAGACGTAGCCGGCCAGGACGGCAATGCAGACCGCGACGACTGAGCCGGCGAGCAGCCACCGTGACACGCGTCGCGGCGCAGGTGTCTGCACCGACTGCGATGGCGCCGGCGGATCTATCGGCTGGGGCGAAGCCGACAGGCCTTCGCCGATCGCCTCATCGGCCCGTCGCACCGGCGCGATCAAGCGGTAGCCCTTCTTCGCGATCGCCTGGACGTAGGCCGGCTCGCGCGCGGTGTCGCCGAGTGCCTTGCGCAACTTGATGACGACCTGGGTCAGCGCGTTGTCGCCGACAACGACTCCGGGCCAAACCGCGAGCATCAGCGCGTCGCGGCTAACCACCTCGCCCGAGCGGGTTGCAAGTACGACGAGCAGCGCCATCGCCTTGGGTTCCAGCACGACGACCCGGTCGCCGCGCGCGATCCGATTCAGATCGGGCGCGACGTGCCACTCCCCGACCTGCAACGGCGTGCGCGCCGGCGCTTCCGGAGCCTCGGGGGCCGCCTCGGAAGCCCGTGTCATCGCTTCCTCATCGAAAACTAACCGTTTGAAAGGGACCCGCCGCAGCCGGGTTGGTAGCTTCGACTCCCAGTCTGCACCCAGGGTGCCGTCGGATGCGAATCAGGAACCTGAAACAGAGTTTCACCCCGGATCTCGTTTGCCACCTCGACGTGGACCCCGGGACCTGAAGGACGAGCAATGAAGCCTGCATCGAGGCAATCCGAAGCCCCAGAAACCATGAGCCTGCATATCCTCGGCAGGAAAGTCGCCGTCGGCATTGCTTTGCTGTGCACGGTCGCCTGGCTGGCACCATCGTCCGCGGCCGCGACCATGCCCTATACGGTCAAGCCGCTGGCGCAGAAGAAGATTGCCGAACTGCCCGCCGGCCCGCTCTACTGGCGCGTCGAAACCTTCCCGAGCATGGACGATGCGAAGGTCGCGGTGGGTCCGGACGGGTGGAATCCGGCCTCGGTCCGCTACGAGACGACGACATCGCTGATCGTGGAACTCGCCGGCAAGGTGTGGGTACTGACGCTGGGTCCGAAGGGCGCGTCCACGCCGGGTGGAACCAAGCTCGCCGAGATCGGGCCGGTGCCGTCGTTTGGCGCATCCGAGTACCTGCTCCGCGTGAACGCGGGCACCGGCCCTCCCGGTGCAGAGACGCCCGTTCATTCGCACCCGGGATCGGAAGCTTTCTACGTCATCAAGGGCGAGCTTGGACAGAGGACGCCGCACGGCGTGCTGCACGTCGAAGCCGGCCACGGCCTGAACGGACATGAAGGCGGCATGGCGATGCAGGTCTTCAATAGTGGTTCGACGGACCTGATCGCCCTCATCATGTTCGTCGTGGACGCCAGGAAACCGTTTTCGGAACCTGCCAAGCTGCCGGACTGACCGCCGCGCAGGATTGATCGATCAGCCTCAAGAGCGCGTCGAGGCGGCCCCAGTCCTGCTCGACCATGTCGCGTTGCATCGTCGGGAAACCGGTCGAGCGCGCGGCCCGCAGCTCACTGCATCGCCTCGACGTGGGCGCGCGTGATCGCCCCATCGGATCGGCCCTTGAGGCAGTCGTACAACTGGTCGAGGCGCGACACGGCGGCAGCGTCGGTCCAAGGGACGACGGCGGTGCGTTTCTCACTCAATCTGAGCAATGCGAAGGACGTTGGTGGTGCCGGGCGTCCCGAACGGCATCCCCGCCGAGATCACGATCGTCTGGCCCGCGGCGCCGAGCCCTTCCTGCAGCACGGTGCGCCGGGCGACGTCGGTCATGTCCGCGATATCCGCCACGTCGTGCGACAGCACCGCGTGCACGCCCCACACGAGCGCGAGTCGTCGCGCCGTGGCGCGGCTCGGCGTGATGCCGACAATGGGCGCGCGCGGCCGCTCGCGGGCCATGCGCAGCGCCGAATAACCCGAACTCGTGTAAGCGACGGCCGCCGCCGCTGCAAGCAAGGCGGTGACGTGACGCATCGCGAACCCGATTGCGTCGGCCGCCGACGAGGGCGGTTCCGAGCGCGAGGCGTCGATCAGGTCACGGTAGCTCGGGTCCTTTTCGGTCTGCTCGATGATGCGGCTCATGATCTGCACCGCCTGGACCGGATAACCGCCGCTCGCCGATTCGGCAGAAAGCATGACCGCATCGGCGCCCTCGTAGATGGCGGTGGCGACATCGGACGCTTCCGCACGCGTTGGCACCGGCGCGTTCACCATCGACTCCAGCATCTGCGTGGCGACGATGACGGGCTTGCCCGCGCGCCGGCACGCCGCGACGATGCGCTTCTGGAGCGACGGCACCAGTTCGGCCGGCATCTCCACGCCGAGGTCACCACGCGCGACCATGACCGCGTCGGTCACTGCGACGATGGCATCGAGCGACGCGATCGCAGCGGGCTTTTCCATCTTCGCAACGATGCCCGCGCGCCCCGCCACGAGCGCGCGCAGTTCCCCGATATCGGCCGGCCGCTGCACGAACGACAGGGCCACCCAGTCGACGCCGAGCCCAAGGCCGAAGTCGAGGTCGCCGCGGTCCTTCTCGGTCAGCGCGGAGAGTGGAAGGACGACGTTCGGCACGTTCACCCCCTTGCGGTCGGACAGCGCGCCACCGGCGACGACGCGCGTCTCGGCGAAGTCGGCACCACAGTGCTCGACGCGCAGGCGCACGCGCCCGTCGTCCAGAAGCAACTCGGCTCCAGGTGCGAGGGCTGCGAAGATCTCCGGATGCGGAAGTGCGACCCGCGCGGCATCCCCGGGAGACCGCGCGTCGAGATCGAGCCGGAATGGTTCGCCTTTGTCGAGTCGAATGGGACCGCCGGCAAACGTGCCAATGCGCAGCTTCGGTCCTTGCAAGTCGAGCAGCACGCCGATCGGGCGCCCGCTGGCAAGCTCGACCTCGCGGATGATTTCCAGCCGCCGCCGATGGTCTTCATGACTGCCGTGGCTGAAATTGAGCCGGAAGACATCGGCGCCGCCGTCGAACAGGGCCTGGATGGTCTGGCGGTCGTCGCTCGAGGGCCCGAGAGTGGCGACAATCTTCGCGCGTTTTCGCGGTCGCATGCGATTGCCTCTTCGCTTCAGGTTGCCGCCGGTCGCGACCTCCTCGTTCATGGCCGCACGAGGTCGATGGGCGGCGGTTTCGTGGTTTGATCGCGCTCCATGCTTTCGGCGCCCGGGCGCCGGCTTCGCCAGCCGTCGTTGGCATTTTCGCAGCACTGCTCGCGTGTGGGTATGCGCACCGGGATCGACCTTCCGGCGTTCGCCCGCTCGTTCGCGCAGGTATCTCGTCGGTTCTGCGGCTGGCCCGTGGCCCGTCTCGAACGGCTCCACCCTCCCAGGTCTCGGATGCATCCACTTTGCCGACCATTCGCACCGCGGCGCTCGCGTGACGTGTCCCGGCCTCTCACCGGCGGTGCTGTCCGCAGGCGGCGCGGCGCCGTTCGAGGCGCTTCGCCCGGTGCCCGTTGCCTTCCTGGCTCGGGTCGCCGATGCGCGTGACCAACCGGCACCTTCGAGCGCGCCGGGCAATGAGCTCGAGAACAAAGGAACTCCTGCCCCAAGCCCCGACTCGAAGTGCCCATGATTGATTCGCGCGCGGGCCGCCTTGCCCCCGATCGATTGTTGGCCGCGATCGTCGAGACATCGGATGACGCGATCATCGGCAAGTCTCTCGACGGGATCATTCAGACCTGGAACGCGGCGGCGGAACGCATGTTCGGCCACACGGCGGAGCAGGCCATCGGCCAGAACATTTCACTCATCATCCCCAGGGAGCTGATGGCGGAAGAAGACCGCATCGTGGAGCTTCTTCGCGTCGGTCAACGTCTCGATCACTTCGAGACCCAGCGCGCGCATCGCAGCGGCCGTCTCATCCCGGTGTCGCTGACCATCTCGCCGATCAAGGACGACCAGGGGCGCGTCATCGGCGCGTCGAAGATCGCGCGCGACATCACCGAGCGGCGGGCCATCGCGATGAAGATGCAGGACATGCGCGAGGCCGAGCGCGCGCGCATCGCACGCGAGCTGCACGACGAACTCGGCCAGGCGCTCACTGCGCTGAAAATGGATGTCGATCTGCTCGAAGCCACGCTGCCTGCAGAGCGGAGCGATCTGCTCGAGCGTGCGCAGACGATGCGCGAGCTGCTCGACTTCACGGTGACGACGACGCGCCGCATATCGGCGGACCTGCGGCCGCTGGTGCTCGACGATCTCGGCCTGGGCGCCGCCGCGGAGTGGCTGATGCAAAACGTCGTGCAGCGCACCGGACTCGAAGGAACCCTGCACTTCGATTCGTCCTTGGCTTCGCTCAGGGAACCGTACGCGTCGGCGTTGTTCCGCATCATGCAGGAGTCGATCACGAACGTCACGCGCCACGCGCGCGCCGGGCACGTTCGGGTCGAACTGCAGCGTCGCGACAACGAAGCGGTCCTCACGGTGACGGACGATGGCGTCGGCATTGCACCCGAATCGCGCGCGAAGCAGGGATCCTTCGGACTGCGCGGCATCAGCGAGCGCGCGCTGATGCTTGGCGGCTCGGTCGAGATCACCGGCGAACCCGGCGCCGGCACGATCGTCGTCGCCCGAATCCCGGTCGGCGCGGCTGCGGGCCTGCAGAGACCATGAGCACGACGCGGGTGACGGCCACGAAGTGCTGAACGCGGCGCGTGCTGCGAGCAAACCAGCGGAGTCAGCGATCGACCCCTTCCGGTTGCTCGAAACGTCCGCTATCGCTGCCCTGCATTTCAAATCATGAGTGGACACTGATGCGCTGCCTTTGCCTCCCTCGCATGCGATCTGCTCGACCGACGCAGCTTCCAATCAGTGGCGACCCTGAGCGGCTCGAGAGCTGACGCGCGCCCACTGGAAGGAGAACGGCCCGGCTCGCTAACGCATGTTTCCGGCCCGTGTCCCCTGATCTCACGATTCTTTCGGCAATTCCTCGCCGGAGCCCCACACTCCGCCACCGACCCGAGCCAACTCCTCCATTGTCAATTCCGACACGAAGTCGCCCTCGTCTTGCTTGCTGCGTTGATCGGAAGCGACAACGAGACCAAAGAGATTCGGTTCCATAGTGTCCTCCTGCCGGGGTTCGCCCTTCGACCGGTGTGGTCGGGGTCGATGCCGAGCACGGTATCGAGACCGCCGCCACGTCACCGTTACGCCTGACCTTGCAGTGACATTCTGTTCAGCGATTGCGTTCGACCTGGGCCTGGACGTAGGGATCCGGCAGTTCGCTTGAACCGCCGGTCGCAGCAGTCCCCCGATCGACTCGGCGCCACGATGCCCTGCGGTGGCAGCCTATTCGCGTCGGATTTCTTAACGTTGCGGTACTTCGGTCATAGAGAGCACCTTGTAAGCCTTTGAAAAAATACAAAGCGCGGGCGAGTGGTCCGAAAGTTGCCTGCCCTAGCCGGCGAGGGAGGATCTCGCATGATTTACTCATGTCCACGTCGACTTGCGCGTGTTTTCGCGTTGGCCGCTCTATGTGCCGGCAACGCTCATGCTGCGATAGTCCTGACGCTCGACAGCGTCACACCCTTTGGGGCGTATTTCGATTATCACTACTCGATCACGGCGTCGAGCACGGATCTAATCACGGCTGGCACGGATCAAGGCTACGTCACCCTGGACGGCATCCCGGGGCTAATCACCGTGGAGGCGCAGACTGGTTGGCAGGCAAGCGGCGGTGCGAGTTCGGCCGACCCGACGTTAGAGGATGTCACATTCACCTACAACGGCCCGGGCAATCTGGCCCCACCTAGCACGGCGCTATCGATCGGATTGATCCGCAGCTCCTACGGAAATGCCTCGTTAGGCACGTACGCTTGGGGCGACCTTGGACCGGACCCGATTTATCAGAATTCGTACATTCCGCAAAGCGGTCTCGGGCAGGTCAGCATACCTTCCGTCAGCGCTAACGGGGGCGGGGGTGGCACTGTGCCCGAACCGGGCACACTTGCCCTTCTCGGCGTCGGCCTCGCTGGTCTAGCAGCGATGCGTCGGCGCGAGCAGTAGTCGTCAGCCGCCCTACGACAGACCCCGCTTCAGCGGGGTCTGTTGTTTGTGCCTTCGCATTTGCGCGGCGAGCAATCCAACTGACCGGCTTGCCCGCAGAGCGAACGACTGGTCCGGAGCGATTTCATTGCGCCGGCGACGGGCTCCTCATCGCCGTTGGCAGACCTCCACGGATAGCCCATTCTCGATCCGTGCGCCGCCCTGTGCAATTGAAGAGACAACCGATGGCTCTTTCGACGTCTGCCGAGCGTCCAGATCGGACGCGCATTCCGAGGACGCTCGTCATAGGCCCAACTCGACGGGCGTTGCGTTCCTTTCACTCTTGCGTTCGATCCAGAACGACACGCACGCTCAAGCGCACGTTGGCTCCGAGGGGCAAACCGGCGCCCGCATGCCGTACAGTCTCACCGGTGTTGGAGGCGAGGAGCGCGGCCGTGGCAAGGAGGATTCCTGCGGGTGTCGGCCCGCGCTTTCCCCAGGTCGTCGTGCTGTTCGGGGCCACCGGCGATCTGGCACGGCGCAAACTGCTGCCGGGGCTGTTCCACCTCTCGAACGCCGGCTTCATCCCCCAGTGCCGGATCATCGGCGTCTCGCTCGAGGAGTTCGCTGCGGACGACCTGCGCGGCATCGCGCGCGCCGCGCTCGACGAGTTCGGCTCGCGCAAGCCGACGCCCGAAGCCCGGGACGCTTTCGCCGCGAACCTTGACTACGTGCCGCTTTCAGCCGGCACCGAGGCGCTGAAGGCGGCGGTGGCTCGCGCGGAAGCCGGCATCGGTGCGGAATGCCGCCGCCTGCACTACCTGAGCGTGCCGCCCGGCGCCGCCCTCGCGGCGGTCCGGCTGCTCGGCGCGGCGGGGCTGGCGGAGCGCGCGCGCATCGTGATGGAGAAGCCCTTCGGCACGGATCTGCAAAGTGCCGTGGAGCTCAACTCAAGGGTCCATGAGGTGTTTTCCGAGGAGCAGATCTTCCGGATCGACCACTTCCTGGGCAAGGAACCGGCGCTGAACATCCTCGCGTTTCGTTTCGCGAACGGGCTGTTCGAGCCGATCTGGAACCGCAACTTCATCGAGCACGTGCAGATAGACGTGCCCGAGACGCTCGGTCTCGGCAAGCGCGCCGGCTTCTACGAGTCCACCGGCGCGTACCGCGACATGGTGGTGACGCACCTGTTCCAGATCCTCGCCTTCATGGCCATGGAGCCGCCCACCGCGCTGGAACCGGCATCGATCAGCGAAGAGAAGAACAAGGTCTTCCGCAGCATGCTGCCGATCCAGCCCGGCGACGTGGTGCGCGGCCAATACAACGGCTACCGGCAGGAAGAAGGGGTGAGTCCCGAATCGGAGACCGAGACCTTCATCGCGCTGCGTTGCTCGATCGACAACTGGCGCTGGGCCGGCGTGCCCTTCTACCTGCGCACCGGCAAACGTCTGGCCGAGGGGCAGCGGATCATTTCGATCGCCTTTCGCGAGCCACCCAAGAGCATGTTCCCGGCCGGGTCCGGCGTCGGGACACAGGGGCCCGACCACCTCACCTTCGACCTCGCCGATGCCTCGAAGATGTCGTTGTCGTTCTACGGCAAACGCCCGGGGCCCGGCATGCGGCTGGACAAGCTGAGCCTGCAGTTCGCGATGCACGACACCGGGCTGGTGGGTGACGTGCTCGAGGCCTACGAACGGTTGATCCTCGACGCGATGCGCGGCGACCACACGCTGTTCACCACCGCCGAAGGCATCGAGCGTCTCTGGCAGGTTTCGATGCCGGTCCTCGAGGCGCCGCCGGCGGTGCGGCACTACGCGCCCGGCTCCTGGGGTCCGAACGCAATCCACCAGCTCGTTGCGCCGCGCGCCTGGCGGCTGCCGTTCGAGCGGACGTGGCGCGATCCAAACAAACTCGGGAGCTGATGCAGATCCGTCGCGGGCGGCGAGGCGGCCGGGTCGTACGCTCGCCGAGGAGTTCGCCAATTCAATGCGACCGGAGGCAGGCGATGGCGCTATTCGGGCTTACCGGTGTGCACCTGGACGAAGAGGGCCGGATATTGCGCGCCAGGTTGCAGGAAGCAGATGGCGCGACAAACACGTGGGTCGGCGAACCCTTTGAATCTGACGCGCACAAGGTTGCGAACTTGATCGCGACCGGCCACGTCGTCTACGCCGTCTTCATCGTGCTGGGCCGCGGGGTGCTGGGCCCGAGGTTTCGCGTCGTCGTGGATCCGGATGGCAACGAAGGCATCGAACTCGAACCGGCAAGTCGCGGGCTCGGCACGCGCGATCTTCTGCTGTTCTGATCCGTCAAGCCGACCCGCTTTCTCGATGCCATCGCGCCACACGCGCGCGCCGGTTTCGATCGGCCGGTTGCGATCTGAAGAGTTGCGTGAACCTGGCGCTGCAGGCGTCGTCGTTCGGATGAGTCTCGAACAAGCCGGCGAAGACCATATGTCGGCGAGACAGCGCGCGCTTTGGCCATGTCACGCTGCTTGACGGCGTCGTAGAAGTGCCTGAAAACGATTCCTTCTGCAGCGTGGAGGAAGAATGACCGCCGTGCCGTGGAAGTCCAGCCGCGCGAACTGCGGCACGCCGTACTCGGCGAAACGCATGCCGAACTCAGAAAGTCGCGACCAGCGCACTGGCAAACGCGCTGAGCAGCACCACCAGCCACGGCGGGGTCTGCCATGCGACCAGCAACAAGAACGCGGCCGCGGCGAGCGAGAAATCCGCCGCGCCCGTAATTCCCGAGCTCCACACCGGCCTGTAAAGCGCCGCGAGCAACAGCCCGACGACCGCCGCGTTCACGCCGCGCAGGACGGACCGGGCAGCATGCAATCGCCTCAGCTCGTCCCAGAACGGCAGTGCGCCAATGACAAGAAGGAACGATGGCAGGAACACTGCTGCCAGACATAGCGCTGCGCCTGCCCAACCGTTCGGCTCCGGGCCCATGACCGCACCAAGGTATGCCGCGAAGGTGAAAAGCGGCCCAGGCACGGCCTGCGCAGCTCCATAACCGGCGAGGAAGGCATCGTTGGTGACCCAGCCGGGCGGAACAACCGATGCCTGCAAGAGAGGCAGCACCACATGGCCACCGCCAAACACGAGTGAACCCGCGCGGTAGAAGGCCTCGAAGAGCCGCAGGCCTTGACTTGGGACGGTTGCAGCGAGCACCGGCAATCCGACCAGGAGGACGACGAAGGCCGCCAATACGGCGGCCCCCGTCAGGCGACTCACCGCCAGCGGCAGCGACACATGGTCGCCGCCGGGTGCGTCCGCTCGCAGCATGGTCAGCCCGATGACTCCCCCCAATGCGATCGCGCCAAGCTGGCCCCACGCCGAAGACACCGCAAGCACGATGGCAGCTGCGATCACCGCAACCGTGGCCCGGCCCCGATCGGGCGCTAGCGACCGCATCATGCCAAGCACCGCCTGCGCCACCACGGCCACCGCCACGACCTTCAGGCCGTGCAACCAGTGATCGCCGAGGACTCTGTCGACCGTTCCGATTCCTTGCGCGAAGAGCACCAGCGCGAGCGCGGAGGGCAGCGTGAAACCGATCCAGGCCGCGAGCGCGCCCGCATAGCCGGCGCGGATGAGGCCGACCGCAATCCCGACCTGGCTGCTTGCCGGGCCGGGCAGAAACTGGCACAGGGCCACGAGGTCGGCATAGCTCTTCTCGTCGAGCCATTTGCGACGCACGACCAGATCGGCGCGAAAGTAACCCAGATGGGCAATCGGACCGCCAAAGCTCGTCAGTCCAAGGCGCAGAAAGGCGAGAAAGACTTCCCGCGCCGTGCCTTGTTGCGCTTGCGCGGCAAGCCGTGTGGCATCCGTCGTCATCGGCGCCTGGGCGATGTTTCGCCCGATCGGTCTGCACAGGGTCAACGCGATCAGTTTCGCGTCTCGGTCTCGATCGACTCTATCGAAACGCGATGAAGATGTCACCCGTCGGCGTCGGCGTATGCGCGCAGGCCGCTCGGCTTCGTTCCAATCGGGCTCGGGCCGCGCCGCGGCGGCGGGTGCTCTCGAGCCGCGCGACAACTCAATCCACTCACCAATCCACTGCTTACGGTGTCAGACCGCGGCTTTTCGATCTGGCTCGGCGTGGCGCCTCTCGTCAACCTCGGGAGCTGGCTCAACTTCGCGCTGGCGCTGGTGGCGCTGGCGCCCGCCGTGCACTTCGTCACGAGCGGATAGGGCCGACCTGCCCTATCGACACCTTCCCTTGGCGGCGATCGATCTCTATGCATGAGCGGGCGGGATCATCCCCTCTTCGGTTGGACCGAGGGGCGATCCGCAGATACCCTGTCGCCGCGCGCGAGTGCGTCACCGGCACGCCGGAAGGCGTGGGCGCGCTGCAACCCGGTGACCGCATCGAGGGTCGCATCGACGGCGTGGGCACCATCGCACTCACCGTTGGCCGCCCCGAATGAAGGAGAACGCGATGACCACCGAGACCACTCCCTCACCGGTGAACCTGAAGGCCATTGCCGCGCCGGGGCAACCGGAAGCCTCCGTGGAGCTGGAACAGTTGTACCGCGGCTTCGAGCGTGAACTGCTCGTGCCGCTGTGGACGGAGATCGCCGACCTGATGCCGATGCATCCGAAGTCGAAGGCCGCGCCCCACCTGTGGCGCTGGCAGAACCTGGTCGCACTGGCCGATCGCGCCGGGCATCTGGTCCCAGTGGGCCGCGGCGGCGAGCGGCGCGCGATCGCGCTCGCCAATCCGGCGCTCGGCGGCAAGCCCTACGCCACGCCGACGCTGTGGGCCGCGATCCAGTACCTGATGCCGGGCGAGGACGCTCCGGAGCATCGTCATTCACAGCATGCCTTTCGCTTCGTCGTCGAGGGCGAAGGGGTATGGACCGTCGTCAACGGCGATCCGGTGCGCATGTCGCGCGGCGACTTCCTGCCGCAGGCGGGCTGGAACTGGCACGCGCATCACAACGCCGCCAGTGCGCCGATGGCCTGGATCGACGGGCTCGACATCCCGTTCGCGTACTACACCGAATCACAGTTCTTCGAGTTCGGCCGCGAGCAGATCGGCACGGCCGAAAGAACCACGCCCGAGCGGTCGCGCTCCGAACGGTTGTGGGGCCATCGCGGCCTGCGCCCTCTTTCGCAGCCGGACGCACCGACGGCCTCGCCGCTGCTCGCTTACCGCTGGGTCGACACCGATCATGCGCTGCGCGAGCAACTGGCGCTCGAAGACGAAGGCTGCGCGGCGACGCTCAGTCCGGGACATGCGGCGGTCCGCTTCACGAATCCGAGCAACGGCAAGGACGTGCTGCCGACCATCCGCGCCGAGATGCACCGTATTCGCGGCGGCGCCGAGAGTCTCGCGCGGCGCGAGGTCGGCTCCTCCGTCTACCAGGTCTTCGACGGCACCGGAACCGCCACGGTCGGCGACCGGCGCTGGAACGTCACACGTGGCGACCTGTTCGTCGTGCCGTCGTGGGTGCCCTTCACAGCGAGGGCCGACGGGGAGCGCTCAGCGAGCCTCGACCTGTTCCGCTTCGGCGATGCGCCGATCTTCGAAGCCCTGCATGCCGACCGCGTTCAAGTGGCGGGAGGGTGAAAGACCGGCTTCGGATCGCCGGCATTCCAGTCGCTCGCCCCGTACGCCCGACGACATCACGGGCGTCGTCGTGACCGCGCTCGTGCGGCGCTCGAGGCGGCCGGCGACCCGGGTGTCGTGGCGGATCCGCGACGCGATCGCACCGATGTGCGGCGCGGCACCAGAGCCCCGGCGCCAGCGGCTCGTAGCAGGCGCTGGAACGTAGGACATTCGGCCTGGTTCGGCGCCGGGCACGCGGCAGCATGTCTCAACCCGCCGCTCATCGCACGCAGCCTCCTGATCATTCGGTCGATCTCGTCTGCCTTGGCCGACAGCATCCGCCGATCGATCATCGGCTTCCCATCGGGTGAGAACATCGCCCCGATCTCGTCCAGGGAGAAGCCGGCGGCCCGCCCCAGAGCGATCAGAGCCAATCGATCCAGCACTCCCGGGGTAAACCAACGGCGTGCGCCCCGACGGCCTACCGACGTGATGAGGCCCTTCGCCTCATAGAGAAGCGCAGCGTCGATGCCGGCACGCTCGCGCGCCTTGCCACCTCCGCGATGTCCATCGCGACCTCTTGACTTCAAGTCGACTTGAACTTCCAGTGCGGCCGGGTATCTCGTTCGTCAATCCTCGGTGGGGGAACCGCCATGGCCGTGCTGTTTGAAGACCTGATCCGGATCGCGTTCGTTGGCATCGGCGCAACCGCTGTGATGGACGTTTGGCTCCTGCTGCTGCAGCGGATCAAGGTCCAGACACTCCATCTGGGCCTCGTCGGCCGCTGGGTCGGGCACATGTTCCGCGGCAAATGGGCACACAACGCCATCGCGAGCGCAGCGCCGGTCGAGGGAGAACGGATGTTGGGCTGGCTGACTCACTACGCGGTGGGGGTGGCGCTCGCCGGTCTCCTGGTGGCGCTCTGCGGCGTCGCATTGGACGAAAAGCCCGAGGTTCCTGCCGGCCCTCTGCTGCGTGGGAACCGCCACGGCCGTGGCGCCGCTGTTCGTCATGCAGCAGGCCATGGGAGCCGGCTTCGCCGCTTCAAAGACGTCGACGCCCGTCCGGAACTGCCTGCGATCACTGGTCAACCACGGCGTATTCGGGAGCGGCATGTACCTCTCCGCCGTGCTCCTCGTGTGGATTGCGGGATGACGGCGTGTTGAGGACGCAGGGTGGCCGATGGCCGTCATCCGCGGACGCGCGGTGTCGGATTCCGGGCGCCGGCTTCGATGACGCGTCTGACTCGGGCTATCCGGCGCCGTCCGAATTGACTGGGTCGGACTGGCTGCCGGACTGGAGATTCGATTGCCGTGCTTCTCGCTCGACGGCGCTCTTGCCGGCAACGATGTCGAGCGCCGTCGCGCCTGGCTCGGCCTGGCCGCGGTGGTGCGAATTCTCGACGATCTTGCGGGTGCCGAAGCGGCAGTGGAAAACGCCGAATGCGCAGCCGACTGCGCACGGCTCGCGGGAGCAACGCGCGCGGATCCGTTTGATCCGTGGCAATCTCCGCGGCCGCCGACGGGCGGCGGGGCATTGCCGCCCCGCGAAGAGCGGAAACGCGCGCAGCGCCTGCAAGCGCTGCACCGCATCCGCACCGAGCGCCCGCTACGGTCGCCTGCAGCTCAGTGCGGAAGGGCGGCGGCCGGCACCGATGCGTCGCTGGCGCCCCACCAACCGCCGCCGAGTGCGGTGTACAGCGCCACCGTGTCCTGCAGGCGCTGCGCGGTCGCGGCAAAGCGAGCGAGGCGCGCCTGCCGGAGCTGGGAATCGGCGTTGAGCAGGTCGAGATATCCGGCCGTGCCTGCTTCGTAATTGGCGCGCACCAGCTCCAGGTTGCTTGCCGCGGCGACCTCGGCATCGACCTGTGCCTTCTGCACATCGGTGTCGTGTTCGAGCGCGCGCAGTGTGTCGGCGACCTGCGTCAGCGCTTCCAGAACCGTTTCCCGGTACGTGGCGAGCGCCTGGTCGTACGCATCGATCGCAGCGCTGCGTGCGTACCACTGGGAGCCGCCGCTGAAAATCGACGCGGCGAGCGATGCCTGCAGCGACCAGAAGCGCGTGCCCGATTGCAGCAGGTCGGCGATCACCCCGTGCGACGACCCGGCCACCCCGCCGAGCGTCAGCTGCGGAAACAGGTCCGCCGTCGCGACCCCGATCTGCGCGCTCGCGGCATGCAGCACCGCCTCCGCGGCCAGGATGTCCGGCCGCCGGCGCGCGAGCGTCGACGGCAGCGTCTGCGGCAGTTCGAGCGGAAGCGTCAGCTCGTCGAGCGCGATCGCAGGCAGGCTCGCCTCCGCCGGCGCCTGCCCGCCGAGCTGCGCCAGCAGGTGCTCGCTCTGGTCGATCCTCTGCTCCAGCGCGGCGAGCGTGGCCCGGTTGGACGCGCGCTGGCTGCGCAGCGCGAGCACCGGCGCGTAGGGCGCGGTACCGGCTTCGTACTGCACCGTCGCGAGACGGATCTGGTCGGCCTGCATCGCGATCATCTCGCGCAGGGCGTCGCGCTGCGCCCGGTACCCGGCGCGTGCGATGACCGTGTTTGCCACGTTTGCCGTCAGCGCGAGGTACGCGGCGAGATAATCGGCGCGCTGAAGATCGACCTTCGCCCCGAGCGCCTCGACCGTGCGGCGCTGGCCTCCGAACAGATCCAGGGCATAGCTGACGCTGGCCGATACGGTACCCAGGTTGTAGAGCCCGGTTGCGACCGGCGCACGGTTGACGATCGCGAGCGAGTTCTGGCGCGCGGCCACCACGCTCGCGCCCACCTGCGGGTAGAACACGCCATAGCCTGCCTTCAGGCTGTCCTCGCTCTGGCGCAGCGCCGCCTGCGCTGCCACGAGCGTCGGGCTGCGCGCGACCGCGCCCCTGACCAGATCGTTCAGGCGCGGCGAATCGAACAGCGCCCACCACTCGGCGGGCACGTCGATGCGCTCATCGAAGCGCTGCCTGGCGACGCCCGCCCCGCCTTCGGTCGTGCGGGCGCCTCCCGGCAGGTAGCCGCTGACGGCAGGCGGATCGGGCTGCTTGAAGTCGGGCCCGAGCGCGCACGCGCCCAGCGTGCACGCGATCGAAGCGAAGATCAGGCGCGGGCAGCCGGGAGAGACCATGCTCCCACCCTATTTCCCGATGTAGACATCGACCAGCTGGCCGGCGTAGACCTTCAGCGTCGCGTCGTTGGCGAACCGGAAGATCACCGGCAGAACGCGTACGTCGACCCGCTCCTGCCGCTGGTCCGAGAGCGCGATCTTGGGGCTGACGTAGGGCTCGATGCCGACGAATTCGAGCGGCACGCTTATGCGCGTGCCGCGCACGAACATCTGCGCCTTGATCTCGCCGGGCGCGGGCAGGCGCGGGATCAGGATCTCATCGACGTAGCAGCGCACGTGCAGGCGCCCCGGCGCGCTGCCGAGCACCACCAGCGGGTTGTTCGTCGTCTGCGTGTAGGCGTCGTATACCCCCTGCGGCGTCGCGTAGCTGCCCGCACCGGCTTTGATCGACAGCACGATGCCGTCGGCCGGCGCCCGCAGGGTGTACTTCGCGAGCAGCGCGTTCGAGGCCTCGTAGGCCTTGGCGAGCGCCAGCTGCTGCGCCTGCTGGTTGCGGATGTCGAACGACCATGCGCCCGCCTTGGTGAGGTCGAGCTGGCGCTGCGCCGTGATCCGGTTCGCGTCGGCCAGCAGCCAGGCGTTGCGCGCCGAATCGAGCGCGTCGCGGCTCACCGCGTGCGGATCGAGGTCGAACGCTCGCTGCTGCTTGTCGTACTGGTCCTTGGCCGACCTGGCTGCGGCCTCGGCCGAAACGAGCTGGGCCTGCGCGACCTCCAGCGTCTCGGGCCGCGGCTGCGCGCGCAGCTCCTCCAGCAGCGCCTGCGCGGCCTGCGCCTGCGCGCGCTGCTGCTCCGCGGTGGCCCGCTGCACCCTGTCGTCGAGCGTGAGGAGCGGCGCGCCCTTGGCCACCGTCTGCCCCTCGCGCACGGCCACGGCGGTGACGACGCCGGCGACCTCCGGGTAGAGGTTGACGTTGGAGCCGTTGGGCTGCTCGCTCTCGACGATGCCGTTGGCGTAGATGCCCTGCGCGTACGGGTTGGGAGCCGGATCGAACACCGGCCGTTGCGGCGGCTGCCGCTGGTTCAGGTAGATCGCGGCAGCGATGCCGGCAAGGCAGCCGATGCCGGCAAGCAGGAACAGCGTCCTAGTCCCGGTCCACCGAAGCGCCATTTTCGGTCTCCTTCAGCTGGCCGTCCTCCATGCGCAGGATGCGGTGCGCGAACTCGTAGATGCGGGCGTCGTGCGTGACGACGACGATGCAGCGGCTGGCGTTCAGCACTTCGTGGCGGACGAAGCCGACGATCGCCCTGCCCGTGTCGCCGTCGAGCGATGCCGTCGGCTCGTCGAAGATGAGGATGTCGGGCTGGCTCGCGATGGCCCGTGCGATCGCCACCCTCTGCTGCTCGCCGCCCGACAGCTTCACCGGAGGCAGCTCGGCGCGCGATTCGAGGCCGACGATCTTCAGGTAACGCAGGGCCTGGGCGATTGCGTCCTCCCAGGGTTGCTTCTTGAGGATGAGCGGAATCGCGACGTTTTCGGCGGTGGTGAGACGCGGGAACAGGTGGTAATCCTGGAACACGAAGCCGATCTTGTTGAGCCGGAGGTCGGCGATGCGATCCCTCTCGAGGCTCCAGATGTCTTCGCCCTCGATCGTGACGCGCCCAGAATCGGGGCGCAGGATCCCGGAGATCACGCTGAGCAGCGTGGTCTTGCCGCTGCCGGACGGACCTACGATGTACAGCATCTCGCCGAGGCGAGCCTCGAGGTTGACGTCGCGCAGGGCCTGCGTGCGCGCCTCGCCGACGCCGAACGCCTTGTTGAGCCCGGTGGCTGCGATGGCGGCCTGTGGGGTCCCGGTCACGGCTAGCCTCGGAAGATGTCGAAGGGCTCGATCCGCAGCACCTTGCGCACGCCGATGTAGCTCGAGATTGCGGCGATGACCACGACCATCGCGAGCGCGATCGCCAGGATGGCAAGGTTCACCGTCGCCGCGTAGTCGGGTACGCGCAGCCTCGTCACGGTGAGCACCGCGACACACAGGCCCAAGCCCAGCCCGTAGCCGGTGAGCGCGGTGAAGGTCGCCTGGAACAGGATCATGGCGACCAGTTCGCGGCTCTTCGCGCCGATCGCCTTGAGCGCGCCGAATTTCTCCAGGTTCTCGAGGATGAACGTGTAGAACGTCTGGCCCGAGATCGACAGGCCGACGATGAAGCTGATCACGGTCATCAGCAGGATGTTGATGCCGAGTCCCGTCTGGTAGGTGTAGAAGCGCACGATCTTGGCGATGAATTCGTCCTCGGTGAGCGCCACGTAGCCCAGCTGCGCCACTTCGCTCTTGATATGCGCCACATCCGCCGCGCTCTTCGGTTCGACCAGCACGTAGGCCGCGGTAAACCGTGTCGTCGGCAGGTACTGGATCGCGCGGTTGTAGGTCGTATAGAGCGTCGGCACGCCGAACAGGCCGCTGACGGACACCTGGGCGATGCCGACCACCACCGCGCGGTTGTCGTTGATTTCGAACTCGGTGCCGATGGTCGGATTGTTCAGCTTCGAGAACTCCGCATCCTTCACCACGATGAAGCCGCTCTCGGCGTAGATGTCCTCGATCCGCCCCTCGAGAAGCTGTGGCCGGCCGAACAGGCTGCTGTCGTCGAGGCCGAGAATCGAAACCGCCTGGTACGCACCGCTGGCGAGCTTGACGAGCGCGCCGCCCGAAAAGAGCGGTACCGCGTAACGCACACCGTCGATGCTGCGCACGACGTCGAGAATGTAGTCGGGCATCGGGATGGAGTTGGCGGCCGTGTTGACCGCAGGATCCATGACCCACATCTTGGAGCCCACGTTGATGACCGTCGACGACGAGCGGTTCAGCACGCCGGCGAACATCGACGTCATCTGCACCATCAGGAACACGGCGAACGTGATGCCGATCAACAGCGCGGCGAACTTGGCGCGGTCGTTCACCAGCAACTTGAAGGCAAGGAGAATCTGTCCGTACATCGCCGCCGCCGTGTCAGAACCTCTGAGGGGAATCCGCAACCCGGTTCGATGCCGCGTTGCCGGACCCGACGTATCGGCCCAGCCTTACTGCGGCGGAGGCGGTGGCGCCGGGTAGTAGCCGGGGTGGGGATAGTTCGAAACCACGTTGCCCTTGGCGTACATGCACTGCTGGTACGCGATGTCGTAGCGGCGCTGCGCGCTGGCGGCGGTGTATCCGCTGGCGTTCGTGCCGGCCCCGGCACCGACCACGGTCCCGACTGCCGCCCCGGCACCGGCTCCGCGGTCGCCGCCGATCAGGGCGCCTGCGACCGCCCCGACCGCCGCGCCGGTGAGCGTCGATTTCAGGAACGCCTCTGCCGCCGCCTCATGACCGGGCTGGCCGATCGAATGCGCGGCCCATCCGCGGCATAGCTCGTCCTCCTGCATGAAGACCTCGAACGGCTTGTTCGGCGCCGGCATCACGGCCACCGTCGGGCCGGTCGGCATCTCTACGCAGCCCGCGAGCCAGAGCAACCCCACGCCGACCGCCAGCGCCGTGCGCCGCGGCGCGCGCCGCTCGATCAGGGCGAGCATGGACATCGCGGGCCTCCACTTTCCCGGTCGTGTTTTCCTTGGCGGCGCCATTCGATGGACTGTTCGACGGCGCGGTGGATCGAGTATCGATCGCGTGGCGTTGACCAGCTTGACCGACATCAACAAGGGAGCAGCGCGGACACGATTGGAAACACGCTCCATGCGCTTCTTGTCTGCATGCGCTGGACGTGGGTGCCACGGGTGCACGGTGCGCGCAACGGCGAGTCCCGTGCCTTTGCCGCCGGGTCCCGACAGCTTTCTCGGCGCGTTCGCGCGCGAAGGCGGGATCGGTGGCCTCGCCGCTGCGGCCACGTTCGGTGTCGGTCGCCTGTTGGGAGTCGCGGTGTCGCGAGCAGCCCGGTGCGGCGCGAATCGACGTGCCCATGCGGCGACTCGCCGTTGCGAGTCACACAAGCAGCTTCGCGATGCCGCGGCTGACCGCCAGCACGGCCGAGGCGGCGAGGACGTGCTTGGCGATCTCGGAGACGACGCTCACTCCTCGTTCGCGTGCCAGAAGCGCCGTCAACAACCCGAGCAAGGTCATTCCCCAGGCGAGGCACGCGGCTACGGCGACCGACGGCGGCAGCGCGTACACGGCGACCACGAACGTCAAGCCGCCCACAAGGCGCGTAGCGAAGTTGGACAGCGTGCCAATCAACGCCTCGCGCGGCTCGAGTCGTTCCGACTCCTGGTAGATGTGGATGCTCAACGAATCAGTCAAATTGTCCGCGAGCGCCGTTATCAGGAGCGCGGCGATCACGGTCACCTTGGTGGAGCCGGTCGCGTTCAGACCAACGACCAGTGCCATGCTCGTTACGATCGCCGCGGTGCTTCCGTAGCTGATGCGGCTCAGATGAGTCAGGCGTCGACGGAGCATGCTCGCTGGTTCGATGTATCCGCGCCAAGCGCGGGTCGTTCGCACATCGGCTCGGAACGGAGCCGTCGAATGCCTTCTCGGCAGAGATCAGGCGCGGTCGAAGCGATCGAGGTCCATCACCTTGGTCCACGCGGCCGCGAAATCCTGCACGAACTTCTCCGTCGAGTCGGCGCACCGCCGACGAGAACCGTCATCTCGGGCGCCGTCAGCGTGAGCAGCTGTGCTCGATCCACTACAGCTCCTCGGCACACAAGCGCTGCGTGCCGCGCAGATAATTACGGAACCCATCGGCGACCGGTTCGAGCGGCGCAAAGGAGGCAGCATCGGTTTGCTCTTGCGACGCATCCATGCGTCCCGGAGCAAAGGGAACCTTCACCTCGCGTCCGGCAACCTTCGCCGCCTTCTCGACCGCCGCACAGCCGCCGAGAACGATCAGGTCGGCAAGCGCTACCGTCTTCCGCTGTCTGCCGCCCGCGCGTGCTGAAAGTACGCTTGTGACCGGCGTGCGCATTGATCGGCATCAAGCCTGCCGCCGCCGGACTTCTTGTCTCGGTGGTCCACGCGGTGACTCGGTCGTACAAGTCGAACGCTCGATGCCTTGCACCGCCCATTCAACCGCTCGATGGACGAGCCGGTTGCATGAAGCCCTGCTGCGAGTAGATTGAGGCCTCCCCTGGCCGGTGACTGTGGAAGGGCGAGGCCACGAAGGTGACCCGGGTTGCCGGCAAATCGCGATTTGATCACCGCAAGGAGAACGCCATGTCACTGAAGCAGAGTGTCGATGCGTTGCTACGCCGGGCGACGGACGCCGGCGACGTACCGGGCGTCGTGGCGCTGGCCACGAGCCGCGATGCAACGATCTACGAAGGTGCCTTTGGCAAGCGAGTGCTCGGCCAGGAGGCGCCGATGACGCGGGATACGGTCGTCTGGATCGCGTCGATGACCAAGGCACTGACCAGCACCGCCGCGATGCAGCTCGTCGAGCGCGGGAAGCTCGACCTCGACAGTCCGGCAAGTCGCTGGGTGGCCGAGATCGGCACGGCACAAGTGCTCGACGGCTTTGACGCGTCGGGTCGGCCTCTTGCCCGTCCGCCGAAGCGCGCGATCACGTTGCGCCATCTGCTCACTCACACCGCCGGATTCAGCTACGAGTTCTGGAGCCCGGCGATCCAGCAATACCAGAAGGCGAAGGACGTTCCCGGCATCACGACGTGCCAGAACGCCGCGCTGCGCACGCCGTTGCTGTTCGACCCCGGCGACCGCTGGGAATACGGCATCAACATCGACTGGGTCGGCAAGGCGGTCGAAGCGGTCAGCGGCAAGAGGCTCGGGCGGGTGCTCGAGGAAAATGTTCTGGCGCCCCTGGGGATGAACGACACGGCGTTCAGGATCACGCCTTCGATGCGTGCGCGCCTCGCCAAGATCCATCAACGCGGCGACGACGGCAAGCTCACTGCGCTCGACCTCGAAATTCCGCAGGACCCCGAGTTTGAAATGGGTGGCGGCGGGCTGTACGGAACCGCGGGCGACTATGCGCAGTTCCTGCGCATGATCCTGAACCGCGGCCGCGCCAACGGCAGACAAGTGCTGCAGCCCGAGACCGTCGACATGATGACGCGCAACCAGATCGGCCCGATCCGGGTGACGATGTTGAAAACCGCGATCCCGGGGCTGTCGAACGATGCGGAGTTCTTCCCCGGTGTGGAGAAGCACTACACGTTCGGGTTCCAGATCAATGCGGAGCGCGCACCGACCGGGCAATCGGCAAACAGCCTGATGTGGGCCGGCCTGGCCAACTCGTTCTTCTGGATCGACCCCACGCAGAACCTCGGCGGCGTATACCTGACCCAGGTCCTGCCGTTCGTCGACGTGAAGTCCGCGCCGCTATTTCTGGAGTTCCAGCGCGCGGTCTACCAGTCGCTCGGCTGACAGCCGGTACTTCGCGCCGGCCGGTTGCCGCGCGACCGGGTTCCGGACGCTTGCGTGACGTGCGCCCGCCGCACGTATCAGCCCACGTGCGGCCGTTGGCGAGTCGACCGTCCGGCTGCACGTCGAACACGCGGATGTGCATCCGCTCGGTGTCGTTGACGAACAGGCGTCGCTCATCGGCCGAAAAGCACAGGCCGTTCGGCTGGCCGAAATCGTCGGCGAGCAGCGTAGGGTTGCGGCCCTCGCCGCCGAGATTCGCCGTCGGTGCGACTCCGAAGCTGCGGGGCTCGACCGGTGCAAGTGGATGTCGTTCGCGCCGGTGCAGGGCCCGATCGCGCCAATTCGGACGCGTGCTTCAGCCGGAGCAGAGGTCTTCTCCGCTCGTCCGGCGCTTCTTTATCCTTGCAGCCTTGAGAGAAACCGGATTGGACTTTCTCGTGAACGCATCCTCCCGCGCGGCGCAACTGGGAGCGCTGCTTTGCCTGCTGACGGCACCGTGCAATCCCCTGGCGCAGGACATGGCGCCGCCCTGGTCCGAGCGCGTCATCCGGGAGCACGTTAATTTCGATGCGACAGCGGCGGCGGGACCCGCCGCGATCGCCGACCTTGTCCAGCGTGGCGGCGTGTTGTTTCAGGCCAAGTTCACGAAGCTCGACGGAGCAGGCCGCCCCATGGCCACGCAGGCCATCGTGCCGACGCGGCGCAAGCGTCCCTCCCCGGCCGCGTTCCAGCGCACTGGCGGCCCGGACGCGAACTCGTGCGCCGGTTGCCACAACGACCCGATTCCGGGCGGGGCTGGAGACATCGTCGCCAACGTTTTCGTCTCGGAGGGCTTCGAGAGCGCCGATTTCGACAGTCTTGATCCGCAGTTCTCCAACGAGCGCGGCACCACGGCGCTGATGGGCGACGGTCTGGTCGAACTGCTGGCGCGGGAAATGACCACGGACTTGCAGGCGATCCGGCGCGAGACGCTGCGTCGTGCACGATCGAGCAACAGCGAGGTCGAGGCCACACTGACGAGCAAGGGGGTCTCGTTCGGGACGATCCGCGCACATGCGGATGGGACCATCGAGCTGGACCGCATCGAGGGCATAGACACCGATCTCGTGCTGCGCCCTTTCTCGCAGAAAGGCGTATTCACGTCGCTGCGGCAGTTCACGATCAACGCGCTGAACCAGCATCACGGCATGCAGGCCAGCGAGCGCTTCGGCGTGCGCTGGACCGGAACGGCCGATTTCGACGGCGACGGCATCGGCGACGAGATCTCGCTCGGTGATGTCTCTGCGATCGTCGCCTGGCAGGCGACGCTCGCGCCGCCGGTTCGCATGAGCGCGCCGACCCCCGCATGGGCGGCGGCGGCCGCGCACGGCGAAGCGGCGTTCGCAAAGTTCGGCTGCGCGGGGTGCCACCGGCCTGCTCTGCCGCTGCACAGCCTCGTTTTCGACGATCCCGGGCCGAACGACATGGCGGGCACCTTGCGCGCCGGGGAGGTTGCGAAGCCGATCGTCATCGATCTGGGCCGCTACGAGTGGGCGGCGAAGCTGCCGCGGGATGCGAAGGGCCAGGTCCTCGTGCCGCTGTTTTCGGACCTGAAGCGCCACGTGATCGCGGACGACACGGTGGAGCGGCTCGGCAACGAACTGCTTGCGCAGCGGTTCGTCGAGCGCAATACCTTCAGGACGGCGCTTCTTTGGGGTGTCGGGTCGACCGCGCCGTATGGACACCGCGGCGATATCACGACGCTCGACGAAGTCATACGTGCGCACGGCGGCGAGGGCAAGGCCGCGCGCGACGCCTACGAGAATGCGGATGAGTCCGAGCGATCCGCAATCGTTGCATTCCTCAAGACACTCGTCATCCCCACCACGCCCGACCTGCACCACGAACTACCGCCGGCGCGGCGCGTCAAGGCCGGAACATGAGCTCCAGGTCGTCGCTCCCCTTGCGTTGGGCGCTGGCACTCGCCTGCGCGGGACTCGCGGCACTTCCCGGGGCTGCGTTCGTCTCGGCGCGCGCGGCCGACACCCACGACGCGGCCCCGACGATGGACATTCCCGTGTTCCGTGAGCAGGCCGCTGCGGCCGGCATCGATCACCGGTATACGGGCCCGTGGGAGTTTTTCGTCGGTGGTGGCGTGGCCGCCTTCGACTGCAACGGCGACGGCAAGCCCGACCTCGTCTTCGCAGGCGGCAAAGGCACGATGCAACTGTTCGTCAACGAGAGCCCGGTCGGCGGTCCGCTGAAGTTCAAGCGGCGGCCGTTCACCATCGACCCGCGCTGGCTGACGCAGGTCACCGGCGTGTATCCGATCGACATCGACGGCGACGGCATCACCGACCTGGTCGTACTGCGCGTCGGCGGGAATGTGCTGCTCAAAGGCGGGCCGAACTGCACGTTCGAGGTCGCCAACAAGCTCTGGAACTTCGACGGGGGCCACGCCTGGACGACCGCATTTGCCGCGACGTGGGAGAAAGGCAAGCAGTTCCCGACGCTCGCGTTCGGCAACTACGTCGACCGATCGGCGCCGGGAAGTCCGTGGGGCACCTGCCAGGACAACGAGCTCTTTCGCTCGAATGACGGAGCCGTGCCGGACTACTCGCAACGAAACGTCCTGGCGCCGGGCTACTGTGCGTTATCGATGCTGTTCACCGACTGGAACCGCTCGGGCGAGCCGGCGCTGCGGATTGCGAACGATCGCCAGTACTACCGCGGAGGCGAGGAGCAGCTCTGGCGCGTCGAACCCGGAAAGCCGCCGCGGCTGTATACGGCTGCCGATGGTTGGCGCCCCCTGCACCTCTGGGGCATGGGCCTGGCGCAGGCCGACCTCGACGGAAGCGGGCGACCCGGCTACGCGGTCACGTCGATGGGCGATACGAAACTGCAAGTGCTGGACGGCGACGCCGACGAGGGACGGCCGACCTACCGCGACATCGCCCTGGATCGCGGCGCGACCGCGCATCGGCCTTACGCGGGCGGCGACTTGAAGCCATCGACCGGGTGGAATCCGGCGTTCGAGGACGTCAACAACGACGGGCTGATCGACCTGTTCATCACCAAGGGCAACGTCGAGGCCATGCCTGACTTCGCCGCCTACGATCCGAACAACCTGCTGCTCGGCGGCTGGGACGGGCGCTTCCACGAAGCGGGCCGTGAAGCGGGCCTCGTGGCCGGACCGCTCAAGGGGCGTGGTGCCGCCGTGGTCGATCTCGACCTCGACGGAAATCTCGACCTCGTGGTCGTCAATCGCGATGGGCCGGTCGAGATCTACCGCAACCAGGGTGCACGCCGCGCCGACGGCGGAGTGCGCCCGATGGGCAACTGGCTGCAGGTGCGGTTGATCGATCCGTCCAGTCGCAATCGAACGGCGATCGGCTCGCGCGTCACCGTGAAGATCGGCACGCGAACCCTGACACGAGACCTGCTCGTCGGCGGCGGCCATGCATCGGGCAAATGGGGTTGGACTCATTTTGGCCTCGGAACGGCCGAACGCGCCGAAGTCCGCGTGCAATGGCCGGACGGCGAGTGGAGCCATCCGTATCGGGTGTTCGCCGACCAGTTCGTCGTCATCGAGCGCGGGAAGCCGAGCGCCGGCTACTGGTACCCCGCCGACTGAGGCACGGGCACGAGAGGTTCCGACTCGAGCGGACACGTAGCTACGCCGGGGAGAAGGCGAAACTTGAGACCCGGCGCAGCTTCGCTCGCACGGTTCGCCGCGAATTGAAAAATCGAACCTGACCCCGTTTTTGATCTGCGCCACGGTGGGCACTCAAAAATCCCCCGTCAGCGTGACCCTGAAGCTGCGCGGCTCGACCGGGTGAAAGTGGATGTCGTTCGTGCCGGCGCAGGGCTCGGTCACGGCGCTGCGCACGCATGCGTCACCCGGCAGGCGCGAGGCGTAGTAGTAGTCGATGTCGCTCGCCTTCCGGTCGAAGAGGTTGAATACGTCCACGTTGACCTTGACGTCGCGGGTGATGCGGTAGCCAACGCGTGCGTAGGCGAGCGTGGTCGCCTGCGATCGTTGGCTGTTGTCTTCGATCAGCGGCCTGGGTCCGAAGTAGCGCACCTGGAACTGGCCGACCCAGTGGCCCAGCTCGGTGACGGTGACGCCGAACGAAGCGACCCGATCGATCGAGCCGGGGATGTAGTTGCCGACCTCCGCGCCGTTCTCGTCGAAGAGGCTTTGCGTGAAGCGCGCGTGCGAGGCGGCGACATCCAGGTCGAGCAGCAGCCACGGTCGCGCGACGTAGTGATTGCTCCATTCGATGCCGTAACGCTCGCTCGGGCGGTTCGGTTCGGTATCGCCGGCGTCGCCCGAGAACACGAGTTCCGATGCCAGTCGAAGTTGCCACAGCGCGACCGAGCTCTGCAGGCCGGGCACGATCTCGGTTCGCAGTCCGACTTCGCCGCCCTTCGAGCGCACGAGCGACGTGACGGGTTCGGCCGGCGCGCGTTCCTTGGGCGTCAACGTTTCCGTCGTGCCGCGCGCGTCGTTGCTGTGATAGCCCCAGCCGTAATTGATGAAGTATTCGGTGCTGGCCCAGGGGCCGAAGATCAACGCGGCCTTGGGCGAGGCGATGCCGGCCGATGCGTTGCCGCTGTTTTCCGGGATGGAGCTCGTCACGTCGAAGTGGAACTCATCGGCGCGCACGCCGACGAGGGTGCGCAGCCACGACGCCCACCGCGTCGCGTTTTCCGCGTACAGGGCGGCACTCGTTTCGCGCACGATGCTCTCCTGGGTCGTCGCGACGCGCCGGCCGCCGGCGGCCGCGTAGAGACCAACGGGATCGAGACGATCGTGGCGCGCCTGCAATCCGAGCGTTGTCGTCGAGTCGGCTCCCAGGAGCGTCGCGTTCCAGCTGCGCTCGGTCGAGAGCCCGAACACCTTGCGGTGTTCCGATTGTTCGAACTGGTCGCCGTCGATGCCGCTCGGGTTGGCTGCGGGGCCGAGGTCGCTTGGATGCTCCAGGAAGAACGTGAAGTCGGAGAACAGGTCCAGGCGCGACGAGATCGCGTACGCGGTCAGGCGAAACGTGCCGTCACCGAGATTGCGCTCGGTCCCGTAGGAAAGGCTGTAGCGGGCCGTGCTGCCGTGGTCGGTGGGGTCGATCGCGCCGAAGCGATCGATCAGTCCTTCGGTCACGGCACGCAACGGAATCTGGTCGGTGGCGTTCCATCCGGCCGAATACGCCATGCCCGTGATCGAAGAGCGCGCCTCCGCTTCGCCGAAGGCGTAGCGCACAAGCCCGGTGAAACGGTGGAACCGCTCCGGGTTGTCCCACGGTCCGTCGTTGTGCGCGACCTCGACCGCGCAGGTCAGGGCCCCGGGACCCGCCTCGGAGGAGCTGGCAAGCAGCCCGCGCCGATAGCCGTACTGGCCCACCGTCGCGACCCCGATGCCACGCTGCAACCGATCGACCAGGAAAAGATGCGCGGCACCCGCGGACGAAAAGTCTCCTTCGTCCGCGTAGTACGGGCCTTTCTTGTAGGCGATGCGGTCGATCAGTTCCGGAATCACGAAATTCAGGTCGCTGTAGCCCTGGCCGTGGGCGTGGGTCGGCATGTTGACCGGCATGCCGTCGACGAACATGGCGAAGTCGGTGCCGTGATCCAGGTTGAAGCCGCGCAGGAAATATTGGTTAGCCTTGCCGTCGCCGCTGTGCTGGGTGACGATGACGCCCGGGACGAACTCCAGCACCTCGGCCGGTCGCAAGGTGGGCCGGCTTTCGATCAGCCTGGATGTCACCTGCCCTTGGCTCGCCGCGTCCGAGGTCCCCACCGCGTTGTCGTAGTTTCCGCGCACCTCCACGCGTTCGAGCTGCGTCGTTTCGGCCTTTGCGGTCACGTTCTCGGCTGCGGGCGCCGCGGGCTGCCCGAGCGCCAGGCCGCTCGTCGACAGCAGCGCCGCGGCGCAACCCCAGATGGCCTTTCCCTGCATGGTCTCCGCCCGGCCGTTGTGCGAAATTCGGCGCCGGTATGACGAACGACAAGATTTTCATACCAGGGGCCCGGTGCCAAGCCCGGTTTCGGGTGTCGTCCGCCCCGAGGACAAATCGCTGTGGTTGCCGTGCGGCGCGCGCCGACGCGACGCGAAGGTCGCCGGTGCGGTCAGTGCGACGGCTTCAGGTGCACATGCTGGGCGGACGTGCCGTGACCCGCGCCCTGGCGCTTGCCGGCCGCGCCGCGGTTGCGGTGGCGCTGGTGCACCTCGACGCTGATGAGATTGAGCTTCCCATGGTGGACGCCGGTTTCGGCGCAGATGCCGTCGGCGAACCGTTGCACGGCATCGGATTCGCCGCGCAGGAGCACGGTCTCGAGACAATGCTCGTGGTCCAGATGCGCGTGCATGCTGGAAATCACGAGGTCGTGCTGGTTGTGCTGAAGCAGCGTCAGGCGCTCGGCGAGGTCGCGCTGTTGATGGTTGTAGACGTAGGACAGCGCCGCCACGCAATGGCGCGCCTTGACGCCGCCCGAGCTGGTCCGCTCCAGTTCGGCTCGCAACAGGTCGCGAACCGCCTCCGATCGGCTGGCGTAGCCGCGCCGCGCGATCAATCCATCGAACTCCCTGGCGAGCCGTTCTTCGAGAGAGACGGTGAAGCGTTCCATTGCCGGTACCTCGGGCCCCGATGCGACGCGCGCAGCCTAACAGGCGAGCGCAAGGACCCGGCGCGGCTCGGACTGCACCACGCGCGGGCGGTTGAGGCTTCCGCCCGCGTGCTTCAGCCATCGGCCTCGTCGTCCGAGCGACGAGCAGGCCTGACCGCCCCACGACTACGGCTTTGCAGCGCCGGCACTCTCGGCGGGATAGGGCTCCTGCAGGGCGACGGTGCCGGTTTCCAGCAGCGACTTGAGGTTGGAGAGGACCTTCGGCCAGCCGCCGGATACCGCCTCGATGAGCTTCGAAGGTTCGCGCTCGATGCTGTGGGTGATCGAGAGCCTGATCGCCGTTCCACTGGGTTCCAGTTCCAGCGTGCATTGCGAGGCGCCTTCGGCCTCGAGCTCGGGCTTGTTCTGGTGCTGCCAGCGGATCACCAGGCGCCGGGGCGGCTCGGCTTCGACGATCTCGCCCGCGTCGAAGACCTGGCCGCCGCTGGACACCAGCTGCCACGGGGAGCCGGGCGTCCACCGGCTTTCGCAGTGCATGCCGAACCAGTACTGCCGCGTGAACTCCGCGTCGCCGGTCAGTGCCGACCACAGCTTCTCCTGCGTGGTGCGGATGTAGGTCACGTAGACGAAGGTCGATCTAGCCATTGCGTTTCTCCAGTCGTCGTTTCAGATCCGAAAGAGCCTTCAGGCGCGGCCTTTCGAACTTGGCAATCCAGCGCTCGTAGATCTCCTGGAGCGGAACCGGATTGAGGAAGTGCAACTTCTCGCGGCCACGCCGCACGGTGGCGACCACGTTCGCCGCCTCCAGCAGGTCGAGGTGCTGCGTCACGCCCTGCCGCGTCATGTCCAGGTGTTCGCACAGGTCGTTGAGCGTGCGGCCGTCGTGGGCATGCAGCAGGTCCAGCAGCTTGCGCCGGCTTGGGTCGGCCAGGGCCTTGAACAGCAGGTCGATGTCGGGGCGCTCTGCCATTGGTATATGCAAGTCGTCGCTTGCATGAATATAGGCAAGTATCGACTTGCATGTCAAGCGGCGGGCTTCGTGACCGGGGCCCGCCTACTCGTCTACGCCGCGCCGGCTGATACAAGTGACCGAACTCGGTGCCTGGCACACCGCAGCGGGCGCGCGCTCGTTACTTCAAGGCCCGGGTTGGCCTCCTTGCGCACACCCCGCCGAGCCGATGCCTAGTTCCAAGGCGGCGGCGGCTCCATGCAGGTCACGCGATCTTCCTCGGCCCGGTCGAGCAGCTCACCGAGACCGAAGTGAAAGGCCGCCGCGGCCTGGTAGTCGAAGGCGAAGCTCGAGTCGACGAGCGTGTCGGTGCGGAGCGTGACAACGATGCCGTCCTGCGCGAGACGGCCAAAGCTCCAAGCCTTGACCGGGTAGGCGACGGCGCCGGGGGCACCGGCATTCATCATCACGGCGTCCACCTGCGGCAGCAGTCGCATCAATTGATAGAGCGCCCAGCGCGGAAACCGCAACCGCTGGACGCCCTGCACGGGATGTGTCACCTGGAGCACGAACGCCTGCTCGCCGGGAAGCACGTCCACCCGGCTCAGCTCGACGGCAAACGCGGTAGCGGCCGGGCCCGGCGGCGAGCTGTCGTCCATGAGTTCGGGTATCGGCCGGCGCCGGTCGATGCGTGATATCTGCTTGAATATAGCGTTCGGCTTTCCCCCGGGTCAATCGCGCTGACGGACGGCGGCCTGCCGCGAGAGAGCGATGCGATCCGCCCGTCCCACCGTCATATTGCACGGTATATTGCGCCAGTCGATCGATGCACGCCTGCGCTGCCGCCCGATGAGCACGCTCCCACCCTTTCGTCGCGCCCCGGCGCTGGATGCGATCGCCGCGGCGATGCGCGGGCTCGACGGCGACGATCCGGGTCCGGTGTTGTCCTGCCACGATCGCGCGGACGCCGACGGCGCCTGCAACGCACGTCGCCGCCTGTCCGATCTCGATCCGCACCTGCACTGCTCCATCATCGGCACATGCCTGACGACGGGCGAACTGCGCAAGCTGATGGCGCGTTTCATCGACGTCGACGGCGCGAGCGACCTGACGGTCCATCACGAGGCGGTGCGCTGCACGGGCAGCGACGCCGCCGTGGCAAAGGCCCTGTCCAAGGCGCTGGACCGGCAGCACGAAGCGGCACTGCAGCGCTGCCACCGCGCCGGCGGCGCCGCCGCGCTCGAGTCGTTCTGGGAAGAAGCCCTGCGCCAGGGTGAGGTTCCCGGCGCGTACTGGGCCGTGCTCAGCAGCCGCGACGCGACGCACGAGCTGCGGCAGCGCGTCTTCGGCGACGTTCACATGCTGTCGCACCTCGTCGGCTCGGCCACGCGTGCCGACATCCGGCGGCTGGTGGCGCTCGAAGCCGAGAACGGCGAGCTGCGCGGCAGGCTCGACCGGCAGCAGGCGCGCTTCGCCGAACTGATCGACGAGCGGGACCAGGCGATCGCGCGGCTGCAACAACAGGCATCGGATGCCGCCCTCGCGGCGCGCCGCCGCACGGCCGAAGGTGCCGGCAACGACGACGCGCAGCTGCAGCGCGACCGCCAGCGCGAGATCGCCGCGGCGGTCGCGCTCCAGACCGAGCGCCGCGAGCGGGCCGAACGCGCCGCCGGGACGGCGGCCGACGAACTGCGCCGCGCGCAGCTGGAGATCGATCGCCTGCGCCGCTGCGTGCACGAGCAGGCCGATGAGCTCGCCGCGGCGGAGAGGCAACTACGCGAGCTGAGCGATCCCGACGCGCGCGCGCGCTCGGCGCTGCACGAAAAGATCAACGGGCGGCGCATCCTGTACGTCGGCGGACGGCCGAGTTCGTCGACCGCGATCCGCGATCTCGTCGAACGCCACGGCGGTACCTTCCGCAAGCACGACGGCGGACTCGAAGACCGCAAGGGCCTCCTGGCCGCCGCGGTTGCCTGGGCGCAACTCGTCTTGTTTCCGGTCGATTGCATTGACCACGACTCGGCCAATGCACTGAAGCGCCTGTGCGTCCAGCAGGGCATCCGCTTCATTCCGCTCCGCAGTGCCAGCGTCGCGAGCTTCGCTTCGGCCTTTTCGACACCGAGCGTTGACGCCGGCAGTTCACCCTTTCACAGCTGCCGCAGACACGGCTGAGCGACGCCCGCGTTGCCGTGAGAGCGGCCGTTACGCGCTGGCAAGGCGCTAGATACTGGGTCGGAGAGCCCAGTCTGCGCGAACCATCTCGAGGCGCGCGGCGAGGAATCTCCTGGCGTGGCCGGCGGGATTCCTCGTCACTGCCGGGCCTCGGGATGACGCGTCAGAAGAAACCCAGCGCCTTCGGCGAGTAGCTCACCAGCAGGTTCTTCGTCTGCTGATAATGGTCGAGCATCGACTTGTGCGTCTCACGGCCGATGCCGGACTCCTTGTAGCCGCCGAACGCCGCATGCGCCGGGTACGCGTGGTAGCAATTGGTCCACACGCGGCCCGCCTGGATGCCGCGACCCATCCGATACGCACGGCTGCCATCGCGCGTCCAGACGCCGGCGCCCAGTCCGTAGGCCGTGTCGTTGGCGATCGCGAGCGCCTCGGCCTCGTCCTTGAAGGTCGCGACGCCCAGCACCGGGCCGAAGATCTCTTCGCGGAACACGCGCATCGAGTTGTTGCCCTTGAACAGCGTCGGCTGGACGTAGTACCCGCCGGCCAGCTCGCCGGCAAGCTGGTTGCGCCCGCCGCCGATGAGCACCTTGGCGCCTTCGCGCTTGCCGACCTCGAGATAGGTCATGATCTTGTCCATCTGCATCGCCGATGCCTGCGCGCCCATCATCGTGTCGGTGTCGAGCGGATTGCCCTGCTTGATCGCTGCCACGCGCTTGACGGCACGCTCGATGAAGCGTTCGTAGATCGATTCCTGGATCAGCGCGCGGCTCGGGCACGTGCAGACCTCGCCCTGGTTGAACGCGAACAGCACCAGGCCTTCGATCGCCTTGTCGAGGAAGGCGTCGTCGTGGGCCATCACGTCGTCGAAGAAGATGTTCGGGCTCTTGCCGCCGAGTTCGAGCGTGGCCGGGATCAGATTCGTGGCGGCCGCCTGTGCGATCACGCGGCCGGTCGTCGTCGAGCCCGTGAAGGCGATCTTGGCGATGCGCTTGCTGGTGGCGAGCGGCATGCCGGCTTCCGCGCCGAAGCCGTTGACGATGTTCAGGACGCCCGCAGGAAGGAGATCGGCAATGAGTTCGGCCACCAGGAGAATGCTCACCGGGGTCGACTCGGCAGGTTTCAGCACGACGCAGTTGCCGGCGCCGAGCGCAGGTGCGAGCTTCCAGGCCGCCATCAGGAGCGGGAAGTTCCAGGGAATGATCTGGCCGACCACGCCGAGCGGCTCGTGGAAGTGGTAGGCCACGGTGTTTTCGTCGATCTGGCTCAGCGCACCTTCCTGCGCGCGCAGGCAGCCCGCGAAGTAGCGGAAGTGATCAACGGCCAGAGGAACGTCCGCATTCAGCGTTTCGCGGATCGGCTTGCCGTTGTCCACCGTTTCGGCGTAAGCGAGCGGTTCGAGGTTCTGCTCGATCCGGTCGGCGATCTTCAACAGCAGGTTGGCACGGTCGCCGACGCTCGTGGCGCCCCACTTGGCCGCCGCCCCGTGCGCGGCGTCGAGGGCGAGTTCGATGTCTTCGGCGGAAGAGCGTGCCGCGCGCGTATAGACCTTGCCGCTGATCGGCGTGATGACGTCGAAGTACTGGCCCTTCACGGGCTTGACGAAGCGCCCGTTGATGAAGTTGTCGTACTGCGACTTGAACGCGACTTTCGCGCCGGGTGAGTTGGGGCTGGCGTAGAGCATGTCGATTTCCTTCGGGGTGCGGATGGGCTGGGTGCGAAGCGGGTTGCCGTGTGCTTCCCGGCCGGACCTCTTGCATCACCCGTGCCAGCGCCGGTTCGCGGAGAAAGATTGATCTTGCGCAAGAAAGGCACTTCGGAATCGCAGCGAGATTGCTCCATTCTCGCCACGCAGCGCCGTCCTGTTCCAAATCGGGACACTTCAGACACCTGAACAGGACGTCGCGGGCCTCGGGCGCCGCGATCGCCGCCATGTCGGCCGCGGTCACCTCGACGCCGAAGACATCGAAGGGGCCGTCACCGCGGCGCGAGATCGCCGAGCCAGTGGGCAGCGGTCACACCTCCGTCCACGAGGAAATCGCTGCCGGTGATGAACGCACCGTCGGCCCCCATCAAGAGCGCAGCGACGTTGCCCACCTCGTCCGGTGTCCCGGCGCGTGCGACGGCGCAGAGCTCGATCATCTGTGACTTGGAACCGCCGCTCACGGCTGCACCATGACCTTGATCGACTCGCGTTTGTTCATCGCCTGGTAGCCGCCCGGAACATCGTCGATGCCCACTACACGATCGAAAGCCAGGCTGGGCTCGATGCGTCCCTCGAGAACATCGGGCAGCAACGCGTCGCATTTCAGATCCCATCGATTTGGTCATCGCGGCTTGGCTTCATCGGAAGAGGGCGCCCGTGCCGGGATGCGGTCCAAGTCGTCGCGAACCGCCTGCGGTTCCTGCGCGACCGGCATGTACAGCAGGTCCAGGCACCCGTCGAGACCGTCGACTGGATCACGCTTGAGCGGAAGGAATAGTTGCTTCGAAGTCCGCGGCCAACGAGCCTCTGCCGGGCCGCGGAATAGCGGGCACCCTGCACGGTGATCCTGGAAAGGGCGGCTTCGATGACGCAGGCCGGCGAGCGGCTTCTCGCGCGGCTCAATCCCGCGATCAACGAGATCTCGACCGCGGTCGAGGCGCTCGGCGAGATCTCGGGCCGACCTTCCGGCCATATCCGCATCAGCGCGCCCGGCGAGGCGGCGCGGCGCGTGATCGCGCCCGCACTGCCGAAGTTCGTCGACAACTACCCCGACATCGTCGTCGAGGTGCTCATCGAGCGGGCTTTCACGAACATCGTCGAACGCCGCCTCGACGCGGGCATCCGCCTCGGCGAGTCGCTCGCGAAAGACGTGGTCGCGGTCCCGGTGAGCGGGCCGCTGCGCATGGCGGCCATCGCGTCGCCTGCTTATCTCAAGCGGAAGGGCGTGCCGAAGACGCCGCGCGACCTGCGCTCGCATCGCTGCATCAACCTGCGGCTCCCTTCCGCGGGAACGATCTACAAGTGGGAGTTCGAGCGCGGCACGGAGAAGATGGAGATCACCGTCGACGGCCCCCTCATCTTCGACGCCGGAGGCATGGTGGTCGACGCCGCGCTGGCGGGGGTCGGAATCGGTTACGTCCTGGAAGACCGCGCCGTCGACCACTTCAAGTCGGGCCAGCTCGTGCGCCTGCTCGCCGACTGGTGTCCGCCCTTCCCCGGCTTCTAGCTTTATTACCCGGGCCGGCGTCAGCTCTCCCAGACGCTCGCCGTGTTCGTCGACGCGATCCGCGTGCCGAGCCAGCCGAAGAAGCGCCGCTGATCAGCGTTCGAGCAAGCGCTGGCGACGCGCAAGGTCGGGGAACATCCTGATCCAAAGCGCCACGATCAACAGGGTGCCGATGCCGCCGAGCAAAACGGCACCGACCGCGCCGAGCAGTGCCGCGGCGATGCCCGACTCGAATTCGCCGAGCTGGTTGCTCGCTCCGATGAAGATCGAGTTGACCGCCGAGACGCGGCCGCGCATCGCGTCCGGCGTGTCGAGCTGGACCAGGGATTGGCGGATCACGACGCTCACCATGTCGCCCGCACCCGAGGCGACGAGCGTCGCGAACGAGAGCCAGAACACGGTGGAAAGGCCGAAGCCGATCGTGGCGACACCGTACGTCGCGACAGCCGCGAACATGACGCGCCCGACGTGGCGTTCGATCGGCCAGCGTGCAAGCGCGAACGACATCGCGAGCGCACCGACCGCGGGCGCGGCGCGCAGCAACCCCACCCCCCACGGACCCGTGTCCAGGATGTCTCGGGCGAAGATCGGCAACAGCGCGGTCGCGCCACCGAGCAGCACCGCGAACAGATCGAGCGAGATCGCGCCCAGCACGGTCTTGCGTTGCCAGATGAAACGCACGCCGGCAAAGACCGTCGCGAGTGAAACGGGTTCGCGCGCGGGCGTGGAACGGTGCACGCGCAGCGTCAGAAGCAGCAACGTGCCGGCGAAAAACAGCACCGCGCACAGTCCGTATACCGCGGTCGCGGCAAATGCATAAACGAAGCCGCCGATCGCCGGCCCGGCGATGATCGCCGCCTGAGCACACCCGGAACTGAAGGCGAGCGCGCGTGGCAGGACCTCGACGGCCACCAGCTGCGGCGTGAGCGCTTGTTGCGCCGGCATCTGGAAGGCCCGCGCTGCGCCCAGCAGGGTCGAGACCCCGAGGATCCACTCCCGGCTCGCGACGCCGGAGACCGTCGCGGCGCCGATCGCGAGCGCGACCAGCGTCTGCAGGATCAGGCACGCCGCGACGATGCGATGGCGCGGATAACGATCGATCACGTGTCCGGCGACAAGGGCGAGCGCCAGCGCGGGGACGAACTGCGCGAAGCCGACCAGCCCGAGGTCCCATGCGCTGCTCGTGAGCTCGTACATCTGCCACCCGAGGGCGACCATGAGCATCTGCTGCGCGGTCGTGCTCGCCACGCGCGCCGCGAGGAAACGCAGGAAGGAGCGGTGCGGCGCGAGCGCGGCGGGAATCATCGGCGGCCGAGATTACCGGACCGGGCTCATCCGTCTGTTTTCCTTGGCTGTTCGCGATGGATGCGTTGGCCCGGTTGGCAAGGCACCGGCAGGATCTGCGCGCCAGCCGCGGTCGCTCGCCTGCGTGAAGTTCGGCTTACAAGGAACGCGGGTCGGGTTCGGGGTTTCCGCCGTCTTGCCATCGGCAACGCATCTTCCTTGAGTGCATCATCTGCCGGCGCGGAACGACTCGAAACCTGCTGCGCCGACTTGCCGCGCCGCCACCCGACCTCGTCCTTCGAGACGCCACGACCAGCCTGTCGCAACCGTATCCATGCGAATCATCCTGATGCCCGGCGATGGCATCGGCCCCGAAATCACCGCCGCCACGATCAAGGTGCTCGACCTTGCCAGCCGGCGCCTCGGGCTCGGCCTCCTTCTCGAGGAGCACGCCGTCGGGTTCGCGAGCCTGAAGTCGAACGGCGCCATCCTCACTCGGGAGCCGCTCCAGACCGGTCGCGAGGCCGATGGCATGGTGCTGGGACCGGTGTCGCATTCGGACTATCCGCCGCGCGCGGAGGTCGGCATCAACGTGTCGTCCGAACTGCGAGTGCAGCTCGATCTCTACGCAGACATCCGTCCGAGCCGCTCGCGCGAGGGCCTGCCCCATTGGGGGCGCACGCGGATGGACCTCGTCATCGTGCGCGAGAACACCGAGGGCTTCTATTCGGACCGCAACATGTTCCAGGGCAGCGGCGAGTTCATGCCCGACCAGGACATGGCGCTTTCGGTGCGCAAGATCACCGCGAAGGCGTCGAGCCGCATCGCGAGCAGCGCGTTCGAGCTCGCGCGCAAGCGGCGCAGGAAGGTGACCGCTGTGCACAAGGCAAATGTCGTCAAGGTCTCGGACGCCCTGTTCCTGCGCGAGGTCCGCAAGGTCGCGCAGGCGTTCCCCGACGTCGCCTACGATGAACAACTCGTCGATTCGATGGCGGCGCTGCTCGTGCGCGACGCCCGGCGCTTCGATGTCGTCGTCACCACCAACATGTTCGGCGAGATCCTCTCGGACGAGGCGGCGGAACTTTCGGGGAGCCTCGGCCTCGGGGGAGCCGTGAACGCGAGCGCGACCCATTGCATGGCACAAGCCCAGCACGGATCGGCACCCGACATCGCCGGGCAGGACAAGGCGAATCCGACATCGCTCATCCTCTCGGCGTCGCTGCTGCTCGCATGGCTTTCGACCCGGCACGAAGGCCGGACATCCGATCTCGGCGGTCCGCTGGGGACGCGCGCGTTCACCGACGCCTTGTGCAGCGAGCTGGAGGGGGTTCTGGCTCGCTGAGGAGAGGGCCGAGAATGCGCCTCGAAGCCCTGCGGTCAATGTATGCGGCTCCGACCTGGAGCCGTTCGCGGCGATCGACGCAGGCGCGAGAGGGCTCGCCCCCGTGCAGCGGCTGAGGATCAAGTGCCCGGTGCCGGCATCGCCGAGTTGCCGCGGCGCGAACATGAGGTGACGTCGCTTCCGCGGTTCCCCGCTTCGCGGTGATCCGCGCCTGGAGCATCATCCTGCGCACACGGACATGCGTTCGAGGGAGACCGTGATGCTCTTTCCGACCACGATCGTCGGCAGCTTCCCGCAGCCCGACTGGCTGATCGACCGTTCGAAGCTGGCCGGCCGCTTCCCGCCGCGCGTGCGCGCCAGGGAGCTGTGGCGCGTCGCCGAGCCTTACCTGCAGCAGGCTTGGGAGGACGCAACGCTGCTGGCGATCCGCGCGCAGGAAGACGCCGGCCTCGACATTGTGAGCGATGGCGAGATCCGGCGCGAAAGTTATTCCAACCGCTTCGCCACGGCGCTCGAAGGCATCGACATCGACAACCCGGGAACCGCGCTCGACCGCTCAGGGCACCCGAACCCGGTGCCGCGCATCGTCGGCAAGATTCGGCGCAGACGTGCCGTCGAACTCGAGGACCTGCTCTTCCTGAAGGCACACACCGACCGTCGCATCAAGATCACGGTGCCCGGCCCGTTCACGATGAGTTGCCAGGCCCAGAACGATTTTTATGCCAGCGATGCCGAGGCCGCGACGGACTACGCTGCCGCCGTCAACGAGGAGATTCAGGATTTGTTCGACGCGGGGGCGGACGTCGTGCAGATCGACGAGCCCTACATGCAGGCGCGACCCGAAAAAGCGCGCCAGTACGGCTTGGCTGCGTTGAACCGCGCGCTCGACGGCATCACCGGTACGACGGCGGTGCACATCTGCTTCGGCTACGCGGCGATCATCCACCAGCGCCCAAGCGGATATTCCTTCCTGCCCGAGCTTGCGGCCTGCCGCTGCAAGCAGATCTCGATCGAGACCGCACAGAGCAAGCTCGATTGCGCGGTGCTCGCCCAGCTTTCCGACAAGCAGATCATGGTCGGTTGCCTGGATTTGTCCGACATGACGGTCGAAACGCCCGCGCAGGTGGCGGCGCGCATCCGCCGCGCCCTGCCCCACGTTGCCAAGGAGCGTGTCATCCTCGCGCCCGACTGCGGCATGAAATACTTGCCACGCGACGTCGCGGTGGGGAAGCTGGAGGCGATGGTCGCAGCGGCGCGGCTGCTGAGGACGGAGTTCGGGTCGGCGTGACGATGCATGAGAAAAAAGGAGACAGGCCATGGATCCCCATGCTATGACTCGCCGCACCGTGCTCGGCGCGGGTCTCGCCGCGATGGCGACCGCTTCGGGACTGGGCCGTGGCCAGGCGAAACAACCGATCCGGATCGGCAGCACGCTCGCGCTGACCGGGCCGTTGTCGGCCACCGCGCAGATCCACAGGATCGTCGGCGAAATCTACATCGAGCAAGTGAACCGGCGCGGCGGCTGGCTGGGCCGGCCGCTCGAGTGGGTGCTCAGGGACGATCAGTCCAAGCCCGACCTCGCGCGCACGCTGTACGAGCAGCTGGTCACCGCCGACAAGGTAGACCTGCTCATGGGTCCGTACGCCACCGGGGCGATCCTCTCCGCGATGGGAGTCGCGCAGCGCTACAACAAGGTGCTGGTGCATCACACCTTCGGCATCCCGTCGCTTGCCAAGTACGAAATGGCATTCCCCGCGTGGTCGCTCGGTTCGGAGCCGGCCACGACGGTGCCCAACACGCTGTTCGATGCGCTCGCCAACGGGCCGAAGCCCCCGAAGACGGTAGCGGTGGTGACGAGCAAGTTCCCTTCGGTCCAGTTCATGAGCGCGGGCGCCCGCGAGGTGCTGAAGAAACGCGGCCTCACCGAAGTGCTGTTCCTCGACTGGGAGTTCGGCAACCGCGAGTTCGGCCCGATCGCCAACCGGGTCAAGGATGCGAACCCCGACTTCGTGTGGGTCGGCGCGATCGGCCTCGACGGCAACCTGCTGCTCGACGCGATGAAGAAGATCGAGTACGTGCCGCCGCAGCACTTCTATCTGTACCCGGCACCGGGCCCGCTCGTGTCGCTGCCGGAAGCGAGGAACGCGCTGTCGGTCACGATCTTCGAGGAGCAGCCACCCTTCACCGGTGCGCCGGGCGCCGCCGAGTTCATCAGGATCTATCACGAGCGCGCGAGCGCAGCCAAGCTGCCCGACATCTCCGTCGAGGTGCAAGCGGCTGCGAGCTACACCGCATGGCAGATCCTCGATGCCGGCGTGCAGGCGACCAAGAGCCTGGACGACAAGGCCATCGGCACGTGGTTGCGCGCCAATCGCGTCGAGACGCTGCAAGGCAAGCTGCATTTCGATGGCCCCGGCAACTACGGCGACGACCTGATGAAGATCAAGCAGGTCCAGAACGGCAAGTGGGTCGTGGTCTGGCCCAAGGAGTTCACATACGGCGGCGCCGCACTGCAAGCCGGCTAGCAGGCATGTCCGGCTTCGCGCTGCCGAGCGCCACGTTGCTGGCGCAGAGCATTCTGTCGGGCATCTTCACGGGCGCCCTGTACGGCTTGCTGGGACTCGGTCTGAGCCTGTCATGGGGGCTGCTCAGGCAGATCAACCTGGCGCACTTCGCCTTTGCATTTCTCGCGGCGTACCTGTGCTACCAGCTGGCGGTGCTGGGCGTCGATCCGCTGTTGTCGCTTGCGCTGATCGTGCCGGCGTTCTTCGCGCTCGGCGCCGCGCTGCACGCGGCGATGGCGCGTTTTTCCATCACGCCGCTCAACTCGCTCCTGCTCACCTTCGGCCTGACCGGCATCGTCGAAGCCGTGATCCAGGCGATCTGGACCGCGGACTTTCGCAAGCTCGAGTCGGCCTACGGCGCGCATCGTTTCAAGATTGCGGGCTTGTTCCTGCCCGTGCCGGAACTGATCACGCTGCTTGTTGCCGTCGTCCTGTCGTTCGGCACGTGGGCCGTGCTGCATTACACCGATTTCGGCAAGACCCTGCGCGCATCGGCCGAGGATGCACCGATCGCGCGCGCATTCGGCATCAACCAGGGTCGCAATGCATGGTTGCTGGCCGGGACCTGTTCGGCGCTGGCCGCTGTCGCGGGCGTCTGCCTCGCGTTGAGCTTCACGCTTGCACCGTCACAGATCTATGCCTGGATCGGCGTCGTCTTCGCGGCCGTGATGCTCGGCGGCCCGGGCCGCGCGCTGGCACCGCTAGCCGCCGGCGTGGTGATCGGCGTCAGCGAGGCGGTGACCATGGCAGTGACCGCGCCATCGTGGGCGCCTCTCGTGTCGTTCACGCTGTTGATCGCGATACTGCTGCTGCGTCCCGGACGGGTGGCGTGAACGGCGCACGGCTGCGTGATCCCGAGCCGCAGGCGAGCAAGCGCGGCGCGACGATCGGCCGGGATCCTTCGTCGATCGCGCTCCTCGGGATGACATGAGCGAGGGGCGAACCACGAGCGGTCCAGTGGCCGATCACGCGGTCGCTGCCGACGCGATCAGCGCAGCGCGCCGGCTGCCGCACGCCCCGATCGCGATCGTCGGCGCAGCGGCGGTGCTGGCCTTCTTGCCCGCACTCGGCCTGCCCGCGTTCTACGACTCGCTGCTGTACCTGATCCTGAGCTGGATCGTGCTCGCGACCTCGTGGAACATCTTCTCCGGGTATGCCGGCTATTTCTCGTTCGGGCACGGCGCGTTCTTCGGCACCGGGCTGTACACCAGCGCGACGCTGATGGCGCGTTTCGACTGGCCGTTCCTGTGGACGCTGCCGGCCGCCGCCGCGTGTGCCTGCTTGCTCGGCGTCGCGCTCGGCGCGGTCGTGTTCCGGGTCAAGGGCATTCGCGGCGAGGTGTTCGCGCTGCTGACCCTTGCGGTGACGTTCGTGCTCGGCACGATCGTCGGCAATACACCGCTCGACGGTGGCAGCGGCGTTTCGCTGGCCTCGGTGCCGATTCCCAGGATCGGCCCCACGCCGCCGGCGACCTTCTATCTTCTTGCGCTCGCTGCCGCGACGCTGGCGTTGCTGCTTTCGTGGCGCATCGCCGTGTCCAGGCTGGGCGCGGGTCTGTTCGCGATCCACGATGACGAAGACGCCGCCGAGGTGATGGGGGTGCCGACGTTTCGCTACAAGCTCGCCGCGCTGGCGATCTCGTGCGCGCTCGCGGGTTTGGCCGGCGGCATCCACGCCCTGTTTCTGAACTACGTGACGGTGGGCGAAGTGTTCACGATCGCGGTGCCTCTGACCGTGGTGCTGATGAGCGTGCTCGGCGGCACGCGTCACTGGGCCGGCCCGGCGGTCGGCGCGGTCATCATCACGCTCCTGCTGTACAGCTTCACCGCCGCCGACCTGGCGGTCGCCGGCAAGGCGGCGGTCGGCGTGATCCTGATCGCCGCGATTCTGTTCATGCCCGACGGCATCCTGCCCCGGGCGCAACGTGTGTTCCCGCGCGGCAAGAGGCCGCCGCTTGCGCGCGCTGCGGTTGCGTCGGAAGCGCCACGCACGCCGGCCCCCGCTGCGACCGTGGCACGCGGCGACGTGCTGCTGCGCGCACGTGGCGTTGCCAAATCGTTCCGTGGCGTGCGAGCGCTCGCGGGCGTCGACATCGACGTACGCCGCGGCGAGATCCTCGGGCTGTTGGGGCCAAACGGCTCCGGCAAATCGACCTTCATCAACCTCGTCAGCGGCCGCCTCGTGCCAACGGCGGGCAGCATTGTCTTCGAAGGGCGCGAGTTGACGCGCTGCGCGGCATATCGCATCGCGCGCGCCGGAGTCGCCCGCACCTACCAGATCCCGCGGCCGTTCCGGCATTTCAGCGTGCTCGACAACGTGGCGCTGGCCGCGATGTTCGGCGGCGGTGGCGCAGCGGAGCCGGCGGCGGCGCGCCGCGACGCCATGACCTGGCTTGCTTTCACGGGCTTGCAGGACAAGGCGCATGCGCAGCCCGACGAGTTGAATCTCCACCAGCGCAAGTTCCTCGAACTGGCACGCGTGCTGGCGGCGCGTCCCCGGCTGGTGATGCTCGACGAAGTGTTGTGCGGATTGACCGCGAGTGAGATGGACGATGCCGTGGCCCTGGTGCGCCGCATCCGCGATCAGGGCGCCACGGTCATATTCGTGGAGCACGTGCTGCATGCCGTCATGGCCGTGACGGATCGTGTGGTCGTGCTGGACTACGGCGTGCTGCTTGCCGCAGGCCCGGCCGCGGAGGTGATGCGGCGTCCCGAGGTGATCACTGCCTACCTTGGACAGCCGTACCTGCCGGGGCACCCGCCTGACACGGAGCTTGCGGAGCGCCCCGGTGCTTGAAGTGCGCGATCTGCACGTGGCGTACGGGCCGGCTCCCGCGCTGTCCGGCCTGTCGTTCGAGTTGCGCAATGGCGAACTGCTCTGCATCGTCGGACCGAACGGCGCAGGCAAGACAACGCTCGTCAACACGCTGGCCGGCGTGCTGCGGGCGGGTGCCGGTCGCATTCTCTTCGATGGGCGCGACATCACGGCGCTGCCGCCGCACCGCTTCTGCGGCGCCGGCATTGCGATCGTTCCTGAGGGACGACGCCTGTTCGTGTCGATGAGCGTGCGCGAGAATCTCGACATGGGCAGCATGCTGCCGGGAGCGAAGGCGCGGCGTGCCGAGTCGCTGGAGGCGGTGCTGGCCCTGTTCCCGGCGCTCAGGACCAGGCTCGCACAGCCGGCGGGTGAACTCTCCGGCGGCCAGCAACAGATGGTGGCCATCGGCCGCGCACTGATGGCCCGGCCGCGGCTCCTGCTGCTCGATGAACCTGCGCTCGGCCTGTCGCCGCTCATCGTGCGGGAACTGTTCGTGGCGATCGGCCGTATCAACGACGAGGGCACGTCGGTGCTGCTCGTCGAGCAGAACGTGATGTTGGCCCTGCGTATCGCGCACCGCGCCTATGTGCTCGAGGCGGGGCGCATGGTGGCCGACGGCACACCGGACGAGCTGGCGAGCCGCGACGCGATACGTCGTACCTACCTGGGTGCGTGAGTGGCAAACTTCGCCACGTAGCCCATTGACACCCGAGGAGCGCAGCAACGAGGGATACCGACTCTGCAGTCCGCAGAGACCGCTCGCCTGCGGCCCGATTGATGCAGACCCATGGAGACACCATGACACGGCACGAAACTTCCGACATCACGCAAGCGGTACTCGACCGCCTGGCCGACGACGCCGACCCGCGTTTCAGGCAGATCATCACGGCGGTCGTGCGCCACGTGCATGCGCTGGTGCGCGAGGTGGATCTGAAGCCTGCCGAGTGGATGGCCGCGATCCAGTTCCTGACCCGCGTCGGCCAGACCTGCGACGACAAGCGCCAGGAGTTCATCCTGCTCTCCGACACGCTGGGTATCTCGATGCTGGTGGTGCAGCTCGAGCAGGCGCGCCGCTCGGCAAAGGCGCTGGCGGACCGGAGCGCGAGCGCGGCGCCGACGGAAGCGACGGTGCAAGGGCCGTTCTACTGGGAGGGCGCGCCCGAGCTCCCGCTCGGCGCGGACATCGGCAAGGGCATGCCGGGCGAGCCCGCGTACTACAGCGGTCGCGTCACCGACACCCGGGGCAAGGCGATCGCGCGCTGCTGCCTCGATGTCTGGTCAGGCGACGGCGAGGGCGTCTACGACATGCAGAAGGGCCCCGACGCCGGCATGCGCTTGCGTGCGCGATTTTTCACCGACGCCGACGGCGGCTATCGCTTCTGGTCGATCAAGCCGAATTTTTATCCCGTGCCCGACGATGGTCCGGTCGGCGACATGTTGCGCGCCATGGGGCGCCATCCAAACCGCCCGGGCCACATCCACATGATGGTGTACCGGGACGGTTACGTGCCGCTGACGACACACCTGTTTCCGACCGACAGTCCCTATCTCGACTCCGATGCCGTATTCGGCGTGCGCGACAGCCTGATCATTCCGTTCGAGCGCCACGAGGGCGGCCGTGCACCCGACGGCCGGATGATGGAGCGGCCCTATCACACGGCCCGCTACGATTTCGTGCTGGCGACAGAGGCGTGAAGCTCGGGTCGGTTCGGTCGTTACGACCGGCAGTCGACCCGACGCGAAGGCCTCGCAGCAGGACCGTAGAGTGCCGCCATGGACACTCTTGTTGCCCTCACCGCGGGGGCGCCCGCCGCGGCCGTTCTTCTCGCAACGATCGTCCTCGTAAGCCTGGTCGGCCTGTTCAAGGCGCCCGCACTCATCGCCCGCAACGTGCTGCGGCCTTACGGCCTGGTCGAGCGCGGCGACTACGCGACGCTGGTGACGAGCGGGTTCATCCACGCCGATCTCGCCCACCTGGTCTTCAATGCCTTCACCTTCTGGGCGTTCGGCTTCAGGCTGGAGCGGCGGATCGGCACGGTCGCGTTGCTCGCGCTCTATATGCTGGGACTTCTTGCCAGCAGCGTTGCCACGTGGCTCATCCATCGGCGCCACCCGGGCTATGCAAGCCTTGGTGCGTCCGGGGCCATTCTCGCGGTCCTGTTCGCTTCGATCGTCGTGTTCCCGGGCTCGTCGATCATCGTGCTGCCCATTCCGGTGCCGATCCCGGCGCCGCTGTTTGCGGTGGGCTATCTCCTTTTCAGTGTGATCGGTTCGCAGACCCGTTTGGGACGCGTGAACCACGACGCGCACATTGCCGGCGCCATTGCCGGCCTGGTGTTCATCGCGGTCACCGTGCCGGGCTCGATCGGACGGGCGGTCGACGCATTGCTGCGCTGAGGTCCGACCGGCGCGACGGCCTCACATGAAGTTGCGCGTGTGCAGCGCTGCGAGGCGCTTTGCCTCGTCCTGCTCGAACCCCAGCCGTTTCATTCGCATCTGGCGCCCGCCGGCCATGTCTTCCTTCAACGCCTGCACCTTCTCGAACCCCTCGGCGATCCGGCGGATCGACCAGCCACCGGCGGCCAGCAGCACCAGCGCGTCGAACACCTCTTCGTTGAGGCCCGAGGTCTGCGCGAGCGCGTCGTAGCGGCTCTCCACCGCCAGCGCGAGGCGGCCGCGCAACCCGGGGTCGTGCTGGAGCTGGTATTCGAGGTGCGCCATGCCGAACGCGACGTGGCGCGCCTCGTCGCGTGCGGTGAGCCGGGCGACCTGTCGCGTCACCGGATCGGGTGCGTGTTCCTGCAAGAAGCGCAGCAGGCTTACGAAGGTGCCCTCGCCCAGCACCGAAAGCAGGAACGAGGCGATCGCGAACTCGCCCTCCTCGAACAGGGTCTTCAGCGACGCCTGGCCGCCGACGGTCGATACGCCCATGCGCAGGCGCTTGAGCCGCGCGCGGCGCGTGAACACCTCGACATGGCGCGCCTCGTCGGCGATCTGGAGCGCCAGGAGTTGAGTTACTTCGCGGAAGTGCGGATGCACCTGGCCGAGAAAGCGCGCCGGCACCAGCAATGCCGCGTTCTCGTTCTCGATCAGGTAGGTCATCACCTGCACCACCGCGTCTTCCACCTCGTCGGGCAGCTCGAAGGGTTGCGTCCAGTCGATCGCCTCGTCCGGGTTCCACTGCTGGGCCTGCGCCTGCGCATACAGGTGCGCGATGTCGTCGGCCCAGATCGCGCGCTTGACATCGAGGGCGAAGCCGAAGTCGGGACCGCCCGCCTCGACCAGCGCACCGCGCGCGGCCAACCCCCACGCGGGTGCGGCATGTTCGGCGACATCGTCGGCCCGCGGCGACACCCCGGTCTGCCCGCCCGCGCGTTCCGCGCCCTGCCAGCGGTTTGCCTGCGCGTCGCCGGGTGTGATCCAGGCGAGCCCGGGGGTCTCGGCCGAGATCTCTACGCGATGGCCCTGCGCGCGGCACCAGCCGAGCAGGTGCACGCCGAAGTCGGGCGCGCGGCTGCGCACGGCGAGGCGGCTCCCCGGCGCCACGTCGCGCAGCGCGTGCTTGATCAGCAGGTGCGCGCCGCGCTCGAAGCCGACATCCTCAATATCGATACTCGGGTTCAACGATCGCCCCTTGGGCGTCGTAGAAACGCGCCACATCGACGGCCTTCTCGAGCAGTGCGTAGCCGCTGGTGCGGCCCTGCTTCCACGCCTTCAGCCCTTCGAGGTCGAGCAGCGGGCGCACCGTGGCATCGGCATAGCTCATGGAGAGCAGCAGACGGTGTAACTGCTCGATCCGCTCGCCCGGCGCGCGCGCCGTGACGGTGAAGTTGCAGTGGTCGTACGGCGGCGTCTGCGCGAGCACGCGCGTGCGGCCGGCGGGCAGCGTGCCTTCGCTCACGAACAGCAGGTGATTGCCGTCGATCATGCACGCCGCGTCGACCTCGCCCGCCATCAGGGCCAGCGCGGCATCGCGCTCGCCGCCGATGTGGTCGCCGTGCTTGCCGCCGAGCACGTCGAAGCGCCGCACCGTGAAGTCGGCGCTGGGCTGCAGACCGCGTTCGCGCAGGAAGTTCAGCGGGATCAGGGTTGCCTGCGGCGAGTCGATCGCGCCGACGCCGACCCGCCGGCCTTTCAGGTCCGCTACGGTCTTGATCGCCGAGTCGGTGCGCACGACGACCACCGAAGTCAGGTCGCAGTCGGTGTCGCGCATCGCGAGCGCACGCACGGGCTCGCCGCGCGCCCGTCCGATGCGCTCGGCGCGGATCCACGCAAGCGGCGAGTTCCACGCCACGTCGATGGCACCGTCGAACAACGCCTGCACCTGGCGCTCGTAGTTCGAGAACAGCACGTAGTCGAAGGCAAGCCCGTGGCCCGCGAAGTACTCCTTGAAGCCGTCCCAGATCGTCACGACCTTGGGCGCGTACGCGACGGCGCCCATCACCAGCGTCTTGTCGACCATGTCGTTGCGCTCCCGCCGGTCAGAACAGCGGCAGCCCGCAGACCGCCTTGCCGATGAAGTCGTAGAGCACATCGGAGGTCGGCGCCATCACCGAGGCCGCGCGTGCGTCGCGAAAGTGGCGTTCGATGCCTACGTCCTTGCGGAAAGCCGCGCCGCCGCACACGCGCATCGCGGTGTCGGTGATCTCGAGCGCGGCCTCGGCGGCAGCGGCCTTGACCTCCAGGACACGCAACATCGCGTCGGCGCGATTGGACTGCAGCGCGGCCAGCGTGTCGTCGCGCAGCGTACGCGCCGCATCGAGCTTGATCCGCGCCTTGGCGAGGTAGGCGCGGATCGTCGGCAAGTCGGCCAGCGACTGCCCGAGGTGCTGGAACCTGGTCTGCGCCACGTGGGCCGCCGCTTTTTGCAGCGCCGATTCGGCGATGCCGAGCGACGCGCTGGCGTTGAGCATCTGAAAAATCGGCAGCACCACGCCCATCATCACGTCGAAGCCGCCGCCGTCGGCGCCGAGGCGATCGGCCTCGCTGACCTTCACGCGCGCGCCCTTCACCGGCGACGATGCGTTGCCGCGCATGCCCAAGCCGTCGAAGGGCGCCACCGTCGATACGCCCGCTGCCTTGGCCGGCACCAGCCAGATCGTGCTGGCACCCGCGGCGCTCACCGGCTTGCTGGACCACACGTAGGAGTCCGCCTCGCCGGCCGACGTGATCCAGCTCTTCATGCCGTCGAGCACGATGCCGCCGTCGACCGCGACCGCCGTCCCCACCGGTGCCCAGAAATGGCTGCGCGATCCCGCTTCGGAGAATGCGAGCGTCGTCACGTGCCGGCCCGCGGCGATCGCCTTGCGCACGTCCGCGCGACCGAACTTCTCGATCACGGCCGTGCCGCAGTAGTGCATGCCGACCACCATCGCCGTCGAACCGCAGGCCGCGGCGATGTCCTCGACCACGACCGCGGCGGCACGCATGTCTCCGCCGATGCCGCCCACCTCCTTGGCGCTGATCAAGCCGAGCAGGCCCGCCTGCGCCAGCGCGTCGAGGTTGCCGCGGGGATACCTCGCGTCCTTGTCGACCTCCGCCGCGGAGGGCGCGATGACGTCGGCGACGACGCGGTTCGAGCGTTGCTGATAGGTTGCTGTATCCATGATGGGACCGTGCTCCATGCCTGCTGGTCGGCCGGCCAGTCTATGGCGGGGATGATATTCAAGCAGTCCGTTGAATGCGCGACGAGCGACCGGGAACGAGAAATCTCGTCGACGCGAAGGACCGGGATCCCCGTCGCGCTCGCTCCCCGGGATCACAGTCGATAACTGCCGCTTCCGATCCGTCGTGACAGTCGACTAGATCGCCGCCAGATCGGCTTCCGACGGGAACCTGCCGGTTCCGTATCGCGAGTACACGACCTTGCCGTCGACGATGACGTCGAACTGGCCGGAGCGCCCGGGTTGTATGTCCACGGGACCCCGGCCTCGAGTCTCAAACCACGCCTTCACACGGAGGGCTTCGGGTTTGTAGCCTCAGGCGCTGCAGTAATGGATGACGATTGCCATGGCAGGATGAAGGTCTGTCGAACCGCGTCGATGATCGGGTGAGCGCTGCTCCTCGGCATTCTGGACCTTGTCGCCCGCCGTCTGCAAATGACCGTCGCTGCGCGATGGCGCCGCTTGACCAACCAATAACCATACGGTTATATTTCAAGCATGCGTGCGACACCCGACGGAGTCTTCAAGGCGCTCGCGGATCCCACGCGCCGCGCGATCTTCGAGCGCCTGATGCGAAACGGCGAGCAGACGGTGGGTGCCCTGACCGACGAGTCCGGCGTGTCGCAACCGATGGTTTCCAAGCACCTCGGCGTGCTCAGACTGGCCGGGCTCGTGCGCGATCGTCCCGAAGGCCGGTCCGTGCACTACCGCGCCGATCCATCCGCGCTCGCCCCGATGCTCGAGTGGATGAAGACGTACGCCACGTTCTGGCGCGGCCGCTTCGACCGACTCGAAAACCTCCTGAACAGGATGGACCAATGAACGGACCCATCACGACACGTTCCGTCATCGTCGAACGGCAGTTGCCGCATCCGGCGGAAAAGGTCTGGCTAGCACTCACGCAGGGCCCGCTGATCGAAGAGTGGCTGATGAAGAACGACTTCCGGCCGGTCGTCGGTCACAAATTCACCTTCCGTTCCGAGCCGATGCCGCAATGGGACGGCGTGATCGACGGCGAGGTGACCGAAGTGCAATCGCACACGCGGTTGTCGTACACATGGAGCGCGTCGGGCTTGAAAAGCGTCGTCACCTGGACCTTGACGCCGGTCGAGGGCGGCACGCACCTGCGCATGGAGCAGTCCGGCTTCCGTCCCGATCAGGAAGCGAACTACCGCGGTGCGACCTACGGTTGGCAGCGCTTCATCAGCAACCTGGAGCGCGTGCTCGGAGAACGGGCATGAAGAAAGGCGCGTCGCAGGACGCCAAGTCTCCGTCCGAACTGATCGACGCGCGCATCCGGGAACTGGGAGACTGGCGCGGCGAGATGCTCGGCCGCCTCCGTGCCCTGGTGAAGGACGTCGATCCCGAGGTCGTCGAGGCCTGGAAGTGGCGCGGAGTCCCGGTATGGGAGCACGATGGAATCGTCTGCACCGGCGAGACCTACAAGAACGTCGTGAAGATGACCTTCGCCAAAGGTGCGGCCCTGCAGGACCCCTCGGGCCTCTTCAACTCGAGTCTCGACGGGAACACCCGGCGTGCGATCGACTTCCACGAGGGCGAGAAGATAGACGAGAAGGCGTTGAAGACCCTCCTGCGTGCCGCCGTGACGCTGAACAGGTCCAAGCGCAAAGGGTGACGAATGCCTGGCGCGGTCCGCTCGATAAGCTGCCCGAACGTCGTTGGAAAGGCGCACATGCGCCCTTCGTTCCGGTTACGACGGGACATCGCAGGCCGGATGTCGAGCATATTCGCCCGCGGCTGCATCGAGGCAGCCCGCCGAGGACGCATCGTCGCCCGCACACCAGCTAGACGGCTCCGTCTCCCTGCTGGCTCTCCCGCCAGACCGCGCGCAGGAACTTCAGCTCGGCTTTCGTGTACGGCGTCGTCCAATAGCTGTTCAGATCGTTGGCCCCGATCCTGCCGTCGTCGATCAGCGCGATCCGGATGTCCTCCATCACCTGCGCCTGCCGTTCGGCGTTCATCGTTGCGAACGACGCGCCGCTTGCGAGCGCCGTGCGCCAGTCGTAGGCATTGCTGCGATTGCCGGTCGTGAGCGCGAACCAAAGGTTGGCCCACAGGGCGTTGCCGATGTAGTCCGCACCGCCGTTCTGTCCTTGCCAGACGTGGCCCACTTCGTGGCTGAGCGTCACGAGCCCTTGGAAGGTCAGGGTGCCGTCCGGGTTGAAGTCGCCGGCGTGCATGTACACGGTGTTGCCGACCGTATGCTCTGGCGAGCAGTTCGTTGACGCCTCCGCCTGCCTTGACGCGGATCAGGTCGTAGTCGATCGAATCGCCATACACCTGTCCTAGCTGGGAAGCGTCCTAGAGACCGCAACAGGCCGCCGGCGTCCCATGCGAGCGGTGTTCGACGCGAAAATCGGGTACTGGGCGGCGCAATCCAGGTGGCAGCGCCTAGAAATGCTCCGCACCGGGGTGGGAACCGGACGTGCGTGAATCTTCCGTGGGGGCTCAGCGCGCGCGGCGCCGATGGCAAAGAGAAACGGAGGTGCGCCGTTCTCGCCGAGAGCGGCGCACGCGCGCCACGAACGCGGCGCCAGCGCGACGATGCAGGCGACCGGCGTCGGCCGGATCGCCGGTACTTAGCGCTGGCCGGCGGTCAGCGCGTCGAGTTGGAAGCGGCCGCTTTTGTCGACGAGCCAGATCTCGGTGAACCTGGCGCCGCCCAGGCGGACAGGCGCCGGCATCGGCGCGGCCTGGCGGATCATGCCCTCCACCGCTTTGGTCACCTCGGGCGCGTGCGACGGCGTACGGAGCATCGTGACGTTGTTGAGCTGTCCCTTCGCATCGACGTCCATTTCGAGCACGACCACCGCATACACCAGCGGCGGCAGCTTGCCCTTGTAGATCTTGTCGGGATACGAGGCGTAGATGTGTCGCGCGGCATCCTTGCGATAGTCCTTTTCGGTCTCGGCCGTCGAGACCTGCGCAGCCGCGGTCTGGACCCGCGCCCCACCAGCCGCGGCCTGCGCTGCATCCGCGGTCTGAGTCCGACCGGCCGGCGCACTTTGCGCCTGGGCTGCCCCGGCCACGAACGAGAACAGCGACACCAGCATTGCGCTGGCGAGAATCGTGCGGCGCGGGAAGTTCATCGGTGATCTCCGGAATCAGGCAGTCTCGGCAATCTGCCGATGAAGCGCCTAGCATGGCACTTGAAGAAGTCGGGAAATCTAGGCGCTTTTTCGGGTCCATGCGCACTAAAGGTTGCGGTGAATCGGATTAGCCGCTTCGAGTTGCAGGCGTACGGTCGCGCCATTCCCCGCGGACCTGGGTTTGCGGGTGGAAAACCCATGCCGGTTCCATCAACCGCAGCGTGAACACAGGATCGCGGCGATCGCGAGGTCAGGGCATCGAAACGCGAGCGGAGCTGCCAGCGCTCACGCCGTGTTGCGCATCTCGGTTGTGTACACCTTCTGCGCCACCTGCCAGCGACCGTCGATCTTCAACAGGCTCAGGTAGTCGGTGAAGAAGCGCGGCGGAATCGCGCACCTGAGCTTGACGAAGGCCATCGTCGGCGAGGCCTGGTCGATCTGCAGGATCTCGTCGTGGCGCGCCAGGCCGCGCGCCTTCGGCGATGGGCGGTTGCGCACCATTTCGAACCATTGGTCGCGCGGCAGCACCGTCAACAGGCCTTCGTTCTCGCAGGTCAGGGCGCTCGTCGGGTGGAAAACGCTGGCGAGTTTTACGACGTCGCCTTCATCTTTGCGTGCACTTTCAGGTGCTTGAGCGTGTGCACCCTGGCGCCGACGTCCTGCAGGATGCGCAGCCCACCGACGCCCTCGATCAGCTTGTCGGGCCTCAACGAATGCGGTCGCTTGGCAAGAATCCGCACCTTGACGCCTCGCATCACGGCGCGGACGAGCCGTTCGACGGTGTACTCGGCGTGGTCGGCGCGACAGGTTGCGGCAAGTCGACCGTCCTCGGCCTTGTGCCGCGCTTCTGCGGATCTCGCGGACGTAAGAAAAACCGATCGGTGATCGGCCACGCGCGTGTCGAACATTCACCACGCAATGACATGTCACTCCGAGCGCGGCTGGAAGCTATCCGGCGTGCCCGCTTGGCACGGGCGCGGCTTCGACGCCCCCATCGTCCCGTCGGTGTTCCGCCGCGAGGAACGCATACATGGCCGGCACCACGAACAACGTGAACAGCGTGCCGATCGACAGGCCGGCGAAGATCACGACCCCCATCGCGCGCCGACCCGCCGCCCCGGCGCCGGACGCGATCACCAGCGGCAGAACGCCCAGCACCATGGCCGCAGTGGTCATCAGGATCGGCCGCAGGCGGACCGCGGCACCTTCGATCACCGCTTCGATCTTGCTGTGGCCCTCGCGTTGCAGCTGGTTGGCGAACTGCACGATCAGGATGCCGTGCTTGCTAATCAGCCCCATGAGCGTGACGAGACCGACCTGGGTGTAGATGTTGAGCGACGTGACGCCGAGGTTGATGAAGATCAGCGCCCCGAACAGCGCCATCGGCACCGACACCAGGATCACGACCGGGTCGCGGAAGCTCTCGAACTGCGCGGCCAGGGCCAGGAACACGATCACGACCGCGAAGAACAGCGTGGTGACGAACCCGCCCGACTCCTTGATGAACTGGCGCGACTGTCCCGAATAGTCGACGTTGTAGGTCGACGAGGCGATGTTGCGGGCGGTGTCGCGCAGGTATTGCAGCGCATCGCTCTGCGACACGAACGGCGTCGGCACGGCGCCGATGGTCACCGAATTGAGCTGCTGGAAACGCGTGATCGTTTCGGGCACGACCCGGGTCTCCAGGTGGCCCAGCGTGGCCGCCGGCAACAGTGCCCCCGACGGTGTCCGCACGTAGTAGTCGAGCACCTGCGCGGGATTGAGCCGGTCGACCTGCAGCACCTGCGGGATCACCTTGTACGACCGGCCGGCGATCGAAAAATAGTTGACGTACCCGCCGCTGAGGGCGCTGGTGAGCGCGCTGCCGACGTCCTGCGCGCTCATGCCGAGCGTGGCGATCAGGTCGCGGTCGACGACGAACGTCGACTGCGGCTTGTCGATCTTCAGGTCGCCGTCTATGTAGAAGAACATGCCGCTCGAACGCGCCTTGTCGAGGACCTCCTGCGCCACCTCGCTGAGATTTTCAAACGGCTCGGTCGTGTTGATGACGAACTGCACCGGCAGTCCCGACGAGCCCGGCAGCGGCGGAAACTGGAACGCGGCGACGCGCACGCCCGCGATCGAGTTCCACTTGCCCTGCAGGTCCTGCTGCAGCTGGTTCGCATTGCGGGTGCGCTCGCTCCAGGGCTTGAACAGGACGCCGCCGAATCCCTGGTTCAATGCCGGCGTACCGGTGATCTGGAACATCTGCTGGTACTCGGGCTCCTTGCTCGCCGTGTCGAACACCAGCTGCGAGTACTTCAGCATCTGGTCGGCGGTCGCATTCGGCTGGCCGGTTATCTGGTACAGCACGATGCCCTGGTCCTCCTGCGGCGCGAGTTCGGATTTGGAGGTCGAGAACAGATAGAACACGGCGCCCAGCAGGAGCGCGCCCATCACGATCAGCACCGGCCAGGTTTGGAGCAGGCTGCCGAGCACCCTCGTGTAGCCGCGGTGCAGGCGGTCGAACTGGCGATCGAGAAATGCCACGAAGCGGCCGCCGTGGCTCGCGGCGCCGATGAAGCGCGAGCACATCATCGGCGACAGGGTCAACGCGACCACGCCGGAGACGGTGACCGCGCCTGCCAGCGTGAACGCGAACTCGGTGAACAGCGCGCCGGTGAGCCCGCCCTGGAAGCCGATCGGCACGTAGGCGGCCACCAGCACGATCGTCATCGCGATGATCGGCCCGCCGAGTTCGCGCGCGGCGACGAGCGCCGCTTCGAACGGCGAGCGGCCCTCCTCCTTGATGTGGCGGTCGACGTTCTCGACCACGATGATCGCGTCGTCCACCACCAGCCCGATGGCGAGCACGAGCGCCAGCAGCGTCAGCAGGTTGATCGAATAGCCCAGCACCCGCATGACGAAGAACGTGCCGACCAGCGAAAGCGGCATCGCGATCACCGGGATCAGCACGGCGCGCAGGCTGCCGAGGAAAAGATAGATGACGACCGTCACGATCACCAGCGCTTCCAGCAGCGTTTTCATCACCTCGGTGATCGAGGCATTGACGAACTCGGTCGCGTCGTAGGCGATCTTGGCCGACAACCCGGCGGGCAGCTGCTCGACGATCGAAGGAAACTCGTTGCGCACGCGCTCGGCGACTTCGAGCAGGTTCGCCGCCGGCGCCACCTTGATGCCGATGAACACCGACTGCTGCCCGCCGAAGGCGACGTTGAAGTCGTAGTTCTCCGCGCCCAGCGCAACCGTGGCGATGTCCTCCAGGCGCACGATCGCGCCGCCACGCTGCGAGACGATCAGGCGCCTGAACTCGCCCAGGCTGTGCAGGTCGGTTCCGGCGCGCAGGTCGACGCTGACCGCCTGCCCCTTGCTCGAACCAAGCGCGGCCAGGTAGTTGTTGGCGGCCAGTGCCTGCGACACGTCGGCCGCGGAAACACCGTGCGCCGCCATGCGCGCCGAGTCGAGCCACGCGCGCAACGCGAACACGCGCCCGCCCAGCACCTCGGCCGTCTGCACGCCCTCGACCGAATCGAGCTTCGGCTTGACCGTCCGGTACAGGTAGTCCGTGATGTCGTTGGTCGGCATCGTGGCGCTGTAGAAGCCGAGATACATCGCGTCGGTGGTCTGGCCGACCTGCACGGTCAGCACGGGCTGCTGCGCCTGCGGCGGCAGCTGGTTTCGCACCGAGGCCACCTGGGTGGTGATCTCGGTCAGGGCGCGATTGGCGTCGTAGTTGAGCAGCAGCGTGCAGGTGATGACCGAGGCGCCCGTGATGCTGTTCGACGACATGTAGTCGATGCCCTGCGCCTGCGCGATCGCCGCCTCGAGCGGCTGCGTGATGAAGCCGGCGATGGTCTGCGTGTCGGCGCCGTAATACGCCGTCGTCACCGTGACGACCGCGTTTTGCGTGCGCGGATACTGGTTGACCGGCAGGGTCGTCACCGAACGCAGGCCGAGCACGAGGATCAGCAGGCTCAGAACCGCCGCCGCTACCGGGCGGTGGATGAAAAAGTCGGTGAAGTTCATTTCGGCCGCCGGCTACTTTTCCTGCGGCGTGGGATGCGCGCTGTCGGGCGGCAACAGGCTGTTGTTGACGACGAGCGGCGTGCCGTTCTTGAGCTTGAGCTGCCCGCTCGTCACGATCGTCGTGCCCTCTTCGATTCCCTTCAGGATCGCGACCTGGTCGCCGCGCGTCGGTCCGACCGTGACGAAGACCTGTGCCGCGACGGCGGTCGGCGCCGGGCCGCCCGCGCCCCCCTTGCCGGACGCGGGCGCGGCACCCGTCTGCGGCGGCGCCGGTTTTGCCACGAACACGTTGGCGCCATACGGGTTGAAGCTGATCGCGGCCTGCGGCACCGTGAGGTAACGATTCACGGTGCCGGTGCGGATCGACACCTTCGCGTACATGCCCGGCAGCAACTCGCGTCCCGGATTGCGCAGCGTGGCCTCGATGAAGACGTTGCGCGTCGTCGTGTCGACCACCGGGTTGACGGCCGTGATCGTGCCCGTGAAGTCCTTCTGCGGGAAGGCGTCGACCGTCAGCGACACGGCCTGGCCCTTGGCGAGCCGGGAGATGTTCTCCTGCGGCAGGTAGAAGTCGACGCAGATCGGATCGATCGACTGCAGCGTGACGATCTTGTCGCCGGTGTTCAGATACTGGCCCGGATTGACCGTGCTGATCCCGAGCCGGCCCGCGAACGGCGCGCGGATCGTCTTCTTGTCCAGCGTCGACTGGAATTGCGCGACCTGCGCGGTCTTCGCGCGCAGATCGGCGTCGTCGTTGTCGACCGTGGCCTGGCTCACCGCCTGGGCGGCGAGTTGCTCGCGGTCGCGCGCGAGCGTGGTCGTGGCGAGTTCCACCGCGACCTTGATCGCAGCGAGCTGGGCACGCTCGGTATCCGCGTTGAGCTCGACCAGCACGTCGCCGCCCTTCACGTCCTGGCCGGACTTGAAATTCACCGTGCGCACCAGGCCCGCGATCTCCGTGCTCAGATCGACGCCGCGCAACGCACGCAGGGTCCCCACCGCCGCCATTTCGTCGCGCCAGTCCTGGTACTGCACGGCGGTCGTGGTCACCGTGGCGGGCGGGATGCCGGACTGGGCCATGAACTTGCGGATCATCACGCCCTTGAAGACATTGAAGCCGACCAGCCCGCCCACCACGAGGGCGACCACGATCAACATCCACGTCATGCGCTTTGCGAGCGACGGTTTCCTCGGCGTGTTCATCGGATCCTGTTCCTCCGCGGCGTCATTGCTTCGATGCAGCTTGCGCGTGGTCGTTCCACCAGCCGCCGCCGAGCGCGGTGAACAGCGCGACGGTGTCGGCATACCGATCCGCCTGCGCCTGCACCACCGCGATGCGCGTCTGCTGCAGCCGCGTCTGCGCATCGAGCAGGGAGAGATAGCTGATGGCGCCGGCACTGAACTGCTTGTCGGCCAGTTCGTAGCTCGCCCGCGCCTGGGTCTGTGCATCCACCTGTGCCTGCAGGGCACGCGCGTCCGCGTCGAGCGCGCGCAAAGCATCGGCCACGGAACCGAACGCGATCAGCACTGTCTGGCGATACGCGGCGGCCGCGCCGTCGTAGGCGGCGATCGCCGCACGACGCCGCGCCTGCAACTGGCCGCCGTTGAAGAGCGGCGCGGTGAGCCCGGCGCCGATGCTCCAGCCGAAGGCGTTGCTGGTGAAGAGCTTGTCCGGCATGAACGCTTCGACGCCGACGCCGCCGGAAAGCGTGAGCTTGGGATACAGGTCCGCGGTCGCGACGCCGATCTGCGCACTCGCCGAATGCAACAGCGCTTCGGCGGCAAGGATGTCCGGGCGCTGGCGTGCGAGTGCCGACGGGACCGACACCGGCAGGTCGAGCGGCAGTTCGAGGTGCTCGAGATCGAACTCGGCCAATCCGGCGTCGCCGGGGAAACGACCCGCGAAGATCGCAAGCTGGTTGCGCGCCAGCGCGAGCTGGCGCTGCAGCGGCGGAATGCCGGCATGGGTCTGTGCCAGCACGGTGCGCTGCGCGAGCACGTCGCTGCGCGCGACCGCACCGAGCGTGAAACGCCGTTCGACAACGCTGAGCTGCTTGCGCTGCAGTTCCTCGATCTCCAGCGTGGCCGCGAGCTGTGCGCGCAGCGACGCTTCGCGGATCGCGGTCGTCACCAGGTTCGCCGTCAGGGCGAGGTAGGTCGCTTCGAGCTGGTACTGCTCGCTATCGACCTGCGCTTGCAGGCTTTCGAGCTGGCGGCGCACGCCCCCGAACAGGTCGAAGACATAGGTGACCGACACCGTCGCCCCGTAGAGCGAGAACGTCTCCGCACGCGGCAGCCCGAGTTGCGCGGCCGATTCACGCTGCCGCGACACCTGCGCACCTGCGTTGATCGCCGGCCACTGCGCCCCGCGTTCGGCCGCGAGGATCTCCTGCGCCTGGCGCAACGTCGCCTCGCCCTGCGCGATCGTCGGGCTGTCGCGCAGCGCGGCCTCGATCAGCTGATCGAGCGCCTGGGAGCGGAACATCGTCCACCATTGCCGTTGCAGCTCCTGCCCCATGACGAACCGCTGGCTGCCGCCAGCGGCGATCGCGGTTTCGGCGGTCGCTTCAGGCACGGGCTCCGACGTGTAAGTGGTCGCGGTCGGCGGCTCGGGTCGCTTGAAATCCGGCCCGACCGTGCACGCGGCAACGACGATGCTTGCCGACGCGAGCGCGGCGAGCGAGGTGCAACGGTGGCGACCGCTCCGATGCTTGTCCAGCGGGGCATGGCGAGGCCTCAGGCGGCTCCGGAAAAGCAGCATCGCAGCGTGCAACTCGGAAACGAGGGCGTCACGGAAGCGCGGCGAGGCGATTCCCGGCTTCGCGCGCGCAGCGAAACCCGAACCTTACGCCATTCGGTCCGTCGCCTTCCGGCAGCCAAGCTTGCGCTGCGCTGTCGGTCGTATCCGATCGGCGCCGAGTTGACGCATGTCCGCTCGCGAAGAGGGTGCACGTTGAGGCATTGTCCTTTCAAGCGCTCGCTGTTCAGCGCCGGGGGCGTCGGCGCGCTGGCCTGCGCACTGATCGGGTGCGGCGGCGGAGGGGGTGGCGGGTCGGCACCCGCGCCCAGTCCCAGCCCTCAAGGACCCACGTACCAATTCGTCGCCGACAACGGCCTGCGCGTAACGGGAGGCGTGGGACCGGTCGAACCCGTCATCGGAGCGACGACGTATATGTATCTCGGCAGCTCCGCAGCGTCGGACGGCAAGGTACTCGCGTCGACCGATGGACTCTCGTTCTCGCCGGTCGTGGCGACGATAGACGGTGGTCCGCTCACAAGCGGCGGCGTCTGGTTCTCGTTCGTGCCCGTGCCGAGCGGCGCATTCCGGATGTACTACAGCGTCGGCTCGGCCGCGCTGGTAAGCGCCACGTCGACCGACGGCCTGACCGGACCAGCGATCCCGGCACACGGATCGTGCTCGATCCCATCGCGGTCCCCAAGGTCGCTGCGCTCGTCGGAGGTGGCTGTCGCGTCTATTACACGACCTCCGGTGGTCCGACCGGAATCGCGAGCGCAAGCTCGGCGGACGGCTTGACCTTCATGGCAGACGCGGGCCTTCGATTGGCGCCCGTGCCGAGCGCGTATGCCTGGGGCGATCCGAACGTCGTCGTCACCGGCTCGACGTACCTCATGTCGTCGACTCAGATACCCAATGACAACTCGTTCTCGAGCATCTGGCTCTCTTCATCCGCCGACGGACTGACGTGGACCACGTCCGCCGCGCCGGTCATCACCAGCACGGCGGGCAGTCCGGTCGACTCGTCGTTCGTTCCGCTGGCCGATGGCGGATTGCGCGTCTACTACGGCCTGTTCGTCGGTACGTCAGCCGTGCCGACCGGCAACGTGCAAAGCGAAATCTCAGCGGCGTGCTGACGAAGATCGCGATGTAGTCGCGGGCGATTTGCGCCCGCGTTCACCACAGCCCGGCCGCCGTCACGCTGCCCGGCGGCGCCGCAGGCAAAGGCCCGCCAGCCCCGACACCACCAACGCCAGCGTTGTCGGTTCCGGAACCGTGCCACCGCCTCCGCCATCGCCCGGAGGAAAGACTTCGGCGGCGGTGCCCTGCACGCCGACCGTGAAGCCGTTCCAGTATTCGTTCGAAGCGCTGGTCCAGGTCAGCGTGTCGAAGGCGCCGGTGAACTGAATGACGCCATGCGGCTCGGTGCCGCCCACGTTGCTGCTGTTGAGCTCGTACAGGACGTCGCCGTTGGGAAGGTCGACGACCACCTTCGTCACCCCGCCGCAACCCCAGTAGCCGCACGCGTTGCCGTCCACGCCGCCCACGCTCAGGATGTTGAAATCCTGGTTCAGGAACGCATAGCCGTTGCCGTTGAGGCTGACGAACGCGAACACGGGGTTCGCGATCGCCTGCGAGAAGGTGAGTGTCTGGCTCCCCGCAGCATCGAGCGCGATGATGTCCGTGCCAGTGGGACTATTGTCAACGACGCTGCTCGTGTACGGGGATATCGCGTCGTTGCGGCCGTCGCCCTGGTTCACCCAGTAGTCGATGCCGCCGCTGCTCTGATAGAAGCCGACGCCGTTGGCATTGGTGTAGGTCACGGTCACCGTCGAGGTGGTGGTCGTGATCGTTCCCTGCGCCTGGAAGCCCGGCCCCGGGTCTTGATCGCTGCCGAGCCAGTCGGTCCAGAAAATCGGATCAGCCGAAGCGGTGCCCGCGGCAAGGACGAGCAGAGCCGCGACCGCCCAGGTCGTGCGTGTCTTCATGGATCCCCCCAAAAGACGAATCTGATTTCGATCTGAGCAAAGCGCAGCCCGACACGCCCAGGCTCAGACCGATTCCCCCATGCAAGAAACTTGCCGGAGGCCGCAAGCCCCCCCGACTTGCGCCACGATCATCCATGGATTCAGTAACTTGACCAACGATGCACCGCTCGTGGGCGATATCGGCACGGCGCAGCCCTGTAAGAGATTGCGACACCGATGCGATTCAATCGCCTCGAGTCCGCGGCACGCCGATTCCCCGCATGGCCGAACTGCGCTTGCGCGCTCGGATCACCGCTCACGACCTCCTGCGCCGTCCGGCCGACGAGTCAGGCCGGCAGTCGATAGACCCGGATCGCGTTGTCGCGGTAGAGCTTCTTGATGTCGGCCCTGGTGCAGCCGGCCACGACCTCGTCGAGGATCTCGACCCAGGTCGGATAGGGGTGGGTCAGCTCCGACACCGTCCAGTCGCTGCCATACATCACGCGGTCGAAGCCGAAGCATTCGATCGCGTGCGCCACGTACGGCTTCACCTGTTCCCGGGTCCAGGCGGCGTGGTCGGCTTCGGTGATCACGCCCGAGACCTTGCACACCACGTTCGGCAGCCTGGCGAGTTCGCGTATCTGGCTCGACCAGGGTTCGCGCAGGCCGTGCTTGATGCCGGGCTTGCCGATATGGTCGAGCACGAACATCGTCTCCGGGCAGCGCCGCGCCAGTTCGAGGCCGAAGACCAGCGCCCAGTGCTTCACGCAGATGTCGAAGGTCAGGCCGTGCTTGCCGATCAGCTTCACGCCGGCGATGAAGTCGGGCTCCAGGCAAAAGGACGGGTCGGGTTCGATCTCGATCAAGCGCCGGATCCCGCGCAGGCTCTTGTACTGCTTGAGCGCGACGAGGTCCCGCTCGATGGCAGCGCCCTGCTCCACCGCCACGTGGGCGACCATGCCGCACAGGCGCGGATCGGCGTCGGCCATCTCCTGGACGAACGCCGCCTCCTGCAGGTGCAGCCCCTTGTCGACCCACACCTCGGCGAAGACGAGCTTGTCGACCGCCACCTTGTCGCGTGCCCGGTCGAAGTCGGCGAGAAGGTAGGTGCGGTCGATCTTCGGCGCGTTCTTCAGCCAGCTGTACCGCAGGCGCTTCACGTCGTAGAGGTGAACGTGACTGTCGACGATCGGAAAATCCGGCATGACTTTCTCCCGACGATTCAATGCACGTTGCGGGGCGGGCGCGCGAACAGGAGATCGCGCCCGATATCGGCGATGCGCGCGACACCGCATAGTCCCATGACCCGGTCCAGCTCGCGGCGGTAGATATCCAGTACGTGCGCGACGCCCGCGGCGCCCGCCACCGCCAGTCCCCACAGTTGGGGCCGGCCGACGAGACAGGCCGCCGCTCCGAGCGCCAGCGCTTTCGCGACGTCGACCCCGCGGCGCACGCCGCCGTCGAGCAGCACGGGGATGCGACCGTCGACGGCAGCGACGATCGCCGGCAGCGCATCGAGCGAGGCCGGAGCGCTGTCGAGCTGCCGGCCGCCGTGATTGGAGACCACGACGCCGTCGATGCCGCGCGCAACCGCCGCAGTCGCCTCTGCCGGATCCAGCACCCCCTTCAGGATCATCGGCCCCTTCCAGATCCGACGCACCTGCTCCACGTCTTCCCAGTTCATCGCGGGATCGAGCAGCGAGGCCATGCGTCCCGCCAGCGTCCTGATATCTGCCGTCTCGCCCTCGCGCACGTAGTTGCCGAACGTGATGCGCGACAGCTCGCGCCGCATCCGCCAGAGCCAGGGGAGCTTCAGCGCCATGCCCGCCAGATCGCCCGGGCGGAAGCGCGGCGGGATCGCAAAACCGTTGCGGATGTCGCGCTCGCGGTTGCCGAGCATCTGGTTGTCGATCGTGAGCACGAGTGCGTCGTAACCCGCCGCGGCGGCGCGTTGCGTCAGCTCGCGCGTGAACCCGCGGTCGCGGAAGATGAAGACCTGCATCCAGCGCGGCCCGTCGCCGCGCGCGACATCCTCGAGCCGGCACACCGAACCGTGGCTGAGGCAGAACGCGGTGCCTGCTGCCGCCGCGGCGCGCGCCGCGCACCGCTCGCCGTCGGGCCAGAACAGACCGGCCAGTCCGGTTGGTCCGACGATGATCGGCAGGTTCAGACGGCGACCGAACAGAGTAATGGACAGATCGCGCGTCGCCGCACCGGTGAGCGGATGCGGCAGCAGTTCGACGTCGTCGAAGGCGGCCTCGTTTCGCCGCAGCGTGTGCTCGCCTTCGGCGCCCCCGTCGGCGAAGTCGAATACCGGGCGCGGCAGCGCGGCACGCGCCAGCGCGCGCATCGCCGCGATGCTGTAGCCGCGGCGCTGCCACGACGGGATCGGCGTGCTCACGGTCGCGAGGCCCGTGCGCGCCAAGAGCGCACCTCGATGCCCTCGACGACGATCGGCACCGCGGCGCCTCACTCGTCGACGTAGCGCACGCGGTCCGAGGCGAGGATTGCCGTCATGAAGCCGGGCTCGCGCAGCCCGCCCTGCACGGCCGTCAGCATCTTCGCCTCGTTCGCGCGCACCGCCGCGAGTTGCGTCAGCACGGCACGTATCGCGCCGCGCGGCACGATGACGACGCCGTCGGGATCGCCGATCACGAGGTCGCCCGCGACCACCGGCACGCCGCCGCATACGACCGGAAGTCCGACCGTGCCAGGCCCGTTGCGCACCGGCGAGTTCGGCGACACGCCGGCTGCGAACGCTGGGAACACGAGTGCCTGCATGTCCGTGAGATCGCGCACGAGCCCATCGGTGACGAAGGCGCAGGCGCCGCGGTTCTTCGCGATGCCCAGGAGAAGATCACCGACGACCGCGCAACCCGTGAAGCCGTCGGTCGCCGCCACCAGCACGTCGCCGGGGGCGCACAGCGACACCGCGGCAGCGAGTGCGAGGTTGTCGGCCGGCCCGTTCCGGCAGGTGAGCGCCGTACCGACGAACCGGTCGGGCATGCCAGGCAGGGGCTTGATCCGGCTGTCGAGCGCGCCGCGGCCCTGCATCGCGTCGACGACGAATCCGGTCGGTGTTCCCGCAAAGGCCTCGACGAGCGCGCGCTCCGGACGTTCGATGGTGCGGCGGATCGTCAGCAGCGGCGGGTCTTCGATCATGGAAAGCTCCGGGGTTCGACGAATCAAGCTTCTTCGATCACCTCGACCAGGACCTCAGCCGCCCTCTCGCACTGTGCGCGCGTCACGTCGAGGTGCGTCACCGCGCGGACGGTCCGCGCGCCGAAGGCGAACACCAGCACGCCGCGCTCGCGTGCCCGCGCGACGACGGTTGCCGCATCCGGCGCGTCGGCCGCCAGGCCGAAGACGATGATGTTAGTTTGCACGGTTGCAGGGTCGAGCCTCACGCGCCGGCTTTGCACGAGGCGGTCGCCGATGCGCCGTGCGTTGGCATGATCGTCGGCGAGGCGCTCGACGTGATGATCGAGCGCGAACGAGCCGGCCGCTGCCATGATGCCGACCTGCCGCATCGCGCCGCCCAGCATGCGGCGCTGGCGCACCGCGCGCTCGATCAGAGCGCGCCCGCCGGCGAGCATCGATTCGGCCGGCGCGCCGAGCCCTTTGGAGAGCGACACCGCGATGAGATCGAACGGCGCGGCGAGTTCCGCAAGGCTCCGCTTGGTCGCAACGGCGACGTTCCACAGTCGGGCGCCGTCGAGGAACGTCGCGATCGAGCGTTCGCGCGCCACGGCGCAGATGCGCACAGCCTCCGCCTGCGGAAAGATCACGCCGCCGGAGCGGTTGTGGGTGTTTTCGATTTCCACCAGCGTGGTGGGCGGATAGATCGGGTGGCCGCGCGGCTTGATCGCGGCGACGAAGTCATCGGCGGTGAAGACGCCGCCCGCACCGACGTCGGTGAACTGCACGCCGGCGTTGGCGGCACTGCCACCGGTCTCGTGCCACACCGCGTGCGCTTCGCGGCTGACGATGACATCGTCGCCGCGTTGTGTCAGCAGACGCAGTGCCACCTGGTTCGCCATCGTGCCGCTCGGCAACCACAGCGCCGCCTCCTTGTCCAGCAGGGCCGCCACGCGCTGCTGCAACGCGTTGGTGGCCGGGTCCTCGCCGTACTGGTCGTCGCCGACCGCCGCGCCGGCGATAGCCGCGCGCATGGCCTCGGTCGGACGGGTGACCGTGTCGGAACGCAGGTCGATCGGGGATGGGGTGGGCATGAGACTCGGCTCAGTCCGCTTGCGGATGCCGGCTGTCCGGCCGGCGCGGACGCCTGCCGGCTACTCGATGATGCTGCCGGCCCAGATCCGCTCGAACGGCGCCTGCGCCTCGCGCTGGACCTTGCGCACGCTCTCGGTATCCGCGGCGGCGTACTCGCACACCATGCGCTTGCGGTCCGCGGAGATGACGCTCTTCTTCCAGGTGACGCCGTAGATGTCCAGGCACTTCGCCTGGCGCTGACCGATCGCCAGCAGATCGGCATCCGAAGGCGGGAGCTCGAACGTGCGCTCGACGATGATCACCGGCACGGCAGCCTCCCAGCGGTTCGTATTCGGCGGGTCGAATCCATCGCACGCTCTAGCGCGGATCCGTGTGCGCAAACGATTGTGGCACGCGTCGATGCGCGTGCGCCAGCGCCGATCCGGCCCGCGCGCTCAGCGCCTGCTCCGCGGCCAGCGCCGTCACCTGCGCGAAGTGACGGCGCGCGGCGGCCTCGTCGCCCTGCGCAAGGCTCGCCATGAACAGGACCGTGCTCGCCACCACGGTCTCGGTGATGCGGCGCACCGCTCTCGCCGCGACGAGCGCCTCGTCCGCCAACGCCAGGCCGTCCTCGCTGTCGCCCCGATCGAGCGCGAGCGTGGCGTAATGGTTCAGCACGTAGGCCAGGTTCGCCTTGTCGTCGTGGTCGCGCAAGCCGACGAGCGCAGCGTCGAGCGCGGGCCGCGCCTGCCCGCCGTCGAGGCGGTACGCGGCGAGCGCACGCAGCGCTTCGGCCACGGGAGCAACCCCGGCACCGATGCGACCGCCGACCTCGACGATTTCCCGCGTGTCTGCGATGGCGGCCTCGCATCGGTTGCGTTCCAGTTCGATCTTGGCGCGCCACGTCAGGCATTCGATCTGGCGCCAGTGATCCTCCCTCAAGCGCGCCAGGGCGAGCGCACGGCTCAGCATGCGATGCGCGCCATCCAGGTCGCCATCCCAGCGTGCGACGAGCCCGAGTCCCCAATCGAGCTCGGCGACGCGCAGATTGACCCGCGCGGCGAGAAGCGCCGCTTCGTCGAGGAACCGGCGCGCGCGTCCGATGTCCTGCTCGACCTCCAGCAGGCACCGGCCCGTGTTGGCCAGCTGCTGGCAGCGCGTGACCTCGTCGGCGGTGCGGCTCATGGCCTCTGCGTGCAGGGTCGCCGCCCGCACACCCCCGGTGTCGTTCATCGCCTGGGTCACCCAGGACAGGACATGCGATCCCAGGCTGGCCGCGGCATGCAGGCCGAGACCCTCGGCCTCGTCGATCACCTCCCGCAGTTCATCCATCAACTGCGGACGACGCAGGATGCCCGGCCGTCCCGCCGCGAAGGTCTTGACGCGCAGCAGTGCCACGCGCAGGCGCACCCGCTCGGCGGGCGCATCGACGCGCAACAGGTGCGCCAGTCCGCGCTCGGCGGCGCGTTCGGCTTCGGTGTTGGCAAGCATGCGCAGGCACCGTTCGCCGGCCGCGATGCAAGCCTCGGCGGCAAGCGTGTCGTTCTGCGCCAGCCCCGCATGATGCGCGAGGTCGCCGAACCAGCGGTCGTCCCTGGCCGCCGCGTCGGCAAGCGCATGCGCGAGCCGGCGATGAATCATCCGCCGCTGCGCCTGCGGCAGTGCCTGGTACGTCGCGTGGCGCACGAGGTCATGCGCGAAGTCGTGCTGGCCGTCCGGGAGGTGCCGCAGAAGCCCGCGCTGCACGAGGCGCGCCAGGTCCGCCTGCGCCGCGACCTCGGACCGCTCGAGCGCCGCGCCGAGCAACTCGGGCCCGAAAGCGCGGCCGATCGCGGAGGCAAATTCGAGCGACTCGCGCGCGGCGCTATCGAGGCGATCGATCCGCTCCGCGACCAGATCGTGGAAAGCGCTGCCGGCGAGTTCCTCGCCGTGCATTCTGCGCGCCATTTCGAGCGCGAACAGCGGATTGCCGCCGCTCGCCCGGTGGCGGACGAGCGCGTCCTGCTCGGAAAGGCCGCCTTCGAACAGGGACGCCGTCTCTTCGACGCTCAGCGGACCGACGGCATGTCTCTCGATCCACCGAACCCGCTCCAGCGACAACAGGAGGCGACGGGCCCAGGGATTGTCGGCGACTTCGCCTTCGCGGGCCGCGCCCGCGAACAGGATGCGGCCCGAGCGGCCCGATACGCGCAGGAGATAGTGAAGCAGCGACGCCGAACCTTCGTCGATCCACTGCAGGTCGTCCAGGACGATGGCGAGACCGCGTCCTTCCGCCATGCGGCGGAACTCGCTTGCGATCTCGGCGAACATCGCGTCGCGCGCACCGCTCCCGTCGGCGATTTCCTCCCCTCTCGGCGCGCGCGGATCCGGGAGCTTGCGCGCGCGCATCGCGCCTCGATCGTCGGGAAACGTGCGCAGGATGTCGATCCACAGTCCGTAGGCCCGGATCATTTCCGGTTCGAAGCACTGGCCGCTCACGACGGCGACACCGGCTCGCGTCGCGGCCTCGGCGAGCGCCTGGAGCAGGCGCGACTTGCCGATGCCGGGTTCCCCGGTGAACAGCAACATCGCCGGGGCGGTGCCCGCGGCGAGTGAGCGGAGCGCCGAGCCGATTGCAGCCGTCTCGGCGCCTCGTCCAACGAGACGTGGTGCTCGCTGTGCCGTCGCGCCGAGGCGGTCGATCTCCTCGGCGCGGTCGACGACGGGGGCTCCGGGCGCATCCGTTCGCAGGCCGCCCACCACAGCCGCCGGGCGACGAAGGTGGCCCGAAAGCGGAGCCGCGAGCTCGCGCCGCAGCAGATCCCGCGCGTGCTCGTAGTGCGCCTCGGCCTCGCGCATGCGCCCGGAGCGGGCGAGCAGGTCGACGAACCGCGCATGCGCCGCCTCCGACAGCGGATCTGCCGCCACCAGCGCACGCGCATAGTCGAGGGAACGTTCGGGATCCGCGCTCAGCCGGCCGATGAGGCTCTCGAGCACGCGCCGCCGCAAGGATCCGAAGCGCTCGCGCTCGGCCATGCACCAGTGGTGGAAGCGATAGCAGTGGGGCAGGTCCAGTCCGTCGAGGAACTCCCCCTGCAGCAGCGCGGCGGCCTGCTCCAGCGCCTGCGTCGATGCCATGTCCGGACCTTGCGCCAGCAGTTCGCCGACGTGCGCGATGTCGGCGCAGCGGTCGCGCCCGACGAAATGCACGCGCTCGCGGTCGGCATCGATGCGCGCGGCGTCGCCTGCGCTCACGATCGGCCGCAGCTTGGTCAGGCTCCAGCGCAGCGCGGCGCGCGGATCGTCCGGACCCTCCCACAGCAGTTCGCACAGGTGCTGCCGGGTCTGCGGCTTGCCCGTGGCGGCGAGATAGCCGAGCAGCGCGCGCGTCCGTTTCGATGCAGGCAACGGTTCCTCGCGGCCGCTCCGCTGGACCTGGAGGCTGCCCAGCAAGCGGATCCAGATCGGATGCGCCGCCCCCCCTGGCGGCGGCACGGGCCTAGTCCCTGCCACGGTTGTTCCAACGTTGATTACAACGCACGGCGCCTACTGTAGCCGCCATCGGTCATCGCGCAACTTTTCCCACGACAGGAGGTGCCATGAATGCTCTTGCAGACCAGGTTCTGAGACGCGGCGTCGGATCATCGGACGTGCCCGGCGTCGTTGCCGCAGCCACCAACCGCCACGGGCTCATCTACGAGGGCGCGTACGGCAAGCGCGCCGTCGGCGAACCTGACGACATGACGGTCGACACGGTCGCCTGGATCGCCTCGATGACCAAGCCGCTGACGACGACCGCGGCAATGCAGCTGGTCGAGCAGGGTCGACTCGACCTCGACAAGCCCGTCTCCCAATGGGTCCCGGGCCTGCGTTCGCCCCAGGTGCTCGAGGGGTTCGACAGCGACGGCAAGCCGCGCACGCGGCGCGCGACCAAGGCGATCACGCTGCGCCACCTGTTGACGCACACGTCCGGCTTCGCCTACACGATGTGGAGCGAAGACCTGCTCAAGTATCAGCAGGCGGCCGAGCTGCCGGGCATCACGTCCTGCCTGGACGCAGCGCTCGATCTTCCGCTGCTGTACGAGCCCGGCGAGCGCTGGGAGTACGGCATCGGCATCGACTGGGTCGGCAAGATCGTCGAGACGGTCTCAGGGAAAAAACTGGGGGCGTACGTGCACGAGCACGTCCTTGTCCCGCTCGGCATGAACGACACCGCGTTCAGGATCTCGCCCGCCATGCGCGGACGCCTGGCCAAGGTGCACCAGCGCGGCGACGACGGGGGTCTTGCCGCGACGCAATTCGAGATTCCGCAGGAGCCGGAGTTCGAGATGGGCGGCGGCGGCCTGTACTCGACCGCGCCCGACTACCTCAAGTTCATACGGATGATCCTCAACCGCGGCCAAGGCGAGTTCGGGCGAGTGCTCAGGCCCGAGACGGTCGATCTGATGTCGCGCAGTCACCTCGGCGACCTGACGGTGCGCAAGCTCAGGACCGCGGTGCCACCGGTGACCAACGACGCCGAGTTCTTCCCGGGCATGCGCAAGACGTGGGGACTGGGCTTCATGATCAACACCGAGGTCGCACCCACCGGGCGTTCGGCTGGAAGCCTTGCCTGGGCCGGCCTGGCGAACACCTATTTCTGGATCGACCCGGCCAGGGGCGTCGGGGGTGTCTACCTGACGCAACTCTTCCCGTTCGCCGACCACAAGTCGACGCCCTTGTTCCTGGAATTCGAGAAGGCGATCTACCAGTCGATCGCCGCGTGAGCGCCCCTTGCTCGCCGAACGTGCGCCGCGGTGGCTTGCCGCGCGCGCGCGTCTTGCTTACACGGCCGTTTTTTTCGGCCTGGATCGCCGCACTTTTGGCGTGGGACGCATGGCTGAAGGTTGGTGCATGAGTATCCGCGACGCCGAGGCCTTCGTTGCACCCTTGCGCGCTGTACTCTTCGTCGATCTCTTGGTTGCCATCATTGGCTCCTGCGGGATGGCCTTTGCCAACAACAAATCGTGTGGCGCACGCTCATCGGATCCACCCTATGAGTCACATCACGATCAGCGGGCGCTCGGACTGGCCAAACAGGCTCGTACCCTGCCTCGCGACCGTGCTCCTCTTTTCGAGCGGCTGCGCCAGGGACGTGCCTTCGCCGGACCGCGCGCTTGGCGCCTATCCGGAAAGCGCCGCTGCGAGGGCGCCGATGCCTGCGTCGCCATCGACCCGCGCCGCGTTCGCGAACCTCGGCCCCGGCATCAACTTCGGCAACATGCTCGATGCGCCGAGCGAAGGCGCCTGGGGCTCGCGCGTTCGCGACGAGTACCCAGGTCTGGCCTGGCAGGCCGGATTCCGTCACGTCCGCCTGCCGGTGCGCTGGAGCGCCCACGCGGCGCACGACGCGCGGGCGCAGATCGATCCGGTTTTCGTGCGGCGCGTCGACGACGTGGTGACGCGCCTGCTCGACCAGGGCTTCACGGTCGTGGTGAACATGCACCACTATCGCCAGCTCGACGGCGACCGCCTCGACAACGGCGAGTTCGCCGTCGATCCAGGCGTGGTGCGCACGCGCTTCCTTGCGATGTGGCGCCAGATCGCGGCGCGCTTTGCCGGCCGTTCGCCGCGCCTGTGGTTCGAGCTTTACAACGAGCCGCACGGCGATCTGGGCGCTGCCGCGTGAAACACGCTGGCCTCGCGCGCGTTGCGTGCAGTGCGTGAGACCAATCCCGACCGGATCGTCGTGATCGGCCCGGTGCACTGGAACAGCGCGGCCGCGCTCGACCAGCTCGAGCTGCCCGCCGACGCTCACCTGGTCGCCACGGTGCACGACTACGAGCCCTTCGACTTCACGCATCAGCAGGCCCAGTGGGCCGGGCCGGACGTCGCGCGCACCCGCGGCGTTCTTTGCTGCGACGGCGGGCAGCGCCGTCGCCTCGCCCAACCGCTGGACGTCGCGCAACGCTGGGCCGCGCGGCACGACGTCCCGATGTGGCTCGGCGAGTTCGGCTCCTACGGGGGACCGCCTGCCCACCCCAACGACATGGCAGCGCGCGCCGAATACACGCGCCTGGTCCGCGAAGCCGCGCAGCAGCGCGGCCTGGCCTGGGCGTACTGGGAGCTCGATTCCGGTTTCGGCGTGTACGACCCGCAGGCACAAGCGTGGCGCGAACCGCTGCGGGCGGCGCTGCTGCCCTCGTCGTAGCGGCGCGCCACCGGCGCCGGATCGCGATGAATCCGCTGCCTACGTTGCTCGGTCGCGTCATTCGCCACTTCCTGCGTAGCCCATCGCCTCGCCAAAAACCTATGATGCAAGTGCCATGACCACGACTCGTTAAGCGCGCGCATGCCGGTCGCGCAATATCAGCCGTACCAGGCTTCCGCCGCGCGCACCCCCGGCGGCGACGGAGCCGCCCTCTCGCCGATCGTCGCCGGTGCCTGGCGCATGACCGAATGGGGCTGGACGCCGCAGCAGCGCCTGCGCTGGATCGAGCATGCTCTCGAGCTCGGGATCACGAGCTTCGACCACGCCGACATCTACGGCGACTACGGCGTCGAGAGCCTGTTCGGTGAAGCGCTCGCGCTGCATCCGGCGCTGCGCGACAAGCTGCAGCTGGTCGACAAGTGCGGCATCAAGCTCGTCTCGGCGCGGCGGCCGGCGCATCGGATCAAGAGCTACGACACGTCGCGCGCGCACATCGTCGCGAGCGTCGAGGCATCGCTGCGCGCGTTGCGCACCGATCGGCTTGATCTTCTGCTGATCCATCGCCCGGACGCCCTCATGGATGCTGCGGAGGTCGCGGAGACGTTCGCGATGCTCGGGCGGCAAGGCAAGGTTCTGCGCTTCGGGGTCTCGAACTTCATGCCCTGGCAGTTCGAGCTTCTCGACACCGCCATGAATGCGCACGGCGGGCGGCTGGTCACGAACCAGATCGAGTTGCATCCACTGCGCCTCGAGCCGCTGCACGACGGCACGCTCGACCAGGCACAGCGCCTCGGGCGCCGGCCCATGATCTGGTCGCCGCTGGCCGGTGGCCGGCTGGTGTCGACGCCACCCCTCAACGACGCCGCGCGACGCGTGCAGGAAACGTTGCGGGGCCTCGCCGAAGTGCACGGTGTCGCGCCGACCACGATCGCGGTCGCGTGGCTGTTGCGGCATCCGTCGCGCCCCATGCCCGTGATGGGCAGCCGGCGGGTCGACGTGCTGCGCGAGGCCGTTGCGGCGCTCGACCTCACGCTCGACCGTGAAAGCTGGTATGCGCTCTGGCAGGCCGGACGAGGACACGAGGTGCCTTGAGCGGTCACGGGCCGCATGTGCCGGCCGCGCAGTACGTGATGTGATTCGCGATCAGCTGGAGCGTCGGTTCGATCGTCGGCCACTCGGCCGTGTTCGCCATCATCAGATACACGTCGAAGGTCTGCGGCCCGAGTTCCACCTTCAACGTGCCCTGCACCGGGTTCTGGGTGGCTTTCCAGACCGCCGTGAACGACGTGGTCCGGCTCGGACCGCCGTAAGGGCTGGCCACGACCGGCGACTGGCTCAGGACCACGAAGTTCGTGAAGATTTGCTCGGCGTCGGCTTCGGCCTGCTCGACCGTCACCGGCACCAGCGGACCGTACACGAAGCCGAACTCGACGTCCGCATCGCCCGTCGGCGAGGAGATGTCGATGCCCGACGTCGATTCGGTACCGATCCACTGGTCCGTCGGCATGAAGTAGTCCCAATGCGGATGCGTGACATGAACCCAGCCGGCCATCGAGACCGGGTCGCCCCCGGTGCCACCGCCACCGCCGCCTCCGCCCCCTCCTCCACCACCCGCGGCAGCGCCGCCCCCATCGCCCCCGCCACCGCCGCCGCAGCCGACCTGCAGCAGCACCAGCGCGACCGCCGACAACCACGCAATGGCCTTCATCTCTCAGTCCTCCCTGCGCGGGTTCAGCGCACGCACACCAGGCGCCCGTACTGGTCGAGCGCGTACGAGCAACCGCGGATCGCGCGCAGGTCGTAGTCCGCGACGGCGTTGCTGCGGCGCTGCGAGTTCAGCATCTGCGCGTGGTTGTAGTCGATGCCGGCCTGGTTGGCCGCGTTGATGCTGTTGCGCAGCGACTCCGCCGTCACGCCCGTGGGCAGCGACGGCCCCGTGTAACCCATGGCACGCAGCTGCTGCATGGTGCGGAGGTAGCGCATCGCGGTGGCGGCTGCGGCCGCCTGTCCGACGGCCCAGTTGCGCTGTTGCGACCGGATCGCCCACGACATGTCCATCGGGGGCGCCTGTGCGAGCACGGCGGCCGGCGCGACGAGGCCGAGCGCGAAGGTGACGGCGACGATCTTGAGCAGGCGTTTTTGCATGGCGGGCTCCGTTGCGAGAAGAGGGTTTCGGTTGGCTGACCCGGTCCCGCGAACCTGCTGCGTCGTTCGGGGTGCGGATCAGAGGGGCGAACGGTAGGTGCCCATCGTTAGCCAAACGCAAGCAGGCGCAGCGCGAAACGTGAACAGGCACCGGGAAAATTCACGCACGCAGTGCGCGCGGCGCTTCACGGCGCGCAGACGACGCCGACCGGGCCGTCGAGGCCGGTCGCGGTTCCTTCGATCACGCTCGACTCCGCCAGGCCGAGACATGGCGCAACGCCGGCGGTCCGGATGACATGGAGCGCGCGTGCCGCGTAGTCGGCAACACAGACGGTCGGTGCCGCGGCGCGGGCATCGATCGCCACGCCGCTTGCATAACGCAGCGGCAGCGACGGCGAAGGTCCCAGGACCGCGACCGGCCGGCGCGGCGGGGGCGCCGCAACGGGGTACAGGTAGATGCCCGGTCCGGTGACGAGCAGCGTGTCGGCACTGCAGGCGATGCCCCGGGTGCTGGAGGTCGCGGCGGTAAACGACCACAGGGGCGATGTGTCGCCGGCTGCACCGGCAGCGAAGGCGCTCACGACACCGCCGAGGGCGTTCGCGACCAGCAACCGGCCGCCCGGGTGCAAGGCGAGCCCGACCGGACAGGTCAATCCGGTGTGCGGGCCCGCGATCGCATAGTCGCTTTCATCGGCCCCCGCGGCAAAATGGACGAGGGACGGGGCGCCGCCATGCGCGCTGCGCGCGCAGGTCGCCGCGAACACGTCGCCTTCGGCGCCGACGGCGACCGCGAGCACGTAGGCGTTGCCGGACGGGCGCAGCATGCGCAGCGGCGCGGCATTGCCGTCGGCGGTCGGTCCGTACACCGTCACGACGCCGCCCGTGCGATTGGCCACGTAAAGGTGGTTGCGCGCGTCGAGCGCGAGTCCGACCGGGCCCGCCAGGGCGGTCCGCGGGCCGGCGATCCTGCGCAGGGGCGCGTGATTCGCGCGCGCCGTCGAGGCGTAGACGGTCACGCTGTGGTTTCCGAAGTTGCTGACGTAGATCACCGCCGCCTCGCGCAGCCCCGGCGCAAGGTACGGGCCCGGCGTTAGTCAAACGCAAGCAGCCCGCTTCCGACCCGAGCCAGCGGCGGTTTCAAGCCTGCGGTGTCAGCGCGACGCGCACGGCTTCGCTCAGCGACAGGTCGGCGCCCGCGGCCCATAGCGTCGCTGCCTGCTCCGCTCCCACGCGTGCGGCGACCAACGCCCGCACGTCGTCGATGGTCGACGCATCGCTCGCCGACAGCGGGCCCACGTTGGTCTCCCAGAAGCGCGCACTGAACGACATCAGCCGCGCGGCGGCGGCGACTTCGCCCAGCATCGCGAGCGGGTGCGGCAGGTTCCAGAGCGCGGTCACCAGTGGGAGCCGCGCGTGCCGCTCCCAGGCCAGTTGCACGCCGCGACGTCCGGCAACCGCCGCTTCGCGCCAGCGTTCCTGCACCGACTCGAGGTAGCCCGCCATGTTCGCCACGCGGATCGAGTCGGCGCTCGATGCGCGCACGGCGAAGAACTGCTCGCAGACAGCAAGGCCCTGCCGCGCCTCGGCGTGCCGCTCGAGCCCCGCCAGGCAGCCCACCCGCGACAGGAGAACGCGGTGCGCCCAGCTCGATTCGCCGGCGCGCCGGTAAAGTTCCTCGGCCTGCGCGAACAAGGCGTCCGCGTTCGCATAGTCGGCGTGCCGGGAGCCGTGCCTGAGAACCACGGTGGCCATCACCCGCAGCGCGTCGGCCTGGGTCACCGTTAGACCGGCTCCGCTGGAAAGTGCGAGCGCCTCGTCGAGCAGGGGTTGAACCGATTCGGCGCGCTGCTCGCGCTCCCACGTCACGAGAGCCAGCGTCACGAGGGCGGCGGCACGGCGTGCCGGATCGACGCCCGCCATCGCGAGTGCGCGCGCGGCGTCGTCGAGTGCCTGCGCGATGTCGCCTGCATTCAACGTCATCAGTGCGAGCAGGATCAGACCGGCCTGCAGGTCGGGATCGTCGGGCGCGCACGCCGCCTGGGCCTTGCGCAGATGTCGCAACACCGTGGGCGGCATCGCGAAAGCCTCCCAGTACGGCCGAAGCTCGGTGCCGATGCGCAGCGCCCCGGCGGGGTCGCCGTCCTCGACCGCGCTTTCGATCGCGCGTTGCAGGTTGGGGAGCTCGTCGTCCGGGACGGCGCGATTGGCGGCGGCGGCGTCGGTGGCGACGCGAAGATAGTGCGCGCGATGGCGCGAGCGCAGTTCGGGCGCGGCGGCCCCGAGCTTTTCCTCTGCGAACTCGCGGATGCTTTCCAGCATCGAGAAGCGGGTGATGCCGGCCGCATCGGTCTGCGCGCGCAACAGCGAATCGGCGACCAGCTGTTCGCACTGTGCCGCCGCCGCGGACGTGCCGCAGACTGCCTCGACCGCGGCTGCGGTCCAGCCGCCGCGAAAAACCGACAACGACGCGACGAGCCCCTGCTGCGCCGGCGTCAGCAACTGCCAGCTCCAGCTCACGGTCGCCTGCAGCGACGCGTGGCGGCCGTGCCGGACCGCGCGCGGTCCCTGCCGTGCGAGCAGATCGAAGCGCCGCTGCAGGGCGACGCACATCTCCTGCGGAGAGAACGCGCGGATGCGCGAGGCGGCGATCTCGATCGCCAGCGGAAGCCCTTCGAGCGCCCGCGTCAGCTCGATCAATGCCGCGCGGTTGCGTTCCGTCAGCGCGAAGTCGGGCCGTGCGCCGCGCGCGCGGTCGATGAAGAGCGACACGCTGGCCATGCGCGCGGCTTCCGCGATCCCCATGGATTCCTCCGGCAGCGCCAGCGCCCCGACGGCAATTTCACGCTCGCCGTCGATGTCGAGCGAGCGGCGCGAGGTCACCAGGCAGCGCAGGCGAGGCAACCGCTGCAACAGATCCTCGACGATGGCCGAACCGCCGCTGTCGACGAGCTGCTCGAAGTTGTCGAGCACCAGCAGGACATCGCGATCGGCGAGAAAGGCATGCAGCTGCGTCGCGGCGTCTTCGCTCGAAGGGTCCATGCGCAGCGCATTGCGAATCTGCTCGGCGATCTGACCGCCATCGTTGCACTCGGAAAGCGGCACGAAGGCCACCGTGTCGAAACCGGGCGCCGACCGGGCGACTTCGACCGCGAGCCGTGTCTTGCCACTGCCGCCGAACCCGCGCAAGGTCACGAGGCGATGCGACGCGAGCATCTCGTGCACCTCCCGCTGTTCGTCTTCACGGCCGAAGAACGCGCTCACGTACGCGGGCAGGCTGCGGATCGGCGCCTCGGCGGTCGCGTGCATCGACGGGAGCGCGGGCGCGACGCTCTCCGCCGGCGGGTATCCCGCGTGCGCCTGCGCTTGGTCGCCCTCTTCCGCGCGCGTGCGCGTCAGCTCGAACAGCGCGCGCAGCCGGGTGCGCTCGTCTTCGACCCACTCGTCGAAGAAACCGGGCAGCAGGTCGCCGCGGTAGGCGCGCAACGCCTGCGGCCCGGATCTCTCGCGCACGTGGCGCTCGAAATCCTGGACATCGGAAGAGATCGACTGCGGGTGCAAGCCGATGGCTTGCCGGTCGGCGAACAGGACCGAACCGGGCTGGACGTCGGACGGCTCGAGCAGCCGGCGCAAGGTCGAGAGCACCTGCCGCAACCGACCGCGCCCGACCTCGAGTGCGACGCCGGGCCACAGAAGCTCGATCAGTTCCTCGCGCGCGTGACCGCGCCCGGGGTAGAGGGCAAGCCGGGCCAGCAACATCGCGACCGGCCGGCTGGGAAACCTGGCAAGGCTGACGCTGCCATGCACGGCACTCAAGCCGCCGAGCAGCCGCACCTCCCAGACAGCCGCGGACACCGCGGCGTGCGCAGCCTGCACAGGAGGAGAACTCGCCGCCATCTGCCCAACTCGGGCCAACCGTACTGCTCAGGCTAGCACCGGCCTCGGCGAAAGTGACGGTTCCCAGTTGTCAGGTTGCGCGAGCCGGCTGCAGGCCTTCCCGGTTTCCCTCGCGCTCGCGCGCGTCGATCACCGCTCCGGCCAGCGCCGCCACGGCGGCCTCGACGCCGCTGTCGAACGGAATGCCCTGCACGCGCATCGCAGCCTCCACGCCGGCCAGACACCCCAGGATCATCGCTTCGTTCATGTCTCCCAGGTGCCCGATGCGGAAGACGCGGCCGCCGAGCGGTCCGAGGCCGCCTGCGATCGCGACCTGGAACCGTTCGCGTGCAGTCGTGCGCAGCGCCTCCGGGTCGATGCCGTTCGCGACTTCGATCGCCGTCACCGAGACGGACCGCGCCGCCGGCACCTGCGCGAACAGACGCACCGCCCCGGCCTCGGCCCAACGTGCCACCGCCGCATGCACCGCGCCCGCGAGCCTCGTGTGGCGCGCCAGCACGTTGTCGAGCCCTTCGGTTTCGATCAGGCCAAGCGCCGCTTCCAATCCCGCCAGGTGCGCGAGCGGCGGCGTACCGCAGAACTTGCGATACCCCATCTCGCTGCGGCGTCGTTCCCAGTCCCAGTAGAAGCGCGGTACCTGGTTGCGTCGCGCCGCCTCCAGTGCGCGCTCATCGGCGGCGACGAACGCCAGGCCCGGATGCAGCATCAGGCCCTTCTGCGAGGCGCCCATGGCCACGTTCACGCCCAGTTCGTCCATGGCGAACGGCGCGGCGGCGAGCGAAGCGACGACGTCCACGACGTAGAGCGCCGGATGGCGCGCGGCGTCGATCGCGCGCCGCAGCGCGGCCAGGTCCGAGGTCGTGCCGCTCGCGGTGTCGGTGTGCACGACGAACACCGCGCCGATCCGATGCTCGAGGTCGTCGCGCAGCACGGCTTCGACCGCGGCGGGATCGATGGGCAGCCCTTCCACGTACGGCGTGCGTACGGCGCGACCGCCGAATGCTTCGACCTGCGCGGCCCAGCTGTCGGAAAAATGCCCCGTGCCCGGCACGAGGATCGATGTTCCCGGACCCACGACGTTGGCGATGATCGCCTCCCATCCGCCGTGCCCGTTGGCGGAGTAAAAGAAGACCTCCGCGTGCTCCGTCTTCAGCAGGCGCTTGATGCCGGATTCACAGGCGGCGATCACCTGGGCTACGCGCGGATCGACCAGATCCATCGGCTGCCGCGCCATCGCGGCGACCACTTCGTCGGGCACACGGGTGGGACCCGGCGAATGCAGCAGCCGCAGGCCGGGGATGCGGGAGTTGGGCTTCATGTGCGCACGATATCAACCCGCCCACGGCGTGGAAAAGCGTCGCTGCAAAATCTGTCGTCCCGAGGAGCGAAATGACAGCCGAAGTCATGGCTTCGAGAGGCACCTGTAGGATGCCTGCTGCAGTCGATGCGGAAATAATCTCGTGAAGCGCAAGACCGTTCTCGTCTACGCCTGCGCGACGGCGATCGTCATCGGCGGGTTCGCGGCATGGCGCTTCTTGCCCGCGCAGGTGGAAGTCGCCAACCCGACGCGCGGCGTTGCGATCGACGCGGTGTACGCGACCGGCGTGGTCGAGCCGACGGTGATGATGCCGGTGGCGCCGCGCACCGGCGGAAGGCTGGTCTCGATCGAGACCGACGAGGGAGCGAAGGTACGGCGCGGCGAGGTGATGGCGCGCCTCGAGTCGGCCGACCTCGAGCACACGGTGCAGGAGATGCGCGCGCACGAGGATCTGGCGCGCAGCAACTTCGAGCGCACGCGCGACCTCGTCGCGCAGAAGTTCGTCTCGCCGGCAGAACTCGATCGCGCGCGCAGCGAGCTTGCGGCGGCCGAAGCCGCCTCGAAGCGGGCGCTGGCGCAGCGCGACTACAACCAGCTCGTGGCACCGGCCGACGGCACGGTGCTGCGGCGCGACGGCGAGATCGGGCAGTACATCGCACCCGGTCAGGCGGTGTTCACGCTCGAGTGCTGCGCGCCGCTGCGCGTGGCGGCGGAAGTCGACGAGGAGGATATCGCCCGCGTCGCGGTCGGCCAGGCGGTTGCGATGCGCAGCGACGCGATGCCAGGCCGCGTGTTCGACGGCACGGTCGCCCAGATCACGCCGAAGGGCGACCCGGTCGCACGAAGCTATCGCGTGCGCATCCAGTTCCGTGACGCCGACGAGATGGCGAAGCTCGGCTTGCGCACGGGCATGACCATGGACGCCAACATCGTCGTCGCGCGGCGCGAGAACGCGCTCCTGATTTCGAGCCGCGCCCTGCACGGCGACAGCGTCTGGGTCGTGGTCGACGGCACGCTGCGCAAGCGCGCGATCAAGCACGGCGCGGGAACCGGCGACCAGACCGAAGTACTGTCGGGCCTGGCCGAGACCGACGCCGTCGTGCTTTCGCCGGTCGAGGGCCTGCGCGAGGGCCAGCGCGCGCGGCTGGCCGCTGCCGCGCACTGAACCATGGCCATCGCGTTCGACATCGCGCTCGCGCACCTCACCAACCGCAAGAGGCAGACGCTGGTGTCGCTCGGCGGCGTCGTGCTGGGCGTGGCGTTCTTCCTTGCGGTCTCGTCGCTGATGCGCGGCAGCGAGAAGGATTTCCTCAAGCGCCTGGTCGACAACAGCCCGCACATCACCGTCTACGACGAATACCGCCACCCGAACGTGCAGCCGGCGTTGCTGCGCTGGCCGGACGCGGCGATCGAGGTGCACAACGTCAAGCCGCAACGCGAAACGCGCGGCATCCGCGGCTGGCCGCAGCGCATGGCCTTCATCGAGGCGCAGCCGGGGCTGCGCGCCGCGCCGGTGCTGACCGATTCGGCGGTGATCGACTTCGCCGGCCGCCAGCAGGGCGTGCAGCTCTCCGGCGTGGTGCCCGACAAGATGAAGGGCGTGAGCACGCTGGAAGAGAAGATGGTGGTCGGCTCGCTGGATGCGTTGACGGCCAATCCGAACGGCATCATCGTGGGCCAGGGACTGATCGACAAGTTCAGCCTGCACCCGGGCAGCGTGGTGAGCGTCGTCGCCGGCGACGGCGAGGCGCGCCCGCTGCGCGTGGTCGGCGTTTTCCGCACCGGCAACTCGAGCTACGACGAAGGGCAGGCCTTCGTCCTGCTCAAGCGCGCGCAGTCGCTTTTCGGGCGCGAGAACCGGATCAACCGCGTGGTGATCCAGCTCGACGACCCGTACGCGGCGCAGGACGTCGCGCAGACGATCGAGGCCGGCGTCGGCTACAAGTCTGTGTCGTGGATCGAGGCGTCGGAAGACATTCTCAGCCTGCTCGTCGTGCGCAACATCGTGATGTACAGCGTCGTGTCGGCGATCCTGGTCGTCGCATCGTTCGGCATCTACAACACCATCTCGACCATCGTGCTGGAGAAGACGCGCGACATCGCCATCCTCAAGTCGATGGGCTTCCACGCGCGCGACATCCGGCGCATCTTCCTGTTGCAGGGGCTCATCGTCGGCGCGATCGGCAGCACGTTGGGGTTGCTGCTCGGCATCGGCCTGATGAAGGTCCTGGAGCGGGTCGAAATCAAGCCGCCGGGCATCGTCGAGATCGTCCATTTGCCGCTGTGGTGGGGGCCCGAGCAGTACGCGATGGCGGCCGCGTTCGCGATGCTGTCGTGCGTGGCGGCCTCGTCCCTGCCGGCCCGGCGCGCGGGCCGCGTGCACCCGGTGGACATCCTGCGCGGGGCGGCATGACCGAAGTCATGCGCGCCGAACACGTGACCCGCACGCTCGAAGGCGAGGTGCCGGTCACGCTGGTGCGCAATGTCAACCTGAGCGTCGAGAGCGGCGAGTTCGTCTGCATCATGGGGCCGTCCGGCTCGGGCAAGTCGTCGCTGCTGTACCTGCTCGGCCTTCTCGACGCGCCGACCGAAGGACGCGTGTTCGTCGCCGGCGAGGACACCAGCACGTTCGACGACGATCGTTTGTCCGACTTCCGCCTCGCCCGGCTCGGTTACGTATTCCAGTTTCATTTCCTGCTCAACGAGTTCAGCGCGCTCGAGAACGTCCTGCTGCCGATGCGCAAGCTGGGCCGGGTCGCCGAAGAGGCGGCGCGCGAGCGCGCCGCGCAGCTGCTGGCTCGCCTCGGTGTCGGGGACCAGGCCGGCAAGCGTCCGGGCCAGCTGTCCGGCGGGCAGCGCCAGCGCGTCGCGATCGCGCGCGCGCTCGCCAACGATCCGCTCGTCATCCTTGCCGACGAACCGACCGGCAACCTCGATTCGGTGTCCGGCACCAACGTGCGCGACATCCTGCGCGATCTCACGCGCGAACTCGGCAAGGCCGTGGTCGCGGTGACGCACGATGCCAACTTCGCGTCGGTCGCCGATCGGCGCATCGGCATCGTCGACGGGGAAGTCGACCTCGGCTGGACCGGGGCAAGGCCCGCTCCGTCGGGGACGTGAACGGCGCGCGGGCGCGAGGCCAATATTCGACCGCATTCCGCGAGGGCGCGCCGGACCCGTAGGCGGACGCAGGGGCTCTTGTGCCGGCAGCAGGATCAGGCGGCATTCGATGAAGTCGAAGTCGATCTCGAAGATGCGGCGGCCCGCAGATAGGTGATAGCCGTCGCGCCGGAGCGCGTCGGCGCTGACCCTATGCTTCCTCTCGCCGAATCCCCGGCACTGCCCGGAGAACCGCTGTGCAAAAGACCCGGATTGCGACGATCGTCTGGAACGAATTCCAGCACGAACGCCAGAACGACGCCGTGCGTGCGATCTACCCCGACGGCATTCACTCGACCATTGCCACCGCGCTGCGCGAGACACCCGACCTGAGTCCCGGCGCGCTGCCGCTCGAAGTCTCCACCGCCACGCTTGACCAGCCCGACCACGGCCTGACCGAGGAGCGTCTTGCCGGCTGCGACGTGCTGCTCTGGTGGGGCCACAAGGCGCACGCGAAGGTCGCCGACGCCGTCGTCGACCGCGTACAAAAGCGCGTGCTCGAAGGCATGGGGCTGATCGTGCTGCACTCGGGGCACTTCTCGAAGATCTTCCGCCGCATGCTCGGCACGAACTGCTCGCTGAAGTGGCGCGAGGCCGACGAGAAGGAACGGATCTGGGTCGTCGAACCCTCGCATCCGATCGCCGCCGGACTGGGCGAGTATTTCGAGCTGCCGTACGAGGAGATGTACGGCGAGCGCTTCGATGTGCCCGCGCCGGACCAGACTGTATTCATCTCCTGGTTCGAGGGCGGCGAGGTGTTCCGCTCGGGCCTGACCTGGCAGCGCGGCCACGGCCGCATCTTCTACTTCCGCCCCGGCCACGAGGCGTATCCGACCTACCACGACCGCACGGTCCAGCGCGTGCTCGCGAATGCCGTGCAGTGGGCCGCTCCGCGCGTGAACAAGGTCGATGCCTGCCCGATGTCGCCGCCGCTGGAGAAGATCGCAAAGAAGGACGCCAGCTTCGGGAAGGTCGGCATCCCGCAAGGCAAGAAGGACCTCTGACATGGGCGAATTTCAGAACGTGGCCGCGACCGGGCCGCGCCTGCGCGTCGGCGTGGTCGGCCTCGGCATCGGACGCAAGCACATCGAAGGCTGGCGCCAGCATCCGGCGGTCGAGGTGGTCGCGATCGCCGATTCCGACCCCGCGCGCCTGCAGGCAGTCGGAATCGAGTTCGCCGTCGCGGCCCGCCACACGAGCGCCGACAGCATGCTCGCCGCCGGCGGCCTGGACGCGCTCAGCATCTGCACACCGAACAAGTTCCACAAACAGCTCACGCTCGCCGCGTTCGCCGCCGGCTGCCACGTGCTGTGCGAGAAGCCGATGGCGATGAACGCCGACGAAGGCCGCGCGATGCTCGCCGCCGCGCAGCGTGCCGGCCGGCGGCTGATGATCAACTTCTCGTATCGCTTCTCGGCGGCCTCGCGCGGGCTGAAGGCGCAGGTCGAATCCGGCATGTTCGGCGAGTTCTACTTCGGCCGCAGCGTCTGGCATCGGCGCCGCGGCATGCCCGGCTTCGGCGGCTGGTTCGGCAACAAGGCGCTGTCCGGCGGCGGGCCGCTGATCGACCTGGGCGTGCACCGGCTCGACCTTGCGCTGTGGCTGATGGGCTACCCGAGGCCGACCTGGGTGCTCGGCAGCACGCACGACCCGATCGCCCGCGAACTCGCGGCGCAGGCCGGCAAGACTTTCGATGTCGAAGACCTCGCTGCCGCGCTGATCCGCTTCGACACCGGCGCAACGCTCATCCTCGAGGCGTCGTGGGCGGCGAACATCCAGGAAGCCGAGCTGATGGAGACGCGCCTGCTCGGCACCCGGGCCGGCCTGCTGCAGAAGAACCTGAACGAGGGCTACACCTTCGAGGCGTACATCTTCACCGAGAAGGACGGGGCGGAACTGGACATCCACCTGCACCCGCCCGCGGTGCCGGCCCGCTCCGGCATGCACGACTTCGCGCAAGCCATCCTCGGCGGCACACCGCACCCGGCGCCCGGCGAGGAGGGGTTGATCGTGATGCAGATCCTCGACGCGATCTACGAGAGCGCGCGCACCGGCGCCCCGGTGCGCATCGAGTCGTGAGCGTTGCCGGCGGGCTGGATCCCGGCGCAAGCGGGCGAGGGAATCGTCGACTCAGATTCCCGCCGCGCTCTTCTGCCCGCAACTCGTCGAAGCTTTCTCCGATCTGAGCGTCGCCGCCTGACGCCGAGCTTGCAGCGACCGCGCTCGCGGTGAGCGCGCAAGCTGAGATCGAGCTTGCGCATCTTTCATTCACGCGGCGAAGTGCCGCTGCTCGATCGTTCGGCGCCGCGCCTTCGCTCCAACAATGTCCTGCGTCCGGTCGACGGGCCGACGCGTCGGCAACCGCAGTCGACATGCGTCCGAGGCCAGCGAGTGCTCGTGCATCCTGCTCCGAATTGGACTTCCGTCGTCACGCCGTGCCCAGCCGTGCTCGTGCTCCGGGTCGCGCTGGCGTTCGCGCTCGCGCTCGCGCTGCCTTCCGCTGTCGCCCAGATTACGTTTCGTTCGAGCGCCAGCGCGACATCCGCGAGCGGATCGACCCTCGGCATCGCCGTTCCAGCGGGAACCACGCTTGGCGACGTGATGATCGCGAGCATCGCGATTCGACCCTGCAGCAACAACAGCGGCGCCGCCTGCACGGAGACGCTGACCGCGCCGGCGGCCTGGACCCTGGTCAACTCGATGGACCAGACGACCGGCGGCGGCACCGGTGGCGCCGACGCTCGCGGTGACGACCTGCTCCGTCCCCGCGGGCTGCACCGCGGGCACGCTGTCGGCATCGCTCGCGTCCACCTCGGGTTCGATCAGCGGTACCGCCACCTACACCGAGGCCGGCGTCATCACCGCGACCATGACCGATTCGACCTTCGCCGCCGTAGACGCTGCCGATTCGACCCTCGCCGAGCGCACGATCACCAGCGCGGCGATCACGGTCGGCCGCTTCGTGCCGGACGCATACCTCCTCTCGACCACGACGGCACCGAGTTTCGCCGCGCCGACGTGCAGCAGCGGCAGCGGAGTGCAATCGTTCGTGTTCGTCGGCCAGGGCTTTGCGCTCGGCACCGCGCCGGTCGTGCTCGCGACGCCGATCAACTTCGGCGGCACGGTGCTCGCGAATGCGCGGCCCCGTTTCGGCACCAGCGCCGTCACGACGACGCTCGCCGCAGGCGGAGCACCGGTCGCGATGAGCGGCGGCGTGACGGCGAGTTCGGTGACCGAGTCGAGCACGGCGACCATCAACTTCACCGGCTCGGGCTTCGGCTTCGCACGCGGGACCACACCGGTGGCGAGTTTCACGCCAAGCATCGGCATGACGGTGGACGTGAGCGATACCACCGAAACCGGGACGGCCGGCAACTCGGCCATCGACGACTCCGGCGCACTCACGATCAGCCCGATCGCCTTCGCGGGCGGCGCCGGCACGTTCTACTACGGCCGTATCGAGCTATATCCGACTTATGGCGACTACCGGCGCAGCATGATCGTGCCGCTCGAGGTGCAGGCGTGGAACGGGCTCGGCTGGATGCCGCTCACCGCCGCCGCCGCGTGCGTCGGCGCCGGCGCGACGACGTTCGCCTACAGTCAGCCGACCGGCTGGCTTGCCGGCTCGGGCGGCGCGTTCGACTGCGGGACGCTCGTGGCCAGCACCGTGACGACGAACAACGGACGAGCGACGATTCCGCTCGCCAAGCCGGTTTACGGGGGCACGACGCAGCCGTCGGCGATGACGCTGACCCTGAACGTGCTTGCATCGCCCTCGGGCCAGAGTTGCAGCGCCCTGAACACGAGCGCCACGGCAACGACCACCGCGATGCCCTGGCTCGCGACGCCTGCGGGCGCCAACCCCAGCGCGCGCGTGACCTGGGGCCGTGTGCGCGCCGACGCACTGTACGTTCGCGAGCGTTTCGACTGAGTCGCGTTCGCGCCGCATCGTTGCGGACGACGCAACGTGCGGGTTCCTTTCATCCGCTCATGCACCGTTCCGCGCTCGAGGTCCGCTTGCGCCGCCGGCCCGTCAAGGGATCACACTAGCGGGCAAGAGGAGGAGGTCGTGCACCGACCTGTCGAGGAGGCACTATGGATCTGCTTTCCGCACGCGCGCTGGCTGCCTATTGGTCAGGCACCGAGGTGGCGGCGAACGTGGTCATCTTTCTGAACCTGCTGGGAGCGCTGCTGCTGGGAATTCTGGTCGGCTACGAACGCTCGTTCCACGGACGTGCCGCCGGCATGCGCACGTACGGACTCGTCTGCATGGCATCGGCGGCCCTGACCGTCTTCGCCGGCTACCCGGACATGTGGTTCGGCGGACACGGTGCGGCACCGCCGTACAGCGACCCGACGCGCGTCGTCCAGGGGATCGTCACCGGCATCGGCTTCCTGGGCGCCGGTGTCATCGTCAAGGAAGGGTTCAGCATCAGCGGACTGAATACGGCCGCCTCGATCTGGGCCGCTTCGGCGATCGGCGTGCTGCTCGGCGTCGGGTTCTACGCCGCGGCGATATGTCTCGCCGTGTTGTCCGCCCTGTGCATGTCGCTGGTCTACCGGCTCGAACAGCGGCTGCCCGCGCGCGGCGGCGTCGTGGTCTCGGTTCGATACGAGAAGAGTTTCGCGCCCAGCGAAGAATCGCTGCGCAAGGTGTCGTTCGACCATGGCTATGAAATCGCGCACGGCAGTCTTTCCATCCGCTTCATCGACGGCCAGCCGGAGTGGCACTTCCTCGCCATCGCGCGCGACAAGCGGAAAGGCGCCTCGGTCGCCGAACTCGCCCGCATGATGAGTCACTACCGCGGCGTGGAAAGCTTCCACGTCGCACCGGCAAAGCATTGAAGGTCGGAACCGCGACGCGGTGGCCACGGTACGATTCGAAGCGAGCCTTTTGGACACGGACAGGAGTGATCGAACCCAACCACATGCTCCCGAACGCCGAGTGGCCGTACCTGCAGATCCTGGTGCGCCTCGCACTGAGTCTCGCGCTCGGACTGCTGATCGGGCTCGAGCGTGAGCGGCGCGGCAAGGAAGCAGGACTGCGCACGTTCGGCTTCGTCTGCCTGCTTGGCGCGCTCGGCGGGTCGCTCGGCGACGCCTACGCGCTGCTGAGCCTCGCGCTGGTCGGCATGCTCGCGGTGCTCCTGAACGTGCAGACGCTGCGCGCCAACCAGGGGACCGAGCTCACGACATCGGCCGCGATGCTCGTCACGTGCGTGTCCGGCATCCTGTGCGGACAAGGCCACACGATCACGCCGGCGGCGGTGATGGTGATCGCGACCGCCCTGCTCGCTTGGAAGGAACGGCTGGCGGGCTTCTCGAGCGGACTCACGGAAGGCGAACTGCGCTCCGCGCTGCTGCTCGCGATCCTCGCGCTCGTGATCTACCCGGCGCTGCCGCGCGGCACGGTCGGACCCTGGAAGCTGATCGAGCCGCGCGCCGCGTGGGTGGCGGTGCTCCTGATCGCGAGCATCGGCTTCGTGAACTACGTGCTGTGGAAGATGTACGGCGCGCGGGGCACCGAGTTTTCCGGTTTCCTCGGCGGCCTCGTCAACAGCAACTTCACCGTCATCGAACTGGCCTCGCGGGTCGAGCAGGCGGTCGCGCCGTACGTCGACGCGGCGTATCGCGGCATCCTGCTGGCAACCAGCGCGATGCTGGTGCGCAACGCCGCACTGCTCCTGATCCTCGCCCCGCTCGCGCTCGTCGATTCGTTCGCGCCGTTCATTCTGATGCTGGGCACGAGCACGGTGCTCGCCCTGTGGACCTATCGGCGGCGCGACCGCGCCGCGCGCGAGGAGGCGCCCGCGCTCGATCTCGAACTGCCGTTCTCGTTGCCGCTTGCCCTCAGGTACGGCCTCATTTTCCTGCTGTTGCACGCTGTCGGCGAGGTCGCGCAGCGCCAGTTCGGCGCGTCCGGGTTCTACTTCGTCAGCGTCGTCGGCGGACTGATGTCGAGCGCGAGCGCGGTGGCGGCCGCGGCGACCCTCGCCGCGCGCGGAAGCATCGCACCGGATGTCGCCGGAACCGGGGCCGCGCTCGCGTCGCTGACCAGCCTTGCGTTCAGCCTCTCGTTCGTCCTGCGCACCCACAACCGCGCCCTGATCCGCCGCCTCGCCATCGCGATGGTGTGCATCGCCATCGCCGGGGTCATCGGCATGCTGATCTGGGGACCGGTCCATCCGGCGCTGCAGCGGTGGATCCTGATGATCGGCGAACAGTTCTAGCGGCGTGTAACGAACGCCTGATGCGGAAGCAATGCGCCGGGCTCTACCCGGGTGGCTGTGACTTCGGTCTGTCATTCCGGGCCGGCGGCGAGGAATCCCGGTGTCGCGAAGGGCCGGGATCCCTCGTCGATGACGGGTTCGCAACTTTCCTCTTCCGACTTGGTTCCGACAGTCCACTCGGTCGCGTCTTGCCACCCGAGCCGCCGGCGCCCCGAGCGCGGAGCGTCCGGCCACGACGGGCCGGCGGACCTCATCCGCCAGCACTCCGCACGGCATTCCAGGCCGTAGCCATCGAGCGCACCGCGTGCAACATATCGGCTTCACGCGTGTCGTAACCGATGACCGAAACCCGCATCACCCACATCCCGCGCCACTGCGCGCCGCCCACGAAACATTGCCCGTCCTCCTGGATGCGAGCGATGGTCGCGCGGGTCAGGCGGTCGCCTTCGGCGGTCGACTCGCCCGCGCCGAAGCGCACGATGACCTGGTTCAGGACGACGTCGTTGACGATCGCGACGCCCGGCTCGCGGCCAAGACGTTCGGCGATCAGACCGGCCAGCCGCACGTGGCGTTCGACCATTTCGGCGATGCCGTTGCGACCGAGATGCGCGATGAGCGCCCACGCGGCAAAGCCGCGGGCGCGCCGGGAAAGTTCGGGCACGAAGTGCGACGGATCCCGCTCGCCCTGAGAGGTCGGCAGGTAGCTTGCACTGATCGTCATCGCCCGCTCGTGCGCCGCGACGTCGCGGACGATCGCAAAGCCGCTGTCGTACGGTGTTTGCAGCCACTTGTGCCCGTCGGTGGCCCAGGAGTCCGCCTGATCGACGCCCGCCGCCAGTTGCGCGTGCGGCGGACAAGCCCGTGCCCAAAGGCCGAACGCGCCGTCGACGTGGATCCACGCTCCGCGCGACCGGGCGATTGGTATCAGCGCCTCGAAGTCGTCGAAGGCACCGGTGTTGAGCTGGCCGGCCTGCAGGATCGCGATGCACGGACCTCCCGTGGCCCCGAGCGCTTGCTCGAACGCGCCGGGCACGATGGCACCTTGCGCATCGGTCGCCACGCGCTTCACGCGGGCATGGCCCAGCCCGAGGTACTGGAGCGCCGAGAACACGGTGGCGTGCGCGTCGTCGCCAATCACGACTTCGATTGGCGGCGCTCCGAACAGACCCTGCGCGTCCGGGTCCCACCCGACCTCTCGCAGCACCTTGCCGCGCGCCGCCGCCAGGCAGACGAAGTTGGCCATCGTCGCGCCCGTGACGAATCCGACCGACGCCTCGCGCGGCAGATGCAACAACTCGAGCAACCACCGCGCCGCGACAGTCTCGCAAGCCGCCGCCGCGGGCGTACCTTGATGGTTCCCCGCGTTCTGTCCCCAGGCGGACGTCAACCAGTCCGCTGCCACACCGACAGGATGCGAGCTGCCGATCACCCACCCGAAAAAACGCCGGCCGGTCATCTTGTGCAGGCCGGGCGCTGCCAGGTCGACAAGGCGCTCGACGACGTCGGCAGCGGAGAGGCCGGCATCGGGCAGGACGCTCGAAAAGCGCGCGAGCATCTGCGCATAGTCCATTTCCGGGCGTTGAGGCCCGTCGTCGACCCGGCTGCGAAAGTCCTGCGCGTGTTTGGCTGCTCGATGCAGCGCTTCGGCGAGCGAGGGGGGCAGGGTCGGCATGGAAGTCTCCATCGGCGGCACTCGGCCGGGTGGTTGTTGGGTGTCGATAGGTGGAACGGCCTCGTTCATCCGACCGGATATTCCCCAGGGACACTTTGAAACTTGAGCGCGCCCGCGCGACGTCAACGGCCTGGTCCTCGTGTCACCGCCGCGGCGGCCTCGGAGCAGGCGGAGGTTCACGCTTCAAGGAGAGAGTCAGGACCCTCCTTGCGGTGATCTGCGCAGCGAGCCTCAGCGCGCATGCAGCGCACGCTCGATTGCATCGATCAGGCCCTGCGGACCGAACGAGACGTCGACCACCTTGCGGTTTACGAAGAGACCCGGTGTCGCATGAACCGAACTGCGCTGCCCGCCGTCGATGTGCTCGCGCACCCGCTGAAGGTAGACGTGGTCGTCGATTTCCGCGTGATAGCGCGTCATGTCGAGCTCCAGCCGTTCGGCATAGCTCGCCAGCTGCTTGGCTTTCAGGTGCGCCTGGTTGTCGAACAGCAGATCGTGCATGGCCCAAAAGCGGCCTTGCGCCGCCGCACACTCCGCGGCTTCGGCGGCCAGCAGCGCGTGCGGGTGCACTTCCTCGAGCGGAAAGTGGCGAAAGACCAGCCGCAGCCTGCCGGCGAAACGCTCGAGCAGATGCTTGAGCAGCGGCGCCGTCTGCTTGCACGTGGGGCATTCGAAGTCGCCGTATTCGACCAGGGTCACCGCGGCATCCGGCGCACCCGTCAAGTTCTCGACGACTCCGACCGGTACGGCCAGGTCGTAGTGCATTTCTTGGTTCATGGTCTCTCAGAAGCCTGGATCTGGCGGACAAGAAGAAAACTCACGCCGCGCAATTCGTTGCGGGCAGGTACGGACGACCGCGTCCGCCTTCAGAATACCCTCGAGCGCGCCGGGTCACACTGGCGCCCTCGCCCCTGTTCTCCTGCGCGGAAGGAACCCATGCGTGCGACAACCGACCTGATCCTCGCCCGGTGCAGCCTGCACGCCGCAGCGGAAGATCCCGACTATCGACAGACGCTGCCATGCGGCCGCCACACGATGCTCGCGAACGAGCGGGCCGCGCACGGCGGCGCCGATGCCGGACCGATGCCCTTCGAGTACCTTCTATCTGCGCTCGGATCGTGCACCTCGATCACGTTGCGCATGTACGCCGAGCGCAAGGGCTGGAGGCTGGGCACGGTCAACCTCTCGCTCGTGCTGCACCGATCTGCCGAGGGCGACCGGATCGACCGGCGCATCGCCGTGTCGGCATCGCTCAGCGCAGGACAGACGACAAGGCTTGCGGAGATCTGCGAAAAGACGCCGGTGACGCTCACCCTGAAGTCGGGCATCGGCATCAGGACCGCAGTCGAAGCGGGCCAGCAATAGGTGCGCCGTGCCTGCGCCGTGTCGCAAGACGTTCAAGCACGCGCGCCCGCGATCACGTAGCGGCGGCTCCAGACGGCGATGAGGTCCGCCGCATAGTGCGCATCGGCGCGCGCCGCAAGCAGGTGATCCGCATCGTCGAGCGAGACGAAGCTCTTGGGGTGCTTGGCCGCGCCGAAAATGCGGGTCGCGTTCGTGATGTCGACCGTCGTGTCCTTCGGTGAATGGATCACCAGCAACGCGCGGCGCAACGCCGCCACCCTGGCCGTGAGATTCTGCTCGGCGACATCGCTCAGCAACTGGCGCTTGATCGTGAAAGGGCGTCCGGCAAGCACGACCTGCGCGGCGCCGGTTTGCTCGATCTCCGCGGCCTGCTCGCGAAACAGGCCGGTCACGTGGGACGGGTCGCTCGGCGCACCGATCGTGACGACGGCGCGCGATTCCGGGATCGAGCTCGCCGCGGCGAGCACCGCGGCACCGCCGAGGCTGTGGCCGACCAGCAGCGTGGGGGCGCGATCGACTCGACGCAGATGGTCCGCGGCGGCAATCAGGTCGGCGACGTTCGACGAAAAGTTGGTGTTGGCGAACTCGCCTTCGCTGGCGCCCAGTCCGGTGAAGTCGAAGCGCAACACCGCGATGCCGTGCTCGCTCAAGCGGCCGGCGATGCGGCTCGCGGCGAACACATCCTTGCCGCACGTGAAGCAATGGGCGAACAAGGCGTAGCCGCGCGCCCCGTCGTCAGGCAAATCCAGGCGGGCGGCGAGCTTCTGTCCGTCGGCGCCCGCGAACGTCACGTGTTCGCTCTTCACGCCCCGATGATGCACCGGGGGCGGCAGGACGGGCTGCCGCGAACGACCCGCCGACCCGTGCGCGGCGCAAAGGTCGCCGGTTCTATCCCGCCGACCGCCGGTCGAGACTCCAGCGACCGGGGCCGTTCGCGACCAGGAGCAGGAAGCCGCCCGCGATGGCGATGTTCTTCATGAACATGATCATCTGGATCTGGTCGCCCATTTTGCTGTGAAAGATCAGGGCGGCGAGCAGCGTGAAGCCCGCGAGCAGGAACGCGACGACGCGGGTCTTCCAGCCGATGACGATGGCGAGTCCGCCCAGCACTTCGGTGGCGATGACCAGCGGCAAGAGCGCGCCCGGAACGCCGACCGACGCCATGTACGCCGCGGTGCCGGCGTAGCTGCCGATCTTGCCGATGCCGGAGAGCAGGAAGATCGCGGCCAGGAAAACGCGCCCGCCAAGCTCGGCGAGGCTCGCGAGGGTCGACGCGTCGCTTTGCACGGCGGCGCCTGGACGGGACGTTGCAGTTGCAGGAAAGCTGCTCATGGTTGACTCCGCAAATGGGTTGGTCTGGGCCGGCCATGTGCATGACTCGACCGCGGCTGCAAAAAACTCCGTGGCACAAATCTAGGGCCTGGCACTCCATCTGAAAAGACTATATTTTTCGATGGAACATATCGTTAATGGCGATTGATCATGATCGATGGCCTTACTCTGGACCAGCTGCGCACCTTCATCGCCGCGGTCGACGCCGGCAGCTTTTCGGCCGCCGGCCGCAAGCTGCGCCGGGCGCAGTCGGTGGTGAGCCAGACGCTCGCCAACCTCGAGGCGCAGCTTGGACTGAAGCTCTTCGATCGCTCGGCACGCTATCCGCGCCTGACGGAAGCCGGAAGCACCCTGCTCGCCGACGCACGCGCGCTCGCCGACGACATCGACGGCTTCAAGGCGCGTGCGCACGCGATGCGCCAGGGCCTGGAGCCGCAGCTCTCAGTGGCGATCGACGTGATGTATCCGCTGGACGCGCTGACGCGCGCGGCGACGCACAGCCGCATGGCCTTTCCGCATACCCCGTTGCGCCTCTACGTCGAAGCGCTCGGCGGCGTGATCGAGCCGGTGCTGGAACGGGACTGCAGCATCGGCGTCATCGGGTCCCTGCCGGAGATTCCCGGCGAGTTGCGCGCGGAGGCGCTGCGCGACGTCCGGATGGTCACGGTCGCGAGTCCGTCACACCCGCTCGCGAAGAAGCGCGGCGTGGTGCCGAAATCCGTGCTCGCGAAGCAGGTCCAGCTGGTGCTGACGGATCGAACCGCGCTGACCCGCGGGCGCGACTTCGGCGTGTTCTCGCCGCTGTCCTGGCGCCTCGCCGACCTGGGCGCAAAGCTCGAATTCCTCAAGGCCGGGCTCGGCTGGGGTCACATGCCGCAGCACATGGTCGAGGCCGACCTCGCGAGCGGTGCATTGGTCAGGATCTCGATCGAAGGCGTAACCCGCCCGATGGTCATGGCGATGAAGGCGGTCTATCGGAAGGACGCACCACCGGGGCCGGCCGGACGCGCGTTCATCGCGCAACTCAAATAGTCGGCGCGCGCAGCGATCTCGCCGCGGAACCCGTTCCGGCGCACCGGTCTCAGGACCGCATCGCCGTCTCGCGTGCCGGCACGGTGGCCTAGACTGCCGCGCTTGACTGCGGGCAAACCGAATGTCGCGCATCCTGTTCGCCGCGTTGCTGCTGTCGCTCGCATTGGGTCCGGCGCTCGCCGCCGCGGGGCCGTGTTCGACGGCGACCCCCGCATGCACCGAGATGTTCGCCCCGGCCACCGGTCCCGGCCGCACGTTGATTTATCGCACCTACCCGCTCGACGCGAAGAACCCCGCCATCACGCGCGCGCTGATCGTCATCCATGGACTGTCGCGCGACGCCGACAACTACTTCCGCCATGCCTTGGCCGCCGCGTTCCTCGCCGGAGCCCTGGACGACACGCTCATCGTGGTGCCGCGCTTCGCCTCGAACCAGGGCGGCGCCTGCAAGGACGAGCTTGCCCCGGGGGAGCTGAGCTGGCACTGCCAGCCGCGCAGCGACGCGTGGCGCAACGGCGGCACCGCGGTCGATGGCACGGTGACCACCTTCGACGTCGTCGACGAGTTGCTGCGCCGGCTCACGCGCAAGGACGTGTTTCCGCAGCTGAAGGCGATCGTGGTCGCCGGTCACTCCGCCGGCGGCCAGTTCGTCTCGCGCTACGAGATGACGAATCTCGTCCACGAAAGCCTGCCGATCAAGCCGACCTACGTCGTCGCCAACCCGTCCTCGTACACCTATTTCGACAACCTGCGCCCGACCGCGAGCGCGCTGCCGGCGAATGTCGCGGCCGGCGCGCCCGGCTACACGGCGCCGGTCGAGAAGAGAGCGGCCTTCGTGACATTTGCCGATGCGAATAACTGCACGAGTTTCGACCATTGGCCATACGGGCTGAAAGAGCGCACCGGCTACAGCACTCGCCTCGACGACGAGCAGATACGAAAGCAGCTTGCCGACCGGCCGACGACGTACATGCTGGGCGAACTCGACATCCTGCCGCTGTACGGATTCGACAGCAGTTGCCCCGCCATGGCGCAGGGGCCTACCCGCCTTGCACGCGGACTCGCCTACGTCAGGTACGTCGACGAGTTGTTCGGCGCGAAGCACAAGGCGATCGTGATCTCCGCGTGCGGGCACAACGCGCGCTGCTTGTTCACCGCGGACAGCGCGCTGCCGCTGCTGTTTCCGAACTAGGGTTCAGGACGACGTGTCGCTCGACCACGGGGGCAGAATGACTTCTGAAGTCATGCACCCTGCGCGCGGTGCGGTGGCCGGATCGTGAAGAAGGACTGCAGGGGCGGGATGTAGCGGAAAACGAACGTGCAAATGGCGACCGTCGTCCAGCTTGCTACCACCGAGATCGCCCAGCGGGACCAGATGCCGAGCGGCGCCCCGAGCAGAAGATAGGTCGCCGCCGTGAGCGGCACGGCGTGAAGCAGGTACAGCGGGAACGACAGGTCGCGCGCGATGCCCCAACCTCGCCCCGTCAGGTTCAAATGCCTCCTGCCGAATCCGGTCGCGGCGATGATCAGGCCCCATGCCGCGATGCCCCGCAGGAATTGCGCGAGCATGTTGAACGCGTCGTAGCCGCTGCCGACGGGAAGCACGCGATAGCAGGCAAGGCGCGCGAAGAAGGCGATCACGCCGAGCGCCAATGCCGCCCACCGGTGCCGCTCGATCGCGTCGGGAAGGCGCGGGTCGCCGCCCGCGAGGTATCCGAAGACGAAGATGCTGAGATACACGGTGAAGTTGGCCCAGTCGTTCACGAAGTTCTGAAAGCCGGGCCATCCCGGCCGGAAGAACTCCTCGAGCAGACCGATCCACAGCGCCGGCGCCAGGACCCACCCGGCGTGAACGTCTCCCTCGATCCGCCCGGTCGGACTCCCGATCCGCTTCCACCGCCCGAACAGCGGCAGCGCGATCACGCAAAAGGCGAACAGGTAGAGCAAGAACCAGAGATGCCCGTATTCGAAGTTGCCAGGACGGCCCGGGCCGGAATAGATGCCGTCGAAGAAGTGCGGATAGAACTCGAAGAACCCGCCGCTGAAAGTCTCGAAGTCGAGTGACCGCAGCCAGGCCTGGACCGGGATGGCGATGAGGGTCATCAAGAGCAACGGCTTCAGGAGGCGATCCGCGCGTTCCGCGACGAAGGCGCGCGCGCTCCGCTTGCGCAACGACACCGCGGCGCCGATTCCGGATACGAAGAACAGCAGGTGCATGAACCAGTTGTCCATGAACACGGTGAAGTACTGCAGCGCGACCGGACCGAACTCGCCGAAGCGCAGCTGCCCCGCGCGAATGGCATCGCGCACGGGATTGTCATAGACCCACACCGTACCGATGCCGCTATATGAGAGCGCACCGTGAAACGGCGCGAGCGACAGCACGACGAGGAAACGCAGCCAGTCGAGATAGGCGAGCCGCTCGCCGCTCCTGGGGAGCGCGGAAGAGATTGTTTCGCGGGTCGCCGCCGGCGCCGTATCCTGGTCGCGTTCCATCCGGGCATCTTGAGCCGGACCGCGGCGTCGGCCTTGAGGACGGTCAACCGCCTTGCGTGATCACGGCTCTGGCCCGCGACCGTCGGCCATTTCCAGCCAGTCCAATTCCTCTTCGATGCGATGAAACGCGTCGTCGCCGATCTCGTCGCTTGCGCGCATCGCGAAGATCGCGCTCCGGGCAGCCTGCAACGCACCGCGACGGATCGCGCCGTGCGCGGCGAGCCAGGCCGCGGCCGGTCCGTTGTCCGCCCCTTCGTTCGCCAGCCGTGCCTTGAACTCCTTGCGAACGACCTCGGCGACCGGCGACGGCTCGTGCTCGAAGGTCGCGAGTGCGGTCGCGAGAGCGCGCTCGCGCGCCGCGCTCAGCTCGCGCCCGACCGGATCGTCGTCGTGCAGGTCGAGCGCCCGGAGCAGCGGTTTCAGCGTGAGTCCCTGCAGCACCAGCGTGCCGAGCACGACGGTGAAGGACGTCAGGACGATCAGGTCGCGATACGGGAATGCCGGCGGAAGCGCCATCGCGGCGGCGAGGGTGACGATGCCGCGCATGCCGGCCCAGGAGATGACGAGGCCGCTGCCGACGGTCGGCCGCAGCATCGGCCGCGGCGGATGGAAGCCGTACCGGCGGTCGCGCCAGCGCATGACCGCATTGAAGGGCATGTGCCAGGCCAGGCGGACGATGATGACGGTCAGGAGAACCGCTCCGGCAATGAGGAAGTACAGACCCATGTCGGCGGCCGCCAGGTTATCGAGGATGGGGCGAATCTGCAGGCCGACGAAGATGAATGCGAGCAGGTTGAGCGCGAACACGACCGTGTCCCAGACCGCATACGACGGGATGCGCATCGATGCGGGAATGCGCTCGGGACCTCGGCGCGCGAGCGCAATGGCGTAACACACCGTCGTCAGCACGCCCGAAAGGCCGATGTGCTCCGCGAGCATCCACACGGCAAACGTACTGACGAACTGCATGATCACCGAGGTCGGTACGTGGCGTACACGCGCGAACAGCCGCAGGCCGAGCCACGCGAGGGCAAGGCCGGCGGCGACGCTCCCTGCCACCGCGAGCAAGAGAGTCGGGACGACCGCCGCGAAGGGGAAGCTGTTGGCGGCCGCGGCGCCTACGGCCAGGCGGTAGATCAGGAGCGCGCTGGCGTCGTTCAGCATGCTTTCGCCTTCGAGGACGGTCAGGAGGCGATGTGGCGGGCGCAGCGGGCGCAGCACCGCCGTAGCGGCGACGGCATCGGGTGGCGCCACCACCGCGCCGAGCGCAATCGCCGCCGCCCACGGCAGCGCAGGCATCAAGTGATGGGCCACGACCGCGACCGCGGCGGTCGTGAGACCCACCGCGAACACCACCAGGCCGCTCACCGGCGCCCAGTTGTCTCTCAGGTCGCGCAGGGACGCGTCGTAGGCGGCGTCGAGCAGGACCGGCGCCACGAAAAGCGCCAGCACGAGCTCGGGCGGAACGGTGATCGAAGGTGCGCCGGGAACGAACGCGAGCAGCGCCCCGCCGAGCGCGAGAAACACGGGATACGGCGCCCCGACACGACGCGCCGCCGCGGCCAGGAACACCCCCGCGACGAACAGAAGAAGAAGCTGCTCGAACTCCCCCATGGGCCGGATATTGCCGAAGCGGGCGTCACGCTCAAAGTCGTGGCCTGGCTTGCTTGCATGCGCCGACCGGGGTCGGTGCGGAGGAAATCGCACAGACAGGCGAGGCGCAAAGAGGCGATCGAAGCCGGGAGCGACCGGACCGACGATTGCCGCTCGACGCCGTCACGACATGGAAGGAAGGCCCATCATGGCTATGAAGCGGATCGCGATCATCGGCGGTGGCAATGTCGGCAACGCGCTCGCGAGCGGCTTGAAGCGCGCGGGCCGCGAGGTGAAAGTCGCGGGTCGGGACACGACTGCGGCGCGCGCGGCCGCGGCATGGGCAGAGGCGACGATTCTCGCTGTGCCCTTCGGCGCGATCGACGACGCTTTGCGCGCTCTCGGCAACGCCGTCGATGGGAAGGCCCTGGTCGACGTGACCAACGCCCTGGACGCCAAGATGAACCTCGCGCTCGGCTTCACGACCAGCGGCGCCGAGGAATTGCAGCGCAAGGCGCCCAAGGCGTACGTCGTGAAGGCCTTCAACACGGTGTTCGCGCAGCACATGAGCACCGGCCGGTTGGGCGACCAGAGCCTGACGACATTCGTGGCCGGCGACGACGCGAACGCCAAGGCGAGCGTGCTCGACCTGGCACGCGCGATCGGGTTCGACGCGGTCGACGCCGGACCGTTGCGCAATGCGCGCATGATCGAGCCGCTTGCCTACCTCAACATTCAGCTCGGCTATGTCCTCAAGATGGGACCGCAGATCGGCTTCAAGCTGCTGCACGGCTGAAGGCGGCTGACGCTTCGCCTTGTCATACCGAGCACGAGAGAGGTATCGCGGCCTTCGAAAGGAGAACGCATCTGACACGGATTTCCGCGGATCAACGCGGACCGGAAAGCCAACTTGATCCGCGGCGGTGCGCAGCGCCGCGCACCGCCACTCGAGGGACGCGACGCAGGCTGCGTTACTCCCGCTCCTTCTCGCCCTTCGTGTGCTTCTCGTCCTTCTTCTCGTGGGCGGCGCCGTTGTTCTTCGCTTGCTCCGCCTTGGCGGTCTTGGCCTCGCCGCCCTTGTGCGCGCTGTCGCCCTTCATGCGGTCGTCGCGAGCGGGTGCGGAGCCTCTTTGCGATTGCGGCTGGCCTGGAGCCGTGGCCGGCGCGGTCGCGACCGGCGCCGCTCGCGCACCATCAGGCTGACGCCCCGGCCCCTGCGCCGACGGCGGCATGCGATCGCGCCCGGGGTAGGCCCCTTGCGGCGGAGTCGTCGCGGGTGCGCCAGGGTTCACTGCCGCAACAGGCGTTTCGCGCGGGACGCCGCCCGGCGGCGGCGTGCCCGCGGTCACGGGCGCGGGAATCGTGCCTGAAGGCGACGGCGCGGTCCGCGCGACCGGTCGCACCATCTGCGCAGGCGGCAGCGCGGGTGCGACGCGCCCCGGAACATACGCAGGGATCGGCTTCGCCGAAGCCGGCACCGGCGCGGGGACATGCACGACGGCCGGCATCGCCGCCGCGAGATGCGCCTGCGCCGGGACCTGCGACTCATAGACCCGGCCGCCCGCAGTCGCGTTGGGCGGCGCGACGATGGTGACGTTGGTGATGTTGGTCACGTTGGTGACGTGCGTGTTGTTGATCGTTGCCGGCTGGATGCGCATGCCCACGTTCACCACGGGCGGTGCGCTGGTCACCACGGCGGGGGCCGTGCCGATCGGCGCGGGAACGATGAGGCCGAAGCGCGATCCCGGCGGCGCCGGCACGAAGACACCGACCGGTCCGATCGGCCGCGGACCCGGGATCACGCCCGGTGCGGCGGCGACCACGGCAAGACGCAGCGTCGGCGGCGGCGGCACGAACACGACCCCTGGTGCGTGCCAATGGCCCGTGATGAAGATGACGACGCCGTCGCGGTTCTCGTAGTACGGGTGCACCCAGACGTAACCCGGCTGCGGCGGCGGCGCCCAGCGTCCAGCGGCCCACACCCAGTTGCCCTGCCAGACCCAATAGCCGCCGACCCACACCGCGCCCACGAATGGCATCGGTGGCGGCGCTTCGACCAGCATCGGCGGCGGCGCCCAACCGACCGCGATCGGCGCCGGCTGTGCGAGCGGCGGTTCCACGTAGACGCTCACGACCGCTTGCGGCGCCGGGTCTTCATACGCGGCGGGCGGCGGGGGCGCGACGGGCGCCGGTGGAGGGGGAGCCGGCGGCGGCGGTTCCACGTAGACGGGGGCGGGGCGGGGGCGCGGCGCCTCGTAGACGACGCATCCGGCAACTGCGACCGCGGCGACGATCGCGGTGGTGGTCGCGGCGAGCAATCGCGCCGAACGCGACACGAGCGAATCGCGCGGTTCGAAAGACAAGATGTGCGTATGCATGCTGTCCTCTCCAGGATCGGTGCCCGCGGTTCTCGTGCGGGTTTCAGCCGACGTTACCTGCTTAAAACGGCACCATGACATTCCTGCCGACTGACAACGGTGTCAGAGTGCAAGTGTTTGTAAGCGACGCCGCGTAGAGCAAGGAGCGTAGGCGGCACCTCGTCGGCGACATCGCCCTTGGACGGGGCGAAGACGGCCGCAAATCGAGTGCTGAGGGGTGCGAGCGCGCAGCCCGTTGTGCTAGTCCGCGCGGATGTCGCGGGCGGCAAGTCATCGCGACCAGCGCCGCGACGAGGGATCCCGGCCGCCGCAAGCCCTAACATGACGTTCGACGCACGTTCCATCAGCGACCGGGGTGACCGATGAAAGCGCTTGGCAAGAAAGCCAATGGGCTGCGGCTCGAACGGATGCGGGCTTCGCCGCTGTGGTCGGGCGAAGGCTTTCGCAACATTCATCCGATGCTGCCCGGCTTGCGCGACCCCGCGGCACAGATGCCGAGCGTGAGCGATTTCCTCTGCGGCGGCAGCCGCCGCGTGCCTTCGCAACCTCTTCCTGCGCTGAATCCCACCGCCACCTGGTCGAAGCAGCCCGGCTCCGGCTTGCGCGCGACGTGGCTGGGCCATTCCACGGTGCTGATCGAGATCGACGGGTTGCGCGTGTTGACCGACCCGGTGTGGGGTCCGCGCGCCTCGCCCACGCGGCTCGCGGGCCCGAAGCGCTTCCAGCCCGTCCCCGTCAGCCTGCGCGGCCTGCCGCCGCTCGACCTCGTCGTCGTATCGCACGATCACTACGATCACCTCGACTATCCGACGATCCGCGAACTGGCCCGGCACGCCGTGCCGTTCGTGACATCGCTCGGCGTGGGCGCGCATCTGGAAGCGTTCGGGATTGCGTCGGAACGAGTCACCGAGCTCGACTGGTGGGAGTCGCACACGCTGCCCGGCGCCGATCTGACCGTGACCGCCGCGCCGTCGCAGCACTTCTCCGGCCGCGGCCTCAAGGATCGCAATGCAAACCTGTGGTCCTCCCTCGTCATCCGCTCCGCCCGTCACGCCGTGTTCTTCAGCGGCGACACGGGCCTGACGACCGAATACGCCACGATCGGCGAGCGGCTCGGCCCGTTCGACCTGGTGATGCTGGAGGTGGGTGCGTTTCACCCGGCGTGGGGCGATATTCATCTCGGGCCGACCAATGCGCTCGAGGCGCATGCGCTGCTCGGCAGCGGCGCTTTTCTTCCGGTGCACTGGGGAACGTTTTCGCTCGCGATGCATGCTTGGGACGAGCCAGCCGAAACGCTGTTCGCGACGGCGCCGCAACGCGACGTCCAGCTCCTGATGCCGCGCCTGGGCGAGCCCGTCGAGCCCGCCCAATCGAGCCCGCTCACTCCATGGTGGCGCGCGGTCGACACCGGCGCGCGCGGTCGGCGGAGCGCCGAGCCCTCCCCGCTCACCTTGCCCGCGTCCATGCCCTGGCCGGTCGACTGATCGGAGATCGGACCCATGCACGAAATCCTTTGCACCCGATGCGGCGCCGTCGGACCCGACGCCGCGGGCAACTGCGCCCGTTGCGGCAGTTCGCAGGTGCTGGCCGCCGATGCTCCGCACGCGCGCAAGTTCATCGAAGAGCGGGACGCGCGAAACCGCGGCGCGGCGTCGGGCAGCGCATCGATTCGAACGCAGGCGACCGGAAAGGTGCTTGGACGCGCGCTGGGGCGGCTCTTCAGGAAATGATGCGCCTCCGCTGCGTCGCTGGATCCGGCGGCGCGGCGCGCACCCGCCTCTCACGATGGACTCCCTGATCGCCGCGGCCGCGCGCGCTCTCGTTGCCGGCGATGCGCTCGGCGCGCTCAAGCGCGTCGCGCTGCGCGACGATCCCTCCGCGCTCGCCCTGCGCGGCATCGCCATGGCCCAGCTCGGGGAGCACCCGCGCGCGCGCGAACTGCTCCGCCGTGCCGCGCGCGGCTTCGGCGCGCACGAGGACGTGGCGCGCGCTCGCTGTGTCGTCGCCGAAGCCGAGGTAGCGCTCGCGATGCGGGATCTGCGCGGCTCGCCCCGCACACTTGCGGCGGCCGCGGCGACACTCGAGGCGCACGCGGATCGCAGCAACGCGATGCAGGCGCGGCTGATCGCGGTGCGCAGGCTGCTCCTGCTCGGCCGCCTCGGCGAGGCGGCATCGGCCCTGCCCGCCAACGCCGTGCCCAAACTGCCGCCTTCTTTGGTGGCCGTGGCCGAGCTGGCCGCAGCCGAGGTGGCGCTGCGCTCGCTGCGCACCGTACCGGCGCGAGACTCGCTCGCCCGCGCGCAGGACGCTGCCGAACGCGCGCGCGTGCCTGCGCTCCTCGCCGAGGTGGCCGAGGCGCGCGCGGTGCTCGATCGTCCCGCCGCGCGGCGTGTCGGGGCCGGCTGCGAGCAGCCGCTGCGCCTCGACGAGGTCGAAGCGCTGCTTGCCTCGGGGGCGCTGGTGGTCGATGCGTGCCGTCGCCGCCTGCACGCCGGCGCGACGACGTTGCCGCCGGCGCGCCGGCCGGTGCTGTTCACGCTGGCGCGTGCGCTCGCCGAAGCGGCGCCGGGCGAAGTCGATCGCCGTGCCTTGATCGCACGCGCGTTTCGCACGCGCCACCCCGATGCGTCGCACCGGGCGCGCCTGCGGGTCGAGATCGGCCGCCTGCGCGCGCTCGCCGTGCCGCTGGCGCGCATCGAGGCGACGGCGCGCGGTTTCGCACTCGCGCCGAGCGGCGGGCGAAAGGTCGTGATCCTGGCGCCACCCATCGACGGCGATCAGGCGTCGCTGCTCGCGCTGCTCGCCGATGGCGCGGCGTGGTCCACCTCGGCGCTCGCGCTGGCCCTCGGCGCGAGCCAGCGCACGATCCAGCGCGCACTGGTCGAACTGGAGGCGGCCGCAAGCGTGCGTTCGATCGGCCGGGCACGGGCAAAGCGCTGGCTCTCGCCGCCGCTTGCGGGATTCACGACGATCTTGTTACTCCCCGCTGCGCTGCCGCCCGGGTAGATTGGCTCACGTGGCGCCGATACGAAGCGCGCCGCGAGGAGCCGACCGATGAGCCGCCGCCAGGCCAAGACCAGCAAGAAGAAAGAACCGCCTCCGCGCGCGGCCGAGATCGTGCGCGAGTATGGTCCCTTCCCCGGCGCCGACCGCATCGCCGGCGTCACGCACGACGGCCGCCACGTCTGGGCTGCAACGGGGCCGAGGCTGCTCGCCATCGATCCCGCGAGCGGCGACGTCGCTCGCACACTCGACCGCGCCGGCGACGCCGGCACCGCCTTCGACGGCAAGTACCTCTACCAGATCGCCGAAGCGCGCATCGACAAGATCGATCCCGCAAGCGGCGCCATCGTCGCCTCCATCCCGGCGCCCGGCCACGGCGGCGACTCGGGTCTCGCTTGGGCCGAGGGCAGCCTGTGGGTGGGTCAATACCGCGATCGCAAGATCCTGCAGATCGATCCCGACACCGGCGCGATCCTGCGCACCATCGAGTCGAACCGCTTCGTCACCGGCGTGACGTGGGTCGACGGCGAGCTGTGGCACGCGACCTGGGAGGGCGACGAGAGCGACATCCGTCACGTCGACCCGGCGAGCGGCGCGGTGCTCGAGCGGCTGGAGATGCCGCGCGGCACCGCGGTCAGCGGCATGGAGTCCGACGGGGCGAACCTGTTCTATTGCGGCGGCGGATCGAGTGGAAAGGTCCGCGCCGTGCGACGTCCAAAAGGAGATTGATGATGACCAAGCACAAGACCGGAACACGCGAGGAGTGGCTGGCAGCGCGCCTCGATCTGCTGCAGGCCGAGAAGGAACTGACACGGCGCAGCGACGAGCTGGCGCTGCGTCGCCAGGAACTGCCCTGGGTCCGCATCGACAAGTCGTACCGCTTCGAGACCGACGAAGGGGCAGCATCGCTCGCGGATCTTTTCAGGGGGCGCTCGCAGCTACTCATCTACCACTTCATGTTCGGCCCCGACTACACGGCGGGCTGTCCGTCGTGCTCGTCGATCGCAGACGGGTTCAACGGCTTCGCCGTCCACTTGGCCAATCACGACGTGATGCTCGCGGCGGTGTCGCGGGCGCCGCTCGCGAAGCTGCAGGCGTACAAGCGGCGCTTGGGTTGGACGTTCCCGTGGGCATCCTCGTTCGGCAGCGACTTCAACGCCGACTTCAGCGTCCGCATCACCGAGCAGCAACAGCGCCAAGGCGGCGTCGAATACAACTATCGGCGCGAGCCGGCATGGTCGTTCCGCGGCAGCGAAGGACCGGTCGCGGAGATCGCGGCGACCACCGGGACCGACGTCGCCACGTACGTGCGCGAGCGGCCCGGCATGAGCGCGTTCGTGCTCGAGGACGGGGTCGTCTACCACACCTACTCCGCCTACGCGCGCGGGCTCGATGGCCTCTGGGGCATGTACCAGTGGCTCGACCGCGCGCCGAAGGGCCGCAACGAGTCGGGCATCTGGTGGCGCCGCAACGACGAGTACGGCAACCAGCCCGCCGGCGCGCGCTGACGCACGGCGAACGGCACGTCGACGGCGATGAAGATCCGCCTTGAAATGTTCGTCGCGCCGGGCTGCGCATGTTGCGACCCGAAACGCGAAGCCCTCAGGGCCGTCACCGCGGAACTCGGCCCGGACCGTTTCGAGTGGCGAGAGATCGACCTGCTGGAGCATGTCGAGCGTGCGGTCGAACCCGGGGTGCGGTCGCCGCCGTCGCTGGCGATCGATGCCGCGCTGGTGTTTCCCGCGCGGGCGACTCCCGAGCGACCGCGCGCCGAACTGGCGCGCCGCCTGACGCGCCGGGCGGGGCCGGCGCTTCGATAAGTGCCGATCCGATGGTCATCGAGGTCCTCGTTCCCTGGCTGGCCGCATAGGGCCGGCAACGCAGCGCCGCCGCCACTTCCCGCGGCGCTCCACCCCCCCGTCGCGCGGGGTCTCGCGAACGCGCAAGGAATCGACAATCTCCCCGACGCAAGCAGATTCGAGGAGACAGCCATGCGATTCATCTCGCTCCCTTCGCTGATGCATGCCCTCAGGGAACGGAAGTGCTGGTCGTTCTGCGCCGCCATGGCCACATTCCAGCCGGTCCCCGTGGGACCCAACCTGAGATTGCTGTGACCACCTGCGCCAGGCGATTCGCCTCGCGCCATCGCCCGTCACCTCGGCGCCCAACTTTCCGCCATCCGCGGCAGCGAGAGCGCATCTTCGCCGGCGCCTTGCACGGCACCGAGGAGATTGGCCTGGGCGAAGTCCCAGTTGAGAAAGTGATCCACCGCAGCGCGCGCCGTCGCCGCTCGTGACCGCGCGGCGCCCGCGTTGCGGCCGCGCGTGGGCGCAAGCCGGACCGATTCTCTCCCGAGGCCGCCATCAAGCGCGCGGTTGCCGCATCCGCAGCGCAGCCAGCGTGGCGAGCAGACACAGCCCGGCGACCATCCAGAACGTCTCGGCGAAGCCGACGAGCGGCGACGCGCCGGCCGCCCCTTCCACCCGCAGGCGCCATTCGAGAACGACACCGACGACGCTGATTCCGACCGCCCCGCCGAGCTGGCGCGCGAAGCTGATCCCGCTCGCCCCATGCGCGATCTCCTCCGGCTGCAGCCCGCGCATCGCGCCCAGGCTCAACGACGGCAGCACGAGCCCGAGGCCGATGCGGCCGACGACGGCCCAGGTCATCAGCACCCAGAGCGCGGTGCCGGTGCCGACCGTCGCCATCAGGACGAACGACGCCGTGAGCAGCACCAGGCCACAGGCCACCAGCGCGTAGGGCGCGATGCGATCGGACAGGTGTCCGCCCAGCGGGATCGTCACCGCCAGGACCAGTCCCGCCGGCAGCAGGGCCGCGCCCGCCTGCGACGGCGGGAAATGCAGCGCGGTCTGCATGAAGATCGGAACGAGGTAGGTCGATCCGAACAGACCCATCCCGTACATGAAGGCAACCACCGCGCCCATGCGAAAGGTCCGATGGCGCGAGATGCGCAGGTCCAGCAGCGGGCCGCTCACGCGCAGCCCGCGCACGGCGAACGCGGCAAGGCCGACAACACCCGCAAGCAGCAGCACGGTCGCGATGACGGGCGACGGGTCGTGCAGGTGCACGAGGCCGTTCAGCAGGCCAAGCACGCCGAACGCGGCCAGCCACAACCCCGACCAGTCGAGGCGCGGCGTGTCGGTGTTCGGCCGCGCGCCGCCGGGAGCGGCGATCGGCAGCAGCCGGCGCGCGAGCACGAGCGCGATCGCACCGAACGGCAGCACGACGAAGAAGATCGAGCGCCAGCCGAAATGTTCGACCAGCAGTCCGCCGATGCTCGGACCGACTGCCGGTGCCAGCACGACCCCGAACCCGAAGATGCCCATCGCGCGTCCCTGCGTGCCGGGCGCGAACGCGCGCATGATCACGATCGATGGCACGACCCCCAGCACGCCCGCGGCCAGTCCTTCGAGGGCGCGCATCGCGAGCACGACGTCGTACGTCGGCGCGAGCCCGCCCGCCAGCCCGCCGAGCATCAGCAGCCCGACCGCGCCGTAGTACGTGTGCCGGTAGCCGAAACGGGCGAGCAGCCACGGCGTCGGCAACATCGAGAGCGTCATCGCCGCCATGAACGCCGTGGCGACCCACTGCGCCCGCTCCTGGCCGATGGCGAACTGGTGGATCAGGTCAGGCACGGCGACATTGACGATCGTCGACGACATCACCGAGGCGATGCTGCCGATCATGATCGTCGCCAGGACCTTCCAGCGATAGTTCGGCCCGTGGCGCGCGGCCAGCTCGGCGAGCGAGTTCGGGATTGCGTCGGTCATCGCGGCAATGAAGACGGCGGCCTATTGTGCATTGGGGGCGCGTCGCGGACATGTGGCGGTCGGGCGACAGCGCCGCCCGTTGCGTATCCTCGCCCCGGCCCCTCCTCGTCGAGAACCACTTCGTGACCGACGCTTCGTCCGCCGCCCGAACGCTGAGCGTTGTGGCCTTCGCCACGCTGCTGCTGATCGCCCTGATGATGGGCGCCAACCACGTCGCGGCGCGGATCGCATTCGACCATGGTGCCGATGTCCTCACCGCGGTGACGTTCCGCAGCGCGGTGACGGCGCTGGTCGTGAGCGTCGTGCTGCTGGTGCAGCAGGTGCCGCTGCGGCTCGCGGCGAAACACCGGCGCGCGCTGCTCGCCATCGGCGTGCTGGTGGCCTTTCAGAGCTTCTGCCTGTATTCGTCGGTGGCGCGCCTGCCGGTGGCGCTCGCGCTGCTCGCCTTCAACACCTACCCGCTGTGGGCGGCGCTGTGGGCGCGCATCGTTTACCGCCACCGTGCCGAGCCGCGCGTGCTGCGCGCGATGCCGGTCATCCTGCTCGGGCTGGCGCTCGCGCTCGACGTGCTGGGCACGGCATCGGGACTCGGGTCCGCGGCGCAGTGGGGACGTATCGGCAGCGGCGTGGCGTTCGCGCTCGCGGCCGCGGCCACATTCGGTCTCGCGCTGGTGCTCACGCAGCACGAAGCGGGCGACCTGGACGGCCGCTTGCGCACGGCGACGACGATGGGCCTGGTCGCTCTGCTCGCGCTGGTCGCGGTGGGCGCGCGCGGCGGCTTCCGGCTGCCGTACGACGCGCCGGGCTGGTTCGGACTCGCAGCGCTGACCTTTCTCTACGGCACCGCTTTCACGATCATGTTCACCGTGCTGCCACGCCTCGGCGTCGTCGCCAATGCGGCGATCATGAACGTCGAGCCTATCTTCGCGCTGGTGCTCGCGTGGGCGATCCTCGGGCAGTCGATCGCGCCGTCGCAGGTCGCCGGCGGGCTGGTGGTGGTGGCGGCGGTGAGCTGGCTCGGGCTGCGCCGGCGTTGAGCCGGCAACAGCGCCCGCGACCGCGCAGGAATTTCCGCAGGGCGGCCAGCAACTCCTCGGCCGCTTCCTCCGGAATGAAATGCCTCCGCACGGCAGCGGCCCTCGACGAAAGTCGGCCTTTTCCTTCCGTGTTGCCCCCACGGCGTGACCGTGTGCATCTCGCCGGTGCTCGCCCCGGATGGCGACCACCGGGCAGCGCGCGCGCCGAGCCCGGCGCGACCGCAAGTCCCTCGCGGGCCGGAATCCTAGGGCTTGGCGACGTGCCAGACGCCGTTGAACCCGTCACCGGTCTTGTCGCCGGCCATCTTGTCCTTGCTCCACGTATAGAGCGGCTTGCCCTTGTAGGCCCACTGCATCATGCCGTCGTCGCGCTTGATGACGCTGTAGGAGCCCTCCGCCTTGGCGCCTGCGGCGGCCATCAGCGGCGGCCAGTTGGTGGCGCAGGGGCCGTTGCAGGCCGACTTGCCGCCGGCGTCCTTGTCGAAGGTGTAGAGCGTCATGCCCTTAGAGTCGGTCAGCACCTTGCCCTTGGCGCTGTCGCCGGACATGGCGGGCGCTGCGTACGCTGAGCTGGCGAAAGCGAGCGCGGCAACAGCCGCGACCGTGACGAGAATTTTTTTCATGGTGTCCTCCAATTGTGGTGTGGGCCTTGCCCGCAAGGACAAATGCCGCCGCCATAGGCCCTATTCCGGCAGCGCGCGGGGAAAATTTTTCCCCGCCGCGGAATATTCGCCGCCCGGCGGCAAAGGCGGCCCGCAATACCGCCACATACGCAAAAAAAGGGGGCCGCATTGCGGCCCCCGACGTGCATAAGTGGAGGATTGTGGCTGCCGTCCAAGCCTAAGGGAGGAAAAAACAGCAGCCGTGCACGCATCCACTCAACGCGCCCCAGCCGCCGCTCACAAGTAAAATGGCTGTAAATTTCACGATGGATTT
>DATJUX010000037.1:0-59206 GCA_035502095.1 Burkholderiaceae bacterium
TGGTGCCAGGAAGTCCTTGTAGTAGACGTTCGCTTGATAGCCGAGCCATGATCGACTCGCGCTCTTTCCAAGTTCATTCGCTCGTTGCCATAGGTCGTTGAGCGTGATGGTCGCGGGAGCGGCGTCGTACTCATCGGCAAACTGGAGCAAGCGCCTTCGTGCATCGATTAGCTCGGTCTCGGGATGGTTCGCCAAAGTCCGCACCCTTCTGTGAGTGGCGACACGGTCGCAATCTTGCCTCACGCTTGCGCCGGACCGTCTTCGCTCAGCCTAACGTTGAACTGATTCTGCGGACGCCCGCGCCGCGCAGCCGATCGTTCCGTGGGCGCCCCGCGTTGGACTGATGCTAAGCCGGACAGCGAGGCGCAATCGTTCCGGTGAAAGAAACCATCGCCGAGTTATGGTTCGGCACGAGTTGAACATCAGCAGGCGAGGGCCAAACGAGTCGGTGCCCGTCCAGCTATTAACGTCGAGATCGTCTATTCAACCCCGGCATGATCGATGGAATCGGCGCGAGCGATCATCGGTTTGCCGTTTGTCTGCGGATGCGACAGGAAGCAAAGATAGTGCGTGTTGCCGTCGAGCGACGCGATGTGATGCGTGGTGAGTAGCGCGACGAACTTTTCTCTCCAGCCGCGAAGCTTTACCCTCTCGGCCTCCATGCGTCTCGGCGCTTCAGACCGAAACTTGACTAAGCTGCCGCGGTGAAGGCGATCACCGCACTGGTGATAAAGGTCGACCAACTCCCTTCTCGTCAAGAAACCTGCGGTGGAGCGCTCAATATGCACGCCTGTGGCAGTTCGACGGACGACGACCGGCCGAGGGTAGAAGTTGGCGTGTAAGCGCTCAAGCGCTTTGATAATGGAGTCAGCTGCGAACTCCTTTTGGAGTTTGGTTGTTATTGTTTCCTTGATGTCCCCGTGCGCAACCAAGCAGGCGAGAGCGATGCTCTCGCCCAGCATGCGCAATTGGAGATAGCCGAACTCGGCAATCAGAGGCACTGGCAGGCCCGTTTGCCCGTTGAGTGCCGCGTCAATTCCGGATATGCGAACAGCCGCCTCATCGAGGAGCCTCGCGTAGATCTGTAGTGCTTCCTGCTGCGACTGACTAAACGCCCGCGTCCTCGAATTCATATTTTGTGGCCGGGTACGAGAGAAAAGGGTCCAGATGTACAGAGCTGTCCAAAATGCTGGGGACCTGAGCGGGGACCAACTCGCAAACCAAGCGTCTTCTGTTAGCGAACACTATCGCCCTGGGCCGCTTTATTATTGGTGGGTCGTGCAGGAGTCGAACCTGCGACCAACGGATTAAAAGTCCGCTGCTCTACCGGCTGAGCTAACGACCCGTTTCGGAGGAGGTGCTGCTGCGGGAAGCCGGCGGGTGCCGACGCAACGGCGAGCGGCGGATTATCCGGCCCGTGGTTGGGTGCGTCAAACAGGATGCTCGCGCGTGCCGCAAGTGCGCGGCGCATCCAGTCATTGCTGGCGTTCGACGCGCCACGCCTGGTACTTCACTCCACCGATCGCGCCGGCGACGATCGCGCCGAACGCGAGAAACGAGCCGAGTGCCAGCGTCGACAGGCCCGTGATTCCCTGGCCGATCGTGCAGCCCAGCGCGGTGATGCCGCCGAATCCCATCAGCAGGGCGCCGACGATGTGATTCGCAGTGTCCTCGGTGCCGGAGAATCCTTCCCAGCGGAACCGGCGCGTCGCGAGCGCCTGCGCTGCGGACCCGACGATGGTCCCCAGGACGGCGACGACGCCGAGCGTGAGCACCTTGCTGCGGTCGCTCGTGAACATCAGCCAGTCGAGGGTGTGCGCGACCGGCGCCACGAACGTGAGCGATTCCATCCTGCCGCTCGCGGTGGCGATGTAGGCGGGCTCGAGGGTGATCGGATGCTCGGCAAGATGGCCGACGTGTCCCGACACGTACCAGATGCCGACCACGACCGCACCGAGCACGGCGCTTCCCAGCACGTTCTCCGGCGTGCGAAACGCTTGCCGTCGCAAGGCCCAGAGTCCGATCGACAGTGCCAGCGCGACGCCGAGTGCAGCGTGCGCGGCAGCAGGTGCAATGCCGAGATGCAGCCCGAGCAACGCGGGCAGATCCTGGGTCGAACCGAGTTGAAGGCGGACGGATTCGATCGCGCCCACGCGCAGCAGCGCCAGCGCCCCTTTCAGCGTCACGAACGCGCTCAGGCCGAGCACGACGAAGACCACCAGCGACTTCAGGCTCCCGCCCCCGATCCGCACCAGGGCCCGGCTGCTGCAGCCGCCCGCGAGCACCATGCCGAAGCCGAAACACATTCCTCCGAGCACATACGCGACCCAGGTGAAACGCGCGCCGGTATAAATGGAATCGGCGGTGTCGATCGCGCCGAAGGCGACCAGCAGCTGCGTGCCGAGGATCGCGACGCAGATTGCGAACGCCCACTGTCGCAGGCGGGTCGTGTCACCGAAGGTGACCGCATCCGCGATCGCCCCCATCGTGCAGAACCCGAGCCGCTGCGCCACGGCACCGAAGACGAACGAAAATGCGAACGTCGCCGACAACACGAGCGCGCGCAGCGTGGGCAGGTCTTCGGCGGAAACGGTCTGCATGATGGTCGGCGGTGCCGAGCCGTCGATGCTAGCGCCTGCGCGGCGGCCAAATGGAAACGCGGATCAACGCGGATCAAGTTGCCTTTTCATCCGCGTTCATCCGCGGAATCCGGGTCCCAAGCCCTTCGCTCTCGATCGAACCTACCGCGTCGCCGTGGCCGGCAGCCGTTCCTTGGCGAGCTTCGCCGCCTCGGTGTCCGGGTAGTCCTTGATGATCCGCTGCAACGTGGCGCGCGCGGAGCGCCGGTCGTTCAACTCGATCTGGCTCGCCGCGATGTTGAGCAGCGCGTCCGGCGCGCGCGTGGAATCGGCATATTTGTCGACCACCGTCTGCTGCGACAAGATCGCCGCCTTGTAGTCCTTGAGCTGGTATTGCGAGTTGCCGAGCCAGTAGTACGCCGCGGGCGCATAGGCCGACTGCGGATACCGCGCGATGAACGACTGCAGGCTGACGGCGGCACTACGAAAATCGCTGCTGCGGAACTGGCCGATCGCAGCGTCGAAGGCGGCCTGCTCGGACCGGTCGACCGTGGCCGACTTGCCATCGATGCTCACGGCCGTGGGCTCGAGCTTCTTCAGGCGCGTGTCGACGTCGCTGTAGAGGTCCTTGTTACGCTTTTGCGCGGTGGCGACGTCGTTCGCGAGCTGGTCGACCTGGCCGCGCAGCTTGGCGATGTCCTGGCGCAGCGCATCGATCTGATTGGCGAGTTCGAGCGATCCGCGCTGGGCGCCCTCGAGCCGGTCGAGCCGGTCGCCGAGGTCGGTGCTCTTGCCTTGCACGTCCTGCAACCGCTTATCCATGTCCTGGACCTGCTTGCGCAGGTCCAGGATTGCCTTGCGGGCCTCGTCGTCGCCGAACAAGGCTTGTGCCGGCTGTGCGGCGAGCGCAGCCAGCACGATCAGGAACGGACCAACCAGACGCGGCATTCGGTTCCGACCTCCGGCGCTAGCCGGCCGCAGTTCCGCAACGCGGCGGATTCGGCGCGCCCTTGTAGTTGATGTCAGCACGGCGATTCTGCGCCCAAGCCGCTTCGTCATGTCCGCTGGCGCAGGGCTTTTCCTTGCCGAAGCTGATCGTCTCGATCTGCGCGTCGCTCGCACCCAGGAGCGTCAGGCCGCGCCTGACCGAGTCGGCTCGCTTCTGTCCCAGCGCCAGGTTGTACTCGCGGCTGCCCCGCTCGTCGGCGTTGCCTTCGATGACGACGTTGCGCGAGCGGTTGCTCGCCAGGTAACGACCGTGTGCCTCGACCATGGCCTGGAACTCCGGCTTGATCTCGAAGCGGTCGAAGTCGAAGAACACGCTGCGCCGGCCGAGCGTGCTCTTGGGATCGGTCAGCGGGTCCATGGGCGTCGGCGTCGTGTCGACGCGCGCGACGGCGCGGGTATCGGGGGCGGCGGGCTCCGGCGCCGGGGCCGGGGCGCTCTTTTCGGCGACCGGCGCGGCTTTTTCTTCCAGCGGCGTGCTGGCACATCCTGCGATCAATGCCGTCGCGGCTGCGACGACGAACAGGCGCTTCATTGGAATGCGATCAGTCATCGGTTGCTCCCTCGCGAGTCTCACTTGTCGATAAAGGGGCCCCAGGTCGGCTCGCGAACGTCACCATTGGGTCCGGTCAGGCGCGTGCGTACGCGCGCGTCTATTGAAGCCGAGGCAAGCACCCCCCGGCCGTTTACTTCCGTTGCATAAAGGATCAGCCGGCCGTTCGGCGCGAAGCTCGGCGACTCGTCCTTGATGGTATCCGTGAGCGTCAAGTCCTGGCCGGTCGACAGATCCAGCGACTGGACCTGGAAGTTGCTGTCGCGCCGGCTCACGTACACCAGCACGCGGCCGTCCGGGCTGATGCGTGGCGTGACGTTGTAGTCGCCGCTGAAGGTGACCCGCTGCACGTTGCCGCCGTTCGGGTCCATGCGATAGATCTGCGGGCCACCACCGCGGTCGGACGTGAAGTAGATCGACTTGCCGTCCGGCGCGAAATTCGGCTCGGTATCAATGGCGCCGGAGTTGGTGATGTGCTTCAACCCGGTGCCGTCGGAATTCAGCGTGTAGATTGAAGTCGGCCCGTCACGCGAGAGCGCCACCGCCAGCATCTTGGCGTCGGGCGACCACGCCGGCGCGCTGTTGCTGCCGCGGTAGTTGGCGATCGCCTTGCGTTCCCCGGTCGTGAGCGTGTGGATGTAGACGACCGGCTTGCCGGTCTCGAAGGAAACATACGCGATGCGTATGCCGTCCGGTGCCCACGACGGCGACATGATCGGCTCGCGCGAGCGTAGCGCGGTCTGCGCGTTGGCGCCGTCCGCATCGGCGATCTGCAGCTCGAAGCTGTTCTTGGCGAGCTGCACGACGTAGGCGATGCGGGTCGCGAACACCCCGCGCACTCCCGTGAGTTTCTCGTAGATGCGGTCGGCGATCCGATGCGCATTCAGTCTGAGTTCGGCCGGCGAGCTCAGGTACGAGAGCCCGTCGATCTGGGCCTGCTTGACGGTGTCGTAGAGGCGATAGCGGATGTCGTAACGGCCGTCGGCCAGCCTCGCGATCGACCCGACCACGAGCGCGTCGGCGCCCTTGCTCTTCCAGTCCGGAAGGTCGACGCGCGCGGTCTCGGGGATCGGGGTCTTGCCCGTGTCGAGCAGCCGGAACACGCCGGACCGCGTGAGATCGGCCCGAATGATCTCGTCCACGTCCTGCGGCGGTTGCCCGTCAGCCTGGAACTGAGCGACAGCGATCGGCGTCTGGTTCGATCCGACGCCGACGACTTCGATGCGCAATTGCCCCCGTGCGTGCAGAGGGAGCAGCAGGGCAAGCGCCAGGGCGCAACAAACCCACCAACGAGCGCTGGTCGAAAACATGGGGGCGGATTATATGAACGCGCCCGATGTGGAGTTCACTTATCAGGCTGACGCAAGCGGGCGAGTCCGTGCGGTCAACGGATGATCGCTGTGCGCCGTTGTCACCGGTTGAGCCGAAACCGGCGTGCGCTTCAGCCTTGCCGTTCGACCGGGAAGAACCGGAACGGGATGGTCCGATCGACCGTACCGTCGGGTTTGCGCGGAAACGGGTCCGTCCGGCGGATCGCACGTTCGATCGCCTCGTCGTATCCGGGCAGTCCGCTCGGCTTCACGATACGAACCCCCGTCACCTCGCCGGTCGGCAGCAGGTCGACCTCGACGTCCGCATACACCGATGTCGAAGTTCCTTCCGGGACCGCGTAGACAATGCGCGACTTGATGAGCGCGGCCAGGCGGGTGATGTAGTCCGCGTTGCGTGCCGTGCCGGTGCCGGGCGAAGGCGTCCCGGTCAGGGGCCCGCCGGCCTGGGGCGTCCCGGCCAGCGTCCTGTCCTGGTTCATCTGCTGTTCGATCCGGGCCGCCTCCGCCTGCCGGATCTGCTCGCGTTCGGCGCGGGCCTTCTCCTCCTGCTTCTTCAGCAGGTCCGCGATCGCATCCTTTTTCGGCGGCTCGGCCTTCTTCGGCGGCGGCTTCTCCTCGACCTTCGGGGGCTCGACCTTCGGTGGCGGCTTCTTCTCTTCCTTCGTGACGATGTCGGCGTCCGGCTTCGGCGGCTCCGGCTGCGGTTCCACCCTGGGCGGCGGGGCCGGCGGCGGAGGCGGAGCCGGCGCGACCTCGACCCTGGGCTGCGGCGGACTCGCCCACAACTCGGCCACGACCGGGGGCAGATCCTGCGTCTTCCACTGCACGACGTAGTACATCGAGCCGAAGAGCAGCGCGTGCATCGCCAGCGCCAGCGCGAACGACGGCACGGTGTTGTGCGGCGTTCTGATGCGGCGCGACGGTGGCAGGAGCTGGGTCTTCATTCCGGCCGAGGACATATTCCAGGTCAACTCGTCACACGGACCGCAAGGCCGACGCGCTTGACATCGGCGCGCTGCAGCTGGTCCATGACCTTCATGACCGCGTCGTACTTGAGATCCTTGTCGGCATAAATGACGACGGGCACGGGGGGCCCGGCCTGCTGTTGGCGCTTCTTGATCTCCGCGATCACCCCGGGGAGGTCGGTCGCGAGATTCGTGTCCTTCCCGCTCTCCCGCAACATGATCTTGCCCTCGAGCTTCATGACCAGTTCGAGCGGACGGTCGGGCGTCCGCGAGGCCTTGCCCATCGAAGGCAGCTCGACCAGGCTCGGGTTCACGAACGGCGCCGCCACCATCAGGATGACCACCAGGACCAGCATCACGTCGATGTACGGCACGACGTTGATGTCCGAGAGCATGCGGCGCCGGGTTCCGGCGACGCGTCGGGCGAGGACAGCCATGAAAGCTCCTACCTTTGCCGCTGCAGAATGTTCGAAAACTCCTCGGTGAAGCTCTCGAAGCGGTTGGCCAGCCGGTCGATGTCGTGCGCGAAACGGTTGTAGGCGACCACTGCGGGGATGGCTGCGAAGAGCCCGATCGCGGTCGCGATCAGCGCCTCGGCGATGCCGGGAGCCACGCTCGCCAGGGTGGCCTGCTGCAGACTGGATAGACCGGTGAAAGCGTGCATGATTCCCCATACCGTGCCGAACAGGCCGATGTACGGGCTGACCGAGCCCGCCGACGCGAGGAACGCGAGGCGCGCCTCGAGCGCATCCATCTCGCGCTGGTAGGCTGCCCGCATCGCGCGCCGCGCACCGTCGAGCGTGGCCTGGGTATCGCCGCGGCCGCGCAGCTTCAGGAACTCGCTCATGCCGGCCTCGAAGATGCGTTCCAGCGCGCCGGTCTTGCGGCGCGGGTTGGAGGCTGCCTGATATAGCGCGGAGAGTTCGGCGCCGCTCCAGAAGTTGCGCTCGAATCCTTCCGTTTCCTTGCGCGCGCGCCGGATCGCGAAGCCCTTCGAAAAGATCGCGGTCCACGAGGCGATCGAGACCAGCAGCAGGATCGCCATCACGACCTGCACCACCAGCGTGGCCTTGGTGACGAGAGTCAGGATCGAGAGGTCGGCGTTCATGGTTTTGGCTCTTGGTAGTCGCGGGCCGCCTGGAAGGCGGCGACGAGGTCAGCGGGAAGGCGCGCGGGAGCGAGGCGCCGGATATCGACGCAGGCGATCTTCACCGTCGCGCGCGCCAGCAACTCCGTGCCGCGCAGCGCGCGCTGCTCGAACACGAGGTAGGAACGTGCCGGTTCGCCGATCGCGGCCGTGACGGTGAGCTGATCGTCGAGCCGTGCCGGCTTGAAATAGTCGACCGCAAGCCGTGCAACCACGAACTGCAGGCCCGATTGTTCCGCGAGCCGCGTCTGCTCGACGCCCAGCGCGCGCAACCACTCGGTGCGGCAGCGCTCGAAGAACTTGAGGAAATTGGCGTAGTAGACGATGCCACCGGCGTCGGTGTCCTCGAAGTACACGCGCACGGTCCAGCTGAAGGGGACGCGGGCGCACGTGTTTTCCACGGGCCGCGAGTTTATCCCGCCACTTGTGCGCCTGCAGCGAAGAGCACGCGTCGACCACTCGGAGCCGCCCGTACAATCCGCGGCGGTTCGCGTCCCGGCCGGGCGCAGCGAAGGGTCCTGCAAGACAGATGGAAGCATTGGGTCTCGGGCGATTTGCGCGGCCGGCACGTTGCCTTCCCATCTTCCTCGCGCTGCTGGCGCTCGGCGCCTGCGGCCAGGTCACCAACAATCCGCACCGGGCGGGGTCCGAACGAACCAACACGTTCTTCACCGCGTTTCAGGAGCGCTCGCCCAAGTATCTCGATCCAACGGCCTCGTACAACCTGGACGAGACGCCGTACATGTATTCGATCTACGAGCCGCCGTATCGTTTCCACTACCTGAAGCGCCCCTACGAGATCGTGCCGCGCGCCGCCGAGGCGGTTGCACCCGCGCAGTACTTCGACGCCAATGGCAAGGCACTACCCGATGACGCGCCGGCCGATCGGATTGCGCTGGTCGTCTACGACATCCACATCAGGAAGGGCATCCGTTATGCGCCGCACCCGGCCTTTGCGAAGGGCCCGGACGGCACGTATCTCTATCACCATCTCACGCGTGCCGAAACGGAGAACAAACGCACGCCGTTCGATTTCCCCGCACAGGGCTCGCGCGAGGCGACCGCGCACGATTTCGTCTATGCGATTCGCCGGCTGGCGACCACGCGCACTCGTTCGCCATCGTTCTCGCTCATGGCCGAGCACATCGTCGGCCTCAAGGAATATGGCGAGCGCATCGCCGGGATCGACAAGGAACTGCGCGGCCGCCTGTCGCGGACCGACCGTGACCTGCCGTTCCTCGACTTCCGCAAGTACGACTTCCCCGGGGCCGAGGCGGTCGACGACTACACCCTGCGCATCCGGTTGAATGGCAAGTACCCGCAATTCAAGTACTGGCTGCAGATGACCTTTTTCGCCCCGGTGCCGTGGGAGGCCGACGCCTTCTACGCCCAGCCCGGCATGGCCGAGAGGAACCTGAGCCTCAACTACTGGCCGGTGGGAACCGGTCCGTTCATGCTGGTCGAGTACCAGGAGAACCGGCGCCACGTCCTCGCGCGCAACCCGAATTTCCACGGCGAGACCTATCCGTGCGAGGGCACCGAGGAGGATCGCGCCGCCGGCCTGGTCGACGACTGCGGCAAGCCGATGCCGTTCGTCGATCGCGTTGAGTTCACCATCGAGAAGGAAAGGATCCCGCTCAAGGCGAAGTTCCTGCAGGGCTACTACGACAACCCGGAGATTTCGCGCTTCGACTGGTTGCTCGACATGGACTACGACGTCAAGAACTCGGATCGGGTCGCTCGCCTGTTCAAGGAGCGCGGCATCCAGATGCCGCGCACGCTGGAGATCTCCAACTGGTACATCGGGTTCAACTGGCTCGATCCGGTGGTGGGCGGCGGCAGGACACCGGACGAGAAGGTGCGCAATCGCAAGCTGCGCCAGGCGCTTTCGATCGCCGTCAACTGGGAAGAGTTCGTGCGTGTGTTCGAAAGCAAGGCCGCCGGCGTCCCCGCGATGAGCGCCGTCCCGCCGGGCGTGTTCGGCCATCGCGACGGTGCGATCAATCGCACCGTCTACGACGTGGTCGACGGCAAGCCGAAACGCAAGCCGATTGCGGAAGCGGAGAGGCTGCTCGCTGAGGCCGGATATCCGGGCGGGCGCAACGCGATCACGGGACAGCCGCTGGTGCTCAACTATGACTATCAGCGCGCGCTGACACCGGAGCTCAAAGCCGAGGTCGAGTGGGTCGTCAAGCAGTTCGCCAAGATCGGCGTCCAGCTCGAGATTCGTGCCACCGACTACAACCGGTTCCAGGAGAAGGCCGAGAAGGGATCGTTGCAGGTCTTCTGGTGGGGCTGGTCCGCCGACTACCCGGACGCGGAAAACTTTCTCTTCCTTCTCTATGGGCCGAACTCCAAGGCCCTGACGAACGGCAACGGCGAGAACACGGCCAACTACAAGAACGAAGAATTCGACCGGTTGTTCGACGAGATGAGGTACCTGGACGACACGCCGCGCAAGCAGCAGGTGATCGACCGCATGGTGGCGATCATGCAGGAGGATGCGCCGTGGACCTTCGGGTACAACCCGTACGCCGGATCGGTGCAGCACCAGTGGGTCGGCAACGTCAAGCCTGGGCCGCTCGTCGGCGACCGCCTGATGTTTGTGAAGGTGAATCCGGAGCTGCGCGCAGCGAAGATCGCGGAGTGGAACCGCCCCGTATGGTGGCCGGTGTGGGTGATCGTCCTGGCGTTCGTGCTGGCCGTGCTTCCCGCCATCCGCGCGTGGCAGCGGCACGAGCGCGAGACCGCGGCGCGCACCCTGGCGGGCTCGGTGCCGCACGGCGCCGGAGGCGAGTAGATGCTCGGCTATATCGTCCGCCGCGCCTTCTACGCGGGGCTCATCCTTGCCGGCGTGAACCTGCTCACGTTCACGCTTTTTTTTGCCGTCAATTCGCCGGACAACATCGCGCGCCTCAACATCGGCGGCAAGCGCGTGACGGCCGATGCGATCGAGAAGTGGAAGGTCGACCACGGCTACGACAAGCCGCTCTGGCTCGACGCCGCGGCGGCGGGCACCGGCAAGATCACCCACACGATCTTCTACGACCGCTCCCTGCGGCTGTTCGAGCTGGACTTCGGATCCAGCGACAGCGGGCGCGACATCCGGCACGAGATCGGCACCCGCATCGTCGCCAGCGCGGCGCTCGCGGTGCCGATGCTCACCCTTACCGTGTTCGTCTCGATCGTCCTCGCGATGCTGTTGGTGTTCTTCCGCACCAGCTACCTCGACTTCTGGGGCACGGTGCTGTGCGTAGTGATGATGTCGGTGTCGAGCCTGTTCTACATCATCATGGCGCAGTGGTTCTTCGGCAAGCTGCTCCAGCTCGTTCCGCTCTCGGGTTTCGTGCCGGGCCTCGACATCTTCAAGTTCCTGGTGCTGCCGCTCGTCGTCGGCATCGTCTATCAGCTCGGCTCCGAAGCGCGCCTGTACCGGGCCATGCTGCTCGAGGAGATCGGCAAGGACTATGTGCGCACCGCGCGCGCCAAGGGACTTTCGGAGGCCGCGGTGTTGTTCCGGCACGTGCTGCGCAACGCCTGGCTGCCGGTGCTGACCCACGTCGGGGCGCTGCTGCCCTACGCATTCCTCGGTTCGATCGTGTTCGAGTCCTTCTTCGGCATTCCCGGCCTCGGTACGTATGTCGTGGAAGCGATTGCCGGCCAGGACTTCGCGATCGTGCACACCATGGTGTTCCTGGGGTCGTTGCTCTACATCCTGGCGTATCTCGCCACCGACATCGCCTACACGTTTGCCGACCCGCGCGTGAGGCTGAGTTGAAACGTCGACGCGGTGGGTTTCCGTCCGCAAGCGAGGCGTCTCGGTGGCGCATGAGGCCGAGATCCCTCGCATTCGCTCGGGATGAGATCGATGCACCCTGTCATTGCGGACGCGAGCGAGGAATCCCGGCCTTGCGCACGCGCGCACTCTGTCGCGTACGGACCATCTGACCACCCATGCCCAAGTTCGTTTTCCTCTGGACCGATCTCGTGCTGTGGCTGCTTGCGGTCGGCGCCGTCTTCTACGGGCTGAAGGTGCGCCGCGACCGCAACCTGCGCGCGACCTGGCGCCGGATCGCGCTCGATGCGCCCGCGATGTGCGCCGCGATCCTCCTGGCGCTGTTCCTCGTGCTTGCGCTCGCCGACTCGATCCACTTCCGGCCGCGGCTGCCCCCGGAACCGGGCGCCGCTGCCGACGCAGCACCGGCGTACGTACCGCGTACCCTCTCCGTGCTCGACAAGTTCCTGGCGCACGCGATCGAGTCGCGCGAGAAGACCTACTCGCAGCCGCTCGCCTACTGGTCGTTCCAGCGCGAGACCTCGATCGTCGACGGCAAGGAGATGCGTGCATTCCCGCGGCTGCTCTCCGGCGGCGCGCACCTCACCGATCCAGCCAGCCAATGGAAAGTCGATCTCGTCGCCCGCTCGGTGCGCGGCCTCGTCGGGGGCCTGCTGGTGGCGTTTCTGGTTGCCGCAACGGTCGCCCGGCTCCTCGGACCCGCGTACGGCGGCTGGCGTGGCGCCGCGACCGCGATTCGACGCGGCGCGACCGAGATGCCGTGGCGGCCGATGCTCATGACGTTTGCCGTGCTCGCGGTGTTCGTGGGCTGGGTCGTGGCGCTGTGGCCGGCCTATCACGTGTTCGGTACCGATCGCACCGGCAACGATGTTCTCTATCAGGCACTCAAAAGCGTGCGCACCGCGGTGGTGATCGGATCGCTTTCGACCATCGCGACACTGCCGCTCGCCGTCGTATTCGGGCTCCTGGCCGGATATTTCAAGGGCTGGGTCGACGACGTGATCCAGTACCTCTACACGGTGCTCTCGTCGATTCCGCCGATCCTGCTGGTGGCGGCCTTCGTGCTGCTGATCAACGTCTATATCGACGAGCACGTCGCCTCCTTCGAGACCGGCGTCGAGCGCGCGGAGCTGCGCCTGTTCCTGCTCTGCCTTATCCTCGGCGTCACCGGCTGGGCGACGTTGTGCCGCCTGCTGCGCGCCGAGACCTTGAAGCTCACGGAACTCGAGTTCGTCCAGGCCGCGCGCGCGTTCGGCGTCAGTCACTGGCGCATCATGCGCCGGCACATCCTGCCCAACGTCATGCACCTGGTGCTGATCGTCGCGGTGCTCGACTTCTCCGCGCTGGTCCTCTACGAAGCGGTGCTTTCGTACGTGGGTGTCGGGGTGGATCCGAATTCCGCCAGCTTCGGGTCGATGATCAATCTCGCCCGCAGCGAAATGTCGCGCGACCCGTCGGTGTGGTGGAACCTCGCCACGGCGTTCGTGTTCATGCTGGCGCTCGTGCTCGCCGCGAACCTGTTCGCCGATGCGGTGCGCGAGGCCTTCGATCCGCGTGCGCGCGCATTCAGGCTGCGCCGCGCGACGACGCAACCGGCCCGTCGCGAACCGGCGCCGGCCGCGCCCGCGCCGCAGTCGATCACCGGCGATCCGGTGCACGGATAACGCGATGCTGGCGGTCACCGGCCTGCATACCGAACTCGACACGGATTCCGGCGTTGTGCGCGCGATCGAGGCGCTCGACCTCACGATCGAGCGCGGCGAGACGTTCGCGCTGGTGGGCGAGTCCGGCTGCGGCAAGTCGATGACGGCGCTGTCGATCCTGCGTCTCCTGCCGGACAATGGGCGCGTCACGCGCGGCGTCGTGCGCGTCCACGACACCGACATCGTGCAATTGCCCGAGGCGCGCATGCGCGACGTGCGCGGGCGCCGGATCGGCATCATCTTCCAGGAGCCGGCGACCAGCCTGAATCCCGTCGTCCCGGTCGGCAGGCAGATCGTCGAGGTGATCAAGCGCCACACCGCGCTGCGCGGCGAGCCGGCACGCGCGAAGGCGATCGAATGGCTGACGCACGTCGGCATTCCCGATCCGTCGAACCGCGTCGACGCCTACCCGTTCCAGATGTCCGGCGGCCAGAAGCAGCGCGTGATGATCGCCATCGCGCTTGCCGCCGAGCCGGACCTGCTGATCGCCGACGAACCGACCACGGCGCTCGACGTCACGATCCAGAAGCAGATCCTCGACCTGCTCGCCGACCTTCAGCGGGAACGCAGGATGGCGATGCTTCTGATCACGCACGATCTCGGCATCGTCGCGACGATGGCGCATCGCATCGCGTTGATGTACGCCGGGCAGGTGGTCGAGGTCGCAACGGTGCGGGACTTCTTCGCACGCCCGCTTCATCCTTACGCGCAGATGCTGTTCGCCGCGCTGCCCGATACCGCGAAACGCGGCCGCGCCCTGGTTGCCGTCCCGGGCACGGTCCCGCCGCTGAACCGCAGCTTCCCGGGGTGCCGATTCGTCGACCGCTGCCAGCATGCGCTGGAGGAGTGCCGACATGTCCAGCCGGACCTCGTCGTCCCCGCTCGTGCCGGCGCGGGCGACGAACATCGCGTGCGCTGCCTGCTTTACCGCGGGCCGCACCCCCTGGGGCCCGTCGCCGTCGCGGCGGCGGACACGGCACCCGGGCCCGAGGCGCGAACCGCGGCGGAAACGGACGGGGCCGCATTGCAGCCTCCCGTGCTCGAGATTCGCGACTATCGCGTCTGGTTCCCGTTGCGCAGCGGCGTCCTCAAACGTGAGATCGGCCATTTCAGGGCGGTCGATGGGATTTCCCTGACGCTTCGGGCCGGACGCACTCTTGCGCTGGTCGGCGAGTCCGGTTGCGGCAAGACAACCACCGGTAAGGCTGCGGTGCAATTGTTGCGAGGTGTCGCCCGGATTTCAGGCGAGGCTCTGCTGGAGGGCAGGCCCCTGGATGCACTCGAAGGCGATGCGCTGCGTGCCGCGAGGCGACGGATCCAGATCATCTTCCAGGATCCATTCGCGTCGCTGAACCCGCGCATGCGCATTGCCGAGATCCTGGAAGAGGGCCTGCTGTCCCTGCGCCCGGAGATCGCTCCGGGCGACCGCCGCGACCGCCTGCGCGCCCTGTTGCAAAAGGTCGGCCTTCGCGCTGACGCGATGTCCCGGTATCCGCACGAGTTCTCGGGCGGCCAGCGCCAGCGTGTCGCCATCGCCCGCGCGCTGGCGGTGGAGCCGCGCGTGATCGTCTGCGACGAGCCGACTTCGGCGCTCGACGTGTCGGTGCAGGCGCAGATCCTGAACCTGCTGGCACAGTTGCAGCGTGAACTCGGCGTGGCGTATCTCTTCATCACGCACAACTTCGCCGTCGTCGAGTATCTGGCGCACGACATCGCCGTGATGCAGGCCGGTCGCATCGTCGAGTCCGGCGCTGCGGACGAGGTGCTGGCGCGTCCTTCGCATCCTTACACGAAGACCCTGCTCGACGCGGTGCCGCGCTTGATCCGTGCCGCCTGACAGGCGCGGCTCGATCCATTCCATCATTCATCGTTTCGCTGCGCTGCGCGTCGGTCGCCTTCAAAAAAGTCGCCTTGCCGCTGCGCTGCACACCGCAACGGCTTTGCCAAAAAGCAACAAATGCGCAAGGCCGTCCGGACGATTGTTGTCAAGGCGTATCTCCCCGTTAACAATCGCGGCGTTTGCAAGGGCAACGGATAAAAACGTTACAGCCCTGCAGCGAAGTTCTAAACCTTTTCGGGGGACATCGATGTTCGAGCTGAAGCCGATTGTCCGGTCACTGCTTGTAGCCGTCGGCGGTGTCGCAGCTGGCGCGTTCGTGGCGGGTCCTGCCCCTGCCCAGCAGCAGATGGAGCGCGTGGAGGTGACGGGCAGCAACATCAAGCGCACCAACGTCGAAACCGCAGCGCCCGTGCAAATAATGACGCGGGAAGATATCGAGCGCAGCGGCAAGCAATCGATCCAGGAAGTGCTGCGTGGTATCACGGCGGACGGCCTGGGCTCGATTCCAGCCTCCTTCACGAATGGCTTCGCTTCCGGCTCGGCCGCCGTCTCGCTCCGCGGGCTCGGCGTCAATTCGACTCTGGTGCTGGTCAACGGCCGCCGCATGTCGACCTACGGGCTTGCCGACGACGGCACCCGCAACTTCGTCGACCTCAACTCCCTGCCTCTCGAGGCGGTCGACCGGGTCGAGATCCTCAAGGACGGCGCCTCGGCCATCTACGGCGCCGACGCGGTCGGGGGCGTGGTCAACGTCATCCTGCGCAAGAACTACACCGGCGCATCGATCGGCGGCTCATATGGCCAGACCGATCACCAGGACGGCAACACGGTGCGCGGCGCCGCTTCGATAGGGTACGGCGACCTCGACGCGGACAAGTACAACGTCTTCTTCACGATGGAGGCCTCGAACCAGAGGAACATCTGGTCGAAGGACCGTGGATTCGTCGGCAACAGCGACCTGAGGTCACTCGGGTACTACGACACGACCAATGGTGCCAGTCGCCCGTATTTCGGGCTCGGGCCTTCGTCGAATTCGCCCTTCGGCGTAGCTCGCGCCATCGACCCGGTCACTGGCGCGCTGGGCCCGCGCGTCAATATCATTCCCTGTTCGGACCACGATCCCGGGACCGGACTGTGCAGATACGACCCGCTGGTCGACCAGGAGGTTCAGCCCAACATCCAGCGGTTCAACCTGTTCGGCCGGGGCACGTTGCAGTTCACGCCGGCCATGGCGGGCTACGTGGAATTGGGCTACTTCACCACCGTGACGAAATCCAACGGCACGCTGGGCGCCAACAACGACACCGGCGTCTTCGTGCCGGGAGATCCCTTCAATCCGCTCCTCGTGCACGCACCGATGATCCTTCCGGCCGGGCATCCGGACAACCCGGTGGGTGCCGACGCGGCCTTCTACATTCGTCCGCTCGAACTCAATGGGCGGGATCAGGAGACCCACAACGAGGTGCTGCGCAGCCTCATTGGTCTGCAGGGCACTGCACAAGGTTGGGACTACGACACAGGGCTGCTCTATGTCAAGAGCAAGCTGACGAACATCAACACCGGATACATCGTCTACGACCAGATGCAGAATGCGGTGAACAACGGCACATACCGCATCACCAACCCGACCCAGACCGACCCGTTCACGCTGAACGCCATCTCGCCGAAGCTCGAGAACACGCCGACCAGCTCGGTGCTGTCGGCGGACTTCAAGGTGTCGCACGACCTGATGCAGCTTGCCGGCGGACCCTTGGGCCTGGCACTGGGCACCGAATACCGGCATGAAGACGCGGACAACCCACCCGTGCCGGGCACTGATATCGGCGCAATCGTCGGTCTCGGCTATTCGGCGTTCAAGATGAGCCGCGACGTCTATGCGCTGTACGGTGAGGTGAGCGCGCCGGTGGCCACGTGGCTCGAACTGAACGGCGCATTGCGGTTCGACCACTACTCCGATTTCGGCAACTCGACGACTCCGAAGTTGGGCTTCAAGATCAAGCCGGTCGATCAATTTGCCGTGCGTGGCACGTATTCGGAGGCGTTCCGCGCGCCAGGCGCCGCCGAAGTCGGCGGTTCGAGTTTCGGTTTCACGACCTTCGGCATCCTTTCGCAAGGCAACCCGGACATCAAGCCCGAGAAGGCCAAGAGCTATACGCTGGGCTTTATCGTCGAGCCGGTGCAACAGTTCAGCGCGACGGTCGACTACTGGAAGATCAATCGCAGGGACGAGATCATCCAGGCTGACCCGAACTCGATCATTGGCAACCTGCCGACGACGGGTGCGCCGCTGAGCAGAATCCCGGGCGCACTGCCCAACACGTTCATCTACTACGACTCGGACGGACAGATCGGCACCGTCACCGGGTTCTACCAGAACGCGTCGAAGACCGTCACCGACGGGATCGACACCGAACTCCGCTTCCGGTCGAGCCTGGGCAGCGTCGGCAGGCTGAGCGGGCAGCTGTTCTGGACCCACGTCAACAAGCTCGAGCGCACCGACCAGTTCGGCAACACGCTCGAGTACGCCGGCACCCACGGCCCGCTCGTGCAAAGCGCAGGCGGTGGTTCGCCCAAGGACCGGGCCACTTTCGCCCTTACCTTCGATCGCGGGCCGGCAGCGGCGACCTTGTCGGTCAACTACGTGGGTCCGATCAAGATGGTCGATCACCAGGGCGAGACCACGACCTCGAACGGCGACGGTACGATGACCAACTCGAACACCGGCGTGACGTATCCGGACATCGGGCAGTACGACTGCGGTGTCTTCGACACGGCGGGCAACGTCTACAACCATTGCCGCCTGCCGTCGTTCACGACGTTCGATCTTTTCGCCAAGTGGACGGCGACGAAGGGCCTTGACTTCAACTTCTCGATCCAGAACCTGTTCGATCGCGCCGCGCCGTTCGATCCCTACCTCGCGATCCCGTACGGCATCAACTACAACCAGACGTGGCATCAGGCCGGTGCGGTCGGCCGCTTCTGGACAGTCGGAGCCAAGTACTCGTTCTGATCGACCCGGCGCTCCATTTTCCGAACCCGCTCGGTGCCCGCCGGGCGGGTTTTTCTTTGCTGTAGTCCGCTCCGGACAAATCGCGGCCCAAGCGAAAAAGGGCGCGCCGGCGCCCTTCTCGGTTGCTCGAGGGAACCGTTACCCGGTCGTCCGCGCCTCCGACACCCTCAACCACAACCGCGCAAGGTCCGCGGTCCCGTCGGTGCCGCCGACCGACCGCAACACCGTTGCCGCACGGCCCTTCTGCCCCGCCCGGAGCAGCGCGATGCCAAGCTGCAGGTCGGCATCGTCCTTGTGCTTGAGTCCACCCCTGTTGATGCCTTGCTGGATCAGGCCGATGCCCTTTTCGTATTCGCCCAGTCCGGTATAGGCGAGCCCGATGCGGACGAGTTCCGCCCCGTCCCTCGCATTCGCAGCGTCGGATTCAGCCGCCTTCAAGGCACCGGGCGCCTCCACTGCGCGCTGGTTGGCAAGGGCGAGCAGGCGCTTCTCTCGCTCGGCTTCCTGTCCCTTGCCGAGCACGCCGGTGGCGAATCCCTCGTCGAGAATCTTCTTCGCTTCGGCGGCCTGTTGTTCCTGCAACGCCAGCTGCGCCATCTCCGAGTAGTCGTTGGCGGTCGCGAGCGTCTTGGTCGCGGCCTTCAGGCGATACAGCTCGAGCGTGAGGCGATTCGAAAATCCGGGCTTCGATTCGATGCGGCGCAGGAGATCGGCCCAGTATTCGCGCTTCGGGTAGTAGGTGACCAGGCGCTCGAGCGCCGCAAGGTAGGCCGTCTTGTCACCGTTGCGGCTCGCGACATTTGCGAGCAGCAGCAGCTTCGGCTCGGGCGGCGTGATCCCGGCTTTCTCGGCCGCCTGGATATCCGCCAGCGCCTCGCGGCTCGCGGCCTGGTAGTCCCCTGCCTGGAAGTAGCTCTGGATCTGGAGATCGCGCATCGCCGCGTCGTTGGGATTGCCCTTCAGGGCTCGTCCGGCCCAGCTGGCGGCGTTCTGGTAGTCCTTGGCGCGATAGTAGAGCGACGCGAGCATCGAGGCGTACTTGGCCTGCTCGGCCTCCGACAGCCGGCCCGAATTGAGCACCGCCTGGAACGCCTTGATGGCCTGTTCGTTGTCGCCCGCCTGCGAGGCCGCCGACGCACGCATCTGCTCGAGGAGGAACGTTTCGAACGGTGTCTTGTTCGGCACCGCGTCGACTTCGTTCAGCTTGACGAGCGCCTCCTTGAACTTGCCGGCCTTGATGAGATCGCGTGCAGCCTGCAGCGGCTTGCCGACTTCGGGCCGGACGGTCTCGGCCTGCGCGGCCGCGCTGGCGAATTCCAACCTCCCGTCGCTCCCGATCTGCGGTCCGAACGCGGCTGCTACACCGCAGGCAAGCGCGGCGAAGCGCAGCCGGCTCGAAGTTGGGTGATGGTCTCGCTTCACTGGATCTCCGGGTCGCGGGCAGGCCGGAATGCGAACGTCATTGGACGAACTGCTCGTTGCCGATCAGCCCGAGCTTCGTCACGCCCAGGCGCTGCGCCGCTGCCATCACGGCGGCGACATCCTTGTACTCGGCGAGCTTGTTGGGCCGCAGGTGCACCTCGGGCTGCACCGGCAAGGCGGCAGCCTGACTGAGTTTCTCGGCGAGCGTCTGCTTGTCCGGAACGACGTCGCCATTCCAGAACACGGTGCCGTCGAAATCCACGTCGATGGTGATCACCACCGGCGGAACGGTCGGCGGCGGCGGATTGCCGACCGGCATGTTCAGGTTGACGGCGTGCAACTGGATCGGAATGGTGATGATCAGCATCACCAGCAACACCAGCATCACGTCGATCAGGGGCGTGGTGTTGATGTCGATCATGACCTCCGGTTCCTGCGCGCCGCTGCCCGGACCCACATTCATGGCCATCGTGTTCTCCTTGTGCGATGCGCGCTCAGCCGTTGCGTGGCGGCGGCTCGGTCACGAATCCGACCTTCTGTATCCCCGCACGCTGGCAGGCGAAGACGACGCGGCCGACGAATTCGTAGCGGCCAGCCAGGTCGCCGCGGATCTGTATCTCCGGCTGCGGCTGCAGTACGGAGATCTTCTTCAGGCGGTTGACGAGGTCCTCGTTGTCGCGCACCAGTTGCATGCCCCAGTAAACGTCGCCCTCCTTGGTGACCGCGATCTCGACGTTCTCGGGCTTGGTCTGCCGCGGAACGTTCGTTTCCTTGGGCAGCGTGAGCGGGATCGATTGCGTCACGACAGGGATGGTGATGAGGAAGATGATCAGCAGCACCAGCATCACGTCGACGAGCGGGGTGGTGTTGATCGCGGAGATCGCCTCGTCGTCGCCTTCGCCGGATGCAACGTTCATCGCCATGGTGGCCTCCGTCTATGCGCTCAACGTGCGGGCACGGCCTTGGCTTCAGCCTTGCGGCCCAGGAGCACTGCGTGCAGGTCGGCGCCGAAGCTGCGCACCGACTCCATGGCGACCTTGTTGCGCCGGACCAGCCAGTTGTATCCAAGTACCGCGGGCACCGCGACCGCGAGGCCCATGGCGGTCATGATGAGCGCCTCGCCCACGGGACCTGCAACCTTGTCGATCGACGCCTGGCCCGCGATCCCGATCGCCGTCAGCGCGTGGTAGATGCCCCAGACGGTGCCGAAGAGCCCGACGAACGGCGCAGTCGAACCCACCGTCGCGAGGAAGGCCAGGCCGTCCTGCAGACGGTTCTGCACGCTCTCGACGGCACGCTGTACGGACATCGTGACCCAGGTATTGAGGTCGATGTTCTCGGTGAGCGAGCCCTCGTGGTGCTCGTTCGCCTCCAGTCCCGATTCGGCAATGTACCGGTACGCGCTGCTCTCCTTGAGCTTCTTCGCGCCGTCCTTCAGCGAGCTGGCCTTCCAGAACGACGCGCGCATGGCCCTCGCCTCCGCCATCAGCTTGTACTGCTCCCATAGCTTGACGAAGATGATGTACCAGCTGCCCATCGACATGATCACCAGGATTATCAGCGTGCCCTTGGAGACGAAATCGCCCCCGCGCCAAAGCGCCTCCAGGCCGTAGGGATTCTCGACCGTCTCCTTGGTGACGGTCGGCGCCGGAGCGGTGGCGGTCTTGTTCTCGTCCTGAGCTCGTGCTGCGAGCGGCACGATAAGCGTGACTGCCGCGATGCTGATGGCCAGGCACGCCACGACACGGCGGAAGAGCGATGTCATCGAAAGTTCTCCTTTTTGGGGCGGATTTGTTTTGGGCTGCGCGCGTGCGCGCGGTTTGCGCTGATGCCTTGTGAGCAATCCTGCGCGGAAATATCAGTTGATCTTGAAACCGATGGGCGCGAGGACGCGCACGTCCTGGCCTTGTCCCTGGCAGGTGAGGCGCTGGACCGCGTTCAACGCGACCTTGTTGAAGACCCGGTTGGTCGACGATTTCACGACCGCATCCGTGACCTTGCCGCTGCCGGTGATCGTGAACTCGATCACCACATCCCCCTGGAGGTTGTCCAGCAGGGCTTCGCGCGGGTAAGGAATCGCCTGCATGATCTCCTTGTAGTTCGGGCAGGCGACCGACGCGCTGCGCACGGGCGGCGCCGGCGGCGCGGGCGGCGCTTCCGGCGCCTTGACGATCACCGGCGCCTGCGGCGCGGGCGGTGCTTCGGGTGTCACCGCGGTGATCGTCGGGGCGGGCGGCGGTTGCGCGATGACGACTTCAGGCGGCGGCACGAACGGTGGCGGCGGTGCCGCCATCTTGGGCGGCGGCGGCAGGACATCCGGCGGCGGAGGCGGCTTCTTGATCACCTCCTCGATGACCTTGACCTCGATGGGCCCCTTGACGACCTCGACCACCTTGCGCGCAAGACCGGTGACGAGCGCGTAGATGATGATGATGTGCAGGAGCACGACTCCGCCGACGCCGACGAGATGCCGGGCCGGGTTGCGCTGATGCTGCGCAAAGTCCATCCAGCCTCCTGTGGGGTTTGATTACCGCAAAGCCCGCGATTCTAGTGGCTTTCACTGCACCGGAAGAACCCGCGCTCACGTGTTGGCTGCCGCACTGCGGCGAAGGCCTCCGAGAGGACGAGGTCCTGGATTGGCGTGTGTGCCGCTAGAAGAGCGAGTCCGCGGCCGCCGCGCCCGGTGGGGCGACGAGGCCGAAGTGGCGATAGGCGCTGACGGAAGCGATGCGTCCGCGCGGCGTTCGCTGCAGCAGCCCCTGCTGGATGAGAAAGGGCTCGACGACGTCTTCGAGCGTGTCGCGTTCCTCGCCGACGGCGGCCGCGAGGTTGTCGATTCCCACCGGGCCGCCGCCGAACTTCTCGATCACCGCGCCGAGCAGCTTGCGATCCATGACATCGAGGCCGAGGCGATCGACATCGAGCAGTGCCAGCGCGTCGTCGGCGACCTCGCGCGAGACGGTCCCCTCCGCGCGCACTTCGGCGAAGTCGCGCACGCGACGCAGCAGCCGGTTGGCGATGCGCGGCGTGCCGCGCGCGCGGCGCGCGATCTCGAGCGCGCCCCCGGTTTCGACGCGCGCCTTGAGCAGGCGCGCCGACCGGTCGACGATGGCGGTCAGTTCCTCTTCGCTGTAGAACTCGAGCCGGGCCACGATGCCGAAGCGATCGCGCAGCGGATTGGTCAGCATGCCCGCCCGCGTCGTCGCCCCCACCAGCGTGAACGGCTGCAGGTCGATCTTGATCGATCGCGCCGCCGGTCCCTCGCCGATCATGATGTCGATCTGGAAGTCCTCGAGCGCCGGATACAGAATCTCCTCGACGATCGGCGACAGTCGATGGATCTCGTCGATGAAAAGGACGTCGTTCTTTTCGAGATTCGTGAGCAGGGCGGCCAGGTCGCCCGGTCGCTCCAGGACCGGCCCGCTCGTCTGGCGCAGGCCGACGCCCATCTCGTGCGCGACGATGTGCGCGAGCGTGGTCTTGCCCAGCCCCGGGGGACCGAACAGCAGCAGGTGATCGAGCGCCTCGCCGCGCTGACGCGCGGCGCGAATGAAGATGTCGAGTTGCTCGCGGATCTTGGCCTGGCCCACGTACTCGGCCAGGCGCTGCGGCCGCAGCGCGCGTTCGACCGCCTCCTCGTTGGGGGAGGCCTTGGCGGCGGCGACGAGGCGGTCTTCGATCACTGCGGCATCATGGCTTGGCGAGTGATTTTAGGGCCAGGCGAATGCCGTCGGATACGCCGGTGCCCGCGGGGACCAGCCGCGCGGCGGCGGACGCTTCCTTGTCGGAATAACCAAGCGCGACGAGGGCGCGCACGATGTCCGCGGCCGGATCGATCGATGCTCCGCCGGACGCCGGCGCTCCTTCGAGTGCGGGCGCGAGCCTTCCCTTCAACTCGAGCAGGAGGCGCTCGGCGGTCTTCTTGCCGATGCCGGGGATCCGTGTGAGGCGCGCGGCCTCCTGCAGCGCGACCACCTGCGCGAGCTCGTCGACGCTCAGCCCGGACAGGACGGAAAGCGCGGTGCGCGCACCGATGCCCGAGATGCGGATCAGTTCGCGGAACGCGTGCCGCTCAGCGCCGCTCGCGAAACCGTACAGCTGGTGCGCGTCCTCGCGCACGGCAAGGTGGGTCAGCAACGTCACGCGCTCGCCGACGGCGGGCAGGTGGTAGAACGTGCTCATCGGCACGTCGACCTCGTAGCCGACGCCGCTGACGTCGACCAGCACGCTCGGCGGATTCTTCAGCGCGAGCGTTCCGGTCAGGCGGCCGATCATGTCGCCTCGCGCACGAGACGCTCGCCCAGCGAACGCCACGCCGCGCGCGAGCGCCGGGCACGGGCCGCCGCGCCGCGGCCGGGCCGGTCGGGCTGTCTGGGCCCGCTGCCGTGCGCATCGCAGATCGCACACGCGAGCGCATCGGCCGCATCGGGCGCCGGGACTGCGTGCAGGCACAGCAGCCGTTGCACCATCACCTGCACCTGCCTCTTGTCGGCACGCCCGTAGCCGACGACCGCCTGCTTGACCTGCAGGGCCGTGTGCTCGTTCACGTCGAGATTCGCCGCGATGGCGGCACAGATCGCGGCGCCCCGAGCCTGGCCGAGCAGCAGTGTCGATTGCGGATTGATGTTGACGAACACCTTTTCGATCGCCGCCCGCTGCGGCACGTGGGTCGCGATGACGGTCGCCAGACCTTCGAGGATGACCCGCATGCGCTGCGCGAGCGGGCCAGCCGGGACGCGGATCACGCCGGCGTCGATGCAGGCGAGGCGGTTGCCGTCGACCTCGATGACACCGAATCCGGTGCGATTAAGGCCTGGATCGATGCCGAGGATGCGGATGCGCGCCACGCCGGCGATTCTGCCATGCGCGCGCCGGCGCGCTCCGGCGCCGTCAATGACGGAAGTGCCGCGTCCCGGTGAACACCATCGCCAGGTCGTGCTCGTCCGCGGCGGCGATCACTTCGCGGTCGCGCAGGCTGCCGCCAGGATGGATCACGCAGGACGCGCCCGCCTCGGCGATGCGGTCGAGTCCGTCGCGAAACGGGAAGAATGCATCGGAGGCGGCGGCCGAACCCGCGAGGGACAGTCCCGCTTCTTCCGCTTTGATCGCTGCGATCCGCGCCGAGTCGACACGGCTCATCTGTCCGGCGCCGATGCCGAGCGTCTGCCCGGCGCGCGCGAAGACGATGGTGTTGGACTTGACGAACTTCGCCACCCGCCAAGCGAACAGCATGTCGTCGAGTTCGGCCGCGCTTGGCACGCGCCTGCTGACGACCTTGAGTTCCTCCGCAGCGACGGTTTTCGAGTCCGGCGATTGCACTAGCAGGCCGCCGCCGACCCGCTTGAAGTCGAAATCGTTGTGCGCATCGCCCGCGGCCACCGTCAGCAGGCGCACGTTGGGTCGCGCGTCGAAAACCGCGCGCGCAGGGCCGTCGAAATCGGGCGCGATCACGACTTCGACGAACTGGCGCGCGATCGCCTTCGCGCAGGCGAGGTCGACCGTGCGGTTGAAGGCGATGATCCCGCCGAAGGCCGAGGTGGGGTCGGTGGCGAAGGCCTTCTCGTATGCGGCGTCGGGCGAGGCCGCGATCGCCACCCCGCAAGGGTTCGCATGCTTGACGATGACGCAGGCGGGCATGTCGAACGTGCGCACGCATTCCCATGCCGCGTCGGCGTCGCCGATGTTGTTGTAAGAGAGCTCCTTGCCCTGCAACTGCGCATAACCCGCGAGCAGGCCCGCGCCGACGTCGTATTCGCGATAGAACGCCGCACCCTGGTGCGGGTTCTCGCCGTAGCGCATGTCCTGGACCTTCTCCCATTGACGCGTCAGCGTCTGTGGAAACGCGAGCCGTTGTGCGTTGTCGTCGAGGGAGGAAAGGTAGTTGCTGATCGCACCGTCGTAGCGCGCCGTGTGCGCGAAGACCTTTTTTGCGAGCGCAAGGCGGGTGCTCGCCGATATTTCGCTGTGTGCGTGCAGTTCCGACAGGACCACCGCGTAGTCGGCCGGATCGACGATCACGGTGACCGACGCATGGTTCTTCGCCGCACTGCGCAGCATCGCCGGGCCGCCGATGTCGATGTTCTCGATCGCATCGTCGAACGTTGCATCGGGGCGCGCGACGGTCCGCTCGAACGGATACAGGTTCACGGCCAGCAGGTCGATCGGCTCGATGCGGTGCTCGGCCAGCGACTGCATGTGCGTCACCAGGTCCTGTCGCGCGAGCAGGCCGGCGTGGATGCGCGGATTCAGCGTTTTGACGCGTCCGTCGAGGATCTCGGGGAATCCCGTGTACTGCGCCACCTCCACCACCGCGACGCCGGCCTGGGCGAGCGCCCTGGCCGTGCCGCCCGTCGACAGAATGCGGTAACCCAGCTGGACGAGCGCGCGCGCGAATTCGACCACACCGGTCTTGTCGCTGACGGAAATCAGCGCCTGTTTCATGACCTTCGCGCGTGCCGCGTACCGCTAGACCAGGCGGTAGTCGTGCAGCTTCTTGCGCAACGTATTGCGATTGATTCCGAGCAGGTCGGCGGCCGCGGACTGGTTGCCACTGGCGCGGTCGAGAGCGAACTTCAACAGCGGGCGTTCGACGGCGTGCATCACCATCTGGTGCAGCGCGTGCGGCGGCGCATCGCCGAGGTCGGCGAAATACTGCTCGAGATTGCGCACGACCGCCCGCTCCAGCGTCTCGCCGCCGCGGCGCGCCGGCGTCGCGAGCACTTCGCCTCCGTTGCCGCGTGCGGCGCCTGCAACACGCGCCGCCTCACGCTGACCGGCCCTGGCTGATTGCGATGCGGCCATGTTTCCTCCTCGATTCCTTCAGTGCACGTTCGGACTGGAGTAATGCAGGTGTCCGTCACGCGCGCCGTGTTCGCGCAGGAACTCGTCGACCGCGCGCGCTTGCTCGGCGCAGGTCTCGATGCGGTTCATGCGTTCGCAGAATTGCGCGCCGCCGACGAGGCGCGCCGTGTACCAGATGATGTGCTTGCGTGCGGTCCGCACGCCGAGGAATTCGCCGTAGAAGCGGTAGTGGTCATCGAGGTGCTCCGCCAGCAGCGGACGCAACTCGTCGACCGTCGGCAGCGGAAGCTCCTCGCCAGTGCGCAGGTAGTGATCGATCTCGCGAAAGATCCACGGCCGCCCCTGGGCGGCGCGGCCGATCATCACCGCGTCGGCGCCCGTCGATGCGAGCACGGCGCGTGCCTTTCCCGGCGTGTCGATGTCGCCGTTCGCCACCACCGGGATGTCGACCGACGCCTTGACCGCACGAATGGTTTCGTATTCCGCCGCACCGCGAAAGCCGCAAGCGCGTGTGCGTCCGTGCAGGGTCAACATGGCGATGCCGGCGTTGCGCGCACGGCGTGCGACCGCGAGCGCGTTGCGCCGGCCTGGATCCCAGCCGGTGCGGTACTTCAAGGTCACCGGCACGTCGACGGCGGCGACGACGGCGGCAAGGATGCGCTCGACCAGGCCCTCGTCCTTCAACAGGGCCGAGCCGCAGGCGACGTTGCAGACCTTTTTCGCCGGGCACCCCATGTTGATGTCGATGATCTGCGCGCCGCGCTCGACGTTGAAGCGTGCCGCCTGCGCGAGCACCGTGGGGTCGGCGCCCGCGAGCTGCACCGCGACCGGGCCAGGCTCGCCGTCGTGGTTCAGGCGGCGCATCGTCTTCTCGCTCGCCCAAAGCTGGGGGTTCGACGCCGCCATTTCCGACACCAGGTGGCCGGCGCCGAGCTTGCGGCACAACCTGCGGAAGGGCCGATCCGTCACGCCCGCCATCGGCGCCGCGAAAACGCGGTTCGGCAGCGAAAAGACGCCCACGCGCGGGCCTGCGAGCATTGGAGGACGAGCGGGAACGATCGGGAGGGCGCGCATTGTAGCCCTCGCGCCATGCGCACAACGCGCTCGTTACGCAAAAAATTTTTTGTTGCTCGTCCGCAAGTGCGACGCGCTTTTCCGCGCATCACCTGCGCCGCCGATGTGCTATCAACGAACGCCGAACATCAGCAGTTGCGCGAGCTGGTTGCGCAGCGGCGGCGCGAGGTCGAGCGCGGCGAGTCCGAGCGTGCGCGCCATTGCGACGGGCGCGAAACGCGTCGCGAAGATCTGCGGCAGCCAGTGCGTGATTGCGGCGATCGTCGCTCGATCGGCGCGCCGGCGCCGCGCGTAGTCGGCGAGCGCAGCGGAAACATCGCCGCGATGGACGAGCAGGCGGTCGATCAGGGACGAACAGTCGCGCAGCGCGAGATTGAAACCCTGGCCGGCGACGGGATGCAGCGTCTGCGCCGCGTTGCCGATCGCGACACATCGATGCGCCAGCACCTCGGCACGCATCTTCTCGTGCAACGGGTGGGAATGCAGGCTGCCGACGGCAACGACCTTGCCAATGCGGCCGCCGATTGCCTGCTGCAGATCGGCGCGCAGCGCCTCCGGCGATTGCCCGAGACGGCTCGGCGCGACGGCGCGCGGCATGCACCAGACGAGCGAACGCATCGCATCGCTTCCCGGCCGGGGCAACAGCGCGAGCGGACCGTCGCGCGTAAATCGCTCGAACGCCGCACCGGCGGCAACGCCCGCCAACGTCACGTCACCGACGAGTCCCACCGCGAGGGCGGTGTCGTCGGACTGCGCGGCGGCGGAGTTCGCACCCGACCAACCCTCCGCGTTGATCGCGAGCGGCGCTTCGAACGGCTCGGCGTCCGCGCAGAGCACGCGCACGCGGTCCGGCGCCTGTTGCAGGTCGACGACGCGTTGCGGTCGACGCTGCGCGATCGCGCGCGCGTCGGCCACGGCGTCCTCGAGGGCCGTCACGAGGTCGCCGTAGAAGACGGTCGCGCCGAGCTCATCGCCACCGAGGTCACCCGCTCCGATATGTGTCGCGCCGAATTCCCCCGCGGAACTCACGTAGACATCGGTGATCGGTGCGCGCTGCGGCAACGTGCCGAGCAATGGGCGCAGGATCTCCCACGAGCCGCGTCCGAGCGCGAGCAGGCGCCGGTCGCGCTGTGCAGATCGGGCGGCCTGCGCGTCGAAGACCACGCTCGCCCGGCCGGCGCGCGCGAGCATGAGCGCACACGTGAGGCCGGTCGGACCGCCGCCGAGAATCGCCACCGGGGCTTCCGGGTCCATCTGCATCAGTCCCGCATGAGGGCCTCGATCTCGCCGGGCGCGGTCGGCGCATCGGCCGTCAGTACCGCGCGACCTGCCGCGGTCACCAGCACGTCGTCCTCGATTCGCACGCCGATGTGGTGGAAGTGCGCCGGCACGTTTTCCGCCGGGCGCAGATAGAGCCCTGGCTCGACGGTCAGCACCATGCCCTCGACGAGCGCACGCCACGGACGCTCGCTGCCGTGGGTCGGTCCGTGCGCCGCTGCGCGATAGTCGCCCACGTCGTGCACGTCGAGGCCGAGCCAGTGCCCGGTCCGGTGCATGCAGAACTGTCGATACGCGCCCGATTCGAGCACGGCATCGAGCGACCCTACGACCAGGCCGAGGTCCAGCAGGCCCTGCGCCAGAACGCGAACCGCGGCGTCGTGCGGTGCGTTGAAGGTCTTGCCCGGCCCGACCTGTGCAAATGCCGCCTGCTGCGCGGCGCGCACGATGTCGTAGACGTCGCGTTGCGGCGCGCTGAAGGTCCCGTCGACGGGAAACGTGCGGGTGACGTCGGAGGCGTAACCGTCGAGCTCGCGACCGGCGTCGATCAGGCACAGGTCGCCGGACCGCAACTCGGCATCGCCGGCCGGGTAGTGCAGCACGCACGCGTTCGCGCCTGCGGCGACGATCGCGTTGTACGCCGGACCCTGCGCACCCCGGCTGCGGAACTCGTGCAGCAGTTCAGCCTCGAGGTGATACTCGCGCAATCCGGGCCGGCACGTGCGCATCGCACGGATGTGTGCCGCGGCCGAGATCGCGGCGGCGCGCCGCATCGTCGCGATCTCGCTCGCGTCCTTCACGAGCCGCATCTCGTCCACGATCGCATGCAGGTCGATCGCTTGCGCCGGCGCCTGCAGCCCGGCGCGCGATCCGGCGCGCACGGCGGCGAGCCAGCGCCGGACCTGGCTGTCGAGCGTGGCGTCGGAGGCGAGCGGATAAAAGAGCACGGGGCTGTCGGCGATCAGCTTCAGCATCTGCTCGTCCAGCCGGTCGATCGGAAACGCGGCGTCGAAACCGAACCGGTCGCGCGCCGCGTCGGGGCCGTACCGATGGCCATCCCAGATTTCACGCTCCGGGTTCTTGCCGCGGCAGAACAGGATCGAACTGCGCTGGCCGCGGCGTGCGACGAGCGCGAGGACGCTGTCCGGTTCGGTGAAGCCGCTGAGATAGAAGAAATGGCGGTCGAAGCGGAACGGGTAGTCGCTGTCGCGATTGCGCACTCGTTCCGGCGCGGTGGGCTGGATCGCGACGCCGCCGCCGCGCGCCGCCATGGCCTCCAGGACGCGTTCCCGTCGCGCACGAAAGATTTCGGCACTCATCGGTTGGCCTCGCCGCTCGGCGCGGGGTCGCGATCTCACTGAGCGCGCGGCACGGGCGGCCGCGCGCGCAGTTCGATGTCGAGCGCTTCGAGATCCGCCGGCGTGCCGACGTTGAACCAGCGGCCCGAGTGCCGCTCGCCGGTCACGCGGCCGCTGTCGGCGAAGGTGTAGAGCCAGGGGAACAGCTTCTTCCTGCCGCGTCGCTCCGTTGCGAACAGCCTGGGCGAAAGCACCGCGATGTTGGCGTACGTGAACCACGGCAGCGAGCGCGCGATGCGGCCGTTGACGAGGCCCATGTCGCCGCCGGGATGAAAGGGCCGGTTCTCGACGAGCACCAGGTGCGCGTCCGCGGCGCCGAGCGCGATCGCCTGCGCGTGCGCCTGCAGGTGGCGGTAGTCGAAGTCGGTGACGATGTCGCCGCTCACGGCGACGAAGGGTCCGCCACCGAGCAGCGGCAGCGCGTTCACGATGCCGCCGAGCGTCTCGAGCGCTTCTTCCGCGGTCGAGCCTTCGCGCGAATAGAGGATGCGAACACCGTAGTGCAGTCCGTCCCCGAGCGCGGGCTCGAACGTGTCCGCCAGGTGAGCGAGGTTGATCACGAGGTCGTGGATGCCGGCGCGCGCGAGCGCCTCGATCTGCCACTCGATCAGGCGCTTGCCGCCCGCGCTGAGCAAGGGCTTGGCGGTGTGATCCGAGAGCGGCCGCATGCGCTCGCCGCGTCCCGCCGCAAAGATCAGCGCCTTCATGCCGGCGTCAGAACGTGTAGCCGAAACGCACCGCCGTGCCTTCGAGCTTGTCGAACAGACGCCCGAGCGGCAACAGCGCGCCGTAGCGCTTGGTCACGCTGCGCACGTAGCGCACGAAACGCGGCGTGTCGGCAAGGTATTGGGGCTTGCCGTCGCGATACTGGATGCGCGCGAAGATGCCGAGCACCTTGAGGTGGCGCTGCAGGCCCATCCACTCGAAGGCACGATAGAACTCGCCGAAGTCCTGCTGCACCGGCAGCCCTGCCGCGCGGGCAGCCTGCCAGTAGCGCACCGTCCAGTCCAGTACGCGCTCCTCGTCCCAGCTGATGAACGCATCGCGCATCAGGCAGACGATGTCGTAGGTGATCGGTCCGTACACGGCATCCTGGAAATCGAGAATGCCCGGGTTCGGCGTGGTCACCATCAGGTTGCGCGGCATGTAGTCGCGGTGCACGTACACGCTGGGCTGGGCGAGGCAGACATCGAGGATCAGGCGTACCTGCTGCTCGAAGATCTGGCGCTCCGCATCGGTCAGCGCGTGCCGCAGATGGCGCTCGACGTACCAGTCGGGAAACAGTTGCACTTCGCGCCGCAGGAGCGCCTCGTCGTACGGTGGCAGCACACCCGGCCGGCTCGCCAGCTGCCACGTGACGAGCGCAGCGATCGCGTCGCCGAAGAGCGAGTCCGCGTTGGCAGCGTCGAGCGCGGACAGGTATGTAACGTTGCCGAGATCGGAGAGCACCAGGAATCCCCGCGCCACGTCGCGCGCCACGACCTCGGGCGCGTGCAGGCCCGCCTGCGCGAGCAGGTGCGCCACGTGGATGAACGGCCGCGTGTCCTCCTTTTCCGGCGGCGCGTCCATCACGATCAGTGTCCTTCCAGGGTGGCCCGGCGCATCGACGCGGAAGTAGCGCCGGAAGCTCGCATCCGCGGACGCCGGGCGCAACGATCGGAGGTCGATGCACCAGCCGGCGGGCTGCGTTAACAGCCATTCGCGAAGCGCCTGCACGCGCGCATCGGCCTCTGAAAGGGATGTATCAGCCATCGAACTCAACAGCGGCGTCTCGCTCTTGCCCGCAAGCCGGTCCGGTGCGGGTGAAAATGCGCGGGAATCACTCGGAGCGTCCCTATAATGCCACGCGGGTTTTGCACTGCCGGACCGCTGCATCGACGATCGTCACGACCGCGCCATTGCCAGCCTTGCCGTTGCGCCCTCCGCCTCGATGGCCTCGACTGCTAGCGCGTGCCGCGACGCGGCTGGCTGTGGCAGTGATCGCACCGCTCTGTGCCGGTGCGTTTGCTCAGACCGCGGCTGAGTCCGACCTCACCCTGCGCCCGGCCTTGCGGCTCGAGCGCACGCTTGGCGGGGGCCGTCCCGCCGGCAAGGTCGAGCCGCCGGTCTACCTGCGCGCCGACCGGGTAAGCGGCGAGATGGAGGAGACGGTCCACCTCGACGGCAACGCCGAGCTGCGGCGCGAGGGCACGGTCGTACGCGGCGATCACATCGAATACACGGTCGCGACCGACGAGGCGCGCATCCAGGGCAACGCGCGCCTGTTCCGCGACGGCACCACGTTCACGGGCCCGTCGCTGCAACTGCAAGTCGATGCGCTGACGGGAACGATGCCGGATGCGACCTTCATCTACGCGCCGCGCCAGGGCCGTGGGACGGCCGGCCTGCTCGAGTTCCTCGGCTCTGAACGATTGGTTGCGAAAGATGCGACGTATACGACCTGTGGCCCGGGCGACGGCTGGTGGGTCAAGGCCAATCAGCTCGAAATCGATCGCGGCGAGGAACTCGGGGTGGCGCGCGGCGCGACCATCTATTTCGAGGGCGTTCCCATCTTCGCCTCGCCCTACTTCCAGTTTCCCCTCGGTGAGCGGCGGCGCAGCGGCATCCTGACTCCCAGCTTCGCGATCAACTCGACGCTCGGCTACGAGGCCACGGTTCCCTGGTACTGGGACATCGCACCCAACCGCGATTTCACGATCGCGCCGCGCGTGATGAGCCGGCGCGGCGTTCTGCTGGAGAACGAGTTTCGCTTCCTCGAACCGACGGTCCGCGGCCAGCTGGGCTACGACATCATCGCGCACGACAAGGCCACGGGCGAAACGCGCGACAACATCTCGATCCAGACCGACTATGCCAACCTCAGCGGCGTCACGGCCGGCCTCAACTACAACCGCGTTTCCGACGACCGTTTCTTCGTCGATTTCGGCCGCACGGTCGTCAGCTCGGCACAGGCGGTGCTGCCGCAGGAGGCCTTCGTCGCCTACAACAGGCCGTTCTTCTCGAGCGCGGTGCGGGTCTCGGAGAACCAGACGCTGCAGGACCCGAATGCGCCGATCGTGCCGCCTTACGAACGCGTGCCCGAGGTGACGCTCTCGTCGTGGCGCTACGACTGGTACGGCATCGATCCCGCCATCAATTTCGACGCCACCTACTTCCGCCACATGACGCTCGAGGACGGCACGCGCGTCATCGTCAACCCGGTGGTTTCCTACCCGTTGCTCGCGCCCGGATGGTTCTTCGTTCCCAAGGCACAGTGGCACTACACGAGCTACACGCTCGACCCCTACCTGCATCCGGGCGATTCACGACCGACGCGCAGCCTGCCGATCTACTCGCTCGATACCGGGCTCGTCTTCGAACGCGATGGAGGCGACGGAGGCTTCCAGACCGTCGAGCCGAGGCTGTTCTACGCCTACATACCGTTCCGCGACCAGTCGCAACTGCCGAACTTCGACAGCGCACTGGCCGACTTCAACTTCACGCAGTTGTTCACCGAGAACATCTATTCGGGCAGCGACCGGATCGGCGAGGCGAACCAGCTCACCGCCGCCATCGTCGGACGCGTGTTCGACCCCGTCAACGGCGGCGAGCGGATGCGGGTCGCCGTGGGGCAGCGCTTCTATTTCGCGAGCCAGCGCGTGACGCTGCTTCCCACCGATCAGCCGCGCACGGACAAGACGTCGGACGTACTGTTCGAGTTCTCGGGCTCCGTCGCGCCCCACTGGCTCGCCAACTTCGACGTCGAGCGTTCGATGTCGCAGCAGAAGGTCGTGTATTCGTCGGTCGGCGTGCGCTGGCAGCCGGCTCCGGCGTCCGTGGTCACCGCGTCCTACCGCTACCGGGTCGAGGACCTCGAGCAAGCCGACCTGTCCGGGCAGTGGCCACTGACGCGGCGGCTGTATGGAGTGGCGCGGCTCAACTACTCGATGCGGGATCGCAGCTGGATCGAAGCGCTGGGTGGCCTGGAGTACAAGGCCGACTGCTGGGTGCTACGCTTCGCGGCGCAGCGGTTCACGACCTCGACCGTGACCACCACGACTACGGTCTTCCTGCAGCTCGAGCTGAACGGGCTCACCAGCGTCGGCCCGAGCCCGGTGGAACAGCTGCGGCGTAGCATTCCGGGCTACCAATTGATCAACCCGCCCCCGCGCGAGCCGGGGCGCTACCAGTATTACGAGTAGGTATGGAGTGGGAGACCCTTGTCGCGCGTTCGGCGCGCACGCTCGGCTTGATCGTGTGCCTGGTCAGCGCGACGGCGGTGTTCGCGCAGGCTGCCGACGCGCCATCGCCCGAGCCCGGCCCGCCCGCGGCCGCGCCCGGCGCGGTGCCCGATCCGGCGGGTGCACCCTCGGATCCGGCGGCGACGCCCGACCAGGCGGCTGCCTCGCCGGCGCCCGCCTCCGGCGGTGACACGCAGCCGGCGCCCGGGAAGAGTTCCGCAGCGACGACGCGGCTGGTCGATCGCATCGTCGCCGTCGTCAATGACGAGGTGATCACCAACAACGAACTGCAGGCCCGCCTGCGTGTCGCCGAGGCGCAGCTCAGGCGGCAGAACATCGCGCTTCCAGCCCGGCCCGTGCTGATGCGGACCGTGCTCGAGCGGATGATCATCGACCGCGCCCAGCTGCAGATGGCGAAGGAAACCGGCGTGCGCGTCGACGATGCCACCGTCAATGCCGCGATCGCGCGCATCGCCGAACAAAACGGCATGTCGCTCCCGCAGTTCCGCGAACGCATCGACAAGGAGGGCGTTACGTTCGGGCGGTTCCGCGAAGACATACGCGACGACATCGTGATGGGTCGGCTGCGCGATCGCGAGGTGGACAGCAAGGTCCAGATCGGCGAGGGCGAGATCGACAACTTTCTTGCCGAGAAGGCAGGCGTCGAGGTCAATTCGATCGAGTACGAGATCGCACAGATCCTGCTGCGCGTGCCCGAGGCGGCCTCGTCCGAGGCGATCGAAAACGCGCGCAAGCGCGCCGAGGACTTGCTGGCCCAGGTCCGCGGCGGCGCCGATTTCGCCAAGCTCGCTGCGAGCTACTCCAGCGCGCCCGAGGCGCTCGCGGGCGGCAATCTCGGCTGGCGCACGGCCGAACGCCTGCCGACGTTGTTCCTCGATGCGATCAAGGACCTGAAACCCGGCGAAGTGGCGCAGATCGTCCGCAGCCCCGGCGGCTTCCACCTGTTGAAGCTGCTCGGCAAGCGTTCCGCCGTGGAGGCCAAACTCGCGACCGGTCCGGTGCAGCAGACACGGGTGCGCCACATTCTCATGCGCGTCTCAGACGTGGCGCCGGAGGTCGACGTGCTGCGCCGCCTGAATGATCTGCGCGAGCGCGTGCTCAAGGGCGGCCTGGACTTCGGCCAGCTTGCCCGGCTGCACTCGGTCGACCCGAGTGCGACTCGCGGCGGCGATCTCGGCTGGATCTATCCCGGCGACACCGTTCCGGAGTTCGAGCGCGCGATGAATGCCCTGGCGGTCGGCGAGGTGAGCGAGCCGGTCCGCACGCCGTTCGGCTGGCACCTGATCCAGGTGCTCGAGCGCCGCACCGACGAGTCGCCGATGGAACGCAACCGCTACGCGGCGCGCCAGGCGTTGCGCGACCGCAAGGCCGACGAGGCCTTCCAGGAATGGCTGCAGCAGCTGCGCGACCGGACGTACGTCGAATTCAAGCTCGACGAGAGCTGAGGCAGCCACGCCCCGGGCGTGGCCGTCCCCGAGTGCCGAATGCGGATCGCCATCACCACCGGTGAACCCGCGGGTATCGGACCCGAGATCTCCGTCGCGGCGCTGGACGCGGCCCACGCGAGTGCGTCGGTCACGTTGATCGGTGACCGCGATCTCCTCCAGCGCCGCGGCGCAAGCGCGAACACGGCCATCGAACCGGTCGCGCTCGCCGTGCCCGCAGTGCCGGGCCATCCGGATGTGCGCAACGCGCGCTATGTCCTCGCGACGCTCGATCGTGCAATCCAAGGTTGCATGCGCGGGGAGTTCGACGCCGTCGTCACGGCGCCCGTGCACAAGGGCGTGATCAACGATGCGGGCATCGCGTTCACGGGCCATACGGAGTATCTGGCGGAGCGGACGGGAACCCGGCGCGTCGTCATGATGCTGGCCGGCGCAGTCCCGTGGGGCCAGTTGCGGGTCGCGCTCGCAACCACCCATCTGCGGCTCGCGGACGTACCGGCCGCGCTCACCCGGGATGGCCTTGCCGCGGCGATCGACATCGTGGCGAGTGAACTGGCCGGCAAATTCGGCGTCGATGCTCCGCGAATCGCCGTCTGCGGGCTGAATCCGCACGCCGGCGAAAGCGGTCATCTCGGGCGCGAAGAAATCGACGTGATCGGCCCCGCCATCGAATCCGCGCAGGCGCGCGGGCTGCGTGTCGAAGGCCCATTTCCAGCCGATACGATCTTCGTGCCGGCCGCCGCACAACGCTTCGACGCGATCGTCGCGATGTACCACGACCAGGGACTGGCGCCGCTGAAGCTCGCGACGTTCGGCGGCGGCGTCAACGTCACGCTCGGCCTTCCCATCGTGCGTACCTCGGTCGACCACGGCACCGCGCTCGATATCGCGGGCCAGGGCAGGGCCGACGCGGGCAGCATGCGCGCGGCGCTGGCGCTGGCCGCGCAGCTCGCGCAGCGCGCGCAGCGCAGGTAGCGCGCGTCCATGCCGGCAGGCCATCGCGCCCGCAGGCGCTTCTCGCAGAACTTCCTGCACGATGTGCGCTACATCGATCGCATCGTCGCCGCGATCGCGCCCAGGCCCGGGCAGCACATCGTCGAGATCGGGCCCGGGCTGGGTGCGCTGACGGGCAGGTTGGTCGCTGGCGCCGGACGGATTCGCTGCATCGAGATCGACCGCGATCTTGCCGCGCGCCTGCGCGCGAGCTTCGCGGCGCCGCAGCTCGAGGTGATCGAGCGCGACGCCCTCGAGATCGACTGGGTGTCGTTGGGACGATCGCTGGGCGGAGCGCTGCGGATCGTCGGCAACCTGCCGTATCACGTCTCGACGCCGTTGTTGTTCAAGCTCGTGCCGGCGGCGTCCTTCGTCGAGGACCAGCACTTCATGCTGCAGCGTGAGGTCGTCGACCGCATGGTTGCAGCGCCGGGTGGAAAAGACTTCGGCCGTCTCTCGGTGACACTGCAGCTGCGCTACCGGATGGCGAAGCTGTTCGACGTTCCGGCCGGTGCCTTCACGCCCGTACCGCGGGTGATCTCCAGTGTCGTACGCATGCAGCCGCGCCCGGTCGCCGAGCTGCCGGAGGTCGAGCTTTCGCTGGTCGAGCGTGTGGTCGCAGCGGCGTTTGGACAGCGCCGCAAGACAGTGCGCAATGCGCTCGCGCCCCTGCTGGACGAAACCGGCATCCGTGCCGCGGGGGTGGACCCGGGCGCGCGCGCGGAGCAGCTGCCCGTCGCGGCCTTCGTGGACCTGGCAAGGCGCGTGCCGGCCGCGGCAGGCACCGGCGATCGCGCGTCAGGCAACGGGTCCTGAGCGCGCGACGAAATCCTCGCGCAGCTCGCGCTTGAGCACCTTGCCGATCGCGCTCCGCGGCAGCGCCGGCGCGAGTTCGACGCACGCCAGCCGCTGGGTCTTGCCGACGCGTTCATTCGCCCATGCGAGGAGTTCGGCGGCGGTCGTGGGTTGGCCCGCCCGCGTGACGACGAATGCCACTGGCGTTTCACCCCAGCGTTGCGAAGGAACGCCGACCACCGCCGCCTCGACGACCGCGGGATGGCCGCGCAGGACCGACTCCAGGTCGCTCGGATAGATGTTGAAGCCCCCTGAGATGATCATGTCCTTCTTGCGATCGAGCAGGACCAGGAAGCCATCCGCGTCGAAGCGCCCGATGTCGCCGGTGCGGATGAAGCGGCGTCCGTCCGCATCGAACCACTCGGCCTGCGCCGTCAGATCGGGTCGGTTGTGATACCCGCTCATCATCGCCGGCGAGTGGCCGACGATCTCGCCCGCTTCGCCCGGTCCGGTCTCTCCCCCCGCCTCGTCGATCAGGCGGATGTCGTGTCCCGGTGCCGGACGCCCGACCGTGTGCAGCTTGTGCGGGAACTGATGCGCGGCGAGCATCGTGGCACCGCCGCCCTCTGTCATGCCGTAGACCTCGACCAGGCCGCCCGGCCAGCGCGCGAGTATGTCCGCCTTCAGCGCGGCCGCGAAGGGCGCGCTGGTACACAGCTTCATGCGGAAAGCACTCAGGTCGTAGTTCGCGAATGCGGGCGCGGCCAACAGGCGCTGGTACTGGACGGGCACCAGCATCGTGTGCGTGACGCGGTGCCGCTGCGCGAGTTCGAGGTAGCCGGTGACGTCGAACTTCCGCATCAGCACCACCGTACCGCCGTAGGCCAGCGAGGGAACAAAGCTGACGAGCGTGGTGTTGGAGTAGAGCGGCGTCGCGAGCAGCGTGATCGACCGCGGGCCGTATTCGTACGGCAAGGCGCGCTGCACGTGCACCCAGCGCATGGCGTGCGCCTGCACGATGCCTTTCGGGGTCCCGGTGGTGCCGGATGAATAGATGATGTTGAACGGATCGTCCGGTTCGATCTCGACCAGCCGGGGTCCGGTGCCAGCGGGCGCGAGCCAGTCCGCGAACCCCGTCCCGGCGTCGCTCCGCTCGAGCGCGATCATGGGCGCCGTCAGGCTCGAATGAACAGGCGCGAGCGCCGCCACGGCCTCGGCATCGGCGAACAGCAGCCGCGCGCCGGCATCGCGCACCATCGCCGCAAGGCTCGTCGCCGTCGCCGACGGCGCCAGCGGCGCGACCGCCACGCCCGCGCGGAGCGCGCCGAGGAACACCACGGCGTACTCGAGCGACGGCGCGGCGCAGAGTGCGATCGTCGCGCCGCGATCGAGGCCTTCGCGCTGCAACGCTACCGCGACCCGATCCATCGCTGCGTCCAGCGCGGCATAGTCGAGCGTGCGCGCGTCCTGCAGCAGTGCCGGATGGCCGGGGCGTTCGACCGCGTGCGCGTGAATCAGCGCCGCGAGCGTGCCGAACGGTCGTTCGAGTTGCGTGACGCTGGAAACCGGCGACGGCATGGTGGCGCGCAGATCCACGCCGGGCCGTCTAGGCCGGCAACACCATTTGCGTCTGGATGACGACGGCGATCAGCTTTCCGGCCTCGTTGCTTATGCGAGTCTGCCAGACCATCGTGGTCTTGCCGCGATGAAGCGGCAGCGACTCGCCGCTTACCGTCGTTCCGGCGGGCGCGGCGCCGAGGAAGTTCGTCTTCGACTCGATGGTGGTGGTACGCGCACCCGGCGGCAGGTTGAGGAAGGTTCCGATGGCGCCCAGCGTGTCCGCGAACGCCATGTACGCGCCGCCGTGCAGGTTGCGGCCGGTGGTGCAGAGATCCGCGCGCACCTGCATCGTCGCAACGATCCGTTCCGGTGTCGCCTCCGTGAGCCGCACGCCCATCAAGCCGGGAAACAGCGGCTGCAGGAGCTGGTTCAGTTCCTCGAGCGTCAACGTGTCGCTCAATCGCGGCTCTGGATCAACTCGATCTTGTAGCCATCCGGATCGGTCACGAACGCGATCACGGTGGTTCCGCCTTTTACCGGTCCCGCTTCGCGCGTCACGTTGCCCCCGGCGGCGCGGATCTTTTCGCACGCGGCATGGGCGTCGTCGACTGCAATGGCGATGTGGCCGTATCCGGTGCCGAGCTCGTACTTGTCGACGCCATAGTTGTAGGTGAGTTCCAGCACCGCGTGCTCCGATTCCGGCCCGTAGCCGATGAATGCCAGCGAGTACTTCTGCTCGGGCCGGTCGGTGGTGCGCAGGACCCGCATGCCCATGACCTTGGTGTAGAAGTCGATCGAGCGCTGCATGTCGCCGACACGCAGCATGGTGTGGAGGATGCGCATGGAAGTCCGAACGTCGTGCCGGGGCAACTAGTTTAGGCGGGTGAGCTCGTGCCGCGGAAAGGCGCTTCAGACCGGGAGCCCGGCGAGATCGACCGCCTTGATCTCGTCGCGCGCGGCCTCGAAGCCCGGCAGCAGCGCGGCGACCGCGCTCCAGAAACGCGGCCCGTGGTTCAACTCCTTCAGGTGGGCCAGTTCGTGTGCCACGACGTAGTCGATCACGGGCAACGCGAAGTGCACGAGGCGCCAGCTGAGGCGGATGCGGCCGTCGTGCGTGCACGACCCCCACTGCGAGCGCGCCGAAGAGATGGTCCAGGATCTCGGCTTGACGTCCATGCGCTCCGCGAGGAGGGCGAGGCGATCGCCCAGAACGCGGCGCGCTTCGCCCTGGAGCCACGCCTGCGCGGCGTCACGGACCTGCTGTTCATCCGCATCCGCGGGAAGCGCAACCCAGACCTCGCGTCGCGCGCCGGTTTCGACGAGCCGCGTGGCGTCCGGCGCACGGCCGAGGCGCAACACCACTTCGCGACCGAGGAACGGCAGCACGCCGCCGTCGGCGAACCGCACGGTCGGCAGCTTGCGCCGGGCGCGCCACTCGCGCCACTCGACGAGCTTGGCGCGAATCCAGCGCTCCTTCTCCTGGATCGCGGCCTCGATGTCGCGCAACGTGACCCAGCGCGGCGCGCTGATCGTGAGGCCGGCGTCGTCGATGACGAATCCGATCGAGCGCCGGCGCACGCGACGCAGCCGATAGTTCAGCGGTTCGGCGCCGAGCAGGATGCGACGCAAACGCGCCCCGTTGGTTGGGGGAGAATCGGGCTGCCTGGCGGAGACGGCGGGTGCGGGCGCGTCGAACGCCAGCGTGAGTTGTTGCGCGTCGAGATTGATGGGGCGCTGGGTCAAGCGGGCGACGTTTCGCGCGGCAGTTCGAACAACGATGTGTACGGACCGGCATAACGATGCGGCGCCAGTCGCCGCATCTCGGTCTCGATCCACGATTCTACAAGTGCCGCCATCTCGTCGGCGGATTTTCCTTCGGCTGGGATCGGCTTGCCGATCGACACGGTGATCATGCCGGGTCGCTTGATGAACGCTCTGCGCGGCCAGCACTCGCCGGAGTTGTGCGCGATCGGCACGACCGGCGTCCTGGTGCGCACCGCAAGCCGCGCGCCCCCGGTCTTGTAGCGCCGCGTCGAACCCGGCGGTGTGCGCGTGCCTTCCGGAAAGATGACGATCCACCAGTCGTCGCGCAGATGCTCGCCACCCTGCTGCACCACCTGCTCGAACGCGTCCTGGCCCTTCGAGCGGTCGATGTTGATCATGCCGAGGGTCGCCAGGCCCCATCCGAAGAACGGCACCCAATGCAGTTCGCGCTTGTAGACGAACGACAGGCGGCGCGGCATCACCGAAGGCAGCCAGAGCGTCTCCCAGGCGGACTGATGCTTGGACAGGAGGATTGCAGGTCCGTCGGGCAGGTTCTCCCAGCCCTCGACGCGGTACTCGATGCCGCAGATGACGCGTGCCGCCCAGATCGCGAGTCGCGTCCAGCCGGTGGCCATGAAATAACGCGTGCGCTGCGGCAGCCAGGCCCAGAGAAGCGTGCCGATCGCGTACGGCGCCACCGTCACGATCAGCGTGAGCATGTAGAGGGCCGAGCGCAACCAGAGCATCGTCGTCAGAGCGCCGAAAGCCGCGACAGATCGGCAACCCGGTTCATGGTCGCGCGCAACGAAGCGAGCAGCGCGAGCCGGTTGTTGCGCAGCTTTTCGTCTTCCACGTTGACCATGACGTCGTCGAAGAAACGGTCGACCGGGAGCTTGAGTGGCGCCAGAGACTTCAGCATCGCGGTGTAGTCGCCCTTGACGAACAAGTCTTCCGCGACGGGCTTGACGCGCGCATAGGCGGTGGAAAGGTCCCTTTCCGCGGGCTCGAACAGGCGGGCAGGGTCGAAGTCGCCGTGGATCGCGTCGGCTTTCTTCAGGATGTTGCCGATGCGCTTGTTCGCGGCAACGAGGCTCTCGGCCTCCGGCAGTTGCATGAACGCCCGCACCGCGGCGAGCTGCGCCGGCACCAGGTCGAGCCGCGTCGGCTCCATGGCCAGCACCGCCTCGACTTCGTTCGCACTGAAGCCGCGTTCGCGCAACAGGCCGCGCAATCGCTCGTACAGGAAGCCGAGCACGTCGACCGACGTGGCCTCGACCTTGGTGTTCCATGCCGATTCGTGAAGCGCCGGCAGCCTGAACCCAGGGTGCGAACTCTGGAAGATCTCGACGGCTTTGCGCACGAGCACGTGCAGGTCCACACCGGGCGCGCGTTCCTCGAGGATGCGCACGATCCCGATCGCCGTCCTGCGGAGCCCGAGCGGATCCTTGTCTCCGGTGGCCTTTTCGCCGATGCTGAACAGTTCGGCCAGGGCCTGCAGCTTGTCGGCGAGCGCGACGCAGACGCCGACGCGCGATGCGGGCAGCGCGTCGTCGGCGAAACGCGGCCGGTAGTGCTCGGCGATCGCTTCTGCGACGTCGCTCGGTTCGCCGTCGTGCAGTGCGTAATAGCGGCCCATCGTGCCCTGGAGTTCGGGAAACTCGCCCACCATCAGCGTGCGCAGATCGGCCTTGGCAAGGCGTGCGGCACGCTCGACGTGCGTCACGTCGACGCCAAGCGAGCGCGCGACGAACACCGCCATGCCGACCATCCGCTCGACGCGCTCGAGCTGGCTGCCGAGCTTGTTGTGGTAGACGACGCTTGCCAGCCCGGGAACCCGGCTTTCGAGCGACTGCTGGCGATCCTGGTCGAAGAAGAACTTCGCATCCGCGAGGCGCGCACGCACCACGCGCGCGTTGCCGGCGACGATGTCGGACGGGTCCCTGGTCTCGATGTTCGAGACCAGAAGGAAGCGATTCATGAGATGACCGTTCGCGTCGGTCATGGCGAAGTACTTCTGGTTCTGCTGCATGGTGAGGATCAGGCACTCGGCCGGCACGGCGAGGAACGCGGATTCGAAGCCGGATTCGTAGACGACGGGCCATTCGACGAGCGCGGTGACTTCGTCGATCAGGTCCTCCGGCGTGATCACCTTCGCGCCGGCCTTGGAAGCCGCCGCGTTCAGCTGCGCGACGATCCGCGCCCGGCGCTCCTCGAAGGAGGCCACGACCTTGCCTTCCTCGAGCTGTGCGGCGTACGTATCGGCGGTGTGGATCGGCAGCTCACCACGCGAATGGAAGCGATGACCGAACGTCTTGGTGCCCGCGCTCAGGCCGAGCGCCGCGACATTGACCACGGCATGCCCATGCAGCGCCACCAGCCGATGTGCGGGACGGACGAACTGCACGGTCGTGGTGCCGTCGGCGAGCTGGTAGCTCATCGGCTTGGCAATCGGCAGCGACGCGATCGCTTCGTCGAGAGCCGCCTGCAGGCCCGCAAGCAGCAGCTGTCCCGCCGCGACGCTCTGCAGGAACACGGCGTCGGCCTTGCCATCGCTCTCGACCGTCAGCGCGTCCGGTCCGTCGTGCGTACCGACCTTGACGTGCGCCAGGTTACCGCGCCCCAACGCCTCCAGCTTCTTGAGAAACGCCGTGGTCCAGTTCTTCGTCCTGTCCTGGGCGATGGCGAGGGGCATCAGCTTCTGCTTGAACGGCTTGTCCTCGGATTTCGGCGCGACCGACGAGATGTGCACGGCAAGCCGGCGCGGCGTGGCGAACGCCGTCGCCCGGCTTTCAGGCGCCAGGAAGCCGCGCTCGCGCAGGCCGTTTTCGATTCCACGCGCAAACGCCTGCGCGAGCGTCTGCAGCGTCCTGGGCGGCAGCTCTTCGGTCAGCAGCTCGACGAGCAGGGGCGCGGCAGTCATGGCTTCGCTCTTTATGCAGCCCGGGCGAGCATCGGGAATCCCAGCCGTTCGCGCGACTCGAAGTAACTCTGTGCGATGGTGCGCGAGAGATTGCGGATGCGCCCGATGTAGCCGGCGCGCTCCGTGACCGAAATCGCGCCGCGTGCATCGAGAAGGTTGAACGTGTGGCCGGCCTTGAGCACCATCTCGTAGGCCGGCAATGCGAGCTGCGCCTGCATCAGCCGCTTGGCTTCGGATTCATAGAGAGCGAACTGGCCGAGCAGCTGGTCGACATTGGCCGCCTCGAAGTTGTAGCGGCTCTGCTCGACTTCGTTCTGATGGAAGACGTCGCCATAACGCAGCAGCTTCTCGGCGCCGCGGTCCTTCCAGGTGGTGTAGACGAGATCGAACACGTTGTCGACGTTCTGCAGGTACATCGTCAGGCGCTCGAGCCCGTATGTGATTTCGCCGGTGATTGGCCGGCACTCCAGGCCGCCCACTTGCTGGAAGTACGTGAACTGCGTGATCTCCATGCCGTTCATCCAGACTTCCCAGCCCAGGCCCCAGGCGCCGAGCGTCGGGTTCTCCCAGTTGTCCTCGACGAAGCGGATGTCGTTTTTCAGCGCGTCGATGCCGAGCGCGCGCAGCGACCCGAGATACAGGTCGAGGATCTCGGGCGGCGACGGCTTGAGCACGACCTGGTACTGATGATGCTGGTGCAACCGGTTGGGGTTCTCGCCGTAGCGCGCATCCTTCGGCCGCCGCGATGGCTGCACGTACGCGGCGCGCCACGGCTCGGGGCCGATCGCGCGCAAGAACGTCGCCGTGTGCGACGTCCCCGCGCCGACCTCGAGGTCGATCGGTTGCATCAATGCGCAGCCCTGCTGATGCCAGTAGTTCTGCAGTCGCAGGATGGTTTCCTGGAATGTGCTCATCGTCCCAGGCGGCGCGCGAGAGCGGCCGCACGGCGAAGGCGCGATTCTACGTTCGCCGACCTACCGGCGGCGGCCGAACCACCATGCTGCGGGGAGAAGCACGACGACCGCACCGAGCGCAGGCAGATTGCCGACGCGGACGAACGGCGTGTCGCCGGTGTATCCCTGCACCTCGCCGTCGAGCACACCTTCCGTATTGAAGGCGAGCTGGCGGACCACTTCACCGCGCGGGCCGATGATGGCCGTCGCGCCCGTATTGGTCGCCCGCAGCATCGGTCTTCCGGTCTCCAGCGCGCGCAGCCGCGATATCTGCAGGTGCTGGGGCAGGGCCCACGAATCGTTGAACCACGCCAGGTTGGACAGGTTCAGAAGGATGGTCGGGGTGCGTCGTGGATCGTGCCAGGCCTCGATGATCTCGGCCCCGAACAGGTCCTCGTAGCAGATGTTGACCGCGACGCGCTGGCCGGCGAGGTCGAAGGGCGGCTGGTTGCGCATGCCGCGCTCCTGGTCGCCGATCGGCATCTTCATCAGATCGATGAACCACCGGAAGCCGAACGGGATGAATTCGCCGAACGGCACGAGATGGCGCTTGCTGTAGCGCTGTATGCCCGGGCGATCCGGCGTGAGCGCGACCGCGCTGTTGTAGAAGCGCTGTGGCGGCTCTTCGATGAAGATCCCGAACACCAGCGCCGCGTCGCGATCGTGCACGTATTGGGCCAGGTCGCGCGTCACCTCGAGCGGCAGGTAGGTCAGCGGCAGCGGGTAGACCGACTCCGGAAGTGCGACGAGGTCGACCGGACCCGGCGGCGACATCAGCTTGAAATAGACCTCGTGCGCGCGTGCGACGCCCTCCGGGCCGAACTTGTCGTCCTGCGGGATGTTGCCCTGGGCGAGGCGCACGTTGATCGGCTTGCCGAAAGGCCGGGTCCACGTCAGGTCCCCGAGTTGCAGGCCGCCAAGCATGAACGCGGCGATGAGGATCGCGCCCGCGACCGCGGCGCGCGACGACAGCCGGTATCGAATCGCCGCGATCAGCGCGGCGGCGAGCACGGCCGCGATCAGCGTGATGCCGTAGACGCCGACGACCGGCGCATACGCTGCCAGCGGGCCGTCGCTGTGCGCGTAGCCGCTCGCGAGCCACGGGCACCCGGTGAAGAGGACGCCGCGCAGCCACTCCGTCCCGGCCCAGGCGGCGGGAAGCGCCACCAGCAGCCGCACGTTCGGCGCGGGAACCAAACGATGCACCAGCCATAGCGCAAGCGTCGCGTACAGCGCGAGCACGGTGGCGAACGCGACCGTCGCGAGCCCCGCCAGCCACGCCCACATCTGGCCATACACGTGCAGACTGATGTACACCCACGAAACGCCGGTCACGAACCAGCCCATGCCGAAGGCAAATCCGAGCGTCGCGGAGACGCGAGGCGTCGGAGCGCGCAGTGCGAGACCGAACAGCCCGGCGAGGGCCAGCAATTCCAGCCACCAGAGATTCCACGGCGCGAAGGAGAGCGCGTGTGCAATGCCGAGCACGCCGGCTTGCAGCACGGGGGCTGCGACCGAAAGGGTGAGAAGCCTGAACTGAACGCGCGCCACGCCGCTCCCTGCCCGACGCAAAACCGCCGCAGTCTAGCGGCGGGCTGAGGGCGCGCTTCGGATGGCGACCGTTGTGGCGGTCAGGCGGCCTGGTGACGCACGTCCGCGTCCGCCGCGGCGAATTCCTCCGCGGCGGGACGGTGCAGGCGGGTCACCTGGAGCAGCAGCGCACGGCGCGCGTCGGCGCGCAGGACCTCGAACCGCAGGTCCTCGAGCTCGATCGCATCGCCGCGTTTCGGCACGTGGCCGAGGTGTTCGGTGATCAGCCCGCCGATCGTGTTGGCCGCTGCGTCGGAAAGATGGGTCGCGAACGCGGCGTTGAACTCGGCGATCTCCGTCAGTGCCTTGACGCGATAGCGACCGTCGGGCTCGGCGATGATGTGGTCCGCGCGCTCGTCCTGGTCGAACTCGTCGTCGATGTCGCCGACGATCTGCTCGAGAACGTCCTCGATGGTGATCAGGCCGGCCACGCCGCCGTATTCGTCGATCACGATCGCCATGTGGTTGCGGTTGCCGCGGAACTCGCGCAGCAGCACGTTGAGCGGCTTGGTCTCGGGCACGAAAAGCGCGGGCCGCACCAGGGCGCGCACGTCGAAGCTCTCATCGTGGTAGTAGCGCAGCAGATCCTTCGCGAGCAGCACGCCGATCACGTGGTCACGGTTGTCCTCGATGACCGGGAACCGGGAATGCGCGGTCTCGATCACGCGCGGAATCCACGACTTGGGCGGCTCGCTCAGATCGATCACGTCCATCTGCGAGCGCGGCACCATCAGGTCGAGCGCACGCAGTTCTGAAACCTGGAGCACGCCCTCCATCATTGACAGGGCGTCGGCGTCGAGCAGGTTGCGCTCGTGCGCGTCCTGCAGCGCGCCAAGCAGCTCGGCGCGGTTCTCGGGCTCGCGGAAGATGAACGAACTCAGGCGTTCGAGGACTGTCTTGTGCCTGGTTTGAGTCGATGGCCGACTCGGGGACGGGTCTTGCATCAGAGTCGGGTGGCGCTGTCTTGCCGCCCGGCGGTTGCGGAAGACGCAGGATATCCGATGCGCACTCGCCGCACGATGTTGCGAATGCGTATACCGGTATGCCCCTCGACTATGCCGAAGCCTGCACTAACTTACGCGTACGGGTCCGGAACATGGAAGTGCGCGAGAAGTCTCCGCTCGCGCGCCTCCATTCTGTACGCCTGACGCGGGCTCACATGATCATGGCCTTGCGCGTGCAGCAGGCCGTGGATCACCAGATGGAGCAGATGGTGGCGGAACGGCTTGCCTTGCGCGCGCGCCTCCGAACGCACGACGGGCACGCAGATGACGATGTCGGCGCGCACCGGCGTTTCCATGTAGTCGAACGTGAGCACGTTGGTGGCGTGATCCTGACCGCGAAATTCACGGTTCAAGCGGCGTCCTTCTATCGTGCCGACGAAGCGCAGCACGATCACCGCGTCGCGCCCGAGCGCGAGCCGTGTCCAGCGCCGCAGCGTCGTCCGCGAAGGCAAGGCGGGAAAAGCCGCGGCGCCCTGGATCGAAAGTTCGAGGTCGCGCTTGCGCCGTCCCTTGCGCGACGTTACGGGGGCGCTGCGCGCGAAAGCGTGCGTCACGATCCCTGCTGTGGCTAGCGATCGCGGCGCAGCGGCGGGTCGCTCTTTTCGGCGCCCTCGTACGCCTCGACGATGCGTGCGACGAGCGGATGACGCACGACGTCGGCAGCCGTGAAGTAGGTGAAAGATATCCCGCGCACCTCATGCAGGATGTGCTGGGCCCGGATCAATCCGCTCGACGTTCCGTGCGGCAGGTCGATCTGCGTCACGTCGCCGGTCACGACCGCGCGGCTGCCGAGGCCGATGCGGGTGAGGAACATCTTCATCTGTTCGGGGGTCGTGTTCTGCGCCTCGTCGAGGATCACGAACGCCTGGTTCAGCGTGCGGCCCCGCATGTAGGCGAGCGGTGCGATTTCGATCGTCTGGCGTTCGAGCAGACGCTGGGTCTTGTCGAAGCCCAGCAGGTCGAACAGCGCGTCGTAGAGCGGCCGCAGGTAGGGATCGACCTTCTGCGCGAGATCGCCCGGCAGGAAACCGAGCCGCTCGCCGGCCTCCACCGCGGGGCGCGTCAGAACGATGCGCTCGACCGCGTCGCGCTCGAGCGCATCGACCGCGCACGCGACCGCGAGGTAGGTCTTGCCGGTGCCCGCCGGACCGATGGCGAACGCGATGTCGTGCCCGAGGATGGCCTCGATGTAATCGCGCTGGCGCGGCGTGCGTCCATACAGATCGCGCCGGCGTGTGTGCAAGTGCGGCAAGGCCGTATCGTCCGCGGCTTCCGCCCCCGCCACCCGTGCGTCGGCAGGTTCCCCCGGCTGCGCGAAGTGTTGCCGGATCTCTTCGACCGAAATCGGTCGATCGGCACGGCGCAGGAAGTGCTCGAGCACCGTGATCGCCTCGCGCGCGCGCGGCTGCTTGCCGGAAATCTTGAACTGATGGCCGCGCCGCCGGATCGAAACCTCGAGCTCGTTTTCGATCTGCCGCAGGTTGCTGTCGAGCGTGCCCGTGAGATTCGCCAGCCGTTCGTTGCCCGCTTCGGCCGAATAGTCGAGCACCACCGCCGCGGTGGAGCGCTTGGCCACGCTGCTAGGCCGCCTGCACGGCCACGCGCGGCTCGACCAGTCCGCGCAACGAATGGGGTAAGGCCTGCATGATCTGCACGTCGATGATCCGACCGACGAGCTCAGCGGAGCCGGCAAAGTTGACGATCCGGTTGTTGCCGGTGCGGCCGGTCAGTTCCTGCGCGTCGCGCTTGGAGGGCCCTTCGACCAGGATCGACTGCCGGGTGCCGACCATCGACGCGCTGATCGCGGCCGCATGACCGTTGATCGCGGCCTGCAGGCGCTGCAGGCGCGCGAGCTTCACCTGCTCGGGCGTGTCGTCCGCCAGTTCGGCTGCCGGGGTTCCCGGCCTGCGGCTGTACACGAACGAGAAGCTGGCATCGAATCGGACGTCTTCGACCAGGGCCAGGGTCTTGTCGAAATCCGCTTCGGTTTCGCCCGGGAAACCGACGATGAAATCCGACGAGATCGAGATCTCCGGGCGCGCCGCACGCAGGCGCCGGACGATCGACTTGTACTCCAGCACCGTGTAGCCGCGTTTCATCGCTGCGAGCACCCGATCGGATCCGGCCTGCACCGGCAGGTGCACATGGTCGACGAGCTGCGGCACCCCTGCGTAGGCGTCGATCAGCCGCTGCGTGAATTCCTTGGGATGCGACGTCGTGTAGCGGATCCGATCGATGCCCGGGATCTCGGCCACGTGCTCGAGGAGGAGCGCGAAGTCGACGGTGGTCCCGGCGCCCGCTTGGCCCCGGTAAGCGTTGACGTTCTGTCCCAGCAGGTTGATTTCGCGCACGCCCTGGTCGGCGAGGTCGGCGATCTCGGTCAGCACGTCGTCGAGCGGGCGCGAGACCTCTTCGCCGCGCGTGTAGGGTACGACGCAGAAGCTGCAGTACTTGCTGCAACCCTCCATGATCGAAACGAACGCCGTGACGCCTTCGACCCGCGGCGGCGGCAGATGGTCGAACTTTTCGATCTCGGGGAAGGAGATGTCGACCTGCGGCTTGCCGGTTGCGCGGCGCCGCTCGAGCAGCGCGGGCAGTCGATGCAGCGTCTGCGGACCGAACACCACGTCGACGTAGGGCGCACGCTGCACGATGGCGGCGCCCTCCTGGCTCGCGACGCAACCGCCGACGCCGATGATCAGGCCGGGCCGGGTCTTCTTCAGGTGCTTGATGCGGCCGAGATCGGAGAACACCTTTTCCTGCGCCTTCTCGCGCACCGAGCAGGTGTTGAACAGGATGACGTCGGCCTGGCCGGGGTCCTCGGTCGGTGCGAATCCTTCCGCCAGCGCGAGCACATCAGCCATCTTGGCCGAGTCGTACTCGTTCATCTGGCAGCCGAAGGTGCGGATATAGAGCTTTTTCGCGGTCACGGTGTTGATCCGGCGGCGAAACCCGCGCGATTGTACGAGCCGTGCGTTCGGCGTCGTGCTATTCGGTGCCCGGTGTCCGCTGTACCGGCGCGGTGCCGGTCCCGTCGTCCTCGTCGACCAGCCAGATCGCGCGCACCCGACCGCCGGCATCCAGGACGTAGCGTGCCGGCGAGCCGGCCGCCACCATGTTCGGGGTGACGCTCAGGTTGTGCTGGTTGAGGATGCGTGTACCCGGAGCGAGGCTATACGTCTTGCCGTCGATCTCGACCTGCGACACCGTGGCCGCGGTGATCTTGCCGAGCAGCGCGTCCGGCGGGATCTTCGGCCTGACCGCTTGCGCGTGTGCGCCGCCGAGGACACTGGCAAGCACGACGGCGGCAATGAAGGTGCGCATCAACGACTGAGGGTTTGGTGGCGGATCAGGGACTCGAACCCCGGACACAAGGATTATGATTCCTCTGCTCTAACCAGCTGAGCTAATCCGCCTGGGGACTTCGTTTTCCGCGGCGAACGGCTCGACCTGATCGGCCCCGACGTCGCGCAAAAAGCGGCGCGGATTATGCCATCAAGCATCGCTTCCCAAGGACGCTCCCTCAGCCGAGGGCCCGGGAATCACGCAATTGTTTATGCTCGATCCCCTGCAAATCGGCTCGCCGCTTGCAGGGGATCGGCACCGCCCGATGCTTGGCAACCTGAGCGTGTACGGCGAGACCGGACACTCGCGCGAGAGGTACACGGAGACGACGACTAATCAAGCCGCCTTGACGCCAGCACTGTATGAACGTACAGTGCGCTGTGGATTTAGACAGTAGGGCGCGTGGTCATCCAGGCGGCGTTCCGCCGCGGTGGCCACGCCACTGAATCTTCCGGTGGAGGCGGCGATGGACGATGGAAGGAGCGGGTTGGTGGCAGACAGCAAGGAGCGCCAGAGGGCCCTGGCGGCGGCGCTCGCGCAGATCGAAAAGCAGTTCGGCAAGGGTTCGATCATGCGGATGGCCGACGGCGAAGTTGCCGAGGACATCGACGTCGTATCCACGGGATCGCTCGGGCTCGATATCGCGCTTGGCATCGGCGGCCTGCCGCGTGGTCGAGTCGTCGAGATCTACGGTCCCGAATCCTCGGGCAAGACCACGCTGACGCTGCAAGTCATCGCCGAGATGCAGAAGATCGGCGGCACGTGCGCATTCATCGACGCCGAGCACGCGCTCGATGTTCAATATGCGCAGAAGCTGGGCGTCGGCCTGCAGGACCTGCTGATCTCGCAGCCAGATACCGGCGAACAAGCGCTCGAGATTGCCGACGCCCTGGTGCGCTCCGGGTCGGTCGATCTCATCGTCATCGACTCGGTGGCCGCGCTCACTCCCAAGGCCGAAATCGAAGGCGAAATGGGCGACTCGCTGCCGGGCCTGCAGGCGCGCCTGATGTCGCAGGCGTTGCGCAAGCTGACCGCAACCATCAAACGCACCAACTGCCTCGTGATCTTCATCAACCAGATCCGGATGAAGATCGGCGTGATGTTCGGCAACCCCGAAACGACCACCGGGGGCAACGCGCTCAAGTTCTATGCCTCGGTCCGGCTCGATATCCGTCGCGTCGGCTCGATCAAGAAAGCCGAAGAGGTGATCGGCTCGGAGACCAAGGTCAAGGTCGTCAAGAACAAGGTTGCGCCTCCGTTCAAGCAGGCCGATTTCGACATCCTCTATGGCGAAGGAATCTCGCGCGAAGGCGAAATCGTCGACCTGGGCTCGCAGCACAACATCATCGAAAAGTCGGGCGCCTGGTACAGCTACAACGGCGACCGCATCGGCCAGGGCAAGGACAATGCGCGCGAATATCTGAAGGAGCGTCCGGAGATCGCGCTCGAAATCGAAAACAAGATACGCGAGAAGCTGGGCATTGTTGCGCGCGGCGTAGCTGCCGCGCCGGCGTAACCCTCTCGGGCCTCGGTTCGGTGTGACGACCCACGCACGGGCGGGCAAGCCTGCCGCGCCGATGAAGTACGCGGTCGCGCAGCTCGCCCGGCGCGAACACAGCCGCGCCGAGTTGCGCGGCAAGCTGCTTCGACGCCTTGGCAGCGAGGTCGGTCGCGCGGAGGCCGCCGCGCAGGCAGAGCGGATCCTCGACGAGTTGCAGGCCAAAGGTCTCCTGTCGGAGGCGCGTTTTGCCGCTGCGCTGACGCGCGCGAAGGCCACCCGTTTCGGTGCGGCGCGAATCCGCCTTGAAATGCGGGAACACGATCTCCCGGACGAGATCGTGCGCCCGGCGATCGCGCAGCTCCAGGCGACCGAGGAAGAGCGGGCGCGCGAGCTGTGGAAAAGGCGCTTCGGACGCGCGCCCGCCGATGCGGCGGAGCGAGCACGCCAGATGCGCTTCCTCGCACAGCGCGGCTTTTCCGCGGCCGTCGTGCTTCGGATTGTCCGCTCGGCGTCCGCGGAGGCGTAGCGCCAGCGACAGGCGCGGTCGCCTGTCCCGAACCGCGCGACGATCGGCATAATCGTCGGATGCGGTTGCCATCCGACTCTCCCGAACCGGCGCTTCGATGACCGATTCCGTGCGCACGGCGGGTGTTTCTGGCGCGGGCTCGTTGGGTCTCGGGGCTCAGATCCTCGAATGGGCCGACCAGCTCGCCGGCCACTCGGACCAGGCCGATGGTCTGACGGTCGCGTATCTGACGCGAGCACATCAGACCGCGGCTGCCGAAATCGCGGGCTGGATGATCGAAGCCGGCATGCAGGTCGAGATCGACGCGGTCGGCAACGTGGTGGGGCGCTATCCGGCGCAGGATCCGGCGGCCAAGGTCCTGCTCACGGGGTCGCACTTCGATACGGTCCGCAACGGCGGCAAGTACGACGGCCGCCTCGGCATCCTGCTTCCCATCGCGGTGGTGAAGCGCTTGCACGAACATGGAATTCGCCTGCCATACCACGTCGACGTGGTCGCGTTTGCCGAGGAAGAAGGGCTGCGCTTCCATTCCAGCTTCCTCGCGTCCAGTGCGTTGATCGGGGCCTTCGACCGGGCGTGGCTCGATGCGGTCGACGAAGACGGCGTGACCATGCGCGATGCGATGCGCGCTGCCGGCCTTGCGGGCACCGAAGACGCCATCTTCGCCCTGCGACGCGATCCGTCGCGCATCGCCGCGTTCATGGAGGTGCACATCGAGCAGGGACCCGTGCTGCTCGAACGCGGTTTGCCGCTTGGCGTCGTGACGTCGATCGCCGGCAGCGTACGCATGACGGCCTCCGTGATCGGGCAGGCCAGCCACGCCGGTACGACGCCCATGAACATGCGGCGCGACGCGGCGGCCGCGGCTGCCGAGATGACCCTCGCGATCGAGTCGCGATGCGCACAGGCGCCGTCCCTGGTCGGTACGGTCGGAATGTTCAATGTCCCGAATGGAGCGACCAATGTCGTACCCGGGCGGTGCGACTTCTCGATCGACATTCGCGCCGGGGACGATGCGACACGCGACGAAGCGGTGGTCGACGTCCTGCGCGTGTGCGAAGCGATCGCCCAGCGGCGCGGCGTGGCGATGACGTTCGCGCGAACCATGGCTGTTCCAAGTGCGCCCTGTGCCGCACCGCTGATGGATCTCCTCGCGGCAAGCCTGGAGCGGGTGGGTGTGCCGCATTTCCGCCTCCCGAGCGGTGCGGGCCACGACGCGATGATGCTCGCGCGCATCACCGACGCGTGCATGTTGTTCGTCCGTTGCGGCAACGGTGGCATCAGCCACAATCCGCTCGAGACGGTGGCGGCAGACGACGTGGACCTGGCCGGCCTCGTCTTCCTCGATTTCCTGCGCAACTTCAGCGCGTGAACAGTGCCTGCGCGCGCGCCGCTGCTGACAAGGGCCGCTCCGGGCGAGCCGGAGCCGTCCTTTTGCCACGTCGTCTCGGCGCGGCGCTGGCGCAGAGTCGTCCCGGCGCCGATACTTCGCATTCAGCATGCGATCGAGACCCGCGACGACACGTGCATGGCGTTCGCTCGGTTCTCGACACCCGCGCGCGACGATCGCTCCCGACCTCCAACCCGCACTGCAAGCCGTTTCGGCTCGACTGCTGAACGAGGGTGAACGCCGATGAAGATCCACGAATACCAGGGCAAGGAGATCCTCAGGCATTACGGTGTCGCGGTGCCACGCGGCGCCCCTTGTTTGTCGGTCGACGAGGCCGTGGCGGCCGCGAAGTCGCTCGGCGGCCCGGTCTGGGTGGTGAAGGCGCAGATCCACGCCGGAGGGCGCGGAAAGGGTGGCGGGGTCAAGCTCGCGCGCTCGCTCGACGAGGTGAGGGCGCACGCCTCCAGCATCCTCGGCATGCAGCTCGTGACGCATCAGACCGGGCCGCAGGGCCAGAAGGTGCGGCGGCTGCTGATCGAGGAGGGCGCCGATATCCGCAAGGAGCTGTACGTGGGCATCGTCGTCGACCGCGCGACGCAGCGTGTCTGCCTGATGGCGTCGAGCGAAGGCGGCATGGACATCGAGGAGGTTGCGGCGCATACGCCCGAGAAGATCCACAAGGTCTTCATCGATCCCGGCCGCGGCCTGACCGACGCCGAGGCCGATGACCTGGGAATGAAGATCGGCGTGCCCGCGGCCGCGCTTCCGCAGGCACGAACGGTCCTGCATGGACTGTATCGGGCGTTCTGGGACAAGGACGCCTCGCTGACCGAGATCAATCCGCTCATCCTGACCGGCGACGGTCGCGTGGTCGCGCTGGACGCGAAGATGAACTTCGATTCCAACGCGCTTTATCGGCACCCGGAGATCGTCGCCATGCGCGACCTCGACGAGGAGGACCCGGCCGAGGTCGAAGCGAGCAAGTTCGACCTCTCGTACATCCAGCTCGAAGGCGACATCGGCTGCCTCGTCAACGGCGCCGGACTTGCCATGGCGACCATGGACACGATCAAGCTGTTCGGCGGCGAGCCGGCGAACTTTCTCGACGTCGGAGGCGGCGCAACCGCGGAGAAGGTGACCGAGGCGTTCAAGATCATGCTGCGCAACCCGCGCCTGGCCGCGATCCTCGTCAACATCTTCGGCGGCATCATGCGCTGCGATGTCATCGCCGAGGGCGTGATCACGGCGTCGCGTGCGGTCCAGCTCAAGGTCCCGCTGGTGGTGCGGATGAAAGGCACGAACGAGGAACTCGGCAAGAAAATGCTGAAGGACTCGGGCCTGCCGATCATCTCCGCCGACACCATGGCCGAGGCGGCCCAGAAGGTCGTCGCGGCGGCCAAGGGCTCAGGGTGATCGCTTGCGGCGCCCCGGCGCAGACCGGAGCGTCGGTTGAATTCGCACGGGAACATGATCTGACAACTTGGGCCCCGGCCTTCGCCGGGGCGACGTGAGATCGAGATGAGCATCCTGATCAACAAGGACACGCGCGTCATCACGCAGGGCATCACCGGCAAGACCGGGCAGTTCCACACCCGCGCGTGCCGCGACTATGCGAACGGCAGGAACGCCTTCGTTGCCGGCGTGAATCCGAAGAAGGCCGGCGAGGACTTCGAGGGGATCCCCATCTTCGCGTCCGTGAAGGAGGCGAAGCAGAAAACCGGGGCGAATGCGTCGGTGGTCTACGTGCCGCCGCCGGGGGCCGCGGCGGCGATCTGGGAGGCGGTGGAGGCCGATCTCGATCTCGTCATCTGCATCACCGAAGGCATTCCGGTGCGCGACATGGTCGAAGTGCGCGATCGCATGCGCAAGCAGCATCGCAAGACCATCCTGCTCGGCCCGAACTGCCCCGGCGTCATCACGCCCGAGGAGTTGAAGATCGGCATCATGCCCGGCCATATCCATCGCAAGGGCCGCATCGGCGTGGTGTCGCGCTCCGGAACGCTGACCTACGAGGCGGTGGGTCAGCTCACCGAACTCGGGCTGGGCCAGTCCAGTGCCGTCGGCATCGGCGGCGACCCGGTCAACGGCCTCAAGCACATCGACGTCCTCAAGCTCTTCAACGACGACCCCGCAACCGACGCAGTCGTGATGATCGGCGAGATCGGCGGCTCCGACGAAGAGAACGCGGCGCACTGGGTCCGGCAGCACATGAAGAAGCCCGTGGTCGGGTTCATCGCCGGGGTCACGGCACCGCCCGGCAAACGCATGGGACACGCAGGCGCGATCATTTCGGGCGGCAAGGGCACGGCACACGAGAAGCTCGCCGTGATGGAAGAGTGCGGCATCCGCACGACCAAGAATCCATCGGAGATCGGCACGCTGTTGAAGTCCGTGCTGTAGCGGGCTTGCACAGGCCGCTCGGGGGAGAACGAGCCGGCCGCGCAACGCGGGATCGGCCGCAGGACCGCCGGTTGCGCACGGGTGAGGGGAAAGGATGTTCGACGCGCTCGTGGAGACGGCTGCTTCGATCGCGTTCTGGGTCGCGCTCGCAAAGATCATCTGGGTGAACATCCTGCTGTCGGGCGACAACGCCGTCGTCATCGCGCTGGCAGCGCGCAGCCTCCCGCCGCATCAGCAGAAGCGGGCGGTGATCTTCGGCAGCGCGGCCGCGATCGTGATGCGCGTCCTTCTGACGCTGTTCGCGGTCGAGCTGCTGCAGTACCCATACCTGAAGCTCGTCGGCGCAGCGCTGCTGCTCTGGATCGGCATCCAGTTGCTGGTGCCGGACGATCCTGACAGCGAATCGGTCGCGAGTTCGGATAACCTCTGGACTGCGATCCGAACCATCCTGATTGCGGATCTCGTGATGAGCCTCGACAACGTCATTGCGGTCGCCGCCGCGGCAGAAAGCGGCCCGCAGAATGGAAAGCTGGTGCTCCTGCTGCTCGGCCTCGGACTGTCCATTCCGTTGATCGTCGTGGGCAGCCAGGTTCTCCTGAAGATCATGGACCGCTGGCCGATCATCATCACGGCGGGCGCGGGCCTGCTCGGCTTTGTCGCCGGCGAGATGGCGCTGAGCGATCCGGCCCTGCAGGAGCAGTTCCAGGGCGGCCTGGAACCCCACGAGCTGCCCGTCGCCGTCGCCGGCGCGATCTTCGTCGTGGTCGTCGGGACGATCCTGGGACGCCGCAGGCGCTCCCACCGCTCCGAAGCCTAGGACGAAAGACGGTGGACGTAACCATGCTCCGTCCCGTGTACGCAGGCCTCGGGGCCCTAGACTGCGATGCCGCAATCCGATTACGAGGATTCCGGGCGAAGAGATCCGCATTCGCTCGATGCGCGCGGCCGGGTTTCTCGTTAGGCTCGGCGGGTTACGCTTGCTGAATTTCCCCCTTGCACTGCCGATGCCGTTCACTCTCGACTACGCCCTCAAGACGCACGCCGGCCAGGTGCGTCCGCTCAACGAGGACGCGGTTGGCGCCGACCCCGAATCCGGACTCTTCATCCTTGCCGACGGCCTGGGCGGATACAACGCCGGCGAGATCGCCAGCACGATGGCGGTCTCGACGCTGCTTGCGGAGTTGCCCGCGGAGCTGGACGCAGCGCGTCAAGCCGACTCGACTTTCGATCCGCAAAGGGTGCTGCGCGATCGGCTGATCGCGATGAATTCGACCATCTATCGGGCGGCCCTAAACAGCTCCGCGTTCGAGGGCATGGCAACCACGATCGTCGTTGCGTGGTTGCTGGGTGACCGCCTTTGGGTAGCGCATACCGGTGATTCCCGCCTCTATCGGTTGCGCGACGGCCACCTCGAACAACTGACCCGCGATCACTCGTTTTCGCAGGAACTGCTGGACGCAGGCATGGTGACCGAGGAAGAGGCGCGCCTTCTTCCGGCCAAGAACCTCGTGACGCGGGCGCTCGGCGCGAGCGCGGAGGTCGATCCGGAGGTCAGGGACTATGCCCTGCGGGCGGGCGACCTCGTGATGATGTGTTCGGACGGCCTGACCGAGATGATCAGCTTCGCGGAAATCAACGCGCAGATGGGGTCGTACACGGGCGACGTACAGGAGGTGGCGCGGCGCCTGGTGGACATGGCCAACGAGGCCGGCGGGCGCGACAATGTGTCCGTGGTTGTAGTCGGCGTGCAGGAGGCGGCGGTGACGGCCTGACGCCAGCCGGCGCTGCGGCCAGAACGATGCCCGGCGATTCGCGTAAAAGCTTGATTGGCAGGGTTTTTGCCGACTGGCAGAATTCCGCCCGCGTCGTCGAAAACGCGCTGGAGAAAAGATAGATGCCGCGAATGGTGTTGAGCCTGGACGGCGTCGTGCTGCGCGAGGTGAACCTCGCCAAGGAACGCACGACCGTCGGCCGCCGATCTCACAACGACCTTGTGATCGACAACCTCGCTGTGAGCGGCGAGCACGCGGTGGTGTTCGTCAATGGGTCCGATGTCTATCTCGAGGACCTGGGTTCGACCAACGGTACGACCGTCAACGGGCAGCCGGTCAAGAAGCACCTGCTCCAGAGCGGCGACATCGTCGAGATCGGCAAATACCGCCTCAAGTTCCTCGCCGACGGCGCGGCCTCCGACGCGGAAGTCGACATCGACACGTCCCAGCCGTTGCGGCGCGAGTTCTATGGCCCCGGCCCGGCAACGATCCAGGTGCGGCAGCCGGGCAGCGCAGAAGACGCGGGCCAGCCCGCGGCCGCGACGATCAAGATCCTCACCGGTGCCAACAGCGGTCGCGAGCTCGCGTTGGTCAAGGCGTTGACCACGATCGGCCGACCGGGGCATCAGGTCGCCGTCATAACGCGCAGGCCCACCGGATACTTCATCGCGCACGTCGAGGGCGAGACTTTTCCTACGGTCAACGGCAACAACCTAGGCTCGGCCGCGCACCCCCTGCGCGACACCGACATCATCGAGTTGGCCGGGGTCAAGATGGAGTTCTGCAATCCCGGAACAGCAACTGCCGCGGCAGCCTGATACCTTCGGGTTCCACCACCGGGCGCTAGTCCGTTCGGTTTTCCCCGCTCAGTGACCGTTTCCGCCACCCGGTGGACGGAATTGGTCACCTTTCAACCGTCAGATCCGCTGATCTGGCCAGTTTTCCGGGTTCTGACCCGCGCTTTTGTGGGCGTCAGACTTGTACATAGTTTCGCTCATCGGCGTGTGCCGGTTTCCCCCCAGGAGAGGTAGTCCATGATTCAACGTCAGATGCAGCGCGTACAGCGCGGCTTCACCCTCATCGAGTTGATGATCGTGGTTGCGATCATCGGCATCCTGGCAGCGATTGCGCTGCCGCAGTACCAG
>DATJUX010000038.1:0-27701 GCA_035502095.1 Burkholderiaceae bacterium
CGCAGCGGCAAGATCATGCGCCGCCTCCTGAAGGCGCGCGAGCTCGGCCTGCCCGAGGGCGACGTCTCCACGCTGGAGCAGCAGTCGTGAGCGCGCAGGTCGCGCCGCCGCCGTCCGGGCCGGTCCCGTACCCGCCCGAGCTCTCGCTGCAGCTCCTCGCCGACATGCTGCGCATCCGGCGCCTGGAGGAAAAGTGCGCCGAGCTCTACAGCGCGGGCAAGATCCGCGGCTTTCTGCACCTCTACATCGGCGAGGAGGCGGTCGCCGCGGGCGCCATGCGCGCCCTCGCGCCGGAGGACAACGTCGTCGCCACCTACCGGGAGCACGGCCAGGCGCTGCTGCGCGGCGTCTCCATGGGGAAGATCATGGCCGAGATGTACGGCAAGCGCGAGGGCTGCTCCGGCGGACGCGGCGGCTCGATGCACCTCTTCGACGCCGCGACGCGCTTCTACGGCGGCAACGCCATCGTCGGCGGCGGCCTGCCGCTGGCAGTGGGCATGGGTCTGGCCAGCAAATTGAAGAAGGAACATCGGGTGACAGCGTGCTTCTTCGGCGACGGCGCGGTCGCGGAAGGCGTGTTCCACGAGTCGATGAACCTGGCGCAGCTCTGGCGCCTGCCGGTGGTCTTCTTCTGCGAGAACAACCTGTACGCCATGGGCACGGCAATCGAGCGCTCGGAGTCGGACACCGACCTGTGCGAGAAGGCGCGCAGCTACCGGATGCGCGCCGAGTCGGTGGACGGCATGGATGTTCTCGCGGTGCGCGACGCCACGCGCGACGCCGTGGCGTACGTGCGCAGCGGCGCCGGCCCGATGTTCGTCGAGTTCCGCACCTACCGGTTCCGCGCGCACTCGATGTTCGATCCCGAGCTGTACCGGAGCAAGGCCGAGGTCGAGGCGTGGAAGAAGCGCTGCCCGGTCGAGACGTTCTTTGCCGCGATGCGCAAGCAGGGCCTGCTGAACGACGCCGACCGCGCTGCGATCGAGACCGAGGTGGCGGCCGAGATCGACGCCGCGGTGGCGTTCGCCGAGGCGGGCACGTGGGAGCCCGTCGAGCAGCTGACGAGCAACGTCTATGCGCGCACGAGGCCGGCCGCGGGAGTAACGCAATGAGCACGGTACGCACGACGTATCGCGAGGCGCTCGGCGCCGGCCTGCGGGCGGCGCTGCTGCGCGACCCGCGCGTCTTCCTGATGGGCGAAGACGTCGGCCGCTACGGCGGCACCTACGCCGTGAGCAAGGGACTGCTCGAGGAGTTCGGCGAAGAACGCGTCCGCGACACGCCGCTTTCGGAGTCGGCGTTCGTCGGCGCCGGCATCGGTGCGGCGCTGAACGGCATGCGCCCGATCGTCGAAGTGATGACCGTCAATTTCAGCCTGCTTGCCCTCGACCAGGTCGTGAACAACGCGGCGACGCTGCGCCACATGTCGGGCGGACAGATCAACGTGCCGGTCGTCATCCGCATGACTACAGGCGGCGGGCGCCAGCTCGCTGCCCAGCACTCGCACAGCCTCGAGGTCTGGTATGCCCACGTGCCCGGACTACGCGCGGTCGCGCCGGCGACCCTCGACGATGCGCGCGGCATGCTGCTCACCGCGATCGACGATCCCGATCCCGTATTGATCTTCGAGCATGCGCTGCTGCTGCCGATGGAGGGCGAACTCGACGCCGACGCGGCCCCGGTCGACATCGACCATGCCGCGGTGCGCCGGGCCGGCTCGGACATCAGCCTCATCACCTACAGCGGATCGCTGTACAAGTGCCTCGCGGCTGCCGAGCAGCTGGAGCCGGAGGGCGTGCGCGCCGAAGTGCTCGACCTGCGCACGCTGCGGCCGCTTGACGTCGATGCGATCCTCGCGACCGTCAGGAAGACGCGCCGCGCGGTCGTGGTCGACGAGAGCTGGAAGACGTGCGGGCTGGCCGCCGAGATCATGGCGACGATCATGGAGGGGGCGTTCTACGATCTCGATGCGCCGCTCGCGCGCGTCTGCACGGCCGAAGTGCCGCTGCCGTACCCGAAGCATCTCGAGGATGCGGCGCTGCCCCAGGTCGAGCGCATCGTGGCTGCCGCCCGCAAGGTGATGGGCCGTGATTGAGTTCCGCATGCCGTCGCTCGGTGCCGACATGGAGGCCGGGACGTTCATCCAATGGAACATTGCGCCGGGCCAGGCGGTCAAGCGCGGCGACGTCGTCTGCGTGGTCGAGACCGAGAAGGGCGCGGTCGACGTCGAGATCTGGGCCAGCGGCACCGTCGCGCGGCTGGTTGCGGAGCCGCGCCAGCGCATCCCGGTCGGGGGTGTCCTGGCGCTGCTCGCCGCAGAAGGAGAAGACTGGCGGGCCGTGGCCGCGACACCGATCGCCCCGGCCGAAGCGCCGCGGCCCGCTCCAGCACCGGCGCCGGTGCGCAGCTCGCCGGCCGCGCGCAAGCGAGCCGAGGAACTCGGGGTCGACATCGCCGCGCTTGCGGCGAAAAAGGGCGGCGCTCCGATCACGCTCGCCGACGTCGAAGGCGCAGCGCAGACGGCCCCGCGCGCTGCGGCGCCGGCCGTGGCAGGCGAGGGTGCGGCGCGTACAGGCATGCGCCAAGCGATCGCCGCGGCGATGGCGCGCTCCAAGCGCGAGATCCCGCACTACTACCTCGGCTGCGAGGTCGAGGTCGAGCGGGCGGCGACTTGGCTGGAGCAGTTCAATGCCGGGCGGCCGATCGGCGAGCGGGTGTTGTTCGCGGCGCTCGCCTTCAAGGCGATCGCGCTCGCGCTGCGCGAGGTTCCGGACCTGAACGGCGTCTTCGTCGACGGGGCGTTCCGGCCGTCGGCGGCGATCCACCTCGGCGTCGTCACCTCGCTGCGCGAGGGCGGTGTCATCGTCCCGGCGCTGCACGATGCGGACAAGCTCGGCGTGCCTGACCTCATGGCGGCGCTGCGCGACCTGCTGACGCGCGTGCGCGCGGGCCAGCTGCGCAGCTCCGACCTCGCGGATGCGACCACGACAGTCACCAACCTGGGCGACCTTGGCGTGGAAACGGTCTACGGCGTGATCTATCCGCCCCAGGTCGCGCTGATCGGTCTGGGCCGCGTCGTCGCGCGCCCGATCGCGCGCGAGCAGCAGATCGTCGCCGCGCGCATGCTCACGGTCACGCTCTCCGGCGACCACCGTGTCACCGACGGCATGACCGGCGCCCGCTTTCTTTCCAAGGTGCGCGAGCGCCTTGCCCGACCGGAGGGGTTATGACCGCGCCCGACCGCGCCGCGATCCGCCAGGCGGTGATCGATGCCGTGCTGACGATTGCTCCCGAGGCCGACTTCGCGACCGTGGTGCCGACGAAGTCGCTGCGGGAGCAGCTCGACCTCGATTCGTTCGACTACCTCAACGTGCTGATCGCGCTCGCCAGGCAGTTGCACGTCGAGGTGCCGGAGGCCGATTACGGCAAGGTGGAAACCCTCGACGGCCTCGTCGGCTACATCGCGCAGCGCGTCGCAACCGCGTGAGCCGGGCGACCGGACCTGGGGCGTGACGCCGTGGCGCGAGGACGCCGGCGTCAGGGCGCATAGATCATCTTGTGCGTCATGCCACCGTCGACGACGAGGTTGATGCCGGTCACGAAGTCGTTCGCGGGATCGCTCAGGTAGAAGCAGGCGCGCACGATATCGTCGACACGTCCCACCCTGCCGGCGGGGTGCTGCGCATGGTCTAGTTCGCGCAGCGATTCGTAGTCCACGGTCTGGATCCACCCGGGCGAGACGCAGTTCACGCGGATGCGATCGGGGCCGAGCGAAAGCGCCAGGGCGTGCGTCATCGCGACGATGCCGCCTTTGGCCGCCGCATAGGCCTCCGAGCCGGGCTCGGACATCAGCGCACGGGTCGAAGCGATGTTGACGATCGCACCGCCGTCCTTGCGCATCTGCCGCGCCGCTTCGCGCGAGCACATGAAAGTCCCGCGTAAATGAACCGCGACGATGTCGTCCCACTCGGCGGTGCTCAGGTCGTACAGGTTCCCGAAGCGCGAAACGCCGGCGTTGTTGATGAGCACGTGCATGGCGCCGAACGCGGCAACCGCCTCGTTCATCAGCCGGGTCACGTCGGCTTCCCGGCGTACATCGGCAGGCACGAACGCGGCGGAGCCGCCGGCACTGCGAATCGTTTCCGCGTTGCGCTCCCCGTCCCGGTCGTTCACGTCGGCCAGCACGACGTTGGCGCCCGCGCGCCCGTAGGCGGTGGCCAGCGCCTTGCCGATGCCGCTCGCGGCGCCCGTGACGACGACCGTTCGATTGCGAAACTTCGCGTTGCTGTGCATGAGAACCTCGGCACAACGGGTCGCTGCAGCAAGCCGGGCGGGAATGGTGGCGCGGCATGAACTCCGGTCTCAGCGCACCGCCACCACGAGCAGCGTACTCTGCGCCAGCTCGCGCGGCCGGGAAGAACCCGGCGCGGCCATGCCGTCAAATCACGTCGCGGCCTGCGTGCGCTTGCCGCGAGCGCCTCACTCGAGCGCGATCGCGATCATCACGAATGCCGCTGCCAGCGCCTGGAACGCGACCCGTCGCCACATCCACGTTTCTTCGCGTTCGTCACGATCCTCGCTGTCGCGCGTCATCGACGCGATGCCGCTGACGAGCGAGAAGATGGTGGCCATCAGTGCCATCAGGATGAAGACATTCCACGGATTCATCGCAGACTCCCGGATCGAACGCATTCTCATGATGCGATTGCTACGCGCGTTGGAGCCTGGCCGCATTGACCGCCGTCAGCGGACGCGCGGTGGCCTGCCCCGCGCAAACGTGGTCCAATCCGGACGGGTCGCGTTGTTGACGGTGCTCAAGACGCCAGCGCGCCGGAAGGCACACAATGCCCGTGTCGCGCCCGCATTCCGAGGCCAGTCAAGCCACCCGCACCGGCGCCATCCCAGCCGTGAGATGACGGCAGCCAAGACCAGAGCGTCTTGCTTGGGATCATGTGGTTCGGGTCGCCAAGGAGAGCGGGCGCGATCTTGTCCGAGCGACGGCGCCCGGTTCGCGACTGAAAGCGCGTTCGCGGGAGAGAAAGGAAGCAGGACTCGCTTGCGGCGGCAGGTTGCTCGTTGATATAAGCGTCGCCACGGCGCCGACCACCTTCACCGCTCATGCCACTGGCCGTCGATCGCTTTCTTCCGCGCGGGTCGCTTGGGGCGCTCCTGGACCTGCTGCGCCGGCGCGGCTACACAGTGATCGGGCCGACCGTGCGCGACGGCGCGATTGTCTACAAGCCGATAGAGAAATCGGATCAGCTGCCGGCCGGCTGGCAGGTCGAGCAGGCACCCGGCCGCTACACGATGCGACAGGTGGATTCGCAGCGCCAGTTCGCCTGGGCCAACGGCCCGCAGGCGATGAAGCCGGTCTTCTTCGCGCCACGCGAGTCGTTGTGGCAGGCCACCCGCGATCCAAAAGGCAAGCTCGCCTTCAAGGCCGTCGCGCCCGCGGCGCAGCCGATCGCGGTGATCGGCGCGCGTGCCTGCGACCTCGCGGCGCTTGCGCTGAACGACGCGCACTTCATGCACGAAGGCAAGCTCGATGCGCACTATGCGGCGCGCCGCGCAAGCACGTTCGTGGTGGCGGTCGATTGCAGCCACCCGGCCGACACGTGTTTCTGTGCCAGCACCGGCGACGGGCCCGGCGCGCGGAACGGCTTCGACATCGCGCTCACGGAACGTGACGATGGGTTCGTCGTGCGCGAAGGATCGGAGCGCGGCGCCGAGATCCTGGGCGCGCTGCAGCTGGCCGCCGCAACCGAGGCACAGACACAAGAAGCCACGGCGCAGACGGAACGCGCTGCCGCCGTCCAGACGCGCAAGCTGCCGTCGCGCAATCTCCGCAACGACCTGTTCGCCAGGCTCGAACATCCGCAGTGGGACGACGTGGCCACCCGCTGCCTTGCGTGCGGCAACTGCGTCGCGGTCTGCCCGACGTGCTTCTGCTCGCGCGAAGGCGATCAGGCGGCCCTCGAAGGCGACCAGACGACACACTTCCGCGAATGGGATTCCTGCTTCACGGCCGTGCACGGATACATGCACGGCAACCAGGTGCGACCCGACGTGCGCACGCGCTACCGCCAGTGGCTGACACACAAGCTCGCGGGCTGGCACGACCAGTTCGGCCGCAGCGGTTGCGTCGGCTGCGGCCGTTGCATCGCCTGGTGTCCGGTGGGCATCGACATCACCGCCGAAGTGGCGGCGCTGATGAAAGAGCCGCAATGAACGCCGCCGTGCTTGCCCAAAACGAGCCGTTCGCGGTGCCGGCGCCGGCCACCGTCGTCGAGCGCATCGACGACGCGCAGGGCATCTTCACCTTGCAGCTACAACTCGACGATCCGCGCCAGCGCGCCGCCTATCACTTCGTGCCCGGCCAGTTCAACATGCTGAGCCTGTTCGGGGTGGGGGAAGTGGCGATATCGGTCGTCTCCGATCCGCAGCAGCCCGAGCTCATCAGCCACACGATCCGTACCCTGGGCCGCATCACGCGCGGCCTGGCGCAGCTGAACGCAGGCGACGCTGTGGGCGTGCGCGGACCGTTCGGCCGCGGCTGGCCGCTCGCCGATATCACCGGCCGCAACGTGCTCGTGGTCACCGGCGGCCTGGGCTGCGCGCCGGTCGTGAGCGTGATCAACTACATTCTGATGCGCCGGGCGCAGTTCGGCCGGCTCGCCATCGTCCAGGGTGTCAAGCACCCGCAGGATCTGATCTGGCGCGAGCGGTACGCCTACTGGCGCACGCTGCCCCACACGGAGGTGTGGTTGGCCGCCGATGTCGGGGCACCCCTGTGGCCGGGTCACATCGGGCGGGTTACCGAGCTGTTCGACCGCATCGACATCACGCCCGACATGGCCGTGCTCCTGTGCGGGCCCGAGATCATGATGGTCATCGCGATCCGGCAATTGCTTGCGCGCGGCGTCGCGCCGGGATCGATCTCCCTGTCGATGGAGCGCAACATGCAGTGCGGCCGCGGCGTCTGCGGGCATTGCCAGCTCGGGCCGCATTTCCTGTGCCGCGACGGGCCGGTGTTCGCTTATCCGGCGATCGCCGAGTGGCTCGGCCGCAAGGGCCTCTGAGCGGGACGACGACGATGACGAAATTGCGCGTGGCCGTGCACAAGTTCACGTCGTGCGACGGCTGCCAGCTCGCGCTGCTCAACCTCGGACCGACGTTGCTCACGGTCGCCGACCGGTTCGAGCTGCTGCACTTCGCCGAGGCCGGCCCGATCAACCCGGACGCGCACGTCGACGTCGCCTTCATCGAAGGATCGATCTCGACGCCGGACGAGGAAGCGCGCATCAAGCGCATCCGTGCCGCCACGCGCCATCTGGTCGCGATCGGCGCCTGTGCCACCAGCGGCGGCATCCAGGCATTGCGCAACCTGCCGCACGAAGGCGACTGGGTCGCCGCGGTGTATGCGAAGCCGGAGCACATCGAATCGCTCGCGCATGTGCGCGCGATCTCCGAGGTCGTCAAGGTCGACCTGGAACTGTGGGGCTGCCCGATCACGAGCGCGCAGATCCTCGCCGCATTGCGTGCGCTGGGTTCGGGCGTGATGCCGGCGAACGACGCCGACAAGGTGTGCCTCGAATGCAAGCGCAGCCAGACGGTGTGCGTGATGGTGGCGCGCCAGGTGCCCTGCCTGGGGCCGGTCACGCGCACGGGGTGCGGCGCGATCTGCCCGCGCTTCGGCCGCGACTGTTACGGTTGCTTCGGGCCCGCGGAAACCGCCAACGCCGCGGCGCTGGCGCAGCGGCTCGAAGGACTCGGCCTGCCGCCGCGCGCGGTGGCGCGGAAGTTCCTCTTCATCAACAACGCCGCCCCGGTTTTTGCCGCGGCGGGCGCGGCCGCGCTGGAGCGAGCCCATGACTGAGCAACGCCGCGTGGGCATCCGCGTGCCGGTGCTGGCGCGCGTCGAGGGGGAAGGTGCGCTCGACATCGACATCGTCGGCGATCGCATCGAGCACCTCGCGTTGCGCATCTTCGAGCCGCCGCGCCTGTTCGAGAAGTTCCTGGAAGGACGCACCTTCGACGAGGTGTCCGATATCGTCGCGCGCATCTGCGGGATCTGTCCGGTCGCCTACCAGATGAGCGCGGTGCATGCGCTCGAACGTCTTTTCGGAGTGGCGCCGAGCGAGTGGATCCGGAAGATGCGGCGGGTCCTCTACTGCGGCGAGTGGCTGGAAAGCCACGCCCTGCACATCCATCTTCTCGCGGCGCCCGACCACCTCGGCTTTCCCGATGCACTGGCGATGGCCGCCGCACATCCGCAGGTTCTCACGCGCGGGCTGGCGCTGCAGGCACTCGGCAACGAGATCCTGCGCACGCTCGGCGGGCGCTCCGTGCATCCGGTCAGCGTGCGCGTCGGCGGCTTCTCGCGGGCGCCGGACGCCGAGACGATCCGCGCACTCGTCGCGCGCATCGATGCGGCGCTGCCCGAGGCCGAAACGCTGCTCGCATGGACCGCGGCCCTGCCGCTGCCGGACGACGACCAGGAGTTCACGTGCGTGGCGTTGCGCCATCCGCACGATTACCCGATGAACGAGGGGCGGATCGTGTCGGATCACGGGCTCGACATCGACACCGACGAGTACGAGTCGCACTTCCGCGAGACGCACGAGCCGCACTCGACCGCGTTGTATTCGCACCTGGACGGCGCCCCGTATCTGGTGGGGCCGCTGGCGCGTCTGAACCTGAACGCCGACCGCCTGCCAGCGGAGGTGGCGGATGCGCTGGAACGGGTCGGACTGCGGCTGCCCAGCCGCAACATGTTCCATTCGATCGTCGCGCGCGCCGCGGAGATACTGGTCGCGCTGCACGAAGCCCGCAGGCTGCTTGCCGACTACACGGCGCAGCAACCGGAGGTCGCGGTCGCGCCGTGCGCCGGCACGGGTGCCTGGGCCACCGAGGCGCCGCGCGGAATGCTCTGGCACCGCTACCGCACGGACGCAGAAGGCCACATAACGTCCGCGCGCATCGTGCCGCCGACGAGCCAGAACCAGGCACGCATCGAGCAGGACCTCGCGCAGTCGCTCGCAGCCCTCGGACTGGATCGCGACGACGAGGCGCTGCGGCTGCGCGCCGAAACGGTGATCCGCAACTACGATCCCTGCATCTCCTGCGCGACGCACTTCCTGACGCTGAAGCTCAAACGGACGTGACGCGAACCGCGTACGACATGGAGCGTGCCGTCCCGAGGGTGCCTGGACTGTCACGAGCACGACTCGGCGCAACGGCTTCCGAATCGGACGTCGCACCCCAATAGCAGGCGCTGGCGCGGGGAGTAATCGCGATCGGCACCGCGATCGATGCGCATGCCGCGGATGAGACGGGAGCAAGTCGCTGCGAGGCGCCGCGACAATGTTCACCCGCGGCCTTCCCGCGCGCTGCACGCGGGCGGCGAGACCTGGCCGCCGCCCCTGCGCGACACGAGCGGTCCGATTGACTGAGCGCAACGACTGAAGTCCGGCTTCGGCGCTCAATCGGCATGATGGAGGATGTTGTACTCGAGGCCCCCGCAACGCGCAGGCCGCCTGAACGCGCTCTGCTCGAGATCGTCGAGCAGACGGTGCGCGATCTGCAGCCCGGCGCGGCGGTCCTGCCGCGAATCGTGCTCGACAGCACGCTCGATCGCGATCTCGGGTTCGACAGCCTGGCGCGTGTGGAACTGCTGCTGCGGATCGAGCGTGACTTTCACATCGATCTGCCGCCGGAGACACTGCAGCGGGCCGAAACGGTACACGATCTCCTGGTCGCGATCGCGCGCGCCGGGAGTGCCGCGCCGTCCGGAGCCCAGGTTGCGCTCGACCTGCGCCAGCCCGGCGCGGGGGAGATCGAAGAGCCCGCGACCGCTTCGACGCTGCTCGAAGTGCTCGACCATCACGTGCAGGCGCACGCGGAGAAGGTGCAGATCATCGTGCTCGCCGATGACACCGCCACCGAGATCTCATATGGAGCCCTGGCCGGCGGGGCGCGCAAGGTGGCGGCCGCATTGCAGCGTGCCGGCCTCGAGCCGCGCCAGTGCGTGGCGCTGATGCTGCCGACGTCCGCCGCGTACTTCGCCTGTTTCTTCGGCATCCTGATGGCGGGCGGCATTCCCGTGCCGATCTATCCGCCCGCGCGGGCCTCGCAGCTCGAGGACCACGTCATGCGGCACGCCGGCATCCTCGCCAATGCGCAGGCCGTGCTGCTGATCGCGGTGCCGGAGGCGATGGTGGTCGCCCGTCTGCTTCAAGCACGGGTCCCGGGGCTGCGGCACGTCGTCACGCCGGAGCGACTCGACGCCGCTCTTCCCGCGGCGGACTCGGCCAGCGCAGAAGGCGCCGGACCGGCGCCGGTGCAGGTGGGCGCCGAAGACATCGCGTTCATCCAGTACACCTCGGGCAGCACCGGCAATCCGAAAGGCGTGGTGCTGACGCATGGGAACCTGCTCGCCAACATACGCACGATGCAGAAGGTCGAGGCGGCCACGGCAAGCGACGTATTCGTGAGCTGGCTTCCCCTGTATCACGACATGGGCCTGATCGGTGCCGTGCTGGCGACCCTGTACATCGGCATGCCGCTCGTGGTCATGTCGCCCCTCATGTTTCTTGCCAAGCCCGAGCGCTGGCTGTGGGCGATCCACCGCTACCGCGGCACGATCTCGGCCGCGCCCAATTTCGCCTACGAGTTGTGCCTCAAGGGAATCGACGATGCGGCGCTGGCCGGGCTCGATCTGAGTTCGTGGCGCCTCGCCTTCAATGGCGCCGAGCCGGTGGGCCCGGACACCGTGACCCGCTTTGCGGCGCGCTTCGCGCCGTACGGCCTGCGCCGCGATGCGATGACGCCCGTCTATGGACTTGCCGAAGCCTCGGTCGGGCTGCTGTTTCCGCCCCTGAATCGCGGTCCGCTGATCGATCGCATCCGACGCGACGCGCTTGCGCGCGAGGGGCGCGCGATACCCTCCACGGCGGGCGACGCGACGGCGCAGCGCTTCGTCGCGTGCGGCCGGCCCCTGCCCGGTCATCCCGTCCGCATCGTCGACGAACGCGGCAACGAAGTCGGCGAGCGCGTCGAGGGGCGGCTCGAGTTCAAGGGTCCGTCGGCGACACGAGGGTACTTTCGCAACCCCGCCGAAACCGCGCGTTTGTTTCACGACGGGTGGCTGGACACGGGCGATCGGGCGTACGCCGCCGCGGGCGACATCTACCTGACCGGCCGCGTGAAGGACATCGTGATACGCGGCGGACGGCACATCTACCCGCAGGAGATCGAGGACGCCGTGGGGACCGTGCCGGGCGTGCGCAAGGGCTGCGTCGCGGTGTTCGGCAGTGCGGATGTCGCGCTGGGTACCGAGCGGCTGGTCGTGCTGGCCGAGACGCGAGCGGCCGACGAGGTCGTGCGCGCGCGCCTGCGCGAGACGATCGGGCGCGCAGTTGTCGACGTCTTGGGCGAGCCGGCCGACGAGATCCTGCTGGCTGGGCCGCACACGGTGCTCAAGACCTCGAGCGGCAAGATCCGCCGCTCCGCCTGCCGCGCCGAATACGAAGCCGGGCACCTGCAGGCCCGGCGCTTGCCGCTGCGCTGGCGGCTCGTGCGCCTGGCCGCGGGCGCGCTCGCGCTGCGGTTGCGCGCCGCGGCCGCGGCCGCCGCACGTTTCGTCTTCGGCTTGTACGCGGTGGCGCTGCTTGTGCTGCTCGCGCCGGCGGCATGGGTCGCCGCGGTGCTCGCGCCGACGCCCGCCATCGCGTGGCGTCGCAGCGGGGTCGCGGCGCGCCTGCTGCTTCGTCTGGCGTGCATCCCGTTCGCGGTGCGCGGGCTCGAGCGCCTGCCGCTCGACCGAGCGTGCGTACTGGTGAGCAACCACGCGAGCTACCTCGACGGCCTGGTCCTGGTGGCCGCCCTGCCGCAGCCGTACTCGTTCGTGGCCAAGCGCGAGTTGCGCGACCAGTTCGTCGCCGGCCGCTATCTGGCCGGGCTCGGCGCGGAGTTCGTCGAACGCTTCGATGCCCGGCGCAGCGTCGAAGACGCCAACCGGATGACGGCGTTGGTGGTGGCCGGCCGTTCGCTGTTGGTCTTTCCGGAGGGAACGTTCGTCGCCGCCCCCGGCTTGCTGCCGTTTCACCTGGGTGCGTTCCTGGCCGCCGCCAGCGCGGGCGCCCCGGTCGTGCCGATCGCGATTCGCGGCACGCGCACGATCCTGCCCGATGGCCGGTGGTGGCCGCGGCGCGCGCCGATCACGATCCACATCGGCGTGCCGATCGCACCGGCGCTGCACGAAGCTTCCGACGTCTTCGCCGCGGCGACGCGACTGCGTGCCGCGGCCCGCGCCGAGGTCGAGAGGATGCACGGCGACGGCGCAGGCCAGTGACGACATGCCGACAGCCCACCCGAAGCGAGGCCACGCGATGAAAGAGCCGAGTCGAATCGAAGCGGTCACGATCGGGCCGCAGAGACTGCCAGGGGAACTCGTGGTGCCCCGCGACGCTGCCGGCCTCGTCGTCTTCGCGCACGGCAGTGGCAGCAGCCGTCTCAGCCCGCGCAACGTATTCGTTGCCGCCGAACTGCAGGCGCGCGGGCTGGGTACGTTGTTGTTCGATCTGCTGACCGAATCCGAGGCCGAGGACCGCGCGAACGTCTTCGATATCGGGTTGCTCGGTGCGCGCGTGAGCGCGGCCCTTGATTGGATCGACGAACGCGCCGATCTGGCGCGCCTGCGCGTCGGATTGTTCGGCGCGAGCACCGGCGCTGCGGCGGCACTGGTTGCGGCGGCCGGGCGCGAGCGGCGGATCGCCGCGGTGGTGTCGCGCGGGGGCCGTCCGGATCTTGCCGGCAGACATCTCGCGCGCGTCAAGGCAGCGACGCTGCTCATCGTCGGCGGCGACGATCGGGTGGTGCTGCAGCTGAACCGCGATGCGTTCGCCGAACTGCGATGCGAGAAGCGGCTGGAGGTAGTCGGCGGCGCGACCCATCTGTTCGAGGAAGAGGGTGCGCTGGAGCGCGTAGCCACGCTGGCCGCGGACTGGTTCGTCCGCCACCTCGCTTCGGCATTCGAGGGCCGACCGCGAAGCGGGCGGAGCTGACCGGCGGCCGCAAGTGCGCCGCGTTAGACGTGGATCAAGATGGAGCCTTGGCAGACGCGCAGACTGCTTGCACGTGTCGTGCAACGACGAACCGGTCGACGCCGGAGGCTTCCGTCGCGGACGCTCTTGCATCGGCCCTCGTCAGGAGGCCCATCGTGAAAGCAAGCAGGCCCGTCACCCGCCACACCGGCAACACTGCTCTGCTCGCTGCCAACGCGCTCGCGTCGGTTCCTGGCGGCGTACTGGCGGAGGGTTTACTGCGCACGCTGCCCGCCGCGCGCAAGGAGATCGGCAGGCCGCTGATGCAGGTGCTGCAGGCGCGCCACTCGACGCGCGAGTATTCGCCGCGCCCGCTCTCCGACCAGTTGCTCTCGGACTTGCTGTGGGCCGCCTACGGCATCAACCGCGCGAGCGGCGATCGCACGGCCCCGTACTGGCGCCACATCATGGTGATCGATGTCTACGCGGTGATGGCCGATGGTGTGTGGCTCTATGAACCGGCGCAGCACGGGCTGCGCAAACATCTCGCCGCCGACTTGCGGGCCCAGACCGGCATGCAGGAGTTCGTTGCGACCGCGCCGCTGAACCTCGTGTACGTCGTGCATGGCGAGCGCATGACCGAAGTTTCGCCCGAGGACCGCCGGCTCTACGGCTCGGTCGATGCAGCGTTCGCCGGCCAGAACGTCTATCTCTACTGTGCGTCGGAAGGCCTCGCGACGGTGTTCCGCGGCGCCGTCGACTACGCGAAGCTTGGGCAGGCGATGCAGCTGCCGGCGGGCCAGTTCGTTGCATTCGCGCAGACGATCGGCTATGCGCAAGGGTGAGCCAGCGCAAGCTTGGGCGCTCGAACTCCCGCCACCGGTCCTGGCGTGCACCGCGTCGCCCGCAAGCGCGCTGGTCGTGAAACGATGAGACGTCACCTGGGCGCGATCGGTGCAGCGCTGTTGCTGAGCCTGTTGCCACTCGCAGCAGCGGCCGAGGAGGCCTACGCCGCGAAGGACGTGCACCTGCGCGCGGGTCCGGCGCGCGACTATCCGGTGGTCGCGATCCTGCCGGCCGGAACGGTACTGGACGTGCAAGGTTGCCTGCCCGACTACAGTTGGTGCGACGTGGTCGCGCTGGACCAGCGCGGGTGGATCTATGCGGCCAACATCGACTACCTGTACGAGGGCGAGCCCGTGCCTCTGATCGACTACGGGCCCGTGATCGGGATCACCGTGTTCGGCTTCGTGCTCGGGGACTATTGGGATCACTATTACCGCGGCCGGCCGTGGTATCACGACCGCGACGACTGGATCCACCGGCCACGACCCGTACAGCCGCCGATTCCGCCGCGACCACGCCCGCCCGGCTTTCCGCCACCGCCGCCCCATCCGCCGCAGGTGCATCCGGGTCCCCCGCCGCCGCCGCGACCGGGTCCGCCGGGCGGGCAGCCGCCGCACCATGAGCCACCTGCCCACGTGCCGCCGCCGCGCAGCGCCGCACCGGGGCGGCCACCCACGACGGCCGGCGACACACAGGGTGCGCGCAAGTGAAACGCGCGGCGGCAGCCCCGAAGCGTGACCGCGTCACTGCGTCATGCGCGGATACATGCGGCTTGCGATCGCAACCATGACCACGGTCGCGGCGAGCAGAACCGCGAGGTCGTGCACGACGCCGAAGGTGCTCGCGCCGGCGCGCAGCATGACCGCGCGCAATCCGTCGACCGCGTAGCTGAGCGGGTTCGCCAGCGCGACGCCTTGCAGCCAGCGCGGCATCAACTCGATCGGATAGATCGCGTTGCTCGCGAAGAAGATCGGCATCGTGAGCACCTGGCCGATGCCCATGAAGCGCTCGCGCGTCTTGACGATGGTCGCAACCACGAGCGAGAAGGTCGAAAACAGCGCCGAACTCAGGACCACGAACAGGGCCGCGAGCACCGCGTGGCCGACGTTCGGGCTGAGTTCGACGTGCATCGCCAGCGCGCACAGGTAGATCACGATCGCCTGCGACAGCCCGCGCACGCCCGACGACAGCGCCTTGCCCAGCACGAGGGCGCTGCGCGGCGCCGGGCTCACCATGTACCGGTGCAGCACGCCGAGATCGCGCTCCCAGATCACCGAGATGCCGTAGAAGATCGCGACGAACAGCACGCTCTGCGCCAGGATTCCCGGGGCGAGGAAGTCGAGGTAACCGACGCCGCCGGTCGATATGCCGCGCACGTGCGCCATCACCTGGCCGAACAGCGTGAGCCACAGGATCGGCTGTACCGCGCGCGTGAGAAGCTCCCAAGGATCGTGGCGCAGCTTGCGCAGCTCGGAGTCGGCCACCGCCCACGTCTGGGTCGCGTACCCGGAAACGGCGCCGGCGAGCGTGCGATCAGCCATGCTCGCGCGCGCCGCGCCGTTCCTCGCGCACGTGCCGGTAGTCGCCGCGCATGTCGAGCGCAGCCCCGGTCAGCGACGCGAATACATCGTCGAGCGTCGCGCCTTCGCCGACGCGCGCCTTCAACTCCCGCGGCGTGCCCACCGCAACCAGATGCCCGGCGTGAATCACGCCGATGCGGTCGCACAGCGTGTCGGCCTCTTCCATCTGGTGCGTCGTCAGCACGATCGAGGTGCCGTATGCGGCACGCAGGCTGCGCACGTGGCCCCACACGGCGTGGCGCGCGGTGGGATCGAGCCCGATCGTGGGTTCGTCCATGAAGATCACCTGCGGGCGATGCAGCGCGCTTTGCGCGATTTCCAGGCGGCGGATCATGCCGCCGGAATAGGTGCCGACCAGGCGGTCGCGCACGTCCTGCAGGCCCATCGTCGCCAGTGCCTGGTCGATGCGGCGCTCGCGCTCGCCGTGCGGCAGCAGGTAAAGGCGCGCGGACAGCAGCAGGTTCTCGTACCCCGTCAGTTCGCCGTCGGCCGACAGCAGCTGGGGCACGTAGCCGATCGAACGCCGAACCTCGGCCTGTTGCGTGTGGATGTCGAAGCCCGCCACTCGCGCGCTTCCGCTCGAAGGCGGCAGCAGCGTCGTGAGCATCTTGACCAGCGTGCTTTTGCCCGCGCCGTTCGGGCCGATCAGCCCGAACATCTCGCCGCGTTGCACCTGCAACGTCGCGCCGTCGACCGCGACCAGCGGACCGAACCGGCGCGTCAGCGCGGAGACGCTCACGACGGCGCGGTCGGGACCGGAAGGCGGGGCTGCCGGAGCGGGGTTGTCGGGAGACATGGGCGGCAGCGATGATAATGACCGGCGACACGATGCAAGGTTCGAGCGCGACGCCCGCTGCCGTCCGGTGGAAGGAGGAGTACATGCCCCGCGCAACCGAGAGCCATGTTGCCGTGAAGGGCGGTCGGCTGCATGCGCGCGAGATCGGCACGGGCCAGCCGATTATCGTGCTGCACGGCGGCCCCGACTTCGATCATCGGTATCTCCTGCCGGAGTCGAGCGCAGCGTCGGCGCGCGCGCTTAGGGGAAGGCCTCAGAGTCAGACGCGGATAACGCGGATCAAAGAACCACTGTTTTATTTATCCGCGCTCAACCGCGCAAGTCCGCGTCGAAAGCTGTTTCCCTTCTCGAACGCTGAAATCCGCCGCCCGCACCTCAGCCTCCCCGAGCGCGACACCTGCACGTTGATCTTTCGCAAGGTCGTGCACGGGTCGCGCTTGTATCTTGAACCGGGACCGGGGTCTACGAGGACGCAGACATGACGGGCGAGGGCGACGCTTTGCGGGACTACGCCGCGTTGATCGCCGCGTTGCGCGATCCTGCCGCCTACCCGCACGCGGTCGGCAGCGTCGAGGTCATCGAGACGCACATCTCGACGGTGCTGCTTGCGGGCGACCACGCCTACAAGATCAAGAAGCCGGTCGACCTCGGCTTTGCCGACTTCTCGACGCTCGCGCGCCGGCAAGAGGCGTGCAATGCCGAGATCCGTCTCAATCGGCGCACCGCGCCCGAGATGTATCTCGGCGTGGTGCCGGTGACCCGGACGGAGCGCCGTCCGCGCTTCGGCGGCGACGGCGAACCGGTCGAATACGCCGTGCACATGCGGCGCTTTGCCAACGGCGCGCGCTTCGACGAACTCGCACAGGCCGGAAAGCTCGACGACAACTGCATCGACGGGCTGGCCGCGACGATCGCGGCATTCCACGCCGCCTGTCCGCGCGCACCCGCGCAAAGTGCCTATGGCACGCCGGAGCAGATTGGCGGCTGGATGCGCGACACGGTGAGCGGCTTGCGCTTGTTGGTCGAGTCGCAGCAGCTCCTCGATCAGAAGCCGCGTATCGAGCGGCTGGCGCGCTGGACCGAACTGGAGTTCGCGCGCCGCAGGCAGGTCTTCGCGGCGCGCCGCGCGTCAGGGCGGGTGCGCGAGTGCCACGGCGACCTGCACCTCGCCAACGTTGCGAAGATCGAGGGCCGGCCGGTGCCGTTCGACTGCATCGAGTTCAACCCCGAACTGCGGTTCATCGACGTCATGAGCGACGTCGCCTTCGCCTGGATGGACCTGCATGATCACGACCTGCCGCACCTGGCGGCGCGGTTCCTAGACCGCTACCTGGAAGGCACCGGCGACTACGAGGGCCTGGCGGTTCTTCGTTTCTATGCGGTCTACCGCGCGTTGGTGCGCGCACTGGTTGCGATGATCCGCCGCGGGCAGCCGGATCGTTCCGCCGCCGACCGCGCGCGCGACAAGCAGGCGTGTGTCCGCTATGTCGACGTGGCCGAACGCCTGTTTCGGGTGCGCGCGCCGCTGTTCCTGCTCACGTGCGGGGTGACGGGCTCCGGCAAGACGACGGTCGCGCAGCATCTGCTCGAACGCCTCGGTGCGGTGCGCGTGCGATCCGACGTCGAGCGCAAGCGGCGCGCGGGCCTCGCTTCGACCGATCACCGCCCGCAGGACCTGGAAGCCGGCCTGTACGACGCGGCCGCCACCCGCGCCACCTACGAAGCGCTTGCTGCGGCGGCCGCGGCGATCGTCGACGCAGGCTTCTGCGCCATCGTCGATGCCACCTTCCAGCGTCGTGCGGATCGCCAGGCCTTCGCCGCGCTGGCGGCGGAACACGGAGCGTGCCGGGCAGTCGTCGTGTGCGAAGCGGGCGCGCCGACGCTGCGTGCGCGGGTCGCGGCGCGCAGTGCGCGCGGTGACGACGCGTCGGACGCAACGCTCGCCGTTCTCGCCGATCAGCTCGCGCACTTCGAGCAGCCGACCGCGGACGAGGGGGCCGTCTATCGAATCGATACCGATGCCGATGCGCCGACGATCGCTGCGCGCTGCCTCGAACTCGCCGGCGCACTCGCCGCCGACGCAGTGCATCCCAAGCCCGGCCAGGCCTCGCCGACCGCGTGCGCTACGGCTTAGCGCGGCGGAGGCGACGATGCCGTGGTCCTCGGACTACTTCCCCGCCTCGATGCAGAACCTGGCGCCGGTGGTGCGGGAGAAGGCGATCGAGATTGCCAATGCCCTGCTCGAGGAAGGAATGGAGGAGGGCAAGGCGATCCGCATCGCCATCGCCAAGGCGAAGGAATGGGCGCGTCACCATGGCCTGTCCATGCGGATGCCGGAATAGCGGCGAGACGGATTTGCCCCTCTCCCGGTTTCTCTCACGGCGCTTCTCCTCCGCTCGTGGGAACCCGGCCCCCGGGGGAGGGGCATCGGGTTGACGAATGTCAACGCCACGGCGGTCGCGACGTTCAGACTTGGTGGCATCGGCGTACCGGAAAAATTCAATGCAAATCCCGCTTCAGATCACGACGCGTGGCATGGACGTGTCGGAAGCCGTCGACAAGGCGGTGCGCAAGCACGTCGCGAAGCTCGAACACTTCAGCGACCGGATCGTCAGCTGTCGCGTGACGGTGGAAGTGCCGGAATCCCACCAGCAGCAAGGCAAGCTGCATGCCGTGCATGTCGACCTGAGGGTCCCGGGCGACGAGATCATCTCGAGCCACGCCCATGAGAATATGGATGTCTACGTCGCGCTACGCGACGCGTTCAGCGCCGTGCAGCGCCGCCTGGAGGATCACGTGCGGCGGCAACGGGGGCAGTAGCGGACACGAGACTCCCGCCCCCGCACGCGGCGCTACTTTCGTTTGTTCTTCTCCGTCTTCGCCTTCAGCTCCCGCACCTCGGCGATCCGCTGCTTCATTCCCGTGTCGCGAGCGGCGAAGTGGGCCAGCTTGCGCTTCGTCAGATCGACGGTGACGTGGTCATCGGGTGCCTTGGTGTGCGCGCCGTCGGCGGCCGGGTGATATTCGATCCGTAACTGGCGCGCGCTCGCCACGACGCGCAAGTAGCCGTAGTTCTGGTCGTCGTAGTTCTCGAGCACGATCTGATCCTGGCCCTTCGACGCTTCCTGGATCACCTGGGGTGCGCGGATCGCCGGCTGGCCGCTGCGCGTCAGGCGCTGCACGTTGTGGCCGCCGTTGCCGCAGACGACGTAAGGGATCTCGGTGCCGTCCGGCCGCGTGCGCGTGAAGCGCTGGTAGTTGTGCGCGTGGCCCGCCAGATCGGCGTGCGGCCAGACGCCCGCCTCGTTGCAGATCTGATCGATCTGGGCCTGCATGTCGACGCTCCATCCGTGCTTCGACTGCGCGACGAAGGGCGGGTGGTGATGCGCGAACAGGAGCGCGCCGGAATATCTTTCGCTCTTCACCCGACCGAGGGCCGCGCGCAGGAACTGCAGCTGGCTGTTGCCGATGTTGCCCTCGGCGATGACGCCCGGATCCTCCAGCGTGTTGCTGTAGAGCGCGATGATCCGGAGATACGGCGCCTCGAACGTGAAAAAAACCCCCGGCTGGATCTGGGCAGTGCGGGACAGGTGTCCCGCATCGGGCGATACGCAGAAGCGATCGGCGCAGAAGTTGCGCAGGAACGCCTGCAGGCTCTTCTCGTGCTGCAACGGCGAGACCATGCCGTCGTGGTTGCCGGCGACCGCGAAGACCGGCGCGTGATAGTCGCGGTACGGCTCGTAGAACTGGTCGTAGTAGTACTGGCGCTCGCCGAAGCTGTACACGATGTCGCCGAGCAGGAAGTTGAACTGCGGCACTTCGCCGGGATGCGACTCCTCGAAGTCGCTGATCATCTTGTCCGTGACTTCGTTCTGCGTCTTGGGTCCCTTGGTGCTGCCGCAGTCGCCGGTCGAGTGAAAGACGATCTGGCCGTTGCGGGTGATCTGGTCGAGCAGCGCCTTTTCGTTCGACCCGATCGCCTGCGCCAGGGTCACGCGAGGCTCGACGCCGCCGCGCGGCGGCGGGAAAGGAAGAGGCTTGATCTTGTGCTCTTTGTTGAGCTCGTCGATCGCCTTGTAGGCGGCGGTGTCCGACGCATGCCTGACCTGGAATGTCGACGGATCGGACGTCGGCTGGGGTTCGGAGAAGACCGGCTGAGTCAGTACGCGACTCGCGAGGTCGCCCGCGGTCGCAGCCGGCGCCGCGCCCTGCTTCTTCCTGGCTGGCATGGGTTCCTCCTCTGTGTTGCCCGGGTGCCCCTGGATCGAGAATTCTCTTTCGCCCCCGGCGCGAAGCGCTCTTACGAGCGGCTTACAGCGCATCCCGCGTCCGCGCGCGCCGTGTCACGGTGGCGTCGTCGCGGCCCGTCGCCGCCGCGTCGCGGATGATCCAGGCGATCGCATTAAGCTTCGCGAACGTGTCTCCGCATTGAGAGAAGCCTCGATGACCCTGCCCACGACCCGCCTCGGCGCCACCGGCCTCACCATCTCCCGACTCACGCTCGGCACGATGACGTTCGGGCTGCAGTGCGACGAGCCGACCTCGTTCCGCATCCTCGACGCCGCGACGGACGGCGGCATCACGCTGCTCGACACGGCCGACGTCTATCCCCTCGGCGGCACGCTCGACATCGTCGGACGCACCGAGGAGATCGTCGGCCGCTGGCTGAAGGGCAAGCGTTCGCGTTTTCTCGTCGCCACCAAGGGCAGTGGCCAGATGGGCCCGGCGCCCTGGGACAAGGGCAACTCGCGCAAGCATCTGCTCGATGCGATCGACGCCTCGTTGCGGCGCCTCGGCACCGACTATGTGGATCTCTACCAGCTGCACCACGACGACCACGACACGCCGCTCGAGGAGACGATGGAGGCGCTCGACACCATCGTCAAATCGGGTCGCGCGCGCTATGTCGGGGCGTCGAACCTGCTGGCCTGGCGGGTGGCGAGCGCGCTCGGGCGCAGCGACGCGCGCGGGCTGACGCGGCTGGTGTCGATCCAGCCGCGCTACAACCTGCTGTTTCGCGAAATGGAGCGCGAGCTGCTGCCGCTCGCTCTCGCCGAAGGCCTGGCCGTCCTGCCCTACAACCCGCTCGCCGGTGGTCTGCTGACGGGCAAGCATCGCCCGGCGCAAGCGCCCGCCGACGGCACGCGATTCACTGTCGGCACGGCGGGCGCGATGTACCAGCAGCGCTACTGGCACGACCGCGAGTTCCGCACCATCGAGCGGATCCGCGGCCTGGTTGCGCAAGCGGGTCTATCGCTGACCGCCGTCGCGATCGCATGGGTGCTGGCGCATCCCGCGATCACCTCGGCAATCGTCGGCGCGAGCCGCCCCGAGCAGTTGAAGGATTCGCTGGCCGGCGCGACGCTGAAGCTGGACGCGGCCCTGAAGGCGAGACTCGACGAACTGACCGTCGAATACCGCCACGGCGACGCGATACGCTAGGTCGCTCGCTTCGATCGACGCGGTCGCTGCAGGCGCGCGTCAGGCGCCTCGGATCTTGTCTTCGCCGCGCCCGAGCTTGTCGGGAAACGCCTCGTCGCCAGGCACGAAGTCGAGCGCGACCGAATTGATGCAGTAGCGCTCGTGCGTCGGCGGCGGACCGTCGGGAAAGACGTGGCCCTGGTGGCTGCCGCAGCGTGCGCAGCGGATCTCGGTGCGCACCATGCCATAGCTGCTGTCGCGCACGAAGTCCAGGTGATCGGTGGCGAACGGCGCGGTGAAGCTGGGCCACCCGGTGCCGCTCTCGAACTTTTCCGTCGCCGCGAAGAGCGGCAGGCCGCACAGCTTGCAGCAATAGGTGCCGGGCTCCTTGTTGTCCAGCAGCACGCCGCAGAACGGCGCCTCGGTCCCGTGATGCAGGAGCACGTCGCGCTCCTCGCGGGTCAATGCGGCTTCGAGCTTCTTGCGCTGCTCGGCTGAAGGCGGCGAGAGGTCGAACTTGTGGGAGCTGACGTTCGCGGGCATCGGGTCGCAATCTCCGGATGAATTGCCGCGCAAGTGTAGCGATGCCTCTCCCTCCCCCGCCTGCGGGCGAGGGAGTGCTCCTATGATCCTTCCCGCACCCCTCTGGAGCTTCCATGTCCGACCCGCCCGGCCTCGACGGCGGCCTCACGAATTACGGCGATCGCGACTTCGCGCGTTACCTGCGCCGATCGATGGCGCGCTCGATGGGTATCTCGACCGAGCTGCTTGGCAGGCCGGTGGTCGGCATCGCGATCTCGCCCAGCGGCTTCAACAACTGCCATCGCACGATGCCGGAATTGACCGAAGCGGTAGCGCGCGGCGTGCTCGCGGCCGGCGGCCTGCCGCGCGCGTTTCCCACCATCTCGCTGGGCGAGGTCTTCCTCAGCCCGACCAGCATGGTGTTCCGCAACCTGATGTCGATGGATGTCGAGGAGATGATCCGCGCCCAGCCGATGGATGCGGTGGTCCTCATCGGTGGCTGCGACAAGACCGTGCCGGCGCAACTGATGGGAGCCGCTTCGGCCGATCGCCCGGCGATCCAGGTCGTGACCGGCCCGATGATGACGGGCCGCTACAAGGGCGAGCGTCTCGGCGCGTGCACCGACTGCCGCCGCTTCTGGGCCAGGTTTCGCGCCGGCGAAGTCGACAGGACCGAGATCGAGCAGGTGGAAGGGCGGCTTGCGGTGACGGCCGGAACCTGCGCGGTGATGGGCACGGCGAGCACCATGGCCTGCATCACGGAGGCCCTGGGCATGGCGTTGCCGGGCACCGCGGCGATTCCCGCTGTCGATGCCCAGCGCCTCGTCGCTGCCGAAGAGGCGGGCAAGGCCGCGGTGCGGCTCGCGCGGCAACCGATCCGGCCGAGCGAAATCATCACGACGAAGTCGGTCGAAAACGCGTTCCGGCTCATGATGGCGCTCGGCGGATCGACCAATGCGATCCTGCACCTGACCGCGGTCGCCGGCCGCCTCGGCATCCGCATTCCGTTCGCGCGCTTGAACGATATCTCGGACGAGACGCCGGTGCTGGTCGACCTGAAGCCGGTCGGCGAGGGTTACATGGAGGACCTGCACGCCGCCGGCGGCGTCGGCGCGGTGCTGCGCGAGCTCAGGAACCTGCTGCACCTGGATTGCATCGGCGTCGATGGTTCGACGCTCGGCGAGCGCCTGAACGAGCCGTTGCAATGGGTCGACCGCAAGATCGTGCGCCCGTTCGACGATCCCGTCTCCAAGGTGGGCGGCCTCATCGTCCTGTCCGGGACGCTCGCCCCCGACGGTGCGATGTTCAAGCGCGCCGCGGCGACGCCTGCGTTGTTCGAGACCGAGGGACGCGCGGTCGTGTTCGAAGGCCTGGAGGATCTCGGCCGGCGCATCGACGATCCCGGCCTCGACGTCGTGCCCGGCGACTTCCTGGTCCTGAAGAACGCGGGACCGAACGGCGCCGGCATGCCGGAGGCGGGATACCTGCCGATCCCGGCCAAGCTCGCGCGCGCGGGCGTGAAGGACATGGTGCGCATCTCGGATGCGCGCATGAGCGGCACGGCGTACGGCACCATCGTGCTGCACACGGCGCCGGAGGCCGCGGTCGGCGGGCCGCTGGCAGCGGTGCGCAACGGCGATCGCATCCGGCTGTCGGTGGCGAAGAAGCGCATCGACCTCCTCGTCGACGCCGGCGAGATCGAGCGGCGGCTGGCGAGCTGGGCCGCGCCGCCGAAGCCGACGCGTGGCTACGGCATGCTGTACCGGAACACGGTGATGCAGGCGCCCTACGGCTGCGATCTCGACTTCCTGGCGGGCGGTGCGAAGTCATGACGGCCAATCCCGCCAATCCCGCCAATCCCGCGCTCGAGTCGACCAGCCGTGGCTTCGCCCCGCCGCTGGCGGGAACGCCGCGGCGCTTGCGCTCGATCTACTCGCTCGACGATTTCGAAGAAGCGGCACGACGTCATCTCCCGCGCCCGGTCTTTGCCTACGTCGCCATGGCGGCCGAGGACAGCCGCGCCTTGGTCGGCAACCGGAGCGCGTTCGACGACTACATGCTGACCACGCGCGTGCTGGTCGACGTCTCGCAGCGGCACCAGAGCGTCGAGCTGTTCGGGCAGACCTGGTCGATGCCGTTCGGCATCGCGCCGATGGGCTTGAGTGCGTTGAGCGCATATCGCGGCGACATCGTGCAGGCGCGCGCCGCGCGTGCCGCCAACATTCCGATGATCCTGAGCGGAACCTCGCTGATCCGGCTGGAAGACGTGCTCGCCGCCGCACCGGGCACGTGGTTCCAGGCGTACGTGCCGGGTGACCCGGCGCGCATCGACGCGCTGCTCGATCGGGTCGCCGCCGCGGGTTATCGCACGCTCGTGGTGACGGTCGACGTGCCGGTCGCGGGCAACCGCTCGAACAGCACGCGCGCGGGTTTTTCGACGCCGCTGCGTCCTTCGCTGCGGCTGTTCTACGACGGGCTCGTGCGGCCGCGCTGGCTGTTGGGCACGTTCGTGCGCACGCTGTTAAGGCACGGTTTGCCGCACTTCGAGAACTCGTTTGCCGAACGCGGCGCGCCCGTCATCGCGTCCAACGTCCTGCGCGACTTCTCCGCCCGCGATCACCTGACCTGGAAGCACCTCGAACGGATGCGCAGGCGCTGGACCGGAGTGCTGATCGTCAAGGGCATCCTGCACGCCGACGATGCGCGGCTGGCGCGCGCACACGATGTCGACGGCATCGTCGTGTCGAACCACGGCGGCCGCCAGCTCGATCATGCGATCGCGCCGCTGCGCGCCCTGCCCGGCGTGGTCGCGGCGGCCGGCAACATGCCGGTGATGATCGATGGCGGCATCCGGCGCGGCACCGATGTGGTGAAGGCGCTCGCGCTCGGCGCGAAGTTCGTGTTCGTCGGCCGGCCGTTCAATTACGCGGCGGCGCTCGCGGGCGAAGCGGGGGTCGCGCACGCGATCAAGCTGCTGCGCGACGAGACCGACCGCGACATGGCCTTGATGGGGGTGACGAGCTGCGCCGAGCTGAAGGCCGGGATGCTGGTTCGAAACAAACCGCGAGAAGCCGAATGAAGATTCGCGCCGCCGTCCTCGAAGCAATGGGAGCGCCGCTGCCGTACGCACAATCGCGTCCGCTGCGGATCGAGGAGATCGACCTCGATCCGCCGGGCCCTGGCGAAATCCTGGTGCGCATGAAGGCAGCCGGCCTGTGCCACTCCGACCTGTCGACGATCAGCGGCGACCGGCCGCGACCGATGCCGATGGTGCTGGGTCACGAAGCGGCGGGAATCGTCGAGCAGCTGGGCGACGGGGTGACCGATCTTGCGGTCGGCGATCACGTCGTGCTCGTGTTCGTGCCGAGCTGCGGCCACTGCCCTTCGTGCGCGGAAGGCAGGCCGGCTTTGTGCGAACCCGGCGCCGCCGCCAACGGCTCTGGCAGGTTGCTCCTGGGCGGGCAACGCCTGAAGCGCAATGGCCAGCCGGTGAATCATCATCTCGGCTGCTCGGCCTTCGCCACGCACGCGACGGTCTCGCGGCGCTCGGCGGTGCGGGTCACCCGCGAACTGCCGTTCGACGAGGCCGCGTTGTTCGGTTGTGCGGTTCTCACCGGCGTGGGGGCGGTCGTCAACACAGCGCAGGTTCGTGCCGGTGCGACCGTCGCCGTCGTCGGACTGGGCGGGGTTGGACTGGCGTCGGTGCTCGGCGCAGTCGCCGCGGGTGCGCGCCAGGTGATCGCGGTCGACATGCTGGACGACAAGCTCGCGCTGGCGCGGAAACTCGGCGCAACGCACATCTTCAACGCCGGCGCCGCGGAAACCCTGGAGGCCGTCCGTCAGGCGAGCTCCGGCGGCGTCGACGTTGCGATCGAAATGGCGGGTTCGGTGCGCGCGTTCGAACTCGCCTACAAAATCACGCGCCGCGGCGGGATGACGGTCACCGCGGGACTGCCCGCGCCGGATGCGAGGTGGTCGATGGCGCCGGTCCAGCTCGTCGCCGAGGAGCGCACGATCAAGGGCAGCTATGTCGGCACGTGCGTGCCGTCGCGCGACGTGCCGCGTTACATCGACCTGTACAAGCAGGGCCGGCTGCCGGTCGATCGGCTGAAGACCGGCACGCTCGCGCTGGAGGAAATCAACGCCGGGTTCGATCGCTTGCACGAAGGCAGGGCGGTGCGGCAGGTGATCGTGTTCTGAGAGCTGCGATGCAACGAATCGCCCCCGCCAGGGGGCCTCAATCCAGCGAAATCTGGTTCGCCTTGATGATCGTGCTCCAGCGCGCGGACTCGGCGCGTGCCATTTCCTTGAACTGCTCCGGCGTGGAGGGGATCGTCTCCATGCCAAACTCGGTGAACTTCTTCACTACCGCCGGGTTGCCGAGCGCCTTGTTCAGTTCCTGATTCAACCGCGTGACGATCGCCGGCGGCAGGTCCGCCGGGCCGACCATGCCCTGGAACGCGAACACCTCGACGTCCTTCACGCCCTGCTCCGCGAGGGTCGGCACGTCGGGAAGAGCCGGCGAACGCTTGCTGGTACCGATCGCGAGCACGCGCACCTTGCCACTCCGGATGAACGACAGCCCGGCCGCGAGATCGAGGAACATGACGGGCACCTGGCCGGCGACGACGTCCTGCACCGCCGGGGCCGCGCCCTTGTATGGCACGTGCACGATATCGGTGCCGGTCCGGTACTTGAACATCTCCATCGCAAGGTGATGCGGCGAACCCAGTCCGACCGACGCGTAGTTCACCTTGCCCGGATGCGCCTTGACGTAGGCGAGGAATTCCTTGAAGTCCTTGGCCGGGAATTCCGGATTCACCACGAGCGCCAGCGGAAGACGCCCGATCGCGCCGATGTAGGTGAAGTCCTTCGCCGGATCATAGGGAAGCTTTTTGAACAGGTGTTCGTTGAAGGCCATCATCGCGTTGTCGGCCGACATCACCGTGTAGCCGTCGGGCTTCGATTTGGCGACTGCATCCGCGCCGATGTTGGTCGCTGCGCCGGGGCGGTTGTCGACCACGATGGGCTGGCCGAGGGCGGCGCGCATCACGTCGGCAAGCGTGCGCGCGAGCACGTCCGTGCCCCCGCCCGGAGGGTATGGCACCACCCACTTGATCGGCTGGTCCGGATAGTTGCCTTGCGCGTGCACCCCGAAGGGCGAGCAGACGAAGAGCAGGGCGGCAAGCAGGGCGCGGCGCATCGTGTCTCCTTGTTGTCGGCGAACGCGAATCTACCGCGAGCGCGCCTGTCACGCCGGGAGCGGCCGCTTAAGATGAGAGCTTCGTGCGGCGCAACCGGCTCCGGGCCATGGACATCGACAACCTGATCGCGATCGACACGCACACGCATGCCGAGGTGTCGTGCTGGAATCCGTTCGACAGCTACGGCGAGGAATACGACCGCGCCGCCGACAAGTACTTCCGCTCCAGTCGCCGCCCCACGATCGAGGAGTCGATCGCGTACTACCGCGAACGCAAGGTCGGCCTGGTG
>DATJUX010000039.1:0-6861 GCA_035502095.1 Burkholderiaceae bacterium
AAGGCGCGATAGAACGGACAGGGACTTATTACACCAAGAGATACGTTCCCTGGCTATCGATCGATACAAAACTGGAGCTTCGGCAGATCAAGTCGCGGATGAGATCTTCCGAGTTCTGGCTCACAGGGGCATCAACGCACTTGTTAAAACCTTTCTCAATAAGCCCGGCCACGGCATTCGAGGGGAAGACCGCGCGCGGTAATCTTGGTTGGTGGTGGTTGCGAGTGCGGGGCCGTCACGGACCGTGATCGTGGGTAGTGAGGTCAGCCGGTGGCAGGCGGGTCGAGTTTTGCGATTCGGGCCACGAACGCGTCTTTCAATGCGGGGTCGGAGTAGTCCGGGTTCTCGTCGAGGAACGCGACCACCTTTCGATAGCAATCGGCGGCTTGACGGTTTTCGCCGCGCTTTTCGTGAACCATGCCGAGCCGATCCCAGCCGTCGTGGACGTCCGGGTATTGTGCCAGCAGGGCTCGGGCCGCTGCCTCCGCTTCGTCGAGCTTGCCGTCGTGGATGAGCGCCAGCACGGCATTCGACGCGTCCGTCGGGTCGTCGTCGCACAGGTCGTCCGCGAACAGCTCATCGTCATCGGAACCGTCATCGCCAGCGAACTCGCCGGCGAGTTTGGCAAGCATGGCCGCCCGCACCTCGCGCAGGCTCTGGCGCTTTTCTGCAGCCTGGTTTTCGCGCTGCGCCTGGGCCGCCGCCAGCCGTTCGTGCTCGACCGCCTCGTCCTTCGTCAAGCAACACGCCTTGTATTTCTTGCCACTGCCGCAGGGGCAGCGATCGTTGCGTCCGGGCTTGGCCATCAGGGTCTGGCCTCAGGCTGAGAAGGATGGCTTCCTTGTACGCAACGCTGCTGGCGGATGCCAGATTCCACGAACTGCTGCTCGCCTTCGACGCCGATCTCGCCGACGCCGCACGCGCCGGGCGATGCCGGCATTGCGACGGTGCGCTGCATTCGGCCAAGTTCAAGCGCAAGCCCAGGGGCCGCGGTTGCAAGCTCGGCCCCGAGCACGACCAGCGCTTCAGCTTCTGCTGCGCCGTCGACGGCTGCCGGGGCCGAGAGACGCCAGCGTCGCTGCGCTTTCTCGGCCGCCGCGTCTATGTCGCGGCGATCGTCGTGCTGATCGCCATCCTGAAGCACGGCGCGACGGACGCCCGTTTGGCGCGGCTTTCGGATGTCGCCAGCGTCGACCGCCGCACGATCGCACGCTGGCGCCACTGGTGGCGCGACGCGTTCACGGCGACGCCGTTCTGGCGGATCGCGCGTGCCCGGTTCATGCCACCGGTCGATCACGATCGACTTCCGGTGGCGCTGATCGAGCGCTTCACCGGTGATGGCGCCGAGCCGCTGATCGCGCTGCTGCGCTTCCTCGGTCCCATCACAGGAGGCGCCGCAATGCAGGCTCGATGACGGTCGGGCCACGCCCGCAGAGGATGCTCGTCGCCAGCAAACGGCTGCGGTGCTTCGCTTCGGCGCATTTCGTTTCCGAGGAGCGCCGTCATGCCGGACAGCCGAAGTCGCCAAGGTCATCAGCGTGTTCACGAGCAGTGGGCCCACTTGCGCTTTGCTGTCGTCGGCTGGCTGTTGGCGGCGCCGCCTGAGAAGGGCGAGCTGCGGGCGGCAATCACCGATCTGGCACAACGGACGTGGCAGCATCCGACGACGGGCGAGCCCGTGCGATTCGGCTTCTCCACTATCGAGCGCTGGTATTACCGTGCGGTCGCCGAGCGCACCGATCCGGTCGGCGTGCTCCGGCGCAAGGTGCGCTGCAATGCTGGGCAGCAGCACACGGTCAGCGACGCCGTCCGCCGCGCGGTGCTCGCCCAATACGCCGCCCATAAGGGCTGGAGCGTCCAACTGCATCACGACAATCTCGTCGCGCTGGCCGAGACGCAACCTGATCTCAAGCCGGTGCCGTCCTATCCGACGCTGCGCCGCTTCATGCGTGCCAACGGTCTCGACAAGCGCCGGCGTCTCACCCCGCGCACAACCCGCGGCGCCGAGCAAGCCGAGGCCCGCATCGCCGACCGCGAGATCAGAAGCTACGAGTCCGAGTATGTGAATGCGCTTTGGCACTGGGATTGCCACCATTGTTCAAGGAAGGTGCTGACGGCACGTGGTGAATGGGTGACGCCGATCCTGTTCGGTGTGCTCGACGATCGCTCGCGGCTCGCCTGTCACTTGCAGTGGTATTTGGCCGAGACGGCGGAGGTCATCGCACACGGCCTGTCGCAGGCATTCCAGAAGCGCGGCCTGCCGCGCGCGGCGCTGAGCGACAACGGCGCAGCGATGACCGCCGCCGAGATCACACAAGGGCTCGCACGCCTCGGCATCCTGCACCAGACAACACTTGCTTATAGCCCGTACCAAAACGCTAAATCCGAGTCCTTCTGGGGCCCGGTCGAAGGCCGCTTGATGGCCATGCTGGAGCATGTGCCGGACCTGACCTTGTCCGCGCTCAATGAGGCGACGCAGGCGTGGGTCGAGCAGGACTACAATGCCAAGCACCACAGCGAGATCGGCGCTACGCCGATCGCCCGGTTCCTCGCCGGTCCCGCCGTCACGCGCGACTGTTCGGGCAGTGATGTATTGCGGCTGGCGTTCACGCGCTCCGACACGCGCACGCAGCGAAGGAGCGACGGCTCGATCGTCATCGAGGGCCGCCGCTTCGAGATCCCCAATCGTTATCGGCATCTGACGCGCATCGAGGTGCGCTACGCATCATGGGACTTGGGCCACATCCACCTTGTCGATGAGCGCACCGGCAGCGTGCTCGCGCGCCTTTATCCGCAGGACAAGACGCAGAACGCCAGTGGTTTGCGCCGCACGCTCGATCCGGTCTCGACCGCATCGGCCAAACCGGTGCCCACGCCGGTTGCGCCGGACCCGACCATGCCACCCCTGTTGGCCCGCATGCTCGATAAGCAGGCCACGACAGGCTTGGCGCCACCCTATCTGCCCAAGGACGAAGCCACCACCGACGACGGAGAGACGTCATGACCAAGAAGCTGCTGGCGCTCTATGGCCTGAAGTGGAACCCATTCGCGCCCGATGTGCCGGTCGAGGCGTTGCACGTGTCGCGCCGCATCGAGTCCTTCTGCTGGCGGGCCGAGCAATTGGTTGGCGAGGGCGGCTTCGCCCTGGTGACCGGAGCGCCCGGAACCGGCAAGTCGGTGACGCTGCGCATTCTCGCCGAACGCCTTGGCGCGCAGCGCGACGTCAAAGTCGGCATTCTCACCAGGCCGCAAGCCGGCCTTCCAGACTTCTATCGCGAGATGGGCGACCTGTTCAGCGTCGAACTCCGTCCCGCCAACCGCTGGGGCGGTGCCAAGTTGTTGCGCGACCGCTGGCAGACGCACATCGATGCCGCGCTGTCACGGCCGGTCCTCATCGTCGACGAGGCGCAGGAGATGCTGCCGGCGGTGCTCGCCGAACTGCGCCTGCTGTCGTCGGCCAAGCTCGACAGCCATATCCTCCTGACCGTCGTGCTCGCCGGCGATGGCCGCTTGCCCGAACGCCTGCGCTCCGACGAGTTGATGCCGCTCAATAGCCGCATGCGCGTGCGCCTCGCGCTCGAACGATCGACGCCGGATGAACTGTCCGAGTTGATCGTGTACGCGCTGCAGAAGGCCGGCGCCGTCAAGTTGATGACGCCGGAGCTGATCGCCACGCTCGCCGACCACGCTCAGGGCAACCCACGCGCGCTGATGAATATCGCCGGTGAGTTACTCAGCGTCGCCGCGCAGCGTGAGGCCCGCCACATCGACGAGAAGCTGTTCCTCGAACTGTGCGCCGCGCCGCCGGTGCCCGAGGCCAAGACGGCAAGGCAGCGGAGATGACCTTGCTGCCGGTCGAGCCCGCTTGGCGTCTCGCCGAGCGCGCCGAGGAACACCGATGGTTGGTCACCGGGCTCTGGTCCGAGCAGGCCGTCGGCATCGTTGGCGGCGAGCCCAAATGCTGCAAGTCGTTCCTCGCCCTCGATCTCGCCGTGGCCGTCGCATCGGGCACGCCGTGCCTGCGCCGGTTCGCCGTGTCACGCGCCGGCCGTGTGCTGCTGTTCGCTGCCGAGGACGCCCTGCACATCGTGCGACGGCGCTTGGAAGGCATCTGCGCCGCAGCGGGGTTGGCGCTCGCCGACCTCGATATCCAGGTCATCACCGCGCCCATCCTGCGCCTCGATCTCGACGCCGACCGGAGGAACCTCGCCGACACCGTCGCTCGCTTGTTGCCGCGCCTGCTTATTCTCGATCCGTTCGTGCGCCTGCATCGCATCGACGAGAACGCCAGCGGTGAGGTCGCGCCGTTGCTGGCCTTCCTGCGCGAACTGCAGCGCCGCCACGGCACCGCCGTGCTCGTCGTCCATCATGCCAGGAAGGGTGGCGGCGGCGTACGCGCCGGGCAGGCGCTGCGCGGCTCGTCCGAGTTCCACGCCTGGGGCGACAGCAATCTCTACCTGCGCCGCAACGGTGATGAGATCGGACTGTCGGTCGAACATCGCGCGGCGCCGTCGCCGAAGCCGCTGACCATCGAGCTGGCACAGCGCGGCGACGCCCTCGCTCTGGAAGTCGCCGATCGCGGCGAGCCGGTGACGCCGGCGCCCAGTTCGCTCGACGAGCGCATCACGGCCATCCTCGCCAGTGCCGACCAGCCGATTCCGTTCGCCGAATTGCGATCCCAAGTTCGCGTCCGCGCCGCCACGCTCCTCGAGCGGATCGGTGCACTCTGCGCCGACGGCCGCATCGTCAAAACCAACGGTGGTTATCGTCTCGCCAGCACCTGAACGGCCAGGCATTCAAGGGGGGCAGTTCCGGTTCCCGTTCCCAACGTTATGTGGTGCACCACATAACGTTGGGTATGTGGCGCAGAGCAATATGTGGCGCAGGCTGTGCGAAGATACCTGTGGAGCGCAGAACTCGACGCCTTACGCCACATATCCCAGCACGATTGATCGGATCCCGCCATCAACGGCGGAGGATCGATCATGCACGACGAACTATTCGAGAAGTCCGACATTGTCGCCCGCTATCGGGTTGGGCCGTATGTCGAGGCTCGCGAGGGCTTCCTGCGTCAGGCTGATGCAGGAGGTTATTCCCGCTCGACGCTGAAGCGCATTGCCTGGGTGCTGCTCATCGTGGCCGAGGCAGTTCACAACCACGGTGGACGCATCAGCATCGACCAGCTGGAGAAGCTCAATCGGAGCGTTCGACTGGTCAACGGGCGGCGACCGTCGAGGAGACGGCCAAGCTGTTCCGGCGCTACGGAGAGGGCTGGCTTCGGAGCATCGGCGCTTTGCTGCCCGAGGCCGACCCGCTTCCTCGGTTCGCTCGCGAGGTAAACGCGTTCGCGGCATACATGCGCGTCGAGCGAGGTCTCTCGCCGGTGACAATCGCGGAGCGCGGGGTGCGCCTGTGCCGGTTCTTCTCGTGTTTGCCGTCGCGAGTTCGATCGCTCTCGGACGTGACCATCGACCAGATCGACGCGTTCCTGGCCGGCGAAGCTGAGCGCGGCTGGCGCCGAACCTCGTTGCATAGTTTGGGTAGCAGCCTGCGCAGCTTCTTTCGGTTCGCAGCGCAACAGGGCTGGTGCGCTGGCAGCCTCGCACTCGACATCGACTTGCCACGCCGCTACGAGCTTGGCGACGTACCCAGGGCGCCGAGCGTTGACGAGATAGACCAGCTTCTCGCGATCACCGCGATGGGCGACGACACCGTCACGATCCGCGATCATGCGATCCTGTTGCTGCTGATCCATTATGGTCTGCGACGTGGCGAGGTCGAGCGCCTGACGTTGGACGACGTCGATTGGGTGGCCGAGACGCTACAGGTGATGCGGCCCAAGTTGCGTCGGCCGCACTGCTATCCGCTGTCGGCACCGGTCGGCGAGGCCATCCTGCGATACCTGCGGGAGGCTCGGCCTCGCTGCGAGCACCGGACCGTGTTCATCACCGTCAATGCGCCGTTCCGGCCACTGTCGGGCTCCAGCATCAGTGCCATGGTGAGGAAGCGATTGAGGAAGCAGGGCGTGAAGCTCGAGTGGAGCGGCGCGCATTGTCTCCGGCACGCGTGCGCGGGGCAGCTTCTCGATGCCGGCTTCACCTTGAAGCAGATCGCCGATCATCTCGGCCATCGCAGCATGAGTAGCACCCGCATCTATACGAAGATCGATGTACACGGTCTGCGCCAAGTGGCAGAGCTGGATTTGGGAGGGCTGCTGTGAGCACGGCCTCCACCATCGCCGACTACATTCGGCACAAACGCAGCCTCGGCATCCGCTTCGACCACGGGGCAACGGTCCTGTCCACGTTCAGCCGTTCCGTCGGCGAGATGCCATTGCGCGATATCCGCCCGGAGACGATCACGCGGTTTATCAATCGCGAAGGCATCAGCGCCGAGACGATGGCCAAACAGCACGGCGTTCTGGCGGGCTTCTTTCGATACGCGGTCACTCGTCGCCGGTTGAAGGCATCGCCCATGCCGAGCTTTGAAAGCAGGCGCTATACACCCTCCTTCACCCCCTACATCTACTCTGAAGCCGAGCTGAAGCGCCTTCTGGCAGCGGTGCCGGCGGCGACCGGCCATACACGTTGCGGGATCCACGCAGACACACTGCGGACGTTCGTGCTGCTCCTGTACGGAGCCGGACTGCGTCGCGGAGAGGCCCGCCGGCTCAAAGTCGAGGACGTCGATCTTCACCGTTCTCTGCTCCACATCAAGGAGACGAAGTTCTTTAAGACGCGCATCGTCCCGATCAGCGCGTGCTTGAGCGAAGTGTTGATGGCATTCGTCGCGAAGCATCACGGACGGCGTTCGAGAGACGGCGAGGATCTGCTGTTTAGCCAGAAGGACGGCACGCCTCTG
>DATJUX010000040.1:0-325116 GCA_035502095.1 Burkholderiaceae bacterium
CGGCGCCGGTGGCCTCATGCCCGGCCTGGAACTCGCGAACACGTTCTCCAGCCTGCGTGCGAACGACCTGGTCTGGAACTATGTGGTCAGCAACTACCTCGAAGGAAAGGCGCCCCCGGCGTTCGACCTGCTGTACTGGAACGGGGATTCCACCAACCTGCCGGGTCCCATGTACAGCTGGTACCTGCGCAACATGTATCTCGAGAACAACCTGCGCGTCCCCGGCAAGCTCGTCTGCTGCGGCGAGCGCATCGATTTGAATCGGATCAAGGTGCCGACGTATGTATTCGCAGCCAGGGAGGACCACATCGTCCCTTGGAAGGCTGCGTACGCATCGGCGCGCCTGTTGCCCGGCGACCGCCCCAACGGCGTGCGTTTCGCGCTCGGGGCGAGCGGGCATATCGCGGGAACGATCAATCCGCCCCTCAAGAAAAAGCGCAGCTACTGGACGTCTCGCGACGGAAGCTTGCCCGCCAACAGCGAGGCGTGGCTCGCCGACGCCGAAGAGCATCCAGGAAGCTGGTGGACGGATTGGGATCGATGGCTTCGGCCGTTTGGCGGCGGGGAAAAGCCCGCGCCCGAAAAGCTTGGCAGTGCCAAGTACGCTCCAATCGAACCGGCACCCGGCCGGTATGTGAAAGAGAAGGCTTAGGAGGTCTTTATGGGTAATGCAGTGATCGTTGCGGCCGCGCGGACCGCGATCGGCAAGTTCGGCGGCACGCTGGCGAAGGTGCCCGCGCCTGAGTTGGGTGCCATCGTCATCAGCGAAGTACTCAAGCGTGCCGGGGTCAAGCCGGATCAGGTCGACGAAGTGATCATGGGCCAGGTGCTGACCGCGGGTGCGGGGCAGAACCCCGCGCGCCAGGCGCTCATCAAGGCGGGCATTCCCGTCTCGGTGCCCGCGACGACGATCAACGTGGTGTGCGGCTCCGGGCTGAAGGCCGTGATGCTGGCGGCGCAGGCCATCGGCAACGGCGACGCGGAGATCGTGGTGGCGGGTGGGCAGGAAAACATGAGCCTGGCGCCGCACGTGCTGATGAATTCGCGCGACGGCTTCCGCATGGGCGACGTCAAGATGATCGATTCGATGATCGTCGACGGCCTGTGGGACGTGTACAACAAGTACCACATGGGTATCACCGCCGAGAACGTCGCCAAGCAATACGGCATCGATCGAAGCACCCAGGACGCCTTCGCGCTCGCCTCGCAGCAGAAGGCGGCGGCGGCGCAGGATGCCGGCCGGTTCAAGGATGAAATCGTCGCGGTGATGATCCCGCAGAAGAAGGGCGATCCGATCGCTTTCCTGGCCGATGAGTTCATCAACAAGAAGACCAACGCGGAGGCCCTTGCGGGACTGAAACCGGCCTTCGACAAGGAGGGCAGCGTCACCGCGGGCAACGCATCCGGCATCAACGACGGCGCCGCGGCGGTGCTGGTCATGTCGGACGCGCGCGCGAAGGCACTCGGCGTCACCCCGCTGGCACGCATCAAGTCCTTTGCCACCACCGGCGTCGACCCGAAGATCATGGGCATGGGTCCGGTCCCGGCTTCGAAACGGGCGCTGGCAAAGGCGGACTGGAAGCCCGCCGACCTCGACCTGATGGAGATCAACGAAGCCTTCGCGGCTCAAGCCTGTGCCGTCAACAAGGAAATGGGCTGGGACACGTCGAAGATCAACGTCAACGGTGGTGCGATCGCGCTGGGACATCCCATCGGCGCATCGGGATGTCGCATCCTGGTGAGCCTGCTGCACGAAATGAAGCGGCGCGGCGCGAAGAAGGGACTAGCGTCGCTATGCATCGGCGGCGGAATGGGCGTGGCGTTGGCCGTGGAACGGTGAGTCGGCAACCAACTGGAAGGAGGCAACGATGAGCAAGGTCGCATACGTCACCGGCGGGATGGGCGGGATCGGAACCGCGATCTGCCGCAAGTTCCACGCCATGGGCTACAAAGTGATCGCCGGCTGCGGGCCGACGCGCGATCACGCCAAGTGGATCGCCGAGCAGAAAAAGGACGGCTTCAACTTCCACGCCTCGGTGGGCAATGTTTCCGAGTGGGAGTCGACCAGGGCCGCCTTCGACAAGGTCAAGGCCGAGCATGGTGCGATCGACATCCTGGTGAACAATGCCGGCATCACGCGCGACGGCGTGTTCCGCAAGATGTCGCTCGACGACTGGCGCGTCGTGATGGACACCAACCTCAACAGCCTGTTCAACGTCACCAAACAGGTGATCGACGGCATGCTCGACAAGGGCTGGGGTCGCATCATCAACATTTCGTCGGTAAACGGCGAGAAGGGCCAGTTCGGCCAGACCAACTACTCGGCGGCCAAGGCCGGCATGCACGGGTTCACCATGGCGCTCGCGCAGGAGGTCGCCAGCAAGGGCGTCACCGTCAACACCGTGTCCCCAGGCTACATCGCGACCGACATGGTGATGGCGGTGCGCGAAGACGTGCGCGAGAAGATCATCCAGACCATCCCGGTCAAGCGCCTCGGCAAGGCCGAGGAGATCGGATCGATCTGCGCCTGGCTGACCACCGATGACGCCGGGTTCGCGACCGGAGCCGACTTCAGCGTCAACGGCGGCCTGCACATGGGTTGACGGGCCCGCGCGGTCCGGCCCCCGCACGCGTGGACCGCGCTTGCGCGCCTTGCTGCACAATGGCGAAGGGACCGGCTCGCTTGCCGGCTGTCGGCAGGCGCTGGTTCGTGCCCGTTCGGGCTATAGAATCCCTACTTCGCCAATTGAGATTCGCCCTAGCAGGAGTGCGACGGGCGCACGAGGTGTTTACGCATGGCCACGCGCCTGATCAAGAAATATCCGAACCGACGGCTCTACGACACGCAGACCAGTACCTACATCACACTCGCCGACGTCAAACAGCTGGTCCTGGAGCAGGAGGAGTTCCAGGTCGTCGATGCCAAGAGCGGTGAAGACCTGACGCGGCAGATCCTGCTGCAGATCATCCTGGAGGAAGAACAGGCCGGCATGCCGATGTTCACCCCGCCGGTGCTGTCGCAGATCATCCGCAGCTACGGCAATGCCATGCAGGGCATGATGGGCTCGTACCTGGAGAAGAACGTGCAGGCGTTCATCGACATCCAGAAGAAGCTGCAGGAGCAGAGCAAGGCGTTCTACGACTCGAACAAGATCGGGCCGGACATGTGGGCGCAGTTCGTCAACATGCAGGCGCCGATGATCCAGTCGATGATGGCCAACTACATCGAGCAGTCGAAGAACCTGTTCGTGCAGATGCAGGAAAACATGCAGAACCAGGCCCGCTCGATCTTCAACACCTTCCCCTTCGGCGCCCAGGGCCAGGCCGAAACCAAGAAATAGGGCTGCGGCGCGCCCGTCCCAATGTCCGTCTCGTTGTCCAGGCGACGGCCGCAGCGGCCGGCCGCGGGTTCTGCCGCGCCCGCGGTCGGCTTCGTCTCGCTCGGATGCCCGAAGGCGCTGGTCGACTCGGAGCGCATCGTCACGCAGCTGCGCGCGGAGGGCTACGCGATCAGCGCGACCTATGCCGATGCCGACCTGGTCGTCGTCAACACGTGCGGGTTCATCGACAGTGCCGTGCAGGAATCGCTCGATGCCATCGGCGAGGCCCTGGCCGAAAACGGCAAGGTGATCGTGACCGGCTGCCTCGGCGTGAAGACCGAACGCGGCGCCAACCTCGTCGCCAAAACCCATCCCAAGGTACTCGCGGTGACCGGGCCGCGCGCAACCGACGAGGTGATGGCCCACGTCCATGCCCACCTGCCACGGCCGCACGATCCCTTCACCGATCTGGTCCCGCCTGCCGGCTTCAAGCTCACGCCGCGGCACTACGCCTACCTGAAGATTGCCGAAGGGTGCAACCATCGCTGCACCTTCTGCATCATTCCGTCGATGCGCGGCGACCTGGTCTCGCGCCCGATCGGCGACGTCGTGCGAGAGGCGTGCAACCTCGTCAAGCAGGGCGTACGCGAGATTCTCGTCGTCTCGCAGGACACCAGTGCTTATGGTGTCGACCTCAAGTACCGCCACGACTTCGTCGACGGCCGTCCGGTCCGCACGCGCATGGCGGAACTGGTCAACGAGCTGGCCCAGCTCGATGCAGGTCCGGCACCATGGGTGCGCCTGCACTACGTCTACCCATACCCGCACGTCGACGAAATCATTCCGCTGATGGCCGAGGGAAAGGTCCTGCCATACCTCGACGTTCCCTTCCAGCACGCCCATCCCGACGTGCTCAAGCGCATGAAACGGCCGGCATCCGGGGAGCAGAACATCGATCGCATCCGGGCGTGGCGGTCCGTCTGCCCCGAGATCACCATGCGCTCGACGTTCATCGCGGGCTTTCCGGGCGAGACCGACGCGCAGTTCGAGTACCTGCTCGACTTCCTGCGTGAGGCGGAGCTCGACCGCGTCGGCTGCTTCGCCTACTCCCCGGTCGAAGGTGCCGCCGCCAACCAGCTGCCCGGCGCCGTGCCCGAAGAGGTGCGCGAAGAGCGGCGTGCGCGGCTGATGCACGTGCAGGAGGCGATTTCGCGCGCCCGCTTGCGGCGCAAGGTCGGCACCCGTCAGCGACTTCTCATGGATGCCGTGTCAGCGCGGGGCGGGGTCGGGCGGTCGATGGCCGATGCCCCGGAGATCGACGGCGTGGTCCACGTCGCTCCCGATGCGCGCCTGAAGGTGGGCGAGTTCTACGACGTGCACGTCACGTCGAGCGACACGCACGACCTGCACGCGGTGCTTGCGTAGCGAAGGTTCAGCCGGCGCGCACCGTGCCGAGCACTGCGCCGCCGACGATGAGCAGCGTTGCTGCCGCGATGAGCGGCGTCGGCGTGCCGACGCCGGCAACGAGCAGCCAGAACGTCGATCCGAGCGGCGTCAGGTAGGCGAGTGCCCCGATCGTGCGCGGGTCGCCGCGCTTGAGGGCCGCATCCCAGAGGAAAAACGCCGCCCCCATCGGGCCGACGGCGAGCAGCGCCATCAGCATGCCTTGCCCGGGCGACGGCATGAAGCGCGGCTCAAGCATCCCGTGGCAGACCAGCGCGAGCAGTCCGGAGACCAGGCAAAAAAGGCCGACCGCAGCGGTCGGGAAGTTCGCTACCCGCCGCGTCAGGAGCGAATAGGTGGCCCAGACGAACGCGGAACCGGCCGCGAATGCGTAGCCCTGCCAGTACGCGCCGGAGAACGTCCACCGACCGCCCGTGATGAGCAAGGCCGCGCCGAGCAATCCGAGCGAGACGGCGATAGCGTGGCGCCATGTCAGGCGGATCTTCGGCACCACCGCTGGGGCCAGGACGACGATCAGGAGCGGCCAGAGATAGTTGACCAGGTTCGCCTCCACCGCGGGCGCATTGCGCAGGGCGAGAAACAGCAGCAGGTGAAAGCCGAACAGCCCGTAGACGCCGAGCAGCAGCGTCGCGGCCGGGACGCGCCATTGGCGCCAGGTCGGAATCGCCATCAGGCCCGCTCCGCCCAGGCAGAGGCCGAGCAGCAGGAACGGCGGCACCTCGGCCAGGCGGACGGCCAGCAGGGCGAGCAGACTCCACAAGCCGACGGCGCCGAGCGCCAGGACGGTGGCGGGGACGGTGGAGAACAGGCGGATCACGACGGTATTGCGTCCACCCGATCCCGTGACGCGCCCACGATCTCGATAAGCTATCGTGCTCGTCCAGGATCGGTTTCCGGATTCGAGTTTTTGGGGACGGGATTATGCGAGAAGTCGTTGTTGTCAGCGCGGTGAGGACCGCGATCGGAACGTTCGGCGGCAGCCTGAAGGAAATGCCGCCGACGCAACTCGGTGCTGCCGTCGTGCGCGAGGCGCTCGCCCGGGCGCAGGTCGACGGCAAGGAAGTCGGGCACGTCGTGTTCGGCAATGTGATCCACACCGAACCGCGCGACATGTACCTGGCGCGGGTCGCCGCGCTCGATGGCGGCGTGCGCGAGGGCGCCCCGTGCCTGACGGTCAACCGCCTGTGCGGCAGCGGCCTGCAGGCCGTGATCTCGGCGGCGCAGACCATCATCCTGGGCGATGCGGATATCGCGCTCGGCGGCGGCGCCGAGTCCATGTCGCGCGCCACGTATTCGATCCCCGGCGGCCGCTGGGGGACGCGCATGGGCGACGCCAAGATCGTCGACATGATGGTCGCGGCGCTGCACGATCCCTTCCACAACATCCACATGGGCGTGACGGCGGAGAACGTCGCCGCCAAGTGGAACATCGGGCGCGAGGAGCAGGATCAGCTCGCCGTCGAAAGTCATCGCCGCGCGTCGGCCGCGATCAAGGAAGGGCGGTTCAAGAGTCAGATCCTGCCGATCGTGCTCAAGAGCAGGAAAGGGGACGTTTCGTTCGATACCGACGAGCACGTGCGCCACGATGCGTCGCTCGCCGACATGGCCAAGCTGCGGCCCGTGTTTGCCAAGGAAAACGGCACGGTGACCGCCGGCAATGCATCGGGCATCAACGACGGCGCCGCGGCACTGGTGCTGATGGAGCGCGCGGTCGCGGAACGCCGCGGTGCCAGGGTGCTCGCACGACTCGTCAGCTATGGCCATGCGGGCGTCGATCCGAAGTACATGGGCATCGGACCCGTACCGGCAAGCCGCAACGCCCTGCAGAAGGCGAACCTCACGATCCAGCAGATGGACGTGATCGAGGCCAACGAGGCGTTCGCCGCGCAGGCGTGCGCGGTGATGAAGGACCTGGGCGCGGATCCGGCGAAGGTGAATCCGAACGGCAGCGGCATTTCGCTCGGCCATCCGATCGGCGCGACCGGTGCCGTGATCGCCACCAAGGCGATCTACGAGCTGCAGCGGATCAACGGTCGCTACGCGCTCGTGACGATGTGCATCGGCGGCGGCCAGGGCATCGCGGCGATCTTCGAGCGGCTTTAGCGCGCTGCGCGCGGCGCCACACCCGCGCGGTCACCACGCCTCGGCGAACCACTCGAGCACGCCGTCGAGCGGCGCGAAGTCGAGTGCGTGCGCGGCCTGCTTCTGCACGATCGGCCGTGCGCGGTATGCGACCGACAGGCCGGCCAGCGCGAGCATCTTCAGGTCGTTCGCACCGTCGCCGATCGCGATCGCCCGGGCGGCGGGGCAACCCAGCGCGGTGCACGCCGCACGCAGCGCCTCCGCTTTGCCTTCTGCATCGACAAGCGCGGCCCGATCCTGGCCGGTGACCTCGCCGGTCAAACGTCCATCCGCAAGCACGAGCCGGTTGCAGCGGATCGAGTCCAGCTCGAGGCGCGCCTGCAGGCGCTGCGCGAAGAAGTCGAACCCGCTCGTCGCGAGCAGGACGTGCAACCCGGCCTTGCGGCAGGCGGCGACGAGGCGCTCGGCGCCCGGGGACAGGTGCAGCTTCTCCGCGTAGACGCGCTCCAGCAGCGACGCGTCGACCCCGGCAAGCAGCGCGACCCGCCGGCTCAGGTTGGCTCGATAGTCGGCCGCTTCACCGCACATCGCCGCGGCGGTCAGCGCCGACACTTCGGCACCCTTGCCGGCAAGCGTCGCGAGCTCGTCGAGCGACTCGATCGTGATCAACGTAGAGTCCATGTCGAGCGCAAGCACGCGGAACGCACCGAGCGCGAGGGTGGGCGGGACGAACGCAGCGTCGCACCGCCAGTATTTCGCCAGCGCCGCAGCGGCCCGGCGCGTGTCCGCGTCGTCCTGGATCCCGATCAAGCGGGCGCAGTTCAGTTTCCGCCGCACACTCCGCGCGACGCAGGCGACCTTGAACGCTTCGACGGCGCCGGAGGGCAGGTCGGTCGACTGGACGACCAGGTCCATCAGGCGGCCGCGGCGGCAGGATGCAGGGCCTTGAAGACCCGTCGCAGCAATTGCAGCCGCGCTTCGAGATCGGGTGTCTGCGCCGTGATGCGCAGGCGTTCCGGACCCTGCATGCGCATGTTCTGCTCGCGCTGGATCAGTTCGATCAGGCGGCGTGCGTCGAGCGGCGGATTCGGCACGAAGGTGATGACGATCACTTCGCCCGACGCATCGATCTTCTTCACGCCGATGCGCTCGGCTGCCAGGCGCAGGCGGTGCGTCTCGATGAGGCTGCGCGCCGGATCGGGGAGCTTGCCGTAGCGGTCGACCAGTTCCTCCTGCAGGCGGAGGATCTCTTCCTCGTCGGCGCAGGTCGCCAGCTTCTTGTAGAGCGACAGCCGCTGGTGGACATCGTTGACGTAGTCCTGAGGCAGCAGGGCCGGGACATGCAGGTTGATCTCGGTCACCGCGGCCAGCGGTTGGAGCAGGTCGGGTTCCTTTCCCGCACGCAGCGCGCGCACCGCCGCGTTGAGCATGCGCGTGTAGAGCTCGAAGCCGACTTCCTGCATGTTGCCGGACTGCGACTCGCCGAGCACCTCGCCCGCGCCGCGGATTTCGAGGTCGTGCATGGCGAGATAGAAGCCGCTGCCGAGTTCGTCGAGGTTCTGGATCGCCTCCAGGCGCTTCTGCGCGTTCTTCGTCAGGGCGTCCTCGTCCGACACCATGAGATAGGCGTACGCCTGGTGATGCGAGCGGCCGACGCGCCCGCGCAGCTGATGCAGCTGGGCCAGGCCGAACTTGTCGGCGCGGTGGATGACGATGGTATTGGCGGTCGGCACGTCGATCCCGGTTTCGATGATCGTCGTGCACACGAGCAGGTTGAAGCGCTGCTGATAGAAGTCCCGCATCACCCGCTCGAGATCCCGCTCCGGCATCTGGCCGTGCGCGATCTCGATGCGCGCCTCCGGCACCAGTTCGGCGACGCGCGCGCGCCGGTTGTCGATGGTCTCGACCTCGTTATGCAGGAAGTAGATCTGGCCGCCGCGCTTGAGCTCCCGCAGGCACGCCTCGCGCACGAGCGACGGGCTCTCGCGCCGCACGAAGGTCTTGATCGCGAGGCGCCGCTGCGGCGCCGTGGCGATGACGGAGAACTCGCGGATGCCCTCCATCGACATCGCGAGCGTGCGCGGAATCGGCGTCGCGGTGAGCGTCAGCACGTCGACCTCCGCGCGCAGCGCCTTCAGGCGCTCCTTCTGTCGCACGCCGAAACGGTGCTCCTCGTCGATGATCACCAGCCCGAGCCGGTCGAAGCGCAGTTCAGGCGTGAGCAGCTTGTGGGTGCCGATCACGATGTCGATCGCGCCTGTGTTCAGGCCGGCAATCGCCGCCGCGACCTGCTTCGAGGTGCGGAAGCGCGACAACTCCTCGACGCGAACCGGCCAGTCGGCGAAACGATCGCGGAACGTCTGCGTGTGCTGCTCGGCAAGCAGCGTGGTCGGGCACAGCACGGCGACCTGCTTGCCGGCGGCGACCGCCACGAACGCGGCGCGCAGCGCCACTTCGGTCTTGCCGAATCCGACATCGCCGCAGACGAGGCGGTCCATCGGGAACCCGGCACGCATGTCCTTCAGCACCGCCTCGATCGCGGCGCGCTGATCGGGCGTCTCCTCGAAGTCGAAGCCTTCGGCGAACGCGTCGTAGTCGGCGGGCTTGAACTCGAACGCGTGACCTTTGCGCGCAGCGCGCACGGCGTAGAGGTTGAGCAGCTCGGCCGCCGTGTCGCGCACCTGTCCCGCCGCCTTGCGGCGTGCCTTCTCCCAGTCGCCCGAACCGAGCTGGTGCAGCGGCGCCGAGTCCGGGTCGGCGCCGCTGTAGCGCGAGATCAGGTGCAGTTGCGCGACCGGAACGTAGAGTTTGGTGTCGTTGGCGTATTCCAGATGCAGGAACTCGGCCGGGCCCGCGCCGACATCGAGCGATGCCAGTCCGAGATAGCGGCCGATACCGTGTTCGACGTGCACGACCGGATCGCCGATGCGCAGCTCGGCGAGATCGCGCACCATCGCTTCGACGTTGGAGGCACGCTCGCGGCCACGATTGCGTTGACGGCGCGGACTGGCGGCGTAGAGCTCGGTCTCCGTGATGAGGTGGAGCGCGCGGTCGCGCAGCGAAAATCCGCCGTGCAGCGGCGCGACGCCGAGCGCCAGAGGTGCGTCGCCGGCGAGGAACGCGGCGAAGTCGGCGTTGTCGGCGGCGTGCAGGCGGTGCTCGGCCAGCAGTTGCGCGATCGTCTCGCGGCGTCCGGCCGAATCGGCAAGCAGGAGAACGCGCCCCCCGGCGGCCGTCGTCGCGGCGACGAACGCGCGCAAACGGGCGAGCGGATCGGCGTGCTTGCGTTCGACAGCGATCGGCGGTACCGCCGCGAAGGCCGGCGCATCGCCCTCGCCGAGCGTGAGCCGGGCAAAGGGCCCGGCCGCGACGAAAAACTCCTCGGCGGTCAGAAACAACCTGGCAGGCGGCAGGCAGGGCCGCTCGCGATCACGGGCGAGAAAGCAGAACCGTTCCGAGGTCTCGTTCCAGAAGCGGTGACAGGCTGCCTCGACCCCGCCGTGCAAGACGAGAGTCGTGCGGCCGTCGAGATAGTCGAACAGCGTCGCGGCCTGCTCGAAGAAAAGCGGCAGGTAGTACTCGATGCCGGCGCTCGCGACGCCGTTGCCCATGTCCTTGTAGACGCTCGAGCGGCTCGGATCGCCTTCGAACACCTCGCGCCAGCGGGCGCGAAACGCCACGCGCGCGGGTTCGTCGAGGGGAAACTCGCGGCCGGGCAGAAGGCGCACGTCGGGCACCGCGTAGAGGCTGCGCTGGCTGTCCGGATCGAAGGTGCGAATCGACTCGATCGTGTCGTCGAGCAGGTCGAGGCGGAAAGGCAGCGCCGAACCCATCGGGTAGAGATCGACCAGGCCGCCGCGCACGCAGAACTCGCCCGGCGCGACGACCTGCGTCACGTGCTGGTAGCCGGCGACGACGAGTTGCGTCCGCAACGCGTCGGCCGCGAGCCGCTCGCCCTGGCGAAAGAAGAAGGTGTGCCCGGCGACATAGGAGGGCGGCGCGACGCGATAGAGCGCCGTCGTCGCCGGAACCACCAGGACATCGACGCCGCCGGCCTGCTCCCGGTTGAGCAGGCGGTACAGCGCCTCGAGCCGCTGCGACACCAGGTCCTGGTGCGCCGAGAGGATGTCGTAAGGCAGGGTTTCCCAATCCGGAAACAGGCGCGCTGTCAGGGCGTTGTCGAAGTAAGGGATTTCTTCGACCAGGCGTTGCGCATCGAGCGCGTCCGCGCAGACGACGACGATGAGCCTGCCCTGGCGCCTGGCCTTGGCCGCAAACCGCGCCAGCAACAGCGAATCACCGGACCCCGGCGGGCGCGCGAGGGCAAAACGATCCCCCTCTGCCAGTTCCGGCAGCGCGAGGTCGATCGTCTCTTGCGCGAGAGTGTCCAAATGCCGCAACGCGCCGCTACAAAAAATTCGCGGCGGACTGGGTGTCCAGCCGCCGCCGACGCATGGCTATTATAGGTTTGCCTTTCACCTGCACTCCTTCCGATTCACGCTGTGGCCGATCGTCTGTTCGCGCTCATTCCGGCCGCCGGGAGCGGCCTGAGAATGGGAAACGCCGTACCCAAGCAATATTTCCGCCTCGGGCGCCAGACCATGCTCGAGCACGCGGTGGACGCGCTGCTGGCGGCGCCGGATCTCGAGCAGGTCCTGGTGATCGTCGCACCGGACGACATAGCACATCGGCAGTTGCCGCGGCGTCCACGCCTCGACTTCGCGGCGGTCGGCGGTGCGACGCGTGCCAAGAGTGTCGGCAACGGCCTGCGCGTCTTGCGCGCGATGCTTCGGATCGAAGACAACGATTGGGTCCTGGTGCACGACGCGGCCCGGCCATGCCTTGCACGCGACGAGTTGATGCGCCTGATCGATGCGGTGAGCATGGACGAGGTCGGCGGACTGCTCGCCTTGCCGGTCGCCGACACGCTCAAGCGCACGGCCGACGGCCGGGTTGCACAGACCGTCGACCGGGACGGACTTTGGCGCGCGGCGACACCGCAGATGTTCCGCGCCGGGTTGCTTGCGCGCGCACTCGAAGAAACGCGGGCCGGTGCCGAGGGCGTCACGGACGAGTCGGCGGCTGTCGAAGGCCTGCGGCTCCATCCGCGCGTGGTCGAGGGCCGCGCGACGAACATCAAGGTGACCGTGCCGTCGGACTGGCCGCTGGCCGAAGCGATCTTGCGCGCGCAAGGCCGTTGGTCATGAAGCTGCGGGTCGGCACGGGCTTCGACGCACACGCGCTCGTTCCCGGCCGACGCCTGGTGCTGGGCGGTGTCGAGATCGGTCATGCGCGCGGGCTGCTCGCGCATTCCGACGGCGACGTGCTGCTGCACGCGATCGCCGATGCCGTGCTCGGTGCAGCCGGGCTGGGCGACATCGGCAGGATGTTTCCCGACGACGACGGGCGCTGGCGCGGCGCCGACAGCCGCGCGCTGCTGCGCCAGGTGGGCGCGCGCGTGCGCGAGGCGGGCTGGGCGATCGAGAACGTCGACTGCACGGTGATCGCGCAGGCGCCGAAGATCGCGCCGCATGTCGATGCCATGCGGGCGGCCATTGCCGCCGATCTCGCGCTCGAGGTCGCGGCGATCGGTGTCAAGGGCAAGACGACCGAGCGGCTCGGCTTTACCGGGCGCGGCGAAGGCATCGCCGCGCAGGCCGTGGTCCTGCTGCGCCGGGACTGAGTGCCTCAGCGGCCCGGCCCCAGCGCCGGCAAGCGTAGTTCGGCGCGCAGCCCGGTCGGGCGGTTGTCGAGCAGCCGCAACTGGCCGCCATGCATGCGCGCGATGCGTTCTACGATCGCCAGGCCGAGCCCCGCGCCCCGCGCCTCGCTGCGTGCCGAGTCGCCCCGCTCGAACGGGCGCAGGAGGCGTTCGACGGTATCCGGTGGGACTCCAGGGCCGCGATCCGCGACGGTGAGCACGGCGTGCGCGCCGTCGCGCCGCAGGACGACCGCCAGATCGAGCATGCCGCTTTCGGGATCGCGGCCGTAGCGCGCCGCGTTCGTCAGCAAGTTTTCGAGCGCGCGCGTGAACTCGGTCGGATACCCGTCGATGGCGAGCGCGGGATCCAGATCGAGCGCGATCGTCGTCGTGGGATCGCTGCCGAGGCGCGTCTGCGCCAAGGTCTGCTCCACGAGAGGAGCGAGCACCACGCGATCCTTGGGCTGCTGCGGCGCGGGCCGTGCGTAGTTCAGGAACTGCCCGACGATCGCATCCATCTGCTCGATGTCGCCCACCATGGCGCGGCGCGCGGCGTCGGGCAGCGGATTGATGTCGATCTCCAGGCGCAGGCGCGTGAGCGGCGTGCGCAGGTCGTGCGAAATGCCGGCCAGCAGCACCGCGCGATCGCGCTCGAGTTGCGTCAGGTCGGCCACCATGCGATTGAAGCTCTGGTTGACGGTGCGGATCTCCGCGGGACCTTTCTCCGGCAGCGCCGCGGGCACGCGGCCGGCGCCCAGCGAACGGGCGGCGTGCGCGAGCTGGCGCAACGGCTTGTTGACCACCCGCGTGATCGCGACCGCCACCAGGATCGAAAGAACGGTGGCCATGACCGCCCAGCGGACCCAGCGCGTGCCCACGTCGCGCGCGAGCGGATCGCGTTCGATGAAGACCCAGTAACCGTCGCCTTCGATGTCGAAGCTGACCCACATGCCCTGTACCTGATTGACTTCCGCCGCCACCTGGGTGCTCGAGCCGAGGCGCTCGGTGATCTCGGCCGCCGCAAGGCGCATCACCGGCGTGTCGGGAAACGGCGTGATGGCGTCGGTCGGCTCGCGCGGCACGACGCGCACTCCTTCGTTGTCGGTCAGGTCGGCCAGCAGTTCGCGCCGCAGCGAGACGTCCGAGTAGAGCAGGGCGCTTTTGGTGATGTTGACGATGGAGATGACCTGCTGCGCGATCTGCTGCGCGCGCGGGCCGCGCTCGAACACGCGGAAGCTCTGCGCCCAGGCAAGCAGGCTGGCGATGATGAGTGCGACGATGAGAAGGAACGTGCGCCAGAAAAGGCTCGGGGAGCGCAGCGTCATCGGGCGGTCTGTTTCGGCGCGACGCGCGGCGCTAGCCGCGGCCGTCCGGGATGAACACGTAACCCAACCCCCAGACGGTCTGGATGTATTTCGGCTTGGCCGGATCCGGCTCGATCAGCTTGCGCAGGCGCGAGATCTGTACGTCCAGGCTGCGGTCGAAGGCCTCGTACTCGCGCCCGCGCGCAAGCTCCATCAGCTTCTCGCGCGAAAGTGGAACGCGCGGAAAGCGCGCGAAGACCTTGAGCACCGCGAACTCGCCGGTGGTGAGCGCCACCGGCTCGCCGGCCCTGGTCAGCGAGCGCGTGCCGAGATCGAGCGAAAACTCGCCGAAGGTGACCTGCTTGTCATCCTGCGTCGGCGCACCGGGAACCTCTTCTGCGGCCTTGCGCCGCAGGACCGCGTTGATGCGCGCGAGCAGTTCGCGCGGGTTGAACGGCTTGGGCAGGTAGTCATCGGCGCCCATTTCGAGGCCGACGATGCGGTCGACGTCCTCGCCTTTGGCCGTGAGCATGATGATGGGCGTGGGGTCGTTCGAGCCGCGCAAGCGGCGCAGCACCGAGAGGCCATCCTCGCCCGGCATCATCAGATCGAGGATCAGCAGATCGAACCGCTCGCGCAGCCAGAGCTTGTTCATCGCCTGCGCGTTCTCTGCGACGTACACGTTGAAGCCGTTTTCGGTCAGGTAGCGGCGCAGCAGGTCGCGCAGGCGCGGGTCGTCGTCGACCACCAGCAGGCGGGAAGCGGTTCGAGTCATGGGCACAGGGGTGTCAGTTTGGCGGCGATGCTAGTGAGCCGGACACGGGTGTGCGGCTCTTGGCGACAATCTGTTACAGACTTTACCGCGAGCGCAGCGGCTTTTTCTCCTCCGCGTGCGACTGCGCGCCGATCACTGCCTAATATGGGTGTCGAACCAACCTTCCGTGATGTTGCGCGCCTTCCTGCTTCGGTTGCTTGTCTGCCTGCTGACGCTCGCGGCCGGCCGGTTTGCCTGGGCACAGCCGGCACCACCCAAGGCGGGCGATGACCCGGGCGCAGCCTGGGGCAGGATGACGCCCGAGCAGCGGGAATCCTCGTGGCGGCAGATGACGCCGGAGCAGAAGATCGACACCTGGAAACGCCTTCCACCCGATCAACGGCAGGCGCTGCGCCAGAAACTCAGCCCCGAAGAGCGCGACGTGATCCGCCAGCGCATGCTGCAGGAACGGGGCGCAGGCAACCCGGGTCCGGGGCGCCGCCTTTCGCCGGAAGAACGGCGTCAACTGCGCGATCAGATCTATGAGTCCAACCGGGCCCACCCGCCACATGGCGGAAGGTTCAAATAGGAAGGGCCTGAGTTTGTCAGGGCGGATCGTCGCCGCGCTCGCGCTGCTGCTGGCCCTCGGTGCCACGAACGCAAGCGACGCCGCCGGCCTGGGGCCGGATGGGGCCAGGCTGTTGCTGACGCGAACCGGGTTCGCGCCGTCCGAAGCGGAGGTGGCCCGATGGGCCGACCTTACCCAGGCGGCCGCCGTCGACCGGCTCCTCGCTCAGACGAGCAAAGTCGCGACCGAGCCCGCGCCGGCCTGGGTCGATGAGGCGATCGTCAGGCCGCGCGACCTGCGTGCCATGAGCGAAGCGGAGCGCAAGGCCGAGCGCCGGACGCAGGTGCGCTATGGCCTCGAACTGCGCGCGTGGTGGCTGACGGAAATGGCGGTCACGCCGACGCCTCTGACCGAACGCATGACCCTGTTCTGGCACAACCACTTCGTCTCGGCGCAACCGAAGGTGCGGTACGCGCAGCTCATGTATCGGCAGAACACCCTGTTGCGCGCCCACGCGCTCGGCAATTTCGGCTCCCTGCTGCATGCGGTGGCGCACGATCCGGCGATGCTCATTTACCTCGATACCGCGACCAACCGCCGGGACGCGCCGAACGAGAACTTCGCCCGCGAGGTAATGGAGCTGTTCACGCTCGGCGAAGGGCACTACACCGAGACCGACGTCAAGGAAGCGGCGCGCGCATTCAGCGGCTGGAGCCTCGACCCGGAGCGCGCTGCCTTCATGTTTCGCCCGCGCTTGCATGATGGCGGCGAGAAAACCGTTCTCGGCCGGCGCGGCGCCTGGCAGGGCGACGACGTGCTGGACATCCTGCTCGATCAGCCCGCGACCGCGCAGTTCATCGTGCGCAAGCTGTGGGTCGAGTTCGTCTCGTCGCAGCCCGACCCGCAACGCGTCCGCGTCATCGCCGACCGGTTTCGCTCCTCTGGCTACGAAATCCGCGTGGCCTTGCGCGATCTGCTGAACCAGCCCGAACTGATCGCGCGCGATCAGGACAATGCGCTCGTCAAATCCCCGGTCGAGCTGGCCGTCGGGCTGGTGCGCCAGGCGGGCGGTGAAATCGTCCAGCCGGCCGCGCTCGCGGTGCGGGTCGCGGGCATGGGGCAGAACCTCTTTTCCCCGCCGAACGTGCGCGGGTGGCCCGGCGGTGATGCCTGGATCACGACGCAGACCCTGCTCGCGCGCAAGCAATTCCTCGAGGCATCGATGACGCGCGCCGCCAGCAGCAATGGCGCCGCCATGGCGATGAACAACGACGCCCCCGCCAAGGCCGCCGCCGCGGCCGACGTGGATGCGCCGCGACAGTTCGCGCACGCGATGCGGGCGCTGGCACAAGTGCCCGCAACGCGGATCGACGTGGCCGGCTGGCTCAAGTCGGCCGGCGCATTCCCCGAGCGCGCTATCGGCGAGCAGGGCGCACAACAACTCGCGCGCGACCTGCTCGTGCTCCCGCCCGCAAGCCCGCCGGGCGCCGAAGCGCTCGGTGCCGACGCGCTGCGCGCGTTGATACTCGACCCGGTGTATCAGCTCAAATGAAACCCGCGCGCCGCCGATTCATCCAGCAGGGTGCCGCCACGGTTGCGGCATTCGGTTGGGGCCCGGCATCGATTGCCGTCCAGACACCGCCTGCGCGCCTGCTGGTGCTGCTCGAACTCCGCGGCGGCAACGACGGCCTGAACACCGTCGTGCCGGTCACGGATGGCCGGTATTTCGACCTGCGACCGCGGATCGCGCTGCGTGACGATGCCGTCGTCGCCCTCGATCGCTCGCTGGCGCTTCATCGCTCCCTGGCACCGCTCGGTGCCTTGTGGGATGCGCGGGAGATGGCCGTGATCGAGGGCGTCGGCTACCCACAGCCGAATCTCTCGCACTTCCGGTCGATTGAAATCTGGGACACGGCATCGGCGAGCAACGAAGTGCTCCAGCAGGGATGGCTCAGCCGGGCGGCCAGCACCGAGGCATTCGCGCGTTTCGCCGCCGACGGGGTCGTCATCGGAGCGGCAGACCTGGGGCCGCTTGCCGGGGGAGCGCGGGCCGTCAGCCTTGCCGATCCCGAGCGCTTTGTCCGTCAGGCGCGTCTCGCGCGTGACGGTCAGGTCGCCGCCCGCGGCGCGCTGGCGCACGTGCTGCAGGTCGAGCACGACGTTGTTCACGCTGCCGCGCAACTGCGCCCGGACACCACGCTGCAGACGGAGTTTCCGCGCGGCGCGTTCGGTGCGGCAATCCAGAACGCCGCGGCCGTCGCCTCGACGCGCCAGGTACCGGTGATACGGGTCACTCTGGCGGGATTCGATACGCATCAGAACCAGGCGAACACGCACGCGCAGTTGCTGCACCAGGTCGGCGAAGGTGTGGTGGCGCTGCGCGCCGCCCTGCAGGAAGTCGGGCTCTGGCGCGACACGCTGGTTCTGACCTACTCCGAGTTCGGCCGCCGGCCACGCGAGAACGCAAGCGCGGGCACTGACCACGGGACGGCCGCTGCGATGTTCGCGTTCGGTCCGCGCGTCAAGCCCGGGCGCTTCGGTGCGCCGCCCGCACTGGGGCGGCTGGACGAAAACGGCAATCTTCCGTATGCGGTGGATTTTCGCAGCGTGTACGCGACCGTGCTCAACGACTGGTTCGGTCTCGACGCGGAGCGCATCCTCGGCCACCGGCTCGCACCCCTGGCGTTTCTGAACGTCTGAGTGCCGGGCGCGCCCGCGCGTATCGGCGCGCGGCGCGAGCGGATCTCGATAGAATCGGCACGCCCGCGACCCGCGCGAGCGCGACCGATGCCGAACGCCCCCGTGCTGCTTGCCCTGGACACCGCAACCTCCGTGTGTGCGGTCGCCGTGGCGCGCGCGGGCGCGATCGACGAGGTCGCGCGCGAGGTCGGGCAGCGCCACTCCGAACACCTGCTGTCGATGGTCGATGCGTTGCTTGCCGCGCACTCGCTTCGCCTCGAGGACTGCGACGCCATCGCCTTCGGCGCCGGCCCCGGAAGTTTCACCGGGCTGCGCATCGCGTGCGGCGTCGCGCAGGGGCTCGGTTACGGCGTCGACCGCCCGCTGATTCCGGTGTCCAACCTCGCCGCGGGTGCGCTCGAAGCGTTCGCACAGTGCCCGGATGCGCGCACGCTTCTCGTGGCCCAGGATGCGCGGATGAACGAGGCCTACGTCGGCGTCTATGCGATGAACCATGGCGGCCTGCGCGAGGTGGCGGCCCCGCGGCTTGCGGCGCCGCGGGATCTGCCCGAACTCGCCGAGCACTACGAAGTCGATGCGATCGCCGGCAACGCGCTGCAGATCTTCGGCGAGCAACTGGTCTACGCGGGCAGGCGCATCAAAGCTGCCGCGGCGGGCGGCGCGCGCGCGATTGCCCGGCTGGGACTCGATGCGCTGGCTGCCGGAATCACCGTGGAGGCGGCGGCGGCCGCTCCGATCTACGTGCGCGATCACGTCGCCCTGACCGTGGAGGAGCGGCGCACGCGTGGTCGACGTGGCCCGGCCGGCGCATGAGGACGCCGGCTCCCCTGAGCATGTCTTGCGCCGCCGGCAGGCCGCGGTGCGATCCGCGCGGTGTGCGCCGATGAGCGCAGTGGTTCGCCCGGCGGAGGAACGCTTCGAGCCGATGCTCGCGAGCGATCTGGAAACGATCGCGCTGATCGAGAACGAGATCTATCCCTTTCCCTGGACCCGCGGCAATTTCCAGGATGCGCTGTCGGCGGGGTACAGCGCGTGGATACTCACCGGTGTCGGGCGCGAGGTGATCGCGTATTCGATCGTCATGATCGCGATCGACGAGGCGCACTTGCTCAATCTCAGCGTGGCGCGCCGCCACCAGCGGCGCGGTTACGGGTGGCGCACGCTCGAGTGGATGGCGCAGAGCGCGCGCGAGTACGGCGCGCGCTCGATGCTGCTCGAGGTCAGGCCAAGCAACCAGGACGCCCTGGGGCTGTACGCGCGCTATGGCTTCGCGCGTATCGGCGTGCGGCGCGGGTACTACCCGGCGCATGGGGGCCGCGAGGACGCGATCGTGATGCGGATCACGCTGTGAGCCTCGACCCCGCCCGCGCTCGCAACTGGCATCGGCTCGGCATCGGGCCGCTCTGGCTGGAGCGCGCCGCGTCCGCGGCCGTGCCGCGCCGGGAGCCACCGAAGCAACCGGCGCCCGAGCGGGAGGAAACGCGCCCGCAGCGCATCGCGCGCATGGATTGGGAGGCGTTGTGCGGCGCGGTCGCGGCGTGCACGGCGTGTGCGCTCTGCAAGACGCGCAAGCAGACGGTCTTCGGCGTCGGATTCCGGTCGGCGCGGTGGATGCTCGTCGGCGAGGCACCGGGTGCGGAAGAGGATCAACGCGGCGAGCCGTTCGTCGGGCAGGCCGGCCGGCTGCTCGACAACATGCTGGCCGCCGTGGGCCTGACGCGCGCGGGCGAGACCGAGCGCAGCGTCTACATCGCAAACGTGCTCAAGTGCCGTCCGCCGGGCAATCGCAACCCGGAGCCCGCGGAGGTCGAATTGTGCGAGCCGTTCCTGCTGCGTCAGGTGGAACTGGTTCGACCGCGCGTCGTCGTGGTGATGGGTCGCTTCGCGGCCCAGTCGCTGTTGCGCACCGACGCGACCATCGCGAGCCTGCGCGGGCGCGTTCACACCATCGATGTCGGTGGACGGCGCGTGCCGATCGTCGTCACCTACCATCCGGCGTATCTGCTGCGCAATCTCGCCGACAAGGCGAAGTCGTGGGCCGATCTCTGCCTGGCACGCGACATCTGCGACCGCGCCGCGGACTGAGCGCCGGCGCGCACTCAGAGCGGGCGGTGCTCGCGCGTCTGGCCGATCAGCGCCGTCGAATCGAACAGGCGCTGGTTGTAGCGGTGCCGCAGCATCACCGCGTACATCGTTCCTGAGACGAACAGTCCGAAGATCACGATGATCACGCCGATGCGGAGGTCGAGCCCGACCAGGAGGGCGTATCCGCCGAGCATCACGAGGATGCTGAGGTTCTCGTTGAAGTTCTGCACCGCGATCGAGTGGCCCGCGGAAAGCAGGACGTAGCCGCGGTGCTGCAGCAGGGCGTTCATCGGTACGACGAAGAACCCCGCCATCGCTCCCACCACGATCATCATCAGGCCGGCCAGGATCTGCGGATACGTGATCGTCAGGGCACCGATCACCACGCCTCCTTGCGGCACGTGGGAGAAGTTGATGAAGGCCAGGCTCGTCACGACGAGTCCCATGGCAACCCCGACCGGCAGCACCGACAAGGACTGCTTCAGGCTGACGCGGGCACCGGCCCAGACCGACCCGATGGCGATGCCGATCGCCACCACCGCCTGCATGATCGCGCCCTGCGAGAGCGACATTCCGAGCACCTGCTCGCACCACTTGAGAACGATGAATTGCAGCGTTGCCCCGGCGCCCCAGAACAAGGTAGTGACCGCCAGCGAGATCTGGCCCAGCTTGTCGCGCCACAGGGTTGCGACGCAGTGGCCGAAATCGGCGAGTAGCTTCAGCGGTTCGCGCGGCTGGCGCGGATAGCGCGCACCTGTATCCGGAATGCCGAGGTTGATCGCGGCGGCGATCGCATAGATGCCGGCGATCACGGCGATGGCGGCTTCGCCGGCCGTGTCGACGTCGAAGTCGATGATGGGAAAGTCGAACGAAAGCAGCATCGCCGCGACACGGGGCGAAACGAGCACGCCGCCGACGACGAACCCCAGGATGATGGATCCCACCGTGAGTCCCTCGATCCAGCCGTTGGCGATGACGAGTTTCTCCGGCGGGAGCAACTCGGTGAGGATGCCGTATTTCGCGGGCGAATACGCCGCCGCGCCGAAGCCGACCACGGCATAGGCGGCGAGCGGATGGATCTCGAAGAACATCAGCGCGCAGCCGACGATCTTCACCATGTTGGTGATGAACATCACGCGGCCCTTCTGCATCGAGTCCGCGAAGGCGCCGACGAAGGCCGCCAGCACGACGTACGAGACGAAGAAGAACAGCTTGAGCAGCGGCGTCATCCACTCCGGCGCGTGAATGTCGCGCAGGAGCGCGATCGCCGCGATCAAAAGGGCGTTGTCGGCCAGCGACGAGAAGAACTGCGCGGCCATGATGGTGTAGAAGCCGCGGTTCATCGCTGAGCGGTGGTGAGCCTCACGTAGAGACGGATGGGGCGCAGGCCGGGTTGCCTTATATCACGGCCGTTTCGTCGCACGCTGCTGCGTCGGCGCGCACCTCGGTATTCTTGCCGCACCCGATACCCGGTTACCGATGCCTCGTCCGATCCGCGCCACGATCGAGTTGTCTGCGCTGCAGCACAACCTTGCGGTCGCACGCCGGCATGCCGGGACGCGCCGCGTGTGGGCGGTCATCAAGGCGAACGCATACGGGCACGGCATCGAGGTGGCGGTGCAGGCGTTCCAGGACGCGGATGGCCTTGCCTTGCTCGATCTCGAGGAGGCCCAGCGCGCACGCGCGGCGGGGTGGGTCAAGCCGATACTTCTCCTCGAAGGTTTTTTCGAGCCGCGCGACATCGCTGTCGTCGAGCGGCTCGGCCTGACCGTCGTGGTCCACCATACCGAGCAGGTGAGGATGCTCGAACAACATGCGCGCGGTGGACCGCCGGTCGGGATATACCTGAAGCTGAACAGCGGAATGAACCGACTCGGTTTCGACACACCCGAGCGGGTACGGGACGCGCGCACGCGTCTGGAGGCGCTCGGGCACGTGCGCATCGAGGCCACGATGACTCACCTGGCGAATGCGGACCGGACCGATCCGCGCCGCGGGCCGGCCGGTGTCGACGAACAGCTGGCGCGATTCCACGTGTTGAGTGCAGGCTGGAGCGGTGCTACCAGCCTCGCCAACTCGGCCGCGCTGTTCTTCCACCCCGCGGTCGGCGGCGACGCCGTGCGTCCGGGCATCGTCCTCTATGGTGCGGCGCCTGATCCCGCTCACGTCGCCGCGACGCTGCACCTGCGGCCGGCGATGCATCTGCGGTCGCGCCTGATCTCGACGCAGTCGATCGGCGCGGGCATGACGGTCGGCTACGGCGCGCAATACATCGCCGACCGCGAGGTCAGGATCGGCGTGGTCGCGTGCGGCTACGCGGACGGGTACCCGCGTCACGCGCCGAACGGCACCCCGGTCGCCGTGCTCGGCGTGCGCGTGCCCACGGTAGGACGTGTCTCGATGGACATGCTGTGCGTCGACCTGTCGGCGGTGCCGGATGCGGAAGTCGGCGCCGAGGTCGAGCTCTGGGGGGCGCAGATTCCCATCGACGAGGTCGCGGCTTGCGCCGGAACCGTCGGATACGAGCTCATGTGCGCGCTCGCACCGCGCGTGCCGGTGCGGGTCGATCAGGCTTGAACCCGGTCGCGTATCGAATCGTTCGCATGGCCAAGGCACGCGCCCAGTTCGTCTGCAACGAATGCGGTGGCACCACGCTGAAGTGGCAGGGGCAATGCCCCCATTGCAGCGCGTGGAACACTCTTACCGAGACCGTCGTCGAGGCGGCATCGACGAACCGCTTCAGCGGGCTGGCGCCCGGGAGTCCGGTCGTTGCGCTGGGCGAGGTCAACGCGCGCGCCCTGCCGCGCCTCTCGAGTGGCATCGACGAGTTCGACCGCGTGCTGGGCGGCGGGCTGGTCGAAGCAGGCGTGGTGCTGATCGGCGGCGACCCGGGCATTGGCAAATCGACCTTGCTGCTGCAATCGCTTGCCGCAATGTCGCTGCAGGCGCCGCCACGCAAGGTCCTCTATGTGAGCGGCGAGGAATCGGTTGCCCAGGTGGCGCTGCGCGCCCAGCGCCTCGGCATCGATGCGGGCGGCGTGCGCCTGCTGGCGGAGATCGCGCTGGAACGGATCCTTGCCGCGCTGGCCCAGGAAAAGCCGGCGGTCGCGGTGATCGATTCGATCCAGACCCTCTACTCGTCCGACCTGCAGTCCGCTCCCGGATCGGTCGCGCAGGTGCGCGAGTGCGCGGCCCAACTCACCCGCATAGCCAAGCAGTCCGGAGTCAGCCTCGTTCTCGTCGGTCACGTCACCAAGGACGGCGCGCTCGCCGGTCCGCGCGTCCTCGAGCACATGGTCGATGCCGTGCTGTACTTCGAAGGCGATCCGCATTCATCGTTCAGGGTGGTACGCGCGATCAAGAACCGCTACGGCGCGGTCAATGAACTCGGCGTGTTCGCCATGACCGATCGCGGCCTGCGCGGTGTCGCCAATCCCTCCGCGTTGTTTCTCTCGCATCACGAGCAACAGGTCCCTGGCTCGTGCGTGCTCGCCACCCAGGAAGGGACGCGTCCGCTGCTGGTGGAAGTCCAGGCGCTGGTCGATACGGCGCACGTCCCCAATCCGCGCCGGCTCTCGGTCGGACTGGAGCAGCAACGTCTCGCTATGCTGCTGGCCGTCCTTCACCGGCACGCGGGCATGTCGACCTTCGACCAGGATGTTTTCGTCAATGCGGTCGGCGGCGTGCGGATCCAGGAGCCCGCAGCCGACCTCGCCGTACTGCTGGCGATCGTTTCGTCGATTCGCAATCAACCGCTGGCGCGCGGGCTGATCGCTTTCGGCGAGGTGGGGCTCGCCGGCGAGATCCGACCCGCGCCGCGGGGGCAGGAGCGCCTGCGCGAGGCCGCGAAGCTCGGGTTTGGCCTGGCGATCGTGCCGCGCGCCAATCTTCCCAAGCGGGCGATCGAGGGGCTCGAGATCGTCGGGGTGGATCGTCTCGACCAGGCTCTCGACGCGATCAGGGGGCGTTGAGCGCTGCGTCCGCGATGGCGGCGTGCGCCGCTGCGATGCCGGTGCGGATGGAACCCTCGAGCGTCGAGGGATAGGGACTCGCGGCCGCGTCGCCCGCGAGGTACAGGCCGCGCACGGGGAGGCGGACGTCGGGGCGTACCAGCCCGGGCCCGGGCGTTATCGTCGCGCGCTTCTCGACCAGCACTGCATGCGCGCTCGGACGCGGCAGGCCGAGGCAAGCCGAAAGCTGGCGTGCGATGGCTGCCGCGAGGTCGCGCGCGGAAAGATCCGCGTGCGACCCGGTGCCGCTCACGACGACGCTCAACACACCGGCGCAAGCGGACTCCAGCAGGCCGCGGTCGAACACCCACTGGCCGTAGTCGCCGTGTTCGGGACGCTCGAGCAGGGCCAGCAGCGGATGTGGCAGTCGGACGCTTTCGGGATAGCGCAGGTAGACCGTTGCAATCGGCGCGCTGCCGAGGCGCTCGAGCTGCTCGATGGCGGCGTGCAACGCGGCCTCGCCCGTGGTCCGCATCAGGTCCGTGCACCGCGCGGGGGGCAAGGCGAGGATCACGGCGTCCGCATCGATGCCGTCACGGCGCAGGCGAAGGCGCCAGGTATCGGCCGATGCGCTTTCGAGCCCGAGCGCCGGTTCATGCAGGCGAACCACGCCGCCGGATGCGCGGATCGCGGTTTCAGCAGCGTCGGGAAACAGGCCGGACGCGTTGTAACGAGCCAGCAGCAAGTGGCTCGCTGCCGCGTCGGCACCGAGCGTATCGCCGAGGACCTGCAGGAACACGCGCGCGGAAGCCGACTCGAGGCGAACGTTCAGCGCGGCGAGGCAGAGGGGCCCCCAGAGACGCTCGACGAGCCGCGGCGGGTGGGCGTCGAAGAGCGTGGCGGCCGCGCGATCCTCCGCGAGCGTCCAGCGGCGCCGCTGCCACCCGCGCACCCACAGCACAGCGTGAATGCGCTCGCGCCAGGTCAGTCCGCGCGCGCCGGCCAGCGCGGCCGCGAGATGCAATGGTGCCGGCGCGCGGGCGGCGACCATGCGGAAGCCATCCGCGTAGCGCAGGGCAAAGGGTGTGACAAGGAAACGCTTTTCCAGCGCAACGCCGACCCGACGCGCCAGGTCGAGGTAAGCGCGATACGCGCCCACCATCAGGTGCTGCCCGTTGTCCAGCGAATAGATGCGATCGCCCAGCATCACGTCGACGCGACGCGCGCGGCCGCCGACTTGCGGGGCGGCCTCGACCAGCGTGACGCGTTGGCCCGCGTCGAGCAGGGTGATGGCCGCCGCGAGGCCCGACCATCCCGCTCCGATGACCGCGACGTGCGACGCGGCGCGCGGGTTCACGCGCGGGCCAGCCGAGGTGGTGGACCGAACACCCAGGTCCGCCAGGCGATCCACAGCTTGCGCAGCGGCGTCAGCGCGATGCGTTGATGCAGCACCTGGAACCCGGCGCGTTCGAGCTCGTCGAGAAGGCTGAGATAGATCGCGCCCATGATCAGGCCCGGGCGCTGGGCCCGGCGGTCGGCCTCCGGCAGCAGTGCAAGCGCGTCGCGATACAGGCCACGCGCGCGCTGCGCCTCGAAGCGCATCAGCGCGGCAAAGCCGTCGACGTAGCGCGCGTTGAGCAGATCGGACGCTTTCACGTCGAAGTGCTGCAGGTCGTCGATCGGAAGGTAGATCCGGCCGCGCCGTGCATCCTCTCCGACATCGCGCAGGATGTTGACCATCTGCAGGCTCTGGCCGAGCGAGCGCGCGTAGGCGAGTGTCGCGTCGCGGGTCGCGCCGAAAATGCCCGCCGAGAGTTCACCGACGACTCCCGCGACCAGATGGCAGTAGCGCTGCAGGCTCGCGTAGTCGAGGTAGCGCGTCTGCCGCAGGTCCATCTGCATGCCCTCGAGAATCTGCAGCAGGCGCGCGCGCGTGATGCCGAATGAGCCGAGGTGCGGAGCGAGTGCGCGCGCGACCGGGTGCCCGGGCGAACCGGTGAAGAGGCGTTCGATCTCCTGTCCCCACCAGGCAAGCTTGGTTTGTGCGAGCGCGGGGTCACTGACCTCGTCGACGATGTCGTCGACCTCGCGGCAGTACGCGTACAGGGCCGTGATGGCACGCCGGCGCTCGGGCGCGAGAAACAGGAACGCGTAGTAAAAACTCGAGCCGCTTGCCGCAGCCTTCTCGGCGCAATACTCGTCCGGGGTCATGACCCGATTTTGCCTGTGGGCGCCGTATGTCCCGTGGACAGCGACCCCGAAATAGCGCGCAAGGCGAGCAGCAACCAATCGCGCCGGCGCAACGTCGGGCGCCGGCGGAACACATCTCCGCGCGCGGCATCGATGCGCTCGGCGATGCGCAGGCCGCCGGCAACGACGAAGCGCAGCTCCAGGCCGATCCGTCCGCCGAGGGCCGCGGCGAGGGGTACGCCGCCGCGCAGCAGTGCGGCCGCGCGCGCGGTCTGCGCCGCAAGAAGGTCGGGCCAAACCCCGTCTGCGCGCTCCTGCTCGATCATCGATTCGTCGCCGCCGAAACGATGCAACTCCGATCGCGGCAGGTACAGGCGCCCCTTCTTCCAGTCGATCGCGACGTCCTGCCAGAAGTTCACGAGTTGCAGTCCGGTGCAGATGGCGTCGGAGTGTCGAAGCAACTCCGGCTCGTCGCGGTCGAACAGGACCAGCAGCAGGCGGCCGATCGTATTCGCGGAGCGGCGGCAGTAATCGAAGAGCTCCGCATAGTCGGGGTAGCGGTGCACCGTCACGTCCTGCCGGAATGCCGACAGCAGATCGCGCAGCAGGTCGATCGGCAGCCGATGCCGTGCGACCGCAGCGGCAAGATCGGGCCATTCGCTGGGCGCGCCGCATTCGATTGCATCGAGCTGCCCTGCCAGATCGGCCAGTTGTTGCAGCCTCGTCGCGGCGCTAGCGTCGCCTTCGTCGGCGATATCGTCGGCGGTGCGGGCGAAGCGATAGATCGCGCGCACCGGTGCGCGCAGGCGCTTTGGCAGCAGCAGCGACGCGACGGGAAAGTTCTCGTAGTGGCCGACTCCCATGCGCGCAAGCTAGCACGCGTGCGAGAGCGCGAGTCGCGTTCCTTTAGAATCGAAACCGATTCGGCGCGGCGGATTCGTGCGGTGCCGATGCCGCCGCGAAGGTGGCGAAATTGGTAGACGCACCAGGTTTAGGTCCTGACGCCTTCACCGGCGTGTGGGTTCGAGTCCCACCCTTCGCACCAGAAAATTGCCCGGTGGCCATGCGCAACGCGCCGCCGCAACTTCGAACAAGACATGCCACAGACCATAGAAACGCTTGACGGACTGGAGCGCCGCATTCAGCTCACGGTGCCCGCCGCCGACCTGGAGCGCGAAGTCCAGCAACGCCTGACCAAGCTCGCGAGCACGATCCGGATGCCCGGCTTCCGTCCCGGCAAGGTGCCGATGAAGATGGTGGTCGCCTCCTATGGCGCGCAGGTGCAGGCCGAAGTGCTGAACGACAAGGTCGGCGCTGCCTTCGATGCCGCGGTGAGCGCCAACCGCTTGCGCGTCGCCGGGATGCCGCGCCTCGAGGCAAAGCCCAAGGCGGACGACGGCAGCGATCTGGCCTTCGATGCGACGTTCGAGGTGTTTCCCGAGGTCAAGGTCGGCGATCTGTCGGCCGTCGCGGTCGACCGCGCCGTGTGTCCGGTCGGCGACGCGGAGGTCGACAAGACCGTCGAGGTCATGCGGCGCCAGCGTGCGACGTTCGTCGCCGTGTCCCGCCCGGCGCAGGCGGAAGATCGCGTCACGGTCGACTTCGTCGGGTCGCTCGACGGAACACCGTTCCCCGGTGGCAGTGGCACCGATTTCCCGCTCACGCTGGGGCAGGGACGGATGCTTCCCGGTTTCGAAGATGCCGTGCTGGGCATGCAGGCGGGCGAGAAGAAGACCTTCCCGCTGAACTTCCGGGCCGACTATCGCGCGACGGAGCTGGCCGGCAAGACGGCGTCGTTCGACGTGACCGTCAAGAAGATCGAGCAGCCGGTGCTGCCGGCCCTGGACGCCGAGTTTGCGCGTTCGCTCGGCGTCGCCGGCGGAGATCTCGCGAAGATGCGCGCGGAGATCGCGGCCAACCTCGACCGCGAGGTCACGGCGCGACTTAAGGCGCGCACCAAGGAAAGCGTCATGCAGGCGCTGTTCTCGGTGGCGCAGTTCGAGCTGCCGAAAACGCTTGTGCAGCGCGAACAGGAGCGCCTTGCCCAGGCCGCGCAGGCCGACCTGGTGGCGCGTGGCGTGCAGGCGAAGGATGCGCCGCTGCCCACCGACGTGTTTGCGTCGCAGGCCGAACGCCGGGTACGCCTCGGGCTGATGGTGGCCGAACTCGTGCGGGTGCATGGCCTGCAGGCGCGCCAGGATCAGGTGCGCAAGAGCATCGACCAGATCGCGCAGAGTTACGAGAAGCCCGCCGAGGTGATCCAGTGGTACCTGGGCAACCGCGAGCGCCTGGCCGAACTCGAAAACGCGGTCACCGAGGACAACGTGACCGCATGGGTGCTCGAGCACGCCCGCACCGCCGACAAGGTGGTGCCTTTCGACGAACTGATGGGCCATCGCGGCTGACGCGGCGGCCAGGACTGAAGGAGGCAAGAATGAGCAGTCTGGTACGGGCCACGCAGGCCCTGGAGCCGCAAGGCCTTGGCATGGTGCCGATCGTCATCGAACAAAGCGGCCGCGGGGAGCGCGCCTACGACATCTACTCCCGCCTGCTGCGCGACCGCGTGGTCTTCATCGTCGGGCCGATCAACGAGCAGACCGCCAACCTGGTGGTGGCGCAGCTGCTGTTCCTCGAATCGGAAAACCCCGACAAGGACATCGCGCTGTACATCAACTCGCCGGGCGGTTCCGTCAGCGCCGGGATGGCGATCTTCGACACGATGCAGTTCGTCAAGCCGGACGTCTCGACCATTTGCGTCGGCATGGCGGCGAGCATGGCCGCGTTCCTGCTCGCCGCGGGGGCCGCCGGCAAGCGCTATTCGCTGCCCAACTCGCGCATCATGATTCACCAGCCGCTCGGCGGCGTGCAGGGACAGGCTGCGGACATCGAAATCCACGCCCGGGAGATCCTCTACCTGCGCGAACGGCTGAACAAGATCCTGGCGCAGCGCACCGGACAGAGCGTTGAACGGATCGCGAAGGACACGGATCGCGACAACTTCATGTCGGCAGAGGATGCAGTAAGCTACGGACTGATCGACAAGATCTTTGTCAAGCGTGGCGACAGCGCCGAAGCGCGCTAGAGGTACACGACTGCGAAGGCGAGCGGGGTATGTCGGACAAGAAGGGCTCGAGCGAAAAACTGCTGTACTGCTCCTTCTGCGGCAAGAGCCAGCACGAGGTCAAGAAGCTGATCGCCGGACCGTCGGTGTTCATTTGCGACGAGTGCATCGACCTCTGCAACGACATCATCCGCGACGAGTCCGGCGGCGAACCGAGTACCGCCTCCGCGAAGTCGGACCTGCCTGCGCCGCAGGAGATCTGCACCATCCTCGATCAGTACGTGATCGGGCAGGAAAAGGCGAAGCGAATCCTTTCAGTAGCCGTCTACAACCACTACAAGCGCCTCAAGCACCTCAGCGCCAAGGACGACGTCGAGCTCGCCAAGAGCAACATCCTCCTGATCGGTCCGACGGGATCGGGAAAGACACTCCTCGCGCAAACGCTGGCGCGGCTGCTCAACGTTCCGTTCGTGATCGCCGACGCGACGACGCTCACCGAAGCCGGTTACGTCGGCGAGGACGTCGAGAACATCATCCAGAAGCTATTGCAGAACTGCAATTACGAAGTCGAGAAGGCGCAGCGGGGCATCGTTTACATCGATGAGATCGACAAGATCTCGCGCAAGTCGGACAACCCTTCGATCACGCGGGATGTCTCCGGCGAGGGCGTGCAGCAGGCGCTGCTTAAGCTCATCGAAGGCACCGTTGCCGCCGTGCCGCCGCAGGGCGGGCGCAAGCACCCGAACCAGGACTTCGTGCAGATCGACACCACCAACATCCTGTTCATCTGCGGGGGCGCTTTCGACGGCCTGGAGAAGGTCATCCGCAACCGCACCGAAAAGAGCGGCATCGGCTTCGGGGCCGAGGTGATCGGCAGCGGCGACCGTTCGGTCGGCGAGTTGCTCCGTGACGTGGAACCGGAGGACCTCATCAAGTTCGGCCTCATCCCCGAGTTGGTGGGGCGGCTCCCCGTCGTGGCGACGCTCGACGAGTTGTCGGAAGGTGCGCTGGTCCAGATTCTCGTCGAACCAAAGAATGCCCTGATCAAGCAGTTCCAGCGGCTCCTTTCCATGGAAGGTGTCGACCTGGAGGTGCGCGCGGACGCCCTGGTGGCGATCGCGAAGAAGGCGATCAAGCGCCGCACCGGCGCGCGCGGCCTGCGCTCCATCGTCGAGGCGGTTCTCCTCGACGTGATGTACGACCTGCCGAGCATGAAGAACGTGGCCAAGGTGGTCGTGGACGACAATGCCGTCGGCGGGGGGCGGCCGATCCTCGTGTTCGCCGATCAGCCGAGGGTGGCCGCCGGGCCGCGCTGAAACCGTTCGAAATCCGGCACGCGTTGCTGCGTGCTAGAGTGAATTTTTCGCCGCGCGCACGGTCGATCCGTGCTAGCCCTTGAGTTCGGGCCCGTGCGCCCGCAACTGTCGGGCATCCCCGGAAAAGGCGTTCTCATGTCAACGAATCTCTTGCCGTCGGTTCGCACGGCCTTGCCGCTGCTCCCGCTGCGCGACGTGGTGGTGTTCCCCCACATGGTGATTCCGCTGTTCGTCGGGCGGCCGAAGTCGATCAAGGCGCTCGAAGCGGCCATGGAGGGCGGCAAGAGCATCATGCTGGTGGCGCAGAAGAACGCCGCCAAGGACGAGCCGAGCGCCGAAGACATCTATTCGATCGGGTGTATCGCCTCCATCCTGCAGATGCTGAAGCTGCCCGACGGCACCGTGAAGGTGCTGGTCGAGGGCTCGCAGCGCGCCGACATTCACGAAATCCACGACGGTCCGTCGCACTTCACGTGCGATCTCACGCCGATTGCCCCTGAGCCGGCGCAGAAGTCCGAGGTCGAGGCGTTGCGACGCGCGGTCGTGGCGCAGTTCGACCAGTACATCAAGCTGAACAAGAAGATCCCCGCCGAGATCCTGACCTCGATCGCGGGGATCGACGACGCAGGGCGCCTGGCGGACACCATCGCCGCCCACCTGCCTCTGAAGCTCGAGCAGAAGCAGAAGATCCTCGAGATGTCGGGCCTGACGCCCCGGCTCGAGCACCTGCTCGCCCAGCTGGAGACCGAGATCGACATCCTGCAGGTCGAAAAGCGCATACGCGGCCGCGTCAAGCGGCAGATGGAAAAGAGCCAGCGCGAGTACTACCTGAACGAGCAGGTGAAGGCGATCCAGAAGGAGCTCGGCGAAGGCGAGGAAGGCGCCGATCTCGAGGAACTAGAGAAGAAGATCAAGGCCGCGCGCATGCCGAAGCAGGCGCGCCACAAGGCCGAATCCGAGCTCAAGAAGCTCAAGCTCATGTCGCCCATGTCGGCCGAAGCGACGGTCGTGCGCAACTACATCGACACGCTCGTCAACCTGCCGTGGAAGAAGCGCAGCAAGATCAACAACAATCTTTCCAATGCCCAGAAGGTGCTGGACGAAGATCACTACGGGCTGGAGAAGGTCAAGGACCGCATCGTCGAGTACCTCGCCGTGCAGCAGCGCGTCGATCGCTTGAAGGCGCCGATCCTGTGCCTGGTCGGCCCGCCGGGGGTGGGCAAGACTTCACTCGGCCAGTCGATCGCGCGTGCGACGAACCGGAAGTTCGTGCGCATGGCGCTCGGCGGCGTGCGCGACGAAGCGGAGATCCGCGGACACCGGCGCACGTACATCGGATCGATGCCCGGCAAGATCCTGCAGAACCTGTCGAAGATCGGGGTGCGCAATCCGCTGTTCTTGCTCGACGAAGTCGACAAGATGGGACAGGACTTCCGCGGCGACCCGTCGTCGGCGCTGCTCGAGGTGCTCGATCCGGAGCAGAACCACACGTTCGTCGATCACTACGTCGAAGTCGATTACGACCTGTCGGACGTCATGTTCGTCGCCACCGCGAACACGATGAACATCCCGCCGCCGCTGCTCGACCGCATGGAGGTGATCCGCCTGTCGGGCTACACCGAGGACGAGAAGGTCAACATCGCCGTGCGCTACCTGCTGCCGAAGCAGATGAAGAACAACGGCGTGAAGAAGGACGAGCTGGACATCAGCGAGGCCGCCGTGCGCGACATCATCCGCTACTTCACGCGGGAGGCCGGCGTGCGCGCGCTGGAGCGCGAGCTGTCGAAGATCTGCCGCAAGGTGGTGAAGAACTCGCTGTTGCGGCGGGCCGACAAGGACGATGCGCGCACGCGGGTCATGCCGCGCAACCTCGACAAGTTCCTGGGAGTACGCCGCTACACGTTCGGCATGGCGGAGAAGGAAGCGCAAATCGGCCAGGTGACCGGCTTGGCGTGGACCGAGGTCGGCGGCGAATTGCTCACCATCGAGGCCGCCGCGATGCCGGGCAAAGGCAACATCATTCGCACCGGATCGCTCGGCGATGTCATGAAGGAATCGGTGGAGGCGGCGCGGTCCGTGGTGCGCAGCCGGTCGCGCCGGCTCGGCATCAAGGACGAGGCGTTCGAGAAACTCGACCTGCACATCCACCTGCCCGAGGGTGCCACGCCCAAGGACGGGCCCAGCGCCGGCATCGCGATCACCACTGCCGTCGTGTCGACGCTGGCCGGCATCCCGGTGCGCCCGGATGTCGCGATGACGGGCGAGATCACGCTGCGCGGGGAGGTGCTGGCGATCGGCGGCCTCAAGGAGAAGCTGCTCGCGGCGCTGCGCGGCGGAATCAAGACGGTGCTGATCCCGGAAGAGAACGTCAAGGATCTCGCCGAGATTCCCGATCTCGTCAAGAGCCGACTGGAAATCCTTCCCGTCAAATGGATCGACAAGGTGCTCGAAATCGCGCTGCAACGTCAGCCGACGGCGCTGGAGGACGTCGATTCCGCTGCGGCGGCGCCGGTTCAGGCTCCCGCCGACGCTCCGCAGCCGCAGCCAGGCGGCGTGATTACGCATTGAAGTGCACGCGCGATCACGCAGAACACTGCGTGATCGCGTGACTTCACTCGCGCGGCATCACCGTAGAGTGGGCGTTGACGGGTTCGTCGCTTGACAGTCGAAAATGCGCGCGGTTGAATAGTCGGCCCGACTTGCCTCTCAAAACAACACTGCACGATTACGTGGCGCTGGCGGACGTTGGCGCTCTCCCAACAAACCAACGACGACGACAAATCGAAGAGGGGGTTTAAGTGAACAAGACAGAGTTGATCGATCACATCGCGCGCCAGGCCGACATATCGAAGGCGGCAGCGGGTCGGGCGCTCGAGGCGGTGGTCGGCGGCATCGGCGGCTCGCTGAAAAAGGGCAAGGCGGTGACGCTGGTCGGCTTCGGCACGTTCATCGTCGGCAAGCGCGCCGCGCGCACCGGACGCAATCCGCGTACGGGCGCATCGATCAAGATCAAGGCGGCGAAGGTTCCGAAGTTCCGCCCTGGCAAGGCCCTCAAGGATTCGCTAAACTGAATTTCCTTTGACGGCAGGTCGGCAGCAGGCCAACAAGGGTGTTTAGCTCAGTTGGTAGAGCGGCGCCCTTACAAGGCGTAGGTCGGGAGTTCGAGCCTCTCAACACCCACCAGCCCTCCCGCCGCGGGATGTGTCTTCGCGGGGAGTGGTAGTTCAGTTGGTTAGAATACCGGCCTGTCACGCCGGGGGTCGCGGGTTCGAGTCCCGTCCACTCCGCCAAGAATGACAACTGGCAGCGAAAGGCGAACCGGGGTTCGCCTTTTTTGTTGCCCGCCACGCGGCGCGTGGCGCGATCGTCCGCCGTTACCCCAATGGGTGCCGCATGTTCGACTCGATTCGTAGCCACCGTCGCTGGTTGATGTTGTTCCTGATGGTGCTGGTGTTTCCCTCGTTCGTCTTCTTTGGCGTGCAGGGCTACAACCGCTTCATGCAAGGCGAACATGCGGTGGCGCGCGTCGGCGATCAGTCGATTTCGCCGCAGGAATTCGATGCCGCACAACGGCAGCGGCTCGACCGGATGCGCGAGATGCTGGGCCCGAACTTCGATCCGAAGATCTTCGACACGCCGCAGGCGCGCGCGGCCGTGCTCGATTCGTTGATCGCGGAAAAAGCGCTGGCGCAGGAGACGGCGAAGGCGAACGTGTTCGTCTCGGCGCAGCGCGTCATCGGCGTGATCAAGTCCATTCCGGCGTTCCAGCAGGACGGCAAGTTCAACTACGAACGCTACAAGACGCTGCTGGGCGCGCAGGGGCAGGACGAAATCTCGTTCGAACAGCGCGTCCGCGTCGATCTCGTCCAGCAGACGCTGCTGCGGGCGATCGCCGACTCCTCGTTCGTGCCGCGCACCCTTGCCGCGAACATGCAGCGTTGGGCCGAGGAGGAGCGCGAGATCCGCGAACTGCGCTTTCGCGTCGAGGACTTCCTGCCGCAGGTCAAGGTCACCGACGCGGCCATCAACGAGTACTACACCACCAACAAGGCGGAGTTCGAGACGCCCGAAAGCGTGCGCGCCGAGTACGTCGTGTTGACGCTGGATGCCGTCGCCAGCCAGATCGCCGTACCCGAAGGCGAACTGCGCGCTTACTACGAGCAGAACAAGTCACGCTACGGCCGCCCGGAAGAGCGGCGTGCCAGTCACATCCTCTTTACCGCCGGCGACAGGGGTACGGCGAAGGACAAGGAAGGTGCGCGCAAGATCGCGCAGGAGGTTCTCGCCAAGGTGCGTGCGAACCCAGCCGACTTTGCCAAGCTCGCGAAGCAGTACTCGAAGGATCCGGGCTCGGCCGACAAGGGCGGTGATCTCGGCTTCTTCGGCCGCAACATGATGGTGAAGCCGTTCGAGGACGCCGCGTTCAGCTTGAAGGAGGGCCAGATCAGCGACCTGGTCGAGACGGATTTCGGCTTTCACATCATTCGCGTCACCGAGATCAAGCCGGCGCAGCTCAAGCCGTTCGAGGAGGTGCGGGCGGAGATCGAAACCGAGTATCGGCGCCAGCAGGCGCAGAAGAAGTTCGCCGAGGCCGCCGAGACCTTCACCAACACCGTGTTTGAACAGGCCGACAGCCTGCAGCCGGTGGCGGACAAGCTCAAGCTCCAGATCCAGGTTGCGGATACCGTTACCCGCCAGGGGATTCCGCCGCGTCCGGGAACGCCGCCCGTCTTCGTGCCACACATGATCGATGCGCTGTTCGCGCCGGATGCGATCAAGAACTCCCGCAACACTGAAGCGATCGAAACCGGACCGAACACGCTCGCTTCCGCCCGCGTGGTCCAGTACCGCCCGGCGGCATTGCGGCCGCTCGACGAAGTGCGCGATCAGATCAAGACACTCGTCGACCGCGCCGAGGCGACCCGCCTCGCGAAAGAGGCGGGTGTGAAGAAACTCGCGGAACTGACCGCCGCGGCGAACGACGCGGGGTTCGGAAAATCGCGCACTATCTCGCGCTCGAAGCCCGAGGGACTGCCGGACGAGGCGGTCAAGGCGATCATGCGGGTTCCGGCCGACAAGCTGCCGACGTATGTCGCCGCGAACCTCGAGGGCGGCGCCTATGGCATCTTCCAGGTGCTGTCGGCGAAAATGCCGGCGCAGCCGGACGCCGCGCGCAACGAACAGCTTGCGCGCAACCTGCAACAGACGATCGGCAACGGCGACGACGCGGCGTACGTCGATGCGCTGAAGGCCAAGTACAAGGCCGAAGTCCTGCGTTCCGACCTGGCGCCGGAAAAGCCGGTCTCTTCCGGGAGCAAATGAGCGCGTCGCGCTAGGGGCGATCCAGCGCAAGCGCTTGCGCCACCGCTGCGAACGCCTCGGGCGCCCCACGCTCGAGCGCGACGATGCGAGCATCCTCGGCGCGCGCGAAGTTGCGGCTGATCGATCGCAGGTACGATGGATCGTAGTGTTCGAGCAGCAACCGCTCGACCAGTGCGTCCCAGCGCGCCGCCGCCGCGAGCGCCTTCCACTGTTCGACCCGCTCACGTCCGTGCAGCGCCAGCAGGCAATCCAGTTGCGCGAGCAATTGCGACGGATCCTGCTCGAAGTGCACGTACTCGTCGCGCAACAGCCTGACGCGTTCGGCGATGGGAAGGTCGATGCGCACGCAGCGCGCAGATCGCATCGCCACGATGAGCGCGTCGGGCACGCGCAGATCGCCCACCTTGCGGCTCTCCGCTTCGACGAACACGGGCATCTCCGCCCGCAGCCCGCTCAGCGCCGTCCAGATGCGGGTTTCGAACATCTTCTGCGACGGCTGCGGCAGGGTTGGAAGCCCGCCGAGCACCGATCCGCGGTGCGACGCCAGCTGCTCCAGGTCGAGGACCTGAGCGCCCGCGAGCGCGAGTTGCTGCAGCAACCGGCTCTTGCCGCTTCCGGTCGGCCCGCAGACGACGACGAAAGAAAGGCGCGCCGGCAGCTCGAGCAAGGCCCGCACGACGTGACGACGAAATTCCCGGTAGCCGCCATCCAACTGGCGTGCCGCCCAGCCGATGCGCGCGAGGACGTGGGTCAGCGCGGCGCTGCGCTGGCCGCCCCGCCAACAGTAGACGAGCGGCCGCCAGTCGCGTTTCATTCCAGCCAGGTCGCCTTCGACCATCGAAGCGATGTTGCGCGCAACGAGGGCGGCGCCGTGCCGGCGCGCGTCGAACGGCGAAACCTGCTTGTATAGGGTGCCCACCTCGGCGCGTTCGGCGTCGTGCAGAACCGGCAGGTTGAGCGCGCCGGGCAGATGATCCTCCGCGAACTCGACTTCGCTGCGCACGTCGAGGAACGCGTCAAATCGTGCGGGATCGCGCAGCACCTCCGCGCACGACACGAGTGCACGGTCGACCGTCAATGTCGGCCTCGAGCGGCGAGCAAGGGTCGCAGGTGCGGCCACACGTTGTCGAGCATCAGTGGCTGGGCCTTGACGCTCGGATGGATGCGGTCGTCCTGGAACAGGTCGGTCTGATCCGCAAATCCGTCGAGCAGAAACGGCGCAAGGGCCACCTTGCGGTCGCGCGCGACATCGGCGAACGTCGCGAAGAAGCCGTCGGCGTATGCGCGCCCGTAGTTCGGCGGCATGCGCAGCCCCACGAGGAGGACGTGCGCTCCCGACCTCTGGCTCGCCTCGACCATGGCGTTCAGATTTTCCCGCATCGCGGCCAGCGGCAGACCGCGCAATCCGTCGTTGCCGCCCAGTTCGATGATCACGATCGCCGGCCGGTGCTGCGCCAGCAGCGCGGGCAGGCGCGTGCGTCCTCCGCTGGTGGTTTCGCCGCTGATGCTCGCATTGACGACGCTATACTGCGGCGCGCCTCCGGGCCCCGGCGTCGCCAGTCGGTCGCCCAGCAACTTGACCCACCCGCTGTCACGCGGCAGGCCGTATTCGGCCGACAAGCTGTCGCCCAGCACGAGCAGGACCGGTCGCGCGCCGGTTTGCGCGAACGCGGATGCTCCCAGCGCCAGCAGGAACGCAAGGCACCAACGGCGAAGTCGGATTCCGAAAATCATCGCGGGAATGGAGGCGGATCGCCGATGACGATCAACGCACTTCAGGCGCAAGGGCTGACGAAGATCGTGCAGGACGCGACGGGCACCCTCACCATTCTCGATGATATCAACCTCGTCATCGCCGCCGGAGAGACCATCGCCATCACCGGCAGCTCGGGTTCGGGCAAGTCGACGCTGCTGGGATTGCTCGCCGGTCTCGACATCCCGACGCGCGGCACGGTGCACCTGTTCGGGCACGACCTGTTCGCCCTCGACGAGGACGGGCGCGCGCGCATGCGGGCGAAGCAGATCGGGTTCGTCTTCCAGTCGTTCCAGCTGCTGCCGCATCTGAACGCGCTCGAAAACGTCCTGCTGCCGCTCGAACTCGCGCGCGACTCGCGCGCGGGCGGCGAAAGCGCACTGCAGGCTGCGACCCGGCTCCTTCAGCGCGTCGGCCTGGGTGAGCGGCTCGGCCACTACCCCAAGTACCTGTCCGGCGGCGAACAGCAACGCGTCGCGCTCGCGCGCGCGTTCGTCGCGCGGCCGCCGATCCTGCTTGCCGATGAACCTACGGGGAGCCTCGACGCGCGCACGGGCGAGTCGGTGATCGAGCTGATGTTCGGCCTGAACCGCGAAGCCGGATCGACGCTCGTTCTGGTCACGCACGATCTGGAGATCGCGCAGCGGTGCATGCGCAGCGTGGAACTGCATGCCGGCAGGTTGCGCTCAGGCTGAGCGTTCGCGCCGCAACTCTCCCAGCCGCACTGCGGCCAGACCCGCAATCTCGCCTGCGACCAGACCGATATCGGCGCCAAAGCGGTCCGCGGCGGCGCCGTGCAACCATACCGCCGCGAGCGTCGCATCCAGCGGAGTGAAGTGCTGCGCGACAAGGGCGCCGATCATTCCGCCGAGCACGTCGCCGCTGCCCGGCGTTGCCAGCGCCGGTCCGCCGGTGGGATTGATCCAGATGCGCCCATCGGACAACGCGACGATGGTTCCCGCGCCTTTGAGAACCACGATCGATCCCGTCGCGCGCGCGAGCGTCGTCGCGCTGCCCGTGCGGTCGGCCTGAACATCGCGCACGCTCGCCTCGAGGAGCCGCGCCGCTTCGAGCGGATGCGGCGTGAGAACGCTCGCTGCCGAGCGCTGGCGCAGGCAATCGCGCGCGGCGGCATCCCGCGCAAGGAGGTTGAGCGCGTCGGCATCGAACACCGCAGGGCATGCCGCGCCGAGCGCCCACTCGAGCGCCGCGCGCGCCGGCGCGTCGGTGCCAAGGCCGCAGCCGCTTACGAGAGCGTCGAGTTGCCTGACGGCGCACAGCGGGCGCAACATCAACTCGGGATGGAGCGGATCGAATTGCAGGGTGGGCGCACCGATGCATTCGACGAAGACACGGCCGGCGCCCATCCGCAACGCCGCGCGCGCCGCGAGCAGGGGAGCGCCGATCATGCCCGCGCCGCCGCCGATCACGCCGACGTTGCCAAAGTCGCCCTTGTGGCTGTCGCGGGCACGCGGGGCGCAGAGACGATCGAAGTCGTCCGGTGCGGTCAGCGTCGCCGGCGTCGCGGGCAGTTCGACGCCCAGCGACTCGACGATCACCTCGCCGGCGGCGTCACGGCCCGCGCCGGTGAAGAGCCCTGCCTTGGCGCCGATGAAGGTGATGGTCAGGTCGGCCAAGACACCCTGCCGCGCGCCGACCCAGCTTCCTCGGTCCGAGTCGAGCCCGCTGGGAACGTCGAGCGCAATGCGCGTGCCGGGCGGTCGTGCGCTGATCCAATCGGCCGCCGCGGCGAAGACGCCGTCGAGAGGCCGCGATAGCCCGATCCCGAATATCGCATCGACGACGGCGTCGCAATGCGTGATGCCTTCGAGGGTCGTACGCACCGCGCCGCCGCTCGCTCGCCAGGAGGCGGCGGTCGATTGCGCATCGGCGGTCGCCGGCGCGGCCAATGCGACGCAGTCGACGCGATGGCCCCGCCGCGCGAGTTCGAGCGCGCACGCATAACCGTCGCCGCCGTTGTTGCCGCCGCCGCAGACGATTGTCACGGTCTTCGGCTGTGCACCAAGCCGCTGTGCGAGGCGGCGCGCGGCCGCGGCACCGGCACGCAGCATCAGGGTGCCCGGCGGCAAGGTCTTTGCTGCGTCGGATTCGACCGTGCGCAAGGTCCGGACGTCGAGAAGCGGCAGGCCCATGCTCGAATGTTAGGCCGTGGCGCCCGCGTAGCGGGCCAGCGTCAGCCCGTCCAGGTCGATCTCCGGGGTCCGTCCCAGCGCAAGGTCGGCGATGACACGGGCGCAGCCGCACGCCATCGCCCAGCCCGAGGAGCCGTGGCCGACGTTGAGCAGCAGGCCGCGAATGGGCGTCGGGCCGAGCAGCGGCGGACCGTCGGGCAGCATTGGACGGGCGCCGACCCAGTACTGGGCTTGCGCGTACGCCGCCGCTGCGGGAAACCAGTCGATCGCCACGCGAACCAGGGTGCGCAGGGCGGACGCGCGCAACCGCAACCGGCGCGACCCGATCTCCGCCGTGCCGGCGATGCGCAGACGCTGGCCCATGCGGGTGATGGCCACCTTGTAGTCCTCGTCCATGACGGACAGGCGTGGCGCGCGGTCATGATTCGTGACCTGCACCGTCGCCGCGTAGCCCTTGACCGGATAGATCGCGAGTTCGATTCCCAGCGGGGCGAGCCAGGCGGCGCTGTCGACCCCGGCGGCGAGAACGCACAGGTCGGCGGCAAACGGCTCGCCGTCGACCAGCACGCCGCACACCGCGTCGCCACGCCGGTCGAGCGCATTCACGGTGACACCGAAGCGGAACTCCACGCCGTCGTCTTCAGCGCGGTCCTTGAGCTGGCGCGCGAAGAACGCGCAGTTGCCGGTCTCGTCGTCCGGCAGGTGCAGGCCGCCGGCAAGTTGCGCGGTGTCCGCCAGGGCGGGCTCCAGAGCACGGCACTCGGCCGGAGCCAGCAGGCGATGCGGGATTCCCTTTTCGGCCAGCAGCGCGCGCGCCGGCGCGCATCGATCGAGTTCATGCTGGGTGCGGAATAGCTGCAGGTATCCGGCCGTCTGTTCGTACTGCAGCTCGAGGCGGGTGCGCAGGGCGCGCAACTGGTCGCGGCTGTAGTACGCGATGCGCTGGATACGGGCCTTGTTGCGGGCGAAGCGCTCGAGCGAACACTCGGCGTACCAGCGCCGCAGCCAGCGCCAGAGCGTGCGGTCGAAGGTCGGCCGGAACACGACCGGCGCGTGCGGGTTGAACAGGTACGCGAGCACTTTGCGCGGCATGCCCGGCTGGGCCCACGGACCCGTGTACGCGGGCGCGATCACGCCCGCGTTGCCGTAGCTCGTCTCCTGCGCGACGCCGGAGTTGCGCTCGAACACCGTCACGTCGAAGCCGGCCTGGCGCAGGTAATACGCACTGGTCACGCCGACGATGCCGGCGCCGATGACGACGACGCGCATGCCGGGTCAGGAACTGCGCATTTGCGCCGGCAGGATGGTCACCACCTGGGGAAAGAGGTAGATGAGCAGCACCGCCAGGACCATCAGAAAAAAGAACGGAAGCGTCACGCGAGCGATCCAGGCGATTTCGCGCTTCGTCATGCCTTGCAGGACGAACAGGTTGAACCCGACTGGAGGCGTGATCTGCGCCATCTCGACTACCAGCACGATGAAGATGCCGAACCAGAGCGGATCGATGCCGGCTTTCTGCACGGTGGGCATGATCACGCCCATGGTGAGCACGACCATCGAGATGCCGTCCAGGAAGCAGCCGAGCACGACGTAGAAGAGCAGCAATGCGGCGAGCAGCTGGAAGCGCGTCAAGCCCAGTCCGGCGATCCATTCCGCAAGATGGCGCGGCAACCCGATGTACCCCATCGACAGGGTGAGGAAGGCGGCGCCGGCGAGGATCAGCGCGATCATGCAGTACAGCCGCGTGCCGCCGAGCAGGGACTCCCAGAACGTCTTCCATGTCAGGGACCCCTGCGCTCCGGACAGGATGAGGGAGCCGACCACGCCGAGCGCGGCGGCCTCGGTTGCAGTGGCGATGCCGGTGTAGATCGATCCGAGCACCGCGACGATGAGCAGGATCACCGGAATCAGATGGCGCGATTCGTGCACCTTCGCGGCGAGCGTCAGCGTCTGGTCCGCGGGCGGGACCTTGGCCGGATTGCGCCAGGCCCAGAAAACGAGATAACCGGAAAAGAGCGTCGCCAGCATGATGCCCGGCAGGATGCCGGCGATGAAGAGCTGGGCGATCGAAACGTCCGCCGTCACGCCGTAGACGATCATGATGATCGACGGCGGGATCAGCAGGCCGAGCGTGCCGGCGCCCGCCAGCGAGCCGATCGATATCTCGTCCGGGTAGCCGCGTTGCTTGAGCTCCGGCAGGCTCATCTTGCCGATGGTGGCGCAGGTCGCCGCGCTCGATCCGGAGACGGCGGCGAAGATGGCACAGCCGACCACGTTCGTATGCAGAAGCCGCCCGGGCAGCGCCTGCATCCATGGCGCAAGGCCGCGGAACATGTCCTGGCTCAGGCGGGTGCGAAACAGGATCTCGCCCATCCACACGAAGAGCGGCAATGCCGTCAGGGTCCAGCTCGAGGCTGCGCCCCACGTCGTGACCGCCATCGCATCGCCCGCCGGGCGCGAGCTGAAGAGCTGCATGCCGATCCATGCAACGCCCGACAGCGTCAGTCCGATCCAGACCCCGCTGCCGAGGATGAGGAACAGCGCGACGATGAGCAGCGCGGCGATCGCGAGGTCATTCATGCGCGCCGCGGCCTCATTCGTTGCGTGTGGCTTCGTCGCTGTGCGCCTCGACGCGCTGCCCGCGCAGCTCCAGCACCAGGTCGTCGAGGATGGCGATCGTGAAGACCACGCTGCCGATCGCCATCGTCAGCTGCGGGATCCAGAGGGGCGTGGCGTCGTTGGCGGTCGAGACGTCGTGGAACAGGTACGACTGCCATACGAGGCGGCAGCTGTAGTAGGCGGCCAGCCCTGCCAGTGCGGCAGCCGCCGCGAGCGCCCAGCGCTCGAGCAACCGCCGCCGCGTGCCGCGCAGCGACGCGAGGAGCAGCGTGACGCGGATGTGTTCGCTGCGCTTGAACGTGTGAGCGAGCGCGAGATAGCCCGCCGCGGCCATCATGTAGCCGGCGTAAGCGTCGGTGCCGGGCACGAGAAAATTGAACTGCCGCCCGGTGATCGAGAGCAGCACCATCACGAGCAGGCCGATCATGAAAAGCGCCGCCAGCCAGGCTGCGCCGTCGTACAGCGCGTCCAGGCCGCGGCGCAACGGGCCAGGCGGCATCGTCTTATTTCTTGTACGCGTCGATCAGATCCTTGCCTTCCGGACCGGCCTTCTCCAGCCATTCCTTGAGCATCACATCGCCGACCTTCTTCAGGTCGGCCCTGAGCTGGTCCGAGGGTGCGACGATGTTCATGCCGTTCTTCCTGAGCAGCTCGATGTACTCGCTGTTTTTTGCCTGCGACAGGGCCCAGCCGCGCACTTCCGCATCGGCGGCCGCCTTCAGCACGGCCTGTCTGGTCGGCGCGTCGAGCGCGTCGTAGGCCGCCTTGTTCATGATCACGGCGTTCTTGGGCAGCCAGGCCTGCGTGTCGTACCAATACTTGATGTGTTCGTAGGTCTTGCTGTCGTATCCGGTGGCACCCGAGGACATGTAGCTTTCGATGACACCGGTGGCCATCGCCTGCGAAAGCTCTGCTGCCTGCACGGTCACGGGCTGGGCGCCGACCAGTTCCGCGATGCGGGCCGTCGCGGGGCTGTACGCGCGCCATTTCACGCCCTTGAGATCGGCGGCCGACGAGATCGGGTTCTTGACGTAGATTCCTTGCGGCGGCCAGGGGACCGAGTAGAGCAGCATCATGCCCTGCTCGCCGAGTTTCTTCTCCAGCAGGGGCCGCTGCGCTCTGTAGAGCTTGGCCGCAGCTTCGTAGCTGTCGGCGAGAAAGGGCAGGCCGTCGGCGCCGTAGATCTGCCATTCGTTCTGGAAGTTCGCGAGCAGGATCTCGCCGACCTGCGCTTGGCCGCCCTGCACCGCACGCTTGATCTCGGGTGCCTTGAAGAGCGAAGCGTTCGCGTGCACCGTGATCTTCAACTTGCCGCCGCTTGCCTTCTCGATATCGCTGGCAAACTGGACCAGGTTTTCGGTGTGGTAGTTGGTGGCCGGGTAGGCTGCGGGCAGGTCCCACCTGGTCTGCGCGCCGGCCCCTAACACGACGCCACCGAGCAGGGCGGCGAGCAATGTCGACTGGAATCTCATCGTTCCTCCTCGTTAGACTGCGCGGGGTTTGCATGCGCAGCCGGGCGCGCGATGCGCCGCCTCCGGGCGACAAGTTTGCCAGAGCCGAACCACCGTACTCCGATTGTCAGCAGGTTTGCGGTCGATTTGCGTCCGCGCGACAGGCCCCGATGAGAGAGCATCACCACGTTCCTGCGCATCTCGGCATCCTGATGCTCGCAACGCGCTTTCCCCGGCTGCCGGGCGATATCGGCAACCCTGCGAGCTTCGCGTTCCCGGTCCGCTATCGGCGCGTCGAGGGCGCGAGCGCGCTGCGCGTCGTGCGGGAGCGCGACGACGACCTGCTGGCTCGGTTCGTCGCGGCGGGGAGGGCGCTGGCGGAGGAAGGTGCGGTCGGCATCGCCACCAGTTGCGGCTTTCTCGCGGCGCTGCAGCCCCGCCTCGCGGCGGCGCTTCCGGTTCCGGTCGCAACGTCGAGTCTCTTGCAGGCGGCGTGGATCGCGCCAGCGCTGCCGGCCGGACGATGCGTGGGCATCGTCACGATCGACGCCGACGCGCTCGATGCATCGCAACTCGCCGGGGTCGGCGCTGCGCTGGACCTTCCGATCGAGGGCGTGGACCCCACAGGAGAATTCGCGACCGGCATTCTGGGCGACGCGGTGACCCTCGACCCGGCAGCGGCCGAGCGCGATGTCGTCGACGCGGCGCGGCGCCTGGTCGCGCGCCGCCCCGATGTCGCCGCGATCGTGCTCGAATGCACCAACATGCCACCCTACAGGACGGCGGTGCACCGGGCCACGGGACGCCCGGTGTACGACGTCGTGACGATGCTCGAATGGTTCTGGCGCGGCCTGCAACCCGGCAGTGCGTAAGGTCCGGGACGCACGCCGCAACCGGCGAGACAGGAAAACGACATGAGCGCCGAACGCCGCTGGCAGTTCTGGATCGATCGCGGCGGGACCTTCACCGACGTCGTGGCACGCCGCCCCGATGGGGCGCTGGTCACGCACAAGCTTCTTTCCGACAGCCCCGGGCAATATCGCGACGCGGCCATCGCCGGCATCCGTCATCTGCTCGGCGTGCCGGCCGCCGGCGCCATTCCGGTCGAGCGGATCGAGGCGGTCAAGATGGGCACCACGGTCGCCACCAATGCGCTGCTCGAACGCAAGGGCGAACCGACGGTGCTCGTCATCACGCGCGGGTTCCGCGACGCGCTGCGCATCGCCTACCAGAACCGGCCGCGCATCTTCGACCGGCACATCGTTCTGCCGGAGCTGCTCTACGCGCGGGTCATCGAAGCCGACGAGCGTTGCGGCGCGTGTGGCGAGGTGGTGCAGGCGCTGGACGAAGCGAAGGTGCGGCGCGATCTGCAAGGCGCGTTCGACGATGGACTGCGCGCGGTCGCGATCGTCCTGATGCACGGGTATCGGTACACCGACCACGAGGCCCGCATCGCCGCGATCGCGCGCGCGATCGGTTTTCCGCAGGTATCGGTTTCGCACGAAGTGAGCCCTCTGCTCAAGCTGGTCGCGCGGGGCGATACCACAGTGGTCGATGCGTACCTCTCGCCCATTCTTTCGCGCTACGTCGACCAGGTGGCGGGCGAATTGCCGCGTACGCAGCTCCTCTTCATGCAGAGCAATGGCGGCCTTACCGATGCGCACCGCTTCCAGGGCAAGGACGCGATCCTCTCGGGCCCGGCCGGCGGCATCGTGGGCATGGTGCGTGCGAGCCAGGCAGCGGGCTTCGATCACGTGATCGGTTTCGACATGGGCGGCACGTCGACCGACGTCTCGCACTTCGCGGGCGAGTACGAGCGGGAGTTCGAGACCATGGTCGCCGGGGTGCGGATGCGCGCGCCGATGATGAGCATTCACACCGTCGCGGCGGGTGGGGGATCGATCCTGCACTTCGACGGCGCGCGCCTGCGCGTCGGTCCGGATTCGGCGGGCGCGAACCCCGGCCCGGCGTGCTACCGCCGCGGCGGGCCGTTGACGGTGACCGACGCCAACGTGATGCTGGGCCGCGTGCAGGCGGAATTTTTTCCGCATGTGTTCGGCGCCGACGGCCGGCAGGCGCTCGATCGCGCCGTCGTCGAAGAGAAGTTCGCGCTGCTCGCTGCAGAAATCGAGCGGGCGACCGGACAGAAGAAGACACCGGCCGAGGTCGCCGCCGGCTACGTCGAGATCGCGGTCGGCAACATGGCGGAGGCGATCAAGCGCATTTCGGTGCAACGCGGCCACGACGTCACGCGCTACACGCTGACGGTTTTCGGCGGCGCCGGGGGTCAGCACGCGTGCGCGGTCGCCGATGCCCTGGCGATGACATCGATCTACGCCCATCCGCTCGCGGGCGTGCTGTCGGCATACGGCATGGGGCTGGCTGACCAGACGGCGATGCGCGAGATGACGGTCGAGCGCGTGCTCGCGGACGAATCGATGACCGATGTCCGCGGACGCCTGGAGGAGCTCGGCGCGGCCGCGCGTCGGGCGCTGCTCGCGCAGGGCCTCGCGGGGCAGCAGATTCGCCTGATCGAGCGTGTGCACTTGAAGTACGAAGGGACCGACACGGCCCTGAGCGTTGCCTTCGACACGCGCGCGGCAATGCTCGCGGCGTTCGAAGACGCGTACCGCCGCCGCTTCTCCTTCCTGATGCGCGAGCGACGCCTGATCGTCGATGCCGTTTCGGTGGAGGCGGTCGGCGGCGGTGATCACGGCGCCGAGGAGGCGCCGATATTCCCGCCGCGCTCGGACGCGCTCGGACCCGCAGCCCGCGTCCAGGCATTCTTCGGCGGCGCCTGGCATGGGACGCCCTTGTTCGTGCGCGCCGACACGCGCCCCGGCGATCTGATCGACGGGCCCGCGATCATCGCCGAGGCCAATGCAACGACCGTGGTGGAGCCGGGGTGGCGCGCACGCGTCACGGAACGCGATCATCTGGTCCTGACGCGTGTAGCGGCACGGCCGCAGCGCGCGGCGGCCGGCGTGCGCGACACGCGCGTGGATCCGGTGCTGCTCGAGATCTTCAACAATCTTTTCATGTCGATCGCCGAGCAGATGGGATTGCGGCTGCAGAACACGGCGTATTCGGTCAACATCAAGGAGCGCCTGGACTTCTCGTGCGCGTTGTTCGATGCCGACGGCAACCTGATCGCAAACGCGCCGCACATGCCGGTGCACCTCGGCTCGATGAGCGAGTCGATCAAGACCGTGATGCGCGAAAACGCCGGCCGCATGCAGCCGGGTGACTGCTTCGCGGTCAACGATCCCTACCACGGCGGCACGCACCTGCCCGACGTCACCGCGATCACGCCGGTGTTCGACCGGGCGGGTTCAGTGATCCTGTTCTACGTCGGTTCGCGCGGCCACCATGCGGACATCGGCGGCGTCACGCCGGGTTCGATGCCGCCGTTTTCGTCCACGCTGGACGAAGAGGGCGTGCTGTTCACGAACTTCCATCTGGTGCAGGGAGCGGGCGTGGGCAGGCCCGCGCGCCTGAACGAAGCGGAGTGCCTGGCCCAACTCGAAGGCGGGCGGTACCCGGCGCGCAATCCGCAGCAGAACATCGCCGACCTCAAGGCGCAGATCGCCGCCAACGAGAAGGGCCGCGAGGAACTGCTGCGCATGGTCGACCAGTTCGGACTCGACGTGGTGCAGGCTTACATGCGCCACGTCCAGGACAATGCGGAAGAATCGGTGCGGCGCGTGATCACGGTCCTGCACGACGGCGCGTTCGAGTACCGGCTCGACAACGGTGCGGTGATCCGCGTGAAGATCAGCGTCGACCGTGCCGCGCGCGCGGCGACGATCGACTTCACGGGCACGTCGGCGCAACTCACGAACAACTTCAACGCCCCGTCCTCGATCTGCGTCGCGGCGGTGTTGTACGTTTTCCGCACGCTCGTCGACGACGAGATACCGCTCAACGCCGGGTGCCTCAAGCCGCTCGCGATCGTGATTCCTCCGGGCTCGATGCTCAGCCCGGGTTATCCGGCCGCGGTCGTCGCGGGCAACGTCGAGACATCGACGTGCGTGACCAACGCCCTCTATGGCGCACTGGGGGTCCTGGCGTCGGGGCAGGGCACGATGAACAACTTCACGTTCGGCAACCGGCGTTATCAGTACTACGAGACGGTCTCGGGCGGGTCCGGTGCCGGCATCGTTGACCTCGGCGCCGGGGCGAACTCACGTGAGGGCTTTGCCGGCACCGACGTGGTCCAGACGCACATGACGAACTCGCGCCTTACCGATCCCGAGGTGCTCGAGTTCCGCTTTCCGGTTCGGTTGGAGAGTTATGCGATCCGGCCCGGCTCCGGCGGCCGTGGCAAATGGCCCGGCGGCAACGGCGGCGTGCGGCGCATCCGTTTCCTCGAGCCGATGACGGCATCGATCCTGTCGAACAATCGAGCGATCGCACCGTTCGGTCTGGCCGGCGGCGAGCCCGGGGCTCCGGGCCGCAATCGGGTCATCCGAACCGATGGCCGGGTCGAGGAGTTGCCGCACATCGGCAGTGTCGAGATGGCCGCGGGGGATCAGTTCGAAATCGAAACGCCGGGCGGCGGCGGGTTCGGGCCAACCTGACGCCGGGGCAACGCGCTCCGCCCGGGGCCGACGCTCGCACGCCGGTGCCGACAAAACCGCCGGGTGGACGGAAACCGCGATGCAATTCCGCCGATCCGCAGGCGCCGTCGTTCGCATAATCGGCCAAGGATTCTTCGAGCCGTCCATGAACGCACCCGAAAAGCTGCAACTGGGTCCCAGCGCGCTTGGCACGCTGTCGATCTGCTATGCGCCGCTCATCGATGCCAAGCGCAAGGCGATCGGCACGCGGCTCACGATGCTGTCGACGAAGCCGCAGGAGCGACTGCCCATCGGCAACGTGCTGTCGACGCTCAACGGCGTGTGGCCGGATTCGACCGCGCCGGTGCTGGTCGCGCCGCTCGATGCGGAGTTCGATCGCTCGATGCTCGAATGGGACGCTCCGAAGAACGCCATCCTCGAGATTCCCAGCGTCAACCTGCGCGACCCGGATGCACAGTTGCATGCACAGCAACTGTTCCGGGACGGCAAGCGGCTGGCGATCCGCGGCCGGCCCGAGACGCCGCTGCCGCCGTCGCTGCTTTCGTGCTTCGAGTACTCGCTGATCCACATCGCCGAGGATCGGCGGGTCCAGGCCAACGGGGCCGCGAAGCCGGAGCCGGCGGGCGTTTCGCGCCGCATCCCGTTCATCATCACGGGCGTGCAGACCGTGGCCGACGTCGACGCGGCGTTCACGCGCGGCGCCACCGCGAGCGTAGGGTGGCCCCTCGACGACGCCCAGCACAGGCAGGCGCGTCCGCTGCAGCCCGGCCAGGCGGTCGTGCTCGAACTTCTGCGGCTCGTGCGCGACGACGCGGAACTGCCGAAGATCGAAGCGACGCTCAAGCGCGATCCCGCGCTTGCGTTCAAGCTGCTGCGCCTCGTGAATTCGGCCGCCTTCGGACTGCCGGTGCAGATCACGAGCTTCCAGCACGCGGTCATGATGCTCGGCTACAAGAAGATGATGCGCTGGCTCTCGCTGCTGCTTGCCACCGCGTCGAAAGACGCCAATACGTTTCCGCTGATGCACGCGTCGATCCGGCGCGGGCTGTTCCTCGAGTTCCTTGGCGCGAGCGAAGGTCAGACCGAGCTGCGCGATGAACTGTTCATCACCGGTGCCTTCTCGATGCTGGACCGCATTACCGGCGCACCGTTTCCGCAGCTGTTCGAGTTGATCGCCCTGCCGGAGAACGTGGTCGACGCGATCGTGCAAAAGAAAGGCCCGCACGCTCCGTTCCTGACCCTGATCGAGGCGATCGAACGCTCGGATCCGATCGGCATCAGCCGGCAGGTCGACGCGCTGGCCGTGCCGGTCGCGGCGTGCAACCAGGCGCTGTTGAAGGCCATGTCGACCGCCAATTCGCTCGACGCGGAGGTCTAGCCGCAACCGCGCCCGACGCGCCATCCGCGCGCAGGGCTTCGCTCGAGCCCCACCTATAATCCGGCGCGCCGCGCCCCATGCGGCGTTCCCGCGCCGAATGTCCGCAAACGATTCCTATCTCGCGCTCCCGGGTCCGAGCGCGCTCTCGCCGTTTCGTGCCGCCCAGCTCCTGGGTCGGATCCAGCAGGTCCTTCCTTCCGCCGCCGCAATCGAAGCGCAATACCGGCACTTCGTGCGCGTCGACGGCGCGGCGACGGAGTCGGATCTGCACCGGCTTGGCGGTCTGCTCGACTACGGCGACGCGGTTCCCGCAGATGCGCATCGGCACGGGATCGAGTTCCTGGTCGTACCGCGCCTCGGCACGATCTCGCCCTGGGCGAGCAAGGCGACCGACATCGCTCACAACTGCGGGCTCACCGCAATCCGGCGCATCGAGCGCGGCACGCGTTACGTGCTGCGTGCGAAGACCAGCCTGTTCGGCGGTGGCCGGGGCGAGCTCTCCGCCGGGCAGCGTGCCGCGGTCGGTGCGCTGCTGCATGACCGGATGACCGAAAGCATCGTCGATCCGGCAACGCCCGCGGAAGGGCTGTTCCGCGACGTTCCAGGCAAGCCGCTGCAGCAGGTTCGCCTCGGTGCGGAGGCGCGCGCGGCGCTCGCCGGCGCGAACGCGACGCTCGGGCTTGCCCTGTCGGACGACGAGATCGACTACCTGCTGGAGGCGTATCGCAGGCTCGGACGCGATCCCACCGACGTCGAGCTGATGATGTTCGCGCAGGCGAATTCCGAGCACTGCCGGCACAAGATCTTCAATGCCAGCTGGACCATCGACGGTGTCGCGCAGGAGCAATCGCTGTTCGGGCTCGTTCGCGCCACGCATGCGGCCGCGCCGCAGGCAACCGTGGTCGCCTACAGCGACAACGCCGCGGTGCTCGAGGGGCGCACCGGGCGGCGTTTCGCGCCGCGCGGCGACGGCACGGTCGCCGTCGACTACGCTGCCCGCGACGAACTCACGCATGTCGTGTTCAAGGTCGAAACGCACAACCACCCGACGGCAATCGCGCCCTTTCCGGGCGCCGCGACCGGGGCAGGCGGCGAGATCCGCGACGAAGGGGCGACCGGTTGCGGGGCGCGTCCGAAGGCCGGGCTGTGCGGATTCTCGGTGTCGAACCTGCGCCTGCCCGGAGCGAGGCAGGCCTGGGAGAACGACACCGACGTCCTGGGCGGCGCCGCCACCGAAGCTGACCCGGGGTTTCCGGAGCGCATCGCGTCCAGCCTTGCGATCATGATCGAAGGCCCCATCGGGGCGGCCGCCTTCAACAACGAGTTCGGCCGTCCCAACCTGCTCGGCTACTTTCGCGCCTACGAGCAGAACGTCGGCGGCGTGCGCTACGGCTATCACAAGCCCATCATGATCGCGGGCGGAGTCGGCAACGTCGCCGCCGAGCAGTCGCACAAGCGGCCGCTGCCACGTGACGCGCTGCTCTTGCAACTCGGCGGCCCGGGCATGCGGATCGGATTGGGCGGCGGTGCCGCCTCGAGCATGGGCGCGGGTGCCAATACCGAGCAACTCGACTTCGACTCGGTGCAGCGTGGCAACGCCGAGATGCAACGTCGCGCGCAGGAAGTCATCGATCGATGCACGCTGCTGGGCGCGGACAATCCGATTCTTTCCATCCACGACGTCGGCGCGGGCGGCCTCTCCAACGCGCTGCCGGAGCTCGTGCACGGAGCGGGTTTCGGCGCGCGCATCGATCTCGCACGCCTGCCGGTGGAAGAGAGCGGCATGAGCCCGCTCGAGATCTGGTGCAACGAGTCGCAGGAGCGCTACGTGCTGGCGCTCGACGCAAGCAGGCTCCCGGCGTTCGACTGGATCTGCAAGCGCGAGCGTTGCCCGTACGTCGTGGTCGGGTCGGTCGATCCGCACGGTGCGCTCGTGGTGGGGCGCCAGGGCGAGCCCGCCGCCGTCGACTTGCCGATCGATGTACTGCTCGGAAAGCCGCCGCGCATGCACCGCGACGTCGTTCACGTGCGTCGCGCGCTTCCCGCCGTCGAGACCACGGGCCTCGACCTTGGGCAGGTGGCCCTCGACACGCTGCGGCATCCGACCGTCGCGAGCAAGGCGTTCCTCGTCACCATCGGCGATCGCAGTGTGGGCGGCATGAACTGCCGCGATCCGATGGTCGGGCCCTGGCAGGTGCCGGTGGCAGACTGCGCGGTCACGCTGCTCGACTTCTTCGGCTACGCCGGCGAAGCGATGGCGATGGGCGAACGCAGCCCGCTCGCCGTGATCGACGCTGCCGCTGCCGCCCGCATCGCGATTGGCGAGGCGTTGACCAATCTTGCCGCCGCCGATATCGATCTTGCCCGTGTGAAGCTGTCGGCGAACTGGATGGCCGCTTGCGGACACGCGGGCGAGGATGCCGCGCTCTACGACGCGGTGCGCGCCGCGACCGGGCTATGCCGCCAGCTCGGCATCAGCATTCCGGTCGGCAAGGATTCGCTGTCGATGCGCAGCGCATGGCAGGACGGTGCGCAGGCGCGGCAGGTGATCGCGCCGGTATCGCTGGTGGTCAGCGCGGCCGCAGCGGTTGCCGATGTGCGGCGCTCGGTCACTCCGCAGCTGCGCGGCGACGCGGGTGAAACGGAGCTCGTCTTCATCGATCTCGCGGCCGGCCGGCAACGCCTGGGCGGCTCGATCCTCGCCCAGGTCACGCGCCAACTCGGCAACGACACGCCGGACGTCGACGATCCCGCCCGGCTCGCCGCGGCCATCCGCATGGTGCGTTCGCTCGTCGACGCGGGCAAGGTGCTTGCCTATCACGATCGCTCGGATGGCGGTCTGTTCGCGGCCGTGTGTGAAATGGCCTTCGCGGGTCATGGCGGCGTGACGCTGTTCCTCGATGTGCTGGCAATCGATCCGCTCGTCGCCGACGCCGGCGACTTCAAGATCCGACCCGAGCAGGTCGCGGTACGACGCAACGAATCGATCCTGCGCGCGCTTTTCAACGAAGAGCTCGGCATGGTCCTGCAAGTGCGCGTCGCCGATCGCGCCGACGTGATGAGCGCGCTACGCGGCGCAGGCCTCGGGGCAGTCACGCATATCGTCGGCAAGCCGAACGCGCGCGATGCGATCGAGATCTTCTGCGATGCGCGCAAGCTGTTCGACGCGAGCCGCGCGCAACTGCAGCGCACGTGGAGTGACGTTTCATGGCGCATCGCGCGCCTGCGCGACAACCCCGAATGCGCCGATGCGGAATACGCGCGAGCGTCCGATCCGGCCGATTCGGGCCTGTCGATGTCGCTCAGCTTCGATCCGGCCGACGACATCGCGGCGCCGTTCGTCGCCAGCGGCGCGCACCCGCGCATCGCGATCCTGCGCGAGCAGGGCGTCAACAGCGAATACGAAATGGCCGCGGCGTTCGACCGTGCCGGGTTCGCCGCGGTCGACGTGCACATGACCGACCTCATCGCTGCCCGGACGCGGCTCGCCGATTTCAAGGGCTTCGCGGCGTGCGGCGGATTCTCGTATGGCGATGTGCTCGGCGGCGGCGGAGGCTGGGCGAAAACGATTCTCTTCAACCCGCGGCTCGCCGAGCAGTTCGCGCAGTTCTTCGCCCGCCCGGACACCTTTGCGCTCGGCGTGTGCAACGGCTGCCAGATGATGAGCCAGCTCGCGCCGATGATTCCGGGCGCGCGCCATTGGCCGCGGTTCGCGCGCAACGCGTCGGAACAGTTCGAGGGGCGCCTCGTGATGGTCGAGGTGGTGCCGTCGCCCTCACTTTTCTTCGCGGGGATGGCCGGGAGCCGCATGCCGGTCGCCAACGCGCATGGTGAGGGCAGGGCGGTCTTCGCCGATGCCACCGCGCAGCAGCGGGCGCTGGTGACGACGCGTTATGTCGATTCGTCCGGACAACCGACGGAACGCTATCCGTACAACCCGAACGGTTCGCCGAACGGCATCACGGGGCTGACGACACCCGATGGCCGCTTCACCATCCTGATGCCGCATCCGGAACGCGTCCGGCGCACGGTGCAGCTATCCTGGCAGCCGCCGGGCTTGGGTGAAGACTCGCCGTGGATGCGGATGTTCCGCAACGTGCGGCGCTGGCTGGGTTAGCCAGGGTTTGGCGCATCGGCTAACCGATGCAGGGGAAGGAGGCGCCGCGACGCGCGCCTAGACTCGAATCACCTGCAATCGATCGAGGCGAGGAACGACATGAAACACTGCAAGCGCGGGAAGACCTGGCGGCAGCGCGCGCTTTTGCTGTGCTGCCTGAGTGCACTGGGCGGGCCCGCGTTCGCGCAGTCCGCGGCGGCCGGTCCCGGCTGGGGTACGTACGTTGGCGGCGCAGTCGGCGTTCCGAACTTCGGCAGCGTCGGACTGAAGGCATTCGTCGGCCAGCAACTGCTTCCTTATTTCGGCTGGGAGGCGGCGCTGACGCAGTTCGTGCGCGAAGTCGAGACCACGGCGACGGGCGACGTGCGCACGGATTTCTGGGGGCTCAGCGGCGCGGCCGTCGGGATCCTGCCGTTCAACAAGGACTTCTCGGGGTTCGCCAAGCTCGGCCTGATGGCAGGGCGCAAGCGCATCAGCGGACCGAGTGGCGATATCACCGACAACGACCTCAACTTTCTGCTCGGGGTCGGTGCCCGGTTCGCGTTGACGCCGCGCGTCGGGCTCCGCGCCGAGTACGAGGACTTCCATCAGGGCAATCTGTTTAGCGTGGCGGTCACCTACAAGTTCTAGCCGCCCCGATCCATGCGACAAAACAAAGGGCGCCGACGGCGCCCTTTGTTCTTCCCGGCGGGACCGGGGCGCTACTGCACTTTGGCTTTCTTGCGCAGGTCCTCGACGAATGCCTGGACGCGCTGCTGCTGCAGGTTCTCGCGGATCTGGCCGCTCACTTGCGCGAGCGGCGGGAACTGGGCGTCGCGCACGTCGTCGAGGCGGATCACGTGCCAGCCGAACTGCGACTGCACAGGCTCCTCGGTGAACTTGCCCTTTTCAAGCTTCACCATGGCGTCGGAAAAGGGCTTGACGTAGGCATCCGGACCGGCCCAATCGAGCTCGCCGCCCTTGGCAGCCGAACCCGGGTCCTTCGAGACCTTCGCGAGGTCCTCGAACTTGTCGCCCTTCTTGAGCTTCTCGATGATTGTCCGTGCGTCCTCCTCCTTCTCGACGAGAACGTGCCGCACCTTGTATTCCTTCTGGTTGGCCGCGGCTTTCTGCTTGTCGTATTCGGCCTGGATCTGCTCGTCGGTGATCGGATTGCGTTTCAGCTCGTCGCGCATGAGCGCCTGGATCAGCGTGTTCTGGCGCTGGATGTCGACCTGGAACTTGACGTCCGGCTGCTCCGGCAGGCCGCGCTTCTGCGCCTCCTGCAGGAACACCTCGCGCCGGATCAGTTCCTCCTTGATCATCTTGCGCAGCTCCGGCGTGTCCTGCTGGCCTTGCTGCGACAGCTGCTTGGCCCATGCGTCTTCGCGTGCCTTGGGGATCGGCTTGTTGTTGACCACTGCCACGTTCTGCGCGAATGCGATGTTTGCGCCGAACGCGAGCGCAACCAAGAGCGGAGTTTTCATCGTCAAACCTTGGATTCAAGAAATCGTTTCGGACTGGGCGCCACCCGCTTCGGCGGGGGTCGCCAGGGACAGGGCGAGCGCGTGAACGTCGCGCTGCATGAGGTCGCGCAGGGCATCATACACAAGGCGATGCCGCGCCAGGCGCGTCAGGCCAGTGAAACGCTCGCTGACAAGCCTGACACGATAGTGTCCACCGCCCCGCGCTGCACCGGCGTGGCCAGCGTGGGCGGCGCTTTCATCCTCGATCTTCACCTCCGACGGATCCAGCGCCTGCTCGAGCCGTGCACGCATGCGCTCTACGGTCGATGGTCTGCTCTCAGGCATCGGGCACCTCCTTCATGTGCCGGGCAAGCCAGATCCCGATACCGAGCGTGAACACGAGCGTGAGGCCGAACAGTCCGAACAACTTGAAATTGACCCAAAGGTCGGTGGGAAAGTTGAACGCCACGACGAGGTTGAGCGCACCGATCGCGGCGAAAAAAACGACCCAGAGCCAGAGCAGCTGCTCCCAGACGCGCGGCACGACCGCGATCTGCGCGCCGAGGACTCCTTGCAGGAGGTTGCGGCGCCAGAGCAAGCGCCCCCCGAGCAGGATGAGGCCAAACAGCCAGTAGAGGATGGTGGGCTTCCACTTGATGAAGGTCTCGTCGTGCAGCCAGATCGTGGCGCCCCCGAAGACGAGGATGACCGCGAAGCTGAGCCACAGCATCGGCTCGACCTTCTGGCGCCGCGCAACGCGCAGGCCCACCTGCAGCAACGAGGCGACAATGGCCACCGCGGTGGCGAGCAGGATCGGCGCCTGCGCCGCCGGCACCTGACCGTCGGCGACCACGCCGCCCAGCAGTGTGAGGGCAAGTTGCGCGGCGACCTCGGGATTGCTGCTGCCGGCCTTGTACGCCATGAAGAAGAGGATGACCGGAAACAGGTCGAACAACAGTTTCAAGGCAGGGCGTCCTTCGGAGTGGGAGAGCGCGGCGCGCTACGACGAGCACGACAGGTGCAGCGTTGCGGCCCAATCGGGCGGAAGCGCCGCGTAGTGCTCGGCGTCCGGCTGTTCATCGTAAGGGCGGCGCAGGACGGCGAGCAGGCGCCGCAGCTCGCCGAAATCCGCCGGACCGCTGTCTCCGCGCGCCGCCGCGATCGCCGCTTCGGCGAGGTGATTGCGCAGCACGTATTTCGGATTGACGCGATTCATGCGCTCGGCGCGCGCCGGATCGGTGTCGTCCTGCGCGCGCAGTCGCGCGCGATAGTCGACGGCCCAGGCGTCGAAAGCGGCGCGGTCGGGAAACAGATCGCGCACCGGAGCGTCGGCGGCCGGGCCGGTCGCGTCCATCTTCATCCGGCTAAGGCGGCGCCAGAAGATGGTCCAGTCCACGCGGCCGGCGTGCAGGATGCCGATCAGCCGGTCGATCAGCGCGTCGTCCTCCGCATGCGCCGTGGTCAAGCCGAGTTTGGCGTGGAAAACCTCTTGCATCGCGGTTGCGAATTCGTCTTCGTACGCGGCCAGCGCCGCGCGGGTGCGCTCGACATCTTCGTTGAGCGGCATCAGTGCCTGAGCCAGGCAGTGCAGGTTCCAGTACGCGATCCGCGGCTGCTGGTTGTATGCGTAGCGTCCGTGCTCGTCCGAGTGATTGCAGATGTGGGCGGCATCGAAGCCGTCGATGAACCCGAACGGGCCGTAGTCGATCGTGAGCCCGAGGATCGACATGTTGTCCGTATTCATCACGCCGTGGCAGAAAGCGACGCCTTGCCAGCGTGCGAGCAAGCGCGCGGTGCGGCGCGCCACCTCTGCGAGCAGCGCGAGGTATGGATGCTCCGCCTCGCGGCACGCGGGGTAACAGGTGTCGATCACGTAGTCGGCCAGTTGCCGCAGTTCCGCGTGCTGGCGGCGCCAGAAAAAGAGCTCGAAGTGACCGAAGCGGACAAAGCTCGGCGCAAGGCGCGTGATCACCGCGGCGGTCTCGACCGTCTCGCGGATCACCGGGTCGATGCCGCCGACGATGGCCAGCGCGCGGGTGGTCGGGATGCCGAGGCCCGCCATCGCTTCGGAGCAAAGGTACTCGCGGATGGACGAGCGCAGGACCGCCCGGCCATCAGCCGTGCGGGAGTAGGGCGTATGGCCGGACCCCTTGAGCTGCAACTCGCAGATCACGCCGCCGGGCGTCTCCACGCCGCCGAGAAGCAGCGCGCGGCCGTCGCCGAGCTGCGGGACATACACACCAAACTGGTGTCCGGCGTAGATGCTCGCCAGCGGCTCACTGCCGGTTATCGTGCGATTGCCCGCGAGCTGGTCGCGCAGTTGGTCCGGATCGCAGCGCGCAAGGTCGAGGCCGATCAGCGCAGCGGCGTCCGCCGAGACATCGACGAGATACGGCTCCGAAAGCGGTTCCGCATCGAGACGCGTATGGAACTCGCGCGGCAGGCGCGCGAACGTGTTGCACCAGCGCAGGGCATCTAGCGAAGCGGCGGCGAGCGGCGTCGTGCCGCCGGATGCATCGGCGGTCACCAAGCGCGAGAGGACGTCGTTCATGAGGGTAAGCAGGGACCCGCGATTGTAGAGGCTCGAACTTGACGGGCATGACAGGCACGGCAAACATTCGTTCTGGCGCGCGACCTTCCATCAGCCGCACCGTTCTCGAGGAGACAGCCATGCTGCAGGGTTTGATGATGCGGATGCCGCTTCTGATTTCGTCGCTGATCACGCACGCCGACCGGCACCACGGCGATACGGAGATCGTCTCGCGCCGGGTCGAGGGCGACCTTCATCGATGCACATGGCGCGACCTGCATCGCCGTGCACGGCAGATGGCGAATGCGCTGGCCGGGCTTGGCGTGCGCGATTCCGACCGCGTCGCCACGCTCGCGTGGAACGGGTACCGCCACGTCGAGCTGTATTTCGCCGTGTCGGGTTCGGGCAGCGTCCTGCACACGATCAATCCCCGCCTGCATCCGGAGCAGATCGCCTGGATCGCGAATCACGCGGAGGACGAAGTGCTGTTCTTCGACCTCACGTTCCTGCCGATCATCGAGGCGATCGCCCCGATGTGCCGCACGGTCAAGTACTTCGTCGCGATGGTCGACAAGCAGAAGATGCCGCCGGCCGCGAAGACGAACCTGGTCTGCTACGAAGACCTGATCAACAGCTACTCCGACCGCTTCGAATGGCCGGAGTTCGACGAGAATCATGCCTCGTCGCTTTGTTATACGTCGGGGACGACGGGCAATCCGAAGGGCGCGCTCTACAGCCACAGGTCGACGTTGCTGCACACGTACGCGATTGCGTTGCCCGATGCGCTGAACCTCAGCGCGCGCGACACGCTGTTGCCGGTGGTGCCGATGTTCCACGTCAATGCGTGGGGCCTGCCGTACGCCGCCGCGATGGTCGGGTCGAAGGTCGTCCTGCCGGGTGGCGCGCTGGACGGCAAGTCGCTGTACGAACTGTTCGAGGGCGAGAAAGTCACGCTGTCGGCGGGCGTGCCGACGGTCTGGCAGGGCCTGCTCGCCTATACCGAAGCGAACAACCTGCGCTTCTCCAGCATGAACCGGACGGTGATCGGGGGGTCGGCATGCCCGCCGGCAATGATCAAGCTGTTCCAGGAGAAATACGGCGTCCAGGTGCTGCACGCTTGGGGCATGACCGAAATGAGCCCGGTGGGCACGGTTGGCACGCTGAAGGCGAAGCAGGCTGCACTGCCTTTGGAGCAGCGCGAAGCGCTTCAGGGCAAGCAGGGCCGCTCCCTATACGGTGTCGATTTCAAGATCGTCGGTGACGACGGCGGCGAGTTGCCTTGGGACGGGAAGGCCTTCGGCGACCTGATGGTGCGCGGTCCGTGGGTCATCCGCGAGTACTTCAAGGGCGAAGGTGGCAACCCGCTGAAGGGGGGCTGGTTCCCGACCGGCGACGTATCGACGATCGATGCCGACGGCTACATGCAGATCACCGACCGCAGCAAGGACGTGATCAAGTCGGGCGGCGAATGGATCAGTTCCATCGACATCGAGAACGTCGCCATGTCCCATCCCGCGGTCGCCATGGCGGCGTGCATTGCGGCGCGACATCCGAAGTGGGATGAGCGGCCGTTGCTCGTCGTGGTCAGGAAGCCGGGCGCAACCGCAACGCGCGACGAGATCCTCGCCCACTTCGAAGGCAAGGTCGCCAAGTGGCAGGTGCCGGATGACGTGGTGTTCACCGACGCCATCCCGCTCGGCGCGACCGGCAAGATGCTCAAGACCAAACTGCGCGAGCAGTTCCGGGACCACAAGCTCCCGACGGCCTAGACCCGCCCGACGCGGGGACCCGGGGATTGCTCATGACAGGCGCGTGCCGGCCGGAACGCGCGGTTCGAACGATCGGTTTGCTTTACCGGCGTCGTCCGCTTCCAGTATTCTTGCTTACATAAGTTGTCCACAGAGGAGACAGTATGTTGCGGCTTTCCATGAAACTGGCGGCGGTTGCGTGCGCGTCGCTGGTTTCGAGTGGCCTCGCGCTCGCCCAGACCAAGACCGTCAAGATCGCCTTCATCGACCCGCAGTCGGGCTTGATGGCGCCGGTCGGCACCAACATCCTGCACAGTTACCAGCTGGTGGCTGACATCGCCAACCGCGAGAACTGGGGCAAGGGCATCAAGTTCGAGATCGTCCCCTTCGATAACAAGCTCTCGCCGCAGGAGAGTCTGAACGCGTTGAAGGCGGCGATCGACCAGGACATCCGGTACATCGTCCAAGGTAACGGCTCCAGCGTCGCCCTGGCGCTGTCGGATGCCGTGAACAAGCACAACGAGCGCAACCCCGGCAACGAAGTGCTGTTCCTCAACTACGCGGCGGTCGATCCGGATCTGACGAACTCGAAGTGCTCCTTCTGGCACTTCCGCTTCGATGCCAACTCGGACATGAAGATGGAGGCGCTCACCTCGTTCATGGCCGAAAAGAAGGAAATCAAGAAGGTCTACCTGATCAACCAGGACTACGCGTTCGGCCACCAGGTGCGGCGGGCGGCCAGGGAGTACCTGGCTCGCAAGCGGCCGGACATCCAGATCGTCGGCGACGAACTGCATCCGCTCGCCAAGATCACCGACTTCTCGCAATACGTGGCCAAGATCAAGGCGGCCGGCGCGGACACCATCATCACCGGCAACTGGGGCTCCGACCTGGCGCTGCTCATCAAGGCGGCGAAGGACGCCGGACTGAACGCGAATTTCTACACGTACTACGCGGCCACGACCGGCGTTCCGACCGCGATGGGCGCTGCCGGACTCGATCGCGTGCGCTACGTCGGCTACTGGAACGTGAACAACGACAAACCCGGCTCGACCGGCGAGAAGATCGTCAAGGAATTCAAGGAGAAGTACCAGGATGACTGGTACACCATGGCGACCTATTCGGTAATCAAGGCGCTGGCGGAGTCGTTCAACAAGGTCAAGTCGACCGACCCCGTCAAGGTCGCCTTTGGCATGGAGGGACTCAGGTTCGCAAGCGTCAACGGCGACGTCGAAATGCGCGCCAGCGATCACCAGCTGCAGCAGGTGCTGCACGTCGCGAGCTGGCAGAAGGTGGACGGCAAGCAGGTTCGGTTCGACCAGGAGAACACCGGGCTGGGCTGGCGTACGGAGAAGGTGCTCGATGCGTTCGTCGCCTCCCAGCCGACCAGCTGCAACATGCAGCGGCCCGCGAAGCCTGACTGACCACTCCCCAAGTTGCGGAACCGGCCCTATCCTTGGGCCGTTTTTTTTGGGACCCGCGGGTGACCCCTGAACTGGCGCTGATCTCGGCGCTCAACGGCATCAGCTACGGGCTGTTGCTGTTCATGCTGGCCGCGGGCCTGACGCTCATCTTCTCGATGATGGGCGTGCTGAATTTCGCGCACGCGAGCTTCTACATGCTCGGCGCGTACTTCGGATACCAGGTGTCGAAGTGGGCGGGATTCTGGCCGGCGCTGGTGCTCGCCCCGATCCTGACGGGCCTGCTCGGTGCCCTGGTGGAGCGCTTCGGCCTGCGCCGGGTGCACAGGTGGGGCCATGTGCCCGAGCTGCTGTTCACGTTCGGGCTGTCCTTCATCATCGTCGAGCTGGTCCAGGTGATCTGGGGCCGGCCACCGGTGCCGAACGAGCTGCCGCCGGAACTGCAAGGCTCGCTGTTCACGATCTACACCACCACGTTCCCGATCTCGCGCGGTTTCATCATGCTGGTTGCGGTGCTGATGATGCTGGCGCTCTGGCTGGTGCTCACCCGCACGCGGATCGGCCTCGTCATCCAGGCCGCGTTGACGCATCCCGATCAGGTCGAGGCGCTCGGGCACAACGTGCGCCGCGTTTTCATGCTCGTCTTTGGCGGCGGGTCGGCCTTGGCCGGGCTCGCGGGGGTGATCGGCGGTGTCGTCTTCGTCACCGAGCCGAGCATGGCCGCCGTGGCCGGCGCGATCATCTTCGTGGTGATCGTCGTGGGCGGCATGGGCTCGCTCGCGGGTGCGTTCATCGCGTCGCTGCTCATTGGCATCATCCAGACGTTCGGGCTGGCGCTCGACTACTCGATCCAGGGCATCCTCGCGGGCTGGGGCGTCCAGGTGACGCCGGACACGTTTGGTTACGCGGTCTGGAAGCTCACGATCGCCCAAGTGGCACCGGTGCTGCCGTTCCTCCTTCTGGTGGTCATCCTCATCGTGCGCCCACGCGGCCTGATGGGAACGCGGGAGGGCTGAGGATGAGCGACAACGCGCTCGACTATCGGCCGTTCGACCTCGCGCGCTGGCTGATCTGGGGCGGCACGGCGGTGCTCTTCATCGCGCTGCCGCTCGTCTTCACGCAGGGTTTCTCGCGCACGCTGCTGGCACAGATGGGCATCCTGATCATCTTCGCGCTCTCGTACAACATGCTGCTCGGGCAAACCGGCATGCTGTCGTTCGGGCACGCCGTGTATTCGGGCCTCGGCGCCTATTTCGCGATCCATGCACTCAACCTGATCGGCGCCGGGCAACTCGTCCTCCCGGTGTCCGTGTTGCCGCTGGTGGGCGGTCTGTTCGGCATGCTGTTCGGGGTTCTGTTCGGCTACCCGATCACGCAGAAGTCGGGGACACCGTTCGCGATGATCACGCTGGGCATCGGCGAGCTGGTGTTCGCGTGCTCGCTGATGTTCCCCGGCTTCTTCGGCGGCGAGGGCGGCATCAGCGCCAACCGCACCGTGGGCGGCAATTTCCTCGGCATCAAGGGGCTCAACTTCGGCCCCGACATCCAGGTCTACTACCTGATCGCGTTCTGGTGCTTCGTCTCGATGATCGCGATGTTCGCCTGGACGCACACGCCGCTCGGGCGCATTGCGAACGCTGTGCGCGACAACCCGGAACGGGTCGAGTTCATCGGCTACAACACGCAGCGCGTGCGTTGGCTGGTGCTGATCCTCTCCAGCTTCTTCGCCGGGCTCGCCGGCGGGCTGTCGGCGATCAATTTCGAGATCGTCACCGCGGAGAACGTCAGTGCGATCCGCTCCGGCGGTGTGCTGCTGGCGGCGTTCATCGGCGGCATGCTGTTCTTCTTCGGTCCGATCATCGGTGCCGTCGTGTTCGCGTTCTTCGCCATCGCCTTGAGCGACTTCACGAAGGCATGGCAGCTCTACCTCGGCGTGTTCTTCGTCGTCCTGGTCATGTACGCGCCCGGAGGGCTTTCCAGCCTCATCCTCATGAACCTGCACGTGATGAAGTTCGGCAAGATGAAGCGCCTGCGCGATCCGTATCTCGGGGTGGCGCTTTCCGGCCTCACGTTCCTGGTCGGCCTGGTGCTGGTGGTCGAGCTGACGTATCACCTCACGCTCGAAGCGGGCGGCGCGTCGGTCACCAAGGTCTTCGGCTTTCGGCTCGACACGCGTCGCCCCGAGATTTGGAGCTTCACGGTGGCTCTGATACTCGGCGGCGCCGCGGCGTTCGAGTACATGCGCCGTCGCTTCAAGAGCGAGTGGGATTCGATCCAGGTCGAGATCGAAGACTGGCGGCGCGAGAACCCCGAACAGACGTAGGCGTTCTGCAGCAAATGAGTGCCGGCAACCGTGCCCCCACGCCCGCCCATTCCCCGCACCGTCGAGGAGGGGAGCCAGCGGATCGAGCGCCTGCTGCGCTCGAGTTGACCGATCTGCGCAAGAGTTTCGGCAAGACCGAGATCATCCGCGGTGTCACGCTTTCGATCGCGCAGGGCGAGCGCCATGCGCTGATCGGCCCGAACGGCGCCGGCAAGTCGACGTTGTTCAACCTCATCAGCGGCCGCTTTCCGCCGAGCAGCGGCGTGATCCGCCTCCTCGGCGCGGAGATCACCGGGCGCCGGCCATTCGAGATCAACCGCCTCGGGCTCTCGCGCAGCTTCCAGATCACCAACATCTTCCACCGCCTCTCGGTGTTCGAGAACCTGCGCTGCGCCGTCCTGTGGTCACTCGGATACAAATATTCGTTCTGGCGCAACCTGAACAAGCTGCGCGATGCCGAGGCGCGCGCCGAGGACGTCTTGCAGCGCATCGGCCTGAAGCGCCGGCGCAACATCGCCGCCGGCCTGCTCACCTACGCCGAGCAGCGCGCGCTCGAGATCGGCATCACGATCGCGGGTGGCGCCTCCGTGATCCTGCTCGACGAGCCCACGGCTGGCATGAGCCGCGGCGAAACCGCCAATGCGGTTGCGCTGATCCGCGAGATCACGCGGGGCAAGACGCTGGTCATGGTCGAGCACGACATGGGCGTGGTGTTCGATCTCGCCGACGCGATCTCCGTGGTCGTCTACGGCGAGATCATCGCTTCGGGACCACCGGCGCAGATCCGCGCCAACGCAAAGGTCAAGGAGGCCTATCTCGGCCACCATGCGGAGGCGGCATGAGGCGCGCATCGCGAGGGTGGGGCGAGGCGGGGAGCGCGCGATGCTGAGCGTCCGCAATCTGCAGGCCTACTACGGCAAGAGCCATGTGCTGCACGGCGTCGACCTGAACGTCGACCAAGGCGAGATCGTGAGCCTGCTCGGGCGCAACGGCGTCGGGCGGTCGACCACCGCCAAGGCGATCCTCGGCCTGGTCCGATGCACGGGTGAAATCCGCTTCAAGGGCCACGACCTGACACACGTGCCGACCTATCGCATCGCGCACCTCGGCATCGGCTACGTGCCCGAGAACCGCGACATCTTTCCGACCCTGACCGTCGAAGAAAACCTCGCGCTCGGGCTGAAAGGGCGGACGCCGGCCGGATGGACCTACGACGACATGTACCGGCTGTTCCCGCGCCTGAAGGAGCGGCGCAACACGCATGCGGGCGTGCTCTCGGGGGGCGAGCAGCAGATGCTCACCCTGGCGCGCACGATGATGGGCGACCCGGAACTCGTCATCATCGACGAGCCGACCGAGGGGCTCGCGCCGATGGTCGTCGCGCTCGTGGCGGACTTCCTGCGGGAACTCAAGGGCCGCGGCACATCGATCCTGCTGATCGAGCAGAAGCTCACCATCGCGCTGGAGATCTCGCAGCGCGTTTACGTGATGGGCCACGGCCGCATGGTCTTCGAAGGAACGCCGGACGAATTGCGCCGGAACAAACTGATCCGCCAGGAGTGGCTCGAGGTGTGACCTCGGTTTAGTCTTGCGGCAGCGGGCACTCGCAATCGAAGATCACGACCGCAGGTTCGGGCGGCGGCAAGCCGGGAGAGAAGATGACAGCTCACTACGAAGTGCGCGGCGACATTGCCGTCATCCAGCTGGACAACCCGCCGGTGAACGGACTGAACCACGCCTCGCGCAAGGGAGTTGCCGACGGGGTGCGCCGCGCTAATTCGGAAGCCAAGGTGCACGCGATCGTGATCACGGGTACCGACAAGGTCTTTTCGGGGGGCGCCGACATCCGCGAGTTCAACACGCCGGCGATGTTCGCCGACCCCAACCTGCTCGCGGTCATCGACGCTGTCGAGGCCAGCGGCAAGCCCGTGGTCGCGGCGATCAACGGCGTCTGCATGGGCGGCGGGCTGGAACTCGCGCTCGGCTGCCACTACCGCATCGCCACGCCCAACGGCAGCATGGGCTTGCCGGAAGTGAAGATCGGGTTGATTCCCGGCGCGGGCGGCACGCAGCGCCTGCCGCGTGCGATCGGCGTGGAAAAGGCGCTCAAGATGATCACCAGCGGCGACCCGATTCCCGCTGAAGAGGCGCTCAAGTTCGGGCTGGTCGAGCGGATCGTTCCCAACACGACGTTTCAAGGCGTGGTCGACTTCGCCCACGAGGTCGCCGAGCGCAGCAAGCATCCGCGGCTGCGTGACCGCACGGTCGACCTGCGTCCGGGCGTCGATGCCGCCGGGTTCGGCCAGGCAGCCAGGCGCGAGGTCGCAGCGGAGGCGCGCGGGCTTACCGCACCGTTGAAGTGCGTCGATGCGGTGCTCGCGTCGCTCACGAGTTCATTCGGCGAGGGCATGCAGACGGAGCGCGCGATTTTCGTCGAGCTGCTGAACGGCAACGAATCGAAGGCGTTGCGGCACGCGTTCTTCTCCGAGCGGACAGCGGCGAAGATTCCCGATATCCCCGAGAGCACGCCGACGCGGTCGATCCGGTCGGCGGCCGTCATCGGCTTCGGCACGATGGGCGGCGGCATCGCGATGAGCCTTGCCAACGCCGGGATCCCGGTGCGGGTCCTGGAAGCCAAGCAGGAAGCACTCGAGCGCGGGCTGGCGACGTGCCGCCGCAATTGGGAGGCAACCGCGAAAAAGGGCAGGCTCACGATGGAGCAGGTCGAGGCGCGAGTCGCCCTGCTGCGTCCGACGCTGAAGTACGAGGAACTGCGCGACGCCGATATCGTGATCGAAGCCGTGTTCGAGGACATGGGCGTGAAGCAGGAGGTATTCCGCACCCTCGATCGCGTCATGAAACCCGGCGCCATCCTCGCGACCAACACGTCGACGCTCGACGTCGATGCGATCGCCGCTGTGACGAAGCGCCCCGAGGATGTCATCGGGACGCACTTCTTCAGCCCGGCCAACGTCATGCGCCTGCTCGAGGTCGTGCGCGGCAAGAAGACGGGCCACGACGTGCTGGCGACCGTGATGCAGCTCGGCAAGCGCGTCGGCAAGGTGGCAGTCGTCTCGGGGGTCTGCGACGGTTTCATCGGCAACCGGATGGTCGAACAGTACGGGCGGCAGTCGCTGCTCCTGCTCGACGAGGGCGCCAGCCCGCAGCAGATCGACGGTGCCCTGCAGCGCTTCGGCCTGGCGATGGGTCCGTTCGCGATGGGCGACCTGGCCGGCCTCGACATCGGCTATGCGATCCGCAAGCGGCGGCGCATCGAACGGCCGAAGATGCACTACCCGGTGATCGCGGATCGCGTGGTCGAGGCGGGTCGCCTCGGGCAGAAGACGGGCAAAGGCTGGTACCGCTACGAGCCGGGCAGCCGTGCACCGAACGTCGATCCCGAGGTGGAGGCGATGATCGACGCTTATCGAATGGAGATGGGCATCACGCCGCGCCAGATCTCCGACGACGAGATCGTCGACCGGTGCATCTATGCGCTGGTCAACGAGGGCGCGCGCATCCTGGAGGAGGGCATCGCCCTGCGCGCGAGCGACATCGACATCGTCTACCTCACGGGCTACGGCTTTCCGCGTGCCAGGGGCGGGCCGATGTTCCACGCCGAAACCGTCGGCCTGGACAAGGTCGTCGCGCGCATGGAGGAATTCGCGCGCAACCCCAAGGCCGCGCCGGATTTCTGGCAGCCGGCGAAACTGCTGGCCGAACGCGCGCGCACGGGGAAGCGGTTCGACCAGCGCTGACTGCGCATCCATGCCTGCCGACCTGATCGATCGCCGGCTCCTGTCGTTCCTGCTGTACGACTGGTTGCAGGCCGAGCGGCTGACCGCCTACGGGCGTTTCTCCGAGCACTCGCGAGCGACGTTCGATGCCGCACTCGATGCGGCCGGGCTTCTTGCAGCGAACGAGTTCGCGCCCTTGAATCGCGAGCTGGACGAAAACGAGCCGCAGTTCGATGGCGAGCGCGTGCTCATCCTCGACAGGCTGCGCGGGGCGCTCGAGGCGTTTGCAAAGTCCGGTTTCCTCGCGGCGGCCCAGGACGCCGAACTGGGCGGAATGCAGCTGCCGGTGGTGATCGAGAAGGCGTGCCTCGCGTTCTTCAAGATGGCCAACATCGCCGCGAGCGCGTATCCGTTCCTCACCATCGGCAATGCCAATCTGCTGCTGGCGCACGGCACGCCGAAGCAGATCGAAGTCTTCGCGCAGCCCGAACTCGCGGGGCGTTTCTTCGGAACCATGTGCCTGTCGGAGCCGCAGGCGGGCTCTTCCCTCGGCGACATCCGCACGCGCGCGACCCCGGACGGCGCCGGGTTCGAAGCGTGTGCGCTCGGACCGCGCTACCGGCTGTTCGGCAACAAGATGTGGATTTCCGGTGGCGAGCACGAACTCTCGGAGAACATCGTCCATCTCGTGCTCGCCAAGATCGCCGACGGCGAAGGCGTGTTGCCCGCAGGCGTGAAGGGCATTTCCATCTTCATCGTGCCACGCCGCCTGGTGGGCGAGAACGGCAGCGTCGGCGAGCGCAACGACGTCGTGCTGGCCGGGCTCAATCACAAGATGGGCTATCGCGGCACCGTCAACACGCTGCTCAATTTCGGCGAAGGGCGTTTCCGCCCGGACGGCAGTCCGGGCGCCGTCGGCTACCGCGTGGGTGCAGCGGGGCAAGGCCTTGCCATCATGTTCCACATGATGAACGAGGCGCGCATCGGAGTCGGGCTTGGCGCGACCATGCTCGGCTACGCCGGCTATCGCTACTCGCTCGAGTACGCCCGCGAGCGACCGCAAGGCCGCCCGATCGGACCCGATGGAAAGGATCCGACCCAGCCCCAGGTCCCGATCATCCGCCACGCCGACATCCGCCGCATGTTGCTCGCGCAGAAGGCCTACACGGAAGGGGCGCTCGCGCTCAATCTGTACTGCGCCAGGCTGGTCGACGTACAACATCACGCGCCCGACGGGACGGAACGCGCCGAAGCGTCGTTGCTGCTCGAGATGCTGACGCCGATCGCGAAGAGCTGGCCGTCGGAATGGTGTCTCGAAGCCAATAACCTGGCGATCCAGATTCTCGGCGGGTACGGCTACACGCGCGACTATCCGGTGGAGCAATACTGGCGCGACAACCGCCTGAACATGATCCACGAGGGGACGCACGGCATCCAGGCGCTCGATCTGCTCGGACGCAAGGTCGTGATGCGCGAGGGCGCAGGGTTCAGTCTCGTGGCGGGCCGGATCACGGCGACGATCGATGCGGCGTCGCGGGCCGCGCATCCGGACACGCGCCGGTTCGCGACGCAACTGCAGGCCGCGCTCGAGCATGTCGGACGCGTCACGCGTGTCGTGTGGGCGCACGGCGACCCGCGAGGTGCCCTGGCGCATGCGACGCCCTACATGCAGGCATTCGGCCACGTGGTGCTCGCCTGGACGTGGCTCGAACTCAGCCTCGCGGCTTCGCGGGCCTACCGGCCGCAGGATGACGCGTTCCTGCACGGCATCTGGGCCGCCTGCCGCTATTTCTTCGTCTATGAACTGGGACGCGTCGCGGCATGGCTCGCACCGGCGGAAAGCGGCGACCGTACTGTCCAGGACCTGCAGGAGGTGTGGCTGTGATCCGGCATATCGTGATGTGGACCTTGCGCGACTACGCGGAGGGTGCGGACCAGTTGGCCAACGCCGCCAAGATGAAGGCGTTGCTCGAGTCGTGCCGCGGGGTCGTCCCGGGCATGCGACGCTTCGACGTAGCGACGCGCCAGGCCGGCCTCGAAGCGACATGCGATGTGCTGCTCGACTGCGAGTTCGAGGACCGCGCCGCGCTCGATGCCTACCAGGCGCATCCCGCACACCTGGCCATCAAGCCGTTCATCGGGGCGGTGCGCCTGTCGCGGCAGTGTTTCGACTACGAGGCATGAAGCGCGGGCGAAGGAGGGTGCGATGTCAGCGCGGGACTTGTTCGACTTGCAGGGAAGGACCGCGCTGATCACGGGCGGATCGCGCGGCCTGGGTCTCCAGATCGCCGAGGCGCTCGGCGAGATGGGCGCGCGTCTCGTGCTGTCGGCGCGCAGGGCGGACGAGCTCGAGGAAGCGACGGCGCACCTCGCGAAGCTGAGTGTGGAGGCGAGCTGGGTCGCGGCCGATGCGGCGAAGGAGAACGACATTGCGCGCCTGGTCGACGAGTCGTTGCAGAGACTGGGCCACGTCGACATCCTCGTCAACAACGCCGGCGCGACCTGGGGCGCTCCCGCCGAGGATCATCCCCTCGAAGCATGGGACAAGGTGATGAACCTGAACGTGCGCGGCGTGTTCCTCCTGACCCAGGCCGTGGGCAAGCGCTCGATGATTCCACGCCGCTACGGGCGCGTCGTCACCGTCGCGTCGATCGCCGGCCTGCGCGGCAACCCGCCCGGGATGATGAAGACGCTGGCCTACAACACCAGCAAAGGAGCGCTGGTGAACTTCACGCGCGCCCTCGCGGGCGAGTGGGGGCCGTACGGCATCACGGTCAACGCGATCGCGCCCGGTTTCTTCCCATCGAAGATGACGCGCGGCGTGATCGCGCAGATGGGCGAAGAGAACATGGCGAAAGCCGTGCCGCTGCAGCGGCTGGGCGACGGCGAAGACCTCAAGGGCGCCGCGCTGCTGTTCGCGTCGCGCGCGGGCAAGCACATCACGGGGCAGATCCTCGCGGTCGATGGCGGCGCGGTGGCGGTGTGACCAAGGCGGAAGACGCCCTCGCCGACATTCCGTTCCTGCGCGCGCTCGGCGCCAGGCTGGCGCGCGCCGAAGGCGGGGTGGCGGAGATTGCCCTGACGGTCGCGCCCGATCACGAGAACAGCTGGGGAGTCGCGCACGGCGGGGTCGTGATGACGCTGCTCGACGTCGCGATGGCGCGTGCCGGGCGTACCCTGCTCGAGCGCGAAGGCGGGGCGACCATGAGCGCCGTCACGGTCGAGATGAAGACGAGCTTCTTCCGGCCCGCCGTCGGCGAACTGCTCGCGCGCGGCAAGGTGCTGCATCGCTCGACCACGATGGCGTACTGCGAAGCCGAACTGCTCGACACGAAAGGCCAACTGGTCGCCAAGTCGCTCGGCACTTTCAAGTTCCTGCGGCGCAAGGATGCTGCCGCGTTCACCAAACGGAGTTGACGCGATGCCTACCCATCGACGCATCGTCCTTGCCAGCCGGCCGCAAGGCGCCGCCAGCGCAGCCAACTTTCGGCTCGAAACGGTTGAACTGCCGCCGCTCGCGGATGGCCAGGTGCTCGTTCGCAATCACTGGCTCTCGCTCGACCCCTACATGCGCGGAAGGATGAACGACGCGCGCTCCTACGCGGCGCCGCAGCCGTTGAACGAGACGATGATCGGCGGCACCGTCGGCATCGTGGTCGAATCGCGCAACCCGAAGTTCGCGGTCGGCGACCCGGTGGCAGGAGGTTTCGGCTGGCAGGAGTGCGGCATCTCCGACGGCACCACGCTGCGCAAGGTCGATCCGGCGCTGCCGCTGTCGGTATATCTGGGTGCGGTCGGCATGCCAGGCGTGACGGCCTGGTACGGCCTGAATCGCATCATCGAACCGAAAGCCGGCGAGACAATTGTCGTGTCGGCCGCCAGCGGCGCCGTGGGCAGCGTGGTCGGACAGCTGGCAAAGATGGCCGGCTGCCGCGTCGTGGGCATCGCGGGCGGCACGGACAAGTGCAGCTACGTCGTCGACACGCTCAAGTTCGACGCCTGCATCGACTACAAGAGCGAAGACCTCGGCCGGCGGCTCGACGAGCTTTGCCCGCGCGGCATCGACGGGAATTTCGAGAACGTCGGCGGCGACATCCTCAACGCGCTGGTGCCGCGCATGAACCCGCACGGCCGCATCGCGCTGTGCGGCATGATCGCCGAGTACGACGCCACGCCGATGGTGTTGAACAACCCGCGCTGGTTCCTCCTCAACCGCCTCAAGCTGCAGGGCTTCATAATCAGCGAGCACATGCAGGACTGGCCGCAGGCGCTGCAGGAACTGGCGGCCGGCGTCGCCAGCGGCAGGATCCGCTTCCGCGAATCCGTCGTGCGGGGTCTGGAGAACGCGCCGGCCGCGTTCCTCGGCCTGCTCAAGGGGCGCAACTTCGGCAAGCAGCTCGTGCAACTCAGCTGATCGCTCGATCGGGCCGACCTTGATCACGACCGGCCAGTACGCCGACCTCGCAAGCGGCATTCGCCTGCACTATGCCAGCAGCGGATCGCGCGGCCTTCCGCTCGTGCTCTGCATCCACGGCTTTCCCGAGTATTGGGGCGCGTGGGAAGATGTGCTTCCGCATCTGGGTGCCTGGTGCTACGCGGTGGCGCCGGACCTGCGTGGGTACAACCTTTCGAGCCAGCCTGCGGGCGTGGACGCGTATCGCGCGCGCGAGATCGTCGGCGACCTGATCGGATTGATCGGCGCACTCGGGTACGAACGCGCGCACGTGGTTGCGCATGACTGGGGCGGGGCGGCCGGATGGCAACTTGCCATCGCGCGGCCGCAACAGGTGCCAAGGCTGGTGATCCTCAACTCGCCGCACCCGTTCGTCTTTGCGCGTGAACTGGCGCACAACGCGGACCAGCAACGCGCCAGCGCGTACATGAACCGGCTGCGTGCGCCCGATGCCGAAGAACAGCTGACCAAGGACGACTTCGCGCGGCTGTTCGCCTCGTTCGACGCCGCGGACGGTACGCCGGCGCAATGGCTCGACGTTGCGCGGCGCGCGCGCTACCGCGCCGTCTGGATGCATGGCCTCACCGGTGCGCTCAACTACTACCGCGCCACACCGCTCTATCCACCGACCCTCGACGATCCCGGCGCTCGTGCCCTCGCGCTCGACGCCGCCAGGTTCATCGTGCGAGTGCCGACGCTGGTCCTGTGGGGCATGCGCGACCGCGCGCTGCTGCCGTGCCTGCTCGAGGGCCTCGACGAACTTGTTCCCGAGCTTGCCGTCGAACGACTTCCTGCAGCGTCGCACTGGGTGGCGCACGAGGAACCTTTGCGCGTCGCCGAACGCGTGCGCGCCTTCGTGCAGCGATAGCAACGTCCCGGTGCCCACTGCGTGGCAGAATCCGCCGCGCCACGGGCTGCCGGAGCGTCGGTGATGCCCCTTTTGTGGAGTGATCGCCGTGATCCGACTGTTCCCCCTCGTGTGTCTGGTCTCCGCCCTGGTCGCGTGGACGCCTGCGGATGCCCGGACAGCGAATGCGCCAGCCAAGATTCCTGCAGGCGTGGTGCGCGGCGCGCAAGTCGAGGGCGTCACCGAGTATCGGCTCGCCAACGGCCTGCAGGTGCTGCTGTTCCCCGATCCTTCGAAACCCACGGCGACGGTCAACATCACCTACCTGGTCGGCTCGCGCTTCGAAAACTACGGCGAGACCGGCATGGCGCACTTGCTCGAACACCTGATCTTCAAGGGCAGCAAGCACTACCCGGATCCGGACAAGGAGTTCAGCCGGCGCGGGTTCCACAACAACGCCAGCACCTGGATCGATCGCACCAACTTCTTCTCCACCTTCCAGGCGAGCGACGACAACCTGCGCTGGGCGCTCGGCTGGACCGCCGACGCGATGACGCAATCGTTCATCGCCAAAAAGGATCTCGACTCCGAGATGACGGTGGTGCGCAACGAGTTCGAAATGGGCGAGAACGACCCGAGCCGGGTCCTGTTCCAGCACACGCTCGCGACCATGTTCGACTGGCACAACTACGGCCACCCCACAATCGGCAATCGCAGCGACATCGAGAACGTGCGGATCGAGAACCTGCAGGCGTTTTATCGCCTCTATTACCAGCCCGACAACGCGGTGCTGATCGTGGCCGGCCGCTTCGACGAAGCGAAGACGCTGGGCTGGATCGTCGAGTATTTCGGGCGCATTGCGCGTCCCACGCGCAAGCTGCCGGTCTTCTGGACGGTCGAGCCGACCCAGGACGGCGAACGCGACTTCACCGTGCGCCGTCACGGCGACCAGCAGCTCGCCTTGCTGGCGTACCACGTCCCCTCGTCGCTGCACCCCGACTCCGATGCGCTCGGGGTCGCCGCCGAGATACTCGGCAATACGCCGAACGGCCGGCTGCACAAGGAACTGGTGGAGACTGGTCTCGCGGCGCAGGTGTTCTCGTACGGGCTGACCAGTCGCGACCCGGGTGCGCTCATGTTCGGCGTGGTGGTGAAAAAGGGCGACTCGCTCGAGAAGGCGCGTGACAGGCTGATCGAGGTCGTCGAATCGACGTTCGCCAAGCTCCCGCCGACGGCGGAGGAACTCGACCGCGTGCGCAAGGACTCGGACAACGGTTACGAGCGCGCGCTGAGCAATCCCGAGGAGTTCGCGGTCGGCTTGTCCGAATCGATCGCGCTGGGCGACTGGCGGCTGTTCTTCCTCGAGCGCGACAAGGTCGCTTCGGTCACGAGCGCCGACGTGGTCAAGGTCGCGGAGCAGTATTTTCGCCGCGACAACCGCACGGTCGGATTGTTCATCCCGGACGACAAGCCGCAGCGCGCAGAGATTCCGCCGGCTCCGACGCCATCGCAGCGCCTGGCCGAGTTCAAGCCGCGGGCAGGGCTCGCTCTCGGCGAAGCCTTCGAGCCGAGCCAGGACAACATCGATCGCCGTACGCGGCGGGTCGACCTCGGAGACCTGAAGCTCGCGCTGCTGCCGAAGAAGACCCGCGGTGAGACGGTCAATGTCTCGATGGCATTCCGCTACGGCGACGTCAGCAGCCTGACCGGTCAAAGCGTCAACGCGTTGCTGGCCGACCTGATGCTCGCGCGCGGCACCGACAAGCTCACGCGCCAGCAGATTGCCGACGAGATGACACGGCTGAAGATGACGGGGGGCATCCGCTCCTTCCAGACCACGCGTGCGAATCTCGCAGATGCGCTGCGGCTCTCCTTCAACGTGCTGCGCAACGCCAGCTTCCCGTCGGCGGAATTCGACCAGCTCAAGCGCGAGCTGATCACGACCCTGCAAGGGCAGGCCAACGATCCGGCCGAGCGCTCGCGCGACGCGTTGCAGACGCACTTCAATGTCTATCCCGCGGGCGATCCGCGTTACTACATGCCGCTCGCCGAGCGCATCGAGGAGATCCAGAAGGCCTCCCTCGACGACGTGCGGCGCTTCCATGCGAACTTCTTTGGCACGAGCCGCGGCGAAATTGCGATCGTCGGCGACTTCGACGACCGGGCTGTCGAACCGCTGTTGCGCGAGCTGTATCCGGGCTGGGTTTCCAGGGCGCCGTATGCGCGCGTGCTGCAGGAGCCGCGCGATATCGCTCCCACCCGCATATTCATCGACACGCCCGACAAGGAGAATGCCTTTTACCGCGCCCGGATGAACATCACGCTGCGCGACGACGACCCCGATTACGCACCGCTGCAGCTCGCGAACTACATCTTCGGCGGCGGCGGCGGACTGGCGAGCCGGCTGATCGACCGCGTGCGGCAACGCGAGGGCCTCTCGTACGGGGCCGGCTCGAGCCTGATCGTGCACACGCACGACCGCGCCTCGGCGTGGCAGATCGGCGGCCTGGTGGCGCCGCAGAACAGCGCGCGCTTCGAGCAGGCCGTGCGCGAAGAAATCGACCGCATGCTCAAGGACGGCTTTACGCAGAAGGAAATCGACGATGCGCGCAACGGCCTGCTGCAGGAGCGGCTCGTCACGCGCTCCGAGGACGCTGCCGTCGCCGCGGGCTGGGTCGCATATCTCGATGCCGGCCGCACGTTCGCCTTCAGCAAGCAGTTCGAGGACCGAATCCGTACGCTGACCCCGGACGATGTCATCGCTGCCGCGCGCCGGAACATCGACCCGGCGCGGCTCACCGTGGTGATCGCCGGCGATGCGAAGAAGGGGGCGAGGTAGTGGCCTTTGCCGACTATCGGCTGTGCGTCCCGCTGCGGGTGCGCTGGGCCGAGGCCGACATGCAGGGCGTCGTGTTCAATGGCCACTATCTCACCTACTGCGATGTCGCCGTCACCGAATACTGGCGGGCGATCGGGCTCAAGTACCCCGACGAGCTGCTCGCGGGCGGCACCGACACGTTCGTGCGCAAGGCGACCGTCGAATACTTCGCGGCCGCCCACTACGACGACGAGCTGTTCATCTGCGCCCGCACGGCGCGACTCGGCCGCAGCAGCCTGCGCTTCGCGCTCGAGCTGTTCCGCCAGGACGACCCGGGGCGCGCTCTGATCGCGGCCGAACTCGTCTACGTCAACGCCGATCCCAAGGCGAAGGAGCCCGTGCCCTGGCCGGACCGCGTGCGCGAGTTGATCCGGCGTTTCGAGCCGCTCGCACCGCAGGAGGCCGCCGATGGGGCACGCTGAAGCGGCCGTCGAGCTGGGTCCGTGGAATGCACTGCGTACCGAGGCGATCGCCGTCCGCCATGCGGTTTTTGTCGCGGAGCAGTTGGTGCCTGAGGATCTCGAAGTCGACGACTTCGATCCGGTTTCGGTGCATGCGCTGGCACGCGACGTCGATGGCGCGGCGATCGGCACCGGCCGACTGCTTCCCGACGGCCACATCGGGCGCCTGGCGGTGCTTGCGCGGGCGCGCGGGCGCGGCGTCGGCAGTGCGTTGCTGCGCGCGCTGATGGATGAATCGCGCCGGCGCGGCAATCGCGAGGCGATGCTCAACGCGCAGGTGCAGGCAGTGCCGTTCTACGAGCGCTACGGCTACGCGGCCGAAGGTGAACCGTACGACGATGCAGGCATCGCGCACATCGCGATGCGCTGCAGGCTGTAGCGGCAGGAACCGCTAGCGGCGTTCGCGGCCGGGCCCGTATCCGTCGGCAAGGTCGCTCACGCGACCGACGGTGAACTCGAAGCGGCGGTCGGTGTGTTCGTCGGGGGTGACCGGGTCGAAGCTGCGCTCGACGAAGGTCACCAGCCCGTCGGCACGCACCGCCAGCACCGTGCTCGCGCGCGTGCCGTAACCGTTAGCCCGGATCTGGATCGCGGAAAGCGCACGTTCCCAGTCGATCGGCACACCGGTCGTCGGCAGTTCGTGATCGCGCGCCACCTCGCGATCCGCGAGCAGCGCAAGCAAGGCGTCGACATCGACACGCTGCGCGATCTGGCAGGCGAAGCGCGCCACGCCGCGCGTCACCTTCGGCCACGGCGTGTCGAGGAACGCGTTGGAAAGGCCGTAGATGCCGGCTTCGAGGCGCCGCGGACCGCCGTCGGCGCGATTGCTGTAGTAGTGCAACTCGGGCGTCGTGCGCCGGTCGCGCAACGCGAGCGCGTCGCCCACCAGCAGGTTGAACCCGTTCAGCGTACGCGAGCGCTCGGCCGCACCTTCGAGCCAGCGTCCGGCCGGGTCGGCCGACTGCAACGCCGCGACCACCAAAGCTCCGCGCGACGGAGCGTGCGGGTTGCGCTCGTTCGGCGCACGCACGTTCGTCACCAGCGCGAAGCGTCCGCGCCGGTTGACGCCGAACCACGTGCCGCCGGCTTCCTCGTCGCGCCCACCCAGGAGCGAGACGGTCTGGCCCCACCAGGCGGCAGGACGCGCGCGGCGGGCGTAGAACTCGTCGCGATTGCCGGCCACCACCAGCGGATAGTCCGGGTGCGACTGCCACGCGATCAGGGCGAGGCACATCAGAGATCCTTGAAGCGCTCGATGCGCCGACCCGCAACGATTCCCCCCGCCAGCCCGCTCGCGCGCACGGCGTCATCCAGCAGGGACGCGAATGCGTGCCCATCAGCCACCGGTTCGTACACCTCCATCAACGTCACTTCGCCGTCCTTCGCATCGAGCCGCTGCAACAGGCATGCGCGCGGTGCCCCGTCACCGAGCGCATTGAACATCGCGCGCACGCGCTGCGCAACAGCCGCAGTATCGGCTGCCGGAACCTTGTAGTAAACGTACCAATGTTCCATTGCGCCGGCGTCCCTCAAGCGGTTGGGTCGAACAATGCGTACGGCAACTCGCGCACGTCCAATCTGGGACCGTCGCACGCATTGGCAAGCAACTCCCCGTTGCGGGTACGGTCGATCGGTGCCTCGAACAAGGCATCCATTCCGCTGTCTGGTGAACTCGCGGCCATGACGACGGTGCCCACGGGCTGCGTGTCACCGAGCGCGTAAATGTCCGCACCCGCACGTGTTTCTCCATGGACATGCGCGATCGACATGCGCCGCCGCAGCTTGCCGAGGTACTGGCTGCGCGCCACCACCTCCTGTCCCGGATAGCAGCCTTTCTTGAAACTGACCCCGCCGAGGACTTCGAGGTTGATCATCTGCGGCACGAATTTTTCCTGGGTCGCTGCGAACACGGTCGCGATCCCGGCGTCGATCTGGCTCCACCACCAGGCGGCCGCATCGACTCCGCGCACGGCGTGCAAGCGTTCCTTCAAAGTTTCCGTTCCGGCGTGCGGGGCCAGGACCAGAAAGCGCTCCGGGACCCGCGGCGAGTCGCGCAAGCGCGCCACCAGAGTCGTTCCGGTGAGATGCGTCTGGCCGACCTCCGGCGGCGAAAGACCGGCCCGGGCGAGCGCGTTTGCCGCACCGGGCCCGAGCACCGCGCCGCAGGTCCAGTCGCTGCTCGCATCGCCGAGCCGGACCCTCGCGCGCAGCACGTACATCGAAAGCCGCCTGAGCACCGCCGGCAGGATCTCGCGCGGAAGCTGAAGGAATACGGTGTCGGCGCTGCGCCAGCAATCGAAGACCGCGAGCAACCGGCCCTTCGGTGTGCAGTAGCCGTTGGTCTGCAGGTGTCCGACGGCGAGGTGCTGCAGGTCGTTGGTGAGTTGGGTCTGCAGGAAGGCGACGGCGTCCGCACCTTGCGCGGCAATGATGCCGAGTCCCCCGAGTTCCACCAGTACGGGAGCCGAAATTGCAGCCCGCACGACATCCTGCCCGGCGATCCACGTGCCCGAGGCGGTGGTGAGCGTGGTGTCGTTCGGCATTAGCGCAATTGAGGGGGGATGCGTCGAGATGAAAAGTATCATAGGAAATCGGCGCGCCGGCGTGGCGCGCGCTCGACTGAAGACTCCCCCTGCGATTCCTCTCGTGCGTGGTTGGCGCCTGATTTTCCTCCTGCTGTTCGTCGCCGTGACCGCGGCGGGGTACTACGTCTGGCATGCGTACAAACGCCCACTCGACATGCCGGCGGAACGGGTCGAGGTGCGCATCGCCGCGGGTTCGTCGGCACGGGCGATCGCGCGCCAGTTGCAGCAAGTCGGCGTGGGTATCGACGCCGAAGCGTTCGTCGTCGCGGCGCGCGCGACCGGCGCGACGCAATCGTTGCGCGCAGGCCGCTACGAGGTGGCGCGCGGAATGAATCTGCTGGCGCTGGTCGACAAGTTGCGGCGCGGCGACGTACTGCGCGAGCGCGTGACGATCGTCGAAGGATCGACATTCGCCGAGATGCGCGCCACCCTTGCGGCCCATCCGGAGCTGCGCAAGGACACCGCGAACATGAGCGACGCCGAGCTGCTGCGGGCCGTCGGTGCCGAGGAGTCCCATCCCGAAGGCCTGTTCGCTCCCGAAACGTACGTCTTCGACACCGGGTCGAGCGATCTCGACGTGCTGCGCCAGGCGTACCGCGCGCAGCGCGCCGTTCTGCAGCAGGCCTGGGAGAACCGGGCGGAAGGGCTGCCGTACCGGACCGCCTACGAAGCGCTCATCATGGCGTCGATCGTCGAGAAGGAAACCGGCGCGGCGGACGAGCGGGCGCGCATCGCTGGTGTGTTCGTCAACCGGCTGCAGAAGGGCATGCTGCTGCAGACCGATCCCACCGTGATCTACGGTCTTGGCCCGAAGTTCGACGGTAACCTGCACAAGCGCGACCTCACGACCGATACGCCGTACAACACGTACACGCGCGGCGGCCTGCCGCCGACGCCCATCGCGCTGCCCAGTCGCGCTTCGATCACGGCGGCGCTCAAGCCCGAGGAGACGCGTGCGCTGTATTTCGTTTCGCGTGGTGACGGCACCTCGGAGTTCTCCGAAACGCTGACCGATCACAACCGCGCGGTCGGCAAGTATCAGCTCGGCGCGCGCTAGGGCGCGGCGACGATGCGCGGGCGCTTCCTCACTCTCGAAGGCATCGACGGGGCGGGCAAGAGCACGCAGGCCGCAACCATCGCCCAGCTCGTGCGCGACCACGGGGCCGAGCTGGTCGTTACACGCGAACCCGGGGGCACCGATCTCGGCGAGCAGCTGCGCCAACTCGTGCTCCACCAGCCGATGACGCCGCGCACGGAGACGCTGCTGGTCTTCGCCGCACGCGCCCAGCACATCGAAACGGTCGTCGAACCCGCGCTTGCGGCAGGTCGCTGGGTGCTGTGCGATCGCTTTACCGATGCGACCTTCGCGTACCAGGGGGGCGGGCGCGGCGTCGAGGAATCGGACATCGCGGCGCTCGAGGGATGGGTGCAGCGCGGACTACAGCCGGATCTCACGCTGCTCTTCGACGTGCCGCCGGAGGTCGCGGCGGGGCGGCTTGCCGGCTCGCGCGCCGCCGACCGATTCGAGCAGGAGCAGGCGCAGTTCTTCGCGCGCGTGCGCGCCGTTTATCTCGCGCGCGCGCGGCGGTATGCGGAGCGCTTCGTCGTCATCGACGGCACGCGGGACGCCGACACCGTGCGCGCCTTTGTGAGGAGTCGCTTGCAGCAATGGCTGAAGAGCTGAACCGGATTCGCAACCTGCCGTGGCATGTGGCGGCGTGGCAGGGACTGCGGGCCCTGCGTGCACGCGCGCACCACGCGATGCTCCTGCACGGCCAGGCGGGCATCGGCAAGAAGGGTCTGGCCCTGGACCTCGCGCAAAGCGTGCTGTGCGAAACTCCCACGCCGGACGCGCGCCCCTGTGGACGCTGCCAGGGCTGCGTGCTGTTCCAGTCGCGCAACCACCCTGACCTGCGCGTGATCGTCCCCGATACGCTCGCGTGGATGCGACCCGTCGCAGTCGACGAAGAAACCGGGGAAGAGGACAGCGCACCCGACGAGGAGCGGCGCGGAGCGCGGGTCAGCCGCGAGATCAAGATCGATGCGGTGCGCGCGATCGGACAACTGGTCGGGGTCACGGCACACCGCGCGGGCATGCGTGTCGTGCTGCTCGCGCCGGCCGAGGCATTGAATCCACCGGCCGCCAACGCGCTGTTGAAGGCGTTGGAGGAGCCGCCGCCGCGCACGTTGTTCGTGCTGACGACCGATCGCATCGACAGCGTATTGCCGACGATCCGGTCGCGCTGCGTGCTGGTCCGCGTCAGTCCGCCCCGGGCGGAGATCGCCGCGGAGTGGCTGCGCAGGCAGGGTGTCGCCGATGCCGCGGAATCGCTCGCAGCAGCGGGCGGCGCACCGCTGCGCGTGCTGGAACAACTCGAAGACGGCGCTGGCCTGACCGTCGACGCCGCCGATACGCTGCGCGGGGCGCTGGCCCAGGGCGCACGACTCGACGTGGTCGAGGCGGCCGGGCGCGTTTCACGGACGGCCGGCGTCGCCGAGACGATTGATCTGTTTCAGCGCTGGGCGTGGGACTTATTGGCGCTTCGCCGGGCGGGACGCGTTCGATATCATCGGAAGCAGCAGGAAATCCTCGCGCGATTGGCCGCCGGCGTGCCGGACAGCCGTATCCTCGCGTGGATCGACTCGCTCGAGCAGGCCCGCAGCACGGCGGATCATCCGCTGAACGCGCGTCTCGTCATCGAGGCGCTGCTGGCCGAGTACGTTTCCTGCTTGCGAGGCAACGAGGCGGCGCTCACATAAGTCCGCGGGGGAGAGGGGCAGGAAACATGAACGACGCATCACCGAATACACGGCTGGCCGGCAACACGCCCAACCCGACCCCTGGGGCAGCCGCCGTTTTGGCGGGCGCAACCGCTTCCGCCGGCTCGCCGCGACCGGCCGTTCTTTCCCTCGCCATCAAGGAGAAAGCGGCGCTTTACGCGGCCTACATGCCATATCTCAAGAACGGCGGCATCTTCGTGCCGACGACCCGCGTCTACCAGCTTGGCGACGAGGTCTACCTGATCCTCACTTTGATGGAGGACCCCACCAAGATCCCGGTAGCCGGCAAGGTGATCTGGGTCAGCCCCGCCGGCGGCGGTGCGCGCCAGCCGGGTATCGGCGTCCACTTTCCTTCCGACGAGAGCGGCCTGAACGCGCGCCGGCGCATCGAAGAGATCCTCGGCTCCGCCCTCAAGTCCGCGCGCCCGACCCACACGCTGTAACCGCCGCCAGGCGGTGATCGGCCGGATCCGCGTCCGTGTACGTCGATTCGCACTGCCACCTTTCGTTTCCCGAACTGGCCGCGGACATCGATGGCGTGCTGGCCCGCATGCGCGCCGCCAGTGTCCACGCCGCCGTCAATATCTGCACGACGCTCGAAGAGTTCGAAACCGTCCACGGTCTTGCCGTCGCCCAACCCGACGTGTGGTGCACGGTCGGCGTGCACCCGGACACGCAGGCCGGGCTCGAGCCGAGCGTCGATAAGCTGCTCCAACTGGCGCAGCGTCCGAAGGTCGTCGCGATCGGCGAAACCGGGCTCGATTATTTCCGCCTCACCGAGCCCCTGGAATGGCAGCGCGACCGCTTTCGCATCCACATTCGCGCTGCGCGGGCAGCCGGGCTGCCGCTCGTGATTCACACACGCGCGGCGGCCGACGATACGTTGCGCATCATGCGGGAAGAGGGCGCCGAGCAAGCCGGCGGCGTCATGCATTGCTTCACCGAATCAGCGCAGGTTGCGCGGGCGGCGCTTGCGCTGGGCTTCTACATTTCGTTTTCCGGGATCGTCACGTTCAAGAACGCGCGCGAACTCCAGGCCGTCGCCGCGGAGGTTCCGCTCGACCGCATCCTCATCGAGACCGATTCCCCGTACCTCGCGCCGGTTCCGCTGCGCGGGAAGACCAATGAGCCGGGTTACGTGCCGCACGTGGCGGCGAAGATCGCGTCCCTGAAAGGCGTGTCCTTGGAGGCGGTCGCCACCGCGACAGCACAGAATGCTCGAAAATTATTCAATGTCTTACAGTGATATCCTCGCCTTTTACTTGAAGTTTCATCATAGGCGCCACCACCACTCGACGTTAGGAGCGGCGGAAAAATTGCGCTGTCGCCGTTGGCGCCAGACGTAGCGGCCAGGGCCACGCACCTGGCGGACGAGACATCGCCGCCATGCCGGCCTTTGGTTCCAAAGAGCGCCGCGTTTCAGTAGACGGTCATGCCCCGGCTGCGAAACTGCCCGCGCACACGTTCCGTCAATTCGGGGCTCGGCGGTTCGACCTGTTCCAGCGCGTAGTCGAGCCCGAGCTTGTGCCACTTGTCGCGGCCCATCTGGTGGAAGCGGAGTATCTCCACGCGCTCGACCGTCTTGAGCCCCGCGACGAAATCCGCTGTTTTTTCGACGTTGTCGACGCCGTCCGTCAGTCCAGGCACGAGGACGTACCGGATCCACATCGGGCGGCCCAGATCCGAAAGCCGCTTCGCGTAGTCCAGGGTGGGCTGCAGCGGCTGCCGCGTCACCTGCTCGTAGATGGCGGGGTCACCCGACTTGATGTCGAGCAGGTTGAGGTCGATGTCGAACAGCTCGGCATCCGTCAGCCGCTCGCCCAGGCGGCCCGAGGTGTCGATGCAGGTGTGCAATCCGAGTTCCTTGCAGCGCCGGAATACGCGCGCCATGAATTTCTTCTGCACCATGGGCTCGCCGCCGGAAATCGTGATGCCGCCGCGGCTGATCTTGAGCACCTGCGCATACTTGCCGACCTGCGTCATCGCGCGCCGCACGGTGACCGGATGCCCGTTGTGCTTGTGCCAGGTGTCGGGGTTGTGGCAGTACTGGCAGCGCAGCAGGCACCCGGTGAGGAACGCGACGAAGCGGAGTCCGGGGCCGTCGACCGTGCTGCCCACCTCGTACGAGTGCACGTAGCCGACCAGGCTCTCGTCGTCCTTCTCGTCCTCCAGGTCCGACGGCAGGATCGCGCAATAGTCGCGCGCCGCCTTGCTTTCTTCCGCACCCTTGCGGGTGACCTTCAACTCGTAGCGGCTGCCGGTCAGCGACTGGCTCACGCGGCGGCCTCTGTCAGATCGATCCGTGGAAGGTGCGGTTGATCACGTCCATCTGCTGCTCGCGGCTCAGCTTCACGAAGTTCACCGCGTAACCCGAGACGCGCACCGTCAGCTGCGGATATTTCTCGGGGTGGTCGACCGCGTCGAGCAGCGTCTCGCGCGCGAGCACGTTGATGTTGGCGTGGAAGCCGCCCGCGGTGAAATACGCATCGAGCGCCCCGGTGCCGCGCGCCACGCGCTCGGCATCGTTGCCGAGCGCGTTCGGCACCACCGACATCGTGAGGGAGATGCCGTCCTCGGCATCGTCGTACGGCAGCGTGGCGACCGACATCAGCGCTGCAAGCGCACCGTGCGTGTCGCGTCCGTTCGAGGGGTTCGCGCCCGGCGCGAACGGCTCGCCCTTCTTGCGGCCGTCCGGCGTGGTGCCGGTGGCCTTGCCGTAGACGACGTTAGATGTGATGGTCAGTACCGACTGCGTATGGACCGCGTTGCGGTAGGTCGGGTACTGGCGGATCTTGTCCATCATCATCGTCACGAGCATCCGCGCCATCGCGTCGGCCCGCTCGTCGTTGTTGCCGTAGTAGGGGAACTCGCCCTCGGTCCTGAAATCGACGATCAGCCCGCGCGCGTCGCGCAGCGGCCTCACGTTGGCGTATTTGACGGCCGACAGGCTGTCGGCGGCGTGCGAGAGGCCGGCGATGCCGCACGCCATCGTGCGCAGGATGTCGCGATCGTGCAGCGCCATCTCGATGGCCTCGTAGCAGTACTTGTCGTGCATGTAGTGGATGACGTTCAGCGCGTTGACGTAGGTCTTCGCGAGCCAGTCCATCATCGGACTCAGCCGCGTCATCACGTCGTCGTACGCGAGGCTGTCGCCGGCGACGGGCGCCAGGGCGGGGCCCACCTGCTCGCCGCTGATTTCGTCGCGGCCGCCGTTCAACGCGTAGAGGAGGGTCTTCGGCAGGTTCACGCGGGCGCCGAAGAACTGCATCTGCTTGCCGAGCCGCATCGCCGACACGCAGCACGCGATGCCCGCATCGTCGCCGTACTTGGGCCGGATCAGGTCGTCCGACTCGTACTGGATCGAGCTGGTCTCGATCGAGGCCTTGATCGCGAAGCGCTTGAACTCCTCCGGGAGGCGGGGCGACCAGAACACCGTGAGATTGGGCTCCGGCGCCGGCCCCAGGTTGCGCAGCGTGTTGAGCATGCGGAACGAGGTCTTGGTGACCAGCGTGCGCCCGTCCTCGCCCATGCCGCCGACCACCTCGGTGATCCACACCGGGTCGCCCGAGAAAAGCTCGTTGTACGCCGGTGCTCGCAGGAAACGCACGATGCGCCATTTGATGGCGAGGTCGTCGATGATCTCCTGCGCCTGGCTTTCGTCGATCCTGCCTTCGCGCAGGTCGCGCTCGAGGTAGATGTCCCAGAAGGTCGACAGGCGCCCGGCCGACATGGCTGCGCCGTTCTGCTGCTTGATCGCCGCGAGGTACGCGAAGTAGGTCCACTGCACGGCTTCGCGCGCATCGCTCGCGGGGCGCGAGATATCGCGGCCGTAACGTTCGCCCAACTCCTTCAGCTCCTGCAAGGAGCGGATCTGTTCCGCAAGCTCCTCGCGCAGCCGGATCACGTCTTCGCTCGAATGGCGCTCGTCGAGCCCGGACTTCTCGTATATTTTTTCCTCGATCAGGAAATCGACGCCGTACAGCGCCACGCGGCGGTAGTCGCCGATGATGCGACCGCGGCCGTACGCGTCGGGCAACCCGGTGACGATGTGCGACGAGCGCGCCTTGCGGATCTCTGGCGTATAGGCGTCGAACACACCGTCGTTGTGGGTCTTGCGGTACTTGGTGAAGATCTCGGCGATGCGCGGGTCGGGCTCATAGCCGTAGGCCTTCAGGCTGTCAGCCACCACCCGCCATCCGCCGAGCGGCATGATCGCGCGCTTCAGCGGCGCGTCCGTCTGCAGGCCCACGATGATTTCGTTGTCCTTGTCGATGTAGCCGGGGCCGTGGGCGAGGATGCCCGAGGGCACCTGCGACACGTCGACCACGCCCTGCTTGCGTTCCTGCGCGAGCAGCGGCTGCAACTTCTCCCAGATGCCGAGCGTGCGCCGGGTGGCGCCCTCGAGGAAGTCGCCCTTGCCGTCGTACGGGGCGTAGTTGCGCTGGATGAAGTCGCGCAGGTGGATGCGTTCCTGCCAGCGGCCGGGCAGGAAGCCCCGCCATGCATCGCCCGCCATTTCGCGCAACGTCTTCGGATCGGCTGCCATGCGCACTCCAGGTCTCGAAGGGACTCGCTGCGCGGTTCTAGCGCGATCGCACCCGAAAGTCGACGCGTGCGCGCGGGATGCCACAGGCGCCCGCCGCACGCCTGCGATGCGCGCGTCGGCAGGGAGCTAGCGCGAAGTGACGACGGCAGCGGTGCGCACAGCGTGCGCGCCGAGATGAGCGACGAGGTGCGCGCTCAGGTCGCGCGCGTCGTCGCCGACGCCGTCGATGAGGGTCGACTTGCGGCGGCGGAGAAACGGAAGCCCGAGCACGTAGAGCCCCGGTGCATCGGTGACGACACCGCCGTCGTGCACGATGTTGCACTTGCGGTCGAGCACGGGCACGTCGAGCCAGGAATAGTCCGGCCGGAATCCCGTGGCCCAGATGACGGTCCGGATGCCGCTTCGGGCGAGGTCGAGGGAAAGGGGTGGCGATGCGTCGACCTGCGTCGGCGCGAAGCGGTGCGGTGGCACGATCTCGCCGTCGAGACCGCGCGCCGCCGCCCATTCGTCGAACGTGTTAAGCAGGCGATGCAGCTTGAGGTCCGCGAGTTCACACACGTTGCGCAGCGACCCCGAGATCTGCGCCTTGCCGTCCCGCATCCCGGCGAGACGTCCGACGATCCTGACCCCGATCGCCCGCAGCGCGTTGAGATCGATGTTGCGCCGGTCCGGATAACCCGCGATCTGAAACGAGGGCAGGTTGCGCGCCCGCGTCAGATTCTCGATCTGGTCGAAGCGCTCGTCGTGCAGGCCCGTGACGTCCATCCACCAATACAGGTCGCGACCGCGGTACATGCGGGGCGCGCGCACGTGCTCGCCGACCGCGAGCGTCACCGCGCGGCCCGACCGGCGGATTTCGTCGGCGAGTTGCGCGCCGGTTGCCGCCGCCCCGACCACGAGCACGCCGCCGTCGGGAAGATGGGCCGGACCGCAGTACTGGGGTGGCGCCAGTTGCAGGATGTCGGGCGGCAGCGAGGCGGCAACGGCCGGCACGCGCGCGATGTTGTAGGCACCGCTTGCGATGACCACGGCACGGCACTGCCACGTGCCTTCGAGCGACTCGACCTCATAGCCCTCGGCGCTCCTGCGAACGGCGGTTACCGGGCAGTGTTCGCGCAGAGGCGGGGCGATGCAGCGCGCGTACGCTTGGAGGAAGGCGATGGTCTCGTCGCGCGTGCGGAATGCGTCCGGTTGGCTGCCCTCGTAACCGAACCCGGGGAGGCGACTCTGCCAGTTCGGCGTCAGCAGGGTGAGCGAATCCCACCGCTCCCTGCGCCAGGTGTTGGCGACCTCGCCGCGCTCGAGCACGACGTGGTCGACGCCGCGCGCGGCCAGCCACCAGCTCATGGCAAGCCCCGCCTGGCCGGCGCCGACGATGACCGCCGTGGTGCGCATCGCTCCGCTCGCGCCGTGGCCGCGGTCAGGCCACTTCGACTGTGACGTTGGTCGGATTGGTGATGATGTCGTAGACCGCCGAGCGCTTCTGCGACTGCGCCACGATCGCCCGGATGTCCTCGGGCGAAGCGTCGGCATCGATCTTGTACGTGACCTTGATGCCGTCGAATCCATTGCGGACGTCCTCATCCACGCCGAGGATGCCGCGGATGTCCATGCCGGCCTCGAGCGTCGCCGACACCGAGCGCAGCTGCACCTTGCGCGCCTGCGCGACCGCCGCCACGCCTGCCGTGAGGCAGCTGGCGAGGCCCGCGAGCACGATCTCGACCGGGGTCGCGCCGTTGTCTTCGGCCGCGAACACTTCGGGATGATCGGCCTCGAACGCATAGGGCTTCCGGTGCTTCTGCTCCGAGCCCAGGCCATAGAACGTCTCGATCGTGGACCGGCTGTGCGTCCCCTTGAGCCACGTGACGCTCGCACGCCACTTGAACTGCGCCGCCTCCGGCGCCTGCTTCAGCGCTGCCTGGGCGCCGAACAATGCCTCGACGTTGACGCCGTTGTTCACGGCGCTCTTGTCGGCCACCTTCTCGACGGTACTCGTGGTCATTTGAGTCGCTCCTTGGAAGATCGAAAAAGAGGGGGAGTGAGCGTATCAGCGGACCGGGTCCGGCTGATTCGACTTCAATCTTTGGTTATTACGCGTGCCGAGGGAGTAATCGGGGACGCGCGGCCGATTCCGACACGAGGCGCTTGTAGGGGTACTGGAAGCCAAAGGCGCGTCGGCGCGGTATTCCGAAGCACCGGCTCATTGCGCATAATTTGCATTATGTTAACTTCGATCGGCGCCTGGAAAGGCCCTCCAGATCCGAAACGCACCGGGCACCCCGGCGGTACCGGTTCCGTCCCTCTGCCCGTCAGGCCGCGGACTTGTTGCCACGATTCGACGTTCGCGCGCTTACTGGCTGCGTTGCGGCAGCGTCTTGCTGTAGATGTCGCATGCCCCAATTGCGGATCGCCGCGATGACGGGGACGAACGTCTCGCCTTTGCGGGTAAGGCGGTACTCGACTTTGGGCGGCACCAGGCCGTAGTCGATGCGCTCGATCAGGCCAGCCTGCGTGAGGGCCTTGAGTTCGCGGCTCAGCACGCGCGGCGCGATGAGTTGCGAACCGACCGCGCCGCGCAGGAGCCCGCCGCGGATCTCGCTGTAGCGGCGCGCGCCGTCCTGCAGGTCCCACACGATGCGCAGCTTGTACTTGCCGCTGATGAGGCGCTGGAACGCCGTCACGGGGCACCCGCACCCGGAGTCGGCAGCGCCGCCGCGAGCAGGACGCGCTGCGACGGGCTTGCTATCAATCTTGTCCATACTTCCAAAATCGCTTCTACGGGCGCCAAATAGCGTACACGCGCAGGGAGGCAAACGACATGATCCTCGTCACCGGTGCGACAGGGCTCAACGGAGGCGAGTTGGTGCGGCGGCTGTCGGCGCGTGGCGTTGCGGTACGTGCGCTGACGCGCAGCGTGGCGCGCGCCGGGTCGCTGGCGTCATTGCTCAATGTCGAAGTCGTCGAGGGCGACATGACGCGTCCGGACACCCTCGCCTCCGCGCTGCGCGGCGTCGAGCGCGCAATGCTCATCTCGTCCTCCGAGCCGTCGATGATCGACGCGCAGTCGAGCTTCATCGAAGCCGCGCGCACCGCGCGCGTAAAGCACGTCGTGAAGCTCTCCGGAATCATTCCCGATCCCGACTCGCCGTTTCGTTTCGCCCGCATGCATGCGGAGATCGAGCGCCGCCTCGAGGCTTCAGGCATGGCTTTCACGCACCTGCGCGCCGGCGAATTCATGCCGTCGTACTTTCGCCAGGTGCCGAACATCGTCGCCAAGGGCGCGCTGTTCCTGCCGATGGAGAACGCGCGGATCGCGTCCATCGACGTGGGCGATATTGCCGAAGTGGCGGCGATCGCGCTGACGACGCCGGGCCACGAAGGCAGGATCTACCCGCTCACCGGTCCGGAGGCGCTCACCATGAGCGAGGTCGCCGAAAAACTGTCCGCGGCGACGGGCAGGCCGATTCGCTACGTCAACGTCGCACCGGAGGCGGCCAGGCAAGCGCAACTCGCGGCCGGATTGCCGCCATACCTCGTCGATGCCCTGGTCGAGTTGTTCGCCGAACGGCGCAAGGGCAAGGAAAGCACTGTCTCGCCCACGGTTGCCGCGCTCCTCGGCAGGCCGGCGACGGCGTTCGCGGAGTTCGCGGCGCGCAACGCTGCCATTTTCCGCGGCGAGCGGCCCGTGCCAAGACGCTGAGCGGCGCTGGCGCTCGTCGGGCGCAGAACCGACGCACGGTTCGCGCTCCGGCCCCGGCCTATTTCGCGGCGGCCGCGAGGATGGGGATGGACGCCGCGAGGTTCGCAGCAAGCGCCGGGGCGAGGCCGTGACGCTGGATCACATACTCGGGCGCGTTGTACGCCAGCCAGGTCTGGCCGCCGTCGTCTTCCCACACGAGCGCCTTGAGCGGCAGGTCGATCGCAGCCGTTGGAGATGCCTGCATCAGCGGCGTACCCCCTCGGGGATTTCCGAATGACAACAACTGCTCGTTGCGCATGGCGAGTCCTGCACGCGCGGCATCGCCGCTGAAGTCGATGCGCGCAAACACGATCAACCCGCGTTCCTGCAGCAGGCGCTCGAGCCGGTCGAGCGTTTCGCCGACCGGGTGTCGGGAGGGAATCTGGATGATTCCAGGTACGGCTCCGACGTTGCTCATCGGTGCAGGCGGAGTGCGGTTGCAGTGAGCAAAACCATGGTTGCAGGTGGGGCCAAACGGGCATTCGAAGAAACAGCCATCAAAATTCGGTTCCAAGGGACTGCTCCAAAGGCATTTTCCGGCTCCGGTTGGTCCGGCGCCAGCATGCGTCCGCCTGGGCCCGATGCGGTCGGTGCCCGAACCGCTGTGAGACATGCGGCAATGAGGCTCCGAACCTGTCGATTGTGGCTGCTGCTTTCGGTTGCCCTCGCGGGCTGCGCGATGCTTCCCGCGCGCCCCACGCTGCCGCCGACCCACGCGATCGCCGACGTCGCCGGGTCGCCGCTGGCGCATGCGCTCGATGTTTCCGTGCCGGCCGACAAGCGCTGGCTCTCGGGACTGCGCCTGCTGCCCGAAGGCCCCACCGCGTTCAACGCGCGGGTCGCGCTCGCGAGGAACGCGACGTACTCGCTCGATGTCCAGTACTACTACATCGCGCAGGATCGGACCGGATTCGCGTTCCTGCGCGAATTGCGCGATGCCGCCATGCGCGGCGTGCGGGTGCGGCTGATCGTCGACGACCTGTATGCCGCCGGCGCCGACGACCTGCTCGCCGGCCTGGCGGCCTACCCGAACGTCGAGGTGCGGATTTTCAACCCTCTGCCCTCGCGCGATGGCTCGTTCAAGACCCGCCTCATCTTCTCGCTGCACGAGTTCGAGCGCATAAACCACCGGATGCACAACAAGGTGTTCATCGCCGACAACACGTTCGCGGTCACTGGCGGGCGCAACATCGCGAACGAATACTTCATGCGCAGCGAGGAAGCCAACTTCGTCGACCTCGACGTGCTGTCGGCCGGGCCGGTCGTGCGGCAGCTGTCGGCGCTGTTCGACCGCTACTGGAACAGCGAGCAGGTCTTCCCCATCGAGCGCCTGGTCGCCCGGCAGGTGCCGGCGGAAGAGGCACGACGCCGCTTCGACGACATCGTCCGCGATGCGCCGGCCGACGTCGAGGAAAGACCGAACGATGTGCTCGGCGCGACGCCGGTCCGCCAGCAGCTCGAGGCATGCCACATGGTTCTCACCTGGGCGCCGGCGCGCGCCTTCGCCGACACGCCCACCAAGGTTGCCGGGCTCAAGGAGGAGGAGAAGGCCCACACCGTCACCGCAGAGACGCTGGCGATCTTCGCGCAAGCGCACGAGTCGGTCGCGATCTCGTCGCCCTACTTCATTCCGGGCGAACGCGGGCTCGAGATGATCCGCGCGTTCGGTGCGACCCAGCAGAATGGCCGGATCATCCTCATCACCAACTCGCTTGGCGCGACCGACGAACCGCTGGTGCATGCCAGCTACTCGCGCTATCGCGTGGACATGCTCAAGGCGGGGGTGATCATCTACGAGGTGAGCCCGACGCTGCCGCGGCGTGGCAACAAGCTCGGCAATTTCGGGCGTTCGGTCGCCATGCTGCATGCCAAGGCGGCCGCGATCGACCAGCGCATCGTGTACATCGGCTCGATGAACCTCGATGCGCGATCGTCCCGCATCAATACCGAGATCGGCATGGTGATCGAAAGCCCCGAGCTCGCGGCAACGCTGAAGCGGCTCTCGACCGAAGACGTGAAGGGCGACGCCTACCGGCTGCGCCTGGCCGCAGGCGGCGAGAACATCGAATGGCTCGAAACCGGCGACGATGGCAAGACCATCGTGCATGCGGAGGAACCCGGCTCGTCGTTCTGGCTCAGCTTCAAGCTTTGGCTGCTGGCCCCGTTCGTCAGCGACGATTTGCTGTGAGAGCGCGGCCGAACCCGTACCCGCGGCGGTTCACGAACGGGCGTATCAGTTCGACTTCGGATCGAGCGCATCGCGCAACCCGTCGCCGACCAGGTTGAGCGCAAGCACCGTCAAGAAGATCGCGATGCCCGGAAACACCGCCATCCACGGCGCCTGGTTCAGGAAACGCTGCGCGGTGTTCAGCATCGAACCCCAGCTCGGCGCGGGCGGCTGCTGACCGAGGCCTAGGAACGACAGGCTCGCCTCGGCGATGATTGCCGCCGCGATCGCCAGCGTCGATTGCACGATCATCGGCGGCAGGATGTTGGGAAGCACGTGGCGCAGGAGAATGCGGGCGGGCGGATTGCCGACCGCCCGCGCTGCCTCGACGTACTCCTCGGCGCGCACGCTCATGACCTGCCCGCGCGCGAGCCGCACGAAGATCGGCGTCGCCGTGACGCCGATCGCGATCATCGCGTTGCCCAGGCTGGGACCGAGGAACGCCGCGAGCGCGATGGCGAGGATCAGGAACGGGATCGCCAGCATGGCATCCGTGAGCCGGCTCACGACGGCGTCGAGCGCGCCGCCCGCATAGCCCGCGAGCATGCCGAGCGGCAAGCCCAGTCCGAGGGCGATCGACACGGAGATCGCGCCCGCTGCGAGCGACGCGCGGCCGCCCCAGACTACGCGCGACAGCAGGTCGCGCCCGACTTCGTCGGTGCCGAACCAGTGCGCTCCCGACGGGGCCCTGCGCACCATGGCAAAGCTGGTTGCGAGGGGATCGAACGGGCTGATCCACGGCGCAAGAACAGCCAGCGCCACCATCGCCAGGACGACGGCCAGGCCGAACGCCGCAGTCCTCCGCCTCATGAGCCTGCGCAAGGCGCGTCGCCACGGATCGGGCTCCGTTTGTACCTCAGCCGCGGTTTCGATCGATGCGGCACTCATGTCAGTCTCTCAACCGCGGGTTGACCAGCACGTACAAAATGTCCGCGAGCAGGTTGAGCAGGATGTAGATGCTTGCCGTGACCAGCACGACGCCCTGCACCACCGCGTAGTCGCGGTTGAATACTGCATCGACGATCAGCTTGCCGAAGCCGGGGATGGAGAACACCTGCTCGGTCAGCACCGCGCCGCTCAACAGGGTGCCGAACTCGAGCGCGCCCAGCGTGATGACCGGGGTCAGCGCGTTGCGCAACGCGTGCTTGAGGATGACCGTGCGCTCGAGCAGCCCCTTGGCTCGCGCGGTGCGCACGTAGTCGCTGCCGATCGCCTGCAGCATCGCCGAACGCATGTGGCGCATCAGGACCGCGGCGATCGCGTTGCCGAGCACGAAGGCCGGCATCACAGTCGTCGCCAGCGACTGGCGCAGGTCCTCGAACGGACTGACGAATCCGGATGCGGGCAGCCAACCGAGCTGCACCGAAAACAGGAAGATCAGCATGATCCCGAGCCAGAAGTTAGGCGTCGACAAACCCGAGAGCGCAAGCACGTTGACGCTGACGTCCCACGCACTGTCCTTCTTCACCGCCGAGATGACGCCGGCCGGAATTCCGATCAGGACGGCGAACAGCATCGCCATCGTGGCGAGCTGGATCGTGACGGGCAGCTTTTCCCCGATCAGCCGGGCGACCGGCTGCTTGATGCGCATCGACTCGCCCAGGTCGCCGGCGAGCACGCCCGCGATCCAATGGACGTACTGCACGGGAAGCGGCCGGTCGAGGTGGTATTGCCTGCGGATCTGTTCGATGACCGCCGGATCGCGCTCCTCGCCCGCCAAAACGAGTGCCGGGTCGCCGGGCAACAGCTGTTGCAGGCCGAAGATCAGGACCGAGACGAGAAACAGCGTCGGCAGGAGCGCAAGCAGGCGGCGCGGCAGGAACTTCAGCACGGTGTGCGGTACCGCGGCGCGCGCCGTCTCACTGCAGCTTCAGGTCGGTGACGCGGATCAGGCCGTCCGGCACCACCTTGAAGCCGGTCAGGTGCGTCGTATGCGCGAACAACAGCGTGCGGTGATACAGATAAAGCACGCCGCCCTTGGGCAGGATTTCGGCCGCGGCCTGCTCGTAGATCGCCTTGCGCTCCGGCATCGACGGCGCCGTGCGCGCCTTGGTGAGCAGCTCGTCGACCTTCGGATCGCAGTACCTGCCGTAGTTCAGCGGTCCGTTGCAGGTGGCGAAGGAGAAGATATTGCCGTCGGGATCGGTGCGCCCGCTCCAGGCGAGAAAATAGAGCTGGTAGTTGCCTTTCTCGGCTTCGTCGAGCGACGTGGCGAATTCGGTGACGCGGATCTTCAGGTCGAAGCCCGCTTCGGCGGCCATCGACTGCATCACCTCGGCGGCCGCCCTGCTCTCGGGGTTGTTCGGCACCATGAAGTCGAGCGCGAGCGGCGTCGCGACGCCGGCTTCCTTGAGCAGGGCTTTCGCCTTGGGCACGTCGCGTTTCGGGGTCGGGAACTTGGGCATGTAGTACGGATTGAGCGGACTGATCCACTGGTTGTTGGTCCGCTGCAGGCCGTTGAACACCACCTGGTTGATCGCATCGCGATCGAGAGAGAGTTCGAACGCTTCCCGCACCTTCCAGTTCCTGCCGAGCGGGTTGTTCGCCTTCTCGCCGTTGCCGATGTTCATCGTGACGCCCTGGTAGCCGAGTTCGGTGCCGATCGCGAGGCGCAGCCTCGGATCCTTCTTCACTTCCTCGACGTCGGTCGCCAGCAGTCGTTCGAGCAGGTCGAGCTGCCCCGACTTGAGGTTGGCCAGTCGCACCGTCGAATCCTGGATCGGCCGATAGACGATGCGGTCGATGAACACCCGGTCCTTGTCCCAGTAGTCCTTGAACCGCTCGACGACGATGCGGTCCTGCGGCACACGCTCGACGAACTTGTACGGCCCCGCGCACACTGGCGCGGTGCCGAACTTGTCGCCGAGGGCACGCGCCGCCTTCGGTGAGACCATCATCCCGGCCCGATCCGTCAGCTGCGCGATCAACGGTGCGAACGGCGCCTTCAACTGCAGGCGGATCGTGAGGGGATCGACGACGTCGACCCGGTCGACCTGCGCGATCTCGGCCTTGCGGAACGAGCCCTGCATCGTGAGGTGGCGCTCGAGATTGAACTTCGCCGCTTCCGCGTCGAACGGTTCGCCGTCGTGGAACCTCACTCCGGGGCGCAGCATGATGGTCACCTGCCTGCCGTCGGGGGCCATCTGGTAGCTCAGCGCGAGCTGGCCGACGACGTTCAGCTTCTCGTCGATGTCGAACAGCTTGTCGCACAGCGCCGCGAACACGATGCGCCCGACGTACGTGCGGGCGAGCGTCGGGTCGAGCACATCGGGGTCCTCCGCGAGGCCGATGCGCAGTGTGCTCTGTGGGGACGCCGTGCCGGCGAGTGACAGGACGACCGCGAACGCAGACAGCATCCTGGATCGATTCATTTTCCTGCGGTCCTTTCGCTTGCTTTCACGACCGGCGTCCGACGAAGGCGGCCTGCAATCGAGCCAGCGCAGGATTGTTCGTCGCCCGCCGCGGCCGCGATGATGACACCGCATCCAGTTCGCGCCAGCGGTGGCAGGCAACCGATCCGCCCGGGCTCGTCGTCTCGAGTTCCGGAACCTCGAGGCGGCAGCGTTCGATCGCGTGCGGACAGCGCGGGTGAAAGTGGCAACCGGACGGCGGCGCGAGCGGGTTCGGCACGTCGTCCGCCACGATCCCCGACCGCGCGCGCGCTCCGGGCACCGGCACCGGCACGGCGGCGATCAACGTTCGCGTGTACGGATGGCGCGGCCGTGCGAATACCTCGTCGGCGCTGCCGGCCTCAACGAAGCGCCCGAGGTACATGACGGCAACGCGGGTGGCAATCTGGCGCACGACCGACAGGTCGTGCGAGATGAAAACGTACGCAACGCCCAAGCGGTGCTGCAGGTCCGCGAGCAGGTTGAGGATCTGCGCCTGGATCGAGACATCGAGCGCCGAGACCGGCTCGTCGCAGACGATGACCCGGGGCGCCGAGGCGAGCGCCCGCGCGATCGCGAGGCGCTGGCGCTGGCCGCCGGAAAACTCGTGCGGGTAGCGCCGCACATCGCCGGGACGCAGTCCGACCAGTGCCAAAAGTTCGTCGACACGCCGGCGGCGCTGCGGCGCCGGGACCACCTCATGCAGCACCAGCGGTTCCTCCAGCATGGCGCCGATCGCCAGGCGCGGATTGAGCGAACCGTATGGATCCTGGAAGACGATCTGCAGCCGCCCGCGCGCTCGGCGCAACGCGGGCGCGGGCAGCGAGGCCAGATCGACGCCTTCGAGGTGCAACGTGCCGCGCGTCGGCGCGACGAGTCGTACCAGCAGGCGGGCCAGGGTCGACTTTCCACAGCCGGACTCGCCGACGATGGCGAACGTCTCGGCCGGATGAAGCAACATCGACACGCCGTCGACGGCGCGCACCCATGCCCCGGCACGGCCGAAAAGTCCGGTCCTGACCGGAAAGTGCTTGGCGAGATCGACGGCCTCGAGCAGCGCGTTCATTGCACTGCGCCTGCGCTCGCGGGCAGCGAAGCCGCGAGCCGTTCGAGTGGAACTCTCCAGCAGCGCGAACGGTGGCCCGCAGCCACGTCGACCAGCGACGGCGCCTCGCTTCGGCACCGGTCGTCGGCGAAAGGACAACGCGGCGCGAAGCGGCACCCGGCGAGCGTGTCCGTGGCGGCAGGGACCATTCCCTCGATCGCCGGCAGGCGCGCGCGCCGGGCGTCGAGAGAAGAGACCGCGCCGAGCAGGCCGACCGTATACGGGTGCTGGGGCATCGCGAACAGCTCCGCCACGGCGCCCTCTTCGACCACCTGGCCCGCGTACATGACCACGACCCGGTCCGCCATTTCCGCGACCACGCCGAGGTCGTGCGTGATCAAAAGGATCGCGGTTCGCATCTCGGTGCGCAGGGCGCGCATGAGGTTGAGCACCTGCGCCTGGATCGTCACGTCGAGGGCGGTGGTGGGTTCGTCGGCGATCAGCAGCGCGGGACGGCAGAGCAGCGCCATCGCGATCATCACGCGCTGGCGCATGCCGCCGGAGAGGCGGTGCGGAAATTCGTCGATACGCACCTCCGGCGCCGGGATGCGCACGTGTCGCAGCATGTCGAGCGCTTCCGCACGCGCGGCGGCGGCAGCCATGCCGCGATGACGAACCAGCACCTCCGTCAACTGGCTCGCGATGGTGAAGGCCGGATTGAGCGACGTCATCGGTTCCTGGAAGATCATCGCCAGCCGGTCGCCGCGCAGCTCGGCCAGCCTTCGAGGGTCCAGCGCGAGCATGTCGCGCCCGTCGAACACGATGCGCCCGGTTGCGCTCGCATTGGCCCGCGGCAGCAGGCCCATGATCGAAAGTGCGGTGACGCTCTTGCCGCATCCGGATTCGCCGACCAGGCACAAGGTTTCGCCCGGCCGCACGAAGAACGACACCTGGTCGGCGGCACGTGCGATCCCATGTTCGGTCCTGAACTCGACGCGCAGATCCTCCACCGAGAGCAAGGGTGTCATTGGACGGCCAGACAGGTGCGCGCGGGGCCGCTCACGATCTGCTGCATGGCGCGGCAGTGTAATGAGACGCCTCGGCCGATCGCGCCGCAGTCAACTCGTATCGCCTTGCGCAGCGCCGCCGAAGGTCACGCGCGCGCGCAGGCCGCCGAGTGGCGAGCCAAGCAGTTCGATCCGCGCCCGGTGCTGCCCGGCAATGCCGAGCGCGATAGCAAGGCCCAGGCCACTGCCGCCCTCGTCGCGGCCGGCGCCACGATAGAAGCGATCGAACACGCGCTTGCGGTCGTCGGGCGGAATGCCAGGTCCGGAATCGTCGACGATCAGGGCCGGTCTACCCGCCTCGGTTCGCAACGTCACCTGCACCCGCCCGCCGCCGGGCGAATAGCGCACTGCGTTGTCGACGAGGTTGCGCGCGAGAATGCGCAGCGCGAAGGCGTCTCCGTCGATGCGGATTCCGGGCGCTGCTTCGAGCTCTAGCTCGGTGCCCTTGTCGTGTGCGAGGGGAACGACGTCGGCGACCGCGAGGCGAACCGCCTCGGAGAGATCCACCGCCGAGAACGGCGCCGTCTTCACGCCGGGTTCCGAGCGCGCGAGGGCAAGCAACTGCTCCACCAGGCGGCGCGCCCGTTCGATGCCCCCGGACAGCGCGTCGATCGCCGAGTTCCGCTCGGCATCGGTGGTCGCCCGCCGCAACAGCTGCAGCTGCAAGCCGAGTGCCGTCAGCGGAGAGCGCAACTCGTGCGCCGCGTCCGAGACGAACGCGCGTTGCGCGGCGCTCGCACGGCGCAGCCTTTCGAGCAGCCCGTTGAACGCGTGCACGAGCGGGCCGACCTCGCGCGGCAGCCCCTCCTCCGGCACCGGATCGAGCGCGTCGGCATCGCGCTGCTTGACTTCGGCCGCTACGCCCTGCAGACGCCGCAGCGCCGCGCCGACTGTCCACCAGACCGTCAGCGCAAGCAGGGGCGCCAGGACGAACACGGGCAACGAGCCGCGCAGCGCCGCCTGTGCCGCCAGCCGGCTGCGCACCGACAGCGGTTGCGCGACCTGGATCGCACGATCGCGCGTCACCGTCGTGAACAGTCGCCACGTTTCGGCGCCGATCTTCACGTCCGAAAAGCCGAGCACCGCGCGGCCGGGCAGAGCCGGTGTTGGCCGGGAGAGATAGATCTGCGAACCGTCCAACGACCAGATCTGCACCACGAAATCGAGCTGATCGTCGGCGAGCGCCGCGGCCTCCGCCGACGAGATGAACCCCTGGTTGCGCACGGAAAGCGCCATCTGGCGCAGCTGGTAGTCGAACAGCGATTCCGCCTCGGCGAGCACGTTCCGATAGGTCACCACAGCGCTGATCGCCGCGCTCGCCAGTACCACCGCCAGCAGCGTGACCAGCATGCGCGCACGGATCGAATTCACCGGCGCGACCCGCTGCGTCCGACGTAATAACCGACTCCGCGCACCGTGTGAATCACATCGGCGCCGAGCTTGCGCCGCAACTGATGGATGTAGACCGAGACCGCATTGCTCTCCACCGCATCGCCCCAGCCGTACAGGCGGTCTTCGAGCTGCGCGCGCGAAAGGATCGCGCCGGGGCGCAGCATCAGCGCTTCCAGCACCGCGTATTCGCGCGCCGAAAGGATGACGGGCTCGCCCGCGCGCGTGACTTCACGCTTGGCCTGGTCGAGGCGGATCTCGCCGGCCTCGATCACCGGTTCGCCATGTCCGCCGCGCCGGCGCACGATGGCGCGCATGCGTGCCGTCAGTTCCTCCAGCTCGAACGGCTTGACGAGGTAGTCATCGGCGCCGGCGTCGAGCCCGGCGACGCGCTCGTGGAGCGCATCGCGCGCCGTGAGAACGATCACGGGAACCGGATTGCGGCGCGCACGCAGCGCACGCAGCACATCGAGCCCGTCCTTGCCGGGAAGGCCCAGGTCGAGCAGGACAATATCGAATTCCTCGTTGCGCAGGGACACGTCGGCGGCATTGCCGTCGCGCAGCCAGTCGACCGCATGACCGTCCTGCTTCAGCGCCGTGCGAACGCTTTCGCCGATCATCCGGTCGTCCTCGACGAGAAGTATGTGCATGGTTTCGTGCGATGCGCGGCAGCTGTCGGCCGTCAGATCGCGCTGGCGTCGACTCGTTCAACCGCGGTGCTGTTCCTAATCCCCGCTTAACGTCCGGCTAACCGGCTCCTAACACGGCGCCGCTAGAGTGGCCCCATCGCGCACATCGCGTGCAAAGGTCGAAGGAAACCACCATGAAGATGAGATTGAAACCGATTGCCGTTTCTCTTGCCACCGCGGGCGTGCTCGTGGCCGGCCTCGCCGCATACCAGTCGAGCCGCGCGGGAATCCTCGGATTCTTCGATCACAAGGACACTACGGTCACGGCCGCCGCCAGCGACACCGCGGCACCTGCGCCGCAAGGTGCGAACGAAAAGATGCCGATGATGCAGGCGCCCAACTATCGCGCGATCGTCCAGCGCTGGGGACCGGCGGTCGTCGGTGTCACGGTCGAAGGCACCCGGCATATCGATGCCGACGACATGGCCGGCGACAGCAATGATCCGTTCTTCCAGTTCTTCCGCGGGCTGCCCGGCTTCCAGTTCCGCATGCCGCACCAGGGTGACACGCCGTTCCGCGGCCAGGGCTCCGGCTTCATCGTCAGCAGCGACGGCCTGATCCTGACCAACGCGCACGTGGTGCGCGATGCGCGCGAGGTGACGGTGAAGCTCGCCGACCGGCGCGAACTGAAGGCCAGGGTGCTGGGCGCCGATCCCGCCACCGACATCGCCGTGCTGCGCGTCAACGCCGAGAAGCTGCCGACCGTGCAATTCGGCGATCCGAAGGCGTTGCAGGTCGGCGACTACGTGCTTGCGATCGGTGCGCCGTTCGGCTTCGAACAGAGCGTGACTGCCGGCATCGTGAGCGCCAAGGGACGCTCGCTGCCGGGCGATACCTACGTTCCATTCATCCAGACCGACGCTGCGGTCAACCCCGGCAACTCGGGCGGACCGCTGTTCGACGCGGAAGGCGAAGTGGTCGGCATCAACGCGCAGATCTACTCGCAGACCGGCGGGTACCAGGGACTTGCATTCGCGATCCCGATCGACGTGGCGCTGCATGCGAAGGACCAGATCGTCGCGACGGGCCACGCAACGCATGCGCGCCTCGGCGTGATGGTGCAGGACCTTGACCAGGCGCTTGCCGAGTCGTTCGGACTCTCGCGCCCCGACGGCGCGCTGGTGTCGAGCGTCGAGCCCGACAGCGCAGCCGCCAAGGCCGGGATCAAGCCGGGCGACGTCATCACGCAGATCGGCTCGACGCCGGTCAAGCGTGCAGGCGATCTGTCCAGCACGATCGGGATGAGCGCCCCGGGCACGAAGGTCGAAGTCCAGGTCTGGCGCGACAAGTCGACGCACGAAATGCAGGTTGCTCTCGGAAGTGCTACGGCGGACAAGGGCGAGACCGCTTCGGCTTCGGGCCAGGAAAACGGCCGGCTGGGTCTGGCGCTTCATCCGCTGACCAAGGACGAACGAGCGGCCGTCGAGGTCGACCACGGCCTGATGGTCGAGGATGTGTCGGGGGCTGCGGCCCGCGCGGGCATCCAGCCGGGCGACGTCGTGCTCGGCATCAACGGCCAACCGGCGCGGTCGGTCGAACAGGTACGGAGTGTCGTCAGCGGCCATCCGAAGTCCGTCGCGCTGCTGATCGACCGCAACGGGCAGAAGATTTTCGTCCCGGTAAAGCTCGGGTGAGCAAGGCAAAACATGATGTATCACATCAACTAAGGCGTCTAAAAGACTAAATATAAACCAGTTTTTCTGCCTGGCAGCCAGATAGAGATAGAGCGACGCCGCAAGGACGGGATCGTTACGATCCCGTCCTCTTCATTCTTAGGGCGGCCAAATGCTCTCGCCACTCGGCACTCCCCTCTCGCCATCCGCCACCCGGGTCATGCTCCTGGGCGCGGGCGAACTCGGCAAGGAAGTGATCATTGCCCTGCAACGGCTCGGCGTCGAGGTGATCGCCGTCGACCGGTACGAAAACGCGCCCGGTCAGCAGGTCGCCCATCGCTCGTACACGCTGCCGATGACCGATGGCACGGCGCTCGCCGCGTTGATCGAGCGCGAGCGGCCCGATCTCGTCATCCCCGAGATCGAAGCGATCGCGACTCAGACGCTCGTCGAACTGGAGAAGCAGGACAAGGCACGCGTGATTCCCACGGCGCGCGCCGCGCTCCTCACGATGAACCGGGAAGGAATTCGCCGCCTCGCCGCCGAGACGCTCGGACTGCCTACGTCGCCATACCGGTTTGCAAGCTCGTTAGAAGAACTGCGCGAAGCGGCCGCCGCGGTCGGCTTCCCATGTGTCGTCAAGCCCGTCATGTCGTCGTCGGGCAAGGGCCAGACGAAGGTCGACCGCGCTGCGGACCTGGCGCAAGCTTGGCGTCATGCAGCGGCCGGGGCGCGGGTGGACAACGCGCGGGTCATCGTCGAGGGCTTCATCCGGTTCGACTACGAGATCACGCAGCTCACCGCGCGCGCCAACGATGCCGACGGGCATGTGGAGACGCATTTCTGCGCGCCCATAGGTCACGTGCAGGTGGCCGGCGACTACGTCGAGAGCTGGCAGCCGCACCCGATGACGCCCGCGGCGCTCGCCCGCTCGCGCGCGATCGCCCGCGCGGTGACGGACAATCTCGGCGGCCGCGGAATATTCGGCGTCGAACTTTTCATCGCCGGCGAAGATGTGTGGTTCAGCGAGGTCAGCCCGCGCCCGCACGACACGGGATTGGTGACGATGGCGACCCAGCGGCTCAGCGAGTTCGAGCTGCATGCACGTGCGGTGCTCGGATTACCCGTCGACACGACCCTGCGCGGCCCCGGCGCCTCGGCCGTCATCTATGGCGGCGTGGAGGCGAAGGGCATCGTCTTCGACGGCGTCGTGGACGCGCTGCGCGTGCCCGGCACCGATCTGCGCCTGTTCGGCAAGCCCGAGTCGTTTGCCAAGCGACGGATGGGGGTTGCACTGGCGGTTGCGGATGACGTCGACGAAGCGCGGCGGCGCGCGAAGCTTGCGGCTTCGCTGGTACGGCCAAGGACGGCGTAAGGAAGGTGAATTTCCGTCCTGTGCCGCGTCACGATCCCCTCTAGAATCCGCGCTTGTTTCCGTTTTCGGAATGGCGAGGCGAGCCGCGCATGAAAATTCTCCTGGTCGACGATCACTCGCTGATCACTGACGCGCTTCGGTTGCTGCTGACGGACATCGATCCCGACGTGCAGGTGTTCACGGCTGCCGATGCCCCGGGCGCCGAGCGGCTGCTCGATCAGCATCCCGACGCCGACCTGATGCTGCTCGATCTCGGCCTGCCGGGGGCTTCCGGCACCAGCGTGCTCGAGACGCTCGTGGCACGCGCGCCAGACCTCAAGATCCTCGTGCTCTCCGGCGTGCAGGACCAGCGCAGCGTGATGCGTGTCCTGCAGCTCGGTGCCGCCGGCTTCGTGCCCAAGTCGATGGCCTCCGACAACCTCGTGGCGGCGATCCGCTTCGTGCTTTCTGGAGGCGTCTACATCCCTGCCGACCTGCTCGACGATGCGACGCGGGGGGCGCAGATGCTCGGCCTGCCGGAACGCGGGCGCGACATGCTCGGCCAGCCGTCGAGCCTGCGCATCCAGCTGACCGAGCGCCAGGAGCAGGTTCTGCAGCTCCTCGCACGCGGCGCACCGATCAAGATCATCTGTCGCGAGCTGGGCCTGTCGGAGGGAACCGTCAAGACCCACGTGACCGCGATCTATCGTGCGTTCGGCGCCTCGAACCGCACCGAGGCGCTGCTCGCCGCGCGCCGGCACGGCTACGACGTGGGCTGAACGCGCGGCCGCAACTACCCGACGCGGTCCTCGCTGCCCTCCATGACGGGCGGTGCGCTCGGCGCGAACGCCGAGGTCGGCTTCGTGCCGCGCGCCAGGACATCGATCAGCGTCTTGTTCAGGACGGCGGCCGTGGTCGGCTTCTGCAGCACGACCGGCTCCTCGACGCGGCTCGCGGAGATGACGCCGGCCAGTTCCGGATGACGCGCCAGGCGCTGCTGCATGACGCGCTGGAATTCGCTCAGCACGTCCAGGCCCTGCACCGCCGTGAGCATCACGACCGGCACCGGCCGCCCGACGAGTTCGCGAATGCGAAACGAGGCCTCGACGCCGGAGATCGAGTTGCCGAGGTTCTGGTCGGCGACGATCAGGTCCACGGAACGACGCACGCCCAGGCGCTTCATCAGTGAAGCGTTGAAGCTGGTGGCAGAGATGATGTCCGCCCCCCACGATGCCAGAAGCTTGGTGAGACTGTTCAGGATCTCCTCGTTGTCCTCCAGCACCACCAGCGTCTTGCCCGGGATCTCGTGGATCACGGATTCGAGCACGTGCGCGGAACTGCGCTCGGGCCGGCGCGGCGAGGCCGACAGCGGAATCTCGACGCGGAACACCGAGCCGGTGCCCGGCCGCGTGGTCACGACCAGCGCGTGACCGAGCACGCCGCAGATCCGCTTGACGATCGAAAGGCCGAGCCCGAACCCGCCCTTCTCCTGGCCGCGCGAGCTCGCTCCCCGGTAGAACTCCTCGAACACACGATCGAGCTCCTGCTTGTGGATGCCCGGCCCGGTATCCCAGACCCCGACCGATACCTGCGCCCCGCGCCTGCGCGCGGCCAGCAGAATCCCACCGTGCTTGGTGTACTTGATCGCGTTGGCGAGCAAATTGCGCAGGACCCGCAACAGCAGCAGCTGATCCGAATCGATCGCGAGCCCGCTGCGCCGGACGCGCAACGACAGGCCCTTTGCGGCCGCTTGCGGCATGAATTCCTGCTCCAGCGAGCGGAACATCTCGTCCAGCAGCACTTGCTGGACGCGCGGCTGGATCGCACCGGAGTCGAGGCGCGAGATTTCGAGCAGTTCCTCCACGAGCTTCGACAGCGACTCGACGGCGGAAGACAGATTGGCGACCAGCGGTTCGATCGGACCCTGGGCACGCTTGCGCAACAGGGAAACGTAGATCCCGATCGCCTGCAACGGCTGGCGCAGGTCGTGGCTGGCGGCGGCGAAGAACTGGGTCTTCGAGCGGGTGGCGTTTTCCGCGTCGCGCCGCGCGTCCTCGGCCACCCGCTTCTCGTTGACGAGCTGCGTCACCAGCACTTCGTTCTCGTAGTTGTTCTTCACCGATTCGAACATCGCTTCGCCGAAGTTGCGGCCGAAGAACGTGGTGAACGCAAACACAGCGAGCATGACGATCGCGGCGGTGTAGTAGGCCGGGTCCTGCTCGAGCAGCATGCGGCCGATCAGCGGCAGCAACGCCAGCGGAAGGAATGCGAACAAGGCCGGCCGGTGCGACGCGTACAGGGTGAGCGAGCCGAAAGCGACACCGAGGATGACCGCGACCAGCACCAGCTGTTGCAGCGGTACCTTGGGTGCGAAGAAAAGGACGCCCGCGGCGCCCCAGAGCAACCCGGCCAGGGCGGCCAGGCCCGTCCACCGCGCCGCCCAGCGCTTGACCTGGGCGACGTCGGTGCCCGACGTGCGGAACGCCCGCGCGACGCGGAGGCGCGCGAGCGATTCGACCAGCATCGCGATGAACCACCCGATCAGGACGTTCTGGTCGTGTGTCTGCCAGAAGACCGCGATCAGGGCCACCCCGCCGACGATGCTGCCGAGGACCGACTGCGGCACCTGGCGGTACACCGACGCGATCACGCCGGCGAGGATCTTCTCCTGGCGCTGCTCGCGCGACTCACTGGCGATCCCGAAGCGGGTTAATGGCCCTGACATGCGTCGATCATAGGCGGCGGTGCACCCACGGAGAAGCGCCGCGGCGGATTACCGTCGCGTTCACGGTGTGCTCAGGCGTCCGCACTGCGCGAAAAGGCGAGTCGCGCCCGCCCGCTACGCACCGTCAGCGCCGCGGTGCCGCCGACCGGAAGCGTCGCCTTGCTGACGATGTGGCCGAACGGCAGGCCGCCCACCAGCGGTGCCGCGATCAGCCCGCGCACCTGCTTGAGGGCCGAGGCGACGGCGAAGCCGTTGTCGTTCGGCATCGGCGTCACCGGATCGAAATCGCCCACCAGCACCGCCTTTTGTTTCTCCAGGACACCGGCGTGCAGCAACTGGTAGAGCATGCGCTCGATGCGGTAAGCCGGTTCGTTGACATCCTCGATGAAGAGGATCCCGCCGCGGACCTTGGGCATGTACCGCGTGCCGACCAGGGCTGTGAGCAGCGCGAGGTTGCCGCCCCAAAGCGTGCCCCGCACCTCGCACGCGGGACCGTCGGCATCGAATTCGAGCGCGTGCTCGCCTCCCTCGATCGCGGCGAAGAAGTTCTCGACCGTAAACGGGTCCGGCGAAACCGCGCCGAAGTCACCCGCCGACGGGCCCTGGAAGCTCACGCCTCCGGCCAGCGCCAGGTAGGCCAGGTTGAAGGCGGTGAAGTCGCTGTAGCCGACGATGGTGCGGTTGGCGCGCCGGATCGCCTCGAAGTCGAGCCGGTCGAGGATGCGGCTCAGGCCGTAGCCGCCGCGCGCCGCCACGACCACGTCGATGGTCGGATCGGTGCAGAAGCGCTGCAGCTCCGACACGCGCAGTTCGTCGGTTCCCGCGAACCGCTCGTGGCGGGCGAAACAGGTATCGCCGGCCTGGACACGCCAGCCGCGCGAGGCGAAGAACTGTGCGGCGCGATCGACGGTCGCGGGGTCCTGCAAGTACGACGAGGGAGCGACGAATCCGATCGTGCGGCTACGCTGGGCCATGATCGTCGCTTCCGTCGCCGATCTCCGTGTCGGCCGGCAGCGATCCCCCCTTCTTCAGCTCGCGCCGTTCGGCGAAGAACTCGGAGAGCAAGGCGCCGCACTGGTCGGCCAGCACGCCGGCGGTCACGGTGGCGTGATGATTCAGGCGGGGCTCCGCGAAAAGATCGATGACGCCGCCACAGGCGCCCGTCTTCGGGTCGGCGGCGCCGAAGACGAGTCGCCGGATGCGCGCGTGCTGAATCGCGCCGGCGCACATCGCGCACGGCTCGAGCGTCACGTACAGGTCGCAGTGCGCAAGGCGGTAGTTGCCGAGCATTTCCGCCGCGGCGCGCATTGCCTGGATCTCTGCGTGTGCGGTCGGATCGGCATTTCCCACCGGCTGATTGAAGCCGGTCGCGAGCACCTGGCCGTCCTTTACGACGAGCGCCCCCACGGGCACTTCGCCGAGCGCCCAGGCGTTGTGCGCCTGATCGAGCGCAAGGCGCATGAAGGTTTCGTCGGGCGAAACCGGTGCGGCACCTTCGGTGACTTCGATGCCCTGCGCGGTCTTGTTCAACCATGCCTGTTTGCGGGCGGCGCGGCTGCGCGCCCTGGCGTCGCGCGCCTCGCCGGCGGCCGCGCGCAACTGGTCCGCATCGAGTTCTGCCGCTGCTTCGGCCATCCACTCTGGAAAGTGGCCGCGGCGGTAGTCGGTGCCGTAGTCCGAGCGTTGCATGAAGCCGAGATCGGCGAGCCAGCGGCGCAGTTCGACGTGATCCGTGTCCAGCATGGCGCCGGCGCTTGCGAGAAAGTCCTTGAGGAATTCGTTCGCCTGCTTTTCCGCCAGCAGCTGGCCCGGGGGCAGGAACAGCGCGGCCGATGCCAGCAGCAGCTCCAGATCGCGGGGCTCGCGCTCGCGCAAGGTCCCCAGATGCAATCCCTGTCGCGACGCGAGCTCGCCGACGCGATCGAGCCACGCGGTCCGGGTGATGGCGGGATTCATGGCGCGCCATGTTAGCCGACGGCCTTCGCCGGCCGATCCGGCGCACGAGTGCCGGGTTGTCAGCTCCCGCTAGTCCTGTGAGTCGAGGCGCACGGCCCGGATGCGGAAGCGCATGTCGACACCATTGCGCACGGCGATCGCCCCGCCGAGCACGGCGTACGGGGTGATGCCGAAGTCGGTTTGATCGATTGAAAGGCGCCCGCTGACGACCAGCTGGCCGCCGCCGGATTCGACTTGGGCGGCGACCTCCGGCGTGCGCGTGGTCCCATGCAAGGTCAACGCCACCTTGATCGTCGCGTTGGCCTGGCCCGCGTCGGCGCCCGTCACCTGCATCAGCGCGAAGGGGAAGCGGTCGACCTCGAGCACGCTGTTCAGCATGTTGCTGCGGGTTCCCGCAATGTCGGACTCCGACGGTTGCGTGTCGAACCCGGCTTCGATCCGCAGCGCCGCCTCGTCGACCGCCAGCTTCACGAGCGGGACGTAGAGGTCCGCGCGCCCGTCGGCGGGGACGACATAGCCGCCAACGTCGTGGCTTGCGACCACGTGGTCGTGACCCAGGCGTGCGAGCGATCCGCTGCGGCGTACCTCGATCACGACGAGCGAACCCGCCGGATCGATGCGATAGACCGGCTTGCCCTGGGCGATCGCGTGCCGGTAGTACGCCTCGGGAAACTCGGGCGGAAGCGTCGCGCCGGCGGTCAGCGCTGGTATCGGCTTGACCGGCGCGCACCCCGCCATCAGTGCCAGGACGCACGCAAGGATCGCGCAGGACAGGTGCCGCCGCATCTCAGCCGCTCTTGACGAGCTTGACCTTGAAGCGAACCTTGACGTCGGCACCGATGACGTCGGTCGCCGCCCATTCGCCCGTCCCGATGCCGAAGGCCCCGCGCTTGAGTGTCAGTTCGCCCTCGATCGTCGCGGTGCTCCCCGACCCCGCAAAAGTGAACGGAACTTCCACCGTCTGCCTGGCGCCTTTGAGCGACAGCGTGCCGCGCGCCATGTAGCGGTTGTCGGCGACGCGCCGCAGTTCCTCGGAGCGGAACTCGGCCTGCGGGAACGCAGCGTAGTCGAACCAGCCCTTGGTGGCGATCTCGCGATCGACATCGGCGATGCTCATGTCGGCGCTGGCCACCTTGACCGTCACTTCGAGGCTCCCGGCGGCCGGACCGTCGGGATCGAGGCGCAGGCGCGCGCTGAATTCCTTGAACACGCCCGGTACGGGGCTGCCTTCGAACGTCGCGGAGAACTCGAGCTTGCTGCCGGCCGGATCCGACTTCCAGTCGGCCGCCTGCGACGTCACCGGTGCCGCGCCGAGCAGCAGCGCAATCAGGCCGAGCACGGCCGGGAGGTTCCTCATGGGGTGGTCCATCTTTCCGGGAGCATGCGAACGAGAACGGTGTTGCGCTTGACGAAGTGATGCCGCAGCGCCGCTGCGATATGCACCGTGAGGACGAACGCGAAAAACACGACGAGACCGAGGTGCACCCGCGCGAATGACGCGGCCAGCGACTTGTTCGGTTCCACGATCGCCGGCAGCGGCACCAGCCAGAAGGCGCGAAACGGAATGTTGGCCGCGGAGTTGACGAGCCAGCCGGTCAGCGGCAGCAGGATCAGCAGCGCGTACAGCAGCGCGTGACTCAGGCGCGCCGCCGAGCGTTCCCACCCTGGCATATCGGCGGGCAACGCAGGGGTCGCGTTCGCAAGGCGCCATGCAATCCGCACCGCGAGCAGCGCCAGGATCAGCACGCCGAGCGACTTGTGCCAGAAGAACAGCTGGATCTTGGCTGGTGAGAGATGCCAGTTGACCGCCAGCAGGCCGAGCGTGATCTGCACCAGGATCAACACCGCCATGATCCAGTGGAAATTCTTTGCCAGGGCCCCCCACGAAGTCGCGGTGTTGCGCAGCACGGCGGTACCTCCACTCCCGTTTCGATCGTCAACCATGTGTCCGAGGAGATGTCACTGCCGGTCATTGTCACCGCACATACGCAAGAAACTCGATTTCGGATTCAGCGCGCGCGCTTGCGCGCTGCTTCTTCTGCGGCGGCTTGCTCGGCCGGCGATTGCGAAAGCCGGCCAGATGATCGCCGCTCGGCGCGCTGCGGCGTTCTCGAAGGCACAACGCGCGCTGGCACGGGCGAACCCGGACACGCGCAAGGAGGTTTATTCCCCGCGCCTCGCCGCCGGTTCAATCGGTCACGCCGGCGCGGCTGAATGTCGAACGTCGACGAAGCTCTCCCTGCCGAGGAGTATCGCGCGGGGACGCCTTCGGGTGGCAGTTGGCCCGCGTGATCCGGCATTGCGACTAGCCTGGGGAAGTGGCGGTTTCCCGGGTCCGGACCGGACATCAGTCGACTGCAATGCGCCGAAACATCCGGACCTTCAGGGGATCGAGAAGCAGGAGGTACGCCGCGACCACGGCCAACAGCAGGGCGACCAGCGGCAGGTTGACCGGCGTCATGAGGATTCCCGTCGCAGCCATTGCGGTCACGACGACAACATCGATGACTGAGCTCACTATCAACCACCGGCTGGGACGGGACCGCCAGAGCGGCCCACGTTCGCGCACCAGATAGACGTTGCCCTGGCCGGTGGCCACCAGCATGACGAAAACCAGCGTCTGCAGCTGAGCCGGGTTCAGCCCGAGCACATCGCGGCCTGCAAAGTAGACGGCGAAAGAAAGAATCAGCACGAGTGTTGCCAGGAGGGTGCCGATGAGCATCAGCGCGCGCACGTTCCAGCGGTCCGGATATTGCGAGAAGCCGACATGGTCGGTCGCGATCGATATCGTCACGAAGTCGTTGGTGAACAGCAGAAGCACGATCAACAGCGGCGTGATCACGAAGGCATGGGTCACGATCACGCCGATGCTCAGGAAGGCCGCGATCTCCAGCGTCTTCATGATCTTGTTGATCGTGTAGGTCAGCATGCGCTGATAGATGCGCCGGCTGATCTGCACCGCAGACAGCGCGTCGATCAGGCCCGGCGCCGTGAGCGCGACGCCGGCGGCGGCGCGTGCGACATCGGTGGCGCTGGCCACGGCGATCCCGACGTCGGCCTGCTTGAGCGCGGGCGCGTCGTTGACGCCGTCGCCGGTCATTCCCACGACGTGGCCGGATTTCTGCAGCAACCGGACCAGCCGTATCTTGTCTTCGGGAAAAACACGAGCGTAGACGCCGTAATCCAGCGCCCGCTCGCCTGCGATGTGGTCAAGCGCGCCGACAGGCGCGACCGGCCCATCAATGCCGATCCGCCGGGCGATGACGCCGGCAGTGGCGGCATTGTCGCCGGTCACCATTACCACTCGGATTCCGAGGTCCTTGAGGCCCTTCACCAGCGCCGCGGAGTCGGGACGTGGCGGATCTTCCAGAGCGATGAGGCCGGCGAGCCGCAAGCTCGCCCGGCTGGCACCGTGGGCGACGGCGAGGACGCGCGCTCCCGATGCGGCCAGCCGGTCGATCTCCGCCGAGACATCAGGTGCCGGGCTGATCAACGCGGAAACCGCCCGCGGCGCCCCTTTTGCGACCCAGAGCTCTCCATCGTGCCGTCGGTAGCCGCCGAGCGAGTAGCGGGTCGCGGGCTCGAACGGAACGAAATTGATCCGGAGCGGCGGATCGGTAAGCAGGTTGCGTGCGCTCGCCGTGCTCAAAATGGCGAGGTCGATCGGATCCTGGGTCGCCGAGTCGGAGGCCAGGGCGGCAAATTGCAACAACTCGTCGTCCGATGCCGCCGCGAAGCGTTGCATCGCTGCGAGCGTCAGGCGGTTCTCCGTCAGGGTGCCGGTCTTGTCGGTGCACAAAACGTCCATCCCGGCCGCCTCTTCGATCGCGGAGAGCCGGGCCAACAGCACGCCGGACCGCGCCAGCTCCGCCGCGCCAAGGGCTGTCGCCAGAGTGAAGGTCGCCGGAAGTGCCACCGGAACCGAGGCCACCAGCAGGATGAGGGCGAACGGCAACACATCGCGCAGCGGCAGATCGGCCCAGGCGGCGTAGACCAGCAACGCAGCGATCAGCGCCGCATCGACGGCGATGAGGACGCGCACGATCTTGAAGATCGTCACCGCCAGATGGCTCGTCGACCGGGCAGTCCGCACCAGTTCGGCCGTCTTGCCGAAATAGGTCCGCTCGCCCGTAGCGGTGATCTCGCCCGTTGCTTCACCGCGCCGGACCACCGCCGCGGCGTAGGCCATCGCGCCCGCGCCGGCCTCGACGGGTATGGATTCGCCGGTCAAGGCAGACTGGTCGAGCAGAACCTCGCCTTCGATGATCCGGACATCGGCGGGCGAGAGGTCGCCCATGCGCAGGTAGACCAGGTCGCCGGGGACCAGGCCGGGCGAGGCCGTGGAGTGCCAAACCCCGTCACGACGCACGCGAGCCGTCGCGGTCAGCCGATGTCGCAGAAGCTCGAGCGCCTTGCCGGCGCGGCCTTCCTGAAAAAAACTGATCCCTGCGTTGACGCTGAGCAACACCGCGATGATCGCCGCCTCTCCGCCCTTCCCGAGCAGGATCTGGAGCACGATCGTCGCTTCGAGCATCCACGGGATCGGTCCCCAGAATTTGCCGAGAAGCGCAAGCAGCGGTTGGCTGCGCCGCTCGGGAATTTCGTTCGGTCCGAACTGTGCGAGGCGACGTTGCGCCTCTGTCTCGGTCAGGCCGGGCAGCCCGGGCTCGTTCGGCGCGCTCGGCGACGTCTGTGCCATGCGGAAGCCCGTCGCGCCCTCCCGTCCGACACCGATCGCTCCCTCATTCCCACTCGATCGTCGCAGGTGGTTTGCCGGAGATGTCGTAGACGACGCGGTTGATGCCGCGAACTTCGTTGATGATCCGGTTGGACACGCGCGCGAGCAGATCGTGCGGCAACGGTGCCCAATGGGCGGTCATGAAGTCCTGCGTCTGCACCGCACGCAGCGCGATCACCCATTCGTACGTCCGCCCGTCCCCCATCACACCGACGCTTCTTACCGGCAGAAACACCGCGAAGGCCTGGCTGGTCTTCTCGTACCACCCGGATGTCCGCAATTCGTCGATGAAGATCGCATCCGCGCGGCGCAGGAGGTCGGCGTGCTCGCGGCGGACCTCGCCGAGGATGCGCACGCCGAGGCCAGGACCTGGGAACGGATGCCGGTACACCATTTCGTGCGGCAGGCCGAGCGCGATGCCGAGTGCGCGGACTTCGTCCTTGAACAGTTCGCGCAAGGGCTCGAGCAGCTTCAAATGCAGCGTCTCGGGCAGGCCGCCGACGTTGTGATGACTCTTGATCGTCGTGGCCTTCTTGGTGTTGGCGCCCGCGGACTCGATCACGTCCGGGTAGATCGTGCCCTGCGCAAGCCAGCGCGCGTTCGGCAGCAACGCAGCCTGTTCCTGGAACACGTGCACGAATTCACGGCCGATGATCTTGCGCTTGGCCTCGGGATCGGCAACGCCGGCAAGCCCGTTCATGAAGCGCGCGCTCGCGTCTACCGGGACCAGCTTCAGCCCCATGTGGCGCTGGAACGTGTCGACGACCTGTTGCGCCTCGTTCAGGCGCAACAGGCCGGTATCGACGAACACGCACGTGAGCTGGCGTCCGATCGCCTTGTGGATCAGGGCGGCGGCCACGGAAGAATCGACGCCGCCCGAAAGACCGAGGATCACCTCTTCCCTGCCGACCATCGCGCGGATGCGCGCCACCGCCTCGGTGACGTAGTCGGGCATGTTCCAGTCGCCGCGACAGCCGCAGATATCGCGCACGAAGCGCGTGAGGATGACGGCACCCTGCGCCGTGTGCGTCACTTCGAGGTGGAACTGGACGCCGTAGAAGCGGCGTTTCTCGTCGGCCATGCCGGCGATCGGGCAGTTGTCGGTCGAGGCCATCAGCTTGAAGCCGGGCGGCATCTCGACCACCTTGTCGCCGTGGCTCATCCACACCTTGAGCATGCCGTGCCCGGCATCGTTGGCGAAGTCCTGGATGCCCTCGAGCAGGCGCGTGTGTCCGCGCGCGCGCGCTTCCGCATAGCCGAACTCGCGCGTGTGTCCGCCTTCGACGCGGCCGCCCATCTGCTGCGCCATGGTCTGCATTCCGTAGCAGATGCCCAGGACCGGAACGCCGAGCGAAAACACCACCGCGGGGGCGCGATCTGTCGACTCCTCGTAGGCCGACATGTGACTGCCGCCGAGGATCACGCCCTTTGGCGCGAAAGCGCGTATGAAGTCCGCGCCGACGTCGTTGGGGTGGATCTCGCAATAGACACCGGCCTCGCGCACCCGGCGGGCGATCAACTGCGTCAGCTGCGAGCCGAAATCGAGGATGAGGATCTTTTCGTGCGTCATGGCCGCGCGCCGTTGGCCGGGTTCATTCGACGCGGTAATTGGGCGTTTCCTTGGTGATCTGCACGTCGTGCACGTGCGACTCGCGCATGCCGGCGCTGGTGATCTCGACGAACTGCGCGCGCGTCCGCATCTCGCCCACCGTGCTGCAGCCGCAGTAGCCCATCGCCGCGCGCAAGCCACCGGCAAGCTGGTAGACGATCGAAAGGACCGAACCCTTGTAGGGCACGATGCCCTCGATGCCCTCGGGAACGAGCTTGTCGACGTTGGCGTCGTTGTCCTGGAAATACCGCTCGGCGGCGCCCTTCTGCATCGCGCCCAGGCTGCCCATGCCGCGATAACTCTTGTACGAGCGCCCTTGATACAGAATGATCTCGCCCGGCGCCTCTTCGGTGCCCGCGAACATGCCGCCCATCATGACCGTGTAGGCGCCGGCGGCGACCGCCTTGGCGACGTCGCCCGAATAGCGGATTCCGCCATCGGCGATCAACGGTACGCCGGTGCCTTCGAGCGCTGCGGCGACGTTGGCGATGGCCGTGATCTGCGGCACGCCCACGCCGGCGACGATCCGCGTCGTGCAGATCGATCCGGGCCCGATTCCCACCTTGACGCCGTCGGCGCCATGCTCGACCAGGGCCCGCGCGGCTTCCGCGGTCGCTATGTTGCCGCCTGCCACGTCGACGCGGGGAAAGTTGCGCTTGACCCAGCGCACCCGGTCGAGAACTCCCTTCGAGTGGCCGTGTGCCGTGTCGACGACCAGCAGGTCGACCCCGGCCTTGGCGAGCAGTTCGCAACGCTCTTCGTTGCCCTCGCCGACGCCGACCGCGGCACCCACCCGCAGCTTGCCCTGCTCGTCCTTGGCGGCGTTCGGATGCTCGACCGCCTTGGTGATGTCCTTGACCGTGATCAGGCCGCGCAACTCGAATTCGCCGTTCACCACCAGAACCCGCTCGAGCCGGTGCTTGTGCATGAGCGCCTTGGCTTCGTCCAGGCTCGCGCCCTCGCGCACCGTGACGAGGCGCTCGCGGGGCGTCATGACTTCCGATACCCTGGCGTCGAGGCGGGTCTCGAAGCGCAGGTCGCGATTGGTGACGATGCCGACGACACGCCTGCCCTCGAGCACCGGCATGCCCGAAAACTTGTGCTGGCGGGTGAGCTCGATCACGTCGCGCACCTTCATGTCCGGCGCGATCGTGATCGGGTCGCGCACTACGCCGGCCTCGTGGCGCTTGACGCGGGCGACCTCGGCCGCCTGCTGCTGCGGGCTCAGGTTCTTGTGGATGATGCCGATGCCGCCCTCCTGCGCCAGCGCAATCGCCAGGCGCGCCTCCGTCACCGTGTCCATGGCAGCGGACACGAGTGGCAGGTTCAGTTCGATGTTGCGGGAGAGGCGAGTGGCGAGCTGGGTATCGCGGGGAAGTACCGCCGAATAGGCCGGCAGGAGGAGCACGTCATCGAAGGTCAGTGCCTTCTGGGTCAACTGCATGGGAATCCTCATGACGCAAACTCGAAGTATACGGAACAAGAACCGCATTTCCGGCCTTTCTGGACCCGCGCCGGGCGCGACCATCCGGTCGGCGGAGCGGTTCTGCGCAAGCGCACGCTATTGCGATGCGGCCGTGCGCCGGCCGAGAATGCGCGCGAGGTAGGGAGGCCTTTGCATGATCTGGAACATTCGTCGTATATCGCTTGCCGTCGTCGCCGGGCTGCTCATGGGTGCCTATGCCCTGCCTGCGGTCGCCCAGTGGGCCTGGCGGGACGAGGCCGGCCGCACCGTGTATTCGGATCAACCGCCCCCGGCCAATATCAAGGGCGATCAGATCCTGCGTCAGCCGAATGCCCAAACGTTCGGCAATGCCGGCAACGCCAATCCAGCGGCCGATGGCAAGGGCGACGGCAAGGATGCGGGCAAGTCGGCCCCGAAGACCCTCGCAGAACGCGAGATGGAGTTCCGCAAGCGCATGCAGGAGAACGCCGACGCCGAGAAGAAGGCGGCGGAGGACCAGGCGCGCAACGACGCGCGGGCGGCGGAATGCGAGCGCATGCGCGGCTACATGAAGGCGCTCGAAGAGGGACAGCGCATCGCGCGCACGGATGCCCAGGGGAATCGCGAGATTCTCGACGACGAGCAGCGCAGCACCGAGATCCAGCGCCTTCGCGACACGATGAGCCGCGGCTGCAGCTGACGCGCCGTTCGGATCAGCGCGTCGCGCCGCCCTTGCGGCGGCGCAGTTCGGCGCGATGCCGGCGCGCCTCCTTCGGATCCAGCAGAAGCGGCCGGTAAATCTCGACTCTGTCGCCGTCGCGGGCCGGTGTGTCCAATGACCGGGGCCGGCTGTAGACACCGAGCGCGAGCTCGGCAAGGTCCAGCTCGGGGTGAGCCGGAAGCACGCCCGACTTCACGATCGCGTCGCCCAGCGTCGCGCCGTCGCCGAGTTCGATTTCGCAGGTCCACGCTCCCGACGGCGCGCAATAGACAACGCTCACACGCATCGCCTGCCTCATGGCGACGGCAGGTGCGCAGCGATTGATACCATCGCGCTGCTCCCGCGCCGGCGGCACTGTCCCGCGAATCGCATGTCGATCACCCAGAATAAAAAGGCCTTCCACGACTATACGATCGAGGAGCGCTTCGAGGCGGGCCTGGTGCTGCAGGGCTGGGAGGTCAAGTCGATCCGCGCGGGCCAGGTCCATCTGCGCGAGGCCTACGTGATCGTGCGCGACGGCGAGCTATGGCTGTTGAACGCGCACGTCACGCCGCTGAAGACGGTCTCGACCCATGTCACGCCGGAGCCGGCGCGCACGCGCAAGCTGCTGCTGCGCGCCGAGGAGATCCGCAAGCTGATCGGCAAGGTCGAGCGCTCCGGCTACGCGCTGGTGCCGCTCGACCTGCATTTCAGCGAGGGCCGCGTCAAGCTCGCGTTCGGCCTGGCCAAAGGCAAACGGCAATACGAAAAGAGATCCGCAGAAGCCGACAAGGAATGGAAGCGCGAACAGGGCAGGCTGCTGAAGCAACGCACCCGGTAAGCACCTGCTCCCGTTACTTGCCCGCCCCCTGACTCTTCACCACCGTCATCGCCGTCGCGATCAACGATCCGACATCCGCGAGATTGGCCGGAACGATCAGGGTGTTGTTGGTCTTGGCGATCCCCGCGAACGCCTCGACGTACTTCTCGGCCACCTTCAGGTTGACCGCTTCCATGCCACCCGGCTGCTGGATCGAAGCCGCGACCTTGCGGATTGCCTCCGCCGTCGCCTCCGCGATCGCCAGCACCGCCGCCGCCTGGCCCTGCGCGTTGTTGATCGCCGCCTGCTTGTCGCCTTCGGACTTGGCGATCGCGGCTTCTTTCTGCCCGGTCGCGATGTTGATCTGCTCCTGCTTGCGGCCTTCCGAGGAGGCGATCAGCGCCCTCTTCTCCCGCTCGGCGGTGATCTGCGCCTGCATCGAGCGCAGGATTTCGGCCGGCGGCGTCAGATCCTTGATTTCGTAGCGCAGCACCTTGACGCCCCAGTTCATCGCCGCCTCGTCGATCGCCGACACGACGCTGTGGTTGATGAACTCGCGCTCCTCGAACGTCTTGTCGAGTTCGAGCTTGCCGATCACCGAGCGCAACGTGGTCTGGGCGAGCTGCGTGACGGCGACGATGTAGTTGCTGGCGCCGTACGACGCCCGCTGGGGGTCGGTGACCTGGAAGAACAGCACGCCGTCGACGGCGAGTTGCGTGTTGTCGCGCGTGATGCAGACCTGGCTCGGCGTGTCGAGCGGGATCTCCTTCAGGCTGTGCTTGTAGGCGATCCGGTCGACGAACGGGATCACGATCTTCAGCCCGGGCGTCAGAGTCGCGTGATACCGGCCAAGGCGCTCGACCACCCAGGCGTGCTGCTGCGGCACGATCGTCACCGACTTCATGACGAAGACGACCACCAAGATCAACAGGACGAGCAGTACGACGACCGGACCTTGCAGCATCGTCTCTTCCTTCCGGGGTTCGGCCGCCGTCACGGACGGCGGCGCGCGACGATCAAACGGTTGGCGTGGATCGACTGGATTACGAACTCGCCGGGTTTTGCATGTTCGCCGGGCGCAAGTTCGACGTCCCACTGCGCCCCGCGATAGTTGGCGCGTGCGGTGCGCGAGCCCGTCCAGGCATCCACCATGACGGTCTGCCCGACATCCATGTTCTGGAGCAGATCCGGTTGTTCGCTCTGCTGGCGGCCGCCGCGCAGTCGGCGCAGCAGCAACGCGCCGGAGAATCCCAGGATCGCGGCCACCAGCAGCTGCAAGGTGAGCGAGGCACCGGCAAGGCTTGCGACGCCTGCACCGGCAAGCGCGACGGCGATCATCAACAGGTAGAACGTGCCGCTGAGCAGTTCGGCCACGAGCAAGACGAACGCAAGCACGAACCACCAGACCCAGTCGCCCACTACCCCTCCCGATCGGTCCGATCTACGCTGCGCGGGCCAAGCGGCGCCAGGTCTCGACGACCGTATCCGGATTGAGCGAGATCGACTCGATGCCCTGCTCCATCAGCCACAGCGCGAAATCCACGTGATCGGACGGGCCCTGGCCGCAGATTCCAATGTATTTGCCCTGCGCCCGGCACGCCGCGATGGCTTGCGCAAGGAGACGCTTGACCGCCGGGTCGCGCTCGTCGAATCCTTCGGCGACCAGGCCCGAGTCACGATCGAGCCCGAGCGTGAGCTGGGTGAGATCGTTGGAGCCGATCGAGAACCCGTCGAAGAACTCGAGGAATTCTTCCGCCAGCACCGCGTTCGAGGGCACCTCGCACATCATGATGAGGCGCAGTCCGTTCTCTCCCCGGCGCAGGCCATTGGCGGCCAGCAGCTCCGTCACCCGTCGTGCCTCGGCCAGCGTGCGCACGAAAGGCACCATGATTTCTACATTGGTGAGGCCCATCGTTTCGCGCACGCGCTTGAGTGCGCGGCACTCCATGCGGAAGCACTCCGCGAACGAGGCGGCGACGTAGCGGGCGGCACCGCGGAAGCCGAGCATCGGATTCTCTTCTTCGGGCTCGTAGCGCGTCCCGCCGATCAGCTTGCGGTACTCGTTGCTCTTGAAATCCGACAGCCGCACGATGACCGGCTTGGGCCAGAACGCGGCGCCGATCGTGGCGATGCCTTCCGCCAGCCGTCCCTCGAAGAATTCGCGCGGGCTGGCATAGCCGTGCGCCAACCCTTCGACGGCCTGCTTCAGTTCCGCATCCACGTCGGGATAGTCGAGGATGGCCTTGGGATGCACCCCGATGTTGTTGTTGATGATGAATTCGAGCCGCGCGAGGCCGACGCCCTGGTTGGGCAGCGCCTGGAAATCGAACGCCAGCTGCGGGTTGCCGACGTTCATCATGATCTTGACCGGAATCGTCGGCAGCGACCCGCCTTGCACGGTCTCGATCTCCATCTCGAGCCGGCCCTCGTAGATGTTGCCGGTGTCGCCCTCGGCGCACGAGACGGTGACCAGCGCCTCCTCGGGGAGCGTCTCGGTCGCGTCACCGCAGCCCACCACCGCAGGGATGCCGAGTTCACGGGCGATGATCGCGGCATGACACGTGCGTCCGCCGCGATTGGTGACGACTGCCGCGGCGCGCTTCATCACCGGTTCCCAGTTGGGATCGGTCATGTCGGTGACCAGGACGTCGCCCGCCTGGACGCGATCCATCTCGGAGGCACGGGCAATCACGCGCACGCGGCCGACACCGATCTTCTGCCCGATCGCGCGGCCCGACGCGAGCACCGTCGATACCGACTTGAGCCGGTAGCGGCTCTGCGCGTGCGCGGGCGCGCGCGACTGCACCGTCTCGGGTCGCGCCTGCAGGATGTAGATCTTCCCGTCCAGTCCGTCCTTGCCCCACTCGATGTCCATCGGCCGGCCATAGTGGCCTTCGATGATGACCGCGTAGCGCGCCAGCTCCAGCACGTCGTCGTCGGTGAGCGAGAACCGGTGGCGCTGGTCGTCGGGCACGTCCACGGTGCGGACCAGGCGATGTCGCGTCGGCACCGGATCGAACTCCATCTTCACGAGCTTCGAGCCCACCGTGCGCCGGATGAGCGGGAACTTGCCCGCCGCGAGCATGGGCTTGTGGACGTAGAACTCGTCCGGATTGACCGCGCCCTGCACGACCGTCTCGCCCAGGCCGAAGCTCGACGTGATGAACACGACATCACGAAAGCCGGATTCGGTGTCCATCGTGAACATCACGCCGGCGGAACCGCGGTCGCTGCGCACCATGCGCTGGACTCCTGCCGACAGGGCGACGTCGGCATGGGCGAAGCCTTTGTGCACCCGATAGGCGATGGCGCGATCGTTGTAAAGCGAGGCGAAGACGTGCTTGATCCGGTCCAGCACGTTGTCGAGGCCGATCACGTTCAGGAAGGTCTCCTGCTGGCCGGCGAACGACGCATCGGGCAGGTCCTCGGCGGTCGCGCTCGAGCGCACGGCGAACGAGACGCCGCTCGGGGATGCGCCGGACAATGCCTGGAACGCCGCACCGATCTCGGCCTGGAGATCGTCCGGCAACGGGGCGGCGACCACCCATGCGCGTATCTCCTCCCCGGCAGCCGCGAGCGCCCTCACGTCGTCGACATCGAGCGCCGCCAGGCGTGCATTGATGCGCGGCGCGAGACCGTTCAGATCCAGGACCCGGCGAAATGCCTCCGCCGTGGTGGCAAAGCCATCGGGAACGCGGATGCCCTTGTCCGCGAGCTGGCTCAGCATCTCCCCGAGCGAAGCGTTCTTGCCGCCGACCGACTCGACGTCTGTCATCCGCAACTGGCTGAACGGGACGACATACCTGCCACGCTGCATGAACACTCCCCGGCGTTGCGCCGCTATCCAGGCTTCTTGCCGCCGTGCTGCTTGTGTAAAAATCGCGCGCATTCTACCGGCTCACTTCGTGCCACCGCATGCCCGAACGCACGCCCACACCCTTCGAGCGCACCGTGTTCTATGTGTCGGACGGCACGGGCATCACGTCCGAGACGATGGGACACTCGGTAATGACGCAGTTCAGTGCGTTGCACATGCGCAAGGAGACGATTCCGTTCATCGACTCGCCCGACAAGGCGCGCGAGGCGGTCGCGCGCATCAACGAGGCTGGCCGGCGGGATGGCAAGCGACCGATCGTCTTTTCCACGCTGGTCAACCCGGCCGTCAACGCGCAGCTCAAGCATGCCGATGCCCTGATCCTCGACCTGTTCGAGTCGTTCGTCGTGCCGCTCGAGCAGGAACTCGGCATGCGGTCGAGCCATTCGATCGGGCGTTCGCACACCATCGCCGACTCGGAGAACTATCAGCGCCGCATCGAGGCGATCAATTTCGCCCTGGCGCACGACGACGGACAGTCCGCCAAGGGCCTGGCGGCCGCCGACGTCATCCTGGTGGGTGTCTCGCGCAGCGGCAAGACGCCGACGAGCATCTACCTCGCCATGCAATACGGCATCAAGGCCGCGAACTACCCGCTGATACCGGAGGACTTCGAGCGCAACGAGCTGCCGTCGGCGTTGCCGCAGCATCGGGCGAAGCTCTTCGGCCTTTCCATCGCGCCCGAGCGGCTGGCGGAAGTTCGCCACGAGCGACGGCCGAACAGCCGCTACGCGGCACTCGACAACTGCTGGCACGAGGTCACGGCCGCCGAGCAGCTGATGCGGCGCGAGGGCATCCGCTGGCTCTCCTCGACCACCAAGTCGATCGAGGAGATCGCCGCGACGATCCTGCAGGAAGTCGGACTCGGGCGCAGCCCGTAGCGACGGCTCAGCGCTCGTAGATCCAGTCGCGCGTCAACGGCAGGCCGGTCGGGCCCGGACGCGTCTGCTTGCTGGCCAGCACCTGGTAGATGTTGAGCCAGTGTTGCGCGAAGCCGTGACTGCAGCCCGCGAGATATGCGCGCCAGATGCGCAGGGTCTTGTCCGAGGCGGCGTCGCGCAGCTCGGGCAGCTTCGCTTCCAGGCGCGTCGCCCAGTGCGCGAGCGTGCGGGCGTAGTGCGGACGCAGGCTTTCGACATCGAACACCTCGAAGGCCTGCCCCGCCATCTCGCGCACGACGAGATACAGGTGCGGCAGTTCGCCCTGGGGAAAGACGTACTTGTCAATGAACTCGCTGATCCCCGAGCCGACCGGACGATTGTCGATGTCGATCGACGTGATGCCGTGGTTGAGGAACAGGCCGCGCTCGCGCAGGAGATCGCGCACGATGCCGAAGTACGTTGGCAGGTTACGCAGGCCGACGTGCTCGAACATGCCGATGCTCGACACCTTGTCGAAACTTTCCGCGCCAAAACGCGACAGCGCGTCGCGATAGTCGAGCAGCAGCACCTCGGCCCGATCGGACAGGCCGCTTTGCGCGATGCGCTCGTTGGCAAGCTTCCACTGGTTCTCGGACAGGGTGATGCCGACCGCGCGCACACCGTAGTTGCGCGCGGCGTGCATCGCCATCCCGCCCCAGCCGCAACCGATGTCGAGCAGGCGCTCGCCGGGTGTCAGCCGCAGCTTGCGGCAGACGTGATCGAGCTTGGCGACCTGGGCTTCGTCCAGCGACTCGTTGCCGGTGCGGAAATAGGCGCACGAGTAGACCATGCGTTCGTCGAGCCACGCGCGATAGAACTCGTTGCCGACGTTGTAGTGATAGGACACGGCTTCCTTGTCGTGCCGCTGCGAGTGGCGGCCGAGGGCCGCGGCGACGCGGGCACTGACCGGTGCGCCACCGGACTCGGCGAGCTTCTCCGCAATCGCGACCGCGCGCAGCATCGGTCCCTCGACATCGAGACGACCGTCGACGAATCCCTCCGCGAGGTCCGAGATCGTCGGGTGCGCCAGCGTCGCGAGCATGCCGTCATCGCGAATCCGCAGCACCACCTCGGCATCCTTGCCGAAGTGAATACGCTCGCCGCTCGGCAGCACCAGGTCCAGTCCCGGCAGGCCGCCCTGCCGGGACGACTCGGCGAGGCGCTGCAGCCCGCTCTCCACCGCCTGCGCCGCGACGCGACGCGCGCTCTTGCCGAACCAACTGTCTCGCCACATTTCCCCCGTCCCTTTCTTTTGTTTCGACGCCGCATTTTTTCCGGCCGGCGCTGGCAATGCAACCCCACTCGCGCAATCACGCAGGCGGATGGCGGCTTGCGCGCAACGCCTCGACCTGGCGCCTGCGTTCGAAGAGACAGATCGCCGTCGCGGCACCAACGTTGAGCGATTCGACGCCGCCGGCGAGCGGAATCGTGACGTACCCGTCGCACGCCGCCGCGGCCGCCGGAGAGAGCCCGGCGCCCTCGGCTCCCACCATGAAACCGAGCGCCGTGCCGGCGATTGGGGCGTCCCACAGCGGCGTGCCGGCATGCGCCGTGGCGCCGATCCAGGGCATCGGCAGAACCGATCGCAACGCCGCCGCCTCGATATCCTCGTGCAAATGCAGGTGAAAGTGCGCGCCCTGGCCTCCGCGCAACACCTTGGGCGACCAGAGCCCGACCGTACCGGGTGCCGCCAACACGCTGCGTACGCCGGCCGCAGCCGCAATCCGCAGCAGCGCACCCGCATTGCCCGGGTCCTGAATGCCGTCCAGGAAGAGCGCATCGCCCGGGACGATTGGCTGCGGCGCCGGCAAGCGGAACACGAGCAGCAGGCCGCTGCCGCGCTCGACCGGGGAGAGGCGATCGAACAGGCCCGGTGCGAGTTCGAACCCTTCGGTGCCTCCGGCCCGAAACGTCTCCGTCCAAGCGTGCACGTCGGCCCGATCGCCGCCCCTGCGCAGCAGGAACGCTTCGACCGCAACACCCGCGCGATGCATCGCCTCGGCGAGATGCGGACCTTCGGCCAGTGTTCTGTGTTGCGCACGAACCGCGCGCGGTGTCTCTGCAAGCCGGACCCAGCGCTTGAAAGCGGGGTTGTCGGCCGAGGTGATCAACTTCATGAAAGCAGGTCGCTCGAAAGCGCGCGCACCGGCAGGAACGATCGGCGATGCACGGCGCACGGACCCAGCCGCCGCAGGTTTGCGAGGTGCTCCGCGGTGGCGTAACCCATGTGCCGTGCGAAGCCGTAGCCGGGGAAACTCTCGTCGAGCGCGCGCATGAGCGCATCGCGATGTGTCTTGGCCAGGATCGAGGCGGCTGCGATCGCCGGTTGGGTCGCGTCGCCGTCGACGATCGCGCGGGCGGGAATGGCAAGCCGCGGCAGCTGGTTGCCGTCGATGAGCGCGAATTCGGCCTCCGGGTCGAGCGCCTCGATCGCGCGCTGCATGGCAAGCAGGCTCGCGTTCAGGATGTTCAACCGGTCGATCTCCTCGACCGTCGCTGCGCCGACGGCCCACGCAGCGGCGCGTCCCTGAATCGTCACGGCCAGGCGGTCGCGTTGCGCGGCGCTGAGTTGCTTCGAGTCGCGCAGGCCTTCGATCGGGCGGCGCGCATCGAGTATCACCGCCGCCGCGACCACCGGCCCCGCGAGCGGCCCGCGCCCTGCCTCGTCCGATCCGCAGGTGCGCCCGGGCGCGGCGCTGCGCGGGAACAGATCGAGACTGAGTTCGTCTTCATGCCCGCGAGCGCGCGTCTTCATCTTGCCGCCGCCTCCGCGATGGCTTCCGCAACCAGCCCGGGTGTGTCCCGCTGCAAGGTCGCGCGTATTGCCGCGAACTGCTCGGCCAGCAGGTTCACCCGCGCCGGATCGTCGAGAAAGCCCATCAGCGCCGGGCCGAGCCGGTCGGCGATCACGTCCTTCTGCACGAACTCGGGCACGACGTGCCGGCCGGCCAGTATGTTGGGCAACCCGAAGTACGGGATCAAGGCCTTGCGCCGCGTGATCCACTCGGTCAGCCACGGCACCTTGTAGGCGATCACCATCGGCTTGCCGAACAGCATCGTTTCCAGTGTCGCGGTGCCGCCGGCGACGAGCACGGCGTCGGCGGCTTCGAGACAATCGTGCGACCGCCCCTGCGTCACGAGCGCACGCGCGCGATCGATTCCGGCCCACGCCAGCATCGCGTCGAGCATCGTCTTGAGCTCTTCGCTTGCCGCGGGCACGACGAACTGCATCCGCGGGTTACGCTGCTGCAGCCAGCGCATGGTGTCGCAAAAGGGCGGGCCGAGCGCGCTCACTTCCGCCTTGCGACTGCCCGGCAACATGGCGACCGTCGGCGCAGCTGCGTCGATGCCCAGCCTGAAGCGCGCGGCAGGCGCATCGGCGCGCTGGGGCAATGTGCCGGCGAGAGGATGCCCGACATACGTCGTGCGCACCCCCGCATCGGCAAACAGTTTTTCCTCGAACGGCAGTACCGGCAGCAGATGTTCGACCGCGCGCGCCACCTGCGCGATGCGCTCGGGACGCCACGCCCAGACGGCCGGCGCGACATACTGGATCGTCCGCACGCCCGCCGCGCGCAGCTTCTCCTGCACGCCGAGGTTGAAGTCGGGTGCGTCGACGCCGACGTACACGCGCGCCCGCCACTCGCGCACGCGTGCCGTCAATTCGCGCCGTATGCGCAGCAGCCGTGGCAGATGACGCAACACTTCCGCGTAACCGCGCACCGAGAGTTCGCGCACGTGCCACCACGCGTCGAAGCCGGCCGCGCGCATGTGATCGCCGCCGATGCCGGCGCACTCGCATGCCCCAAGGCGCGCGTGCAATGCCGGCAGCACCAGGCCGGCGAGTATGTCGCCGGAGGCTTCGCCGGCTGCCATCGCGATGCGCGCCGGGCCGGCGTTCACGTCGGTATCAGCGCACGATTCCGCGCTCGGACCGGCGCAGGAATTGCAGGAGGAGTTGCAGGTGTTGCGCATGCTCGGGCAGTTCGGCCGCCTGGGCCTCGATGTGCCCGATCGCGTCCTCGAGGCTCAGGCCGTCCCGATACAGCGTCTTGTATGCGCGCCGCAACGCAGTGATGGCTTCGGCCGAGAACCCGCGTCGCCGCAACCCTTCGACGTTCATGCCGCGGGCCGACGGCGGGTTGCCGTTGGTCATCACGTACGGCGGCAGGTCCTGCGTCAGCATCGTGCCGCCGCCGGTCATCGCGTGGGGGCCGATCTTGACGAACTGGTGCACGCCGGTCATGCCGCCGAGGATCGCCCAGTCGCCGACGATGACGTGGCCGGCAAGCTGCGCGCTGTTGGCGAGGATGGTGTTGTCGCCGACGACGCAATCGTGCGCGATGTGCACGTAGGCCATGATCCAGTTGTTCGAACCGACCCGGGTCACCCCCGCGTCCTGCACCGTGCCGGTGTTGAACGTGCAGTATTCGCGGATCATGTTGCCGTCGCCGATCTCGAGCCGGGTCGGCTCGCCGGCGTATTTCTTGTCCTGCGGCGGACCGCCGATCGAGGTGAAGGAGTAAACGCGGTTGTTGCGTCCGACGCTCGTGTGTCCTTCCAGCACCGTGTGCGGGCCGATCCAGGTGCCGGCTCCGATGCTGACGTGGGCTCCGATGATCGAGTACGCGCCCACCTCGACGTCGGCTGCGAGCTGCGCGCCCGCCTCGACCAGGGCCGTCGGGTGCACTCGCGCCATCACGGCACCTTGCGGTCGATGGTGCGGTAGGCGCACATCAGTTCGGCCTCCGCGACGACGTTGCCCTCGACCGAAGCCCGTACGTCGTACTTGCCGACGCCGCGCAGATTGCGCGTGAGTTCGGCCTCGAGCCGCAGCTGGTCGCCCGGCATCACCGGGCGCTTGAAGCGTGCGCGGTCGATGCCGGCGAAGTAGGAAAGCGAGTTCTCGTCCGGCAGCTTCTCGATCGATATGAATGTCAGGATTGCCGCCGTCTGCGCGAGTGCCTCGATGATCAGCACGCCGGGCATCACCGGGTAGTGCGGGAAGTGACCGACGAAGAATTGCTCGTTCATCGAGACGTTCTTCAGCGCGACGATGCGCTTGCCCTTCTCCACCTCGAGGACGCGGTCGACCAGCAGGAACGGATACCGGTGCGGCAGGTAGCGCAGGATCTCTTGCGCGTCGATCATTTTGAGGAGTCCTCGATGTCGGTTGCGGACCCGGGCCGGCGCTCCAGCACGCGGATGCGCTCGCGCAATTCGCGCAGGTGCCGGACTACCGCTGCATTGCGTTCCCAGTCGCGGTTGGCCATGAACGGGAACGGGCCCGAATAGAACCCCGGCTCGTTGATCGACCGCGAGATCAACGTGCCCCCGGATACGACAACCCCGTCGCACAACGTGATATGGCCATGGATCATCGAGGCGCCGCCAAGCTGGCAGTAACGCCCGATGATGGCGCTGCCGGCGATGCCGGTGCAACCCGCGATGACCGTATGAGCGCCGATGCGGCAGTTGTGGCCGATCTGCACCTGGTTGTCGATCTTGACGTCGTCTTCGATCACGGTGTCGCCCATCGTGCCACGGTCGATGGTCGTGTTGGCACCGATCTCGACGTCGTCGCCGATCACGACGCGGCCAGTCTGCGGGATCTTGATCCAGCTGCCCGCAAAGGGCGCGAACCCGAATCCGTCCGCGCCGATCACCGCACCGCTGTGCACGATGCCACGCGCTCCGACGCTGCATTCGTGCAGCACCTTTACACCGGGGTGCAGACGAGTGCCCGCGCCGATCTGCGCTCCGTGCCCCACGTACGAGCCCGCCTCGATCGAGCAACCGGCCCCGACCTGGGCGCCCGCCTCGACAACTGCCCAGGGCCCGATCCACGCTTGCGCGCCGACCTGCGCCGCGGGATCGACGTACGCCGTCGAATCGATGCCCGCCCTGCGCTGCGCCGGCCGCTCCAGCACCTGCGCGGCGAAGGCGAACCATGCATAAGGCTGTTCGCAAACGACGACGGACGCCGACGGGCGCAGGGCCGCGTGGTCGGCCGCGGTCAGCACGACGGCGCCGGCGCGGGTCGTCGCGACGGCGCCGCGATAGCGGAGGTTGGCAAGGAAACTCAGTTCTGCAGGCCCGGCAGTCTCGAGTGGCGCGACGCCCTGGATCGCCCGTTCGCGCTCGCCCTCTACTGTTGCAGCCAGGCGACCGGCGCTTCGTTGCTCGACGGCCGCAACGAGTTCGGCCAGCGTCATCCTCGGCCGGCTCGTGGCCATGCACTCATTTGCCGTTGTTCAGCGCCTTCAGCACCTTGTCGGTGATGTCGACGCGCGGGCTCCAGTGCACGGCATCCTGGACGATCAGGTCGTAGTTCTCCTTGACGGCGATTTCCTTGACGATCTTCTGCGCGCGCTCGACGAGGACCTGCAGCTCCTCGTTGCGCCGCTGATTGAGGTCTTCCCGGAACTCGCGTTGCCGCTTCTGGAACTCCCGATCCATCTCGCTCAGTTCACGCTGGCGCTTGGCGCGGTCGCCCTCGCTCAGCACGGGGCCGTCCTTTTCGAGCTTGTCCGCCGCGGCCTTCAATTTGGCGCCCATGTCCTGCAGATCCTGGTCGCGCTTCTTGAACTCCTGCTCGAGCTTCTGTGTCGCGGCACGTGCAGGCGCCGAATCGCGCAGGATGCGCTGGCTGTCGACGAAGCCGATCTTCAGCTCCTGCGCCGATGCCACACCGGTCGCGAGTCCTGCCACGAGCGCGCCCAGCGAGACGAAGCGCAGAAACCCTTTCATCGATACTCCTGCTTACGAGGCGCGGTATTCTGCCATAGCGGGTCGCGTGCGACGCGTGTCGGACACTAGAACCCCGTGCCGATCTGAAACTGGAAGCGTTGCAGGCGGTCGCCCGCTTCCTTGCGGAACGGAATCGCATAGCTCAGCTTGAGCGGGCCGATCGGCGAGACCCAGGCAATGCCGAAGCCCCACGATGCGCGCAGGTCTCTCAGGTTGACCGTCTCGTCGGCAGCCCAGACCTGGCCGGCATCGATGAAGCCAACCCCGCGCAAGGTGCGATCCGCTCCAGGCAACGGGGCAAGCAACTCGAACGAGCCGTTCAGGCGCCGCGTACCGCCGGTCGGATTGCCGAGGCTGTCGCGCGGACCGAGCGAGCCGGCGTCGAAGCCGCGCACGCTGCCGATGCCGCCCGCGTAGAAGTTCTTGAAGACCGGATAAGGCTTGCCCGAGTAGCCACCGCCGAGGCCCAGTTCGGCGTTGCTCGCGAAGGTGACCTTGTTGGTGACGGGAACGAAATTCTGCAACTGGTAGGTCGCCCGGTAGTACCGGAGATCGAGCACCGGCAGCGACACTTCGAGGAAGGCGCGCTGGTAGCGCCCGCGATTGGGCACCAGAAGGTTGTCGCGGCTGTCGCGCGACCACCCTGCCGTCCAGATGACCGCGCCTGTGTTGTCGCCGAAATCGTTGACGTACTTGAAGTACGCGGGCGGACTGCTGTCGGTGAGCCCGATCTCCGTGCCTTCGTAACCGAGGCCGAAGAACACCGTGTCGAATTCCGTGAACGGAACACCGAACCGCATCGCCGCGCCCCGCTGCGTGAAGTCCACCGTGCCCAGGCCGAGGGCCGCGAGGTCCGAGCGCCGCTCGTAGAGTTCGGTGGTGCGGCTGATGCCGTCGATCGTGATGTACGGATCGGTGTGGCTGAGCGAGAGGTTCTTGTTGGCCCGGCTCGTATTGAGCTCGATCGCGAGTGCCTGCCCGGAGCCGAACACGTTCTGCTGCGAATACGAGCCGTTCAGCACCAGGTGGTCGGTGCTCGAATATCCGATGCCCGCCTGCACGCTGCCGGTCGGCCGCTCCTTGATGGTGAAGTTCACGTCGACCTGGTCGAGCGAGCCCGGAACTGCCGGCGTCTCCACCTCGACTTTCTCGAAGTAGCCCAGGCGGTCGATGCGATCGCGCGACAGTCGCACCTTCTCCGAGTCGAACCACGCCGATTCCAATTGGCGCACCTCGCGCCGGATGATGTCGTCGCGGGTCGTGGTGTTGCCGGTGACGTTGACCCGCCGCACGTAGACACGCCGCCCCGGATCGACGACGATCGTGAACCCCACTTCGTGCTTCTCGCGGTTCGGCTCGGGCACGGCGTTCGCGGTGGCGAAGGCGTAGCCCAGCATGCCGAGTCGATCGGTGATGCGCTTCGAGATCAGGTTCAGCCGCTCGGCGTCGTAGACGTCGCCCGGCTTCACGTCGACCAGCGCATGCAATTCCTCGTCGAGCCCGAGCATTTCGCCCGAGAGCCTGATGCCCGATACCGTGTACGGGTCCCCTTCGACCAGGTTGATAGTGATGAAGACGTCCGATTTGTTCGGGCTGATCGAGACCTGCGTCGATTCGACGCTGAAGTCGAGGTAGCCGCGATTCAGGTAGAACGAGCGCAGCTTCTCGAGGTCGGCAGTGAGCTTCTGGCGCGCGTACTGGTCGCGCTTCGTGTACCAGGTGAGCCAGCCCTCGGTCGTGAGTTCGATTTCGCCGCGCAGCGTCGAATCGGAGAACACCTTGTTGCCGGTGAAGCGGATCGCCCTGATGTGCGCCGCCTCGCCTTCGTCGACCGAGATCGTGATGTTGACCCGGTTGCGCTCGACCGGCGTGACCGTGGAGGTGATCTGCGCCGAGTAGAGGCCGCGTGCGAGGTACTGCCGCTTCAGCTCCTGTTCGGCCCGCTCGAGGAGCGAACGATCGAAAACGCGTGCCTCGCCGAGGCCGACGTCGCGCAGGGACTTCTTCACCGTGTCCTTGTCGAACTCCTTTACGCCCAGCAGGTCGACCTGGGCGATCGACGGGCGCTCCTCGACGATGACCACCAGAACATCGCCGTCGGCTTCCAGGCGCACGTCCTTGAAGAGGCCGGTGGCGAACAATGCCCGGATCGCGGCGACACCCTTCTCGGGATCGAACTTGTCGCCGACGCGCAGCGGCAGGTAGGAGAAGATCGTTCCCGCCTCGGTACGCTGCGCGCCTTCGACGCGGATGTCCTTGACGATGAACTCCTGCGCCAAGGCCGGACCGGTCGCGGCGGCCAACACCGCAGCGACGAGGCAACGCAAGCGCGCGCCGGGGCGCGCGCAAGACTTCACCGGCAAGGGGACGAGCGGATAGGCGGGCAACGGGAGTTCAGGCGAGCCGACGAGCCGACGGGACTAGAAAAAAACGCGAAGTATGTCATTGCGCGTCACGAGTACCGTCAGCAGCACCAGCAACAGAAGGCCTACGCGTTGCCCCCAGGAGACGAACCAATCGGAGAGCGGACGGCCCCTCATCTTCTCGATCGCGAGGTAGAGCAGGTGGCCGCCGTCGAGCACGGGAATCGGAAGCAGGTTGAGCACGCCGAGACCGATGGAGAGGACGGCGAGCAGCTCGGAGAACTGCGCCGGGCCGAGCAGCGCCGCCTGCCCGGCGTACGTGGCGATGGCGATCGGCCCCGACAGATTCTTGATCGAGGCCTCCAGCGTGAGCATCTTCCACATCATGCGCAGCGTGAAGACAATGGCGTCCCAGGTCTTGCCGAACGCCACGCCGATGCCTTCGATCGGGCCGTACGTCACCTTGACCATCGGCGGACGTTCGCCGATCTCGGCGCCGATCCGCCCGATCTCGTTGCCGGCATCGTCGCGCACGCGTGCCGGAACGATGGTGAAATTCATCCGCTCGCCGTCACGCTCGACCACGAACCCGAGCGGCCTCTCCGGCGCCTTGCGCACAATCTCGATCAGGTCATGCGGCGAGCGCATCGCTTGGTGATCGATCTCGACCACCAGGTCGCCGGTGCGGAGTCCGGCGACTTCCGCGACCCCGCCTTCCGAGAGGCGTCCGATGCGCGGCTGACTGCTGGCCGGCCGGAAACCGATGCGCGGCAGCGGGTTCGCATCCAGGTCACCGACGGAAAAATCGCGCAGGTCGAGCGACAGCGTGCGCGCAACCCCCTCGGGCCGTTCGATAAGGACCTCGACGCGGGCCTTGTCCACGGCGCGCTGCAGGAACAGCCAGCTCATCTCGTTCCAGGAACGAACCTGATGGCCGTCGATGGCGACCACGATGTCGCCGGCCTGGAATCCGGCCCGTTCGGCCGGGGTCTGCGCGACCGGGTCACCGACGATCGCACGCGGCTCCATGACTCCGACAACGCCGAGGCCCCAAAACACCGCCACGGCGAGCAGAAGGTTCGCGAGCGGTCCCGCGATCACGATCGCAACCCGCTTGTATACCGGCTGGCGGTTGAACGCCCGCGGCAACTCGGCCGGATCGATCGGCGAACCGTCGTGGTCGCGCTCGTCGAGCATGCGCACGTAGCCGCCGAGCGGGACCGCGGCAATCACCCACTCGGTGCCATCGGTGCCGACGCGACGCCAAAGCGCGCGGCCGAATCCGATCGAGAAGCGCAACACCCGGACGCCGCAACGCCGCGCGACCCAGAAGTGACCGAACTCGTGCACCGGCACCAGGATGCCGAGCACGACGATCAGCGCGATGAAGTTGATGACGAATGCGACCATGGCTCGATGTTACGCGGACTCCACCACCAGCGCGCTCGCCCGGCGCCGCGCCGATGTGTCTTCTTGCAACACGTCGTCGATCGAACGCGGCGCATGTAGCGGCGCCTGCTCGAGCGCGGACTCGATCACCCGGGCGATACCGAGAAACGACAGGCGCCGCGCGAGGAACGCCTCCACCGCGACCTCGTTGGCCGCGTTGAGCCAGATGCAAGCGGCCGGCCCGGCGCGCAGCGCGTCATACGCCAGCCGCAGGCACGGAAACCGCGCCCGGTTCGGCGCCTCGAAGGTCAACGCACCGAGGGCGAGGAAATCGAGCGAGTCGCTGCCGCTCGCCACCCGCTCGGGAAAGCCGAGCGCATAGGCGAGCGGCGTGCGCATGTCGGGCGTGCCGAGCTGTGCCAGCACCGATCCGTCGATAAATTCCACCATCGAATGCACTACGCTTTGCGGGTGAACCACGACGTCGATGATCGATGGCGCGAATCCGAACAGCCAGTTCGCTTCGATGACCTCGAGTCCCTTGTTCATCAGCGTCGCCGAGTCGACCGAGATCTTGCGCCCCATCACCCAGTTGGGATGCGCGCACGCCTGCTCCGGCGTGACGCCGGTGAGGTCCACGCGGGTCCGGAACGGCCCGCCGGACGCGGTGAGGATCAACCGTCGTACGCCGCCGCGCGTGCCGACTGCGCCTGCCAGGCACTGATGGATGGCGCTGTGCTCGCTGTCGAGCGGCAGAAGTTGCGCCGCGCCGGCGCGTACCGCTTCCATCAGCAAGCCGCCCGCGCAGACGATGGCCTCCTTGTTGGCAAGCAGGATGCGTCGGCCCGCACGCGCAGCGGCAAGCGTCGGAACCAGTCCTGCGGCGCCCACGATGGCGGCGATGACCGTGTCCGCGCCGTCAGCGGTCGCGGCCGCCGCAAGCGCCGCAGCGCCGCCAAGGCCCTGCGTCGGCACGCCCGCGACGGCAAGGCCGTCGCGCAGCGCCTTCCCGTGTGCCGGATCGGCGATGACGGCAAGGTCGGGGCGAAAACGCGTGCAAAGGGCCAAGAGGGCGGCGACGTTCGATTGCGCCGTCAGCGCCACGACGCGAAAACGATCCGGATGGCGCTCGATGACATCGAGCGCGCTCTTTCCTATCGACCCGGTCGCACCCAGGATCGCGACGCCGTGTTTCACAGGAAGCCCTCGATCAACGCGGCGAGTGGCAGGACCGGCAGCAGCGCGTCGATGCGATCGAGCACGCCGCCGTGGCCGGGCAGCAGTCCGCTGCTGTCTTTCACGCCGGCGTGGCGTTTGAGCAGGCTCTCGAACAGGTCGCCGACGATCGACACGACCACCAGAAGCGCGAGCACTACCAGCGCCAGCGCCGGAGCCCGTGCGAACAGCGCGTTCGAGAAGATATGGCCGCCCGGCCAGCCGAGCCACACGCCGCAGCCCGCAAGCAGCACCGCGACGACGGCTCCGACGGCTCCGGCCCAGGTTTTTCCCGGGCTGATATGCGGCGCAAGTTTGCGCCTTCCGAAGGCGCGACCGGCGAAATAGGCGGCGATGTCGGCGATCCACACCACTGCCAGAGCAGAGAACAGGAACAGCGCCCCGTGGCGATACAGCGACAGCAGCGAAAACCACGCCCCGGCGAGGAGGATTACTGCCAGCACCGCGATCGCGCCGTTGTTCAGCGAGAGCCGGTTCCTGTTTTCGGCGTAGACAAGCCAGCAAGCCACGAGCGCCCAGGCGAAGCAGGTGAGCCCTGCGACCGCAAGCAGCGTCGAGTCGGCCAGGCTCATGCGCAGCCATTGGAGCGTGATCAACACGGCGGCTGCCGCAATCCCGCCGCCGATGGCGGCACGGTTCGACCAGGCGGCAAAGCGCAGCCACTCGAACGTCGCGGCGCCGAAGGCCACGGCCACGAATGTGGCGAACGCAAGCGGCCCGAGAGCCAGCGCACCGACCAGGACAAGCAACAGGAAGACCGCGGTGATGATGCGTGTCCTGAGCATGGCGCGTCAGCCCGTTGCCGCCGCCACCTGGGCGCCAGTGCGTCCGAAGCGCCGCTCGCGGCCGTGATACCACGCGAGCGCGGCATCGAGCGCTTCGGTATCGAAATCCGGCCACAGCAGGTCGGTGAAGTAGAGCTCCGTATAGGCGAGCTGCCACAGCAGGAAGTTGCTGATGCGCTGCTCGCCGCCGGTCCGGATCAGCAGATCGGGTTCCGGTGCAAAGGCGAGCGCTAGGTAGGGAGCGAGCACGTCCTCGGAGATCGCCTCGGGCGTGCGCGCGAGTTCCGGCCGCGCACGCAGCAACCGCTGCACCGCCTGCGCAATATCCCAGCGGCCACCATAGCTGGCGCAGATGGTGAGTTGCAGCCGGTCATTGGCGGCCGTCTGTTCCTCGGCCTGCCGAATCAGCGCGCGCAGGGAAGCGTCGAAGTCGTCGATGCGCCCCACCACGCGCATGCGCACGCCGTTTTCGATCAGCTTGCCGACTTCCTTCTGCAGCGCGGTCACGAACAGGCGCATGAGCGTCGAAACCTCGTCCCGTGGCCGGCGCCAGTTCTCGGAGCTGAAAGCGAACAAGGTGAGGTAGCGAATGCCGCGCTTGCCGCAGCTTTCGATCGTGCTGCGCACCGCATCGACGCCGCGAGAGTGCCCGGCCACGCGCGGCAGGTGGCGGCGGGTCGCCCAGCGCCCATTGCCGTCCATGATCACCGCAACGTGATGCGGTGCTTCGGGACCGGTTCGGCGAGTCACGTGCGACACGACGGCGAGCGGCATCCTGCCTCAGACGGTCAGGATTTCCTTCTCCTTCTCCGCGACCAGCTTGTCGATCTCCGCCACGTAGCGGTCGGTGAGCTTCTGCACATCGTCCTGCGCGCGCCGCTCTTCGTCCTCGGCCACCTCCTTCTTCTTCAGCAGTTCCTTGAGGTGCGTGTTCGCGTCGCGCCTCAGGTTGCGCACCGCCACGCGCGCGTTTTCGCCCTCGTGGCGCACGACCTTGGTGAGTTCCTTCCGGCGCTCCTCGGTCAGCGCGGGCATCGGCACCCGGATCACGTCGCCATGCGAGGCCGGGTTCAGCCCGAGGTCGGAATCGCGGATCGCCTTCTCGACCACCTGCACCATCTTCTTCTCGAACGGCTGGACCGTGATCGTGCGCGCGTCACCCAGGCCGACCTGCCCGACCTGGTTGATCGGCACCATCGATCCGTAGTAGTCGACCAGGATGTGATCCAGCAGACCGGTGTGGGCGCGTCCGGTCCGGATCTTGGCCAGATCGTGCCTGAGCGCTTCCACCGACTTCTGCATCTTCTGCTCGGTGGTCTTGCGGATTTCGGCCATGTTCATCGCTGCGGCTCCTCGGTTCGTCCCGGATCCGGCGGCGCGCGGTCAGACGTGCACCAGCGTGCCCTCGTCCTCGCCGAGGACGACGCGCTTGAGCGCCCCGGGTTTCATGATGTCGAACACCTTGATCGGCAGTTTCTGGTCGCGACAGAGGGCAAACGCGGTTGCGTCCATGATCTGCAGCTTGCGATTCAGCGCCTCGTCGAAGGTCAGACGACTGTAGCGGGTCGCGCTCGGGTCGCGCTTGGGATCGGCCGTGTAAACGCCGTCGACCTTGGTCGCCTTCAGCACGATCTGGGCGCCGACCTCCGACCCGCGCAGCGCCGCCGCCGTATCGGTGGTGAAGAATGGATTGCCGGTGCCGGCGGCGAAGATGACGACCTTGCCCTCTTCCAGGTAGCGCATGGCCTTGGGACGGATGTAGGGCTCGACCACCTGTTCGATGTTAAGCGCCGACTGCACGCGCGCCTCGATGCCGGCCCGGCGCATCGCGTCCTGCAGCGCCATCGCGTTCATGATGGTCGCCATCATGCCCATGTAGTCGGCCGTCGCACGATCCATGCCGGAAGCGCCCAACGCCACGCCGCGGAAGATGTTGCCGCCACCGATGACGATGGCCATCTCGACGCCGAGCTTCACGACCTCGCCGATGTCGCGCACCATCGCCTCGATGGTGTCCTTGTTGATGCCGAAGGCGTCGTCACCCATCAGGGCTTCGCCCGACAGCTTGAGCAGGACGCGCCGGAAGGCCGGACCAGCCATGGCGGCGGTTCCTCAACCTCGCGCCGCGGCCGCCTGTGCTGCAACCTCCGCGGCGAAGTCGGCCTGCTTCCTTTCGATGCCTTCGCCGACCACGTACAGCACGAAGCTTGCGACGCTTGCCTTCCTGCTCTTGAGCAACTGCTCGACCGAGGTCTTGCCGGTCTGGTCCTTGACGAACGCCTGCCCGAGCAGCGTCACTTCCTTGAGGTGTTTCTGCACCGCGCCTTCGATGCGTTTGGCGAGGATGTCGGCAGGAATCTCCTTGCCCTGCCTCGCCGCATCCTCGGCCGCCTTCTCGGCGGCGATGCGCCGTTCGCTTTCCACCTGCGCAGCGGGCACGCCCGATGCGTCGATCGCCTTCGGCTTGGCCGCCGCGACGTGCATCGCAAGATCCTTGGCCAACAATTCGTCGCCGCCGACAACGTCGACCAGGACCCCGATCTTGGCGCCGCCATGCACGTAGCTGCCGATGCGGCCGCTCGCCTGCACGCGGGCGAAGCGCCGGATCGACATGTTCTCGCCGATCTTGCCGATCAGGGCGGTGCGGGTCGCCTCGACGGAGGAGTTGCCCAGCGGCAGCGCCGCCAGGGCGGCCAGGTCGGCGGGGTTGCGCGCCGCGACCAGTTGCGCAAGGTTGCGCGCGAACGCGAGGAACTCCTCGTTCTTCGCGACGAAATCGGTCTCGCAGTTGACCTCGACGATCGAACCGAGCTTGCCGTCGGCGCTTACCTCGACGCTCACGATCCCTTCCGCGGTGACGCGCGCCGCCGCACGGCTGGCCTTGTTGCCGAGCTTCACGCGCAGGATCTCTTCGGCCTTGCCCAGATCGCCTGCCGCCTCGGTCAGCGCCTTCTTGCACTCCATCATCGGCGCGTCGGTCTTCTCGCGCAGTTCCTTCACCATCGATGCGGTGATCTCCGCCATACGCTGCTCCAGTTCCAAATCTTCCGCACAAAAAGGGGGCTTGCGCCCCCTGCCCGGTCTTGCGCCGGTGCCCGCGCCTCGCGCGGGCCGACCGGCCGGATCAGGCCGCCTGTTCTTCCTCGTTGACCTCGACGAATTCTCCGGTGGCCGCGTTGACGACGCCTTGTAACGCCTGGGCCTTGCCTTCGAGCACCGCGTCGGCGACGCCGCGCGCATAGAGGCGCACCGCGCGGCTCGAGTCGTCGTTGCCGGGGATGACGTAGGCGATGCCGTCCGGCGAGTGATTCGTGTCGACCACGCCGATCACCGGAATGCCGAGCTTCTGCGCCTCGGCGACGGCGATCTTGTGGTAGCCCACGTCGATCACGAACAGCGCATCGGGCAACGCATTCATCTCCTTGATGCCGCCGATCGCCTTGTTGAGCTTGTCGACCTCGCGCTGGAACGTCAGTGCTTCTTTCTTCGACATCCGCTCCAGTCCGCCGGCCTCGATCGTCTGCTCCATTTCCTTCAGGCGCCGGATCGAGGTCTTGATGGTCTTGAAGTTGGTGAGCATGCCGCCCAGCCAGCGTTGCTCGACGAAAGGCTGCCCGCAGCGGCGTGCCTCTTCGACGATGGTGTCGCGCGCCTGGCGCTTCGTGCCGACGAACAGCACGGTGCCCCGGTTCGCGGCCAACTGGCGCGCGAACTTCGCGCTCTCGAGGAAGTTCTCGAGCGTGCGCTCGAGGTTGATGATGTGGATGCGGTTGCGATGTCCGAAGATGTACGGAGCCATCTTCGGGTTCCAGAAGCGGGTCTGGTGTCCAAAATGGACACCCGCCTCCAGCATTTGACGCATGGTGACGGACATTCGAACTCCTGCCAAGGTTGGGTCCAACGCCGCGTCTGGCCCGATTCATCCATCGCGGGATGGGTCAGGCACCCTGGTTACGCGGCGCGCGATTTCCCTCTTTGCTCCATGGTGCATCGGGTTGAAGCCTTGGGTTGAAGCCTTGATGCGCAGGCGCAATTGCGGGTAGCCGATTATTATAGGCGACGCGCCAACTCCACCTCAAGCCGACCCGGAATTCGCCGCATGCCTGCCGTCCTGAAATCCGCCGCCGACATCGCCGGCATGCGCGTCGCGGGCCGCCTGGCAGCGGAGGTGCTCGACTTCATCACGCCCCACGTCAGGGCAGGCGTCACGACCGGCGAGCTGGACCGCCTCTGCCACGACTACATGGTGAATGTGCAGGGGACCGTGCCGGCGCCGCTGAACTACGCGCCGCCGGGGTACCGGCCATATCCGAAGTCCATCTGCACGTCCGTCAATCACCAGGTGTGCCACGGCATCCCGGGCGACCGCCTGCTCAAGAACGGCGACATCGTCAACATCGACGTCACCGTCATCAAGGACGGCTATCACGGCGACACCAGCCGCATGTTCTACGTCGGCGAACCGTCGATCGCCGCGCGCCGCCTGTGCGAGGTCACCTACGACTGCATGTGGCTCGGCATCGCCCAGGTCAGGCCGGGCGCGCATCTCGGCGACATCGGCCACGCGATCCAGACCCATGCCGAGAAGCACGGCTACAGCGTCGTGCGCGAATTTTGCGGCCATGGCATCGGTCGCAAGTTCCACGAGGAACCGCAGATCCTGCATTACGGCAAGCCCGGCACGCTCGATGCGCTCGTGCCCGGCATGACGTTCACGATCGAACCGATGATCAATGCCGGCCGGCGCGATATCCGCGAGCTTGCCGATGGCTGGACCATCGTCACCAAGGACCACAGCCTGTCGGCACAATGGGAACACACCATCCTCGTCACCGAGTCGGGTTTCGATGTGCTGACCGAGTCGGCGGGGACACCTGCCCGGCCTGCGCTCGTCGAGGCGGCTCTGGCCTCCTCTCTCGCGACGGGCTGACTCGATGAACGACCTCGGCCTCGCGCTCCGTCACGAGTTGCGGGCCGAACGCGACGCGCTGATCGGCGCCTTCTGCAACGGCGGCGCCGTGCGTGCGTTGCTGCATGGGCTGAGCGACAGCACCGATCGTCTCCTGCGCCAGGTGGTGCGCAGGCGCGGACTGCAGGACGCGGTCGCGGTCATCGCCGTTGGCGGCTACGGACGTGGCGCGCTGTTCCCGCACTCCGACGTCGACATCCTGATCCTGCATGGCGCCGACCTGACTTCCGAGCAGAGCGCACAGGTCGAGAACCTGATCGGGCAGCTCTGGGATCTCGGCCTGCACGTCGGGCACAGCGTGCGCACCGTCGAGGAGTGTCGCGACGAAGCGCGGCGCGACGTCACCGTCCTCACGTCGATGCTCGAATCGCGCCTCGTCATCGGCCCGCGCCGGCTGTATCGCGAGTTCGACGCCGCCATCGTCGAGGTGCTCGACTCCCCGGCGTTCTTCCAGGCCAAGCTGCTCGAGCAGCAGCAGCGCCACACCAAGTTCCAGGACACGCCGTACAGCCTGGAGCCCAACTGCAAGGAGAGTCCGGGCGGCCTGCGCGACCTGCAGGTGCTGCTCTGGGTGGCGCGCGCGGCGGGGTTCGGCGTCAGCTGGAAAGGGCTGCAGAAGCGGAACCTGCTGACACCCGACGAGTGCCGGATGCTGATCGCGAAGGAACGAGTGATCGAGCGCATCCGCGCGCACCTGCATATCGTCGCCGGCAGGCGCGAGGACCGGCTCCTGTTCGACGTGCAAAGCGCCGTGGCCGACGCGCTCGGCACCAAGCCCACGGCCGCGCGCCTGGCGAGCGAAGTCCTGATGCAGCAGTACTACCTCGCCGCCAAGGCGGTGACCCAGCTCAACACGATCATCCTGCTCAACATCGAGGCGCGCCTATTTCCGCGCGGCAACGAGCCGCGCGCGGTGCTCGACGAGACCTTTTTCGCGCGCCACGAGCTGCTCGACATCGACGATGACGACGCCTTGCATCGCGACCCCAATGGATACCTGCGCGCATTCCTCGTCCTCCAGCAGCATCCCGAACTGAAGGGCATGGCGCCGCGGCTGCTGCGCGCGCTCTGGCATGGGCGGTTTCGCATCGACCGCGCCTTCCGCCGCTGCGCGCGCAACCGCGAGACCTTCATCGCCATCCTGCAGCAGCCGCGCGGCATCGTGCACGGGCTGCGGCGGATGAACCAGTGGTCGGTGCTCGGCCGGTACCTCCCGGTGTTCCGGCGCATCGTCGGCCAGATGCAACACGACCTGTTCCACGCGTACACGGTCGACCAGCACATCCTGATGGTGGTGCGCAACCTGCGGCGCTTCTCGATGGCCGAATACGCGCACGAATATCCGCTCTGCAGCCAGCTGATCGCGGACTTCGACCGCCACTGGCTGCTCTATGTCGCGGCCTTGTTCCACGACATCGCCAAGGGCCGCGGCGGCGATCACAGCCGGCTCGGCATGCGTGACGCACTGGTGTTCTGCCGCCAGCACAACCTGGAGGACGAGGACACGCAACTCGTGTGCTGGCTCGTCGAGGATCACCTGACGATGTCGCAGGTGGCGCAGAAGCAGGACATCGCCGACCCGGACGTGATCCGCCGTTTTGCGCGCCTGGTGGAGACCGACCGCCGGCTCGTCGCGCTTTACCTGTTGACGGTGGCCGATATCCGCGGAACCAGTCCGAAGGTCTGGAACGCCTGGAAGGGCAAGCTGCTCGAGGATCTCTTTTACCGCACCCGCCGGCTGCTCGGCGGCGAGGAGGTCGGCCCGAACGCGGAGCTCGAGCAGCGCAAGCGCGAGGCGCTGCGCGTGCTGCGCCTGTACGGCGTATCGCAGCACTCCCACGAGCCGCTCTGGTCCGAACTCGACGTTGTCTACTTCCTGCGCCACACCGCACAGGACATCGCCTGGCACACGCGCTCGCTGCTGGCGCACGTGCGCACGGCGAATCCGATCGTTCGCACCCGGCTTTCGCAAGGTGGCGAGGGGGTCGAAGTGATGGTCTACGTGGCCGACCAGAAGGATCTGTTCGCCCGCGTCTGCGGTTACTTCAACAGCCGCATGCTGAGCATCCTCGATGCGAAGATCCATACCACCCGGCACGGGTACGCTCTCGACAGCTTCGTCGTCACCGACAATGGCCGCGCGCCGCACTACCGCGAACTGCTGGCGCGCATCGAGCAGGAGCTCACGCGGTGGATCGCGGACGTGACGGCACTCCCGCCGCCCGCGCACGGCCGGTTGTCGCGCCACTCGCGCCACTTCCCGGTCGCGCCGTCCGTGGCGCTGCAGCCGGACGAACGCGGGCGCCACTACCTGCTCTCGATCACCGCAACCGACCGCGTGGGCCTGTTGTATTCGGTGGCGCGGGTGCTCGCCCAGCACGACGTGAACGTGCATACGGCGAAGATCCTGACCCTGGGCGAGCGGGTGGAAGACGTGTTCCTCATCGACGGCAGCACGCTCGCGCAGCCGCGCGAACAGCTGCAACTCGAAGGCGACCTGCTGGCGGTGCTTGCGCCGTAGCCGCACCTGCGGCGCGCCGCTCAGTCGTCGGCGGCGACTAGGCCCGGGAACAGCACGTCGGTGAAACCGAAGCGCGAAAAGTCCCGCACGCGCATGGGATAAAGAATCCCGTCCAGGTGATCGCACTCGTGCTGCACGACGCGGGCGTGGAATCCCTCGACGATGCGATCGATCGTGTTGCCGTGCGCATCGAGCCCGGCATAGCGCAGGCGTCGATAGCGCGGCACCACGGCCCGCAGGCCCGGGACCGACAGGCATCCCTCCCAGCCCTCCTCCATCTCCTCGGAGAGGGGCGCGAGCACCGGGTTGATGAGCACGGTGCTGGGTACCGGATCCTCGTCGGGATACCGTGGGTTGCGTGCGGTCGGATCGTCGGTGCCGAAGATCACCACGCGCAGCGCCACGCCGATCTGCGGCGCCGCCAGTCCGGCGCCGTTGGCGGCGCGCATGGTGTCGAACATGTCGACCAGAAGCTCCTCGATACCCGCGCTTTCGAAGTCGCGCACCGGTTCCGACACGCGCAGCAGGCGCGGATCTCCCATGCGCAGGATCTCGCGCACCATCTCAGGTCCTCGCCAGGCGCCGGGGCGTCATGCATTGCCTCCGAGCAATGCTTCGAGAATGCGCACGGCGCGCACGACTGTCGCCCGCATCACCGCCTCGAGCTGATCGAGCTGGATCGCCTGCCTGCTCGTTCCGCGGCCCGCGGCGTGGTTCACCACCACGCCCAGGGTCGCGTAGTCGAGGCCCGCCTCGCGTGCAAGTACCGCCTCGGGCATGCCGGTCATGCCGACGATTTCGCCGCCGTCGCGTGCGATGCGCTCGATCTCGGCCGCCGTCTCGAGGCGCGGGCCCTGCGTGCAGGCATAGACCGCGCCATCGATCAGCGGCTCGCCGCAGGAGAACGCCGCGCGCAGCAGGTCGGCGCGCAGGCGCTCGGCGTAGGGATGCGTGAAGTCGGCATGAGTGACGGGCACGTCGGGGCCCTCGAAGAACGTCGCCTTGCGACTGTGCGTGTAGTCGATGATCTGGTGCGGCAGCACGAGTGCGCCGGGTCCGAGGTCGTCGCGAATGCCGCCCACGGTGGCGACGCCGACCACGCCTTCGACCTTGAGGTCCTTGAGCACCCAGATGTTGGCGCGGTAGTTGATGTCGTGCGGGGCGATCGTATGTCCGTAGCCGTGCCGGGCGAGGAACACCACCTCCTGCCCGGCCAGATGGCCGAACGTGAGCGCACCGGAGGGTTCGCCGTAGGGCGTACGCATCACCATGCGCCGTGGCCGGTCGAGCGCCGACAATTTTGCCAGGCCGCTGCCGCCGATGATCGCGTACATCTCAGTTCCCCAGCATCCGGTTGAATTCGTCTTCCCCGATCACGCGGATGCCCAGTTCACGCGCGCGCTCCAGCTTGCTGCCCGCCTCCGCCCCGGCGAGGACGAAATCGGTTTTCTTCGACACCGAACCGCTCACCTTTCCGCCGGCCGCCTCGATCTTCGCGCGTGCTTCCTCGCGCCCAAGCGTCGGCAACGTGCCGGTCAGCACCAACGTCTTGCCGGCGAACGCACCCATCGCACGGGCCGGCCGCGGCGGCCCGGCGGGCCAGGTGACACCGGCTTTACGCAGCTTCGCGATGACCTCGACATTGTGCGGCTCGGCGAAAAAATGCGCGACCGAAGCGGCGACCACTGGACCGACGTCGGCGACTTCGAGCAGCGTCGCAACGTCGGCGCGCATCAGTTCGTCGAGTGAACCGAAATGGCGCGCGAGATCGCGTGCCGTCGTCTCGCCGACGTGGCGGACGCCGAGCGCGTAGATGAAGCGCTCGAGCGTCGTGTGCTTGGCCTTCTTCAGCGCTGCCACGATGTTGGCGGCGGACTTGTCGGCCATGCGATCGAGCCTGGCCAGGGTCGCATGGTCGAGCTGGAAGAGGTCCGCCGGCGTCTGCACGAGTTGCGCGTCGACGAGCTGATCGACCAGCTTGTCTCCCAGCCCTTCGATGTCGAGCGCGCGCCGGCCCGCGAAGTGCAGCAGCGCCTGCTTGCGCTGCGCCGCGCAGACGAGGCCGCCGGTGCACCGGTGGTCCTTGCCGTCCTCCTCGCGTTCGACCGCGGATCCGCACACCGGACAGCGCGCCGGCATCGAGAACCGCGGCGCCTTCTGCGGCCGGCGCTCCCTCACCACCGACACCACCTGCGGGATCACGTCGCCGGCGCGCCGGATGACGACCGTGTCGCCGATCCGCACATCGAGGTCATGCACGTACGCCTCGTTGTGCAGCGTCGCGTTGCTGACCGTGACGCCGCCGACGAAAACCGGCTCCAGCTTGGCGACCGGAGTCAATTTTCCGGTTCGGCCGACCTGGACTTCGATCTCGAGCACCCGGGTCATCTCCTCCTGCGCCGGATACTTGTGCGCAACCGCCCATGCCGGTTCGCGGGTCGCGAAACCGAGTTGCTCCTGCAGATCGAGCCGGTCGACCTTGTAGACGACGCCGTCGATGTCGAACGGGAGTTCGTCGCGCTGCCTGGCGATGCGGTCGTGGAATTCGATCAGTCCTTCGGCGCCTGCCGTGACCTGCCGCTCCTGCGAGACCGGCAACCCGAAGGCCGCCAGCGCGTCGAGGATCGCTCCCTGCGTCGCCGGCACCTTCCAGCCCGCCACGACGCCGAGGCCGTAGGAATAGAAGGAAAGTTGCCGTGACGCGGTCACCTTGGGGTCGAGTTGGCGCACGAACCCGGCCGTCGCATTGCGCGGATTGACGAAGACCTTCTCGCCGGCGTCGCGCTGCTTTTGGTTGAGGCGCTCGAAGTCGTCGCGCCGCATGAAGACTTCGCCCCGCACCTCCAGCACGGCGGGCGGACGGGTCGCCACGAGGCGCAGCGGAATGCGGCGGATCGTGCGTACGTTCGGCGTGACATCCTCGCCCACTTCTCCATCGCCACGTGTTGCCGCCTGCGTGAGCACGCCGTCCTCGTAGCGCAAGCTCAACGCGATGCCGTCGAACTTGAGTTCCGCTTCGTAGCCGACCGGAGGATCGTCCGGGCCGAGCTTGAGCTTGCGTCGCACGCGCGCATCGAACGCGCGTGCACCCTCCGGTCCGGGGTCGGTCTCGGTGTGGATCGACAGCATCGGCACTCCGTGCCGCACCTTCGGCAGGTCGGAGCGCGGTGCGCCGCCGACGCGCTGCGTCGGCGAATCGGCGGTTTGCAGCGACGGGTACTGCCGTTCGAGGTCCTGCAGCTCACGGAACAACCGGTCGTACTCGGCATCCGGCACCGATGGCGCCGCCAGGACGTAGTAGTCGTAGTTGTGCCGCTCGATCTCCGCGCGCAACGCCTCGGCGCGCCGCGCCGCCGCTGCGGGAGCGTCCTTATGCATAGAGTCGCAACGCACGCGGCGAGCCCGGTTCGCAGCCGGCCTGCCGCATCCTCTCGTACAGCTCTTCGAGTTTGCGCTCCACGCTCGGCAGCGATGACGCGTCGACCGGCTGCCCGTTGTCGTCGACGATCCGCACCCCGAGGTCGAGCGCGATCACGCTCGCGGCTGCATACATCTGGCGCAGCGCCTCGGCGCCGACCGGCGCAAGCGGCACGTCGAGCTCCATGACGAGCCGGTCCTTCAGCAGCGACGCGGCACCGAACGTGAAGAGCGTCGTGCCGGCCTGGTCCACCCGCCGCCACAGGCCCGGGCCCGCGGCCACGAGATCGGCCTTGGCCGCTGCGCGGTTCAGTTGCTCGGTGTTCCACGGCCCTCCGGCGCCCTCCAAGGTCAGCCCGATCTGCACGTCGAACTGCCCGCTGCTGTCGCGCAGTTCGGTTGCGAGCCGGACCACGCGCCCCACGTCGGGGGGGTCGAAGTCCGCGTCAAGAGCGACTGCCATCTGTTGGACGGATGCAAGGAAGCGCGACGCCTCCACTTCGTCGAGCGCGACGCGGCGATTGGCCATCTGGATGGCGGCAAGCAGTTCGCTGTAGAAGCCGAACCGGTCCGGATGCACCCACTGCTGCGTGCGCGCGTCCCATGCGGCGACGTGCACGGGAAGCGCGAACCTTTGCTTCTGGAGTCCCGCAATCGCGTCCAGCGCGGTCACTCCGTCGACCGCGTGCGTGCAACGCAGTTCGAGCACGCAGTCGAGCAACGGATCCTCGATCCAGGCCGCCGGCGTCCCCCCTCCTTCCGGGGCTGCGGGGAGTTCGGCGGGGAGCGTGGGTTGGTCGGATTCCTCGGCGGAAACCGGCTGAATCGGCGCGAGCGAACCGAATTTAGGCTCGATGCGTGTGTGCGGCGATGGCACGTCGGCCTCGGGCGCCTGCGGCAGCTGCGCGTCGAGCAGGGCATCGCCGACCCCGCTGCGCAGCGTCGTTTCCAGGCGCTGCAGCGCGCGCCGCTCCTGCCACTTGTTGTAGCCGACCACGAGCACGAGCAGCACCGCGGCCAGAACCAGGAGGGCGATGTGCAGGTCGGACACGGCGGGCAACCGCTCAGGCGGCTTCGGCCGCGAGCCGCGTGGCGCTGTCGATGTCGACGGCGACGATGCGCGAGACGCCCTGCTCCTGCATCGTCACGCCGACCAGCTGTTCCGCCATCTCCATCGCGATCTTGTTGTGCGTGATGAAAAGGAACTGCGTTCCGGCGGTCATGGAGCGTACGAGCGCACAGAAACGCTCGGTGTTGGCGTCGTCCAGCGGCGCGTCGACCTCGTCGAGCAGGCAGAACGGCGCCGGATTGAGCTTGAACAGCGCAAACACCAGCGCCGTCGCCGTCAGCGCCTTTTCGCCGCCGGAGAGCAGGTGGATCGTGCTATTGCGCTTGCCCGGCGGCTGCGCCATCACCTGGACGCCGGCGTCGAGGATTTCGCCGCCCGTCATGAGCAGACCTGCCTCGCCGCCGCCAAAGAGGCGCGGAAACAGCGCGCCGAACTGTTCGTTGACCCGGTCGAACGTCTGCTGCAGCATTTCGCGCGTCTCGCGGTCGATGCGGCGGATCGCGTCCTCCAGCGTCGCGATGGCTGCCTTCAGGTCGGCCGACTGGGCGTCGAGGTAGGCGCGGCGCTCGCTCGAAGCCTGCAGTTCCTCCAGCGCCGCGAGATTGACGGCGCCGAGGTCGGCGATCTGCCCGGCGAGGCGCGTGATTTCGCCCTGCAGAGAGGCGGCGCGCACACCTTCTTCGAGGCGCACGCTCAACGCGACTTCGTCGGCTTTCGCCTCGACAAGCAGCTGCGCAAACTGTTCGACGCCCAGGCGCGCGGCCTGTTCCTTGAGCTGCAGCTCGGTGATCCGCTCGCGACGCGGCTGCACGTCGCGCTCCAGCACGAGCCGCTGCTCGTCGAGCGCGCGCACCTGCTGCGCGAGCTCGTCGAGCCGGCTGCGCTCCTCGCGCAGCTTCTCTTCGGCCGCGCTGCGCTGGGCGAGCCAGTCATCGAGGCCGCCGCGGGCGGCCGAGTCGTCGAGCTTCGCAAGTTCGAGCTGAGCCGCATCGATGTCGCCGGCGAGGCGCGCGGCGTCCCCGCGCGCGACCTCGATTGCGTGCTCGATGTCCGTCGCACGGGTAGCGGCCGCGGCAAGCTCGTAGCCGGCACGCTGACGCTCCGTTGCCAGGCGCTGCTGTTCGTCGCGCGCGGCGCGCTGGCGCGCATCGGCCTCCTCGTAGGCTGTGCGCGCGGCTTCGAGCGCCTGCTGGCGCTCCGCCAGCAACTGGTCGAGGTCCTGGAATCGCGTGTCCAGCACCTCCCGCTGCGCCTCGAGCTCGCGTTCGTGCGCCCGCACCTCGCGCAGTTCGTCCTCGATCTGCCCGCTGCGATGCCTGACCCGCTCGACCAGCTCACCCAGGCGCACGGATTCCAGCTGCACGGCATGCAGCTGGGCACGCAGGCGCTCCGTCTCCTGCGCCTCGCGCTGCAACGACTCCTGGCCGGCACGCAGGTCGGCATCCGCACGCGCCAGCGCTGCGGTCTGCTGCTCGAGCAGCAGTCTCTGCGCGCGCGTCTCCTTGTCGAGGCTCTCGATCTCCTGGCGGCGCGCCAGCAGACCGGCCTTGCGGTCGTCAGGCGCATAGAAGCGCACGGCGTGGCGGGTGACGCGGTGGCCCGCCCGCACCACGAACTGGCCGCCCGCGGGAAGCTGGTCTCGCGTCGCAAATGCCTGGGCCAGGTCGTCGGCGCAATACACGCCGGCGAGCCAGTCGCCGAGCACCGCGGCCAACGCTGCATCGTGGCCGCGCACCCGCTCGGAGAGTCGCACGTGGCTGGTCGCGGCGAGGGCCTCGCGCGCGACCGCACCCGACGTCGAATAAAACGCGACCCGGGCCGGCGGAGCGTCGCCGGCCAGCCCGGCCAGCGTTTCCAGTCGCCCCACCTCGATCGCTTCGACCCGCTCGCGCAGCAGCGCCTCGACGGCCACTTCCCAGCCGGGCTCGACCACGAGGCGCCTGAACAGGCGCGGAAGGCTGTCAAGACCCTGCTTGTTGAGCCACGGGTCGAGCCGGGCATCGGCTTCGACGTTGGCCTGCAGCTCGCGCAGCGCCGACTGCCGCGCTTCGAGGCGGGCGAGCGCATCGGTCTCGCGCGTCCGTGCCTCCAGCGCGGCGTTGCGCGCCTGCTGCAGCTCCGTCAAGCGCGCTTCGGCGGCCTGCTTGCGGCCCTCGCAGGCCGCGAGCTGCTGCGCCAGCCGCTGCGCCTCGGCGCGTAGCGCAGCGAGCTTGTCCTCGTCCGGAGCGCCCAGGTGACCCTGCTCTTCCGCGAGGCGCTCGCGGCGCTGGCGCAAGGCACCGACCTGGCGATCCACGGCACGCTGCTCGACGCCGATGGAATCGATCGACTGTTCCGCCAGCGCCGACTCGGCCCGGGCGGCTTCCATCGCCTCGCGCATCGCGCGATACGCGTCTTCGAGCGCCGGCAGCGTTGCCGCGTGCGCCTCGGCATGACGACCGGCTTCGGCAACCTGCTGCTGCAAGGCGTCGATCTGTCGCTTCAGTTCCTCCGCGCGCATCTCGAGCGCCTCGCGCTCCTGCACGCGGCGCTGCCGCGTTGCCGCCAGCGTCTCGACCTGGGCGGCGAGGCGGCCGCGGCTTTCGAGAATCATGCGGATCTCGGCCTCGAGGCGGCCGATCTCCGCGTTGATCTGCATCACCCGCCCATGCACCTCATGCGCCGCGTCGGACTCGGCGAAGTGCGCGCTGCGCGCATCCTCGAGGCGGCGTTCGACCGCGCGTTGCTCCGCGATGTGCCGCTCCAGTTCGACGTTGTGCCGATCGATTTCGCGCGCGATGCGCTCCTGCTCGACGGCGGCATCGCGCTTGCGGGTCAGCCACAGCAGCTGCTGCTGTTCGTCGTGGCGCGCCTCGAGATCGCGGAACCTGCGCGCCACCTCGGCCTGCTGCGTGAGGCGCTCGACCTGCGTCTCCAGTTCGCGCAGGATGTCTTCGACGCGTGTCAGGTTGTCGCGGGTGTCGGCGAGGCGGTTCTCCGTTTCGCGCCGGCGTTCCTTGTACTTCGAGACACCGGCCGCCTCCTCGAGGAACACGCGCAACTCTTCCGGCCGCGCCTCGATGATCCGCGTGATCATGCCCTGGCCGATGATGGCGTAGGCGCGCGGCCCCAAGCCCGTGCCGAGGAAGATGTCCTGAACATCGCGCCGCCGCACGGTCTGATTGTTGATGTAGTAGCTCGATGCGCCGTCACGCGTCAGCACCCGCTTGACCGAGATCTCGGCGAACGTGCCCCATTCGCCGCCGATGCGACCTTCGCTGTTGTCGAAGACCAGCTCGACACTGGCGCGGCCGCCCGGCTTGCGGTTGGCCGACCCGTTGAAGATCACGTCCTGCATCGATTCGCCGCGCAACTCGGCGGCCTTGGACTCGCCGAGTACCCAGCGCACGGCATCGATGACGTTGGATTTGCCGCAGCCGTTCGGCCCCACGACGCCGACCAGGCTGCCGGGGACATCGATGTGAGTGGGATCGACAAACGACTTGAAACCGGCGAGTTTGATCTGCCGCAAGCGCACGTTGCTTTCCGGAGTTTTTTGATCGGCGCGGCGCAGAACGCGCTGCACGGCCAAATGAATGCGAATCGATTTCTATAATAAACGTTCATCCGTCTCGACGGCCGCCGCGCGTCGAAGGCTTACCCGATTCACGGCTGCCGGCCCGGCAGCCCACCCTGGTCGCGCCGATGCCCTCGCGTCCCACCCGAAAACTCGACACGTTTCCCAATCCCAGCCCGGGACGCGACTACCTCGTGCACATCGAAGTACCCGAGTTCACGTGCCTGTGCCCGCTCACCGGCCAGCCCGACTTTGCCACCCTGGTGATCGACTACATTCCCGATCGCCGCAACGTCGAGCTCAAGAGTCTCAAGCTCTACACGTGGTCCTATCGGAACGACGGCGTCTTCCACGAAGCGGTGACCAACAAGATCCTCGACGACCTGGTACGCGCGCTGGCGCCGCGCTTCATGCGCCTGACTGCGAGGTGGTACGTGCGGGGCGGCATCTTCACGACCGTGGTGGCCGAGCACCGCAAACGCGGCTGGAAGGCCCCGCCGCACGTCGAGTTGGGCCGGTTCGAACCGGCAACGCCGATGGGGCAGCCAGGCCGGGGGCCAGCGACATCATGAATCCGGATCTCGACCGCCTGCAGCCCTACCCGTTCGAACGGCTGCGCCAGCTTCTCGCCTCGGCGCAGCCGCCGGCCGGCCTGCGTCATATCGACCTGTCGATTGGCGAGCCGAAGCACCCGACCCCGCCGTTCATTCTCGAGGCGCTGGAGCGCGCGCTGCCGGGCATCGCCTCGTATCCCAGCACCGCCGGCATGCCGGAACTGCGCCAGGCCATCGCTGCCTGGCTGCAGCGCCGCTTCGATTGCGCGGTCGACCCGGCCACGCAAGTGCTGCCGGTCAACGGCACGCGCGAGGCGCTGTTTGCGATCGCCCAGACGGTGATCGACCGCACGCGCCTTGCGCGCGTCGTCGCCCCCAATCCCTTCTATCAGATCTACGAGGGCGCCGCGTTGCTGGCGGGTGCGACCCCGCTTTTCCTCCCGACGACGCCCGACAACGGTTTCCGCATGCCGTTCGAGGCGCTGGGCGCGCGGGAGTGGGACGGTGTGCAACTCGTCTACGTCTGCTCGCCGGGCAATCCGACCGGGCGCGTGTTGACGCTCGAGGAGTGGAAAACCTTGTTCCAGCTCGCCGACCGGCACGGCTTCATCGTCGCGGCCGACGAGTGTTACTCCGAGATCTACTTCGACGAGGCGCGGCCGCCGCTCGGCAGCCTGGCTGCCGCGCGTCGGCTCGGCCGCAGCGACTACGCCCGCCTCGTGACCTTCGGCAGCCTTTCGAAACGCTCCAGCGTGCCGGGCATGCGCTCGGGTTACGTGGCCGGCGATGCAAGCGTCATCCGCCGCTTCCTGCTCTACCGCACCTACCACGGCAGCGCGATGAGCCCGGCGATCCAGGCGGCGAGCACCGCGGCGTGGAGCGACGAGTCGCACGTGCGCGAGAATCGGCGCCTCTATGCACTCAAGTTCGATCAGGCCACTCCGGTGATCGCGCGCCGCCTGCAGACGGCCCGCCCGGAGGCCGCGTTCTATCTCTGGGCGAAGACGCCGATCGACGAAGTGGAATATGCGCGCCGTCTCTACGCTGCGTGCAATGTCACGGTGCTGCCCGGCAGCTTCCTCGCGCGCGACAGCGGCGGATCGAATCCAGGCCGTGGTTACGTGCGCATCGCGCTCGTCGCCGAACCGGCCGAGGTGGCGCAGGCCGCGGCGCGCATCGAGCAGTTCGTGCCCTAGTCCCATCCGACCCGAGGACTCTCATGTCACTCCAACAGATCATCGACGAAAGCTGGGAGAACCGCGCGAACCTCGCGGCCCGGTCGGCGCCGGAAAACGTGCGCCGGGCGGTCGACACCGTGATCGCAGAACTCGATGCGGGCCGCCTGCGCGTCGCGGAACCCGCGGGCGGCGGCGAATGGACCGTGCACCAGTGGATAAAGAAGGCCGTCCTGCTGTCGTTCCGGTTGCAGGAAAACCAGCTGGTCGAGGCCGGTGGATTCACCCGCTTCTACGACAAGGTGGCGACCAAGTTCGCCACTTACTCCGAAGCCGACTTCCGGAAGGGCGGCATGCGGGTCGTGCCCCCGGCGACCGTCCGGCGCGGTGCCTACATTGCACCCGACGTCGTGCTCATGCCTTCGTTCGTGAACATCGGTGCCTACGTCGGCGAAAAAACGATGGTCGACACCTGGGCCACCGTGGGCTCGTGCGCGCAGATCGGCAGGAACGTGCACCTGTCCGGGGGCGTCGGCATCGGCGGGGTGCTCGAGCCCCTGCAGGCCAATCCGACCGTCATCGGCGACAACTGCTTCATCGGGGCGCGTTCGGAGATCGTCGAAGGCGTGATCGTCGAAGACAACTGCGTCATTTCGATGGGGGTGTACATCGGAGCCAGTACGCGCATCTACGATCGCGAGACGCGGGAGATCCGCTACGGTCGGGTCCCCAGCGGGGCCGTCGTGGTGCCCGGGTCCCTGCCGGCGAAGGACGGCTCCTACAGCCTGTACTGCGCGGTGATCGTCAAGCGTGTCGATGCCCAGACGCGCGCCAAGACCGCGATCAACGAACTGCTGCGGGCCGACGCGGGCCCGACTTGATGGGGCAGGACCGGGTCTATTGGGCGAGATTCTTGGCGCAAATCGCCCGATCCTAGGACTTCTCCCGGACGGGGTGTCTGCGTATCCTGCCCGGATCAACCCTGGAGACAGGCATGGCGCTGGAGCGGCTTTTCCATTTGATGGCGGAGAAAAACGCCTCCGACCTGTATCTGTCGGTCGGCTCGCCCGTCACCATCAAGATCAACGGCGTCTGCGTGCCGATCAACCAGGAGCGCCTGGCGCCACAGGCGATCGTCGGCCTGCTGGCGGAGCGTCTTACCGACGCACAGTTCCGCGAGCTGGAGGACACGCGCGAGCTGAACGTCGGGATTCCGGTGCAGGATGTCGGCAGCTTCCGTCTGAGCGCGTTCCTGCAGCGGGGGTCGGTCTCGGCGGTGATCCGGTACATCCCGCACGAGGTACCGCGCCTGGAAGATCTCCTGCTGCCGGACATCCTCAAGGACCTGGTCCTCGAGAAACGCGGCCTGATCCTCGTGGTCGGCGCCGCCGGATCCGGCAAGTCGACGTCGATCGCTTCGATGCTCGATCATCGCAACGAACTGACGACCGGCCACATCCTCACGTTCGAGGACCCGATCGAATTCCTGTTCCGCAACAAGAAGTCGATCATCAATCAGCGCGAGATCGGCACGGACGCCAAGTCGTTGCACGCGGCGCTGCGCAACGCGATGCGGCAGGCGCCGGACGTGCTCTTCATCGGCGAGATCCGCGATCGCGACACGATGGGCGCCGCGCTGGCGTATTCGATGTCGGGTCACCTCGTGGTGGCGACGATGCACGCGACCAACAGCGCCCACGCGCTGAACCGCGTCATCAGCTTCTACACACCGGAGACGCGCCAGGCCCTGTTCCAGGATCTCGCGGCCTCGCTCAAGGCGATCATCTCGCAGCGCCTGGTGCGCTCGAAAAAAGGCGGCCGCGTGCCGACCGTCGAGGTGCTGATGAACTCGGGCCACATGACCGACCTCATCGAGCGCGGCGACGTGCAGTCGATCAAGGAAGCGATGGAGCAGAGCCTCGCGCCCGAAAGCCAGACTTTCGAGCAGAGCCTGTACACGCTGCTCCAGAAGGACGCAGTGACGCGCGAGGACGCGCTCGGGTCGGCGGATTCGAAGAACAACCTGCTCTGGCTCATCAACAACGCCGGCAAGCCCGCGGCGCAGCCGCAGCAGGGACGCAAGGATCAGCTGGTTGCACCGGCTTCGTCGTTCTCCGAGTTCACGCTCAATATCTAGCCGATCGCGTGAGCGCGGCGTATCGCAACGGGTACGCCGGCGCGCCAGCGCGGCTGCCCAAATCGGCCCCGCGGGTACCCGTCAGCCCTTTTTGGGGATAATGCGGGCCCGCTCGCACCCCGCAGTCCGCTGCACTTCCGTGACCCCCACCGTCGAACTGACCTGCCAACTCATCAGGCGCGCATCGGTCACTCCAGCCGACCAGGGCTGCCAGGACATGGTGGCGGCACGCCTTGCGCCACACGGATTTCGCGCCGAGACGATTGCGCGCAACGGCACGACCAATCTGTGGCTGCGCCGCGGCGGCGCGGCGCCGACCGTCGTGCTCGCGGGTCATACCGATGTCGTGCCGCCCGGGCCGCGCGATGCGTGGCGGACCGACCCGTTCGAGCCGACCGTGCGCGACGGACTGCTCTTCGGTCGTGGTGCCGCCGACATGAAGACGTCGGTGGCCGCCTTCGCGGTGGCAGCCGAGGAATTCGTGCGGGCGCGGCCGCATCACCCGGGTTCGATCGCGCTGCTCCTGACTTCCGATGAAGAAGGACCCGCCACCGACGGCACGGTCGCGGTGGTCGAGCAGCTTGCCGCCCGCGGCGAGGCGATCGATTTCTGCATCGTCGGCGAGCCCACTTCCGTGGATCGGCTGGGTGACACCATCAAGAACGGCCGCCGGGGATCGCTCAGCGCCAGACTGACCGTCCAGGGTGTACAGGGGCACGTCGCCTACCCGCATCTCGCGCGCAATCCGGTGCACCAGCTCGCGCCGGCGCTCGCGGAGCTGGCGGAAACCCAATGGGATGCGGGCGACGCTTTCTTTCCGCCGACCACGTTCCAGGTTTCGACCATTCACGCGGGCACGGGCGCGAGCAACGTGATTCCGGGCACCTGCGTGCTCGACTTCAACCTCCGCTTTGCGCCCGTGAGTACGGCGGAGCGTTTGATGCAGCGGATCGAAGCGGTGCTGGACCGCCACGGCCTCGAGTACGGGTTGCGCTGGACGGTGGGTGCACAGCCGTTTCTCACCAAACCGGGTGAACTCGTCGCCGCCATCGGCCGCGCGATCGAGGAGACCACCGGGCGCCCGCCCCGGCTTTCGACAACCGGTGGCACGTCGGACGGGCGCTTTCTGGCGACCGTCTGCCCGCAGGTGGTGGAGTTCGGACCCACGAATGCCACCATCCACAAAGTCAACGAATGCGTGCCGGTGGACGAGATCGAGCCGCTCAAGGACGTCTATCGGCGCACGCTCGAACTGCTGCTGACCGGATCGAGCCACTGACGCCATGTCCATCGACGCCCAAGCCAACCTGCGCACGCTGCGCGACGTGCTGCGCTTCGCAGTGACCCGGTTCAACGAGTCCGGGCTCCACTTCGGCCACGGCCAGGTCGATGCGTTCGACGAGGCCGTCTTCCTCGTGCTGCGCACCCTGAACCTGCCGATCGAGCGGCTCGACGTGTTCCTCGACGCCTACCTCACGCACGCCGAGATCAACTCGCTGCTGCAGGTGATCGATCTGCGGGTGAAGAAGCGCACCCCGGCCGCGTACCTGCTCAAGGAGGCGTGGCTGCAGGGCTACAAGTTCTACATCGACAACCGCGCCATCGTTCCACGCTCGTTCATCGCCGAATTGCTCAAGGAAGGCCTCGAACCCTGGGTCGCCGACGCCGCGGTCATCGGCGACGTGCTCGATCTGTGCACCGGGTCGGGTTGCCTCGCCATCATGGCGGCCGACGTTTTCCCCAAGGCGAAGGTCGACGCCGTCGACGTCTCGAAGGATGCGCTGGCGGTCGCCAAGCGCAACGTCAGCGACTATTCGCTCGAGGGCCGCGTCAAGCTGATCGAGTCCGATCTTTTCGCCGCCATCGCCGCCCGGCGCTACGACCTGGTCCTGTGCAACCCGCCTTACGTGACCGATGCCGCGATGGCGAAGCTGCCCAAGGAGTATGCGCACGAGCCGAAGGTCGCGCTGGCGGGCGGAGCCGACGGCATGGCGGTGATCAAGCGCCTGCTGCGTGAAGTGCGTGGGTATCTCAAGCGGGGCGGCCTGCTCATCGTCGAGGTCGGCGGCGAGCGCGAGACGGTCGAGAAGCAGTTCAAGGACATCCCGATGACGTGGCTCACGACGAGCGCCGGCGACGACATGGTTTTTCTCGTGCGCCAGGAAGACCTGCCCTGAGTTCCGGCTCGCGGTGCGGGGACACCGGCGCGCGTGTCACGCGCCTCCTTCGCCCCCGCCGCTTCCACGATGCTGCGCCTGACCAACGTTTCGCTTGCCCGCGGCGTGCGCGTGCTCTACCGCGGCGTCACCCTGTCGGCCGCACCGGGTGAACGGGTCGGACTGGTCGGTGCCAATGGGTCCGGCAAGTCGAGCCTCTTCGCTGCGGTCCTGAACGAACTGGCGCTCGAAAACGGCTCGCTCGAGGCGCCTCCGCAAGGCCGTATCGCTCACGTTGCGCAGGACATTTCCCCAACCGAGCAGACCGCCCTCGACTATGTCCTCGAGGGCCACGCGCCGCTGGTCGCAGCGCGCGCCGAACTGGCGGCTGCGCTTGCGGGCCACGATGAGCTGCGCATCGCGCACGCGCACGCAACGCTCGCCGAGTTGAATGAGGGCGCGATCGGCGCGCTCGCATCGACGGTGATGCACGGACTCGGGTTCGCGTCGATGGACGTGACCCGTCCGGTCGCCGCGTTCTCGGGCGGTTGGCGCAACCGCCTCGCGCTCGCGCGCGCCCTGCTGCGTCCCGCCGACCTGCTGCTGCTCGACGAGCCCACGAATCACCTCGACATGGACTCGGTGATCTGGCTCGAGGCGTGGCTCAAGCGCCAGCCGGCCACAGTGCTGCTGATTTCGCACGACCGGGAGTTCCTCGACCGCGCGACCGAGACGATCTGGCACGTGGCGGACAGTTCGATACGCCGATATGCCGGCAACTACAGCGCGTTCGAGCTGGCTCTCGTCGAGCAGCAGCGCCAGCAGGACGCGGCCGCGCGCAGCTACTCGCGAACGGCAGCGCATCTGCAGACGTTCGTCGATCGGTTCCGCGCCAAAGCCACCAAGGCGCGCCAGGCGCAGAGCCGCATGAAGATGCTCGAGCGCCTGCAAGCGGTCGAACCGGTGCGCTCGCGCCGCGAATGGCGGTTCGAGTTTCCCGATCCTGCGCGCCTGCCCGAGTGCCTGTTCGACGCCGAAGCGATGGCGCTCGGCTATGGGGAGCGCGACGTGCTGGCCGGCGTCACCCTCACCGTGCGCGCGGGCGATCGCATCGGTGTGCTCGGGGTCAACGGCGCCGGCAAGTCGACCCTGGTCAAGTCGATCGCGGGCGAGCTTGCGCCACGGGCAGGCGAGCTACGGCGCGGCCAGGGACTGGCGATCGGGTATTTCGCGCAACACCAGCTGGACCAGTTGCAGGCCGACGAATCGCCGCTTGCGCATCTGCGCCGCCTGGCTCCGCAGGAGCGCGAACAGGTCCTGCGCGATTTTCTCGGCACGTTCCGCTTCTCGGGCGAGATGGCGATGCAGCCTGTCGGCCCGATGTCGGGCGGCGAGAAGGCGCGCTGCGCACTGGCGCTGCTCGCCTGGCAACGTCCGAATCTGCTGCTGCTCGACGAGCCGACCAATCATCTCGACATGGAGACGCGCGAAGCGCTCACGATCGCGCTCTCCTCGTTCGAGGGGGCCCTCCTCCTGGTCTCGCACGACCGCCACCTGCTGCGCGCCGCCACCGAGACGCTGTGGCTGGTCCACGATGGGCGCGTCGCTGCCTTCGACGGCGATCTGGACGACTACGCGGCGCTCGTCCTCGCCAGCCGGCGCGAAACCGGCGCGACCGACGGCACGCAAGCCCCCTCCCGCCGCGAAGCGCGGCGCCAGCAGGCCCAAGAGCGCAATCGCAAGTCGAGCGCGCGTCGGCCATTGCAGAACCGCATCGCCCAGGCCGAGACCGAACTCGCGAAGATCAGCGCCGAATTGCGCGAACTCGATGCGCAGCTCGCCGCGCCGGAGTTCTATCACGCCGGCGACCCCGACAAGGTCGCCTCGAGCCTGAAGCGGCGTGGCGAGCTCGCCGCCCGAGTCGAGGACCTGGAAGCGCGTTGGCTGGAACTGACGGCGGAGCTCGAAGCGATGGAGTGAGCGGCCCGCCGGCGCGTCATGCGTCGTCGGGGGGCGTCTTGGGCTTCGAGACCGTCGGCATGTCGAGATCGAGATCGAGCGACAGCCTCGTCGTGAGCGGCATCGTGGTGCTGTCGAGCACGCTGGCGGGGTCCGCCTCGGGCGGCTTGGGCGGCGGCGGCGCGGGCGGCTGCGCCTCGACGGCACGATCCAGCTTTTCGTACTCGCGCTGCAAATCGCGGCCAATCTGCGAATTGCGCTCGAAAAGGTCGATGTCGACCGCGATCTCGGTCTTCGTCTGCGGTGAAAGGGCGGTCGTCCGCTCCTGGCCGAGGTCAAGATCGAGCGCGCCCTCTGTCTTGGTCGAGGGTCCCGCCTGCGTCGCCGGCGCCGGATGCGTGACCGGGCCAGGGCGCGTCGCCGGTCCCGGGTGGGTGGCCGGGCCCTTTTCGATGTACGGCGAATAAAGCTCGCCGATGACCTGGGTCGTGTCGCGGAACTCGGTCACCATGATTGCAGTGCTGGTGCCCTGGGTGTCTTGTTCGTGCGCAGACTTGTGCGCCGCCGCGATTGCGGCAATCGTGGCTGGGCCGGCACCATCGGTGAACTTCGGAAGCGGCGTGACCGGCGCCTTGTCCTGGCTCTGGCCGAGGATGCGCGTCATCGGACCGGTACGTTCCGGTTCAGGACGGGTATCTTCCTCGGCCGGGCGACGCCGGCGTGCGAATACGATCACCAAGCCAAGCAGCACGGCGGTCACCGCTGCGATTGCCCAGGCGTAGCTCGCGGAGTCGGCCTTGTCCGCTTTCTCGGCCAGTTCCCGGTTGCGCACCGCCGAGGCGTCGAGTTCCGCGCGCAGGTTCTTGACCTCGGCCGCGAGTTCATCCAGCCGCTTCAGAACCTCGGTGTCGCGCTCGCTCGGCCCCTCGCGGCGCGGCGTCTCGTCGGGCGCGGCCAGCACGAGCCGATCCGTCTTTCCGGGTGGCTCGCGCGGCGGCAGGCGTGCGGGCTCGATCGGCTGCTCGGCCGTCTGCTTGGCCAAGGGCGGTTCGGCCGGCGCGGGCGGCGGCGCCGGGACCGCAGGCGGCGCGGGCTTCGGGGGCGGTGGCGCCGCTTGCGGGCGCGGCGCCGGCTTGGGCGGACGCTTTACCGGCGGCGGCGCTGGGGCCGCGGCGGCCTGGGGCTGCTCCTCCGCGGTGGTCGCGAGCTGTGGCGTCTCGAGCTGGAACAGGAATTCGCGCTGAAGGTAGCGATCGCAGCCGACTTCGACAAGCACGCGCACCCGGGCATCGTTGACCGGTTCGGGTGTGTGGATCCGCAGCGAACGCGCGCCGTCACGATCGATCAGCGTCACGCGGGCATCGTTGAGCACGCGTGGAACCTCGGCGCTGTCGCTGCGACCGGTGCGAACGCACGCGCTGCTCAAGCTCGGCACCAGATCGCCGTATAGCGGCACGTTGACGAGCAGCGGCTGTCCGCGCACACCGATCACCTCCGGCGTACCGAACTCGATATCCGGCTGCTGCGCCGCCACCTGCTGGCCGCTGGTCACCGCAGGCGGCGGATCGAGAAGCAGGGTGAACTCGCGCCGTACGCGCTGCAGGCATCCGATCTCGAGCACCACCCGCAGCACCGGCTCGTCGACCGGCTGCGGCGTCGTCACGCGCAGGAAATTGCCGGTCTGGGTCCGCTCGACCTCGATCCGGCCCACCGTCAGGCTGGGGATGTCTTCGCCCTGCTGGCCGACGATGCGCAGGCATTGGGTCGCATCGTCGGACGGATCGTCCAGGATCGCCGGTACCCGCAGCAGAAGAGGCTGGCCGAGGTAGCTCGCGATCTCGGGAGGGCCGAGGCTCAGGGCGGCCGCAGGCGTCGTGGCGAAACCGGCAGTCACGGCAAGCGCGATCCTCAGCATGGCACCGCAACTGCTCTGCCGAAAGCGCTGGGTCGAGGCGGAAGGAGAATGGCGCATTGGCGACGGTCGCGAAAAAAACCATCGGGCAGTGACAATCGAACACATTCTTAGCTCGTGAGCGTTTCGCGTACCGCCGAAAATCGGGGCCTAGGTAGTCCTTACCGGCGGTTGTCGCGATACCCCTCGACTCCCAGGGGCCCAAGTTACACTGGCTGACATGACGGAACGCCGCCGACTGTTGCTGATGCGCCACGGCGCGGTGGAATATTTCGCGCCGGACGGTCGTCCGTTCCTCCCGACCGAGGTACCACTGACTGCGACCGGGATCGAGCAGGCCCGGGCGATCGGCGCGGCACTCGCAAACGGTGCGTTCCGGATCGATCGCATCATCACGAGTGGCCTCGTGCGCACGCGCAGCAGCGCCGAGCAGGTCATGGCTGCCGGTCCGATCAGCGCCGCGGTCGAACATTGGCCTGAGTTCGAGGAAATCCGCGGCGGCCGCCTCGGCGCGATTCCGGAGGCGCAACTGCGCGAGGCGTTCCTCGGCGCGTTCGAAGGCCCGGTGCCGCTGGGCACGCAGTTCCTGGGCGGCGAGACCGTCGGCGAGCTGCTCGACCGCGTCGTCCCGGCGCTCGAGCGTCTGCTCGAGGCGAAAGACTGGGACACGGTGCTGCTGGTCCTGCATGGCGGCGTCAACCGCGCGTTGCTATCGTGGCTGCTCACGGGTCAGAGGATGTTCTTTGGCGGCTTCGAGCAGTCGCCGGGCTGCCTGAACGTGATCGATGTCGGCGCGAGTGCGGCCTCCCACATCGTTCGCCTTCTCAACTACAGCCCGCTCGACACGCTGCACACATCGACACGGCTGTCGACCATGGAGGCGCTGCTCGCGCGCTACGAGTCGGTCCGCGGAGGCATGGGCGCCGCACCGGCAGGGAGCATGCATCGATGAGCCAGGTGCAGGACGTCACCGAGCGGCATCGGTTCGACACCGCGCGGCTTTCCGCCTATCTCGCGGACAACCTGCCCGGCTGGGCGGGGCCGCTCGGGGTCAAGCAGTTCCAGGGCGGGCAGTCCAATCCCACCTACCTGCTCAGCGCCGGCGACAAGCGCTACGTGATGCGCAGCAAGCCGGGTCCGGTAAGCAAGCTGCTGCCGTCCGCACACGCGATCGAACGCGAATTCCGTGTCATGCGCGCGCTGGCGGGCCAGGGAATCCCGGTTCCGCACGTTCACGTGCTATGCGAGGACGAGAGCGTGATCGGGCGCGCTTTTTTCGTGATGGAACACGTCGAGGGGCGCATCCTCTGGGACCAGTCGCTGCCCGGCGCGACGCGCGCAGAACGCGCGGCGATCTACGACGAGATGAACCGCGTGCTGGCCGCTCTGCATTCGGTCGATGTCGCCGCGGCGGGACTTTCCGACTACGGCAGGGCGGGCAACTACTTCGCGCGCCAGATCGCGCGCTGGAGCAAGCAGTACCAGGCCTCGGCGACCGAAACGATCGAGTCGATGGACCGGCTGATCGAGTGGCTGCCGCAACACATCCCGCCCGGCGACGACGTTGCGATCGTGCACGGCGACTACCGGCTCGACAACCTGATCTTCCACCCGACCGAGCCGCGCATCATTGCGATCCTCGACTGGGAGCTGTCGACGCTGGGGCATCCGCTCGCCGACTTCAGCTACCACTGCATGAGCTGGCATATCCCGGCCGGCATGTTCCGCGGCATTCAGGGGCTCGACCTGGCGTCGCTCGGAATCCCCGAGGAAGCGGAATACATCGCGCGCTACTGCCGGCGCACCGGGCGCACCGCGATTGAACATTGGGATTTCTACCTTGCCTACAACCTGTTCCGTATCGCGGCGATCGTGCAAGGTGTCTACAAGCGCGCGACGGAAGGGATCGCGAGTTCGAACAACGCGCTCGAGCATGGCCATCGGGCGCGCAAGCTCGCCGATCTCGGATGGCTCTTTGCGCAGCGCGCGTAGCGCGCCGTTTTTGCCACAGCCCGGCACGCTTTTCGTTGCCTGCGCAGAGGCCTTCCGCAATAATCGCCGCCCTACTGGGACCGGCATGCTGCCGGTGAGCGGGTCGCATGGCCGATAACGACACCATTCTCGAAACCCGCTCGCTGGTGAAGGAGTTCAAGGGCTTCGTCGCCGTCAGCGATGTCAGCCTGAAGGTGCGGCGCGGACAGATTCACGCGCTGATCGGCCCGAACGGTGCCGGCAAGACGACCTTCTTCAACCTGCTGACCAAGTTCCTCATCCCGACGCGGGGCCAGATCCTCTTCAACGGCCAGGACATCACGTTCGAGCATCCGGCGCAGATCGCACGCCGCGGCATCGTGCGCTCGTTCCAGATCTCGGCGACGTTCCCGCACCTGTCGGTGCTCGAGAACGTTCGCATCGCCTTGCAGCGCAGCCTCGGCACGTCGTTCCACTTCTGGCGCTCCGAGCGCACGCTCGACGCACTCAACGCGCGCGCCCAGGACCTGCTCGAGACGGTCGGCCTGAAGGAGTTCGCCGGCTACGTCACGGTCGAGCTGCCCTACGGGCGCAAGCGCGCGCTGGAAATCGCCACGACGCTGGCGATGCAGCCCGAACTCATGCTGCTCGACGAGCCGACGCAAGGCATGGGCCACGAGGACGTCGACCGCGTCACGCAGCTGATCAAGAAGGTGTCGGCGAACCGCACGGTGCTGATGGTCGAGCACAACATGAACGTGGTCGCCAAGATCGCCGACACCATCACCGTCCTGCAGCGCGGCCAGATCATCGCCGAAGGTCCGTACCGGAAGGTCTCGACCGATCCGCAGGTGCTCGAGGCGTACATGGGCAGCGCCGACGCCGAACTGCAGGGCGCGCATGGCTGACGGTGTCGAGTTCCTGCGCATCAGCGACTTGCACGCCTTCTACGGCGAGTCGCACATCCTGCACGGGGTCGACCTGTCGGTGAACCGCGGTGAGGTCGTGACCCTGCTCGGCCGCAACGGCGCCGGCCGCACGACGACGCTCAAGTCGATCCTCGGCCTCGTCGGCAGGCGCACGGGGTCGATCATGGTCAACGGCATCGAGGCGGTCGCGCTGCCGCCGCACCGGATCGCCCGGCTCGGCATCGGCTACTGCCCCGAGGAGCGCGGCATCTTCGCCAGCCTTTCGTGCGAGGAAAATCTGCTCCTGCCACCGCCGGTCGCAAGCGGCGGGCTCGGGCTCGAAGAGATCTACACGATGTTTCCCAACCTGCAAGAGCGCCGCGCCAGCCCAGGCACGCGGCTCTCCGGCGGCGAGCAGCAGATGCTGGCCGTGGCACGCATCCTGCGCACGGGCGCACGGCTGCTGCTGCTCGACGAGATCTCGGAAGGGCTGGCGCCGGTGATCGTGCAGACGCTTGCGCGGACAATCCGCATGCTGCGTGAACGCGGGCTGACGATCGTGATGGTCGAGCAGAACTTCCGGTTCGCCGCACCGCTGGCGGACCGGTTTTACGTGATGGAGCATGGCCGCATCGTGGAAAGTTTCGCCGCCGGCGAACTCGAGGCGAAACGCAGCATGCTGCATGAGTACCTGGGGGTCTGACTGGTCGGGCACCCTGGTCCCTGAAAAGCCGCAGTCGCGCGAGCGACGAGAGGAACGAGGCAGATGAAACGCAATGTGATTTCGCTACTTTTGGCCGCCGCGTGCGCCTGGTGCGCCGGCGCGCAGGCGCAGATCTCCGACGGCGTCGTGAAGATCGGCGTGTTGAGCGACATGTCGAGCCTTTACGCCGATATCGGCGGGCCCGGGTCGACGCTCGCGGCCAAGATGGCGGTCGAGGACTTCGGTGCCGAGAAGAAAGGCATCAAGGTCGAGATCGTCTCCGCCGACCACCAGAACAAGCCGGACGTCGGCTCCAACATCGCGCGCCAGTGGTACGACACAGACAAGGTCGACGCGATCGTCGACGTGCCGACCTCATCCGTGGCGCTTGCCGTGAGCCAGGTCACGCGTGACAAGAACAAGGTGTTCCTGGTTTCGGGCGCCGCCTCGTCGGACCTCACGGGCAAGGCGTGCTCGCCCAATACGATTCACTGGACCTACGACACCTGGATGCTCGCCAACGGAACCGGCGGCGCGATCGTCAAGACCGGCGGCGATACGTGGTTCTTCATCACGGCCGACTACGCGTTCGGCCACGCGCTCGAACGCGACACTGAAGCCGTGGTGCTAAAGAACGGCGGCAAGGTGCTGGGCAAGGTGCGCGCGCCGCTGAACACGCAGGATTTTTCGTCGTTCCTGCTGCAGGCGCAGTCGTCGAAGGCCAAGATCATCGGGCTCGCCAACGCGGGCGGCGACACGATCAACTCGATCAAGCAGGCCTCCGAGTTCGGCATCACGAAGGGCGGCCAGAACCTCGCCGGTCTGCTCGTGTTCATCAGCGACATCCACGGCCTCGGCCTGGAAAAAGCGCAGGGGCTGATCTTCACCGAGACGTTCTACTGGGATCTCAATGACCAGACGCGCGCATGGAGCAAGCGGTTCGCGGCTGCCAACGGCGGCAAGTACCCGACCATGGTGCAGGCGGGCGTGTATGCGGCGGTGCTCGACTACCTGAAGGCGATCGAAGCCACGAAGACGGACGATTCCGCCAAGGTCATCGCATGGATGAAGGCGAACCCGACCGACGATCCGCTGTTCGGCAAAGGCATGATCCGCGCCGACGGCCGCGCGATTCACCCGGCGTACCTGGTCGAGGTGAAGAAGCCGTCCGAGTCGAAGGGTCCGTACGACTACTACAAGATCCGCGCGACGATCCCGGCCGACCAGGCGTTCCGGCCGATGTCGGAGGGCGGGTGTCCCTTGGTGAAGTGAGAGGATTGGAACGTCGGATGTTGTGACCGGCGCGGCTGGTTACAACACCGACTCCGCAAGTCCATGGAGATTTTCGGCATTCCCACCCAGGCACTGTTCGGACAGCTGTTGATCGGGCTGATCAACGGCTCGTTCTACGCGCTGCTGTCGCTCGGGCTTGCCGTGATCTTCGGGCTGCTCAACATCATCAACTTCACGCACGGTGCTCAGTACATGCTGGGCGCTTTCGCGGCGTATTTCTTGCTCAACAAGGCCGGGGTCGGCTACTGGTGGGCGCTGGTTTTCGCTCCGCTCCTCGTCGGTGCCATTGGCGTCGCGATCGAGCGCTTGATGCTCGCGCGCCTGTACAAGCTCGACCACCTGTACGGGCTACTGCTCACCTTCGGCCTGGCGTTGATCATCCAGGGCACGTTCCGCTATGAATTCGGCTCGGCCGGCCTCCCTTACACGATGCCGCAGGAACTTGCCGGCGGGCGCAACCTGGGTTTCATGTTCCTGCCCAACTACCGCGCCTGGGTGATCATCGCGTCGCTCGTGATCTGCCTCGGCACGTGGTACGTCATCGAGCGCACCAAGCTCGGCGCCTACCTGCGCGCCGCCACCGAAAACCCGCACATCGTGCAGTCGTTCGGCGTCAACGTGCCGCGCATGATCACCCTCACCTACGGCTTCGGCGTCGGCCTCGCCGCGCTGGCCGGGGTGATGGCGGCGCCGATCTATCAGGTGAGCCCGCAGATGGGCTCCGATCTCATCATCGTCGTCTTCGCCGTGGTCGTCATCGGCGGCATGGGTTCGATCCTCGGATCGATCGTCACCGGTTTTGCGCTCGGCCTGATCGAGGGACTCACCAAGGTGTTCTATCCCGAAGCATCCAACACGGTGATCTTCATCATCATGGCGATCGTCCTGCTGATCAAGCCGGCGGGGCTGTTCGGCACGCAGAAGTGAGCCGCACGATGGCGGCCATTCCGACGCCCTATACGTCCACGACCGACATGCTGCGCCATCAGCGCGTCGCGATCGTCGTGATGGCGGCCATGTTCATACTGGCGCCGCTGGTCGTTTACCCCGTCTTCATGATGAAGGTGATGTGCTTCGCGCTGTTCGCGTGCGCCTTCAACCTGCTGATCGGGTTCGGCGGCCTGCTCTCCTTCGGGCACGCCATGTTCCTTGGCACGGCGGGATACGCGTCCGCACACGCCGCGAAGGTGTGGGGATTCACGCCCGAACTGGCGATCCTGTTCGCCACCGCGGCATCCAGCCTGCTCGGACTGCTCACCGGCCTGCTCGCGATCCGCCGCCAGGGCATCTACTTCGCCATGATCACGCTCGCCTTGGCGCAGATGGTCTTCTTCTTCTACCTGCAGGCCCCTTTCACGGGCGGCGAAGACGGCATCCAGGGCGTGCCGCGTGGCAGGCTGTTCGGGCTGATCGATCTCAACCAGACGTTCGCGATGTACGCGTTCGTGCTGGTGATCTTCCTCGGCGGGTTCCTGCTGATCTACCGCATCGTGCATTCGCCGTTCGGTCAGGTGCTGAAGGCGATCCGCGAGAACGAGAGCCGCGCGATTTCGCTCGGCTACGACGTCGATCGCTACAAGCTCCTTGCCTTCGTTCTTTCGGCCGCGCTGGCGGGCGCGGCGGGCGCGACCAAGGCCCTCGTGTTCCAGCTCGCCTCCTTGACCGACGCGCACTGGAGCATGTCGGGCGAGGTCGTGCTGATGACGCTGCTCGGCGGTCTGGGCACGATCTTCGGTCCGGTGGCGGGCGCCGCGATCATCGTGGCGATGGAAAACTACCTCTCGCAGCTCGGTGCGTGGGTGTCCGTGGTCCAGGGCCTGATCTTCGTCGTGTGCGTGCTCGCGTTCCGGCGCGGGGTGATCGGCGAAATCGCCAACGGGATCAAGAAGGCGCTGTGACCGCCCGTTGCCCGCGTCACGCCACCACGGTCTGCGACTGTTCGCGCAGATACTGCGGCAGGTACCGGGACGAGCCGATCGACTTGCCGGTCGAACCACTCGCCTTCCAGCCGCCGAACGGCTGGTAGCCGGGCCAGGTGCCGGTCGTTGCCCGGATCGCGCGCGTCAGCGCGGTCAGACGCTGGCGCAGCATGTCGGCGACCGGGCGTTCCACGTAGGCGCGCGAACATGCGGAGCACTTCTGCCCCTGCGGACCGAATGTCGAGCGCATGATCCCGAGGGCGGCACGCTCGAGATCGGCGTGGCGCGACACGATTGCAGCGATCTTGCCGCCCATTTCGGCCAGGCACGGCCGCGGCCAGTCGCGCCGGGCGAACGCGCGCACGAGGCTCATGCCGACCTCGTAGGACCCCGTGACCGTGATGCCCGCGACATCCGGGTGGGCCGCCAGCGCGGCGCCGGCCTTGCCGCCAAGTCCCGTCACGTGGTTGATCACGCAAGGCGGCAGGCCGGCATCGCGCAATACCTCCTTCAACAGCGTGCCGGACATGCGGTCAGGCTCGCGATTTTGAACACGACGGTATTGCCCGCCACCAGAGCCGCCGCGATCGGCGCGCCGGCGAGAGCGAAAGGAAAATTGATCGGCGCGATCACCGCCCAGACTCCGTGCGGCTTCAGTTGCGTGCGGTTGCGGCTCGCCACTCCGGGGCAGCGGATCGTCGGGAAGCCTCTTGACGAACCCGTCGTGGCCTCCATTTGATCGCCATACCACGTAAACAGGTCTGCAGTCTCTTGTACCTCGCCAAGCGTCTCCATCCGGTTCTTGCCCACTTCCAGGGTGACGGCGGCACCGATGTCGTAAACCCGATCCTCGATCAGCACGGCGATGTTCCGCAGCAGCCGCACCCGTTCCCGCCATCCCGGCGCACGCCAGCCAGGGAAGGCGTGCTGGGCGGCTGCGACCGCGGCATTCGCATCGTCGCGAGTCCCGCGCGCGAACTGGCCGAGCAGCACGCGCGTGTCGATCGGCGATACCACCTCGAACCGTTGCTCCGCCGCTCGCGCCTTCCCGTCCACCCAGTACCCGACCCGGAGCCAAACGCCGCACTTGCTTTCTGCGGCGATGGGTGGAGACTGGGCTAGGAGATGGTTTCGATGAATCTGGTTCGCCCTGCTGCCGTGGCCGGATTGTTCTATCCGGGCCAACCCGGCGCCTTGCGGTCCACGCTGGCGGGGTTGCTGGGCGGGGCGCGCGCTAGCACCACGGCGGCACGGAGCATGAAGGCACTGATCGTTCCGCACGCCGGTTACGTCTACTCCGGTCCGATCGCGGCGGCCGCGTACGCGCAGCTCGAAGTGCTGCGCGGGCGCATCGAGCGGGTCGTCCTGCTCGGTCCGACCCACCGCGTAGCCATCCGCGGCGTGGCCATCCCCGAGGCGGACGCATTTGCAACACCGCTCGGGACCGTCGAGTTGGACCGGGATACGCTCACGCGCCTTGCCGCACTGCCCAGCGTCGTACGCAGCGACGCGGCACATGCGGCCGAGCACTCGCTCGAAGTGCAGGTTCCCTTCCTCCAGGCAGTGCTCGACGACTTCAGGCTGGTTCCGCTCGCGGTCGGCAACATCGCCGACCGCGACCTGGCGGCGGTGCTGGATCTGGTTTGGGGCGGCGACGAAACCATCGTCATCGTGAGTTCGGACCTTTCCCACTACCACCCGTACAACGAGGCACGCGCAATCGACGGCGCGACGGTCGAACACATCCTTGCGCTCGCGGGAGGGCTCGATCACGAACAAGCATGCGGCGCGACGCCGATCAACGCCGCACTCGCGATCGCCCGGCGCCGGGGCCTGCATCCGCGTCTGCTTGCAATGTGCAACTCGGGCGACACGGCGGGGGATCGAGGCCGCGTCGTCGGCTACTGCGCGGTCGCCTTGGAGCAGGACAATGCCGGAGGCTGATGCGCTCGGCCCGGCGCTGATCGCACGCGCTCGCAACACGGTGGCGGGCGAGTTCGGGTTGCCGCTCGTCGGCACGCCGGCTCATTCCCGCCTCGATTCGCCCGGGGCGACCTTCGTCACGCTGTACACCGCCGGCGTCCTGCACGGGTGCATCGGCTCTCTCGACGTCACGCGCACTCTTGACGAAGACGTGCGCGCCAACGCGCTTGCCGCCGCGTTCCGCGATCCGCGCTTCGAGCCGCTGACGACGCGCGAGTTCGGTTTCACGCGATTCGAGGTTTCCCTCCTCGGGCCGGCATCGCCGATCCTTGCGACCTCCGAACACGAGGCGATCGCCGCGCTGGTTCCGCACCGCGACGGTGTGACGCTGTGGTGGCGCCACTCGCGTGCGACGTTGCTGCCACAGGTCTGGGCCACGCTGCGCGAACCACGCGACTTCCTGCATGCCCTGAAGCGCAAGGCCGGGCTGCCGGCGGACTTCTGGGGACCGGAACTGCGCCTCGAGCGCTACACCGTGACGCACTTCGACGAAGCGCCGGAGGCGGTCGCATGAACGCGCACGATCGTTCGCTTCCGCCCGCATATCCGGGGCGCTGGTGGCACCGGCTCGACGATGGCCGCATCCAATGCGATCTCTGCCCGCGCGACTGTCGCCTGCACGAAGGCCAGCGCGGCATGTGCTTCGTGCGCGAGCGCGTCGGCGACGCGATGGTGCTCGCCACCTACGGCCGCAGTTCCGGGTTCTGCATCGACCCGATCGAGAAGAAGCCCCTGAATCACTTCTACCCCGGATCGAGCGTGCTGTCGTTCGGCACCGCGGGGTGCAACCTCGCGTGCAAGTTCTGCCAGAACTGGGACATTTCGAAATCGCGCGAGATGGACCGGCTGATGGACACCGCCGCACCGGAACGCATTGCCGAGGTCGCCGCCGCGCACGGCTGCCGCAGCATCGCGTTCACCTACAACGACCCGGTGATCTTCGCCGAATACGCGCTGGACTGCGCCGCAGCCGCTCATGCCGCAGGCCTGCAGGCGGTCGCCGTCACCGCGGGTTATATCCACGCCGAGCCGCGGCGCGAGTTCTACGCCGCCATGGATGCCGCCAACGTCGATTTGAAGGGATTCACCGAGGACTTCTACTTCAAGCAGACCGGTGCGCATCTGGCGCCCGTGCTGGAGACGCTGCAATACATCCGGCACGAAACGGATTGCTGGCTGGAGATCACCACGCTGCTCATCCCCGGCTACAACGACTCCGATACCGAGCTGCATGCACTGACCTGCTGGGTCGCCGAGCGGCTCGGCGCCGACGTGCCTGTGCATTTCACCGCATTCCATCCGGACTACAAGATGACGGATGTGCAGCCGACGCCGCGGGCGACCTTGCAGCGCGCACGCCGGATCGGGCTGGGCAATGGCCTGCGCTTCGTCTACACGGGAAACGTGCACGACACCGCGGGCGGCACGACGCACTGTCCCGCGTGCGGGGCGACGCTGATCGTGCGCGACTGGTACCGCATCCTCGAGTACGGCGTTGACGAGCACGGCGCCTGCGGCGAGTGTGGCGCTGCGCTTGCCGGCCGTTTCGCCGCCTTCACCGGTTCGTTCGGCCGGCGGCGCGTACCGTTCCGCATCAGCGTGTAGCGCGCCGCATGCGTCCGCGGCGGGCGCGAAGAAGCGCGCGATTCCTTCGCGTATGGTCCGGTCCTGCCTTTCTCCTCCCCGCAAAGCTGCGTGTTGTCGCCGACCAGGGCGTTGCGCCTCGAGCGCTGCGCAAGGCCTGCACCGTCAGGGGCGTATCACGAGCTTGCCGACCGCGCGCCGGTGCAGCAGCGCGTCGAGCGCCAGCGGCGTTTCGGCCAGGCGATACGTGTGCGAGACGTGCGGCTTGAGCTTGCCCTGCGCGAGCCAGCCGAACAGTTCCGCCAGCATCTTGCGGTTAGCCGCCGGCTCGCGGCGGGCGAAGTCGCCCCAGAACACGCCGACCGCGGAAGCTCCCTTCAGCAGGAGCAGGTTGGCAGGAATCTTTGGGATTTCGCCATTGGCAAAGCCGATCACGAGGAAGCGCCCGCGCCATGCGATCGAGCGCAACGCCAGCTCCGTGTACGCGCCGCCGACCGGGTCGTAGACAACGTCGCAGCCGGCCCCGTGCGTGAGGGTCTTGACCGTCTCGCGCAAATCGAGGTTGGAGTAGTTGATGAGGGCATCGGCGCCGTGATCGCGCGCCGCCGCAAGTTTCTCGTCGGTCGACGCCGCGGCGATCACGCGGGCCCCCGCAACCTTGCCGAGTTCGACCGCAGCGAGGCCGACGCCGCCTCCCGCCCCGAGCACGAGCAACGTTTCCCCGGGCTTGAGCTGCGCGCGGTCGAACAGAGCGTGGTGCGAGGTCGCGTAGGTGAGCGTGAACGCAGCCGCGATGTCATCGCTCAGCGCGTCGGGGATCGGCGTCACGAGCGCCGCGGGCGCACACGCATATTCGGCGAAAGCGCCGAGCCCGACGAACCCGATCACGCGCTGGCCGCGCGCGGGCTGCGTGACGCCCTCGCCGAGCGCATCGACCGTACCCGCGACCTCGGTCCCTGGCGTGAACGGCAACGGCGGCTGCTGCTGATACTTCTTCTGGATGATGAGGGCGTCGGGAAAGTTGACGCCCGCGGCATTCACGCGCAGGCGCACTTCACCGGCCTTCGGCTCCGGCAGCGGCACCTCGACCAGGCGCAACTTGTCGGGGCCGCCCCATTCCTGGCACTGAATGGCTTTCATGCTTCCTCCGTCGCGCGGCGAATTTACCCGCTTCGCCATGAGCCAACAAACGTCCGCAGTGGCTGCGCTATGCTGGGTCGCCCCATGGAGGATCGCGATGGACTTCGACTATTCGCCCAAGGTCCAGGAACTGCGCCGTCGTGTCGACGGGTTCATGCAGCAGTTCGTCTTTCCGCAGGAGCGCCGCTTCCACGACGAGGTGGAAGAGAACACCCGCAACGGCCGGCGCTGGACTCCCACGCGCGTGGTCGAAGAGTTGAAGGCGAAAACGCGCGCCGCCGGGTTGTGGAATCTCTTCCTGCCCGAGTCCTCGCGCGGCGCAGGGCTTACGAATCTCGAGTACGCACCGTTGTCCGAACTGATGGGGCGCGTGACCTGGGCCAGCGAGGTCTTCAACTGCAGCGCGCCGGATACCGGCAACATGGAGACGATCGAGCGCTACGGCACCGAGGCGCACAAGCGTCAGTGGCTGGAACCGTTGCTGGCCGGCGAGATCCGCTCGGCATTCGCGATGACCGAGCCCGACGTCGCGTCCTCCGATGCCACCAACATCCAGACGTCCATGCGCCGTGAAGGCGACAGTTACGTCATCAACGGCCGCAAGTGGTGGACCTCGGGTGCGGGCGATCCGCGCTGCAAGATTCTCATCGTGATGGGCAAGACCAATCCCGACGCGCCCCGGCACGCGCAGCAGTCGATGATTCTCGTTCCCACCGACACGCCCGGCATCAAGGTCATCCGGCCGCTAACCGTCTATGGTTATGACGACGCGCCGCACGGACATATGGAGGTCGTGTTCGACAACGTACGGGTGCCGGCGAGCAACATCCTCCTCGGCGAAGGACGCGGCTTCGAAATCGCGCAAGGCCGGCTCGGACCCGGCCGCATTCACCACTGCATGCGCACGATCGGCGTGGCCGAGCGCGCGCTGGGGCTGATGTGCAAGCGGCTCGCGACGCGGGTCGCCTTCGGAGGGCCGATCGCGAAACAGACGGTCTGGCAGGAGCGCATCGCCGAGTCACGTTGCATGATCGATCAGGCGCGCCTCCTGACGCTCAAGGCGGCCCGCATGATGGACACGGTCGGCAACAAGGCGGCCAAGGCCGAGATCGCGATGATCAAGGTGGTCGCGCCCAACATGGCCTGCACCATCCTCGACTGGGCGATCCAGGCCCACGGCGGCGGCGGCGTCTGCGACGACTTTCCGCTTGCCAGCGCTTATGCGCACATCCGCACGCTGCGGATCGCGGACGGACCGGACGAGGTCCACCGCAACGCGATCGCCAAACTCGAGATCGCGCGCCATGCGGGCACTCCCGGCTCCGCGAAGGAGATCGAAATGCCCGTCACCCGCGGGGCGTGAGTCGATGCTCGATGTCTTTACCTGGGCCACGCCCAACGGGCACAAGATCCACATCATGCTCGAGGAGTGCCGGCTGCCCTACACCGTACACGCCGTCGACATCGGCGCCGGCGACCAGTTCGAGCCTGAATTTCTTGCGATCAGCCCGAACAACAAGATCCCTGCCCTGACCGATTCCGACGGCCCGGACGGCAAACCGATCTCGTTGTTCGAATCGGGAGCGATCCTGCTCTATCTCGCAGGCAAGGCAGGAAGGTTCCTGCCCGACGACGTGCGCGGCAAGTACGTCGCGCTGCAATGGCTGATGTTTCAGATGGGAAGCGTTGGGCCGATGTTCGGGCAGGCGCATCACTTCCGCAATTATGCCCAGGAGAAGCTCGAATACCCGATCAAGCGCTATACGCGCGAGGCCAACCGCCTCTACGCCGTGATGGACAAGCGCCTCGGCCAGGTGCCTTACTTCGCCGGCGAGTACTCGATCGCCGATATCGCCATCTTCCCGTGGACCCGCTCGTACAAGAACCAGGGTGTCGACATCGACGAGTACCCGAATGTCAAGCGCTGGTTCGACGCGGTCAATGCGCGCCCGGCGGTGCAGCGCGGCGTGCAGGTGCTGGCGGATCGGCGCCGGGCGACCACCAGCGACAAGGAACGCGAGATCCTCTTCGGAGACAGGCAGTACGAGCGGCGCTGAGCGGGCCCAGCTACTGCAACGGCTCCTTGACCAGTTCGCCGAACGGAAACGGCATCACGTTGATGCCCTCGTCTTCGAGCGCCGCCGCCTCCTCGCGCGTGGTGGTGCCGCGAATACCCCGTGCAGGCACTTCCTCGTAGTGGATGCGGCGCGCCTCTTCGGCGAACCGTTCGCCGACATCCTCGGTGTTGGCGGCGATTTCGCGGGCGATGCGCACAAACGCCTGCTGCATCTGCTGTGGAGTAGGCAGCATCGCCTGCTGGCGCTCCGGCTGCGCGCCGAAATTCAGCCGCGCCGCCGAAGGGGTCCGACGCACGTCGTCCGATCCGCACAGCGGGCAGGACAACTGCGCCTTCTCCATCTGCGTTTCGAAGTCGTTCTCGGACGAAAACCAGCCCTCGAACGAGTGCTCGTTGGCGCAAACGAGATCGAAAACCTTCAATGCCATTGCTGCCGTGGGCCTGTTTCGTTGACTCCTCGACAAGCTAGCACAAACGCCCACCGCGCGGCAGCGGCAGAGCCTTCATCCGGCATGTGCGAATTCCGCTTGTCCGCCTGCACGCGCCACGCATGGTGGACCCGACGCGGGCTAACATGCCCGTCGTGCCCGGGTGACGAAATCGGTAGACGTACCGGACTTAAAATCCGGGGCCGCGAGGCGTACGGGTTCGAGTCCCGTTCCGGGCACCAGGCTGCGCGGCGAACCTCTGCCGCCGTTCGCGCAACGGTCAGGGTCCTGACAGCGCGAACCGCCGTAACCTGCGCATCACGCCGGAACCCATCAACCGGGTTCCACCCGCGACGAAGCCGCACGCTTCGCGCCAACGCACGGAACTGCACATGACGATGAAGACACTTGGCTGGATCGGCCTCGGACGCATGGGCGAGGCGATGGTCCGGCGGCTGACGGACTCCGGGCACGAAGTGACGGTGTGGAACCGGACACGCAGCAAGGCCGAGCGGCTCGCCGGCCCCGCGGTACACGTGGTCGCCACGAAGCAGGAACTTGCGCCGTGCGATGTCGTGTTCACGATGGTTTCCACGACAGACGATCTGAAGGAAGTGCTGTTCGCGCGAGGAGGCTTGGTGGCGGGCGCGCTGCGGCCGCAGGTCGTGATCGACAGTTCCTCGATTTCCAGTGAAGGTTCGGCCGAGATTCGTGCGGAACTGGGCGCCCGCGGTGTCGCGTACTTGTGCGCCCCGGTATCCGGCAACGCGAAGGTCGCCAAGGCGGGCCGCCTTCTCGTGGTGTGCTCCGGGCCGCGCGCCGCCTACACCGAAGCCGAGCCGCTGCTGCGGCCTCTCGGGCGGCGCGTCATGTGGGTCGGCGAGGGAGATCTAGCGCGGGTCTGGAAGATCGCTCACAACACGCTGTTCGGCGTGATCATCGAGTCGCTGTGCGAGATCACCGTGCTGGCCCAGAAGGCCGGCATTCCGCGCCACGTCTTCCTCGAGAGCATCAACGACTCGGTCCTCGGGTCGATGTACACGCGGTACAAGACGCCGGTGTTGGTCAACCTCGGGTTCGATCAGATCACGTTCACGCCCAAGCTGCTGCTCAAGGACATGGACCTCGGCCTCGGGGCCGCCCGAAGTCTTGGCGTGCCGATGCCGGCCGCGGCGGCGACGCGCGAATCGGTGGCCGCGATGGTCGGGCGCGGCTACGAAGACGTCGACTTCGCCGTGCTGTTGCAGGAGATCGCGCGCAACGCCGGTCTCGAGCTGCAGCCCGAGAACGTCCCGGTACCGGACGGGCTGGAGTCGTGAATCGCACGTTGATCCGCGGTGCGCGCATCGTCACGCTCGATGCGTCCCTGGGGGATTTCGCCGCGGCCGACATGCTCATCGAAGGCGACACGATCGCGGCCATCGCGCCGCGGATCGATGCCGAGATTGCCGACCTTGTCGACGCCACCGGCTGCATCGCCATTCCCGGGCTCGTCAACGCGCACATGCACACCTGGCAGACCGCCCTGCGCGGTGTCGCGGCCAACTGGACCCTGCTCGAATACTTCAAGAAGATGCACGCCGGGTTGGCAACATTGTTCCGGCCGGACGATCTTTACATCGCGACGCTTGCCGGCGCGCTCAATCAATTGAATTGCGGCACGACCACGCTCGGCGACTGGTGCCACAACAATCCGACACCGGCGCACAACGACGCGGCGCTACAGGCGCTTGACGAGAGCGGCATCCGCGCCGTCTTCCTTCACGGCACACCGAAGCCCGATCCCAAACCCGGCGAGCGCCCGTTCTGGGAGACTCCGCACTCGGTCCATGAACTGCGGCGGTTGCGATCGTCCTGGCTGCCGGGACGGCCGCTGCTGTCGATCGGTGCCGCGATCCTCGGTCCGCACTATTCGACGCTGGAGGTCGCCCAGCAGGACTTCCGCATGGCGCGCGACCTGGGCGTGATCGCCTCGATGCACCAGGGTGGCGGACCTGCCCGCGCTCCCGACGGCTGGGAGCGCCTTGAACAAGCCGGCCTGCTCGGCGATCACGTCAACATCGTGCACGGCCATGCGCTCACGGACGTCCAGCTGCGCCGCTTCGTCGCTCGCGGGATCAGTTTTTCGGTGGCGCCGGAGAACGAGATGATCCAGGGGCACGGCCATCCCATCACCGGCCGACTGCTTGCGCTCGGCGCGGCGCCCTCGCTTGGCGTGGACCTCGAGTCGACTGTGTCGGGGGAAATGCTGGTGCAGGCGCGCACAGCCTTGAACCTGCAGCGCAGCCTGGACAACGTGGCATGGCGCGCGGAGAAGGGGAGCATGCCACCGACATCGACCATCGGCGCACGCCAGGCGCTGCGCTGGGCCACCGTCGAGGGAGCACGCGCGCTCAAACTCGACGACCGGATCGGCTCGCTCATCCCCGGCAAGCAGGCCGACCTGGTGCTGATCGATGCGAGCGCGCTCAACATGCAACCGGTCCACGATCCGGTGGCGACCGTCGTGCTGCAGACCAGCCTTGCCAACGTCCGTGACGTGATGGTCGGCGGACGGTGGCGCAAGCGGGCCGGGCGGCTGATATACGACGGCCTCGCCGCACGCCTGGACCAACTCGGCGAATCCGGCCGGCGCATCGCGGCGGCGCTCGAACTCGGCGCATCTACCGCCTGACGCTGGAACACGAGCGAGCAGAGCAATCCCAACCGGAGTGAGACGAGCGTGAAGAATTTCTTGCTGGCGACAATTCTCCTTGCTGGCGTGTCGGGCGCCTGCGCGCAGCCCGCATATCCATCGAAGCCGGTCCGCATCATCGTGCCGTTCACGGCGGGCAGCGGGACCGATATCGTGGGCCGCACGATCGGCGAAGCGATCGGCAAGTCGATGGGACAACCGGTCATCATCGAGAACAAGCCCGGCGCGGGGGGCTCGTTAGGTGCCGCCCTGGTGGCGCGCGCGGAGGCCGACGGCTACACGCTGCTGGTGCACAGCGCGGGCCACGCCGTCAACCAGGCGATCTATCCGAACCTGCCCTACGACACGCTGCGTGATTTCGCGGGTGTGACGCCGCTGGCGAGCCTGCCGAACGTTCTGGTCGTTCCGCCCGGGCGGGGCTGGAACAACGTTCACGATTTGGTCGCGGCAGCCAAGGCCAGGCCTGGAGCACTCAACTTCGCCTCGGCCGGCGTCGGTAGCGCCACGCATGTGAACCTCGAGAAATTCCGCGTCCAGGCCGGCATCGACGTCGTGCACGTGCCGTTCCGCGGCACGCCGGAGGCACTGTCGGAGGTGATGGGGGGGCGCATCGACGCCTTCTTTGCGCCGCTGGTTGCGGCCTTGACGCTGATCAAGGAGGGCAAGGTGCAGGCACTCGCGGTGAGCACGCCCACCCGCGCGGCGGTGCTGCCCGATCTTCCCACCACCGTCGAGGCGGGCATCCCGGGATCGGAGTACGTGTTCTGGGTCGGGATGCTGGCGCCCGCCAAGACACCGCGCGAGATCCTGCTTCGTCTGAACAGCGAAGTCGTCAAGGCGCTGAACGCGCCGGACGTGAAGGCGCGCCTCGCCAGCTTGGGCGCGGAGCCGATGCCCATGACGCCGGTGGCGTTCGACGCCTTCGTCCGGACGGAGGTGGAACAGGCGATGCGGCTCGCGAAGGCGGCGAACCTGACACCGCAATGATGAACCGCATCGCCACCAATGTTCGACGCGATTTCGCTTCGACCGCTGCCGTCCGTTCGGCGCGCGAGGGCGTGAATACTCGGTTCTGTCGATGGTCGACCTCGGGCACCATCCGGGTCGCGTCGGACGGCTGCGCGTCGATGGCGCGAAAAGCGCGGCTCATGGCACTGATTTCCGCAACTCGGCGCCGGGCGCCGCGGCCGAGCATTGTTCGCCCACTCGTGCGGGCGCCACAGGATCGCTAGTTCACGCATGGCAGCGCAAACGAAGCGCAGCGGACGGATCGCCGGACTCGATGGGCTGCGGGCGCTCGCGGTCATCTCCGTGGTCCTGACCCACTACGGAGTGTTCGCGGGTCTCGAGCAATCCGCCGTACTGCCCCTCGTCCACGGGCTCACGGGCGTCCGGGCTTTCTTCGTGCTCTCGGGTTTTCTCATCACCCGGCTGTTGCTGCAGGAATACGAGCAGAACGGCCGCATCAGCTACCCGAATTTCATTGCACGGCGTGCGCTGCGCATCTTCCCCCTGTACTTCCTGTTCCTGGTGCTGGCGAGCCTGCTGTTCATGGCGGGGTATTGGCGGACGACGCCAGGCGGGCTCGTCTACGCCTGGCTGTACGTCTACAACTTCGTTCCGCCTTCGCTCTACGACCCGGTGCTGGCGCATACCTGGAGCCTCGCCGTCGAGGAGCACTTCTACCTGCTGTGGCCGCTGGCCCTCATCCTCCTCGTCCGCAGTGACCGGGCGCTGGTCGGGTTCATCGTCGTGGTGGCGCTTGCGAGTTTCCTCTCCTTCGTGGTCCTCACGCACGGTCTCGGTGTCAAGGGTTATTTCCTCGAACGCTGGACGGTCGTCGCTGCCTATTCGCTGCTCGTCGGCTGCCTCGCGGCAAAGCTCGCGCAACTCGGCGCCGAGACCCCCGTGGCCGGCTTCTGCGCCTCGACTCCGAGTCTGTTCGTCGCGGCCATCCTGTTCGCGACACCCGCGCTCGTGCACATGGTGCCCGCTCTCGCGGAACGGGTGTTGCCCGGCTACACGGCGGCGGCGGCGCAGTCGCTTGGAATCGCCACCTTCATCCTGTGGGTGTCCGCGCACCCGGACAGCCGGATCGTGGCCGCGCTGGAATTTCCCCCGCTGCGTTACGTGGGCACGATCAGCTACGGAATCTACATCTGGCAAGGCTTCTTCCTTGCCGTGAGTCCGTATCGCAGCCCTGATTCGTCATGGCCGCCCTCGCCAGCACTCGGACTGCTGGGGATAGCGGTCTTCGCGCCGCTCTCGTATCACTTTTTCGAGAAGCGCTTCCTCGCCATGAAGGAGCGCTACAAGGCGGTGGCGCCTGCTTCGGTCGGCGCGCCCGGGTTGCGCACGCCCTGAGGAGCCTGCGTTTGCAGACGCTGCGCGCTCAGCCCGGCTTGTAGAACAATTCGTCCACACCGAACCGGAATGTCCTCGAGGCCCGTTCGAGTGCGAGCGGTCCCTTGCCGTTCGTCCAACGACCCAGCAGCCTCAAGGCCGACCATTTGGGCCCAACCTTCGAACGGAGGCTCGCCGCGACCTGCTCGTCGCGGGAGCGGACGAAGCCGAGGCGGCGGCAATCCCGCAAGACTTGCGGGTACGTGGTATAGGTGACCGCCTCCTTCAGGAAGGCCGGCGATCGCCCGAGCATCCGCAGATAGATTGCGCCCAGGACCTTCGGCAGCAGCGGCAACCACGGCACGTCGTAGTGGGCCTCGCGAAACGCAAGGTAGTTTTCGCACGTGAGAAAGAAGCGGCCGCCGGGCCGCAGAACGCGCCACGCCTCCGAAAGCACCTGGAGCGGGTCCCGCACGTGCTCCAGCACGCGCCAGCTGACGATCAGATCGACCGAGGCATCCGGCAGCGGAATCGACTCGCCGAACGCGCGCAGCAGGCGAAACGAGCCGGCGTGGCGACCTACCCGGCGCGCGGCAAGATCGGCCCACGCGCCGCCGGGCTCGAGCGCCACGACGTTCGCTCCGCGCAGCACAAGTTCTTCCGACATCCCTCCCAGGCCCGCACCAAGGTCGAGCACGGTCTTGCCCTGGATCGCGATCCCGACGTTCGTTAGATAGTCGAGCGCCGTGCGCGGAATCTTGCGATTCAACTCGTCCTGCGCGCGGTCCGCGGCACGCTGCTCGCTCTGTCCGAGGTCCTCGTGGAGGTACTGTCGCACCGCCTCGAACAGATCCTTGTCGACGCTGTCCGAAGCGGCGATCTTGCGGACGTGGTATGCGGACTGCCGGTTGTCGGGTTCGTCTTCCATGCTGGCTTCACCCATGAGGCGTCTCGCTCCACGGCATGAATGTGCGTTCGCGTGTTGGGTACCCTTTTGCTCGACGACGCGGCCGACAGCTGGGTTCCAGCGGAGCGTCAGCGAGGCATTCGCGCGGTGCCGCGGCAATCCAGCAGTGCTCGACCAGTGGGTATTGGAGGCGGGGGTCGGAATCGAACCGGCGTACACGGATTTGCAGTCCGCTGCATGGCCACTCTGCCACCCCGCCCTCGTGCGGCGCCTGATTCTAACGGCGAGTCGACGCCCGTCATGAGACCGGAAAAAAGAAGGGAAGCCGCAGGCTTCCCTCGCTGTTCCTGGAGCGGGAAACGAGTCTCGAACTCGCGACCTCAACCTTGGCAAGGTTGCGCTCTACCAACTGAGCTATTCCCGCATCGGGAGCGCGATTATATCGGCCGACCACCTCGTGTCAAAAGGGACTCCGCTCCGGTCAACCCGGATTCCGGCGCGGGTCGAGATGCGGCCACGCCATGCGGAGATAAAAGAGCATCGAATAGACCGTGAGAACCGCCGCGACGTAGATGAGGATCGTGCCGATGCGCCCGATGTCGACCAGGCCGAACAGACGGTCGTGGAACAGCAGCATGGGGATCGCAACCATCTGTGCAATGGTCTTCAGCTTGCCCATCGAGCTGACGGCGACGCTCTTGTGCTTGCCGATCTGCGCCATCCATTCGCGCAACGCGGAGATCGCGATCTCGCGCCCAATGATCACGAGCGCGACGAACGCATCGACTCGCTTGAGCTCCAGCAGCACGATCAGCGCGGCGCATACCATCAGCTTGTCGGCGACCGGATCAAGAAACGCGCCGAGCTGAGTCGTGAGACCGTACTTGCGCGCGACGTACCCGTCGAACGCATCGGTGATCGCCGCGATCGCGAACAAAGCGCAAGCCGTGATGTTCTTCACCTGCGGCGTGATCCACGCATCCGGCAGGTAGAACACCCCGACCACGAGCGGAATCATGGCGATGCGCGCCCAGGTCAGGAGGTTCGGCAGGTTGAGGGGCATCGCTATTCGTGACTTTGTGGCTGCGCGTGCAATTGCGCGTAGATGCGTTCGGCGAGGTTACGCGAAAGGCCCTCCACGCGCGCGATGTCCTCGATCGATGCCGCCAGCAGACCGCGCAATCCGCCGAAGTGCGCGAGCAGCTTCTGGCGCCGCTTCGGTCCGATGCCTTCGAGTTCCTCGAGCATCGACGACTTGCGCGCCTTGGCCCGTCGTGCTCGCATGCCCGTGATCGCGAAGCGGTGCGCCTCGTCGCGGATCTGCGCGATCAGCAGCAATGCCTGCGAGTCGCGGCCGAGCGTCAACGACGGCCGGCCGTCGGCAAACACCAGTTCCTCCAGCCCGACCTTGCGCTCCTCGCCCTTGGCGACGCCGACGAGGAGGGTGGGATCGAGCCCGAGCTCCTCGAACACCTGGCGCGCGATGCTCACCTGCCCCGCGCCGCCGTCGATGAGCACCAGGTTCGGGACCGCGCCTTCGCCCCGCGCCACCGGTGCATAGCGCCGCGTCAGCACCTGCCGCATGGCGGCGTAGTCGTCGCCACCCGTGATGCCTTCGATGTTGAAGCGCCGGTACTCGCTCGAGCGCATGGCGTGATTCAGGTAGACCACGCACGATGCCTGCGTCGCTTCGCCCATCGTGTGGCTGATGTCGAAGCACTCGATGCGCAGCTTCGCGGGATCACCATCCTCGGCGTCCAGCCCCAGCGTTTCCATCAGCGCACGCGTGCGCGCCTGCTGCGATCCTTCCTCCGCCAGCCGGCGTGCGAGCGCGATGCGGGCGTTGCCCTCCGCCATCTCGAGCCAGCGCTTGCGGGCACCCTTCAGGGCGCCGTCCTGGGCACGGATCACCTGTACCTTGCGCGCGTCGGTGGAAAGCAGGGCCTGCAGTTCGTCCGTATCGGCATCGACGTCGACGATCAGGATCTCCGGGCATGGCTGATCGACGTAGTGCTGGGAAACGAACGCATCGAGCACCTCCGCCGGCTCCGGCGCTCCCCCGGCACGCGTCGGGAAGTAGGCCTTGTCGCCAAGGTGGCGTCCGCCGCGCACCATCGCCAGGTTGACGCACGCCTGCCCCGCATCGACGATCACCGCGATGATGTCCGCGTCGACGTCGCTATCGCTCGTGTCGATGACCTGCTGGTGCAATACGCGCGAGAGCGCGCCAAGTTGGTCGCGAATCGTTGCCGCGTGCTCGAACTTGAGTTGCGCCGAGAGCGCCTGCATACGCGTCTCGAGCTCCGCCATGACCTCGCTCGACTGGCCGCGCAGAAACCGCACCGCGCGCTCCACGTCTTCACCGTAGGTCGTCGCGTCGATGAGCCCGACGCACGGCCCGCTGCAGCGCTGGATCTGGTACAGCAGGCACGGACGCGAACGATGGTTGAAGACCGTGTCTTCGCACGTGCGCAGGCGGAACACCTTCTGCAGTTCGCGAATCGTGTCCTTGACCGCCCAGGCGTTTGGAAACGGTCCGAAGTAACGGGCACGCCGGTCGGTCGCTCCGCGGTAGTACGCGAGGCGGGGAAAGGTGTGCTCGGGAATCTTCAGGTACGGGTACGACTTGTCGTCGATGAAGCGGACGTTGAAGCGCGGCTGGTGCGCCTTGATGAGGTTGTTCTCCAGCAGCAGCGCCTCGGCCTCGTTGCGCGTGATCGTGGTTTCGATCGCCGCGACACGCTCCACCATCGCCGCGATGCGCAGCTCGAGCGCCTTGTTGAAGTACGACCCGACCCGCTTCTTCAGATCGCGCGCCTTGCCGACGTAAAGAACGGTGCCGTCGGCCGCCAGCATCCGGTAGACGCCAGGCAGGTGCGGCAGGCCGTCGACGACCGCCTTGGGATCGAAGGCGGTGGCGGGTTGCTTTGATGCCTGGGGCACGGGCGATAGTCCCCGCGCCTCTATAATCGCGGGCTTTGCTTCGAGAGCGGAAACGTTCGGACCTTGCTCCATTCTACGGGCGCAGGGATGGCCGACGTCGCTGGGAAACTGCAATGGCCAAAATTCTTGCCACGGAAATCCGCGCCGGCAACCTGATCGAATGGGACAAGCGTCTCTGGCGTGTCCTCAAGTCGCACCACGTACACGTAGGCGGTCGTGGCGGCGCCTACATGCAAGTCGAGATGAAGGACATCGAAAGCGGGCAGAAGCGCAACGAGCGCCTGTCGACCGACGAGAAGATCGAGCGCCCGTTCATCGACCGCCGCACCATGACCTACTCGTACCAGGACGGCACGAGTTTCGTCTTCATGGACAACGAGACCTACGAGCAGCTCAGCCTGAGCGCGGAGTTCCTCGAAGGCCAGTCGGGATTCCTGCTGCCGAACACCGAGGTCGAGGTCAACTTCCACAACGGCCGTGCGCTCGGCGTGCAGCTGCCGTCGAGCGTGGTTCTCGAGGTGGTGGAAACGGAACCGGGCATCAGAAACGCCACCGCGACCAACACGTTCAAGCCGGCCACCATGGAGACCGGCATCATCGTTCAGGTGCCGCCGTTCATCAACGGCGGCGAAAAGATCCGCGTCAACACCGACGACGGCTCCTACATCGAGCGCGCCTGAACGCCTCTTCGTGCATTCTGCCCACGCCAGGCTTCGATATCGCCGAGGGCGTTGCGATAGGTCACGTCCTGCGCAAGAGCGGCACGAGTCCGTGCGAGGCCACGCGGCGCGAGACGCGCCAGGCGCGCGTCGAACACGGGCGGGCGCTTCCAGCGCAGGCCGTCCAACACCTGGTCCGCGGCGGCGCTGTCGTTGCAGACCAGGATCATGTCGCAGCCCGAGTCGACGGCAGCCTGCGCGCTCTCCAGGAGACCGCCGGCGACCCGCGCTCCCTCCATCGACAGATCGTCGCTGAAGACGACGCCGAAAAAGCCCAGGTCGCGGCGCAGCGTGTCTTCGATCCACCGCCGCGAGAACGTCGCCGGAAAGCGGTCGACCGCCTCGTAGACCACGTGCGCGGGCATCACGCTCGTCAGCGACGCGCCCAGCCAGCGGTAGGGCGCGGCATCGGCGGCGAGGATTACGTCCAGCGCGCGCTCGTCGACGGGGGCGGCATGGTGCGAGTCGGCGGTCGCCCAGCCATGACCGGGGAAGTGCTTGCCGCAGTTGGCCATGCCGGCGAGCAGCAAGCCATGGCAGAGGTGATTCGCCAGCATCGCGACGACGCGGGCATCCGAATGCAGCGAGCGATCGCCGATGACGCCGCTGCGGCGCCAGTCGAGGTCGAGCACCGGCGCGAAGGTGAAATCGAGGCCATGCGCGCGCAACTCGGCGGCGAGGATGAATCCGGTCGCGACCGCCGTCCGGCATGCGCCCAGCACGTCGTCGTCCCACAACCGCCCGAGTTCGGCCATCGCCGGGATCGACGTGAAGCCGGCACGAAAGCGTTGCACGCGCCCGCCTTCGTGGTCGACGGCGATCAGCAGCGGCGGATCGCGCAGCGCATGGATCTCGGCGGTGAGCGCCTCCAGCTGCGCCGGCGACTGGAAGTTGCGCGCGAAGAGGATCACCATGCCGACCAGCGGATGGCGCAGCCGTTCGCGTTCCCGTTCGCTGAGCTGCACGCCTGCGACGTCCACGACCACGGGTCCGAGCATCACCCATCTCCCTCGAAGATCTCGGCGATCGCATACGCCATGGCGTAGGCGCGCTCGTCGGTCACGGAAACGTGGAGCTTGAGCCGCCGCGCGACGACGAAGTCGTGCAATGCGCCGTGCGTGACCACGATCGGCTTGCCGCTCGGCGCGTTGAGGATCTCTGCTGCCCGCCACGTCATCGGGTGTCGCATCCCGAGGCCCAGAGCCTTCGACACGGCCTCCTTGGCCGCAAAGCGGGTGGCGAGAAACTTGAGGCCGCGCTCGGCGTTGCGCAAGGCGCGCTGCCTGTATTTCTCCAGTTCCTGCGCGCCCAGGACGCGTTCGGCGAAACGCGGCCCGGTCCGCCGCAGTGTCTCTTCCAGGCGCGCGATTTCGAGGACGTCGGTGCCGATGCCGTAGATCACGGTGCGCGCTGTGTCGCTTCGGCCCTGCGGATGGCAGCAAGATACAAGCGCACCGTCTCCGCCAGTCCGAACTCCAGGGCATCGGCGATGAGCGCATGCCCGATCGAGACCTCGAGCACGCCGGGAACCGCGGCGAGGAATGGAGCCAGGTTGGCTCGGTTCAGGTCGTGGCCCGCGTTCACGCCAAGCCCGGCGGCGAGCGCGGCCTCGGCCGCGGCGGTGTACCGCTTCAGTTCCGCAGCCTGCTGCGCGGTGCCGAATGCCCTGGCGTACGGCTCCGTGTAGAGCTCCACCCGGTCGGCGCCCAGTGTCGCGGCAAGGGGCATCGCCGCCGGCTCGGGGTCCATGAAAAGGCTCACCCGCACGCCGATCGTCCTCGCTTCCTCGATGATCGGACGCAATCGCTCGCTGTCGCCCGCCAGATCCCAGCCGTGATCGGACGTGAAAGCCCCGGTTTCGTCGGGGACGAACGTGCACTGGTGCGGTCTCACTTCGCGCACGTATTCCATCAACTGGTGGAAAGGATTGCCCTCGATGTTGAACTCCACCGCGGGCCAGCGCCGCAACAGGTGCGCCAGTTCAACGACGTCGTTGCCGCGCACGTGCCGTCCGTCGGGACGCGGATGGACGGTGATTCCGTCTGCGCCCGCCTCGAGCGCGATCTGCGCCATGTGCCCGACACTCGGAATGCCGATCGTGCGCGTGTTGCGCAGGAGCGCGACCTTGTTGAGGTTGACGCTGAGCGAAGTCATGAAGAGTGGCACGCCGGCGCGCTCTCAGAGCTGGCGCAGATCGTGCAGGATGCGGCGCGTATTCAGGGGCTGACCGTTCAGATGGTAGCGAATCAGGTGACGCAGGACGAGTTTCGAGTCGTTCGCCACGGCGGGCGACGAAAAGTCGCCGCGCGCGATGGCGAGCGCGCGGCTGCCGCGCAGGCAAAACGGTTCGTCCGCGCCGATGGCGCGTTCGATCCGCACCAGCCCGCGCTCCGCATCGACCCGATAGAGCGCATCGGGCTCGAGCGGCGCGCCGTCGGCGCTCTGGTCAAACGCCGGCGCGTGGCCGGTCTCGCGCAACAATTCCAGTTCGAACGCTCGCAGCACGCCGTCGCGCCCGCCGTCGCGCTCCGCGAGCGTCGCCAGCGCTTCGACGTAACGGGCAAACAGGATTTCGTGCGCGTCCGCGCGCGCGAGCAGCCGGACCAGAAGTTCGTTCAGGTAGAAGCCGGCTAGCAGCGCCTCGCCACGCAACGGCGCCATCCCGCCGCACCATTCGGCCCGCACGAGCGACTTGATCTCGTTGCGCCCGCTCCACGAGAGCAGCAGCGGCGCAAAGGGCGTCAGCAGGCCGCGAAACTGCGACGTGGGCCGCTTGGCGCCGCGCGCCACCAGCGCCATGCGGCCGTGATCGCGGGTGAAGGTTTCGACGACGAGGCTTGTCTCGCGCCACGCGTAGGCGTGCAGCACCAGCCCCGGCTGATGATCGACGCGCGACTCGTGCCCACCGCGCCGCGCCGCGCCCCGCTTCGCCGCGGCTGCCGCTGCGTCAGTCATAACCGAGGGACTTCAGCGCCCGCGCATCGTCGGTCCAGCCGCGCCGCACGCGCACCCATGTCTCGAGCCGCACCGGCTTGCCGACGAGCGCCTCGATGTCGGCACGTGCCAGGCGGCCGATCTCGCGCAGCTTGGCTCCCTGCGCGCCGATGACAATCGGCTTGTGCGACTCGCGCTCGACCAGCAACCCGGCGACGATCTCGAGCTGCGAGTCGGTTTCGCTCCAACGCTCGATCGTGACCGCGATGCCGTACGGAAGCTCGTCGCCGAGCAGCCGGAAGGCTTTCTCGCGCAGCAGCTCCGCGGCCAGGAAGCGCAAGTTGCGATCCGTGTACTGCTCGCCATCGAACAGCGGTTCACCTTCGGGCAACAGCTTCTCTATTTCGGCCAGCAGCTCATCCAGCTGGCGCTTTCGTTCCGCACTGACCGGGACCAGGGCGGCGAAGGGGTATCTCCCTGCCGAATCCTGCAGCACCGGCAGGATGTCCTCGTAGTGGCTCAGCGTATCCGTCTTGTTCAGCGCGAGCACGATGTTCGGACGGTCCGATGGCAGCAACTCCAGCACGGCTTCGTCCCCGCTGCGCCAGCCGTGCGCATCGATGACGAACACGACCACGTCGACCTCAGCCAGCGCGGCGCGCGCCGACCGGTTCATCCGCTGGGCGAGCAGCGACCGGCCACCGCGCTGCAGCCCCGGCGTGTCGATGAATATGAACTGCGTGGTCGCCGGTCGCGTGCCGCGCGTTAGCACGCCCAGCACCCGCTCGCGCGTAGTTTGCGGTTTGCGCGATGTGATCGACACGCGCTCGCCGACCAGCGCGTTCAGCAACGTCGACTTGCCGACATTGGGGCGCCCGACGATCGCCACCAACCCGGTTCGGGCGACCGCGCGGACCTGCTCCTGCATGTGTTCAGCGGGCAATGGTGGCGTCGCCGGAGTCGGGGGTTTCGGCGGCCGCGGCCTGCGCCTCGGCAACGGCCGGCGCGTCGGTCGAGGCGACCTGCGCCGCCTCGCCTGCGGCCTTGCGCTTGGAGCGACGCAACGCCTGCAGCGCGGCCTGTGCGCTCTCGAGTGCCAGTTTCGCCGCCGACTGCTCCGCAGCGCGCCGGCTGCGGCCCGTGCCGCGCACGCTGATCTCGAGCTTCGGAATGCCGCACTCCACCTCGAACTCCTGGTTGTGCGCCGCGCCGCGCGTTTCAACCACCGCGTACACCGGAAGCGGCAACCGCTTGCCCTGCAGGTACTCCTGCAGGAGCGTCTTGCTGTCCTTGCCGAGCGTCTTCGGGTCGACGCTCTTGAGCACCGGCTCGAACAGGCGGCCGATGACGTCGCGGGCGGCCTCGAATCCCCCGTCGACGAATACCGCACCGAACGCTGCTTCCATCGTGTCGGCGAGGATCGACGGCCGCCGGAAGCCCCCGCTCTTCATCTCGCCTTCTCCCAGGCGCAGAAAGTCCGCGAGTCCGAGTTGCTGCGCGATCTCCGCCAGCGACTGCTGCTTGACCAGATTCGCCCGCAGGCGCGACAGATCGCCCTCGTTCAGGCGTGCGTACTTCTGATAGAGCAGGTGCGCGATGGTGCAGTTCAGCACCGCGTCGCCGAGAAACTCGAGGCGCTCGTTGTGAACGGCGCCGTGGCTGCGGTGCGTGACGGCCTGCTCCAACAGCGTCGGCTGCGTGAAGCGGTAACCGAGGCGCTCCTCAAGCGCCGTCAGGTCCATCCCGCCCGCCCTCGCGATGGAACATCAGGGCACCGCCTTGGTCGCGCGGTCGCGCGTGGTGCCGGAAAAATCGATCACCAGCCGCACGTTCTCCATCAGCGGAATGCTGTACGTGTAGGCGTACGAGATCACCACCCGGTCGCCCTCCTTGGTGATGTCCAGGTCGCGCGCGGTGATCGACTTGATGTCGTCGATCGTCGCTTGTTTCTGGAATGCCTCTCTGATATCGCCAACGGTGTTGCCTTCGCTCTTGATCTTTTGCACGGCACGCTCGATCGCGATGTACTCGACCACTGCGGGCACGAGCTTGGCGCCGAGCAGCAGCAGGATGACGACGATCACGCCGACGAACAGCACGCCGATCAAGCTCAATCCCCGCTGGCTCACGCGCGGACTTGTTTTCTCCATTGATCCTCCCTCGTTACCGTCCGTGCCGCCCGCCTCGACCGTCCGCCGTCAACGGAACGAGCCGATGCGGCCGATATTGCCAAAATTCATCCAGATGAAGAACGCCCGCCCGACGATGTTCTCCTCGGGGACGAAGCCCCAGAAACGGCTGTCCTCGCTGTTGTCGCGATTGTCGCCCATCATGAAATAGTGTCCCGCAGGCACGATGCAGGTGACGCCTTCGGGCGGCGAGTACTGGCACGCCTGCGGATCCGTGTGCTGGTAGCCCTGCACGATCGGTACGCCCGGTCCGTCGTTCAGGATGATGCGATGCTCGACCGTGCCGAGTGTCTCGACGAACTGCTTGCGGTACTGGGCACGCTCCTCGTCGAGGTACGGCTCGACCGGGCGCTCCGGCACCGGAACGCCGTTGATGGTCAGCCGGCGGTTCATGTACTCGACCTTGTCGCCGGGCAGACCCACGACGCGCTTGATGTAGTCCTGCGAGGGATTGTTCGGAAAGCGGAACACCATCACGTCGCCGCGCTGGGGCAGGCCGATGTCGACGATCTTGGTGTGGATCACGGGCAGGCGCACGCCGTACTGGTACTTGTTGACCAGGATCAGGTCGCCGATCTGGAGCGTCGGGATCATCGAGCCGGACGGGATGCGGAACGGCTCGAAGAAGAACGAGCGCAGCACGAACACCACCAGGATCACCGGGAAGAAGCTCGCCGTGTACTCGAGGTACCAGGGGCGACGGGTCAGGCGCTCCTCGACCGCCGCGCGCTCGCGTGCGACCGCGGGCTGGTTGAGCGCACGGGCGTCGCCGTTCTTGGCGTCGAAGTCGGCCAGCGCGCGCCCGGCAGCGGCAACGCGCTGCCGTTTCAGCAGCATCACGTCGAGCAGCCACATCGCACCGCTCACGACCAGAAGAATGAAAAGGATCAACGCAAAATTCACTTGTCCTCCACCTGCAGGATGGCCAGGAAGGCCTCCTGCGGAATCTCGACGGTGCCGACCTGCTTCATGCGCTTCTTGCCGGCCTTCTGCTTCTCGAGCAGCTTCTTCTTGCGCGTGATGTCGCCGCCATAACATTTGGCGAGCACGTTCTTGCGCAGCGCTTTGACGTTCTCGCGCGCGATGATGTTGGCGCCGATCGCCGCCTGGATCGCGACGTCGTACATCTGGCGCGGAATCAGCTCGCGCATCTTGGCGGCGATCTCGCGGCCGCGATATTGCGAGTTCGCGCGGTGCACGATGATCGACAGCGCATCCACCTTGTCGCCGTTGATCAGCATGTCCACGCGCACCACGTCGGCGGCGCGATACTCCTTGAACTCGTAGTCCATCGAGGCGTAACCGCGCGAGATCGACTTCAGCCGGTCGAAGAAGTCGAGCACGATCTCCGCCAACGGCAGATCGTAGGTCAGGTGCACCTGGCGGCCGTGATAGGCGAGGTTGACCTGTACGCCCCGCTTGCCGGTGCACAGCGTGATGACGGCGCCGACATATTCCTGAGGCACGAAGATGGTGACCGCCACGATCGGCTCGCGGATCTCCTCGATCCGCGCCGCATCGGGCAGCTTGGACGGGTTCTCGATCCGCAGCACCGACCCGTCGCGCAGCACGACCTCGTAAACGACCGACGGTGCGGTCGTGATCAGGTCCATGTCGTATTCGCGCTCGAGCCGCTCCTGCACGATGTCCATGTGCAGGAGCCCGAGGAAGCCGCAGCGAAAGCCGAACCCGAGCGCCTGCGATACCTCGGGCTCGAAATGCAGCGACGCGTCGTTGAGCTGCAGCTTGGTCAGTGCGTCACGCAACGCCTCGTACTGGTTCGATTCGACCGGGTACAGGCCCGCGAACACCTGCGGCTTGATCTCCTTGAATCCGGGCAGCGGCGCCGGCGCGGGCCGGGTCTGGTGGGTGACCGTGTCGCCGACGCGCGCATCGCGCAGTTCCTTGATGCCGGCGACCACGAAGCCGACCTCGCCCGCCCCGAGTTCGTCGCGGCGGCACGATTTCGGCGTGAAGACGCCCACCTGCTCGACCAGATGCGTGGCACCGGTGGCCATCAGCAGGATCTTGTCCTTCGGCCGCAACAGCCCGTTGAAGACCCGCACCAGCATCACGACGCCGACGTAGTTGTCGAACCAGGAGTCGATGATCAGCGCCTGCAATGGTGCCGCGGCGTCGCCGCGCGGTTGGGGAATGCGCTCGATGATCCGCTCGAGGATGTCGTCGACACCCATGCCGGTCTTGGCGCTGGCGAGGATCGCATCGTGGGCGTCGATGCCGATCACGTCCTCGATCTCGGCGCGCGCCTGCTCCGGATTCGCCTGCGGCAGGTCCATCTTGTTGAGGATCGGCACCACGTCGACGCCGAGTTCGATCGCCGTGTAGCAGTTGGCCACCGTCTGCGCCTCGACGCCTTGCGACGCGTCGACGACGAGCAGCGCGCCCTCGCAGGCCGACAACGAGCGGCTCACCTCGTACGAGAAGTCGACATGCCCGGGCGTGTCGATCAGGTTCAGGTTGTACTTGCGGCCGTCGCGCGCCACGTATTCGAGCGCCGCGGTCTGCGCCTTGATGGTGATGCCGCGCTCGCGCTCCAACGCCATCGAATCCAGCACCTGTTCCTCCATTTCCCGCTCGGACAAGCCGCCGCAGCGCTGGATCAGGCGATCCGCGAGCGTCGATTTGCCGTGGTCGATGTGGGCGATGATGGAAAAGTTGCGGATCTGCTGCATTGGAACTGCGACCAGCCGCGCCAGAACAGTAACGAGGCGCGTGTATGAATTCCCAGGATGCTCACGCGGCGCACAAGAGCAAGAGAAAGGGGGTGCGCCGCCGGAGCACCCCCCTCGCCTGTCGACAGGCCGCGGATTTTAACGCGCCGCCTGTCGCCGTCCGGTGGCTACCGGTCGTTGGGCCGGATGATCAGGAAGGTGCTCTGGTCGCCGCGCCGCACAAGCAGCAGGACCCGGGCCTTGGGGTCGAGCTTGGCGACCAGGTCATTGAATTGTTTGGCATTCGAGACCTCGGTGTTGTTGATTGCCAGGATCAGGTCGCCCGGCCTGACGCCGACGCGCTCGGCCGCACCATCGACGGAATCGACCTGGACTGCGCCGCGCAGCCGCATTTCCTTCAGCTTGTCCGCCGAAACGTCCGAAACCACCAGCCCGAGGGCATTGGCCTTCTCCGTGCTGCGCGGCGATTCGTCGCCGTCGCGGCGCGCTTGCGCCTTGTCCGCCGGCAGCTCTGCCACGGTGACCTGCATATCGAGTGTCTTGCCCTTGCGGAACACCTGCATCGACGCCTTGGTGCCGGGTTTGGTTCCGCCGACGATGCGCGGGAGGTCGCTCGAGCGCTCGACGTCCTTGCTGCCGAAGCGCAGGATCACGTCGCCCGCCTCGATCCCCGCCTTCTCCGCGGGGCTGTCGTGCTCGACGTTGCTTACAAGCGCGCCACGCGGCCGGCCGAGTCCGATCGCATCCGCGACGTCCTTGCTGACCTCGCCGATCGCGACGCCGATGCGGCCGCGGATCACGCGGCCGGACGTGCGCAGCTGGTCCTGGACGTTCATCGCCTCATCGATCGGGATCGCAAATGCGATCCCGGCGTAGCTGCCCGACGTGGTGAAGATCTGCGAGTTGATGCCGATCACCTCGCCGCGCATGTTGATGAGCGGACCGCCGGAATTGCCCGGGTTGACCGCCGCGTCGGTCTGGATGAACGGCAGGTATTCACCGGTCTCGCGCGCCTTGGCGCTCACGATGCCGGCCGTGACGGTGTTGTCGAGGCCGAACGGCGAACCGATCGCGATCACCCACTCGCCGACCTTGGTCTTGTTCGGATCACCGATTTTGACTGTCGGCAGGCCCGTCGCGTCGATCTTGACCAGCGCCACGTCCGTGCGGCGGTCCGAACCGATGAGCTTGCCCTTGAATTCGCGCCGGTCGCTCATCGTGATGAAGATATCGTCGGCACCGTCGACCACGTGGTGGTTGGTGAGCACGTAGCCGTCAGGCGAGATGATGAAGCCGGAGCCCAGGCCGCGCGGTACCTCGCGCTCGCCGCGGGGGGGACGCTGCTGCGGTCCCTGCGGTCCCGGCCGCTGTTGCGGGCCGGGCGGGAAAAAACGCCGGAAGAACTCGAGCATCGGATCGTTTTCGTCCAGGTCCGGCAGGCCGGGGGCAGCCTGGGAACTGACGCGCGCGACGGTGCGAATGTTGACCACCGCAGGACCATACCTTTCGACCAGTTCGGTGAAGTCGGGCAGCATCTGCGCGCTTTGCGCCTGCGCGTTGGCGCATCCGAGCAGGAACAGCAGCACGACGAACGCGCGTTGGGCTTGTCGAATCATTCTTCTACCCTTCCCTGGAGAGACTCAGCGCGCTGACGGCGCTTTGACGGACAGTGCGACCTCGCGCACCGTGCTTGCCGGCACCTCACCTACCACGGTGATGGTCGTATCGCCGACCCGGTGAACGTAGACGTTGATGGGCCCCTTGGACCACTTGGGCGGCGGTGTGCCATCCTGATCGTTTTCGATGAACACCGAGAACGTCGCGAGGCCGTCCGAATAGACAGCCTGCAACGCGTCCCGGCCGCCGCCGCGCGAGAAGCGCCGCATGACTGCGCTCAACTGGCGAAACCCGTCCGGGACCTGCAGCGACCAGCCGAGGTCCACGGGTTTGGCCTCGACCTTGTCGACGTGCCAGCCCTCGGTCGACCAACTCGGCTTCAAGCGTGTCGCGTCGAAGGGCTCGCCGAGACGCACATCGGTGAACGCCATCTGCTGGATCACGTCCTGGTTTTCGTTCAGCATTTGCGCACGCAACAGGAGTCCTGTCGTTCGTTCCGCCCACAGGCGATAGCCGTAGCGGACGCTGTCCTTGGGCTCGAGCAGGATGATCTGGCATTCCACGTCGGCGACGCGGTCCAGCGAGCCCAAACGCAAATTGTAGAAACGCAGGATGTCGGTCGGAGCCGCGCTCGACAACGCGGGAAAGTTGCCGCCGATCGGCCGCTTCTCGAAGATCACGCGCTTGGATTCCGGCAACAGGCATTGCACCGCATCGCCCTTGCGCAGGTACTCGCGCCGCTCACCGTCCAGCACCTGGAGGCGCTCGTACGAGACCGCCCCGTCGAACTGATGCACGATGCGCGAGCTGCGGACTTCGGCGCCTTGTTGGTAGTAGATGGTGCCGGAGTAGTTGCTCCGCTGCGCCGCATTCTGGATCGCCTGGAGCCAATCGGCATCGGAGCGACCCTGATTGGCCGGCTGCGCCCGCGCCGCCACGAGCACCGTCGCGGCGGTCGTCAACGCGACCGTGAATGCCACGCGGCGAGCCTGCGCGCCCCATCCGCGCCGAATCATCGCCATCGCACGCATCGACTCAGCGCGACTCCGTCGTCAGCGCGGCGTTCGTGATGTACTCGCTGGGCGCAGTAATGGGGCCGGGAGCGCTTTCGCGATGCGCTTCGAGATAGGACTCGAGTTCCCGCGCTCGCACCACGCCGCGCTCCGGGCTGACGACGGGCAAGGCCCCATCCTTGCGGTCGACGATCGCAACCGGACCCTCGGTGCCGGGAACCGGATCGCGTATGAGCGGCAGCGCGACCACCGTCAGAACACCCGCCGCCGCCGCCACGGCAGCGACGGGGATAACTACGCGGCGCAGCGTTCCGGGCCGGCGCAGCGCGCGTGGCGCGAGGATCACGGGCTCGTCCGCCAGCGCCCTGCCGACCCGGGAGACGAAGCCCGCCGAGTGCTGGGCTGCCGTCTCGCTCGAGCGCAAGGCATCGCAGGCGAGGTTCAGCAGCGCCCACGTTCGCTGCGCTTCGGGGTCGCTGGAAAGACGGTCGAACAGCTCTCGACAGCTGCCTTGGTCCAGCTCGCCGTCGAGAAGCCCGGAGAGCGCCTCGCTGCAGCTTGGCCGCCGCGCCCGTCCGCCATTTGCCTGCTCCGTCATCTTCGCCTCACCAGCGCTTGTCTTTGGAAGTATCCAGCAGGGGCCGCAGCTCTTCGGCGATCGCCTCACGGGCCCGAAAGATCCGCGATCGCACAGTACCAATTGGACAGTTCATCGTCTCAGCGATTTCCTCGTAGCTCAAGCCCTCGAGCTCGCGCAGGACGATCGCGGTGCGCAAGTCCTCCGGCAGCTTGTCGATCGCCCGGTTGACGGCCTCTCCAACCTGCTTCGACAGCAGCATGGAGTCCGGCGTGTTGACGTCGCGCAGTTGATCGCCCTCGTCGAAGGTTTCCGCCTCGTCGATTTCGGTCTCGGTCGTGGTCGGGGCACGCCGGCCCTGAGCCACCAGGTAGTTCTTCGCGGTGTTGATTGCGATCCGGTACAGCCATGTGTAGAACGCGCTTTCCCCGCGAAAGTTCGGCAGCGCTCGATACGCCTTGATGAACGCCTCCTGGGCGACGTCCTCGATCTCGGCCGTATCACGGATCAGGCGCGACAAAAGCCTGAATATCTTGCGCTGGTATTTCGCCACCAGCAGCTCGAATGCGTGCTTGTCACCGCGCTGGACCTGCTCCACCAGGATCTGGTCGGCCTCGCGATCGCTCATCGCCCGACCCGTCCTGGCAGGCATTGCCTGCTCGCAGCGACTGTGACCGCGAGCGCTGGCTTAAGTTCGACGCGCCCCATCGGGTCGATCAATCGAAAAGCACCGCTGGCTCGGGCCGCCCGACGTGCCACCGGATCGCGACCGACAGACGGCGGAACGCCTTCGATGGTGTGGCATCCCGCCAGACCTCCAGCGTACGCATGCCGTCGCGAAGCACGATCAGCCCGGACGAAACGAACACCGCGCTCACCCCATCGGAGCATGCAGCGCGGCGACCCCATCGCACCGAAACCCTGCCGTCGCCGCGCACGCACCAGCTGGCCGTCGGTTGCCGCACTGCGACCTTGCGTCCGGCGAGCGCAGCCGCGCCCATCGCCGCGACACCGGCCAAGGCGGCGGTGGTCTCCGAACCAAGCCACAGCGCGACGATGAGCGCAGCACCAACGCCGCTCGACAGCACCAGCGCGGCAAGGCGCAGGCGCATCCGCCACGGCGAGCGCGACACGGCGATCCAGCTGACCGAGATATCAGACACGCCGAAAGACGAGCGTGCCGTTCGTGCCACCAAAACCGAAGGAGTTCTTCAGTGCGATGTTGATTTTCAGGTCACGCGCGGCGTTGGCGCAGTAGTCGAGATCGCACTCCGGGTCCTGGTTGAATATGTTGATGGTCGGCGGCGATTTCTGGTGGTGAACGGCGAGCGAAGTGAAAACCGACTCGATGCCTCCCGCCCCGCCGAGCAGATGGCCGGTCATCGACTTGGTCGAGTTCACGACAATCTTGCGCGCGGCGTCGCCGAGCGCGGCCTTGAGCGCCTTCGTTTCGTTGATGTCACCCAGCGGCGTCGATGTCCCATGCGCGTTCAGGTACGCGACCTCGTCCGCATTGACACCGGCGTTGCGCAGCGCAGCCACCATCGAGCGGCGCGGGCCGTCCATGTCGGGTGCAGTCATGTGAAACGCATCGGCGCTCATGCCATAGCCGACCAATTCGGAGTAGATCCGCGCGCCGCGCTTCTTCGCGTGCTCGTACTCCTCGCAGACCACCACGCCGGCGCCCTCGCCGAGCACGAACCCGTCGCGATCCCGATCCCACGGACGGCTGGCCGTCGCCGGATCGTCGTTGCGGGTGGAAAGCGCGTGCATCGATGCGAAGCCGCCGACGCCGAGCGGACACACCGTCGACTCGGCTCCCCCTGCGATCATCACATCGGCATCGCCGTATTCGATCAACCGGCCCGCCTCGCCGATGCAGTGCAGCCCGGTCGTGCACGCGGTGACGATGGCGAGGTTCGGCCCCTTCAGGCCGTACATGATCGACAGGTTGCCCGAGATCATGTTGATGATGGAGCCGGGAATCAGGAACGCCGAAATGCGGCGCGGCCCGCGGGTGGTGAACTCGCCGTGGTTGTCCTCGATCATCGGCAGCCCGCCGATGCCGGATCCGACGAGGCAGCCGATCCGCTCGCGGTTCGCATCGGTGATCTCGAGGCCGCAGTCCTTGAGTGCCTCGATCGAAGCGGCAATTCCGTAGTGGATGAACGTGTCCATGCGGCGCGCTTCCTTGGCCGTCATGTACTTCGTCACATCGAAATTCTTCACCTCTCCGGCGATCTGCGCGTTGAAACCCGTTGCATCGAAGCGCGTGATGCGCGTGACACCGGACCGCCCTTCGAGGGCATTGCTCCACGCAGTCGCGACATCGTTGCCGATCGGGGAAATGATGCCCAGACCGGTGATGACGACGCGGCGACGTCCATTCATGCGCGGCGCGGTTGCAAGGCGGCGGGGCGGTTACGACTTCTTCAGATGCGCGCCAACGTAGTCGACGGCCTGCTGCACGGTGCGGATCTTTTCGGCTTCCTCATCCGGGATCTCGCACTCGAATTCGTCCTCCAGCGCCATCACGAGTTCGACCGTGTCGAGCGAATCGGCGCCGAGGTCCTCGACGAACGCGGATTCGTTCTTGATGTCCGCTTCGTTCACGCCCAGTTGCTCGGCGACAATCTTCTTGACGCGCTGTTCGATGTTCTCCATGAACTCCTCCTGACTAGATTGCTCGACGCACGGCGCATGGCCCGCTGGCACCGGCTGTTTGAGTTGACTGCGGTCCGCGTCTCTGAATCCGATGGGCTCGCTCGCCACTAGGACGAGCCAGAAAGTCTATCAGAGCACACCTGCCACGCGACATGCGCGCGGCACGCGATCACCCCATGTGCATGCCCCCGTTGACATGCAGGGTTGCACCGGTGATGTAGGCGCCGGCGCCCGATGCGAGAAACACGACCGCGGCCGCCACTTCGTTCGGTTGCCCGAGGCGCGCGAGCGGGATCTGCCCCAGCAGCGCCTGTGACTGGGCCTCGTTGAGCTTGCGCGTCATGTCCGTGTCGATGAAGCCCGGGGCGATGCAGTTGACGCAGATGCCGCGGCTGCCCACCTCGCGCGCGAGGGCGCGCGACATGCCTTCGAGCCCCGCTTTGGCCGCCGCGTAGTTCGTCTGGCCGGCGTTGCCGCTCGCGGCGACGACCGAGCTGATGTTGATGATGCGACCATGCCTGGCCCTCATCATTCCGCGCAGGGCACTGCGGATCAGGCGGAACGCTGCGGTGAGATTGGTCTCGAGCACGGCCGCCCAGTCATCGTCTTTCAACCGCATCGCGAGCGTGTCGCGCGTGATGCCGGCGTTGTTGACCAGGACCGAAAGTTTGCCGAACTCGCCCGCGATACGGTCCACGAGCGTCTCGCCCGTGGTCGCGTCGCGCACGTCGAGCACCGCGCCCCGGCCGGACGCGCCGATTTCCGCAACTCTTGCATCGATTGCCTGCGCGCCGGCTTCCGTCGTCGCCGTTCCGACGACGGTGGCTCCGCTACGCGCGAGGGCCTCGAGGATCGCCGCACCGATACCCCGCGACGCACCCGTCACGAGGGCGACTTCGCCCGCGAGCGCGGTGCCGGAGAATATCGTCGCCATCTAGACCGCCAGCTTGGACCGTACTTCGGCGAGCGATGCCGCATCGGTAATCGCGAGACTCTCGAGCGTGCCGACGACCCGCTTCGTGAGGCCCGCGAGGACGCGCCCGGGACCGCACTCGACCACGTGCGTGACGCCTTCGGCTGCCATCCTGGAGATCGTCTCCGACCAGCGCACCGGGCTCGCCGCCTGGCGCGCGAGCGTCTCGCGGATTGTCGCCGGGTCGAAGCTCGTCGACACGTCGACGTTGTGGATAACCGCGATCCTCGGCGCAGCCAGCGCAACCTGTGCCAGGCGTTCACGCAGTTTCTCGCGTGCCGGAGCGAGCAGGGACGAATGGAACGGCGCCGAGACGGGCAGGATCACCGCGCGCTTCGCGCCGCGCTGTTTGGCAGCCACGCACGCCCGGTCGACCGCCGCCCTGTGACCGGCGATCACCACTTGCGCCGGCGCATTGAAATTCACCGCCTCCACGACCTCGCCCTGTGCCGACTCCTCGCACGCCGCGCGCACCTGCGCGTCGTCCAGGCCGAGGATCGCCGCCATCGCGCCCACCCCGACCGGCACGGCGTCCTGCATCGCCTGCGCGCGGAACCGAACGAGCGGTACGGCGTCCTCCAGAGCAAACGCGCCGGCGGCAGTCAGCGCCGAGTATTCACCGAGGCTGTGCCCTGCGACCACGGATGGCATCGGGCCGCCGGCCGCTCGCCACGCCTCGAACATCGCGTAGGCCGCGGTCAGCATGCAGGGTTGCGTGTTGACCGTCAGGCCGAGTTCCTCGGCAGGTCCTTCGGCGATCAGCCGCCCGAGATCCTGGCCAAGGGCCTGCGAAGCCCGCTGCACCACGTTCGCGACGGCCGGGTTGCCGGCGAAACTCGACAACATGCCGACCGACTGCGAGCCCTGTCCGGGGAATACGAAGGCGATCTTCATCGAGCCGCGCGCGGATTTCAGAAACGAACCAGGACCGAACCCCAGGTAAATCCGCCGCCCACGCCCTGCAGGAGCACGTTATGCCCCTTTTGAATGCGACCGTCGCGGCGCGCGACATCGAGAGCCAGCGGCACGGATGCAGCGGAGGTGTTGCCGTGCGCATCGACGGTGACGACCAGCCGGCTCTCGTCGACACCGAGGCGTTTCGCGGTCGCATTGAGGATGCGCACGTTGGCCTGGTGCGGGATGAGCCAGTCGACCGCGCTCACGGGCAGGTCGGCGTCGGCAAGCACCTGGCGCGCGGAATCGGCCAGCACGTTGACGGCCAGCTTGAAAACGGCCTGTCCATCCATGCGCAGGAACGGATCGCCGGTGACGCGTCCGTTCTCGACCCGGCCTCCGGTGCACAGAATCTTGGCCTGCGAACCATCGGCGTGCAGCCGCGCGGCAAGAATGCCCGGCGCGTCGCTCGACTCGAGCACGACCGCACCGGCGCCATCGCCGAACAGGACGCACGTCGTGCGGTCGTTCCAATCGAGAATGCGCGAGAACACCTCTGCGCCGATCACGAGGGCGCGCCGGTACGGCCCGGCGCGCATCATCGTGTCGGCCACCGCGAGGCCGTAGACGAACCCGCTACAGACGGCCTGCAGGTCGAACGCCGCGCCGCCGGGAGTGCCCAACTGCGCCTGGATGAGGCAGGCGGTGCTCGGAAAGATCTGATCCGGCGTCGACGTGGCGACGATCAGCAGGTCGATCGCCTTCGCATCGACCCGCGCATCGGCGAGTGCGGCCAGCGCTGCGCGCGTGCCCAGCGCGCTCGTCGTAAGGCCGGCCTCGGCGATGTAGCGCTGGCGGATGCCGGTGCGCGCGACGATCCACTCGTCCGAGGTTTCGATGCCGCGGCCGGCGAGCTCGCGCGCGAGCTCGTCATTGCTCACCGCACGTGCTGGCAGCGCCGACCCGGTGCCGATGATGCGGGTGTAGCGCGCCGCCATCGATCGGTCAGGCATCGACCATCACCGGCGCGCCGGTCTGTGCGAGCTGGGCCGCGAGCGGTTGCATCGCCGCGACGGTGCGCTCCAGAAGCTGGTGGCGCGCCGCTTCGTAGGCACGCCGGATCGCGCTCTGGAAGGCGAGTACGTCCGCCGACCCGTGGCTTTTGATGACGATGCCGCGCAGGCCAAGCAGACTCGCGCCGTTGTACCGGCGCGGATCGACCCGTCGCTTGAAGCGCCCGAGCACCGGGTAGGCGACAAGAGCCAGCAGCTTCGAGTACCAATCGCGGGTGAATTCTTCCTTCACCATGCCGGCAAGGAGCCGCGCCAGGCCTTCCGAGGTCTTGAGCGCCACGTTGCCGACGAAACCGTCGCAGACGACCACGTCGGTGGTGCCCTTGTAGATGTCGTCGCCTTCCACGTTGCCATAGAAGTTGAGCGGACTCGCGCGCAGCAGCTCGGCCGCCCGCTTGACCACGTCGTTGCCCTTGATCATCTCCTCGCCGATGTTGAGGAGCCCGACGCTCGGCCGCTCCTTCTCGTCGACCGCGGCGACGAGCGCCGCACCCAGCACGGCAAACTGCAGGAGATGCTCCGGCGTGCAATCGACGTTCGCACCGAGATCGAGCATCGTCGTGACGCCACCGGTCTGGTTCGGCAGCACGCTTGCGATGGCCGGCCGGTCGATCCCGTCGAGCGTCTTGAGCACGAAGCGCGAGATCGCCATCAGCGCGCCGGTGTTGCCCGCACTGACACAGGCGTCCGCTTCTCCCTGCTTGACGAGATTCGCGATCACGCGCATCGACGAGTTGCGCTTGCCCCGTAGTGCCTGCGCCGGAGGATCATCCATCGTGACCTCTTCCTCGGCATGGACCACTTCTAGGCGGTCGCGCAACGCGCCCGCCTTGCCGAGCAAGGGCTCGATCGCCTCGCGCTTGCCCACTAGCAGTACCCGCGCACCCTCGGTCTCGCGCAGGAAACCGAGCGCCGCCGGCACGGTCACGCAGACACCGTGATCGCCACCCATACAGTCGACGGCGATACGAACCGTCATCGGGAAGGTTCGACCGGTTCGCTACTCGCGCCTACGGACGAGGTCGGGCAACGGCCGCGGCAATCCTTACTGATCTTCCTTGCCCTGGACGACCTTCTTGCCGCGGTAGTACCCGTTCGGACTGACGTGGTGACGACGGTGCACCTCACCCGTGGTCGGCTCGATCGCGGTCGGCGGATTGGTCAGGAAATCGTGCGCACGGTGCATTCCGCGGCGCGATGCGGACTTCTTGTTCTGTTGGACTGCCATGGTGACCCCTGGGGAGGCAAGCAAAGTGCGCGATTGTACCCAACGACGCGTGCAAATCGCAGCGGATTTGCGCCTTTGGCGCCAAGCGGCGTGCCCGTTAGTGCTCGTCTCTGCGTAACAGGCCGCGCAATCCCGCGAAAGGGCCCGCTCTCTCGTTTCGCGCGGTAGATCCGCGTCGATCGCGCGGCTCCGGGCATTCCGCGTGCCGCGGCGAGACCGGGATGCCGAGGACGGTCTCGTCCTCGACCAGCGCTGCGAGATCGAAGGAATCGCTCCCGAGCAGTGGCTCCTCCTCGTCCTCGGCGGCCACCGGCAGTGCGGCGAGTTCTGCCTCGTCATGCACGAAATAGAAGGTCGCCTCGTGCCGAAGCGACACGCTCATCGGCTGGCCGCAGCGGTCGCAGGCGAGCGGAAGATCGGCTTCGAGACGCAGTCGCGCCGCAGGACGGCCCTGATCGTCCATCATGCCTTGCAGGCGAAATCCGATCGCGCCGGCGTCGCTCCGCAGACTCGCGCGCAGTCTCGGTGCGGCCGCGAACGGAATCCGTCCCTCGACAACGCCGCCGCGGCGCGCGAGTTCGAAGGTATCGATCCTGCAGCTCGCTTCCGACGGATTCATCGCGAGATTCCCACGGGGCTGACTACACTCGCTGTCACATCGATCGATCCGAGCTTCACCGTGCGCCCGATCGTACTCGCCTCGAGCTCTCCATACCGTCGTGAATTGCTCGCGCGGCTGCATCTGACGTTCGTCGTCGATTCGCCTGATGTCGACGAGACCGCGCGAGCGGAAGAAGCGCCCGAAGCGGCCGCTTTGCGGCTCGCCCGCGCGAAGGCCTGTGCCGTGGCGGGGCGCCATCGCGGCGCGCTGGTCATTGGGTCCGACCAGGTTGCCGAACTCGACGGAACCATGATCGGCAAACCCGGCGCGTTCGACGCCGCGCTGGAGCAACTCGAGCGCATGCAGGGCCGCCTGGTCGTGTTCCACACCGCGCTCGCACTGCTCGACACCACGACCGGCGCGCTTCAACTCGACAACGTGCCGACGCGGGTGCGCTTTCGTACCCTTGCACGTCCCGCGCTCGAGGCCTACCTGCGCTTCGACGCCCCCTTCGACTGCGCCGGCGCAGCCAAGATCGAATCGACCGGTATCGCGCTCGTGGAGTCGGTCGACTCGACCGATCCGACCGCTCTCGTCGGGTTGCCGCTGATCCGCCTGACCACGATGCTGATTTCGTGCGGCGTCGACGTGCCGCCGCGATGATTCCCGGCCGGCTGCTTCTGCTCCCATCGCTCGTCGCGGCAAGCGCCGTGGACGACGTGTTGCCGCGACACGTCCTGCAGGCTGCACGATCGACGCGCCATTTCCTCGCCGAAAGCGCAAAGAGCGCTCGTGCGTTCCTCAAGACGATCGAGCACCCGGTCGCGCTGCCGGAAATCGACATCGTCGAAATCGGGCACGCACCCGACCCCGCACGCATCGACGCCTGGCTGCAGCCACTGCGCGATGGACTCGACCTCGCCCTCGTCTCCGAGGCAGGGTGCCCTGCCGTCGCCGATCCGGGCGCCACCATCGTGGCTCGTGCGCACGAATTGGGCTTCGTCGTCCATCCGCTGGTCGGGCCGTCTTCTTTGCTGCTTGCGCTCATGGGGTCGGGGCTCGAAGGCCAGCGCTTTCGCTTCGTCGGGTATTTGCCGCAGCACGCGTCGGAATGTGCGAGCGCGATCAAGGCTCTCGAGACCGCGTCGCGCGGCGGCGAAACGCAACTCTTTATCGAAACGCCGTATCGCAATGAACGCCTGTTCGCTGCACTCCTTCGTCACTGTGCGCACGAGACACGGCTGAGCCTGGCGGTCGAGGTGACGGGTCCCGGCGAAACGATCGCGACACGCACGATCAGCTCCTGGCGCACGCTGGACGCTGGCCGGCTGCCGGCGCTGCGCAATCGCCCGGCGGTTTTCGCGCTCCTCGCCCGCCAGGGAAGCGCGCTCAGGAAGCCGTGACGCTACCTTGCGGCGCACGCACGTGGCCGCTCGGGATCCACCAGATGCGGCCCTCGTGCTCGACGACCTGCAACCGCAGCAACCCGCCGCGGCCAAGGCAGGGACCTCCCGCGCACGCCCCGGTGTCCGGTTCATAGATCGCCCCGTGCGTCGCGCACATCAGGTATGTCCCCTCCTCCTCGAAGAAGAGACCCGGCAGCCAGTCCAGTTCCATTGCCACGTGCGCACACCGGTTGAGGAAACCGACGACAGCGCCGCGATAGCGTACGACGAATGCGGTTGCCGGTCCGCCATCAACGGTGACGTCGAAGCGCACGCCGGTCCCGGCATCGCTGAGTTCGGCCGCATCGCAAATCGGAATCACGGGCGCCCCATCCAGCGCGCGAGTTCCGCCACCGAGTCCACGAGCGCGAGCGGCTCGCACGCCGCGAGCTGGACCCGCGAATGGGCGCCGTACGTGACGCCGACCGACCCTGCGCCCGCCGCCGCGGCCATCTGCAGGTCATGTGTGGTATCGCCGATCATCAGGACTCGCGCGCCATCGACACCGAGTTCGGCTGCCAGCTCCAGCAGCATGGCCGGGTGTGGCTTCGGTGCGGTCTGATCGGCGCATCGCGTTGCTGCAAACAACGCACCCAGCTGCGTCGCCTGCAGGGCGCGCGCCAGGCCGGCGGCGCTTTTGCCGGTCGCGATCGCCAGAGTCTTGTCTGCACCGAGCCAGCCGAGCAGGTCGCGCACGCCGGCGAACAGCTCGAGTGATTCTTCATTGGCCAGGTAATGGTGTCGATATTGCGCGACGAATTCGCCGACCCGCTCCCGCGGGAGGTCCGGCACCGTCCGCGCCAGCGCGTCGTGCAGGCCGAGGCCGATGACGTGCGAAGCCGCTTCGAAATCCGGCACCGGCAAGCCGAGATCGGCCGCCGCGCCCTGGATCGCGCGCGCGATCGTTGCGGTGGAGTCGATCAGAGTTCCATCCCAGTCGAATACGACAAGGTCGAACGGTTCAAGCGCGGGCGAGCTCACGCAGGAAATCCTCGCAGTCCCGTGGCAGGGGCGACAGCAAATCCATCGGCTCGTCACTCACCGGGTGGCGGAAGCGGATCTGCGCGGCATGCAGGAACATCCGGCGCAGGCGCGGCCCGCCTTCCCCCCTCTCCAGCCGCTTGTTGAGTTCGAAGTCTCCGTACTTGTCGTCGCCGGCGATCGGGTAGCCCAGGTGGGCCAGGTGCACGCGGATCTGGTGCGTCCGGCCGGTGCGCAATTCTGCTTCCAGAAGCGTGTAGTCGCGGAAACGCTGCTTGAGATTGATGACGGTATGCGACGGCAGCCCGGCAGGATCGGCGCTCACGCGCCGCTCGCCGCCCGCCGTGACCGATTTGCGCAGCGCCACCCGTACATGCTGGCGGGCATTGGTCCACGTGCCGTGCACCAAGGCCAGGTAGCGCTTGTCGACCTTGCCCTCGCGCAGCTGCTCGTGCAGGGCGACGAGCGCACGCCGCGTCTTGGCAAGCAGAAGGATGCCGGAGGTCTCGCGGTCGAGCCGGTGCACGAGTTCCAGGAAGGGCTGATTCGGACGCGCCGAGCGGACCTGCTCGATGATGCCGAAGGTCACGCCGCTGCCGCCGTGTACGGCGAAGCCGGCCGCCTTGTCGACCACGAGCAGGTGTTCGTCCTCGAAGAGAATCGGTGGCATGACCGGCGCCGGGCGTGCGGCAGGCGTGTTGCTCGCGGCAAGACGAAGAGGCGGAATGCGCACCCTGTCGCCCACCGCAAGCCTCTGGCTGGCTCCGGCGCGGGCGCGGTTGATGCGCACTTCGCCGCTGCGCACGATGCGGTAGATGTGGCTCTTGGGGACCCCCTTGGCCAGCTTCAATAGGAAGTTGTCGAGGCGCTGGCCGGCGCCGTCGTCGCCGACCGTGACATACGAGACCTGGTCGGGGCCAATGCCGGAGTCGGCCACTCGGGATCGCGCGTTGGTGCGGGCCAGACCCGGTCGAGCCCCAGGCCGCCTTTTGCTGACGGTCTGCATCTTCCCTATACTCGCCCGCGTTGGACCGAGGTGGCGCCCTTGTTGGTAGCAGCGCTTGCCGAGGTTGGCCCCGCGCCGGACGGCGCGTCGCAGGCCCCTTGGCACCCCGGCTCGACGAGACCGGATTCTAGCGACGCCGCCGCCGCGGACCATGCGGCCCAGCGCGCTGCCGCGACCGATCCGGATGCCCGGACAGACCTATGCAGTTGCCCGGGCGAGTGCGGTGCGCTGCGCCGTGAGGAGCGGCAGGCGCATCGTCGGTGCAACCCAATGGGCCGCTGGCGTCGCAAGCCTCGGCCCGGCTGAATCGAGTCGAATGAGGTTCGGCGCTGGTGCTCATGCCGGCGACGGACCAGGGCAAACCTCGGGCCGCAGTTTTCGTGAAGATCGCATCCCCTCTTCGCACCTCGGCGCGGTTCGACCGCACCGCCCGGCGACGCGCCAGCGTGTTGCCGCAAGCGGCGCTGCACGAACGTCCAGTTTTGCCTGTCCGGGCCCCGCGCTAGCGCGGCCCCTGCGACCCGGTTCGGCACCGGCGCCCCGGCGGCGCAAGGAGTGCTGAATGAAGAGAATGCTCTTCAATGCCACCCACGCAGAGGAACTGCGGGTGGCGATCGTCGATGGACAGAAGCTCATCGACATCGATATCGAAACGGCGGGACGCGAACAGCGCAAGTCGAACATCTACAAAGGGGTCGTCACCCGGGTCGAGCCCAGTCTGGAAGCCTGCTTCGTCGACTACGGCGAGGAGCGGCACGGCTTCCTGCCCTTCAAGGAGATCTCCCGCTCCTACTTCAGGGAGGGAGTCGACGTCCGCAACGCACGGATCCAGGATGTCCTCAGGGAGGGCCAGGAACTGATCGTCCAGGTCGAAAAGGAGGAGCGCGGCAACAAGGGCGCGGCCCTGACGACCTTCATATCCCTGGCCGGGCGCTATCTCGTGCTGATGCCCAACAACCCGCGCGGAGGCGGCGTGTCGCGCCGGGTCGAGGGTGAAGACCGGCAGGAATTGCGCGAGGCGGTCGACAAGCTTGAGCTTCCCGGCGGCATGAGCGTCATCGCGCGCACGGCGGGGATCGGGCGCGCGGTGGAGGAACTGCAGTGGGACCTCAACTACCTGCTGCAGCTGTGGCACGCGATCGACGAAGCCGCGACGCCCATGTACCGCGATCCGGCCGGCAACTCGATCCGCGACGCGCAGACCGACGGCCAGAAGAACAAGCGCCTCAACCCGCCTCCGTTCCTCATCTTCGAGGAATCGAGCCTCGTCATCCGCGCGATCCGCGACTACTTCCATCCCTCCATCGGCGAGATCCTGGTCGACACCGACGAGATCGCCGAGCAGGCGCGCCAGTTCATGGCGCACGTGATGCCGGACATGGTCGCGCGCGTCAAGCGCTACAAGGACGACGTCCCGCTTTTCTCTCGGTTCCAGATCGAGCACCAGATCGAAACCGCCTATTCGCGCACCGTCCCCCTACCGTCCGGGGGCGCGGTCGTGATCGATCACACCGAAGCCCTGGTTGCGATCGATGTCAACTCGGCGCGCGCGACCAAGGGCGCGGACATCGAGGAGACCGCCACCAAGACCAACCTCGAAGCCGCCGATGAAGTCGCGCGCCAGTTGCGCTTGCGCGACCTCGGCGGGCTGATCGTGATCGACTTCATCGACATGGAGGAAGGCAAGAATCAGCGCGCGGTCGAGACGCGGCTGAAAGAAGCGCTGCACTACGACCGCGCGCGCGTCCAGATGGGCAAGATCTCGCGTTTCGGCCTGATGGAACTCTCGCGCCAGCGCTTGCGTCCCGCCCTGAACGAAGGCAGTCACGTCACCTGTCCGCGCTGCAACGGCGTCGGTGTCATCCGCGACACCGAAAGCTCGGCGCTGCACATCCTGCGCATCCTCCAGGAGGAAGCGATGAAGGAAGGGACTGCCGCCATCCACGCGCAGGTCCCGGTCGAGGTGGCGACGTTCCTGCTGAACGAAAAGCGCGTCGATATCGCCAAGCTCGAAGCGCGCCTGCGGGTCTCGATCGTGCTGATCCCGAACAAGTTCCTGGAGACGCCGCACTACAAGGTCGAGCGCCTGCGCCACGATGACGAACGCCTTGAGGCGCCCAAGGCCAGCTTCGAGCGCGCCGAGACGCCGCCGACCGAAGTGGTTTATGGCGCCGTACAGGGCGACGGCGAGCGGGCGAAGCCGAAACAGGAGGCGGTCGTGCGAGGGATCATCCCGATGACGCCGGCGCCCGTCGTGGCGCCTCCCCCGGCCGCTACGCCCACACCGGCGCCACAAATCGTCGTGCCCGTCGCCGAGATTTCCCTTTGGAACCGGGTCAAGCGCTGGATCACGGGCGAGCCCGCGCCGCTGCTGGCAGCCGCGCCCGAATCGCCTGCCGTTGCGGCGGCGCCTTCGCGTGAGATGCGCGAGCGTCCCGGTCAGGAGCAGCGCCAACCGCGCCGCGAGCGGGGCGCGCGCGACGACCGCCGCGAAGACCGGCAGCGCGAGCGCGGACGCGACGCCAAGCGCGAGGGGCAGCGCGAGTCCCAGGGAGAGACCGCGCGGGCCGACAACCGGCGCGACGAACGTTCGCGCCGCGAAGCCAGATCACGCGGCGGGGCAGACGACCAGGCCCAGGGTCAACGCGACACCCAGCAACAACCTCGGCGCGGAGATGGCAAGCTCGACGAATCGCGCCGCCGCGACGAACGCGGTCGCGCTCGCGGACAGCGGCCGGTCGAGGAGGCCGCACCGACGGTCGGCGACACGCCCGCGCAGGAGGCCGTCGCGCCGGTTCCTCCTGTCGCCGGCGCCGAGCCGACGCCCGCCGCCACGGTCGTGCAGGAAACCACCGCACCGGCCGGCACGGAAGCCGGTGCCGGCGCAGCAACGCAGGGCGAAGAGCGACGCGGTCGACGCCGCCGCCGCCGCCGCGGTGGACGGACGGACGGCGGAGCACTGCGCGCGGACGCAGAGTCCGCAGCCGGTGCCGACAACAACCTGCCCGCGGGTGAATCGGCCAGCGTTGCCGATATCGACGACGAAGTCGACGAGCAGATAGTCCCGGCAAAAGCGCCGACGACCGAGGAGCCGCACGCCGGAAGCGCGGGTCCCGCTTCGCCTGCGCCGGAGGAGCCGGCAACGATCGAGGCGCCGCCCGTCAAGCCGGCACGTGCCGTGAATGCGCCGTTGCCGCTCGATCAACTGCTGCCAATGCTCGAATCGGCCGGGATGACGCTCGCGCAGACCGACGGCGAGAAGCTTGCCCAGGTGCAGGCCCGCATCGCCGCGGAACCACGCACGGTGCACGTTCCGCGCGAGCGCCCGGAGCTTCCGCCGCTCGATGTAGGACCCCTGGTCCAGGTCGAGACGCGCCGTAGCGCGGTGCCGCCAGCCTGACAGTCGGCGGAAACGGCGCACGCCATCGCAGCGCGCGCCGCACAAGGCCCCACACGGCGCGTGGCCACGCATCGGCGCCGCTCGCTAACATGCGGCCATGACCGATCGAATCATTCCGATCGCCGATCCGCGCACGGCGTCGATTCGCCTGCCGGTTGCCGAGAGCGTCGGGGCGGCGCGCGGCCGCGTGGAGGATCGCCGTGGGCGCGCAATGCGTGACCTGCGGATTTCGGTCACCGATCGCTGCAACTTTCGCTGCACATACTGCATGCCGAAGGAAGTCTTCGACAAGGACTACACCTTCCTTCCGCACGCCGATTTGCTGACCTTCGAAGAGATCACGCGCCTGGCGCGGCTCTTTATCGACCATGGTGTCGAGAAGATCCGCCTCACCGGCGGCGAGCCGCTCCTGCGCAAGGACATCGAGCGCCTGATCGCGATGCTCGCCGCACTGAAAACGCCGGATGGCCGTCCGGTCGATCTCACGCTGACGACGAACGGCTCGCTGCTTGCGCGCAAGGCACGCGCGCTGGTCGATGCGGGGCTGCGCCGTGTCACGGTCTCGCTCGACGGGCTCGACGACGCCGTGTTCCGGCGCATGAACGACGTCGACTTTCCGGTCGGTGCAGTGCTGGCCGGCATCGATGCCGCTGCGGCCGCGGGCCTGGCTCCCATCAAGGTGAACATGGTCGTTCAGCGCGGCATTAACGAAGACCAGATGCTCCCGATGGCGCGCCACTTCAGGCAGGCGGGCCACATCCTGCGTTTCATCGAATTCATGGATGTCGGCCGTTCCAACGGCTGGCGCCTCGACGACGTCGTTCCGGCGGCGGAGATCGTGCGGCGCGTCGGCGCCGAATATCCGCTGCGGCCGCTCGACGCGAACTACACGGGCGAAGTCGCCGAGCGCTGGGCCTACGCGGACGGCATGGGAGAAATCGGCGTGATCGCGAGCGTGACGCACGCGTTCTGCGGCGACTGCACGCGCGCGCGCCTGTCCACGGACGGCAAGCTCTACCTCTGCCTGTTTGCCGAGCAGGGGTACGACCTGCGCAAGCTGCTGCGCTCGGGGGGCGACGACGGCCGGGTTTCGGCGGCTATTGGCAGCATCTGGCACGCGCGTGCCGATCGTTACTCTGAGTCGCGCGGTGCTGCGACCGCGGGTCTGAAGAGGATCGAGATGTCGTACATCGGGGGTTGATCGCCCGCCGGCGCCAGCGCGCGACGTGCCACCGGCACCATGAGCGACAAGCCCGAACTCGACGCCCAGGCCGCCCTTGCCTTCATGTGCGGGCGGGCCGCACCGATCGCCGAGCACGAGGACGTGGAACTGGCCAGTGCGACCGGAACCATCCTCGCGGGCGACCTGATCGCGCGGGTCGATCATCCCGGCTTCGCCAATTCGGCGATGGACGGTTACGCCGTCCGGACCGGCGACTGCCGGGGGCGGAGTCGATTGCGGATTGCCGGCACGGCATTCGCTGGCCATGCATACACGCCCGCGCTGCAAGCTGGCGAGGCCGTGCGCATCATGACCGGGGCACCGTTGCCGCCGGGCGCCGACGCGGTCGTGCCACAGGAGGACGCACGTCGCGAAGGTGACCTCGTCGAGGTCGCTTGCGCAGTCACGCCGGGACAATTCGTGCGTCCGAGGGGCGAGCACGTGGCGGCGGGCGAGGTGATCCTGGCGCGAGCAACCACGCTGCGCGCGCCGGAGATCGGACTGGCAACTGCGGTCGGCATCACACGCGCCGAAGTTTTTCGGCGGCTGCGCGTGGCAATCGCTTCGACCGGTGACGAACTCGCCGACCCACCGCTGCCGCTCGCCCCAGGCGCGAGCTACGACGGCAACCGACCTCTCCTTGCCGCTGCGTGTCGCGCGGCCGGCTTCAGCGCGTTCGATCTCGGTATTTGTCCGGATCGTGCCGGGGAGTTTGCGCGCCTGATCGAGCGTGCGCGCGCCAGCGCCGTCGACGTGCTGCTCGTGATCGGTGGCACGGCGCTCGGAGACGCGGACGTGGTCCGCCAGTCACAAGCGGTACGGTTCCTGCCCGTGGACATTCGTCCCGGACGCGGCATCACCTTCGGCGACTTCAGCCGCCCCGGCCGTCGATTGACGTTGATCGGAGTCCCCGGAAACGCGGTTCCGGCCTTCGTGACATTTCACTTGATCGTGCTGCCGGCCCTGCGCCACTTTGCCGGAGGCATCGCGCGGGTTCCCGAGCACCTTCCCATCCCGCTCGCCGTCGATGTCGCATGCCGCGCGGCTTGCATCGAATATCGACGCGGCCGTCTGGAGCGCGATGCGGCGGGCACCCTTGCGGTACGGCCGCTCGAACGCCAGGGCGCAGCGATGTTGCGCACGATCGTCGAAGCGGACGTCTTGATCGCGGCCGGACCCAGGGCGCTTTACCGCGCCGGCGAGCGGATCGGTGTCGTTCTGCTCGCGAGTCTCCCGGGCTGAACCGGGTCGTGGCTTGCCCGACGGCGACGATGCGTGTAAGAAGCCGCCGGCCCCGGGGGCGAAGCGACGAGGAGATGCGGTGACCTGGGAGAAGGAACTCGACGAGATCGCCCGCCGGCGCGAATTGGCTTTCCGCATGGGAGGAGCGGAAAAGGTCGCCCGCCAGCACGCGAGCGGCAAGCTCACCGTGCGCGAGCGCATCGACGCTCTGCTCGACGCCGGGTCGTTCCGCGAGATCGGAACCATCGCCGGTGCCGCGCGCTACGACGGCACGCAGCTCGTGGACTTTGTTCCGGCGAACCAGGTCGCCGGCCACGGCACGATCGACGCACGGCCGGTCGCGGTCGTCGGCGACGATTTCACGGTGCGCGGCGGTGCCGCGGACGCGAGCATCTACGAAAAGCTCCTCTATCCCGAGCGCCTGGCGCACGACCTGAGGATGCCGATCGTGCGCCTCGTGGATGGCACCGGCGGCGGCGGCTCGGTGCGCACGCTCGAGGACAAGGGCTTCACGTACGTGCCCGCTCTGCCGGGCTGGCATATCCTCGACGCGAATCTGACCCGCGTGCCGGTCGTCGGGCTGGCGCTCGGCTCGGTCGCCGGGCTCGGCGCTGCGCGCGTCGCCGCCAGTCACTATTCGTTGATGGTGCGCGAGACCGCGCAGATCTTCGCGGCAGGCCCGCCTGTGGTCGCGCAGGCGGGACAGCCGGTGACCAAGGAAGAACTGGGTGGCAGCCAGCTGCACGCGCGCAACGGCACGGTCGACGACGAGGTCGACTCCGAACGCGCCGCATTCGAGCGCACGCACCGCTTCCTGTCCTACCTGCCGCGTTCGGTGTACGAACTGCCGGCGCGATCCTCATGCGCCGACGATGCACGGCGCCGCGACGAGGCACTCCTGTCGATCGTGCCGCACGACGAGCGCAAGGTGTACGCGATGCGCGCAATCGTCGACGCGATCGTCGATCGGGGAACGTTCTTCGAGATCGGTCGCCTCTGGGGCCGCTCGGTGATATGCGGCCTCGCCCGTTTCAGCGGTGTGGCATGCGCCGTGCTCGCAAGCGATCCCTACCACTATGGCGGCGCCTGGACGCGTGCCTCGAGCGAGAAGCTGGCACGCATGGTCGATGTCGCCGATACATTCCACCTGCCGATCGTGCATCTGGTCGATGTACCGGGTTTCCAGATCGGGGTCGATGCCGAGCGGGCGGCGACGATCCGCGCCGGAGTGCGCGCCATGTCCGCCATCGAACGGTCGACCGTGCCCTGGTGCACGATCCTCGTCCGCAAGTGCTTCGGCGTCGCCGGCGCGGCCAACCGCCCCGCGGGCCGACTGTCGATTCGCTACGCGTGGCCGTCGGGATCGTGGGGCTCGCTCCCGATCGCGGGCGGCCTCGAGGCGGCGTATCGCGCCGACCTCGAGGCGGCGCCGGACCCGGACGAGATGCGCACCCGCATCGAAGCACGATTGCGCGCGGTCACCTCGCCGGCGCGCTCCGCCGAGCGGTTCAGCATCGAAGAGATCATCGATCCGCGCGACACGCGACGTCTGGTCTGCGAATTTGCCGACCTGTCGCTGCACGCGCTGACGCCGGGTCCGTCCAGCCAGCCCTATCGCCCATGAAACGCCTGCTCAGCCCCGTCAGCGGCGTGTTGCGCGCGTATCTCGTTACCGTCGGCGCGCGGGTTTCGCCCGACACCGAGGTCGCCCTCGTCGAATCGATGAAGATGGAACTCCCCGTGCTGGCAGAGTTCAGCGGCCGCGTCACCGCGCTGCTCGCCGACCCGCCGGCGGTGATCCAGGAAGGTCAGCCGTTGCTGGAACTTGGTGCCTGACGCACCAATGCCGCACTACTCGAGTTCCTCGTACAAGGGCAGCGTCAGGAATTCGGCAAAGGAGTCGGACGTACTCATCTTCGCGAAGATCTGAGCGGCACGGTCGTAGCTCGGCGCGGGATCTCCCACCACCTGCTTCACCTTGGCAAGTTCCTCCGGAATCAGCGCCCGCACGAGCGCAGCGTCGACCTTGCGTCCATCCTCGAGCTTGCCCTTGGGCGAACGAATCCACTGCCAGACCTGCGAGCGCGAGATCTCGGCGGTGGCCGCATCTTCCATCAAGTTGTGGATCGGAACGCAGCCATTGCCGGCGAGCCAAGATCCCAGGTAATGGATGCCCACGTTGATGTTCATGCGCAATCCGGCCTCGGTGATGGGAGACTCGGGCTGGAAATTCATCAGATCCGCGGCGGTCACCTGCACGTCGTCGCGCTGCCGGTCGATCTGGTTCGGGCGCGCGCCGAGCACCTTGACGAACTCTTCCATCGCGATGGGCACCAGTCCCGGATGGGCAACCCATCCGCCGTCGTAGCCGTCGGTCGCGTCGCGCGCCTTGTCGGCGCGCACGCCTGCCAGCGCCCTTTCGTTCGCTGCGGGATCGTTCTTGATGGGGATCAGCGCGCTCATGCCGCCGATGGCGGGGGCATTGCGCTTGTGACAGGTCTTGAGCAGCAGCAGCGCGTAGGACCGCATGAATGGCGCCGTCATCGTCACCAGCGCCCGGTTGGCGAGGCAGAAGTTGCGGTCCATCTTGAACTTCTTGATGCAGGAGAAGATGTAGTCCCAACGCCCTGCGTTCAGCCCCGCCGAGTGTTCGCGCAACTCGTGCAGGATCTCGTCCATCTCGAACGCGGCCAGGATCGTCTCGATCAGCACCGTCGCCCTGATCGTGCCCCGCGGGAGACCCAGATGCTCCTGCGTCATCACGAAGATTTCATTCCACAACCTCGCTTCGAGATGCGACTCGAGCTTTGCAAGATAGAAATACGGACCGCTGCCGCGCGCGATCAGCTCCTTCGCGTTGTGAAACATGAACAAGGCGAAGTCGAAAATCCCGCCCGAAACACGCGCGCCGTCGACGCTCACGTGCTTTTCGTCGAGGTGCCACCCGCGCGGCCTGACGACGAGGGTAGCGGTCCTGTCGTTGAGCCGGTACGACTTGCCGCCCTGCTCCAGCGTGATCGTGCGCCGGATCGCTTCGCTGACGTTGATCTGGCCGGTGATCTGGTTGTCCCAGTTCGGCGTGTTGCTGTCCTCGAAGTCGGTCATGTAAGCGTCCGCCCCGGAGTTCAGCGCGTTGATGATCATCTTGCGTTCGACCGGGCCGGTGATCTCGACCCGCCGGCGCTGCAGGTCCGCAGGGATCGGCGCGATGGTCCAGTCCCCTTCGCGCACGTGGCGGGTTTCGGCGAGGAAATCGGGGCGTTCGCCGGCGTCGAGACGCCTGGCGCGTTCCGCGCGCCGGGCAAGCAGCTCCTTGCGGCGCGGTTCGAACGTGCGGTGCAGCTTGGCGATCAGCGCGAGCGCATCTGCCGTAAGGATACGGTCGAAGCCAGGCTTCAACGGCGCCTGGATTGCGACACCGTGCGGCAGGGTCATCGTGAAACTCTCCTAGGTTGCGGGTTGCAGCTGCTTGCTCAGGAAGTCCGTCGCCACCTCGAGCGTGCGGCCCGTCACGTGCGGTGCCGCGCCGAGACGTTCGGGCGGCGCGCCGTTGCGGTTGACCCAGCACGTTCTGTACCCGTACCAAGTGGCGCACGACGCGTCCCAGCCGTTGCTGGAAATGAAGAAGATGTTCCCGGGCGGGCAGCCGAGCGTCTGCGGGCCCAGCCCGTACGCCGCCGGCGCGGTCTTGTACGCGCGCACCTGATCGGCGGACAGGATGACGTCGAAGTACTCGTCCAGCTGGGCGGCGTGCAGCGCGTCCTCGAGCAGGCCCGGATCACCGTTGCTGAGCACCCCCATCGTCAGACCCGTGTGCTGGATCCTCCGCAATGCCGGCACGACGTCGGAAAAGGCCGAAAGCTGCGTGTACTCGTGCATCAACAAGCCGCGTGCTGCCGCGTCGAGGGGCAGGTGCAGCGCATCGCAGGCGTACAGCAGGGCATCCTCGGTCACCTGCGTGAACGGCACGTACCGGTCGCACAGCGTGCGCAGGCGCGTGTATTCGAGTTGCTTCTCGCGCCACAACTGAGACAACCGCGGGCCATTGCCGGGAAACAATTGCTCGGCACGTGCCGCGACGGAATGCACGTCGAGCAGGGTGCCGAACACGTCCACCAAGACCGCACGGATGCCCATTGTTCCTCCTTGTCGTGGTTTCTGGTTCGCCGGGAAAGGCCAACCGGCCCAGTATATTGGCCCCGGTCGCGAAGCAATAAAAAGGGCCGCGTGAGCGGCCCCGAATCTCTTTTTTTTGCACCACTGTTGTTTGCGTTATTTTTTTGGCGCCCCCTACGACCTCGCCCTGTCTTCCTCCGGCGCTTTGCGCCTCTGGCAATCGGGGCGGAGTCTATGAATGGCCCCAGCACATCACAAGCTGCGCCGCAACGGACGTTGTATCGCGGCGACGCGTGCTTGCGTCATGCCGCCAGCTTCCGGCTCTTCTTGTCGAAGAACTGCTCGTCTTCGGTCGATCCGGACAGCGCGGTCGTCGACGACTGGCCCTGCTGGATCGCCTGCGTCACCGCGTCGAAATAGCCGGTTCCGACCTCGCGCTGGTGCTTGACCGCCGTAAACCCCTTGTCGGCCGCCGCGAACTCGGCTTCCTGCAGCTCGACGAATGCGCTCATCTGGCTGCGCGCGTACCCGTAGGCCAGGTTGAACATCGAGTAGTTCAGGCTGTGGAAACCGGCCAGCGTGATGAACTGGAACCGATAACCCATCGCGCCCAATTCGCGCTGGAACTTCGCGATCGTCGTTTCGTCCAGGTTCTTGCGCCAGTTGAATGACGGCGAGCAGTTGTAGGCGAGCATCTTGCCGGGGAACTGCCGGTGAATGGCCTCGGCGAACGCCTTGGCGTAGGCGAGATCGGGTTTGCCGGTTTCGCACCAGACCAGGTCCGCGTAGGGCGCATAGGCCAGGCCGCGCGAGATCGCCTGGTTCAGGCCGGGTTTGGTTCGATAAAAGCCCTCGACGGTCCGCTCGCCGGTGCAAAACGCCTTGTCGTTCTCGTCCATATCCGACGTCAGGAGGTCGGCAGCCTCTGCATCCGTGCGCGCGACCACCAGCGTCGGCACGCCCATGACGTCCGCGGCAAGCCGCGCCGCGAGCAGCTTCTCCACGGCCTCGCGGGTTGGCACGAGAACCTTGCCCCCCATGTGGCCGCACTTCTTCACCGAGGCCAACTGGTCCTCGAAGTGCACGCCGGACGCTCCCGCCTCGATCATCGCCTTCATCAACTCGAACGCGTTCAGCACGCCCCCGAAGCCCGCCTCGGCATCGGCAACGATCGGCGCGAAGTAGTCGACGTACCCCGGATCGCCGGGATTCTTGCCTTCCATCCACTGGATCTGGTCGCACCGCGCGAACGTGTTATTGATGCGTTGGACGACCGATGGCACCGAATTCACGGGATACAGGGATTGGTCCGGATACATCTCGCCCGCCAGGTTGGCGTCCCCGGCGACCTGCCAACCCGAGAGATAGATCGCCTTCAGTCCCGCCTTGACCTGCTGCATCGCCTGATTGCCGGTCAGTGCCCCCAGCGAACTCACGAAGGGCTCGTCATTGAGCAGCTTCCACAGCTTTTCGGCGCCACGCTTGGCAAGCGTGTGCTCGACGACGACCGACCCGCGAAGACGGACCACCTCGTCGGCGGTATAGCCGCGCTTGATTCCTTTCCACCGCGGGCTCTCGGTCCACTCCTTCTGCAGCCGCTGTGCTTCGAGCTTGCGTGCCGTCATGTCGTCCTCTCGCTTGGGTTCAAGAACCGGATTCGCCATCGTTTCGTTTCGTGGGGCATTCGCCCTCACTTGGGAATCGATCCTATTGCCAGGCTGGCAGCGCAACAAGTCTCGTATCTTATAAAAGACATACATCACAGTTCTTAAAAATCAGCGTCTTCGAACGTTCATCTCACAATACGGCACAAAGATCGCGATTGTGGAAGCGCAAGTTGTGCTGCGCGTCAGTGATGCTTCGTCATGCGAAACGCGCTTCGGGCCGCGAAAAATCAGAGTGCGTGGAGAGGCCAATGCGCGACGAGAACGCCATCGGCGTCGGCATAGATCCACATGCCGGGCGTCACACGCGCCCCGTGCACCGTGACGGCGGTGTCGCGTTCGCCCGCGCCGCGCTTCGCCGAGCGGCGCGGATGAGGCGCCAGCGCCAGCACGCCGAGATCGCAGGCGGCCAGTTCGTCCACGTCGCGAACCGCCCCTGCGATCACGACGCCGGCCCAGCGGTTCTCTTCAGCGGCCTTGGCCAGGTTTCCGCCAAGAACGGCACATCGCAGCGATGCGCCCGCGTCGACCACGAGTACACGCCCCGCACCCGGCACGCGCACCGTCTCCGCCAGCAGCACGTTGTCTTCGAACAGCTTCAGCGTGACGGCGCGTCCGGAGAACTTGGAACGCCTCCCGAAGGACCGCAGACCGGGCGCCATGACCTGCAATTCGCCCGCTGCAAGCGCCGCCTCGTGCGCGTCGCAGAGGTCGGTGGTCGCGAACTCGATCATGTACGGGCACTCGATGCGATGCGCTCGGTGCGAACACGCTGCCCCACCCGCGCTGCGCTCGCCAACGCTGCACACTGCAGGATCGCGACGCCGACGAGGGGCGCGGAGAAGCGGCCGTTGTCGAGCAGCGGACCGAACAGCATGGGCGTCACGGCAAGGCCCGTATCGAGCCCGGAGTATACGAAGCCGTAGATGCGGCCGTAAGCACTTCTGCCGAATCGCGCGGTGGCGGCTCTGCGTACGAGCAGGTCACGGCTCGGACCGGCCACCCCGCCGCCGAATCCCATTCCCACCATCAGCGGAACGACACACCACGCGGGCAATGCGCCCCACGCAAGCACCAACGCGAGCAGCGCGGAGGCACCGAGCGCAAGACCGATTACGCGATCGCTGTTCTCGGTCCGGGTGGCGACGAAGCCTCCCAAGACGGTGCCCCCGGCGCTGCCGAGCAGGTACGCGGTCAGCGAGGCGGTCGCGAGCGCAAGCGGAAGTCCATAAACCGCGCCGAGGATCGCCGGGGCGTAGCTCTGCAGGACACCGAACGCGGCAGTGATGCAGAAAAAGAAGACGAAGCAGATCCAGACGGCCCCCGAGCGGAGGAATCCGAACTGCGACGCCTCGGCCGGCTTCGCTTCGCCGGCACGGGGCGCCGGCATCCGTTCGACGCCGACGTCGTCGAGCACGTCACGCCGCGCGAGCAGGAGGGCGAGGATCACGAACCCGGCTGCAGCCGCGGAAAACGCCGCGACGTGCCAGTTGGCGACGCTCGCTATCCCCGCCATTGACACCGGAGCGAGCGCCCAGCCGACATTGCCTGCGAGACCATGCACCGAGAACGCGTGGCCAAGGCGCGTCGGTGAGACGCGCCGATTGAGCAGCGTGAAATCCGCCGGATGAAAGATGCTGTTGCCCAGCCCCGCGAGAGCGGCTGCCAGGGCGAGCCCTGCGTATTCCGATGCAAGGCCGAGCGCAATACCGGAAACGGTGATGGTGCCGACGCCGAAAACCAGCACCGGCCGCGCTCCGACTCTGTCCACGACGAAGCCCGCGACCGCCTGCCCGATGCCGCTCAGGACGAAGAACACCGTGACGAGAAAGCCGACCTCCGTGAACGAAAGCCCGAAGTCTTTCATCAGCCACGGGAACAGCGGCGGCATGACGAGTTGGAAGAAGTGCGAGCAGGCGTGTGCGACCGCCACCAGCCCGATCACCTCGGCGTCGCGTTGCGCAGGCTGCTGCGGTACCGAAACCATGTCCTTTCAGTTCCTCCGGCCAGGGAGCGAAGTATCGCAAACCCGCGCGGTGCCCGACGGTCCAATGGGATAATTAGCCTTTGCCCGACCGAGGAATCCATGCGCCGCAACCGCTTCATATCACGCGCGCGCCACAACGCCGACGCCGAGACCCTTGCGAAGCTCGCTCGCAGGTTGTCGGAGTCCGGCAGCCGCATCGAGGACCAGCTGTGGGAACGCCGGCTGATGGAACTTCTGAACGACCGGCTCGCGCGCGGGTTCGATGCGGACATCGAGGCCGCGCTCGACGACCTTTCGCGCACCAACGCACGCGCGTACGACGATCTCGCCGACCTCGCCGAATCGTGCTCCGAGAGCGCGAGCATCGAAATCGATGGCAAGGCGCACGACGCACTGCTCGTCGCCGTGCCTTTGCTCGCCTGGTCGCGCTACAAGCTGCCGGCGAGCCCGCTGGCCAGCGTCCTGGTCGACAACCTCGGTGTACAGATCGTCGGCCATCTGGCGGCCCGCGGGACGCGCATCGCCGTCGCCGATTATCTATTCTCGATCGACCAGCTGCCTGAATCGTTCGGCGAGGTGCACGACCTCGCGCAGAAGCTGTTTGCCTGCGCCGCGCAGGGCACGCGCATGAAGGTCGACGCCAAGAGCCTGCGCGAGCCCGTGGCGATGCTTGCGGACACACGCTACGTGCTGGCCGCTATCGTCGTACCGCAAGGCCAGGCGCTGTACCACTGGCAGGAGATCGGTGTCGATGCGGACGCGAAGGTCTCGGCAGTCGAGGCGTTCTGCGGCCAGCTGACGAACGTCATCCAGCCGCTCATGACTGGTTGCCGGTTCCGCGTCCTGGCGCCGAACGCGTTTCACGCCGCGCTTCGGGTCGCCGATCGCGAACTGCGCGAGTTCTCGCTCGAAGCCGCGGTCGCCTACCTGAAGCTCGCCTACGACCTCGCGCCGGGCGACCTGCAGGCGACCATCGCAGCCTATGAAGACAAGCGCATCGAGGAGATGCGGGTCGGCATCGGCAAGACCGGCGAGGACGACGGCGTGATCGAAGGCGTGGTGTGGCCGCTGCTGGGCGACGACGAAGAAAAGTCACAGGAAGAAATCGACAGCGCGCTGCGGCGCCTCGGTGTATCCCGGATCACGACGCACACGCACCGGTTCCCGCTCGAGTTCTGCGACGATTGCGGGGCGCCGATGTTTCCGAATCCCGCCGGGCATTCCGTGCACGCGGAAGCGCCCGAGGACACCGACGAGCAGCCGGCGAGCCCGTTGCACTGACGCGGGGCCGGCCGGCGGTGAAGAAAGTCGCCGCAAGCCGCCCGTTCAGTGCACCGTGCGCGCGAACGTGAACTTGCCGTCGCGGAAGTCGACCGGCACGACGTCCTTCGGGCCGATCCTTCCCTCCAGGACCAGGGTCGCGATCGGATTCTCGATCTGCTGCTGGATCGCACGCTTGAGCGGCCGGGCACCGAAGACCGGGTCGAATCCGACCTTGGCGATCTCCGCGAGCGCGGCTTCGCTCACCTCGAGCCGCATGTCCTGACCAGCGAGGCGCTGCTCGAGGCGCTTGAGCTGGATCCGCGCGATCGACTTGATGTGCCTGGCGTCCAGGCCATGGAACACGACGATCTCGTCGATGCGGTTGACGAACTCGGGACGGAAATGCGTGCGCACCTCTGCCAGCACCGCCGCCTTGACGATTTCGTAGTCCTCGTTGGCCAGGCGCTGGATCTCGTGCGAACCGAGGTTCGACGTCATCACGATCACCGTGTTCTTGAAGTCGACCGTGCGCCCCTGGCCATCGGTCATGCGGCCATCGTCGAGTACCTGCAGCAGCACGTTGAAGACGTCGGGATGGGCCTTCTCGACCTCGTCGAGCAGGATCACGCTGTACGGCTTGCGCCGCACCAGTTCAGTAAGGTAACCGCCTTCTTCGTAGCCGACGTATCCCGGCGGGGCGCCGATCAGGCGTGCCACCGAGTGCTTCTCCATGAACTCGCTCATGTCGATACGGATCAACGCGTCCTCGGTATCGAACAGGAAGTCGGCGAGCGCTTTGCAGAGCTCGGTCTTGCCGACGCCAGTGGGGCCGAGAAACATGAACGAACCATACGGCCGGTTGGGGTCTGCCAGTCCCGCGCGAGAACGGCGGATCGCGTCGGACACGAGTTTCACCGCCTCGTCCTGACCGACGACGCGCTGGTGCAGGCGCTGCTCCATCTTGAGCAGCTTGTCGCGCTCGCCCTGGAGCATCTTGCTGACCGGGATTCCGGTCCAGCGTGAAACCACCTCGGCGATCTCCTCGGCGCCGACCTCGTTGCGCAGCAGCTTGAACTCCTGCTTGCGTCCGCCGGTCGATTCCGCCGCCTTCAGCTGCGATTCCAGTTGTGGCAGTTTGCCGTACTGGATCTCGGCGACCTTGTCGAACTGGCCCTTGCGCTGCAGGTCCGCCATCTGCGCCTTGAGCTTGTCGATCTCGGCCTTGATGTGCGCGGCGCCCTGCACTGCCGCCTTCTCGGCGCGCAGGATCTCGTCGAGGTCGGCATATTCCTTCTCGAGCTTCCTGATCTCGGTCTCGATCAGGTCGAGCCGCTTGCGCGAAGCCTCGTCTTTTTCCTTCTTCACGGCCTCGCGTTCGATCTTGAGCTGGATGATGCGGCGATCGAGCTTGTCCATCGCCTCCGGCTTGGAGTCGATCTCCATCTTGATGCGCGCGGCCGCTTCGTCGATCAGGTCGATCGCCTTGTCGGGCAGGAAGCGGTCGGTGATGTAGCGGTGCGAGAGCTCGGCCGCAGCGACGATGGCGGGGTCGGTGATCTCCACGCCGTGGTGCAGTTCGTAGCGCTCCTGGAGGCCGCGCAGGATCGCGATCGTGCTTTCCACGCTCGGCTCGCCGACCAGCACCTTCTGGAAGCGCCGCTCCAGCGCCGCATCCTTTTCGATGTGCTTGCGGTACTCATCCAGGGTGGTGGCGCCGATGCAATGCAGTTCGCCGCGCGCGAGCGCCGGCTTGAGCATGTTGCCGGCGTCGATCGCGCCTTCGGCCTTGCCCGCGCCCACCATCGTGTGGATCTCGTCGATGAAGACGATCGTCCTGCCCTCGTCGGCCGCAAGCTCCTTCAGGACCGACTTCAGGCGCTCTTCGAACTCGCCGCGGTACTTGGCGCCAGCCAGCAGCGCCGCCAGATCGAGCGTCAGGACGCGCTTGTCCTTGAGCGTTTCCGGAACCTCGGCGTTGACGATGCGTTGCGCCAGACCCTCCACGATCGCGGTCTTGCCGACGCCCGGCTCGCCGATCAGCACCGGATTGTTCTTGGTCCGCCGCTGCAGGATCTGGATCGTGCGGCGGATCTCGTCGTCGCGCCCGATGACCGGATCCAGCTTGCCCTGCCGCGCCCGCTCCGTGAGGTCGATCGTGTACTTCTTGAGCGCCTCGCGCTGGCCTTCGGCTTCGGCACTGTCGACATTGTGCCCGCCGCGAACGCCCTCGATCGCGGCGTCGAGCGCCTTGCGGGTCACGCCCGCCTCGCGGGCAAGGCGACCGGCGTCGCTCTTGTCGTCGGCAAGCGCGAGCAGGAACATTTCGCTCGCGATGTATGCGTCGCCACGCTTCTGCGCTTCCTTGTCGGCCTGGTTGAGCAGCCCGATCAGCTCGCGCCCGATCTGCACCTGGCCGTCCGTCCCCTGGACTTGCGGCAGGCGCTTGATCGCGTCGTCGACCGCCTTCGTGAGGCTGGCCACGTTGACGCCAGCCCGCTGAAGCAGCGAACGCGCAGCCCCGTCTTCGGCACGCAACATCGCCGCCAGCAGGTGCACCGGCATGATGTACTGGTGCTCGTTGCCGACCGCGATCGACTGCGCGTCGGCCAGCGCCTCCTGGAACTTGGTCGTGAACTTGTCTTGTCGCATCGGGAAAGCGGGAGAAGTCGGACTCAGGGTCAAACCTGAGGTTGCGGCAGGGAGATTTCAACCCGGCCGATAGAATTCTGCCGCCGGGCCATCCATTTGCGCGGCGCCGGTCTGGACGCCTCGCTTTGCGAACCCATCTTCTCGTCCCGCTGATGCTCGCCGTGGTACTCACGACCAGTCCTGCGGTGGGAGCCGAAAAGCCGCTCGCGCGGTTCGTGGCGCCCCCGGCCGCGGCGGCCGAGTTGGATCCCCTGCTCAAGCGCGTCCTGGAGAGTCTCCGGCTCGGTGACCCTTTCGATACGGAGGACGACGAACGACTTCTGCGGCGGCTGCACATCTCCGCCACCGAGGCCCTGGCAACCGAGGGCTATTTCTCGGCAACGGTCACGGCCGAACAGGACCCCGAGGATCGCGCGCGTTATGTGCTCAAGGTCGATCCCGGTCCCCGGGCAACGGTGGCTGCGGTCGAGATCCGGCTCCATGGCGCGATCGAGGAGCAGCCGGCTCGCATCGAGGAGATCAAGGCGGCCTGGGACCTGCCGATCGGACGGCCCTTTCGCGACGCCGCCTGGTCGACCGCCAAGACTCAGCTGCTCGCGCAGGTCGGCGAGCGCGACTTCGCGGCGGCCCGCCTGGTCGATTCGCACGCCGAGGTCGACGTCGGATCGGCGACAGTGAAGCTGCTGATCGATATCGACAGCGGACCGGCCTTCACCCTCGGCGCGCTGAACATCACGGGTCTCGATCGCTTCGACGCCAAGCTAGTCGAACGCTTCAATCCGTTTGCCTATGGCGACCGATACGATGCGGCCAAGATGCTGGAGTTCCGCCGCCGCTTGCAGGCATCACCGTATTTCGCACGCGTCTCGGTCGACATCGATACCGGCACCGAACAGCCCGAGGACGTGCCCATCCGCGTCGACCTGACGGAAGCGAAGACCAAGCGGCTTTCCTTCGCACTGGGTTATTCGACCGATGTCGGCGCGCGCCTCGAGGCGACCTACCGCCAGTCGCTGGTTTTCGGCTACCCCTATGCCTTGCAGACCGGCGTCGGCGCGGACAAGACCCGCCAGGTGGCGTACGCGGACCTGCTTCTTCCTCCCAAGGCGGATGGCGCGCTCGACAGCCTGGGAGTGCTGGCCGAACACACCGACATCGAAGATGTCATCACCTACCGCCAGGCCGCCGGCGTGGTGCGCGCCACCAAACACGAGAGCGGCGGCATCGGATACGAATCGCGCATCACGTTCAATCTCCAACGGGAGGATCGCAGCGTCGCGGACAACTCGGTCGCGCCGGTGACGAACGTCGTCCTGTCCGGCGTTTACTCGTGGACCCGCCGCACCGTCGACTCGATCACGGACCCGCGGACGGGCGATGTGCTCACGTTGCGTGGCGGACCCGGTCTTTCCATGTCCGGCATCGCCGACACGTTTTTCTACACGTACGGACGCTACATCCGCTATTTCGAGGTCGGCAGGACGGACCAGCTCATCCTGCGCGGCGAGTTCGGCCATACCTTCGCCGGCGACATCAACGCTGTTCCGAACGATTTCCTGTTCCGGGCCGGCGGAGCGGGCAGCGTTCGCGGCTATGCCTACCAAAGCCTCGGCGTGAAGACCGGCTCGGCGACCCTCGGCAGCCGCTCGCTGATCACCGGTTCGAGCGAGTACGTGCGCTGGTTCAACAAGGAATGGGGCGGCGCCATGTTCTACGACATCGGCGACGCCGACGATCATCTGTTCGACGTCAAGTGGGCGAAGGGCTACGGCGTCGGCGGGCGCTGGAAGACCGTCGCCGGTCCCCTGGGACTGGACGTCGCTTACGGACAGCGCGACCACCGGTGGCGCGTTCATTTCGCGATCGCCATTGCTTTCTAGCATGCCTCGCCAGCGTCATGAGCACTCCACCGCCGCCCGCCCAACGCTCCCATCACGGCGTCCGGGTACTGCTGGCCTCGATGGCGATCGCAGTGCTCCTTGCAGCCGGCGTCCTTGCGGCCGTGATCTGGCTGCTGCAAACGCCGGCCGGCCTGGTGACGATCGCCCGCATCGTGACCAAACTCACGCCGGTGCACCTGGTGATCGAGTCGCCCCAGGGATCGGTGCGCAACGGCTTTGCGCTCGGTCGCCTCCAGGTCAGCGTCGCTACCACCGAGGTCGATGTGCGGGATCTGCGCGCGACGCTGGTCGACTTCGGCCTGCAACCGCTGCGCTTCGATTTTTCAGTGCTCGCCGCCGCGAGCGTCGACGTGCGCGTGCGGCCCGACGACACCCCGTCCAGCGCACCGCTGGCTTCGATCGCCTCACCTGTCGCGGTGAGTGTCGCGCACCTGCAGGTGTCCGAGTTTGCCTTGCGCGTCGGCCCCGATGCCAGCCCGATTCTGATCGCGGCACGCGCCATCGATGCCGCCGTGGGACTCGGGCCGGACGGGTATCGGGTCGATCGCGCGGAATTCGAATTCGGCCGGGTCGACGTGCCGTTGCGTGTCAAAGCCAGCGGGACGCTGGGAGGTGCCCGGCCCTTTCCGATGCAGGTCGCCGGCACCTTGCAATCGAGCTTTCAGGACAAGCCGCTGAGCGCGACGGTGAGCGCAACCGGTTCGCTCGAGCGGTTCGTCGCAACCGGGCAGGTCGGCAGCCGCGGCGCCGACGGGTCGTTCGCGGTCACGGTCGCGGCATTCGCATCCCCTGCGTTGCAGGAACTGCACGCGGACCTGTATCGGGTCGATCCCCGCGTGTGGTCAGCCGCGGCGCCGCGCGCGGACCTGCACGTCGTGGCCGACCTCAAGCCGACCGAATCCGAGAATTTCGGGCTTGCGGGAACGCTGCGCGTCGACAACCGGACGCCCGGTCCCATCGACAACGACCAGATTCCCGCGCGCTCGGCGACCGCGTTCGCGCACTGGAGCGCGGACCACCTCACTCTCGACAACGTGGTGGCGGAACTCGTGCGGGGTTCGGTGCGCGGCGCGGTGTCGTTGACGTTCGGGTCGGTCGTCGCGTGGCGCGCGCAGGCGCGGCTCTCCGGCGTGGATCCTTCGACGATCCATCGCCGGATCCGGCCGTTGCGGATCGACGGCAGCCTTGCCGCGCATCAGGAAGGGGCCGAGACAACGGTGATGGCGGACCTGCGCAACCGAAGCGGTCTCCCTGCCGACGTGAAGGTCGATCTGCGTATTTCCGGCGAACGTATCGCGATCAACGGTGCCCACCTCGCGCTGGGCGCGGGCAACGTTGACGTCGTGGGCGAAGTCGCGCTGGCCGGCGAACGCCGCGTGCACGTGCGCGGAAGCGCCGCCGGTTTCGACCCGTCGCTGCTGATAGAGGGTGCCGACGCGCATTTGACCGGCACATTCACGCTCGATGCGCGCCTTGAGCCGCGGGTCAGCGGTGCTGTCGACTTCGAACTCAGCGAGAGCACGGCGTTCGGGCGGCCACTCGCGGGGCGGGGAACGGCCAGGTTGTCCCCAACGCAACAACTCACGATCGACGTCGACCTCGCGGTGCGCTCGGCCCGTCTGCGCGCGAGCGGCGGGCTCGGCAGCCCGGAGCAGTCGCTCAAGGTCGAACTGGATGCGCCGGCCCTCGACGAACTCGGCCTGCCGGTCAAGGGCAGGCTCGCCGCGCACGCGACGCTGAGCGGCGACTGGCGCGCACCCGCGGTCGACGCGCGCGCCGAAGCGAAGAACCTCGCCTACGGGCCCCACGGCGTCGCAACCCTGAATGCGACACTGACCTACGCCGGCGGAGCCGACGGCGTGTTCTCGTTGCACACCGACCTCGGTGCCTACCGGTGGGCCGGAAATCCCGCGGCGAGCGTCGAATCGGCGAGCCTTGCCGCCGACGGCCGCCCGAGCGCCCACGCGATTTCGTTGTCCGCCTCGTACGAGAAGGATCAGAAGGCGCATCTCGTCGCCAGCGGCGGGTGGAGCGAGCAACGCTGGCGCGGCCAGATCACCGGCGTCGACGTCGGCGCACCGCTGAATCTACGACTGCTCGAGGCCGCGGCGCTGGAAGTCGATGCAAAGGGCGCCCGCCTCGGCCCGGCCCGACTGGTGCTGGTCGGGGCAACGGTGTCCGATCTGCTGCTCGAGGTCCGGCAAGGAGCGATCGCGACGAGCGGCAGCTTCGACGCCCTGCGACCGGCCGATCTCGTTCAGCGGCGCCAGACCAGCATGCTCCCGCGCGAACCGAGAGAACCACTTCTGCTGCGAGGCTCATGGCGCCTGCGGGCCGCCGACCTCATCGACGGTGAGTTGAACGTCGAACGGGCGAGCGGCGACATGTATGCGACCGCAGGCGCGGACGCACCGATGGGCGTCACCGAACTTGGCGCCCACGCAGTCATACGTGCCAATCGCGTCGAGGCCGAGGGTGCCTTGCGCGGAACACGCCTGGGCTCGTTGCACGCGACGCTGGACGCGAGCCTCGAACACGACACCAAGGCGGGCTGGCGCCTCGCGCAGTCGAGTCCGTGGCGCGTCGATGCGGACGCCGACCTGCCTTCGATCGACTGGGTCAACGCGCTGCTCTCGGATCGCGTGCGCTCCAGCGTCCGTCTTGGCGGAAGGTTGAACGGCAAGGTCGCCATCCGCGGCACGCCGGCAAAACCCGATGCGGACGGACGCATCGAAGGCAGCGAGCTTCGCGTCGCCTGGATCGAACAGGGTGTGCGCCTGGAGAACGGGCACCTTGCCGCGCACGTCGACGCCGCTGGCATCGAGCTCGAGGAATTGCGCTTTTCAGGGCCGCCGCGTGTCAAACCGAACGACGCACGTACGGCACAGACGATGGCGAAGATGCAGTCCGGATACGTCTCCGCCAGCGGCAACCTGAAACTGCCCGAGCTGAGCGGCGTGATCCAGATCCAGGCCGAGCGTCTGCCGCTGCTTCAGCGTGTCGATCGGTGGGTGGTCGCGTCGGGCGGCGCGAACCTGGAACTCGCGCCACAACGCGTTCAGCTCAACGGCGCGGTCGCCATCGATGCCGGGTTCATCGATTTCTCACATCCCGACCTGCCGAGCCTGTCGTCGGACGTCACGGTGATCGAATCCTCGACCGCGCCGCGTGATCGCGAGCCGCAGGTGCAGGTGGGTTTCGACCTCGGGCTCGACATGGGAAGCGCGACCTATCTGCGCGGCATGGGACTCGACACGCGCCTCGCTGGTGCGGTGCGCGTCCGCAGCGAAGGCCGCGGGATCATCCGCGCGTCCGGGGAGGTGAACGCGGTCGACGGCATCTACCAGGGCTACGGGCAGAAACTCAAGATCACCCGGGGCCGGGTGAACTTCCTGGGCTCGCTCGACAATCCCGGGCTGGACATCCTCGCGCTGCGGACCGATCTGCCCCAGGAGGCGGGCGACATCGGGATCTCGATCACACGCACGGCCGGCAACCCGCTGGTCAAGCTGTACTCCGATCCGGAACTGACCGAGTACCAGACCCTGTCGTGGCTCGTGCTGGGGCGGCCGGCCGACCAGTCGGGCACCGACAACGCCGCCCTCGCCCGCGCGGCGGTCGGTCTGCTCTCGGGCAGCGGCGACGGACTGACCGGCACGCTCGCGCGTCGCCTCGGCATCGACGACGTCGGCTTGCGCAGCGGCCAGCTCAGCGACACCACGTCGCTGCTTCCGCGCCAGTCGGTGGCAGGCAACCTGCGCGGCGACACGGTCGGCACGGCGGCGGGTTCGACCAGTGCCGAGATCATCTCGATCGGCAAGCGCGTGAACGAAGCCTTCTCGATCAGCTACGAGCAGGCGCTGTCGGGCGCGGGCAACGTGGTGCAGTTCAGCTACCAGCTCTCGCGCCGGATCGCACTCGTGGCAAGAGCCGGCACCGAGAACACGATCGACGTGGTCTTTTCCTTCGCGTTCGACTGATTCGTGCCGGCAGCCGGAGCGGGCACCGTGCGCTTGACGCGGAACCACGCGGCATAGAGCGCGGGAAGAAACAGCAGCGTGAGCACGGTAGCGATCACGAGGCCGCCCATGATGGCCACCGCCATCGGCCCCCAGAACACGCTGCGCGAAAGCGGAATCATCGCCAGCACCGCGGCGGCCGCCGTGAGCAGGATCGGACGCAACCGGCGCACGGCGGCCTCCACGATTGCCGTCCATGGGTCCACGCCGGCCTTTTCGTCGCGTTCGATCTGGTCGACCAGGATCACCGAGTTGCGGATGATCATGCCGACCAGCGCGATCACGCCAAGCTGGGCGACGAACCCGAACGGCGCGCGCAGGATGAGCAGCGCCGCTGCCGCGCCGACGAATCCGAGCGGCCCCGTGAGAAATACCAGCAGCGTGCGCGAGAAGCTGTGCAGCTGAAGCATCAACAGCGTGAAGATGATGAACATGGCCAGCGGCAGGTTGACGGCGATGGCCTTGCCGGCCTTGCTGCTTTCTTCCGCCGCGCCGGCGACCACGATTCGATAACCGGGCGGCAGCTGCGCCCGGACTTTCTGCATCGCGGGCGTCGCCCAAACCTGGCTCGTCACGGTCGGACCCTGGACGCCGTCTCTGATCTCGCTCTGCACGGTGATGGCGTAGCTGCGATTCAACCGCCACATCACGCCGGGCTCCCAGCCGAAGTCGAGCTTTACCAGCTGTGACAGCGGCACGTACCGGCCCGAGCCGGTCGCGATGTTCGCGTCGGCAAGCCGCGAGATGGCGGAGCGTTCGTCGTAGGGCTGCCGCAGCACGATGTCGATCAGCTGGTCACCTTCGCGGAACTGCCCGATGGTCGTGCCCGAGAGCACCGTCTGCGCGGCGCGCGCCAGCGTCCGCGACGAGACACCGAGGGCGCGCGCCTTGTCCTGATCGAGCGTCAGCTTGAGCGCCTTGACGTTCTCGTTCCAGTTGTCGTTGACGCCGATCGTGTTCGGATTCGCCCGCAGCACCTCCTTCGCCTGGTCGGCGATGCGGCGCACGACCGCAGGATCGTCCCCTTCGACGCGGAACTGCACCGGGTACGGCACCGGCGGGCCGTTCGGCAGCAGTTTCACGCGCCCGCGCACATTGGGGAAGTCGTCCTTGAAGAGCTGTAGCGCCCGCAGCCGCAGCGCGTCGCGCTCCCGCAGCGACCGTGTCGCGACGACGTACTGCGCCAGGTTGCTCTGCGTGAACTGCTGGTCCTGCGGCAGGTAGAAGCGGGGCGAGCCGGTGCCGATGTAGCCGGCGTAGTACTCGACCTCGCGCTGATCGCGCAGCCACGCTTCGAAGCGCCGCGCTTCGGCCTCGCTGGCCGCGAAGCTCGAGCCCTCCGGCGACCACAGATCGATCATGAGCTCCAGCCGGCTCGAGTCGGGAAAGAACTGCTGCTCGACGAAGCGAAAGCCGACGATGCCCAGCACCAGCGCGCCGATGGTTGCCGCGATCACCGTCTTGCGCCACTCGACGCACCGGTCGACCAGGCGGCGAAAGGCGGCATAGAACGGCGTGTTGAAGAGCTCGTGATGCCCGTCGGCGTCCGCCTTCGGCCGCACGCGAAGCAGCCAGACGGACAGCAAGGGAACGAACAGCACCGCGACGAACCACGAGATGACCAGCGCCAGCGCGGTCACCTGGAAAATCGAGATCGTGTACTCGCCGGCCACCGACTTCGCGAGCGCGATCGGCAGGAAACCCGCCGCGGTGATCAACGTGCCGGTGAACATCGGCAGCGCGGTCAGATCGAACATCGCGGTGGCTGCGCTCAAGCGGTCGTGGCCCTCTTCCATCTTGCGCACCACCATTTCGACCGCGATGATCGCGTCGTCGACCAGCAAGCCGAGTGCGATGATCAGCGCGCCGAGCGAGATCTTGTGCAGGTTGATGTCCAGCAGGTACATCGCCAGGAACGTGATGGCGAGCACCAGCGGAATCGTCAACGCCACCACGAGACCCGGCCGCACGTCGAGCGCAAGCGGCCGCATGTGCAGGCCAAGGCTGACGAACGACACCGCCAGGACGATCACGATCGCTTCGACCAGGACGCGAATGAACTCGCGCACCGAGGTCGCCACGGCGCGCGGCTGGTCGGCCACCTTGATCATCTGGATGCCGACGGGAAGCTGCGATTGCAGGGTCTTTTCCGCCTGCGCGAGCTCCTTGCCGAGCTCGATGATATCGCCGCCCTTCGCCATCGATACGCCGAGCCCGATCACCTCGGCACCGGCCCGACCGCCGAGGGCGGCCCGCATCTTTTCACGCGGCGGATCGACGTACCCGCGCGTGATCGTCGCCACGTCACCCAGCTTGAACGATTGGTCGTTCGCCCGGATCGGCAGGTTGCGCAGGTCGTCGACGTTGCGGAACTCGCCGCTGATGCGGATCTGCAGGTCGTCGGTCGGCAGAGTCAGCACGCCGGCGGGCTCGATTGCGTTTTGCGCACCGATCTGGTCGACCAGCGACTGCACGTTCAGTCCGAGTTGCGCCAGTCGCTTGTGCGCGATTTCGACGTAGACGCGCTCGTCCTGGACGCCGAACAAGTCCACCTTGGCGACGTTCGGCACCTTGAGCAGTTGCTGGCGCGACCAGTCGACGTAGTCCTTCAGCTCCCGATAGGAGAACCCGTCGGCGGAGAACGCGAAGATCACGCCATAGACGTCGCCGAACTCGTCGTTGAAAAAGGGTCCCTGCACGCCCGCAGGCAACGTGCCGCGGATATCACCGATCTTCTTGCGTACCTGGTACCAGACCTGCGCGATCTCGCGCGGGGGCGATGAATCGGCGAGCTGGACGAAGATCAGCGTCTCGCCGGGCTTGCTGTAGGAGTTGATCTTGTCGATGTAGGGCGTTTCCTGCAGCTTGCGCTCGAGCTTGTCGGTGACCTGCTCCGCCATCTGCTGTGCGGTCGCGCCGGGCCAGAACGCGCGCACGACCATCGCGCGAAACGTGAACGGCGGATCCTCGTCCTGGCCGAGCTGCGTGAAGGCGGCAACGCCACCCAGCAGCAAGACCACCATCAGGTAGCGCATGAGCGGCTGGTGCTCCAGCGCCCACGTAGAAAGGTTGAAGCGGCGGCGCCCCGCCTGCGAGTCAAGCACCGCTCAACCCTTGGTCTTGAATTCGACCGCAGCGGCCGGCGCAAGCAGGCCCGTGCCCTTTCCCGAGCCTGCCGCATCGCCGACCGGGGAGCCCGCGGTAAGGCCCGACTCCTCCAGCAACTTCACCTTCTGACCCGGCTTGAGCAGATGCACGCCCGCCGTGACCACGGTATCGCCGGGTGCGACACCGCTGGCGACGACGACCTCGTTGCCGGCGACGCTCGCGAGCGTGATCGGCGCGCGCTGCACCGTCATCCCGCGCCGGTCGAGCAGCCACACGAACGTCGCGTCGCCATCTCGCAAGAGAGACTGCAGCGGCAGCGTGATCACGGAGGAGCCGCCCGGCGCGACGAACATCACGGTGGCCGTCATGCCGAGCGCGACCGAACTCGGCGCGTCGGCGAGCGTGATGCGCGCAGGGTAGGTACGGGTCGCCGGATCGGCCATGGGGGCGATTTCACGCACCTTCCCGCGCAACTCCTTGTCGCCCGCCCAAAGCCGGACCCGCACGTCGCTGATTCGACGCAACGCTTCGAGCTGCCCTTCCGGAATCGAGACGGCGACTTCCTTTTCTTCGGTGCGCGCGATGCGCACGACCGACTGTCCCGCGGTCACGACCTGGCCTGCCTCGGCGTCCAGAGCGGTCACCACGCCGGGCGCGGGCGCGCGCAGCGTCGAGTACGCCGCCTGATTGCCGCTGACGTCCGCTTGAGCCGCCGCCTGGGTGAACCGCGCCTCGGCGGCATCGAGATTGGCCTTGCGGCGCTCGAGATCTGCCCCACTGATGAAGCCCTGGCGCGACAACTCTGCGAAACGCCTGTAGTCGAGGCGCTGCTGGTCGCGGTCGACCTGGGCCGCGGCGGCCTGTGCGCGAGCTGCAGCAAGCCCGAGCTCATAGTCGGACGAGTCGAGCACCGCGAGGACCTGTCCAGCCTGCACCCCCTGGCCCACCTCGACCAAACGGCGCGCGATCCGGCCGGAAACCTGAAAACCCACTCGCGATTCGATACGTGGCCGCACCTCGCCGGCGAGCTCGGCTGCCGTCGTTGCGACGAAGGGCGCAACGGTAACCGCCCGGACCGGGCGGACGTCCGCACCGGACTGCGGCGGCGGCGCGCATGCAGCCAGTGCGGCGGGAAACCACGCCAGCATCCAGAGCCGCGCGCGCTTGGGTCTTGTCTGCATGGTACTGACTCCGGAGTAACTGACTTACCGGTCAGTAATATACGGGCCTCGCTCTGGCGCGTCAATTACCCGCAGATTTCATTTGAAGCGGGTTGTGATCCTTGCTCGCCTTGGGGATGGCACCGGCACGATCGATTCGACGGATGGCGTCAGCGCCGCGCCACCGCAGACGATCATCGGCAACAGCGAAGGATTGCGCCAGACCACCATCGACCTGATGCAGCTCGTGCGACAGATCCAGGTTGAACGAAAACATCCCGCTGCGCGACCTGCCTCCGTCGATCAACAGCGTGGCCGGCGCGCTGCCGATCCAGAGCGTGCTCGACAATAGCGAATGGGTACAACGGCATGGCAATCCGGTCTCGCATGCGCCGTACATCCCCAAGCACCCGATGGCGGGCAACGCGGCGAAGCCGCGTCGATCGCGCTGGGAGCGCAGGCGCAGATCGCCGTCGTCTTCGCCAGCGGCGGCGCAACGACGATCGATCCCGACGGCGCCGGCCCGCTGTTCGAGGTGCCAAACGGGCTGCCCCTGCCGGAGGGATTGAAACTTCCTCCCCTGAGCGGGAGCCGCTGCTGCGGGCAGGGGCGCTGGCTCGCCGGTCGCCCCTTGCTTTACCCGCCGAACGCGAGGCGCACGGTCGCGATGCCGGCCAGGGTCGCGGCGATCGAGCCAACCAGGTGCAGGCCGATGTGCATCAGCGCGGCCGCCCACTGGGCACTCTGCAGGAGGACGGCCGACTCGGCGGAGAACGTCGAGAACGTCGTCAAGGCGCCGAGAAACCCGGTGACGAAGAACAGGCGCCACGCTGGCGCCAGTCCGGGTGCCGCGACCAGTACGGCCGCGGCGATGCCGATCAGATAGCCGCCGATCAGGTTCGCCGCCAGCGTGCCGAGCGGAAGCGTTGGCACGCGCGGGTTGAGCCAGGTCGAGAGTCCCCAGCGCAGCCACGCGCCGAGCACGGCTCCCACGGCGATAGCAAAGAGGGCGAATCCGAGTGACTCATCGCGGCTCATCGCGAGTTCGTCTCTTTCCAGCGCGCGCGCGCCAGATCGTCCGAGTCGCGCGCATCGACCCAACGCTCGCCCCCGGCGGTGCTCTCCTTCTTCCAGAACGGCGCGTCGGTCTTCAGGTAGTCCATCACGAACTCGCACGCCGCGAACGCCTCGCCCCGGTGGCCGCCGCTCACGGCCACGAGCACGATCTGATCGGTGGGCCGCAGTTCTCCCACGCGATGCACGACGAGAACCTCGGCTACCTTCCAGCGCTCTTTCGCCTGGGCGCAGATCTGCTCGAGCGCCCTTTCGGTCATGCCGGGATAGTGCTCGAGCGTCAGTGTGCCGACCATCTCGCCGTCGTTGACATCGCGCGCGACGCCGATGAAGGCTGCCACGGCGCCGATCTTGGGATCGTCCTTCCGCAGGCGTGCGATCTCCGCGCCCGCATCGAAGTCTTCCCTCTGTACGCGCACCGGCACCTCAGCCTCCGGTGACGGGCGGAAAGAACGCCACTTCGGCGCCCTCGTGCAAGGGCGTGCTGTCCGAGGCCGTCGCCTGGTCGACTGCGGCACGGATGCGCTTGACCTCCGTGAATGCCGACGACCAGGGGTCGCCCCGCGCGACCAGCCAAGCGCGCAGGTGAGCAACCGTCGCGACGTCCGGCGCAACGTCGAGGATCTCGTGTTCGCGCCGCAACGCTTCGCGCAGGCGCGCGAAATATAGGACGGTGATCTTCATCGCTGCAGCCCGGCAAACGGCAGGTACTGCACGCTGTCGCCGCGCCCGATCCGCGCTCCGGCAGGGTTGTCGACGATGCCGTCGGCCCAGGCGCACGAAGTCAGCACGGCCGAATTCTGGTTGGGGAAAAGATCCAGCCCGCCGGCGCCGTTGATACGCACGCGCAGGAACTCACGCCGGCGATCCGGCTTCGGCAGGTTGAAGTCGGCGCGCATCGGAACCGACTGGACCGGCGCTCCGGTATCGCCCTGCAGCTTCATGATGAAGGGACGCGCAAACAACAGGAACGTGACGAAAACGGAGACCGGATTACCCGGCAGCCCGATGAACGGCACCGCGCGCACACGGCCGAAGGCCAGCGGTTTGCCGGGTTTCATCGCGATCTGCCACTGGTCGATCGTTCCCTCCGCCTCGACCGCCGGCTTGACGTGATCCTCCTCGCCGACGGAAACGCCCCCGGACGTGAGGATCACATCTGCCGCAGCGGCCGCGCGCACGAAGGCGGCACGAGTCGCCGCGAGCGAATCGGGCACGATGCCCAGGTCCTCGACTTCGCAGCCCAGTTCCTGCAGCAGCGCGCGCAACAGGTAGCGGTTCGAGTTGTAGATGCGGCCGGGTGGCAACGGCTCGCCGGGCATCACGAGTTCGTCTCCGGTCGAGAACACCGCCGCCCGCAAGCGCCTCGCGACGACCAGACGCGCCGCCCCGATCGATGCCGCAAGCCCGAGGTGCTGTGCGCGCAGTCGTGTGCCGGCGGCAAGCACCGTCGAGCCCGCCCCGATGTCGAGTCCCGCGCGGCGGATCCACTGGCCCCTGTTCGGCATCTCGTTGACGATCACGAACTCGCCGTCGAGTGCCGTCGCCTCCTGCATCACGACGGCGTCGCTCGCGGGTGGAATCGCGGCCCCGGTGAAGATGCGCGCCGCCGTGTTCGGCGCCAGTTCCGTTCCGGTCTGCCCCGCCGGGATGCGCTGCGTCACGCGCAGGCGCGCGCCAGGTGCGGTGACGTCGACGGTGCGCACGGCATAACCATCCATCTGTGAATTCGCGACCGGCGGAACATCGACGGACGCGGTTAGATCGCGCGCGAGCACGCGACCGCTCCCGTCGAAGGTATCGATCTCTTCGGCGCCCGCGCGCGGACTTGCTCCTGCAAGCAGACGCGAAAGCGCTTCTTCGACGGTGAGCATCAGGAAAGGTCCAGGCGCCTCGCGATGAACGCGGCAATCTTAACGGCGTCGTTCAAGTCGAGCACGGGCAATCGGGTCTCGACCGCATGGTCGGCAGCGACCGCAATGATGTTCGGATCATGCGCGAACAGCGGCGGCTCGGTATTGGCGATCCGCCTGACCTCGATGCGCGGAAATGTCCCTTCGCTGCGAAAACCCTCGACGATGACAAGGTCGCACGGCGCAAGCTCGGCGAGAAGGTCGGCCAGGGCGGCCGGCCGCGGCGTTTCGGTGAGCAAAGCCCACCGCTCCGCCGTCGCGATCAGCACTTGCTGCGCTCCCGCCACGCGATAACGATAGGAATCCTTGCCCGGCCGGTCCATGTCGAAGCCGTGATGCGCGTGTTTGATGGCGGCCACACGCAAGCCCCGCGCGGTAAACAACGGTACGAGCTTCTCGATCAGCGTGGTCTTGCCGGTGTTCGAGTATCCGATGAACCCGATCGTCTTCATGCGCGCAGGTCAACGACGCTCGTCAACGCCGTGCGCCGCGAGGAAGTCCATCACCCTCCGTGAGTCGGGCGGCAGGACCTCGAAGCGCTGCGGCAGTCGCTCGATCCCCTCGAAGGCAGCAGGACGCGGAGGCTGGATGCCGATCGCCTCCACGATAGTCGACGCGAACTTGGCGGGCTGCGCTGTCTCCAGGCAGATCATCGGCACGCCCGGCCGGCGATGCTCGCGTGCCACCTTCAGTCCGTCCGCCGTATGCGGATCGATGATCAGGCCGCTTGCCGAGTGAAGCGCGCGGATGGTCGCAACCCGGTCGGCATGCGAACTCGATCCCGAGACGATGCCCGCGCGCTCCACGTTGCCCCAGAACGGCGTGACGCTCAGGTCGAACTCGCCTTCGGTGTCGAGCTGCCACCACAGTTGGCGGACCACGGCCGGGTCGCGGCCGACGACGTCGAAAACGAAACGCTCGAAGTTCGACGCTTTCGAGATGTCCATCGACGGGCTGCTGGTCGCCCGTGCCGCGCTGCGGACGCGGTAGCGTCCGGTGCGGAAGAATTCGTCGAGCACGTTGTTCTCGTTGGTGGCGAGCACGAGTTGCTCGACCGGCAGGCCCATCTTCTTCGCGATCCAGCCCGCGAGAATGTTGCCGAAGTTTCCCGACGGGACGGCGAAGGACACGCTCTCGGTCTCGTCGCGGGTGGCGGCGAAGTAACCGCGGAAGTAATAGACGACCTGAGTCACCACGCGCGCCCAGTTGATCGAGTTCACCGCGCCGATGTGCAGACGCTGCTTGAATTCGAGGTCGCCGGCAATCCGCTTGACGATGTCTTGGCAGTCGTCGAACGTACCTTCGATCGCGAGGTTGAAGATGTTCGCGTCGGCGAGCGAATACATCTGGGCGCGCTGGAACGTGCTCATGCGCTCGTGCGGCGACAGCATGAACACGTTGACGCCGCGTTTGCCGCGCAGCGCGTACTCGGCCGCGGAGCCAGTGTCGCCCGAGGTCGCACCAAGCACGTTGAGGCTCGTGCCCGCCTTGACGAGCGCGTACTCGAACAGGCCGCCCAGCAACTGCATCGCCATGTCCTTGAAGGCGAGCGTCGGACCGTTCGAGAGCTCGAGCAACGCCAATCCGGGCTCCAGCCAGCGCAGCGGGGCGATAGCGGCCGCGTCCGCGGGGCGACGGGCGTTGCAGTAGACCAGCGCCGTATAGGTGCGCCGGCACAGGGCGTCGATGTCGGCTGCGGGGATGTCGTCGACGAATTTGCGCAGCAGCGCACTCGCCAGGTCCGCGTAGCCAAGCTTGCGCCAGGCGGCGAGTTCGGCGCGCGCCACCTGCGGATAGTGCGCCGGCAGATACAGGCCCCCATCCGGGGCGAGGCCCGACAGCAGGATGCCGAGGAAACGCTGCTCCGGCGCCTTGCCGCGGGTCGAGAGATACCGCATCAGATCAGTTCCTCCTGGCGGATGCGGATCACCGGAGCGAGCACGGTCGGCAGCATCTCGATGCGCCGGACCGCGGCATTGACGTCGCGCTCGACCGCATCGTGCGTGAGCATGATGATGTCGGTCTGGTTCTCGCCCTCGCTCGGCTCGCGCTGGAACAGGGCATCGATCGAAATGCGGCCATCGGCGAGGATGCGCGTGATATCCGCGAGCACGCCCGGCTGGTCGGCAACGCGCATGCGGAAGTAGTACGACGTGACCGTGTCTTCGATCGTGAGCCAGGGCAGTTCAGCCAGCGAATCGGCCTGGAATGCCAGGTGCGGCACGCGGTTCTCCGGGTCGGCCGTGTGCATGCGAGTGACATCGACGAGATCGGCGACCACTGCCGAGGCAGTCGGTTCCGCACCCGCGCCCTTGCCGTAGTACAAGGTGACGCCGACCGCATCGCCCTTCACCAGCACCGCATTCATCGCGCCCTCCACGCTCGCGAGCAACCGCTGCACGGGAACGAGCGTCGGATGGACCCGCAATTCGATGCCATGGCTGCCGTTGACCATCGCCCGCTTCGTGATGCCGAGCAGCTTGATGCGATAGCCGAGCTGCTCGGCATACTTGATGTCCTCGGCAGCCAGGCTCGCGATGCCCTCGGTGTAGGCGGCGGCGAAGTTGATCGGGACCCCGAAAGCGATCGCGGCCAGGATCGTGAGCTTGTGCGCGGCGTCGATGCCTTCGATGTCGAACGTCGGATCCGCCTCGGCGTAGCCAAGCCGCTGCGCCTCGTGCAGGACCGTATCGAACGGCAGCCCGCGCGCGCGCATCTCCGAGAGGATGAAGTTGCTTGTGCCGTTGATGATCCCCGCGATCCACTCGATCCGGTTTGCGGTGAGTCCCTCGCGCAGCGCCTTGATGATCGGGATGCCGCCTGCCACCGCCGCTTCGAAGGCGACCATGACGCCGCGATCGCGCGCGGCCGCGAAGATCTCGTTGCCGTGCGAGGCGAGCAGCGCCTTGTTCGCCGTCACCACGTGCTTGCCGCGCCGGATCGCCTCGAGCACCAGGGTGCGCGCGGGCTCGTATCCGCCCATCAATTCGACGACGATGTCAATGTCCGGATGGCGGACGATGTCCTCGGGATTGCTGGTGAGCGGAAGCTGCGCGCCGACGATGGCGCGCGCGCGCTTGACGTCGCGCACCGCCGCCGCGGCGACCTCGATGCCGCGCCCGGCCCTGCGCGTGATCTCCTCCTGGTTGCGACCGAGCACCTCGAAAGTGCCGCGTCCAACCGTGCCCAGGCCGAGCAGGCCGACTTTGATGGGTCTCATGGATCCGTTGCCTCCGCCCGCACCACCCGCGGGCCGGGTTCGATCGCGCTACGCGAGCGCGCGTTCCGCCGTACGCGGCGCAGGCAGTCCGTCCTTGCGCAACATCTCCTTGATGCCGCGCACGGCCTGCCGGATGCGGTGCTCGTTCTCGATCAAGGCGAACCGCACGTACGTGTCGCCATAGTCGCCGAAGCCGACGCCGGGGGAGACCGCGACCTTCGCTTCCGCGAGCACCTTCTTCGCGAACTCGAGCGAGCCCATCGCCTTGTACGCCGCCGGAATCTCGGCCCAGATGTACATCGAGGCCTTCGGCACTTCGACCATCCAGCCCGCTTCGTGCAGGCCTTTCACGAGCACATCGCGCCGGCGCTGGTACTGGGCGCGGATCTCCTCCACGCATTCCTGCGGCCCCTCGAGCGCCGCGATCGAAGCGACCTGGATCGGCGTGAAGGTGCCGTAGTCGTGATAACTCTTGATGCGCGCCAGCGCGGCCACGAGGTCGCGATTGCCGACCATGAAGCCGATCCGCCAGCCCGCCATGTTGTAGCTCTTGCTCATGGTGAAGAACTCGACCGCCACCTCGCGCGCCCCGGGGACCTGCATGATCGACGGCGCACGATAGCCGTCGAACGTGATGTCCGCGTACGCAAGATCGTGGATCACGTAGATGCCGTGCGCCTGCGCGAGGGCCACCACGCGCTCGAAGAACTCGAGGTCCACGCACTGAGCGGTCGGGTTGCTTGGAAACCCGAGGATCATCATCTTCGGCTTCGGGAATGACTCGCGGATCGCCCGCTCGAGCTCGGCGAAGAAATCGACATCGCGGGTCATGCGCACCGAGCGGATGTCGGCGCCTGCGATCACCGCACCGTAGATGTGGATCGGGTAGCTCGGGTTGGGCACGAGCACGGTATCGCCGCGGTCGAGCGTCGCGAGCATTAGGTGCGCGAGGCCTTCCTTCGATCCGATCGTGACGATGGCCTCCTGATCGGGATCGAAGTCGACGCCGTAGCGCCTCTGATACCAGGTGGCGATCGCACGGCGCAGGCGGGGAATCCCTTTCGAGACCGAATAGCCGTGGGTGTCCGGGCGGCGCACCGCTTCGACCAGCTTGTCGACGATGTGCTGCGGCGTCGGCCCGTCGGGGTTGCCCATACTCATGTCGATGATGTCTTCGCCGCGGCGGCGCGCGGCCATCTTCAATTCGGCCGTGATGTTGAACACATAGGGCGGCAAGCGCTTGATGCGCGCGAATTCGCGCGGCACGTCTGACATGGCGATCCTCACTGGGGGCTGCGGGCCCGACACTCCACGACGCCGCGGGCCGACGGCGCCGCAGGACCTGCGCGCTTGTGTCGCGCCTGTGCTTGGGCATAATTTACCCGAAGTGCCCGTTGCTGTTGCCTTGCAGCATCGGCCGTGGCCTTTGCCGGAGTCGAATTGAAGCTGCACGCCGATCCGCCCACAACACTCACCACCGTCACGGCCTACGGGCCCGGCTTCATCGAGATCAACAACGTCCGCTACACCTGCGCGGTCCGCGTGGCACCGGACCGGTCGCCCGCCGAGTGGAATGTCGCCGGCTTCGACGCGTTGCGCGCCGAGGACTTCGCCGCCCTTCTCGAAGACATGCCCGACGTCGTCCTGCTGGGCACCGGGACGCGCCAGCGCTTTCCCCGTGCGGGGCTGGCGGCGCCGCTTGCACGCGCCCGGGTCGGCCTCGAGGTGATGGATACGCAGGCCGCTTGCCGCACCTACAACATCCTCGTCGCCGAGGGGCGGCGTGTCCTCGCGGTTCTTCTTCTCGACTCCTGAAGGGGCCAAAATGGCCGTCACGCTGGATCGCAAGGTGCCCGACTTCCAGGCCGAAGCCACCGGCGGCGAGTTCAGGCTCTCGGCGCACACGGGCAGCAGGGTCGTCCTCTACTTCTATCCGAAGGACAACACGCCGGGCTGCACGACCGAAGGCGTCGACTTCGGCAACGCGCATCGACGCTTCAGGAACGCCGGCGCCGAGATCTTCGGCATCTCGCGCGACAGCCTGACGTCGCACCAGGGTTTCAAGGCGAAGATGGGGTTTCCGTTCGAGCTGATCAGCGACCCGGACGAGAAGGTGTGCGAGCTCTTCGGCGTGATGAAGATTAAGAACATGTACGGCAAGCAGGTGCGCGGCGTCGAACGCAGCACGTTCGTCGTGGACGCCGAAGGAAAGCTGCGCCGGGAGTGGCGCGGCGTGAAGGTGCCCGGGCACGTCGAGGAGGTGCTGGCATTTGTCCAGACGCTGTAACCGAACACCCGCATTTCGACGAATCAGAAGGACCTAGATGCCGCTTCCAAAGCCGCCGACCAAACCGGCCACCGTTCTTGCGTCGATTCCCACCAACGTCGCCCAACCCATCAAGCTCGTGCCCCCCGGTCGCGCCGCACCCGAAGCGCGCGCGCGCCCCGACGCGACGGTGCCGGCAGCGACCGCCGCCGCGCGCCTCGCTCTCGTCGAATCAAAGGCCCGCAACGGCAAGAAGACACGTCCCGCAGGCGTGCCGAAGCTGTTCGTGCTCGACACCAACGTGCTGATGCACGACCCGACCAGCCTGTTCCGCTTCGAGGAACACGACGTCTTCCTGCCGATGGTCACGCTGGAGGAACTCGACAGCCACAAGAAAGGCATGTCCGAGGTCGCGCGCAACGCGCGTCAAGTGAGCCGCTCGCTCGACGCCCTGGTGGCGGCATGCAAGACACCGATCGAAGACGGCATCGCGCTGGACGCGCTGGGCAACGGCGAAGCCCGCGGGCGGCTGTTCTTCCAGACACAGGCGGTGGCCGCGGCCCTTCCTCCGAGCCTGCCCTCGGGCAAGGCGGACAACCAGATCCTCGGCGTGGTTCGCTCGCTCAAGGAAATGCAGGCGCCGCGCGAAGTCGTGCTCGTGTCGAAGGACATCAACATGCGCGTCAAGGCGCGCGCACTGGGGTTGCCGGCCGAGGATTACTACAACGACAAGGTGCTGGAGGACACCGACATCCTCTACACCGGCATGCTGCAGCTGCCTGCGACCTTCTGGGACAAGCACGGCAAGGGCATGGAGTCGTGGCAGCAGGGCGGATTCACCTACTACCGCGTGCACGGTCCGCTTGCCAACGAAGTGCTGGTCAACCAGTTTGTCTATCTCGAAAACGGGACCCCGTTCTACGCGCAGGTCAAGGAGGTGGTCGGCAAGAGCGCCGTCCTGCGTGTCCTGCGCGACTACATGCACGCGAAGAACGCCGTGTGGGGAATCACGGCGCGCAACCGCGAGCAGAGCTTCGCGTTCAATCTGCTGCTCGATCCGGAGTGCGATTTCGTCACGCTGATCGGCCAGGCGGGGACCGGCAAGACCCTGATCGCACTGGCCGCCGGCCTGACACAGACGCTCGAGACGAAGCGTTACTCGGAAATCATCGTCACGCGTGCCACCGTGCCGGTCGGCGACGACATCGGCTTCCTGCCCGGAACCGAGGAAGAGAAGATGGCGCCGTGGATGGGCGCGCTCGAGGACAACCTCGAGGTGCTGAACAAGTCGGATGACGCGGCGGGCGAATGGGGACGGGCGGCGACCAACGACCTGATCCGCACCCGGATCCGCATCAAGTCGCTCAACTTCATGCGCGGGCGCACGTTCATCAGCAAGTACCTGATCATCGACGAGGCGCAGAACCTGACCCCGAAGCAGATGAAGACGCTGATCACGCGTGCCGGCCCCGGGACCAAGGTGGTTTGCCTCGGCAACATCGCGCAGATCGACACGCCGTACCTGACCGAGGGCAGCTCCGGCCTCACTTTCGTCGTCGATCGCTTCAAGGGCTGGTCGCACTCCGGCCACGTCACGCTGCAACGGGGCGAGCGCTCGCGCCTGGCCGACCGCGCGGCCGAGATCCTCTAGAGCTTTGCTCGCAGCATCTCGCTTGAAAACCCGGACAGGCGGCGCCCGGCAGGTCGCTCAACCGTGGCGGTCGATGCTGCGGATCCACTGCGCTGCTCGGGCCGGGGTCGCGGGCCGGCACGGACGCACCTTCGGTGCACGAGGGAGCGCGAGGGCAGTACTTCGACAAGACTGCTAGAGAATCAACGCCGCGACGAACACGCCGATCATCGCGAAGACGATCGCGAGCTTCGCGACGATTCCGGCCAGCAGTCCCAGCCAGGTGGCCAGTCCGACTTTTCCCGCGCGCAGCGCATCGCGATGGGCAAGGAACTCGCCGATCGCCGCCCCGACGAGGGGCATCACGAAGATGCCGACGAGTCCGGTGAAGATGCCTGCGACCGTCCCGATGGCGGCACCGATCAATCCTTGCTTGCTCGCACCCGCCTTCTGCGCGGCGATCGTCGTCGCGGCGTAGTCGATTGCCATCCCGATCGCGGCGAGCACCCCGAGCGCGATCAGCGTGCCCGACCCGACCTGCTTGAAATCCCCGATCCACGCGCCGAGCACGATGCCGCCGTAGACGAAGGCGATGCCGGGCAAGGCCGGCAGTACCACGCCCGCAACGCCGACGACGACGAGTGCCGCCGCGAGCACCCACAGCAGCGCGTCCATCGCGGCTCAGCCGTGCTTGAGCACGATCGCCGCGATCGCATTGGCGGCGTCCTTGCAGCGGTCGGTGAGCGACTCGAGCAGTTCGTAAATTGCCTTGATCTTCACCAGCTGGCGCGCGTCGTTCTCCTCGCGGAAAAGGCGCGCCATCGCGGCGCGCATCACGTGGTCGGCCTGCGACTCGAGCAGATCGACTTCCGCGCACAACGCGAGGATCGAACGCGGACTTTCGATCTGCGCCAGCTGCGCGACCGCCGATTGCAGTTTCTCGGCGCTCCAGACCGCCAGCTCGGCCAGGCGCACCGCTTCCGGGGTAAGGCGCGTCACATGGTAGAGGTGCAGCGATTGCGCCGCGTCCTCTGTCACGTCGAGGATGTCGTCGAGGCGGTTGATTAGGTCGTACACGATGGTGCGCGAAAACGGCGGGAACCACGATCGCCCGAGTCGCTGCCGCACCTCGTCGACGACCCGATCGGCACCCTTCTCGATTGCCTCGACATCCCGCACCCGCCCGTCGGGATCGTTCACGTCGGCGAGCAGCGCAACCAGCGCCCGCAGGCCGTCGACGCACAGCGCGGCATGCCGGTCGAACAGCACAGGGAAATGCCGGTCGCGCGGCCACAGTCGCCAGCGCAGGCGGCGCGCCACCGTGCGGCGCTCGCGCCCTTCGACCATGGCGTGCGGCGGCACGGCCGATTCAGAATGGGGCGCCACCGCCGTAACCCGGTGCCAGGTTGTCGAAACGCGTGAACTCGCCGCCGAAGCGCAGGTTGACGCGACCGATCGGGCCGTTGCGTTGCTTGCCGATGATCACTTCCGCGATGCCCTTGTCCGTCGTGTCCGGGTTGTAGACCTCTTCCCGGTAGATGAAGAGGATCACGTCGGCGTCCTGCTCGATGGCACCCGATTCGCGCAGATCCGACATCACGGGGCGCTTGTCGGTGCGCTGCTCGACCGTGCGATTGAGCTGCGACAGGGCGACGACCGGTACCGACAACTCCTTCGCCAGGGCCTTCAGCGACCGCGAGATCTCGGAGATCTCGGTCGCGCGGTTCTCGCCGACGCTGGACGCCGACATCAGCTGCAGATAGTCGACGATGACCAGGCCCAGCTTGCCGCACGTGCGCGCCAGGCGGCGCGCGCGCGCCCGCAGGTCGACGGCGGTCAATGCGGGCGTCTCGTCGATGAACAGCTGCGCCTCGTGCATCTTCTTGATCGCCTCGGTGAGCTTGGGCCAGTCGCCATCGAGCAGCCTTCCGGTACGCAGGCGCTGCTGGTCGATGCGGCCGACCGAGCTCAACATGCGCAGCGCCAGCTGCGAGGCGCCCATCTCCATTGAGAACAGGGCGACCGGCAGGCCCTGGTCGAGGGCGACGTGCTCGCCGAAGTTCAAGGCGAGGGAGGTCTTGCCCATCGACGGGCGTCCGGCCACGATGATCAGGTCGCCCGGCTGCAACCCCGCCGTCTTGCTGTCGAGGTCGGCGAAACCGGTGGGGACGCCGGTCACGTCGGAAGGATTGGTGCGCTCGAACAGCTCCTGGATGCGCTCGACCACCTGTGTGAGCAGCCGATCCATCTCGACGAAGCCCTGCCGTCCGCGTGCGCCCTCTTCCGCGATCTTGAAGATCCTCGCTTCCGCCTCGTCGAGGATCGCGCGCGTCTCCCGCCCCTGTGGGTTCAGGGCGGCGGTCGTGATCTCGTCGCCGGCCGTGACCAGCCGCCGCAGCACCGATCGGTCGCGCACGATTTCGGCGTAGCGGCGGATGTTGGCGGCCGACGGGGTGTTCTGCGCCAGCGCGTTGAGGTAGGCAAGGCCGCCCGCCTCTTCGATCCTGCCGGTCGACTGCAACGACTCGAAAACCGTGACGACGTCGGCGGGGCGGTTCGCTTCCAGCAGACGTCCGATCGCCTGGTAGATGAGGCGATGGTCGTTGCGATAGAAGTCGGCTGCGACGACGAGATCCGCGATCCGGTCCCACGCAACGTTATCGAGAAGCAACCCGCCGAGCACGGACTGCTCGGCCTCGATCGAGTGCGGCGGAGTACGGACGTCCGAGAGCTGCGGATCCGCGAGAGGCGAATTCATCCCGTCACCGGCTGGGACACGCGCACGTGGGTCGGCGCGAACCGAATGCGGAGACTACGCGGTTTCGCCCAGGACCGAGACGGTGATATCCGCTACCACGTCCGAGTGGAGAGCGACCGAGAGCTTGTGATCCCCGACCGCCTTGAGCGGACCGAGGGGCAACCGGATCTGCCCCTTGGTGACGTCGAAGCCCTGCTTGACCAGCGCTTCGGCGATGTCGAAATTCGTGACTGAGCCGAAGAGGCGACCGTCCACGCCTGCCTTGGCGGTGATCTGCACCGTGGTGCCGTTGAGCTTCTCGCCCACCGCACGAGCGGCGTCGAGCCGCTCGGTCTGCACCCGTTCAAGATCGGCACGCCGGCCCTCGAACTCCTTGATCGCCGCTTCGGTGGCGCGGCGCGCCTTGCCTTGCGGAATCAGGTAGTTGCGCGCGAAACCGTCCTTGACCTTGACGACTTCGCCCAGTTGGCCGAGGTTGACGACCTTTTCGAGCAGGATGACTTGCACGATCGACTCCGCGGGCTCAGTGACTGTCGGTGTACGGCAGGAGCGCCAGGAACCGCGCGCGCTTGATCGCCGCGTCGAGTTGGCGCTGGTAGTGGGCCTTGGTGCCCGTCAGCCGCGCCGGCATGATCTTGCCATTGTCGGTGATGAAATCGCGCAGCGTCTCGAGATCCTTGTAGTCGATCTGCTCGACGCGCTCTACCGTGAAGCGGCAAAACTTCTTGCGCTTGAACAGCGCATTCTGCTTGTCGCCGCGCCGGCCGCCCTTGCCCTTGGTGCCCTTGGGTTTGCCCTTGCCGAATGCCATCTCAAGCTCCTGAATAGGTCGCGTATTCGGTGACGTGCAGCCGGATCCGCTTGGAACGCCGGCTGGTGGGGGCGAGGAAACCGCTCAGCACGAGGCCGCTTCCGAGCGCGACCTCCGCCAGCTGCGCCGCCACGTCTCCTACCGCGATCACGTCAAATTCGAAATCCAGTTGTCGCTCGAACCCGGCCTCGACCGCGCTGCCTCCGAACCGGAACCCCAGTTCCTGCACGCGCAGTCCAGCCGGCGTGTATCTCGTCCTGCCTTGCCGTATCAGCCGCGCAGCCACCACCCAGCGGTTGGCTGCGTCCCTGGCCGCACCCGTCAACTCGAGGCAGCCTGTTCCGACGCGGCTTTCTTGGCCTCTTCCTTCTCGACGACCTTCATCATCGGCGAAGGGGCCGTCTCGGCCTTCTTGGTCCCGACCGTGAGGTGCCGGAGGACGGCGTCGTTGTAACGGAAACCATGTTCGAGCTCGTCCAGCGTCCCCTTGCCGCACTCGATGTTCAGCAGGACGTAGTGCGCCTTGACCAGCTTGTCGATCGGGTACGCCAGCTGGCGCCGGCCCCAATCCTCGACCCGGTGCACCTTGCCGCCCTGGCCGGTGACGAGGTTCTTGTAGCGGTCGATCATCGCCGGCACCTGCTCGCTCTGATCAGGATGGACGATGAAGCAGATTTCATAGTGACGCATCGGGGCTCCTTGTGGATTAAGCCGCCCGGTGCGTCGTCGGCCCTGGTAAGGCGCTTGCGCCTCCATGCCCCAGGAAGGTCCGGTGCGGCAAGGATTTCAAAAAGCCTGCGATTCTATCCCGAGCGAGCAGCGCCGCTCAAGTCGCCTCGGTCGCAAAGAGCCTGGGCAGCGCCCTGGCCGCGGTCCCGCCGAGCAGGATGTCGGCGCAGCCGTCGAGATCGGAGGGATTCGGATTCACCACGATCACCTTCGCTCCGGCCCGTTTGGCAAGGTACGGAAGTCCCGCTGCCGGGTAGACCATGCCTGAGGTGCCGACGACCAGCATGACCTCGCAACGGGCGACGAGCCATTCCGCCCGCTCCAGCGTCGCCGGATCCAGCATCTCGCCGAACCAGACCACATCGGGCCGCAACCGGTCCCCGCAGCCGGGACAGACGGGTGGCTCGCCCGCCGGGAGGTCGGCGACGCTGTCGATGCGCACACCACACCCGCCGAAACACGTCGTGCGCATGAGGTTGCCGTGCAGCTCCAGCACGTCAGCGCTTCCGGCCCGGGTGTGCAGGCCGTCGACGTTCTGCGTCACGATTGAGAATGGACTGAAACGCCGCTCCTGCCCGACCAGCGCAAGATGGCCGGCATTCGGCTCGACCTGAGCGACCCGTTCGCGACGGCTCGCGTACCACCGCCACACGAAGGCCGGGTCGGCCTCGAACCCCTCGCGCGAGGCAAGCTGCATTGGATCGAACTTCGACCAGAAACCCGTCTGCGCGTCGCGAAACGTCGGCACGCCGGACTCGGCCGACATGCCCGCGCCCGTGAGCACCACGCAGGAGCGGGCACGCCCGAGCAACGCGCGGGCCGCCGCCAGAGCCTCCCGGTTCATTCCTTCGACCCGGACGCGTTAACGAGCCCACGCTGGCGCACTGTTTCGAACAGGCAGATGCCGGTCGCCACCGACACGTTCAGGTTCTCCATGCCACCGTGCATCGGGATGTGCGCCAGCCAGTCGCAGCGCTCGCGGGTGAGGCGGCGCATGCCGCCGCCTTCCGCGCCGAGAACCCATGCGAGCGGACCGCGCAGGTCGAGCGCGAAGATCGTGCGGTCCGCGTCGGCGGCAGCGCCGGCGATCCACACGCCGGCCTCCTTGATCTGATCCATCGCGCGCGCGAGGTTGGTCACGGCAATGAGCGGGAGCATTTCCGCAGCGCCCGCCGCAGTTTTGCTTGCCACATCGGTGAGCGACGCCGACCGGTCGCGCGGAACGACGACCGCACTCGCTCCGGCCGCGGCAGCCGTGCGAATGCACGCGCCGAGGTTGCGCGGATCGGTCACGCCGTCGAGCAGCAGCAACAGCGTCGTTGCATCCACGTTCGCGAGCACGTCTTCGAGGTGCACGGGCTGGTCGGATTCGGCGCACAGGGCGACCACGCCCTGATGAGCGTTTTGCCCGGCCAGGGCATCGAGGCGCCGATCGTCGGCGCGCATGATCTTGACGCCGGCGCCCTCCGCCCGCGCCACCAGATCGCGCATGCGGGCGTCGTGGCGATGCTCGGACACGTACAGCACCTGGATCGAGGCGACCGCGTGTTTCAGACGCGCGTTGACCGCATGAAACCCGAACACCGTGTTCGCCCGGCTCATCAGCGACCGCGCCCCCGCGTCTTGCCGGGCCGGACACCGCCGAGCCCGCGCTTGCCGGTGCGCGCCTTGTCGCGCTTGTCGAAATCGCGCGCCTTGCGTGCGGCGATCGCGGCGCGGCGCGCGTTGCGCTCCTCGACGCTTTCGCCCTTGCGTTGCGGCCTGCGACCGGCGTCGGGTGCCGCCGGTGCGCCGAAAAGGGCCTTGCGATCGGCCGGCCGCACCATGCGGAATTCGATGCGGCGCCCTTCGAGATCGACCCGGGAGACCTGCACCGTCAGCCGATCGGCCAGCCGGTAGCGCTGTCCAGTGCGCTCACCGCGCAGCTCGTGCAGGGCCTCGTTGAAGTTGAAATACTCCGAGCCGAGTTCGGATACGTGCACCAGGCCCTCGACGAAAAGGTCGTCGAGGACGACGAAGATGCCGAACGGCACGACCGCGCTGATCGTTCCGCTGTACGTTTCGCCGACGCGCTCGCGCATGTAGTAGCTCTTCAGCCACGCCTCGACGTCGCGCGTCGCGTCGTCCGCCCGCCGTTCGTTGGCCGAGCAGATCAGCCCGAGCTTCTCCCACACGCCGAGTGCGGTCCCCTCCTCGGCTTTCATGCGCTCGCTGCGCGCGGGACCGCGCATGGGCGTGACCGGCAGATCGACCTGGAACACCTTGGGCACATACCCGCGCCGGCCGATGACGGCCTTGATCGCCCGGTGCACCAGCAAGTCCGGGTAACGGCGGATCGGCGACGTAAAGTGCGCATAGGCCTCGTACGCGAGGCCGAAATGGCCGGCGTTGTGGGGACTGTAGACCGCCTGCTGCATCGAGCGGAGCAGCACCGTCTGCAGCAGCTGGCGATCGGGCCGAGCGCGGATGCGCGCGATCAGCGCCGCATAATCGCCCGGCCGCGGTGCGTCGCCACCGTCGAGATGCAGCCCGAGCGTCTTAAGGAGCGCGCGCACATTGGCCAGGCGCTCTGGCGTTGGTCCCTCGTGGATCCGGAACAGGGCCGGCTGCTTGTTGCGCTCGAGGAAGTCCGCCGCCGACACATTGGCGGCCAGCATGCATTCCTCGATGATCCGGTGCGCATCGTTGCGGTCGCGGGCGACGATCTTCTCGATGCGTCCGTTGGCGTCGCAGACGATGTACGTCTCGGTGGTCTCCAGATCGAGCGCACCGCGTCCGTCGCGCGCGCGCGCCAGCACCGCGAACACCGCGTAGAGGTTCTCGAGTTGCGTGCGCAGCGCGGCCACCTTGTGGGCGCTGCGACTTTCCGGCTGGGAAAGCGCCTCCCACACCTCGTCGTAGGTGAGCCGCGCCGCCGAATGCATGACGGCCGGGTAGAACTGATATGCGGCGATACGGCCCTTGCCGTCGATGACCATGTCGGCGACCATGACCAGGCGGTCGACTTCGGGGTTGAGCGAGCAGAGTCCGTTCGAGAGCTTCTCCGGCAGCATCGGGATTACGCGGCGCGGAAAATAGACCGAGGTCGAGCGCCGCTGCGCTTCCGCATCGAGGGCATCGCCGGAGCGGACGTAGTGGTCGACGTCGGCGATGGCGACGATCAGGCGCCACTTGCGCCGCCCGGGTCCGACCGGTTCGCAATACACCGCGTCGTCGAAATCGCGCGCGTCCTCGCCGTCGATCGTCACCAGCGGCACGTCGCGCAGGTCGACCCGACCCTTGCGATCCTTCGCCGCGACGGCGTCCGGCAGTTTCGCGGCGTCGGCGAGCGCCTCGGCCGGAAACTCGTGCGGCACCGAGAACTTGCGCACCGCGATCTCGATTTCCATGCCAGGATCGTCGATCGCGCCGAGGACCTCGATCACCCGCCCGACCGGTTGCACGTGCCGTTGCGGCTGCTGCACGATCTCCACCACGACGACCTGGCCGTGCTCCGCCCCCAGCGTCGCGCCGGGCGGAATCAGGATGTCGTGCTGGATGCGCTGATCCTCCGGCGCCACGATCATCGCGCCGCGTTCGTTGAGCAGTCGTCCGACCAGTCGATTGGTGCGCCGTTCGATGACCTCGACGATTTCACCTTCGGGCCGGCCGCGTCGATCCTGGCCGGACACGCGCGCAAGCACACGGTCGCCGTGCAGCACCTTGCTCATCTCGTGCTCCGGCAGCACGAGGTCCTGTGCGCCGTCGTCGCGCAGCAGGAAGCCGAAGCCGTCGCGGTGGCCCTGCACCTGGCCCGACAGCAGGTTGGCACGCGCCGCGACGAGAAGCAGCCCGGCGCGGTTGCGTATCACCCGGCCCTCGCGCTCCAGTTCGACGAGTTCGGCGTCGAAGCGCTCGCGCTTGAGTTCCGGGACTTGCACACGCTGCGCGAGTTCGGCCGGCGTGAGCGGCGTACGCGCCGCAGCGAGCGACTCGATGATCGCTTCGCGATCGAGGGTGTCCGCTTTTGGCGTCATGCATCCTCCGCACGTTTGGCGAGGAGGGTTTGCTGGTTTGACATCAAGGGGACGCCAATTAAAATGCGCCGCTCGCGGAGCGCCCAGGTGGCGGAATTGGTAGACGCACTAGTTTCAGGTACTAGCGCCGCGAGGTGTGGAGGTTCGAGTCCTCTCCTGGGCACCAGCAAGAACGACGGCCTGCGCAAGCGGGCCGTCTTGTTTCTGGACTGAGCCGGTCGCCGATTCAATTCCGCGCGATCAGTTCGCCTGCATCCGGCGCAAGCGGGCATCGAGTTGCTGTGGCCGCAGCGAGTCGTATTCCTCGAACGGTTGATGGATCCATGGACTCGTGGGCAGGTACTGCACATGGTAATCGGGCTTGAAATTCGAGACCGCCTTGTACCAGAGCACGGCGGTGCGGACCTCGTGGATGCGCGTGAAACGCTGCTTCACGTGAGCGATGACACGGGTGAGCGTGACGCCGGAGTCGACAAGGTCGTCGACGAGCAGGATCCGCCCTTCGAGTTCGCCGCCGGTCTTGGTGATGTACTCGGCGATGTCGAGCGAGCCCTGCTGCATGCCCCCGGCCTCGCGGTACGAACTCGCCGACAGGATCGCGAGCGGCCTGTCGTAGATGCGCGAGATCACGTCGCCGACGCGCAGTCCGCCGCGGGCCAGACACAGGATCGACTCGAATTTGTAGCCGGACTCGTAGACCTGCAGCGCGAGCTGTTCGATCAGGCGGTGGTACTCGTCCCAGCTGACGTGAAGATCCTTCATCGCGTTCTCCGCCACAGGAGCGCTCCGGGTCAGTTCGAAAACGGATGGTGCAGAACGATCGTCTGTTCGCGCTCCGGGCCGGTCGACACGAGATCCAGCGGCACGCCAGCCACTTCGCTCAGACGCTCGAGATAGCGGCGCGCATTGCGCGGCAGCGCGTCCCAGCCGCGCAGGCCGAAGGTCGAATCCTGCCACCCACCGAAGTCCTCGTACACCGGTTCGCAGCGCGCGACTTCGTCGGCACCGAAGGGCAGGATATCCGTCGTCGTGCCGTCGAAGCGATAGCCGGTGCACAGGCGCACGGTGGGCAAGCCGTCGAGCACATCGAGCTTGGTGATGCAAAGCCCGGTCGTGCCGTTCAGCTGCACCGAGCGCCGCAGCGCCGCCCCGTCGAACCAGCCGCAGCGTCGCGGCCTGCCTGTGACCGATCCGAACTCCTTGCCCTTGTCGCGCAGTTCTGCACCGATGGCGTCGGTGAGCTCGGTCGGAAACGGCCCGGACCCGACGCGCGTGGCATAGGCCTTCGTGATGCCCAGCACATAGTCGAGACGCTGCGGCGCCACGCCGGCTCCGGCCGCGGCGGCGCCGGCGACGGTGTTGCTCGACGTCACATAGGGATAGGTGCCGTGGTCGACATCGAGCAACGCACCTTGGGCACCCTCGAACAGGAGCCGGTCGCCCGCAGTCATCGCCGCATTCAGCCGGTAGGACACGTCGCTGATCATCGGCTTCAGGCGCTCGGCAAGCCGCAGGGTTTCGTCGATCACCTTCTGCGGCTCGACTCGGGTCGCGCGGAGATAGTTGACCAGGACGAAGTTGTGCAGGTCGAGCGCTTCGCGCACGCGTTCGGCAAAGCGGGCCGCATCGAACAGGTCTTGCGTGCGCACCGCGCGGCGCGCGACCTTGTCCTCGTAGGCCGGGCCGATCCCGCGCCCGGTCGTGCCGATGCGGGCTTCGCCGCGGTGTGCCTCGCGCGCCTGGTCGAGAGCGACGTGATAGTCGAGGATCAGCGGGCAGCTGCCGCTGATCGTGAGACGGTCCGCGGTTTCGACACCGGCGGCGTTCAGCTCGTCGATCTCGCCAAGCAATGCCGGCGGCGAAAGCACGACCCCATTGCCGATGTAGCAGGCGACGTTCGGCCGCAAAATGCCCGACGGTAGCAGCCGCAGGATCGTCTTGCGGCCGTGGATGACCAGCGTGTGTCCGGCGTTGTGACCGCCCTGGAAGCGCACCACGCCGTCGGCGTTGTCGGTGAGCCAGTCGACGATCTTGCCTTTGCCTTCGTCGCCCCACTGGGTCCCCACGACCACCACGTTGTTTGCCATCTCTGCCTGCGCCCCGGTCACTTCGGTCCAATCGCGACGACTTGCCAGCGCCCAGCCACGAGGCGCAGTTCACGATCCACGCCTTCCGGGAGTGGTTCGTCACCCTCGAGCGCCCGGACGATGACCTCGCCGCGCCGACGCAGTTCGTCGATCTGAGCGTCCAGCACTGCGTCGTCGACGGCAGGAGCGCGAATCGCCGCGAAGCGTCCGCTGCCGTTCAGGCGGGCAAGATCGCGCAGGTCGATCGAAAAGCCGGTCGCCGGACGGGCACGCCCGAACGCACGTCCGATGTCGTCATATCTTCCACCGCGCAGCAGTGCTCCCGATGCGCGCTGGTCATAGGCCGCGAAGTTCACGCCAGTGTAGTAGCGGTATCCGTGCAGGTCCGACAGATCGACGCTGACCTCGTCCGCCGTGGCGCGATCGATCAGCCACGACAGGTCGTCGAGTGCGCGCACGACGGCCGGCGTTCGCGGCAGCCGCGCGCGCGCATCGCCGATGACCGCAACCCCGCCATGCAACTCCGTCAGCGCCAGCAGCGCGTCGGCCGTCGCGGCGGGAAGCGACGCCGTCGCTGCCTGCAGCGACGGCACGTCCTTTGTCGCGAGCGCCTCGAGGATCGTTTCCCCCACCGCCGCGGCCTGCGCTTCAGCGAGGATGGCACGCACGATGCCCGTGTGCCCGAGATCGATGAAAACGCGCGCGATGTCGGCCCGCCGCAGGGATTGCACCGCAAGCGCCTGCACTTCCGCGTCGGCGCGCAGACCCGCGTGACCGTACAGTTCCACGCCGACCTGCATCGGTTCGCGCGTCGCAAGCGGGTGCGCGGGCCTCGTATGCAGGACGCTGGCCGCATAGCACAGGCGCACCACGCCGGGCCGATTGAGTATGTGCGCGTCGATGCGCGCGACCTGCGGTGTGATGTCGGCGCGCAGTCCGAGTTGCCGTCCCGAGAGCTGGTCGACGAGCTTGAAGGTGCGCAGATCGAGATCGCGCCCGGTGCCGGTCAACAGCGAATCGACGTACTCGATGAGCGGCGGCAGAACGAGCTCGTAGCCGTAGCCCCGGTAGAGATCGAGCAGCGCCCGCCGCAGGTCCTCGACCCTGCGCGCCTCCGCGGGCAGGACGTCCGAGATGCCTTCCGGAAGAAGCCAACGCGCCATGGCAGCCCTCGAAGCGTCGCTACCGACCCGGTGTAACGATTTTCACGCCAGGATCAGATACAGCCCCACTCCCGAGGCGATCGAGATCAGCCCGAAGAACCGGATCTGGCCGTCGCTGAGCTCGGCGATGCGGCGGAAGATCTCGCGCCAGCGCGCGGGAGCGATGAACGGCAGCAAGCCCTCGAAGACCAGCATCAGAGCCACCGCGAGGCCGAAGGTGGCCATCAGCGCGCCGGGCGCGGAGCGTTGCCGGGAGTCTTCATGTACTTGAAGAAATCCGACGACGGATCGATGACCAGCATGTCCGAACGGGCGCGGAAGCTGGATCGATAGGCTTCGAGGCTGCGGTAGAAGTTGAAGAATTCGGGGTTCTGCCCGAACGCCGCGGCGTAGATGGCGGCCGACTTCGCGTCGCCTTCGCCCTTGAACTTCTGGGCGTCGCGATAGGCTTCGGCGAGCAGCACCTCGCGCTGCCGGTCGGCGTCAGCGCGGATCTTTTCACCTTCGGCGGCTCCGATCGAACGCTGCTCGTTGGCGACCCGCTTGCGCTCGGCCTCCATGCGGCGGAACACCGACTCGCTGATCTCGGGCACGAAGTCGACCCGCTTGAGCCGCACGTCGACGATCTCCACGCCGACGTCCCTGACGCGTTCCTGCACTGCCGCCCGGATTTCCTCCATCGCACGGTCGCGCTCGCGCGACGTGACGTCGTTGACCGTGCGCTTGTTGACCGCCTGGTTCAGCGAATCGCGCACCAGCGAATTGATGCGATCCTGCGCGGCACGCTCGCTGCCGAGGAAGCTGACCCAGTAACGGCGCGGGTCGGAGATGCGCCATTTCACGAACGAGTCGATCAGGAGGTTGCGCTTCTCGGAGGTCTGCACGCGGTCGGGCTGCGGCGTGTCGATCGTGAGGATGCGCTTGTCCAGGTAGACGACGTTCTGGAACGGCGGCGGCAGCTTGAACTGCAGGCCCGGCTCCGAGATCACTTCCTTGAGCTGGCCGAACGCGAAGACGAGGCCGAACTGACGCTGGTCGACGATGAACGCACACGCGCGAAACAGGACCGCGACGATGACGATTCCGATCAGGGTTCCGAAAATGCGGTTCATGGCGGCTAGCGTCCTTCGCGCTCGCGGCTGCGCGACGCTTCGCGCGCGCGCGTATCGGTCGAGGACGAATCCGGCACCGGCGCCGGAGGCGTCATGGGTGCCGCGCGCTGCGCGGCCGCGTTGGATTCCGCGATCGCCTGCTGCATCAGCTTGTCGAACGGCAGGAACAGCACGTTGTTGTTGGCCTTCGTGTCGACCAGCACCTTGGTGGTGTTGGAAAGGATCTGCTGCATCGTTTCGATGTACAGCCGATCGCGCGTGACCGCGGGCGCCTTGTTGTACTCCACCAGCAGTTGGCGGAAGCGCGAAGCGTCGCCCTGCGCCGTTTCGATGACCCGCGTCCGATACGCCTCGGCTTCCTGGATCACGCGCGCCGCGAGGCCGCGCGCCTTGGGCACGATGTCGTTGGCGTACGCCTGCCCCTCGTTGATCTGGCGCTCGCGGTCTTGGGTTGCCTTCACCGCATCGTCGAAGGCCGCTTGAACCTGCTCCGGCGGCTGCGCGTTCTGGATTGCCACCGCCGAGATCAGGACCCCGGTCTTGTAGCGGTCGAGCATCTCCTGCATCCGGGACCGCACGTTATCGGCGATCTCCTGCCGCGATTCGTACAGCACCGAGTCCATCGTCTTGCGGCCCACCACTTCACGCATCGCCGACTCGGCCACCTGCAGCACCACGTCGCTCGGGTCGCGGTCGCGCCCGAAGCGGTTGTTGAATAGGAAATCGCGCGCGCCGGCGGGTCCTTCCTTGATGCGGTACTGGACCGTGAAGTGCAGGTCGACGATGTTCTCGTCGTCGGTGAGCATCAGCGCTTCCTTCAGGCGGTCGGCCCGCCCGCGCAGCCCGACTTCCAGCGTCCGCAGCGACAGCACGTCGACGACCTCGTGCGCCTGGATCGGCCAGGGCATGCGCCAGCGGAAGCCCGCGGTCGTGGTCTCGCTGAAGCGGCCGAACGTTGTGACGACCCCGACCTGCCCTTCCTGGACGATGTAGAAGCCGCTGCCGAACCAGATCACCAGCGCCGCGCCAAGCACGGCAAGCACGCCCAGACCCGCGCCGCGGGCATCGGGGCGAAACCCGCCGCCACCGCGATTGCCGCCGCCACCGCCGCGCCGCCCGAACAGGCCGTTCAGGCGCCGGTTGAAGTCGCGCCACAGTTCGTCGAGGTCCGGCGGACCTTCCTTGCTCGGGCGTTGCTGCTGTTGTGACCCGCGCGGATCGTCCTTGCCGTCGCCGGATCCGCTTCCGCGCCCCCATTGCGGATCATTGAGCGACATGGCGTGATCTCGGGCGGAAAGCGGCAAGGGAACAGGAGGAGGATCGGGCGGCCCGGCTTAGCGGCCGGATCTAGGCAGTCGCACCGCGGCCGGCGAGCGATTCTGCGGAAGATGTGTCCGGATCTCGCATCGGCAACAGTCGTTCGGCCAGCGCATCGCGCAGGCTTTCCAGGCCGAGACCTGTCGCCGCGCTCACAAAAACGGCGCGGATCGTACCATAGGGGTCGCGTTCCACAGATGGCGCGCGATCGAGTCGATCGATCTTGTTGAACACGAGCAGGCGCGGCACGGCGCCGGCGCCGATGTCCTCGAGAACCCGATCGACCTCTTCGATCTGAGCGTCCCGGTTTACCGCGGACGCGTCGACGATGTGCAGCAGCAGGTCGGCCTCGGCCGCCTCCTCGAGCGTGGACTTGAACGCAGCGACCAGCGAATGCGGCAGGCCGCGAATGAACCCGACGGTGTCCGAGAGCACGATGTCGCCGGCGCCGGCGAGGAACAAACGACGCGAGGTGGTGTCGAGCGTCGCAAACAGCTGGTCGGCCGCGTAGGAGTCGGCGCGCGTCAGCGCGTTGAACAGGGTCGATTTGCCCGCGTTGGTATAGCCGACGAGCGAAACGTTGAACACCTCGCGCCGCGAACGCGCGCGGCGCTGTGTGCGGCGCTGCTTGTGCAACGTGCGCAGCCGCTCGCGCAGCAGCTTCACACGATGAGCGATCTGCCGCCGGTCCAGTTCGATCTGCTTCTCGCCGGGGCCGCCGGTCTTGCCGAGTCCGCCGCGCTGGCGTTCGAGGTGGGTCCACCCACGCACCAGGCGCGTCGACAGGTGCTCGAGTTGCGCGAGTTCGACCTGCAGCTTGCCCTCGCGGCTCTTGGCGCGCTGGGCGAAGATCGCCAGGATCAGCGCCGTGCGGTCGAGCACGGACACGGCGAGTTCGCGCTCGAGATTGCGCTGCTGCACCGGCGAGAGGGCCACGTCGAGCATCACGGTGTCGGCTCGGCTTTGCTCCACCAGCGCGCGCAGTTCGTCGACCTTGCCGCGGCCGAGGAAATGGGCCGGATCGGGCCGGTCTCGGCGCACCAGGATGCGGTCGGTCACGACCGCACCGGCGGACTGCGCCAGTTGCGCCAGTTCCGCCAGCGATTCGTTCGAAGAGGAGAGCCGGCGCGCCGCGAGTTCGACGCCGACCACGATGGCACGCGCCGGCGCAGCGGCGCGGCGCCCCGACCGCGATTCGTTCAGGTGGAGGACTCCAGACTCAGATTGACTGGGCGCGCCGGCACGACGGTCGAAATCGCATGCTTGTAGACCATCTGCGTCACGGTGTTGCGCAGGAGCACGACGTATTGGTCGAAGGACTCGATCTGGCCCTGCAGCTTGATTCCGTTGACCAGGTAGATCGATACCGGCACGTGTTCCTTGCGCAGAGCATTCAGGAACGGGTCTTGTAGCAGTTGCCCTTTGTTGCTCATGGTCACTCCGATCTCTTCTTTTTCCCAGGCACCACGTCAACGTCGGGTGCCATCAGCGCATTGCAATCGCCCGAACGGCTCAAATGGGCACAAACGCCGCGAATTCAATGTAAATGAAAAGGCGCCCCATTACCACCAAGCGGGCGTCACGCGATGCAGGCAATGAGAAGCGCGAACTCCGCGGCCTGAATCAGGTCACGTAAGGATTGGTGGCAGAGCGGAACTCGATCCGCAACGGTGTTCCCTGCAGCGAGAAGCGGTCGCGGAACCAGCCCTCCAGATACCGCCGGTAGCTCGCCTGCACACGGGCCAGCGCGGTTCCATGGATGACGATCACCGGCGGATTCTGTCCACCCTGGTGCGCATAGCGCATCTTGGGGCGCGATTGACCGGCGCGCGGAGGCGGTTGGCGTTCGACGGCAGCGTGCAGCGCCCGCGTCAGGCGCGGCGTGGGTAACTTGACGTACGCGGCGCGGAAGGCCGCCTGAACGGACCGCAAGACCCGCGCGACGCCGGTCCCGGAGCGCGCGGAGATGAAGTGGCGTGGCGCCCACTCGAGGAAGTCGAACTTGCGGTCGAGCTCGCGCTTGATGCAGGTGCGCTGGTACGTGTCGAGCCCGTCCCACTTGTTGACCGCCAGGACGAGTGCTCGGCCTGCCTCGAGAATGAACCCGGCAATGTGCGCGTCCTGCTCGCTGATCTCCTCGGCGCCGTCGAGAAGCAGGATGGCCACATTGCACTGCTCGATCGCCTGCAGGGTCTTCACGACGGAGAACTTCTCCACCGTTTCGAACACCCGGCCCTTGCGGCGCAGCCCCGCGGTGTCGATCAACGTGTATCGCTGGGCGTCACGCTCGAATTCGACCGCGATCGCGTCGCGCGTGGTCCCCGGTTGATCGAAGGCGATCATTCGCTGCTCGCCCAGCAACGTGTTGACGAGCGTGGATTTGCCCACGTTGGGCCTGCCCACGATCGCCACGCGGATCCGGTCGCCGGGCGCGCTCGAAGCGGCATCGTCCGGATCGACGGCAAATCCGGCGAGGACGAGGTCCATCAGGTCCGCGACGCCCTCGCCGTGGGCGGCCGATACCGGATTGGGGGCACCCATGCCAAGCTCGTGGAATTCCGCATAGGACTCGGCGGGCAAGCCCTCCGCCTTGTTGGCGGCCAGGACCACGCGCCGGCCGGTCGTACGCAGGCGCTGTGCGATGCGTCGATCCTGAGCAGTGAGGCCCTCGCGCGCGTCCAGGACGAAGACGACGACATCGCTTTCGGCGATCGCCTGTTCCGCCTGGGCCGCCATCTCGCGCACGATCCCTTCGCCCGCGACGGGTTCGAAGCCGCCGGTGTCGATGATGAGGCACGGCACCGGCCCGACTCTTCCGTCGCCGTAGTGACGATCGCGGGTGAGGCCGGGGAAATCGGCCACGAGCGCCGCGCGGGTGCGCGTTAGTCGATTGAACAGCGTCGACTTGCCGACATTGGGCCGCCCGACGAGTGCGACAACCGGTTTCACGTCCGCTCCGGCCCGCTACCCGTCATTGCCCGAGCGCCAACAGCGCGATGGTTCCGCCCTGCGATTGCACCACGACACTGTCGGCCCATTGCTGCGGCCGGGCGACGATCGCGCCATCGCCAACCTCGGCGCGCGCGAGAAAGTCGCCGCTCTCCGGGGCGAGAAAGTGCACGAAGCCCTGCAGGTCACCGACGACCACCGCGCGATCGAGCGCAAGCGGCGTCGTCAGCGCCCGATTCTGCATCTTGTCGTTGCGCCACTGGTTGGCGCCTCCCTCGCGGCCGAACGCGTAGACGTGCGACTTCGCGTCGACCGCGTAGACCAGCCGCGCCCCGACAGCCGGACCCGATGCAGCGGAGAACTCGCGTGCCCAGCGCAGCGCTCCGTTGGCCGCATCGCCGCAGGCGATGCGACCTTGGAACGAGGCGGCACAGACGTCGCGCCCGCTGACCGCCACGGGCCCGACGACATCGGAAAGGCGCTCGACCTCGGTCGTGCCCTTCGGGTCGGACACCGTCGCCTCCCACCGGGTCGCGCCGTTGGCAAGCGCGAGCGCGGTCAGCTTGCCGCCCGGGAATCCGACTAGGACGTTGTCGCCCGCAAAACTCATTTCGGTCGAGGCGCGCAACGTCAGCGGCGGCTGCTGGCGCTGGAAGAACCAACGCCGCTTGCCCGTGCCGACCTCGAATGCCGCGACTCGATGGTCGGTCGAACGCACGATGACGAGGCCGTTGCCGACCAGGGGCCGCTCGGAGACGTCGCTCGACACCTGGCCGCGCCACTGTTCCTTCCCGTTGGCGTCAAGCGCGATCACCTCGCCGCGCGGCGTCGCGACGGCAACCGTCTCGCCGTCGCTGCCGACCCCGGCGGACACATCGGTTCCGAGTTCGGTGCGCCACACGACCTTGCCCGTGTCGGGCGCGATCCGCAGCAGGCTGCCGCTCGCGGATCCGGCGTAGATCGCCTTTTCCACCACGGCGGGCTGCAGGACGAGGTTGTGCGCGGAGCCGACGCTCATCTTCCAGACCACGCGCACCGGAAGTGGATTCTTGATCGGAGCCAGTTCGGCCGGCTTCGTCAGCGCAGGGTCGCGCGACGAGCACGCCGACAGCAATATCGCGGCGGCAAGGCAACCGCGCCGCAGGACGCAGCCAAGGCGACCGCCGCCCATCAGCGCCTCACGACGCCGCGGGCGCCGGCAGCGCGTCGAGCTTCAGCTGGATGTATGCGCGCAGCGGATTGTCGGCCGCTGCCTTGTCCAACGCTTCCCGGTACGCGGCACGTGCCTCGTCGACCTTGTTCTGAGCGAGCAGCACGTCGCCGCGGCGATCGGCAAACTGGGCTGCGTGCGAGGCCGGGACATTCTCGGCCAACACTTTTAGCGCCTCGTCGTAGGCCTTCTCATCCAGCAGGACACCCGCCAGTCGCACACGCGCCGTCGCCGCGAGCTCGGGCCGTCCCGACCTGTCGATCACCCAGCGCAGTTGCGCCTTCGCGCCGCTGCTGTCACCCGCCTCCTGGTAGACCTTCGCCGCCTGCAGCGCCGCGAGGCTTGCGTAGATCGTGCGGTTGTATTTCTCGATAATGCCGCCGGCCAGGTCCTTGGCCTTGTCGGCGTCTTTTGCCTCCAACGCAACGAGCAGCCGGTCGTACTCCTCTCCCGCCGCCTGGCCCTGGCGCCGCTCGTACCACCGCCACCCGTTGAACGCCGCGATCGCGAGCAGCACGATGGTCGCGGTGGTCAGTATCAGGTTGCCGTATTTCTCCCACCACGCTTTGAAGGTGGCGAGTTGCTCCTGCTCCTGTAGGTCGTACGCCATCGCGCCTTCCGTCTCTCTCAGTTGTTTTCGCTTTGACTCTGGTACAGCATGGCTGCGACCAGCGCCTGCCCCACTTCCGCCTGCGGCACCATGCTCTGGCGCGCGAAAGGCGCCTCCTCGCTGCGTGGCCGCAGCGCCTTGATCGCCGCCGCCCCCTGCGCAACTTCGTCTACCCCGACGATCACCGCGAACGCCGCGCCGCTCGCATCGGCACGCTTCATCTGGGACTTCAGGCTCGTCGCACCGGCGTTGTACGTGACGTCCAGACCCTTGTCGCGCAAGCGCTCGGCGAGCAGGAACGCGGCCGTTGCGGTCGCCCCGCCCTGGTGGACGACGTAGACGTCGGTGCGCGCGATCATCTCTCCGCCGCCACGCTCGCGCACCAGGTCCAGCACGCGCTCGACGCCGAACGCGTAACCGCAGCTGGGGGTCGGCTTGCCTCCCATGCGCTCCACGAGCGGGTCGTAGCGCCCCCCGCCGCAGATCGTGCCCTGGCTTCCGAGCGCGTCCGTAATCCACTCGTAGACCGTCAGGTTGTAGTAGTCGAGGCCGCGCACCAGGCGGGGATTGACCGTGAACTCGATGCCGGCGGCGCGCAGCAGCTGCTGCAGGCCCTCGAGGAAGGTGCGCGAGGAGTCGCTCAGGTAGTCGGTGATGCGCGGGGCAGTCGCGACGACTTCCGCCAGCGCCGGATTCTTGCTGTCCAGGATCCGCAGCGGATTGCTGTGCAGGCGCCGGCGCGCATCGGCGTCGAGCGCGTCGAGGTGGCGCTCGAAGTGCCCGATCAGGTCGGCGCGATGGCGCAGGCGTTCCTCCGCCTGACCGAGGCAATTTATCTCGAGTCGCACCGGACCCAGGCCGAGCTGTTGCCACAAGCGCGACAGCATCACGATGTGCTCGGCGTCGATGTCGGGGCCGTCGAAACCGAGGGCCTCGACGTTGACCTGATTGAATTGCCGATAACGTCCGCGCTGCGGCCGCTCGTGCCGGAACACCGGCCCCATGCTCCAGACGCGGCGCGGGGCCTCGTAGGTCAGGTTGTGTTCGATCGCGGCGCGCACGACCCCGGCGGTGAATTCGGGACGCAGCGTGAGATGCTCGCCGTTCAGACGGTCCTCGAACGAATACATCTCCTTTTCGACAATGTCCGTAACTTCGCCGATGCCGCGCACGAAGAGTTCGGTGTGCTCCAGCACCGGCGTACGAATCTGCTGGTAGCCATAGGCGCCAAGCCAGTCAACGACCCGCGCCTCGAACCACTCCCAGAGTCCCGCATCGGCCGGCAACAGATCGTTCATGCCGCGCACGGCGGCGAGGCGCGTCTTGCCCACCGTTCAGCCCCGTGCGCTGGTAGCGTGCTGCGCGCCGTCCGGCATCCGCGCGTAGTTGCGCCGGACGTAGGACTCGACGATCACCTGGAATTCCTCGGCGATCTGCGCCCCCTTGAGGGTCACCGTGCGCACCCCGTCGACGAAGACGGGTGCGACCGGCTGCTCCCCGGTTCCAGGCAGGCTGATGCCGATGTTGGCGTGCTTGCTTTCACCGGGCCCATTGACCACGCACCCCATGACCGCGACATTCATCGACTCGACGCCCGGATACGTCGTGCGCCAGATTGGCATCTGGGCACTCAGGTAACCCTGGATCCTGGCGGCCAGCTCCTGGAAGAACGTGCTGGTGGTGCGGCCACACCCCGGGCAGGCGATCACCTGCGGCGTAAACGCACGCAAGCCGAGCGCCTGCAACACCTCTTGCGCCACCTGCACTTCACGGGTTCTCGCTTCCCCGGGCGCGGGCGTCAGGGAGATGCGGATCGTGTCGCCGATGCCCTCCTGTAGCAGCACGGCAAGCGCGGCCGTCGAGGCGACGATGCCCTTGCTTCCCATCCCCGCTTCCGTCAGCCCGAGATGCAGCGGATAGTCGCAGCGGCGGGAAAGTTCGCGGTACACCGCAATCAGGTCCTGCACGCCGCTCACCTTGGCCGACAGGATGATCCGATCGTCCGCGAGACCGAGTTCTACCGCGCGGCGCGCGCTTTCGGTCGCCGAGCGGACCAGCGCCTCGCGTAGCACCGCGCCGGCGTCCCAGGGTTCGTCGCGCCGCGCGTTCTCGTCCATCATCCGCGCGAGCAGGTCCTGATCGAGCGAGCCCCAATTGACGCCGATCCGCACCGGCTTCGCGTAGCGGCAGGCCACCTCGATCATCTGCGCGAAATTGTCGTCGCGCCGCGCCCCGGTGCCGACGTTGCCCGGATTGATACGGTATTTCGAGAGTGCGCGCGCGCAGTCCGGAAATTGCGTCAGGAGACGATGGCCGTTGTAGTGGAAGTCGCCGACCAGCGGGACGTGGACCCCCATCCGATCGAGTTGGTCGCGGATCGCGGGTACTTCGCGCGCCGCATCGGGCGAGTTGACCGTGATACGGACGACTTCGGACCCCGCTTGCGCCAGTTCCTTGACCTGGATCGCGGTCGCGATCGCGTCCGCCGTGTCCGTGTTCGTCATCGATTGAACGAGCACGGGCGCATCACCCCCCACGTGGACGCGCTGGTCGCCCCAGGCAATTTCGACCTGGCGCGTCGCGCGACGCGGCTGCGACGCGGCGGCCGAAGGCAGGCAGGCAAGCGGTTCGACGGGCGAGTTCATCGGCTCTAGTTGAGCGTGATCCGGGCGACGTTGTCGACGCTTGTCACCGGCTTGAGGTCGATCGACTTGCCCTTGTAGTCGACCGCCACCGCCGACGCGTTGCCGATCACGAGGCGCAGCGGCGGCTTGCCTTCGACCCGCTGCTCGGTACCTGCGGCGTTGACCTGGGAATGCACGACGCGTCCGTCGGCCTGCGTCACCTCGACCCAGGACTCGTCACGGAAGCTCAGGCGCACCGACTCGGAAGCGGGCGGCGCCACCGGTGCGGGCACGGCCGTCGGCGCAGCTGCGCTTGCCGCCGCCGCGGCCCTTTCAACCGGCGGTGGTGCCGCCGCATCGGCCTTCTGCTCGGCCGCCGCCGGCAGCGCGGGTGCCGTCGCAACCGGCGGTGCCGGCGTGGCATTTCCGGCCGCGCCCTCGACGCGCACGCGGTCACGCCGCGTCGCGAGCCCGCCGACCACGGCAAAAACGATCAGGACCGCGATCACGCCAACCACGACCACGCGGCGGGTACCGTGATCGCTCGGCGCCTCGAGCGCCGACGCAGAGCGCGCCGACGCCATTTGCAGCGGAACGCCTGCACGCGATCCCAGCGCTGCGTTCAGTTCGGCCACCAGCGGAGCCGGGTCAAGCCGCACCTCCTTCGCGTAGTTGCGCACGAAACCGCGCAGGAAGGGCGCCGGCAAGGCCGGCAAGTCCTCGCTTTCGATCGCCCGCACCTGCTTCGGATGCAGGCGCAACCGCGCCGCGATTTCGTCGACCGAGAGGCCGAGCTTTTCGCGCGCGGCAGCCAGCCGCCGCCCGAAGCCGGTCACCGGCTCGGGTTCGATGCCGGTTTCCGCCTGTGGCGCCTCGACGTCATTCATCGAAGGCCTCTCGTCTCAGCGCAGCGGCCTCGCGCGAGTCCGGGAACCGGCGGCGCAGATCCGTGGCGAGTTGCTGCTCCGTCCGAGCGTCTCCTTCGGCGCGCGCGATGCGCACGCCGAGCCACAGCACCTCTGCGCCGGCATCCTGGCCGCTTGGCAGGAGCCCGTAGTAGAAGCGCGCGCGCTCGAGCTGACCCAGCTTCAGGTAGAGACGCGAGAGTTGATACTTCGTGATCGGGTTGGAAGCATCGAGCTCGAACGAATGCTTGAGGTATTCCTCGGCGGCCGTCAGGTCCTTGATGCGAAGCATGCACAGACCCGCGTTCTGCATCGGCATCGCGGGCGTTGCGTAGGTCTTCGCTGCCGCAGCCCGCTTGAAGTAGTCGATCGACTGTCGCTCGCGTCCGCTCTGGCACAGGAACCACCCGTAGTTGTTCAGGATCTCCGGGTTGTCGTTGTCGAGCTGCAGCGCACGCTGGAAATTCGCCTCCGCCTCGTCGCGCTTGCCTTGATCCATGTTGACGAGCCCGAGCAGCCCATATGCCTCCGCGTAGTTCGGATCGAGCTTGAGCGCGTTCTGGATCTCTTCGATGGCGATGCTGAACTGGCCCTTCTGGTAGTACGTTGCCGCCAGCTGCAACCGTATGGAGGCGCGCTTGCGTGCGTCCGGCTCGTTTGGCGTCCCGGGTCGCTGGTTCGAGGCCACCGGTTGGCCGTTGACCTCGGTGGTCGTCGTGCAACTCCCGTTCAGGACCGCCACGGTCACCGCAAGCGCGGCGAGAGGCAAATTCGGCAAACCTCGCATCTCGGCTCCTACCGCACCGCCACCAACGGCGGCAGACGGCTGGCGCGCTCGTGCACGCGGGTTCGATCCTGAACTTCGCCCGCGAGCTGTCCGCACGCAGCGTCGATGTCGTCGCCGCGCGTCTTCCGCACGGTGGTCACGATTCCGGCATCGGCGAGTACGCGGGCAAACGCCTTGATGGTGTCTGCCGAAGCGCAGCGCAGGCCCGACCCGGGAAACGGATTGAAGGGGATCAGGTTCAGCTTGCAGGAAACATCCTGCACGAGCGCGACGAGCTCGTACGCATGCGACTCCGCGTCGTTGACACCGTCGAGCATGACGTATTCGAAGGTGATGAAGTCGCGCGGCGCGTGGCGCAGGTAGCGACGGCAGGCGGTCAGGAGCTCCCGCAAGGGATACTTGCGATTCAGTGGCACGAGTTCGTCGCGCAGAGCGTCGTTCGGTGCGTGCAGCGAAACCGCAAGCGCCACCGGGCAATCGAGCGCAAGACGGTCCATCTGCGGCACCATGCCCGAGGTGGAGAGCGTCACGCGCCGGCGCGAGAGGCCGTAGGCGTTGTCGTCCAGCATCAAGCGCAACGCCGCGACGACCGGCTCGTAGTTCTGCAGCGGCTCGCCCATGCCCATCAAAACGACATTGCTGATCACCCGCTCCGCCGGCGCCTCCGCATGCTCGCTCCGCAAAAGGTGCTCGGCACACCAAAGCTGGCCGATGATCTCGGCGGTCCTCAGGTTGCGGCTGAAACCCTGCCTGCCGGTGGAACAGAAGCGGCAGTTGACCGCGCATCCGGCCTGCGTCGATACACACAGCGTGCCGCGCTCCTCCTCGGGGATGTAGACAGCTTCGATGGCGTTGCCGGCGCCGACGTCCAGGAGCCATTTCCTGGTGCCGTCGGCGGACCGGCTGTCGCGCAGCACCGGGAGCGCGTCGACCGTCGCACGTTCGTCGAGGCGGGCGCGCAGCGACTTCGCGAGGTCCGTCATCTGATCGAAGCGGCTCGCCCCCCGCTGGTGGATCCAGCGCATCAACTGGCGCGCGCGAAACGGCTTCTCGCCGATCGATTCGACGAACGCCGTAAGCGCCGCGGCATCGAATTCGAGCAGGTTGGCGCGCACCCTCGGGTACTCAGCGTGAGTGGATGTCCAGGGACGGAAAGAAATACGCGACTTCGCCGCGTGCGGTGTCGGCGCCGTCCGATCCATGGACCGCGTTGGCGTCGATGCTGTCGGCGAAATCGGCACGGATCGTCCCGGGAGCCGCCTTCTTCGGGTCGGTCGCGCCCATCAGTTCCCGGTTCTTCGCGATGGCGTTTTCGCCCTCGAGTACCTGCACCATGATCGGCCCGGAGACCATGAACTCCACCAGATCGTTGAAGAACGGCCGCCCGCGATGAACCGCGTAGAAGCCCTCCGCTTGCCCGCGCGACAGGTGGGTCATGCGCGACGCGACGATCTTCAGGCCGGCGCTTTCGAAACGACTGTAGATCTGGCCGATGACGTTCTTTGCGACGGCATCCGGCTTGATGATGGACAGCGTCCTTTCAATTGCCATTGCTTTTCCAGTCGACCGGGGAAGTGGGAGCGCAACCAGGGCAATCCGCGCCCGGATTGCGGAATCACCGCGAATAACTCCAATAAATTAAGGCCTTGCGCACTCTCGCGAGCCCGCGATGGTATCACGCAAGAGGCCGCGGATCGGCCGGCTCCACGCTTCACGGGCTGTCGCTGCGCCGGCCGCCGGGCTCCAGTACGGCGATCGATTCGACGTGCGAGGTATGGGGGAACATGTTCAGGACCCCCGCCGCGCACAGGTCCCATCCCGCGTCGTGATGCAGGATCGCGCAGTCGCGCGCCAGTGTGGCCGGATTGCACGAGACATAGACGAGGCGGCGCGGGGGCTGTGTCGCAGCGGCGAGCGACTGCACCACCGCGATCGCGCCCTCGCGCGGCGGGTCGAGTGCAACGAGGCCGATCCCGCCCATAGACCGCGTGAGTTCGCTCCAGTCCCCCGGCGCGAACTCGAACAGGTCACGCCGGGAGAAGAGCGTGCGCCCCGCGAGCCCGTTCGCGGCCGCGGCGCCCGCCGCGCGTTCGAGCAACGCGGCGTTACCCTCGATGCCGAGCACCCGACCTGCGCGACGCGCCAGAGGCAGCGTGAAGTTGCCGAGGCCGCAGAAGAAATCGACCACCCGATCGTCCGGGCGCGGATCGAGGAGACGCACGACACGGCGTACCAGCACCTCGTTCACCCGGTGGTTGACCTGCGTGAAGTCGGTCGGGGCGAACGGCAGGATTACGCTGTGTTCGGGCAGCGCAAGTTGCAGCGTCGTTGGCGTGCCATTGAGCATCGGATGCGCGGTGTCGGGCCCGCCCGGTTGCAGCCAGAACTCGACCGCATGCGCAAGCGCGAATGCTTCGATGCGGGCCAGATCCTCCGCCGTCGGCTTCTGCAACACCCGCGCGACCAGCACGATTCGTTCACCGCCGGCGTCATCGTGGCCGATTGCCAATTCGGCCTGCGGCAGGGCGGCGCGAATCGACAGGCCGCCGAACAGTGTGCGCAGTCCCGGGATCAGCTTGCCGACGCGCGGCGGCAGCACAGGGCACTCGTGCATGTCCGCCACGTAGCTGCTGCGACGCTCGTGAAAGCCGACGAGCACCCCGCCTTTCTTAGCGACGTACCGCACCGAAAGGCGCGCCCGATGTCGATACCCCCACGTAGGACCGGCAATCGGGCGCAGCAGCAACTGCGGACGCACCCGACCGATGTGCCACAGTGCGTCCTCGAGGATGCGCTGCTTGACGGCGACCTGGGCCACCGGCGCGAGGTGCTGCATCGAGCAGCCGCCGCACGCGCCGGCATGCAGCCCGAAATGCGGGCAGCCCGGTGTGACGCGCTGACTGCTTGCGCGCAGGATCTCCACCGCTCGTGCGGTTTCGTACTTGGGTTTCGCGCGCAAGGACTCGATGCGCACGCGCTCGCCCGGAAGCGCGCCCTCGACGAATACAACCTTGCCGCTGTGGCGCGTGACGCCGCGCCCCTCGGGATCGAGCGACTCGATCTCGACGATGGGCAACTCGGTCACGGTCAACCCGCCGGCCAAGCGCCGAGCAGCCGCAACCAATGCGCGCCTTCCAGCGACTGCAGTGCCGCGCGCACGAGCTGCATTTCTCCGGCGTACGCCGACTCGTCGAGTTCTCCACGCATCTTCTGGAAGCGGCAAAAGACCAGATACGTGTTGACGACGTCGGTCTCGCAGTAGCTCCGTATTGTCCCGAGCCGACCGGCGCGGTACGCCTCCCAGACCTGGGCGCCGTCCATGCCGAGCTTCCCGGCGAAACCGGCGAGGCGCGAAATGTCGTCGAGCGGCGCACTGGCGCGCGGCTGGTACATGGACAGCACGTCCATCAGGTCGAGATGCCGCGTGTGGTAGCGATTTACGTAGTTGTTGAAGCGGAAATCGCGATCCTCGTCGCCGAGGTCCCAATAGCGGGCGGCATGCACACCGTGGATCAGGCCCCTGTAGTGCAGCACCGGCAGGTCGAACCCGCCGCCATTCCAGCTCACGAGCTGGGGTGTATAGCGCTCGATGACGCGAAAGAAGTCCTGGATCAGGCGCGCTTCCGGATCGGTCTCGTCCCCGAGACACCGGACGCGGAACCCGCCGTCATCGCGGAACGCGCAGCCGATGGCGACGATGCGGTGCAGGTGATGCTGCAGGAAGTCCGAGCCGATCCGTTCGCGTCGTTCGGCAAAGGCTCGCGCCGCCACCTCGCCGTCATCGAGCGCCGCCCACTCGGGACGCAGCCGGCGCAGGCCGGCCGTATCCGGGACGGTCTCGATATCGAAGCACAGGACCGGGGTCATCGCACGATCAACGCGGCGGCAGGTACTTCACCGGGTCGACCGGCTTGCCACGATAGCGAATCTCGAAATGCAGCTTCGCTTGTCCGTCGTCGGTCTTGCCGAGATCCGCAATGCGTTGTCCGCGCTTCACCGGCTGTCCCTGTTTGACCAGGATCTGCTTGTTGTGGGCGTACGCCGAGATGAAATCGTCGTTGTGCTTGATGATCACCAGGTTGCCGTACATGCGCAGGCCGCTGCCGCTATAGACGACGTCGCCGTCGCCCGCGGCGAGCACCGCGTCGCCTTCGGTGCCCGCGATGTCGATGCCTTTGTTGCGGCTTTCGCTGTAGCCATCGACCACCTTACCTTTCGCGGGCCACTGCCACAGCAGGCCCGTTCCCGACGTCGCGGCCGGCGGCGCGGGACTTGGCCGCTCGGCTGGCGGCTTCGGGCCCGGCTCCGCCGGGGCAGGCGCCGGCGCAGCGGCTGGAGGTGGAGGCGTGGCGGCGACCACGGGCGGGCCCGCAGCTGACGGAGGAGGCAGCGGCGCGGGTGTCGTCGCGGGCGGGACTGCATCGAGCGGGCGCGTCTCGGTCGGGGCGGACGAGCCTACCGACACCACCCCGACCACGGCTGCCGCGTCGGCTTCCGGCGGTGCCACCCGCAGGGATTGGCCTGGCGTGAGCTTGGTCGGATCGTCCAGATTGTTCCAGCGTGCGATGTCGCGGTAGTCCTGGCCGAATGCGACGGCAATGCTGTAGAGCGTGTCGCCGCGCTGAACCACGTAGGTTCCGTTCGCAGCCTCGCGTTGCGTCACCACCGGGGCGGGCGCAGCCGGAGCCTGAGCGGCCGCGACCGGCGCGGGCGGCGTCGCCGGCCGGCTGGCGCGCGACTTGTCCTCGATCGGCGCCTCGCGCACACCGCGCACGGTGCAACCCGCGCCCACGACGACCGCAACCACTAGCGGAATCGCCACCCATGACAGGAGGCGAACGTCACGAATCCCTTGCCGCTTCATTGCACCCCCGATCGCAGCGGAACGAACCGCACTTCCTCTTCCATCCTGCGCGACATCCGGCCCGCGGCGTCGCGCCGCAGGACCATCAGGCGTTGCATGTCGCCTCCGACCGGCGCCACGATCGATCCTCCGGGTGCAAGCTGCTCGGGCCACGCCGGCGGCAACTCCATGCCGGCGGCCGCGGCGACGATGGCATCGAAGGGTGCGTGAGCGGGCAGGCCCAGGACCCCGTCGCCGAGAATGAGGTGCAGGTTGGACAATCGGAGCGGGCGCAGGTTGGCGCGCGCCCGGTCATGCAGCGCGCGCACGCGTTCGACCGAATAGACCTGCCCGGCGACCTGCGCCATCACGGCAGCGGCGTATCCGCAACCGGTGCCGATCTCGAGCACCTGCATGCGCCGCGCATCCGGCACCCCGGCAAGCGCGAGTTCGATCGTCCGGGCGACGATGTAGGGCTGCGAGATGGTCTGGCCGTGGCCGATCGGCAATGCGCTGTCCTCGTAGGCGCGACTGGACAGCGCGGCATCAACGAAGAGATGGCGCGGCACGCGTGCCATTGCATCGAGCACGCGCGGGTCGCGCACGCCCTGCTCCCGGACGCGTTCGACCATGCGCTCGCGCACGCGCTCGGAAACCATGCCTGCGTCGTGCCCGGACGAGGTCATGCGGCAGTTGCAGGTAGCTGCAGCCAGTTCCGCACCGCCGGCAGCTGCGCGGTGTCGGTGAGATCGATCTGCAACGGCGTCAGGGAAACGTAGCCGTGCGCGACGGCATGGAAGTCGGTTCCCTCGCCCGCGTCCTTCGCAAGACCCGAGGCGCCGACCCAGTAGATCGTCTCGCCGCGCGGGTTGCGGGCCTGTATCACCGGCTCCGACGGATGGCGTTTGCCGAGGCGCGTCACGGCGACGCCCCGGATCGCGGCGGGTGGCAGGTTCGGCACGTTGACGTTGAGGAGACATGGCGTACTCAACGGCTGGCGGGCGATCCGGCCGACAATCTCGGCCGCGATCGCGGCAGCGGTCGCGAGGTGTTCGTGGCCCTTCTCGACCAGCGAGAACGCGATCGACGGCACGCCGAAGACGAATCCTTCCATGGCCGCGGCGACCGTCCCCGAGTAGATCGTGTCGTCGCCCATGTTCTGGCCGTCGTTGATTCCCGATACGACCAGGTCCGGCCGGTGGTCGAGCAGCCCGGTCAGCGCGATGTGGACGCAGTCGGTGGGAGTGCCGTTGACGAACATGAACCCGTTCGACCCGCGCTGCACGCTCAGCGGGCGACTGAGAGTGAGCGAGTTGCTCGCCCCGCTGTGGTTCTGCTCCGGCGCGATGACGAAAAGTTCGCCGAACGGCCGCACGGCGTCCACGAGGGCCTGCAACCCCGGGGCAAGGTAGCCGTCGTCATTGGAAATCAGGATCCGCATCGCTCAAAGCGGGGTCGGGGCGCGTCGCAGGGTGCGGTCGTCTACAGCTTCCGGGTCACGATTCGAACGCTCCGATCATCCGGGCACGACTTGTCGTCGAACCCCAGTCGCTTGGCGAGACCTCGCATGGCAGAGTTCGATGCGAGAACGAACCCCTCCATGGTCAGGAAGCCGTCATGACGCGCGACTTCCATCAGAATCTCCATCAGCCGGCGCGCGAGCCCGACACCTTGCCACTCGTCGGTGATCGTGACGGCGAACTCGCACGAGTCGCTTCCGGGTGCCGACGCGTAGCGCGCGCCGGCGACGATGGGGCCATCGTCGCCGCCATTCACTGCCACCAGCGCAAATTCCTGGTCGGGCCTTGGGCTCGTGGCAGCGTCGAGTGTCTTGCTCGACAGCTCACGCTTGGGTGCCATGAAGCGCGTGTAGCGCGCATCCGCGGAAAGATTGAGGACCGCCGCGTGCAGACCTTCCCGGTCTTGCGGGCGGATCGGCCGGACCGTGACCTTGCGACCGTCGCGCAGTCCAAGGCCCATGGGGAAAGCGATCGATGAAGATCCGGATTGCACCCCGCCTCCATTCATTCGAGCCGGCATCCCGAGTCGGGACCGCCGGAACCGCCTTGTACCACGTCACGGAACGGCGAAAGAATGTGGTGTCGGTGAAGGAAGTACGGCCGCAGGCCCAGCGCGTGAAACATCGTGCCGGGAACGAGACGCTCGTCCGCAAATGACCCCCCGCGCGGCGCGCGACTTGCCACCTCGAGACGCGCTGTATCATCCGCCGTGATCACTCCTGATGCTCGCGTCGTACCCAGGCGTGCGACTCGAACGGTCCTGGTTGTTCAAACCCCGGAATTTCCGCGTTCCTTGCGCGGTGTCAAACCCCGGTCAGCGATCTCCAGCACCATGATGATCTGACGGGCGCGCACGGTCGACTGCACCGAGTCGGGGACAGCGCGAATCCATTACTTGAAGTCCCATCCAGCCGGAGAAATTCTCATCATGGACGCAACAGATCGGCTCGCACGTGGCCACCGCCTCGGTACCCGTATCGCGACGGTGTTCCAGAAGCGGACCCAGATCGCCAACCAGAAGTTCGCGCAGCGCGCGACCAAGGCGTTCGAGGGCGTCGAAACGCCGGCGACGATGCCATTCCCGCTGGACCCGCAGAGTTGGTGGCGCTACGCGGTCGACGCGACGCAACGGTCGATTCTCTACTGGGAAACCTTGTGGGAGCGCGGCAACAACTTCGTCGAACACACGGCGCAAGGCCTCAAGCCGGTTCTCCACTTCGACTACGACACGGTGCTGGACGGCCGCACCTTCGAGCGGCCGGTGAACTATGCCTTGCTGCGAATCAAGCCGCCCGAGGGGGTGACCGTCGAGCCGCGCCATCGGCCCTACGTGATCATCGACCCGCGTGCCGGGCACGGCCCAGGCATTGGCGGCTTCAAGGACGATTCGCAGGTCGGCGTCGCACTGCGCGCCGGCCATCCCGTCTATTTCGTCATCTTCTTCCGCGATCCGGAGCCGGGTCAGACGCTGCTCGATGTCTGCCGCGCAGAACAGCGTTTCGTGAGGAAGGTGCGCGAGTTGCACCCGCATAGCGCCAAGCCCGCGATCGTCGGCAACTGCCAGGGCGGCTGGGCGGCGATGATGCTCGCTGCGTCCGACCCCGAGGACACCGGTCCGATCGTCATCAACGGTGCGCCGATGTCGTACTGGGGCGGCGCATGGAGCGAAGGCGAAGGCGACAATCCCATGCGCTATGCGGGCGGAATGCTCGGCGGCTCCTGGCTCGCCTCGATGGCGGCGGACCTGGGCCACGGCAAGTTCGATGGCGCGCATCTGGTGCAGAACTTCGAGAACCTCAATCCCGCCAACAGCCTGTGGGACAAGTACTACAACCTCTACAACAAAGCGGACACCGAACCGCCGCGGTTCCTCGAGTTCGAGCGTTGGTGGGGTGGCTATTACCTGATGAACCGCGAAGAGATCGAATGGATCACGCGCAACCTGTTCGTCGGCAACAAGCTCTGGACGGGAACCGTCAAGGATGCGGGCGGGAAGACCTTCGATCTGCGCGAGATCAGGTCCCCGATCATCCTGTTCGCCTCCATGGGCGACAACATCACGCCGCCGCAGCAGGCCTTCAACTGGGTCGTCGATGTCTATGGCAGCACGGAGGAGATCAAGTCGCGCGGCCAGGTCATCGTCGGCCTCCTGCACGAGTCCATCGGTCACCTGGGCATCTTCGTGTCCGGCAAGGTGGCGAAGAAGGAACACACGCAGATCGTGTCGGTCCTGAAGACCATCGAGCACCTGCCGCCCGGCCTGTACGGGATGAAGATCACCGAAGTCGCCGGCAACGGCAGCGCCGGTGGATACAGCGTCGAGTTCCACGAGCATCGGCTGGAAGACATCGCCGCGCAGCTGAACCGGTTCCAGCGAGCCGACGAAAGCGCCTTCGAAGCGGTCAACAAGGTCTCGGACCTGAACCAGCGTGCCTACGAGCTGTTCGGCCGCCCCTTCACGCAGGCGATGGCCAATGAATACAGCGCAGAACTGTTGCGCGAGTTCCATCCGTTGCGCTTCCAGAACTGGGCCGTTTCGAGCTTGAACCCGTTCCTCGCGTGGCTCGCCCCCGCGGCGCAGGCGGTGAAAGCGAATCGCCAGGCATTGCAAGCGGACCACCCGCTGCGGCGTGCCGAAAACATCAATGCCGAGCTGTTCAGCGCGTCGCTCGATTATTACCGCGCCATGCGCGACGCGATGACGGAAGCCGGCTTCTTCTCCTTGTACGGCAACCTTACCGACGACGACATCGACCGCGACCTTCAGGCAAAGCGCGACGCGCTTCCGGGCAAGGTCGATCCACGCGAACTGCCGATCGTGCGTGAGGCTCTGGCCTCGATCGAGGAAGGCGGCTACGTCGAGGCACTTGCACGCGTCGCGTTCCTGATCGCGCGCAAGGGCGTTCCGCTGCCACTTTCGCGGCTGGAACTGCGGCAGGAACTGGCGCGCGAATATGCGGACTATCTGCCCGAGACATCGCCGCACGAGTGGCGTCGCATCCGCGGCGAGCAGGAGATCATCGCCCGCTACGAACCGGACCGCGCCCTGAAGACCTTGCCATTGCTGCTCGGCGAGCGGGCGGACCGGCAGCGATTGCTCGATCTGCTGGACAAGCTGACGGTCGACGAGCGGGTTCAGGAGGCCGCGCCGGACCACGACCAGCTCGAGATGCTCGGACGCATCCGCAAGGTGCTTGCCGAGAAGCCCGCGAAGGCGGCGCCCGTTCGCGAACGCGCGCACTGAGCGTTCGTCTCGCCTCCAACGAGCGACCCTGAAGGAAACCGGTCATGAGCGTCGAAGTCCCGCGTCCCGTGCTCAAGGACAGCAAGGCACTGGTGTGCGGAATCGCCAACGAATACTCGATCGCCTATGGATGCGCCAAGGCGTTCCGCGAACTCGGCGCCGACCTCGCGATCACGTACGCCACCGAGAAGTCGAAGTCGTACGTCGAACCTCTCGCGCGTGAACTGGAAGCGCCCATCTTCATGCCTCTCGATGTCACGCAGCCGGGGCAACTGGAGGCGGTCTTCGCAGCCATCGAGAAGACCTGGGGGCGCCTGGACATACTGGTGCATTCCATTGCGTGGGCGCCCAAGGGCGACCTGCAGGGTGGCTTGCTGAACTGCTCGGCCGAGGGCTTCGCCAAGGCGATGGACATCTCCTGCCACTCGTTCATCCGGATGGCCCGCCTGGCGGCACCGTTGATGACGCGCGGCGGCACGATGTTCACGATGAGCTACTACGGTGCCAACAAGGTGGTGCCAAACTACAACGTTATGGGCCCGGTGAAAGCCGCGCTCGAGGCATCGGCGCGCTACCTCGCCTACGAACTCGGGCCGAAGGGTATCCGCGTGCATCCCATTTCGCCCGGGCCGCTGAAGACGCGCGCGGCGTCCGGCCTCAAGGACTTCGACCTGTTGCTCAATGAAGCAGCGGCACGCGCGCCGATCGGAGAACTGGTCGACATCATGGACGTGGGGTTCGCGTGCGCGTTCCTCGCGACGCCCTATGCGAGGCGCCTGTCCGGAGAAACGCTTTACGTCGACGGTGGCGTGCACATCACCGCATAGGGCGGCCGCCACAAGGTGATTGGTCGGGGCGGCGGGATTCGAACTCGCGACCCCTTGCACCCCATGCAAGTGCGCTACCAGGCTGCGCTACGCCCCGACGAGCGGCGGATTGTACAGCGCGCCTTCCTCAGGTCATCGAGCGCGTGAGCAGCGAGCGAATGGCCTCGATCTCCGCGCGCAATTCGTGCACGTCCAGCGGCGGCGGAGCTTCGTTTTCAGGCACCGGGGACGGTCCACGATCGGTCGCGTCGAGACGGTTGCGCGCGCCGCTGATGGTGAAGCGCTGCTCGTAGAGCAGTTCGCGGATGCGTCGAACCAGCAGCACCTCGTGATGCTGGTAGTAACGCCGGTTGCCGTTGCGCTTGATCGGGCGCAACTGCGTGAATTCCTGCTCCCAGTAGCGCAACACGTGCGGCTTGACGCCGCAAAGCTCGCTCACCTCACCGATCGTGAAGTAGCGCTTGGGCGGAATCGGAGGCAGTTTGTCCGGACCGTCGAATCGCTGCATGGGATCAAGGCGCTCCCCGCATCAGCCACCGCAGGGCGGCCGGCGGGATTTTCATTGACCGCTCAGTGCACCTCGGGCGGCTGGGTGACGGTGGCTTTGAGCTTCTGACTTGCGTGGAACGTGACGACGCGGCGCGCCGTGATGGCGATCTCCTCGCCCGTCTTGGGATTGCGTCCCGGGCGTTGCGGTTTGTCGCGCAGTAGGAAATTGCCGAATCCGGAAAGCTTGACCGACTCCCCGCGCTCGAGCGCCAGGCGGATCTCGTCGAAGAAGCTGTCGACCATGTCCTTCGCCTCGCGCTTGTTCAGGCCGAGGCGCTCGAACAACGCATCGGCGAGCTCGGCCTTGGTCACCGTGCGTGAGTGCCGGTCACCGGGTCCCTCGCGTCCGCCCGATCCCGGCAGGTCCGGAAACTTGAATGCCCCTGGTTCTTGCTTTGTTTGCATGGCGTCTACTGCCGCAGTCTCGCACCGACGGCTTGTCTCAGACCATCGACGAGAGCGCCGACCGCAGCATCAGCTTCGGTGTCGCTCAATGTCTTTTCAGTATCTTGCAGAACAATTCGGAAGGCAAGGCTTTTCTCTTTAATTAACAACGCGTTAGCGCCCGCTTCCGCGACTTTCCTTGAATCGGCGACCGGCGCGCGATACAGATCGAACAAACGTATGTCGCGCAGGCAGGCGAGACGCGCGTCGGCTCCGGCCAGCTCGCGGACCGTGTCGAACACCTTTTGCACCGGTGTTTCGACGTCTACCCACAAGGCTACGTCGCGAATCACCGCCGGGAAGCGGGCCACCGGCCGGAATTTCGGCAACGTGGATCGCCTGAGCGGCTCGGCGTCGACTTCAAACAGGACCGGAGGGCGTGGCAGATCGTATTTCTGCTGCAGGCGCGGGTGCAGTTCCCCGACCCCACCGATCGGCGCGCCGTCAACAAAGATCCGCGCACAACGCCCTGGATGGAAGGCCGGGTGGGTGCCGGCATCGAAACGGACGTCGCGCCGCGCCAGCAACCGCTCGAGATCGCCCTTGACGTCGAAGAAATCCGCCTCGCGTTGCGGCGATGGAAGGCCCCACTGTTCATCGTCGGCCGCGCCGAAGGCGAGGCCGGCCAGTCGCTGCGGTTGTGCCACGCCGGCAACTTCGAGCGGACCCGCGGTCACGGTCTGGTCGCGCGCGAATACCCGCCCCAGTTCGAAGAGGCGGACCCGCGTCGCCTGGCGGTTCAGGTTGAACTTCAACACCGAGATCAAGCCGCCGATCATCGAGGTGCGCATTACGCCATAGTGGGCGGCGATGGGATTGACGACGCGGATCGGGTCCGCGTTCGCCATGAAGTCCCGCTCCCAGTCGGCGTCGACGAACGAGAAGGTGACGACCTCGAAGTACCCCGCATGTGCCATGGCCGCCCGCAGCGAGTGAAGCGAGGCAAGCGTCTCCGGCTGAGCGTGCATCGCCGCCCGCGCCCGCGGCGGCAGGGCGGGAATCCGGTCGAATCCCCAGATTCGCGCCACCTCCTCGATCAGGTCCTCCTCGATTGCGAGGTCGAAGCGATAGGAGGGCGGCGTGACGAGGAACGCATCACCCTCGCGCTGCGCCTGCAAGCCGAGGCGCTGGAAGACGCTGGCCATCTCAGCCTCGGGCAGGTCGACGCCAATCACCTTGCGGCACCGGGCCACCCGCATGCGCACCGGCTCACGCTCCGGGAGGCGCAGAACCTGGTCGTCGATCGGCCCGACGCGCGTTTCGGCGGTACCGCAGATCTCCAGCAGCAAGCGCGTGATGTACTCGACGTGCTCGGCCGTCGTCGCGAAATCGACACCGCGTTCGAACCGTTGCGCAGCATCGGTCGAGAAGTTGTAGCGGCGCGCTCGCCCCTGGATCGACTCGGGCCACCAGAAAGCCGCTTCGATGTAGACGTTGCGCGTGTCGAGCGTGACCGCGGTCGCTTCCCCGCCCATCACGCCGGCGAGCGCCTCCACGCCGTTCGCGTCGCTGATCACGCCGACCCAGTCGTCGACCTGGACCGTCTGTCCGTTCAGCAGTTCCACCTGCTCGCCGCTGCGTCCCCAGCGAACCTCGAGGCCGCCGCGCACCTTGTCGAGATCGAAGATGTGGGAAGGGCGGCCAAGCTCGAGCATGACGTAGTTCGAGATATCGACCAGCGCCGAGAGCGGCCGTTGCCCGCTCAGCGCCAGGCGTTGCTTCATCCAACCGGGGGTCGATGCGCGCGCGTCAAGGCCGCGAACGACGCGCCCCGAAAAGCGGCCGCAAAGGTCGGGCGCGAGCACCTTCACGGGCAGTCGATCGCCGATCGTGGCCGGGATGGGATCGAACGATGGGAGGCGCAGCGGCGCCCCGGTCAGGGCGGCGACCTCGCGCGCAACGCCGGCCACACTCAGGCAGTCACCGCGGTTGGGAGTCAGCTTGATCGTGAAGCGCCGGTCATCGAGGTGCAGGACCGCGCGTACGTCCTGGCCGATCGGGGCGTCCGCGGGCAGCACCAGCAGGCCCGAATGATCGTCCGACATGCCGAGTTCGCGCGCCGAGCAGAGCATCCCCTGCGATTCGACGCCGCGCATGCGGGTCGGCTTGATCCTCAAGCCACCCGGCAACTCCGCGCCCTCGAGCGCGCAGGGTGCGCGCATACCGGCGACGACATTCGGGGCGCCGCAGACGATCGAAAGCCTTGTTCCGGTCCCCGCGTCGACCGTACACACCGTCAGCTTGTCGGCGTTCGGATGACGCTCGACCGCGAGCACGTGGCCGACCACGACGCGCGAAAACGGCGGTGCGGCGGGTTGGACGTCCTCGACCTCGAGGCCAGCCATTGTCAACTTCTCTGCGATCGCCTGCGCCGGCAACGGCGGGTCGACGAACGCACGCAGCCAATTTTCGGAGACGTCCATGCCCGTGCTTCGCGATCAGCTGAACTGTTGCAGGAAACGCAGGTCGCCGTCGAAGAACAGGCGCAGATCGTCGATGCCATAGCGCAGCATCGCGAGCCGCTCGAGGCCCGAACCGAACGCGAAACCGATGTGGCGCTCGGGGTCGAGCCCGAAGTTGCGCACCACCGTAGGGTGAACCTGGCCGGCACCCGAGATCTCGAGCCATGCGCCTTTCAGCTGCCCGCTGCCGAACATCATGTCGATCTCCGCCGACGGCTCCGTGAACGGGAAGAACGAAGGCCGGAAGCGCACCTGCAGGTCGTCCGTCTCGAAGAAGCGGCGCAGGAAATCGGTATACACCCCCTTCAGGTCGGCGAAGCTCACGTTCCCGTCGATCCACAGCCCTTCGACCTGGTGAAACATCGGCGAATGCGTGGCGTCGGAATCGACGCGATAGGTGCGTCCCGGCGCGATGACCTTGATCGGCGGCGTGTGCGCGGCGTCGGCATGGCGGGCGCCGTGGATGCGCGCGTAGCGGACCTGCATGTTCGAGGTGTGCGTTCGTAGCATCAGCGGCTTGCCGTCGACGTCGTTCGCGTCCACGTAGAACGTGTCCTGCATCGAGCGTGCCGGATGGTTCTCCGGGTTGTTGAGCGCGGTGAAATTGTTCCAGTCGTTCTCGATCTCGGGCCCGTCGGCGACGTCGAAACCGATCGACCCGAAGATCTCCTCGACGCGCATCCACGTGCGGACGATCGGATGGATTCCTCCGGCGCTGCGCTTGCGTCCGGGCAGCGTGACGTCGATCGACTGTTGCGCGAGGCGTGCGACCAGTTCGTCTTCCGCGAGCTGGGCGCGCCGCGCTTCGAGCAACGCCTCGATCTCCTGCTTGACGGCATTTACGCGCGCGCCTTGCGCGCGCTTCTCGTCCGGCGCGAGCTTTGCCAGGCCCTTCAGCAGATCGGTGACGCTGCCGGCCTTGCCGAGAAACCGCGCCTTTTCGTTTTCGAGCGCGGCCGGCGACTGTGCCGCGGCGAATGCGGCCCGGGCCGATGCGACCAGTTGTTCGAGTGGTTCCATCGCAAAAGAAATCGGGGCCCGCCGCTCCGGCCAGGCCCCGTATTCATTTCCCCTGCGCCGTCGGCGCGTTGAGTCTCAGGCGAGGCTGGCTTTGACCTTGTCGACGATCGCCGCAAAACCCGGCTTGTCGACGACGGCCATGTCGGCGAGCACCTTGCGATCGATCTCGATCGAGGCCTTGCGCAATCCTGCCACGAACGCCGAATAGGAAAGGCCCTGCTCACGCACCGCTGCGTTGATGCGCGCGATCCACAGCGAGCGGAAGACGCGCTTGCGCTGGCGCCGGTCGCGATAGGCGTACTGCCCGGCCTTCATGAGCGCTTCCTTGGCCACGCGGTACACGCTCTTGCGGCGTTGCGTGTAGCCCTTGGCCTGGCTCAGTACCTTCTTGTGCCGCGCGCGCGCGGTCACGCCACGTTTTACTCGGGGCATCGCGTCTCTCCCTTACGCGTAGGGCAGCATGCGCCGCACCGACGTGGCGTCGGCCGGATTGATCTCGACCGGACCGCGCAGGTGGCGCTTTGCCTTGGTGCTCTTCTTGGTCAGGATGTGCCGCTTGAATGCCTGGCCACGCTTGATCGACCCGCTGTTGCGGACGATGAAGCGCTTGGCGGCGCTCTTTTTCGTCTTCATCTTGGGCATGACGCCCTCCTTTCTTCGATGCCGGCAGGCGCCCGGTTGCCGGGACTTCGGAGCCTGCCTTCACTTGTATGGCGTTTCGCTTGCAGCGAGCGCACGCGAAAAGTCAGCGCTATTTCTTCTTCTTCGGCGCCAGCACCATCACCATCTGGCGCCCTTCCAACTTGGGCATCGCCTCGACCTGGCTGAACGCTTCCAGGTCCGTTCGCACGCGCTCGAGGACTTTCAAGCCGAGATCCTGGTGCGCCATCTCGCGGCCGCGAAAGCGCATCGTCACCTTGGCCTTGTCGCCTTCCTCGAGGAACTCCTGCAGCTTGCGCACCTTGGTCTGGTAATCGTGATCGTCCGTCGCCGGCCGGAACTTGATCTCCTTGACGTCGATCACCTTCTGCTTGAGCCGCGCTTCGTGTGCCTTCTTCTGCTCCTGGTACTTGAACTTGCCATAGTCCATCAAGCGACAGACAGGCGGCACCGCATTGGGCGCGATCTCGACCAGATCGACATCGGCTTCCTCGGCCATCCGGAAAGCATCGACGAGCTTGACGATTCCCAATGCCTCCCCTTCGAGACCTTGCAGGCGAACCTCAGGCGCGCTGATCTCGCCGTTGAGCCGATGCGAACGTTCTTGTGCGATGGGTGAACCTCCAAAAGGTAAAAACTAAGCCGTGCCGCCCACTTGGCGTCGCAGCGCGACGTCTTCAAGGACTCGCGCCACAAACGCGTCGCCGGACATCACGCCCAGATCGACGCCGCCTCGGGCTCGCACGGCCACCTTCCCCGCCTGCGTCTCCTTGTCGCCGACGACGGCGATGTAAGGAATCTTCTGCAGGCTGAGGGCGCGGATCTTATAGCTGATCTTCTCGTTGCGCAAATCCGCCTCGGCTCTAACACCTTGTTTTTTCAGCGCTTGCGCGACCTGTGCCGCATATCCGGCCTGTCCCTCGGAGATGTTCGCCACGGCCACCTGCACGGGTGCCAGCCACGGCGGCATGGCACCGGCGAAATGCTCGATCAGCATGCCGATGAACCGCTCGAACGAGCCAATGATGGCCCGGTGGAGCATCACCGGCACTTTGCGGGTGTTGTCTTCGGCCACGTACTCCGCGCCGAGGCGCCCGGGCATTTCGAAATCCACCTGCATCGTCCCGCACTGCCAGGGGCGCCCGAGCGCATCCTTCAGCGTGTACTCGATCTTGGGTCCATAAAAGGCGCCCTCACCCGGCGCAAGACTGAACCCGACCCCCGAGCGACGCAACGACTCCTTCAGCGCCTCCTCGGCCCGATCCCAGTTCTCGTCCGAACCGATACGCTTGTCCGGGCGCAGCGCCACGCGATAAAGGATCTGATCGAATCCGAAGTCGTGGTAGACCTTCTGCAGCAGCGCCGTGTAGGCGACGCACTCCTCGAGGATCTGCTCTTCCGTGCAAAAAATGTGGCCGTCGTCCTGCGTGAAGCCGCGCACGCGCATCATGCCGTGCAGGGCGCCCGACGGCTCGTTGCGATGGCATGCACCGAACTCGCCATAGCGGAGCGGCAGCTCGCGATAGCTGTGCAGGTTGGCGTTGTAGATCTGGATATGCCCCGGACAGTTCATCGGCTTGACCGCGTACGCGCGATGTTCCGATTCCGTCGTGAACATGTTCTCGCGATAGTTCTGCCAGTGCCCCGTGCGCTCCCACAACGAGCGGTCGAGGATCTGCGGCGCGCGCACTTCCTGATAGCCGTTGTCCTGGTACACGCGGCGCATGTACTGCTCGACCTGCTGCCAGATCGCCCAGCCGCGCGGGTGCCAGAAGACGAGCCCTGGAGCCTCCTCCTGCATGTGGAACAGATCGAGTTCGCGCCCGAGCTTGCGGTGATCGCGCCTTTCGGCCTCCTCGAGCATCTTGAGGTAGGCGTCCTGCTCCTCCTTCCTGGCCCAGGCCGTGCCGTAGATGCGCTGGAGCATCTCGTTGCGGCTGTCGCCGCGCCAATACGCACCGGCGAGTTTCATCAGCTTGAAGACCTTCAGCTTGCCCGTCGACGGCACGTGCGGCCCACGGCAGAGGTCGATGAAACTGCCCTCGCGATAGAGTGAAATCGACTCGTTGGCCGGAATCGAGGCGATGATCTCGGCCTTGTACTTCTCACCGATCGACTCGAAAAACTTCACCGCATCGTCGCGCTTCCACACCTCGCGCGTGACCGGCTCGTCCTTGCGCGCAAGCTCGCCCATCTTCTTCTCGATCGCCTCGAGGTCATCGGGCGTGAAGGGGCGCTTGTACGAGAAGTCGTAGTAGAAGCCGTTGTCGATCACGGGCCCGATCGTCACCTGCGCGTCGGGAAACAGTTCCTTGACCGCGTAGGCGAGCAGATGCGCCGTCGAGTGGCGCAGGACGTCGAGGCCGTCCGGATCCTTGTCCGTCACGATCGCCACGGTGGCGTCGTGATCGATGACGTACGCCGTGTCGACGAGCTTGCCGTCGACACGCCCTGCGAGCGCCGCTTTCGCGAGGCCCGGCCCGATCGAAGCCGCGACATCGGCGACGCTGAGCGGGTGGTCGAACCCTCGCTTCGAGCCGTCGGGCAATTGCACTGAAATCATGCTGTTCTCCAGCAACAACAAAAAAGTGCGGTCGAGCCGCACTTTTTCGCTAGAAGGCGAACTCGTCGGGCGTCTAGCTGCCTGTGAACGTAGTTCGGAAGAACATGATCGATCCTTCTCGCGTGCTGTCGGTGGGCCTCTGGTAGGCGCGAGTGGACTCGAACCACCGACCCCCACCATGTCAAGGTGGTGCTCTAACCAGCTGAGCTACGCGCCTAAGAGCCGCGCATGATACAGGCGCCCTCTCCGATCATCAAACAGGCGATCCGGTTGTCGCCTGTCGCAGATCGTCCCGGTATCCGTTCAGCGCCGGCGCGCCGCCACGACACCCTTGATTTCCGCAAGCTGCGCGAGCGCGCGCCGGAGCGCCGCCGTGTCGCTCACCTCGACCGTAAAGGACATCTGCGCCTCGCCACGGGTGGTGGCCGTGTTGACGCCGAGCACGTTCATCCTCTCGCGCGCCAGGACTTCGCTGATGTCGCGCAACAGGCCCTGCCGGTCGAGCGCTAGCACGAAGACCTCCACCGGATAGAGTCCTTGGCGATCGCGCCCCCAGGTCACTTCGATCACGCGCTCGGGGTTCTTTTTCGCCAGCGCGAGCGCGTTGACGCAGTGAGCACGGTGGATCGACACGCCTTTGCCGCGCGTGACGAAGCCGACGATCTCGTCGGGCGGGACCGGCCGGCAGCAGCGCGCGAGGTTGGTGAGCAGGGAGTCGACGCCGACCACCAGCACCCGACCCTTGCCGCTCGGCGCCTCGCCCGGCCTGGCCGACGGGAGCGGCCGCACCGGCGCTGGCTCGGGCACCGCCGGAGCGCCGAGCGCCTGCTCGATGCTGCGCAGGTTGAATTCTTCCTTCGGGACCGCGGCGCACAGATCGTCGACCGAGGCGAACCCAAGGCGGCGCGCGAGATCCTCCAGTTTGACTGCGGTCTTGCCCAGACGCTGCAGCTCCTTGTCGAGCACTACGCGGCCGGCGGCGATCGTCTGCGCGAGTTCGAGCGCATTGAACCATTGCCGCACCTTCGCCTTCGAACGCGCGCTAGCGAGAAAACCGAGGTCGGCGTTGAGCCAGTCGCGACTGGGTCCGCCGGTCTTGGCGGCGAGGATCTCGATCGTCTGCCCGGTCGCCATCCGCGTATTGAGCGGCACCATGGCGCCATTCACCTTGGCCCCGCGGCAGCGATGGCCCAGGTCGGTATGGACGTGGTAGGCGAAGTCGATCGGCGTACTGCCCGCGGGCAGCTCCACGACCTTCCCCTGCGGAGTCAGCACATAGATCCGGTCATCGGCAACCGCCTGCGCACCGGCCGGCCGGTCGACGTCCTGCCGCCACGCAAGCAGCTGACGCAGCCATGCGACCCGTTCGGCGTCGCGCGCGGGCCCGCGACCACCATGCCCACCCTCCTTGTAGCGCCAATGCGCCGCGACACCGAGTTCGGCCGACTCGTGCATGCGCCGCGTGCGGATCTGGACCTCCAGGGGCTTGCCGCCATCGTCGAGAACGACGGTGTGCAGGGACTGGTACCCGTTGGGCTTCGGGCGCGCGATGTAGTCGTCGAACTCCCGCGCCACTGTCTGCCATCGCGCCTGCACGAGCGACAGCACCTGGTAGCACTCCTGCTCCGTGTCGACGATGACGCGCAGCGCGCGTACGTCGTACAGGTCCTCGAACGCAAGCTGCTTCGCCTGCATCTTGCGCCAGATGCTGTAGATATGCTTCGAGCGGCCGATCACCTCGCCCCTGATGCCGGCCTCCGCGAGCACCTCGCGCAGCTCGGCGGTGGTGCGGGCGATGAAACCCTCGCGCTCCTCGCGCCGCTCGTCGACCCAGCGCACCACACGACGGTAGACGTCCGGTTCGATGATGCCGAACGCGAGGTCCTCGAGTTCCCACTTGATCTGCCAGATGCCGAGGCGGTTCGCGAGCGGAGCGAACAGCTCGAGTGTTTCGCGCGCGAACGGAACCACGTCGGTGCGGCCCGCTGCGGCGAAATAGCGCAGGGTCTGCAGCCGCGATGCCAGGCGCAGCAGAACCACGCGCAGGTCATTGACCATCGCGAGCAACATCTTGCGCACCGCCTCGGCCTGCCCCGTACCCGCCCCGTCGTCGCGCGGGCGCGTGCGCTCGGACAGGCGCGTGAGGGTCCGCATGTCGTTCACGAGCTGGGCAACGTTTGCGCCGAAGCGGCTGCGCAGCCATTCATCGGGGTCGCGCAAGACATCGTGTGCGCCGAACAGGTAGCCGGCGGCAAGGAGGTCCGGTTCGTCGCGCACCTCGCGCACGATCTCGACGATGCCGTCAGCATGGGCGAGGAACGACTCGCCCGTCACCAGCGTCCTGTCGTCGTAAAGCGGCGCGATCACCGCACGCGCCGCAGCCGGGTCGATCTCGACCGCCGCCGCGCGCGAATCCGAAGTGCCGCCACGAACGTGCGGCGTGCTCATGCGCAACTCCATCGAAGCACCGACGCGCAAGACCACAGTCCGCCGGCGCCGGGACGATCGATTATAGGAAGAGCGTTTGGCACAATCGCACCACATGTTGAAGACCCTTTTCAGCCGGATCGGGGCCGCTTCGCAGGTTTCGATTCCCGCGGAGGCCTGGCTTGCGGCGGTCGCGGAACTGCCTTTCCTCGAGCGGCTGAACGCCGACGAACTGGCGCGTCTGCGGACGCTGACGGAGCGGTTCCTCGCGCAAAAGGAGATGGCGGGCGCCGGTGAGCTCGAACTGACCACCGCGATCCAGGTTCGCATCGCGGTGCAGGCGTGCCTGCCGGTCCTGAATCTCGGCCTGGAGTGGTACCGCGGATGGTCCAGCATCGTCGTGTATCCGGGCGAGTTCCTGGTGCCGCGTCGCCTGCACGACGAGGCGGGCGTCGTGCACGAGTACGTCGAGCCGATCAGCGGCGAGGCGTGGGATGGGGGCCCGGTGTTGCTCTCCTGGGACGACGCGGCGCGCGCCGGCACCCGGCGCGGCGCGGCTTACAGCGTCGTGATCCACGAGTTCGCGCACAAGCTCGACATGCTCGATAGCGAAGCGAACGGCTGCCCGCCCTTCGACCCGCGGCTCCATGCGGGGCTGGACCGGACGCGTTGGCAGTCGGTTCTCGAGGACGCGTTCGAGCGGCTGAACGCCGAACTCGACATCGTCGAGTCGCGCGTGCCCGACACGGTCGATCCGGAGTCGGATGAAGCCGATCTCTACTACGCGCACCTTCCGCTCGATCCTTACGCCGCGCAGGATCCCGGCGAATTCTTCGCCGTGTCGAGCGAGGCTTTTTTCGTCGATCCGGCCCGCCTGCAGCTGGCGTTTCCCGAGTGGTATGCGCAGCTTGCTGGTTTCTTTCGCCAGGATCCGCTCGGCGCCGTGACGTGAAGCGGCTGCTCATCGTCTGGCATTCAACGACCGGCGGAGCGGCGCAGATGGCAAGCGCCGCCGCCGCCGGCGCGCGCGCGGGCGCGCGCGACGAAACCGGCTCGGCAATGGTTGCGGTGCAGGTCCTGCTCCAGACGGCGCGCCACACCACCGCCGACGACGTGCTCGCAGCGGACGGCTATCTGTTCGTCACGCCGGAGCACCTGGCTTCGATGGCCGGCGTGATGAAGGACTTCTTCGATCGGATCTACTACATGGCGCTCGAGCGCATCAATGGCCGGCCGTACGCATCGCTCATCTGCGCCGGTACCGACGGCAGCGGCACCGTGCGGCAGATCCAGCGCATTGCAACCGGGCTGCGGCTGAAGGAAGTGGCGCCCCCGCTCATCGTCACCACGGGCGCACAGACGCCGGAGGCCATCCTGGCTCCCAAACGCATCGCCCAGCCTGAACTGGACCGCTGCTACGAGACCGGCGCGGCCTTCGCCGCCGCGCTCGCGAGCGGCATCTTCTGAACCGCGCCTAGGCGCCGAGCAGGAAGTCCCGTACCGTAGAGATCTGTGCAGGGTCGAAGAACATCGGTGCATGGCCGATGCCGGCGAATTCGACCAGCCGTGCGCGCGGTCCACGCTCGGTCATCGCGAGTGCCGTCTCCCGCGACAGCAGGTCTGACTTTTCGCCGCGGACCAGCAGCGTCGGGCACTTGATCTGGTCATAAAGCTTCCACAGCACCGCCTCGGCCGCGGCGGCAATCTGCGGCGTCATCGCCTTGATCGGCAGCGCAAGCATCGGGTCGTAATGCAACGCAAACCCGTCGCCCTCGGGCTTAAGGACGCTCTGCGTGAGTTCGCGCCAATCGTCGCGGTTGCGCAATCCGAATCCGAGCGAGATGAGCGTGATGTAGTCGACCGCTTCGTCGACGGTCGCGAAATGGACCGGCTTGCCGACGTAGTCGCCGATGCGCTCGACGCCCGCGGCATCGACGCGTGGACCGACGTCGTTGATGACCAGCCGCGCAATCGGCGAACCAGGCTGGCCGGCGAGCGAAATACCGATCAGCCCTCCCATCGACGTTCCGAGCCAATGCACCGTCTCGACATCGAGCCGTGCAATCAGCGTAACCATGTCGGCCACGTATTGCGGCAGGACGTAACCATTCGGATCGCGCAGCCAGTCGCTGCGGCCGCGCCCGACGACGTCGGGGCAGATCACGCGATAGCGATCGGCCAGCGCGCGCGCAAGGCGATCGAAGTCGCGTCCCACTCGCGTCAGGCCGTGCACGCAGATCAACGCCTTCGGGTTGTCGTGCGCGCCCCACTCGACGTAGGCCATCCGGTGCACGCCGGAGGGTGACAGGCACTGCACGGCGGACTGCCTGGGCGCATCGGTCGTCATGGCGGGTTCCTGATCATGAAAGGCAGGGCTCTGCAAATCGATTCTAGGGGGTCGCCGCTGGCATACTTGGCCAGTCGTTCGCGGAGGGAAAGATGCTGAAGGGAAAGACTGCTCTGGTCACGGGTTCCACCAGCGGGATCGGCCTCGGGATCGCCCGCGCGCTCGCGCGCGACGGAGCGAACATCGTGCTCAACGGCTTCGGCGACGCAGGCACGATCGCCGCCGTCCAGAAGGAAGTCGAGTCGTTCGGTGTGCGCACGCTCTACGACGGCGCCGACATGAGCAAGCCGGCGCAGATCGAAGCGATGGTCCGCAAGGCGGAGGAAACGTTCGGCCGGGTCGACATCCTGGTCAACAATGCCGGGATCCAGTACACCGCGAACATCGAGGACTTCCCGCTCGACAGGTGGGACGCGATCATCGCCATCAACCTCTCGGCGGCGTTTCACACGATCCGGGCGGCGCTGCCAAAGATGAAGCAGGCCAACTGGGGCCGGATCGTCAACATTGCCTCGGTGCACGGCCTTGTCGCTTCGGCGCAGAAGTCCGCCTACGTCGCCGCCAAGCACGGCATCGTCGGATTGACCAAGACGGTCGCGCTGGAGACCGCGCGGTCAGGCGTCACCTGCAACGCGATCTGCCCGGGCTGGGTGCTCACGCCGCTGGTGCAGAAGCAGATCGACGATCGCGCCAGGAACGAAAAGATTGCCAACGACGTCGCCAAGCGCGAACTCCTGGCCGAAAAGCAGCCGTCAGCCGAATTCGTGACCACCGAACAACTCGGCGCGCTCGTGACGTTCCTGTGTTCCGACGCGGGCGCGCAGATTCGCGGCGCGGCCTGGAACGTCGATGGCGGCTGGTACGCGCAATAGGCCGAGTCGGAACCTCGGCCCTGAGACTGCTACTCGACCGGCAGCACGCTTACTCGAACCTCGAGCGTGTGGCGGCCGCCGCCGCGGATCACGCCACGCACCGGCGTCAAATCGCCGTAGTCGCGCCCGATCGCGAGCGTTACATGACCCGTCCCCACCAGGCAGTCGTTGGTCGGATCGAATTCGACCCAGCCGTTGACCGGGCACCACACGCGCACCCAGGCGTGCGATGCGTCCGCGCCGATCAGGCGCGCCTGGCCCGGCGGCGGTGTGCTGAGCAGATAGCCGCTCACGTAGGCCGCCGGCAGGCCTAGCGCACGCAGCGCGCCGACAGCGACGTGCGCATAGTCCTGGCACACGCCGCGACGCTGCGCGAACGCGATGGCCAGTGGCGTGGACACCTCGGTGCTCTCGCTGTCATACGTGAAGTCGGCGTGGATTCGCTGCATCAGGTCGAACGCGCCGGCAAGCAACGGACGTGCAGCGGGAAACGAGCCTGACGCGTAAGCGCGCAACTGTGGCAGCAGCGGCACGTAGGGGGAGGCGAAGGTGAACTCGGTCGGCGGCAGGAATGCGGCCCCCGCGCGATACCGCAGTTCTTCGCGCACCTCGTTCCATGGCGGGCTGGTCGATGGATCCAGTGCCTCGAAACGCGGCGCGACCCGCACGCCGCTCTCGGCCCGCACGCGCAGTGCCTCGTGGGGACCGTAGAGCGAAAACGTTTCGCTCTGGTTCCCATAGACGTCGCGGCGGCGGCCACGGTGCGACGGCGCGGGGTCGATGTCGAGCGTGAACGAATCCACCTCCTGGTATGCGGTCTGCGCAGGCTGGACGTATGCGATGTGATAGGCGAGATCGACACGCGCCGAATAGTCGTACGAAGTCTCGTGCTCGACCCTGAGCTCGCGCGCGCCGGTCATGAGCCGACCTGCCGGAACGTGTCGATCGTGTGCGAGAAGAACAGGTCTTCGATCGTGTTCGACGCTTGCGCAGCGCCCGCCTGCAGCCGCTGCGTGAAATCGAGCAGGCGCGCGAAGCGCCCGTTGTCATCGACCGCGCACAGGTCCGCGAGGTCCGGCCATTGCTCCGCTTGCGGCAGCAAGCGCACGAGGTCTCCTGCCTCCGGGCCCGGAAGGCGCGCGACCTCGGCACTGAGCACGCCGGTCACGCAGGCAAACGAACGCGGGTTGGCGGCGTCCTGCACCAGCAGGTCGAGGAGCGGCGGAGTCTCCTGCCGGCGCTGATAGTGGGCGCGGTACGTGATGCGGCTGTCGAACAGCCCGAGCAGCAGGTCGAAACCGTCATCGTCGGCGATTGCATTCGCCTGGAACATCGTCTGCATCGCATCGCTCAGGTCCGCAAGGCGTTCGATCTGCCGCCCGATGGTGAGCAGCCGCCAGCCGTCGTCGCGCGTCATGCGATCGGTCTGGGCGCCGGTGATCGCGGCAAGGCGCAAGGCGAGCTCCGCCAGCACGCGCAGCACCTGGTCGCTCGATCGGACGGCGTTGGCACGTTGCTGCGATCCGGCGCGATCGAGCGCCTGCGCCGCGCCGATGAGCAGGCGCCAGTGTTCGGCCGCCAGGCGGTCGCGGATCTGGGCGCCCGCGCGCACCAGCGCGCTCAGGTTGAACCCAAGCCCGAAGCTGTCGTCGCCGCCCGCCAGCCGCGCGACGAGCGTGCGCTCGAAGACCGGCAGCGACTGCGCCGGCGTCGGCACACCTTCGGGCACGAGACCATGCCTGACGCAAAGCCGGTGCAGGGCGCCGAGCAGCGCCGGCGACATATCGGCGTCCTCGGCCAGCAGCGTGAGCGCCGAGCGCGCGAGCCGGACACACACTTCGCTGCGCTCGGCATAGCGACCCATCCAGAACAGGTTCTCCGCGGCGCGGCTCGAGACCGAGCGACGCTTGTGGGCGAGATCGCCCGGTCGCAGCGCTTCCGGCAGCATCGAAAAGGTGTCCACGGCACCGGCCGCCTGCACCCACGTGTCGGCGCTGCTGCCGCCGCGCTGCATCGATACGCCCTGTCGATAGCGGGCGGCGATACGGGTCAGCCCGCCGGGCAACGCATGCCATCCGCCGGCCCCGTCGACGATCGCATAGGTGCGAACCATCGCAGCGCGCGGCACGAACGCACCGCCCGTCCACGTCGGAGTTTGCGACAGCGGGACGTACGACTGCAGTGTCACGGCATCGGGATCCGCGTCGAGCCGCTCGAGCATCTGCGCGCGTTCGGCCGCGGACTGGTTCGCCACGATGCGCGATTCGAACCCGCGTGCCACATCGGAGCCGTAGGTCGGTTTCACCACCATCTGCTCGACGTGTTCGACCGCCGACGCCCTTGCGGCCGCCTCGCCGCACCACCACGAGTCCTGCGACGGCATGAGCAGTTCGGCACCCAGCACGTAGCGCGCGATCGCCGGCAGGAACCCGTTGATGGCGGGCGATTCGAGGAACCCCGATCCCAGCGCGTTGGCCATCACGACGTTGCCCGCGCGTACGGCCTGCAGGAGGCCCGGAATCCCTAGGGTCGAATCGGGACGCAGTTCGAGCGGATCGCAGTAGTCGTCATCGAGGCGCCGCAGGATCGCATGCACGCGCTCGAGTCCGTACAGGCTTTTCAGGAACACGCGGTCTTCGCGCACGGTGAGGTCGCCGCCCTCGACGAGCGGAATGCCGAGATAGCGCGCGAGATACGCGTGCTCGAAGTAGGTCTCGTTGTAAGGGCCCGGCGTCAGCAGCACGACCCGCGGCGTGCCGGTCGCTCCGATCGCCGCACCCTGGCGCAGCAACGTGTCGAGCAGGCGGCGATAGCTCGTCGCTAGGCGCTGCACGCGCATTTCGCGGAACGCGTCCGGAAACAGGCGCGCGACGATCAGCCGGTTCTGCAGCGCGTAGCCAAGGCCGGACGGGGCTTGCGTGCGTTGCGAGACGACCCACCAGCGGCCGTCGGCCGCGCGCGCGAGGTCGAATGCGACGATGTGCAGGAACGATCCGGCCGGGGTCGTGTCTGCGAGCGCGCGCAGGTAGCCCGGATGCCCATAGACCAGCGCGGGCGGCAGCAGGCCCGCGCGCACCAACTCGCCCGGACCGTATACGTCGGCCAGGATCGCCTCCAGCAGCCTGGCGCGCTGCGCCACGCCGGCCTCGATCGACGCCCACTCGTCCGCGCCGATCAGGAACGGCAGAACCTCGAGCGGCCACGGCCGTTGCGGCCCGCCCTCCTCGCTGTAGACGTTGTAGGTAACGCCGTCGTCGGCGACCTGTCGCGCCACGGTCGCGACGCGGCGGTCAAGATCGGCGAGGCCGGGTTCGCCGATGGTCGAAAAGAACGCGCGCCATGGCGCGCGCAGTGCCGCGTCGCCGCTCGCCTTGCCACGCAGTTCGTCGAAGTGACCGGCGCCGACGGGCGCGGCCAGACGCGCGGCATGTGCGGCGGCGTCCTCCGGTTCTGGCTGATGGCCCGCGTGCGGCAAAGTGGCGAACGATCGAAGCGATCAGAGTTGGCGCAGATCGAGCGTAAACGGAAACTCGCGGCTTGGTTGCGGCGGCTGCGCCACCCATTCCCCCGGCGTGTGGCCGAATGCGAAGAAACGCGCCAGGCGCCGGCTCTCCGCCTCGTACGCGTTGACCGGAAAGGTCTCGTAGCTGCGCCCCCCCGGGTGCGCGACGTGATAGCGACAGCCGCCCAGGGAGCGCTGCATCCAGGTGTCGACGATATCGAACGTGAGCGGTGCGTGGACACCGATCGTCGGGTGCAGCGCCGCAGCGGGCTGCCAAGCCCGATAACGAACCCCGGCAACAAACTCGCCGACGCGCCCGGTCGGCTGCAGCGGCAGCGCACGACCGTTCGCGGTGATGACGTGCCGGTTGTCGTTCAGGCCGGTCGCCTTCACCTCCAGGCGCTCCAGCGACGAGTCGACGTAGCGCACGGTTCCACCGGCAGCCCCCTCCTCGCCCATCACATGCCATGGTTCGAGTGCGCCGCGCACGGTCAGGTGGATGCCACGCGCCGACACCTCGCCGAACTGGGGAAAACGGAACGAAAAGTGCGGCGCGAACCAGGCGGGATCGAAGGCGTAGCCGGCGCGCGCGAGCTCCGCCAGCACGTCCTCGAAGTCCATCGCCACGAACGTGGGCAGCAGGAAGCGGTCGTGCAGCTCCGTGTTCCAGCGCGTCAGCCGCGTGGCATACGGCGCCTTCCAGAACCATGCCACCAGGGCGCGCAGCAGGAGCTGCTGCGCGAGGCTCATCCGTGCGTGCGGAGGCATCTCGAACGCGCGCAGCTCGAGCAATCCCAGGCGCCCCGTCGGACTGTCGGGCGAGTACATCTTGTCGATGCAGAACTCGGCGCGGTGCGTGTTGCCCATGACATCGATCAGGATGTTGCGCAAGGTGCGATCGACGAGCCACGGCGGGGCGGTCTCGCCGCGCTGCGTCTGTTGCCGGCGCAGTTCGGCCAGGGCGATCTCAAGCTCGTACAACTGGTCGTTGCGCGCCTCGTCGACGCGGGGCGCCTGGCTGGTCGCGCCGATGAAGAGACCCGAGAAGAGATATGACAGCGACGGATGGTTGTGCCAATAGCCGATCAGGCTTCCGAGCAGATCCGGCCGGCGCAGGAACGGACTGTCCGCCGGCGTCGCGCCGCCCAGCACGAAGTGATTGCCGCCGCCGGTGCCGGTGTGGCGGCCATCGAGCATGAACTTCTCGGTCGACAGACGCGACTGGTGCGCGGCTTCGTACAGGAACTCGGTGTGATCGATCAGCTGTTCCCAGTTCGATGCCGGATGGATGTTGACTTCGATGACGCCCGGGTCCGGCGTCACTTGCAGCACGTTCAAGCGCGGATCGCGCGGCGGTGGATAGCCTTCGAGCGCGATCTTGACGCCTAACTCCGCTGCCGTTGCTTCGGCTGCCGCGAGCAGTTCCAGGTAGTCCTCGAGGCGGGCGAGAGGCGGCATGAAGAGGTACAGCACGCCGTGGCGCGTGCCCTTGTCATCCGCTTCCGGCCCGCTGGCGCGGCGCGGATCGCGCACCTCGACGCACAACGCGGTGCGGGTGATCCAGGCCGCCGATTCGAGGCGGTCCGGCCTGCGCCTGAGGTCCGCCTCGCTGTACCTGCCGGGAACGCCCGCTGCGCCGCCGTGCTCGCCTGCGCGGCGGGGAGGCAAGGGAGCCCCACCGGCCGCGCGAGTCTCCCGACCGATAGGTGCGTCCGGGCGGAGTTCGCCGAGCGCGTGCGGCGCGAACTGAGCGCGAATGTCGGCGTGCGACGGGAGTTGCGCGCGCGGCGTGAACGTGTCCTCTTCGATCAGGTAGGGATAGTCGCCCTTCGAGACCCAGGGCAGCGAGTCGAGCGGCAGCCGGAGACCCATTGGCGAGTCGCCCGGGATCAGGTACATGCGCTCGTCGCGGAAGAACCACGGACCCGTGACCCACCGTGGCCCGGTGAGCGCGACGTCCCATTCCCGGTTGATCGGGAGCGCGTACCCGATGACGCTGTCGAGCCTCTGGGTGAATACGCGCCGCAGGCGCGCCCGCTCCATTTCGTCGTCGAGGCGCGAATCGAACGGGTCGACGTTGACCGGCAGCTGCCGCTCGCGCCAGAGGTAGTACCAGACGTCCTCATGCCCGGGCGCGATGAATTCCCTCTCCAGGCCGAGCCGCTGTGCCAGCCGTTCGATGAATCGCTGCGCGTCGGCGGTGGTATAGAAAGCGGGCTCGCGCTCGTCGGCAAAGAGCGCCGGATCGTTCCAGCACGGCTCGCCGTCGGCGCGCCAGTACACCGACAAGGCCCAGCGCGGAAGCTGCTCGCCCGGGTACCACTTGCCCTGGCCGAAGTGCAGGAAGCCGTTGGCGCCGTACTTGGCGCGCAGGCGCTGCACGAGGTCGGTCGCGTACCCGCGTTTGGTCGGACCGAGCGCGGTGGTGTTCCACTCCGCGCCGTCGCGGTCGTTGACCGCGACGAAAGTCGGTTCGCCACCCATCGTCAAACGCACATCCATCGCCTGCAGATCGGCGTCGACCTTCCTGCCGAGGTTCACCACCCCGTTCCATTGCGCTTCGCTGTACGGCTTGGTGACGCGTGGCGCCTCGAAGATGCGCGTGACGCGCATCGAGTGCGAGAACTCGACCTCGCTTTCGTCGACGCCGCCACTGACAGGTGCCGCCGTGGAAGGCTCGGGCGTGCAAGCGACCGGGATATGACCCTCGCCGGCGAGCAGTCCCGACGTCGGGTCGAGGCCGATCCAGCCCGCGCCTGGAAGGTAAACCTCGCACCACGCATGCAGATCGGTGAAATCGAGCTCCGTCCCCGCCGGTCCGTCCAGCGCCTTGACGTCGGGCTTCAGCTGGATCAGATAGCCGGAGACAAAACGCGCGGCAAGGCCGAGATGGCGCAGCGTCTGGACCAGCATCCAGCCGGTGTCGCGGCAGGATCCGGCGGCACTTGTCAGCGTTTCCTCCGGCGTCTGCACGCCGGGCTCCATGCGGATCACGTAGCGGATCTCCCGCTGCAAACGCTGATTCAAGGCGACCAGGAAATCGATCGTGCGCACCGTCTTGCGGTCGATGCTCGCCAGGAAGTCGCGCCAGCGAGGCGTCAGCGGGTCGCGCACGAGATAGGGCTGCAGATCGTGGCGCAACCCGCTTTCGTACTCAAACGGAGACGTCTCGGCCGCGGGCTCGAGGAAGAAGTCGAACGGGTTGTAGACCGCCATCTCGGCGACCAGATCCACCGTGACCGTGAATTCGGTCGTCTTCTCGAGGAAGACGAGCCGCGCGAGGTAGTTCGAGAACGGATCCAGTTGCCAGTTGATGAAGTGTTTCGTCGGCTCGATGCGCAGGGAGTACGAAAGCACCGGGGTGCGGCAATGAGGTGCCGGGCGCAATCGCACGACCTGCGGCGAAAGGCCGACGCGCCGGTCGTACTTGTATTGCGTGACGTGGTTCAGGGCGACGTGGATCGACACAGTTTCGACTCGTCTCGTTGAAATGCGGACTCCGCTCGGGGCCGCGTCGATGTTCTCATGCAAGTTTCGGGCAAGGGAGGGAACCCGCGCCCGTTCGCTACGGAAGAGGCCGCACGCCGCGCAGCGCCCTCTCAGCCGCCCTGCTGGGCGTCGGTGCGTGTCGGCGGGGCGCTAGCGACGAGTTGCACCGGCGGCGCCGCTGCGCGCGGCGTGCCGGTAAGCGAAGCGGGCATCGGCGCCCGGACCGGGAACGTCTGGTCCGTCTCCAGCAACGGTGCGCCGGGTGCGGCCTTGGCGCTGCGCCAGGTCGGATCGGGTATCTCGAGGAAGACCTGCTTCAGACGGCTGCCCCAGGTGTTCCGGATCATGTTCATGTACTGGTTTTGCGCGTCGATCTGCACGAACTTGGTCACCGCCAGCCGGTCGGCCTCGTATACGAGAAGGTCGAGTGGCAGCCCGACCGAGATGTTGGAGCGCAGGGTCGAGTCCATCGAGATCAGCGCGCACTTGGCAGCTTCGTCGAGCGGCGTGGCCGGCCCCACGACACGGTCGATGATCGGCTTGCCGTATTTCGCCTCGCCGATCTGGAAGTACGGATTCTCCGGGGTCGCCTCGATGTAGTTTCCGGCCGCGTAGACCTGGAACAGGCGCATGCGCTCGCCCTTGATCTGACCGCCGAAGATGAAGCTGCAGTTGAATTCGATCCCGGCCTGCTTCAGGCTGGCGCCGTCAAGGGTGAAGACCTCGCGCACTGCGTCACCGACGACCCGCACCGCATCGACGAGGGTGTCGACGTTCCAGACGCTGTGCTCGCTGGCGGCGGTTCGTTCGCAGACGATCTGCCGCACCGCCTGGGTGATGGCGAGGTTGCCCGCGCTCAGCAGCACGAGGAGCCGTTCGCCCGGGTGCTCGAACACCGTCATCTTGCGGAACGTCGAGATCTGGTCGACGCCTGCATTGGTGCGCGAATCGGAAAGAAACACGAGCCCCGCGTCCAGCCGCATTGCCACGCAATAGGTCATGGTTACCCGCCTTCCGCGCGGCACCCGCGCGGCGAGTTGATGCGCGCCCTGGCCCGTTCCATGGAGGGCGCCATCAAGCCGCACTCAGCGGCACCAGGAAGTCCTGGCTGATGCGCCCGCCCAGGTCGTTGACGCGTTCGAGAAAGGTGGTCAGGAACGTGTGCAGCCCCATCTGCAGGATGTTTTCGATCTTTCCGTACTGCAATTCCGCCCGCAGCAATCCGGCGCGGCGCTCGGTCTCGCGCGAGCGGCTGTTGCGCACCTTCTCCAGATTCAGGCACACCTCGTTCAGGCATGCCAACAGCGCGCGCGGCATGTCATCACGCAGGATCAGCAGCTCGGCGACGCGCGACGGCGCGATGACGTCACGGTAGACTTTGCGGTACACCTCGAACGCGGAGACCGACCGCAGGATCGCGGCCCAGAAATAGTAGTCGAGCTGGCTTTCCGCGCCTGCGGGGTCGGGCCCGGTGCCGTTGCCGCCGTTGCGCGCTCCCGCCTGGCTGCTGCCGTGGAACTTGACGTCGATGAGGCGGGCGGTATTGTCGGCGCGCTCGAGAAAGGTCCCCAGACGGGTGAAATAGAACGCTTCGTCCTTGAGCATCGTGCCGATGGTGACGCCGCGCGACAGGTGCGAGCGGAACTTGACCCACTCGAACAACTGCGACGGGTCGCGTTTGACCACGCCGCCCGCCAGCACTTTGCGCAGCTCGAGCCAGGTGTCGTTGTGCGTTTCCCAGACCTCAGTCGTCAGCACGCCGCGCACCGCGCGCGCGTTCTCCCGCGCGGCCTGCAGGCAGCAGAAGATCGACGACGGATTGCCCGGGTCGCGGACCATGAAGTCGAGCACGTCGCGCGGCGTGAGGCTCGGATACTTCGCCTGGAACGCCGACTGCAATTCCGAGATGGTCAGCATGGCGCGCCAGCCCTGCTCGGCGACTTCGGCCGACTGCGGCAGCAGCGACGTCGACATGTTGACATCGAGCATGCGCGCGGTGTTCTCGGCGCGTTCGATGTATCGCGCCATCCAGAACAGGTGGTCGGCCGTTCGGCTAAGCATCGTCTACTCGAGCACCCACGTGTCCTTCGTGCCGCCGCCCTGCGATGAATTGACGACCAGCGAGCCCTCGCGCAGGGCGACGCGAGTCAGCCCGCCCGGCACCATCGTGACCTGCTTGCCACAGAGGACGAACGGCCGGAGGTCGATGTGGCGCGGCGCGATCCCCGATTCGACGAAGGTGGGACACGTCGACAGTGCAAGCGTCGGCTGGGCGATGTAGTTGGCGGGATTGGCCTCGATCTTCTTGCGGAACGCCTCGATCTCGGCACGCGTTGCCGCCGGCCCGACCAGCATGCCGTAGCCGCCGGCGTTGTGGACCTCTTTGACGACGAGTTCCGGCAGCTTTGCCAGCGTCTGCGCGAGTTCGTCGCGGTTGCGGCACTTGAACGTCGGCACGTTGCCCAGGATCGGCTTTTCGCCAAGATAGAACTCGATCATGTCCGGCACGTACGGATAGATGGACTTGTCGTCGGCCAGGCCCGTGCCGATGGCGTTGGCGAGCGTCACCCGGCCGGCGCGATAGGCGCTCAACAGCCCGGGCACGCCGAGTGTCGAATCGGGGCGGAATACGAGTGGATCGAGGAAATCGTCGTCGACGCGGCGGTAGATCACGTCGACGCGACGCGGGCCGCGCGTCGTGCGCATGTAGACGGCGTCATCCTGTACGAACAAGTCCTGGCCTTCGACCAGTTCGATGCCCATCTGCTGCGCCAGGAAGGCATGCTCGAAGTACGCGGAGTTGTACATGCCCGGCGTCAGGAGCACGACGGTCGGGTCGGCGACGCCGTGTGGAGCGACCGAGCGCAGGTTCTCGAGCAGCAAGTCCGGATAGTGCGCCACCGGCGCGACCCGGTTCTTCGCGAACAGGTCCGGGAAGAGCCGCATCATCATCTTGCGGTCTTCGAGCATGTAGGACACGCCGCTGGGCACCCGCAGGTTGTCCTCGAGCACGTAGTACTCGCCCTTGCCCGCCCGCACGATATCGATGCCGGCGATGTGCGTGTAGATATCGCTCGCCACGTCGACCCCGTGCATCTCGGCGCGGTACTGCGAGTTCTTCAGCACCTGGTCGGCCGGGATCTTGCCGGCGCGCACGATGTTCTGGTCGTGGTAGACGTCGTGGATGAAGCGGTTGAGCGCCTTGACCCGCTGGCGCAGTCCCGCTTCGAGCTGACGCCATTCGGCGGCCGGAATGATGCGCGGAATGATGTCGAACGGAATCAGGCGTTCCGTGCCCGCGTCGTCGCCGTAGACCGCGAAGGTGATGCCCACGCGGCGAAACACGAGGTCGGCTTCCGCACGCTTGTTGCCGAGCAGTTCGCCGCTCTGCTCGGAAAGCCACCTGCTGTATTCGCCATAGCACTGCCGCACGCTGCCGTCGGCAGCGTGCATCTCGTCGAATACCTTGGCGGCAAGCATGCTGGACGCAGGAGCGGACCGATCGCGAACCAGTGTAGCAATGACCACGCCAGACACGGAAAACGTCAGTCTCTCGGGGACGGCATCTCGAAGGCCGACGCTTCGCGCGGCATCGCCTCATCGCCGTCGGTTCCGGTCCGAGTTCCCGGGGCACGGGCCGGCTGGTTGTGCCAGTAGCGCGCGCCGTCGATCCGCTCCCGCCGCACCGATTCGCCTCCATCGGCGGCGAACCGCCATTGGGTCGCGCCCGCGAAATCGGTTCGCACGATTCGAGCGCCGACGCCAAGGTAGCGCCCGACTACGATCGGATCCGGGTGACCGAACCGGTTACGGTAACCGGCCTGCGCGACGACCCAGGTTGGTGCAACCGCGCGCACAAATGGGTCGCTGGAGGAGTGGCGGCTCCCATGATGGGGCATGGTGAGCAGCCGTGCGTGCAAGTCGGCCACCCGGGAGAGCAGTTCGAGTTCCTGCGCCGCCGGCAGGTCGCCGGTCAGGAGCACCCGCGTCCGGCCCAGGCGAACCTCGACCACGCACGAGCGTGCGTTGGTGCTGCGTCCCGGCACGGCGTATTGGGCAGCCGTCGGATGCAGGACGCTAAGTTGGAGTCCGTCGATCTCCTCCGAAACTCCGGCCTGGCAACGTCGCACCGGGCCCGCGGCGGACAGGATCGGATGGGCCGCATCGATCGAGGTCCAGGTTTCGCGGATCTCGAGAGCCTTGAGGAGCGCCACCGCTCCGCCGGAGTGGTCGCTGTCGAGGTGCGAGAGCACGAGGACGTCGATGCGTTCGATCCCGCGCGTACGCAGGTAAGGCAACACGATGCGACTCCCTGCGTCGGCCTGCGGCGAATAGCGCGGCCCGCTGTCGTAGAGGACAACGTGCCCTTGCGCCTCGACGACAAGCGCGGCCCCCTGCCCCACGTCGAGCGCGGTGACCCACAGTTCGCCAGTCCGTGGCCGCTCCGCCGGCCAGACAAAAAGAGGGAGCAGCCAGACTGCGCCAGCCCAGCGCAACGGCCAGCCGGGCGGCGCAAGCAACCACGCCGCCCCGAGCATTCCCAAGGCCGCCACCCAGAGTGCCGGCGCGGGCAACGCGATCGATGCTGCACGCCACTTCAGCGACCAAGTCAACAGGTCCGCAAGCAGCGTCATGAGGAAGTGGGCCAACGCGAGCAGCGGCACGGCGAGCGACGCCAACGGCTCCGGAAATGCGGCCAGGGACGCTCCGGCAAGCGACAACGGCGTGATCAGGAGGCTCACCAGCGGTATCGCGACCGCATTCGCCATGGGCGATACCAGCGACACCTGCTGGAACAGCACCACCGTAAGCGGTATCAACGCGACAGTGACCACGAGTTGAATGCGGGCGGCCTCGCGCAAGTGTGCGCGCCATCCAGGATTGCGAAGGTTCGGGCGCCCCTCGACTGAAAGGAAAATCGCCGCCACCGCGCCGAAGGACAGCCAGAATCCCGGCGCGAGAACGGCCCACGGATCGAGCAGCGTCACAGTCGCGGCGGCGAGCGCGAGCGTTGTCGCGGGACCCGTGCCGAGCCGCAACAGCGTTGCGACGGCGACCGTCGACAGCATGAAGAAGGTACGCTGCGCGGGCACGCCCCAGCCGGCGAGCAGGCAATAGCCCCACGCCGCGGCCATCGCCGCGAACGCCGCGGCGCTTTGTGCCGGTGCAAGAGACAACGCCCAGGGCGAGCGACGCCAGATCTTGCCGGCGACCACAGCGAGCATGCCGGCGATCATCGTAATGTGCAGGCCTGAAATGCTGACCAGATGGGATATCCCGGTGCGGTTGAAGAGCAGCCAGTCCTCTTCGCGGATCGCGCGCTGGTCTCCAAGCACCAGCGCGACCAGCACGCCGCCGTAGCGCGCACCGCCCAGGCGCTCCTGCAGCTTGCCGCGAAGCACGTCGCGCGCGCGGTCGATCGCGTAGCCGAGCCTCCAGACCATCGTGTCGATCCGCCTGGGCTGCATCTGGCCGTCCCGGATGTACCCCGCGGCGCGCAGGTTGCGCTCGAGCATCCAGGCTTCGAGATCGAAGCCGCCCGGGTTCAAGGTCGCATGCGGTCGTCGCAGCCGCGCGACGAAGCGCCAGCGCTCACCGGCTCGTACCTGCGCCTGGTCGGCAAACCAGCCGATGGAGATGTGTGCGGGCACCTCAATGCCCGGCGTTTCGACCGCCTCGACATCGAACTCGAAACGCGTGCCACGCGACAGCTGCGCCGGCAGGCTCGCTACCACGCCGACAATGCAGACGTCGCGGCCTTCGCTTGCGAACGCCAGTTCGTCGGCGAGCCGCCATTTCGCCAGCCAAGCCGCGTGGCTGGCGCCAAGCACAAGCGCGGCGAGCGGCAGGATGGCATTGCGAGCCAACCGCGTCCGCTCAACGCGCGGCAGCATCCAACGCGCGGCGCGCGCATGCAGGAGCGCTGCCACGAGCAACACCGCGCTGGCGAGGAACGTGGCGGGCAGCAGGACGCCGGAGCCAGGCAAAGCGGCCTGTTGCTGCAGCAGCCATGCGCCGGCCACGAAGGCAGCCAGCGACCAGGCGGGCCTCACCCCGGTGGAACGGCGCGCGGGTGGTCGAGCAGAAGAGCGAGGCGCGGCAACGCAGCGCAGGCGTTGACGCGATTGCGCTCCGCCAATGCCTCGGCCGCGAGGCTACGCAGCGCCATCATCGTCTGCGCGATCCGCGGCAATTCTCCCGGCTCGTTGCGCAGCGGGCGGCCAGCTTCGCGCAGCCACGCTGGGGGGATATCCGGGGCATCGGTCTCGAGCACGATGGATTCTTCAGGAAGCTCTGCCGCGAACCGGCGTATGCGCAAGGAGCCAGCGTAGGTCATCGCTCCGCCAAAGCCCAGCCTGAAACCGAGTTCCATGAACTGCCGTGCCTGCTGCTCGCTGCCATTGAATGCGTGGGCGATGCCTCCCGGCACCTCGATCCGCCGCAGGTGCTTGAGCAGGACGTCGGCCGATCGGCGGACGTGCAGGATCACGGGGAGGCCGAAATCGTGCGCGACGCGCAGTTGCTCGCGATAGAACCATTCCTGCCGGTCGCGATTCAATCCGGCGACGAAGAAATCCAGACCGATTTCGCCGACCGCGACGAAGCGCGCGTCCGCGACCGCCGCGGCGACCGCGCTGCGCAGCACGTCGACGTGCTCTTCGCGCGCACCGTCGATCCACAGCGGATGCAGGCCGAGTGCATAGGCGAACCGATGGTCGTGCGCGACCTGCCGGGCTTTCTCGAAATGGTCGACGTGGCCGGGAGGAATGACCAGCATCGAAACCCCTGCGCCGCGCGCGCGCGCGACCACCTCCGCGCGGTCGGAATCGAACTCCTCCGCATCAAGATGGCAGTGCGTATCGATCCACATGGGGCTCGGGATCAGGGCATTCGCCGGCGGCCTGATCCAACACGTCGATCGTAGTCTGTCGCGGTCTTCCCGAGGATCGGACCGTGTCGCGGAAGTGGTTCAGGCGTTGTCTCCCCACCGTCGAGCGGGTGCGCGAGGTCAAGGCGCTCGCCCGATTCGGCGACGCGCTGTTTCATCCCGCGCTCTGGCACCTCAATCGGCGCAGCACCGCCGGCGGGGTTGCGGCGGGACTCTTCTGCGGGCTGATTCCGGGGCCGTTCCAGATGCACGGCGCCGGAATCGCCGCCGCGATCTTCAGGGTCAACCTGCCCGTGGTGCTGGCGAGCATGCCGTATACGAATCCGCTCACGATCTTCCCGTTGTACCTGGTCGCGTACCAGCTCGGCGCCTTCGTGCTCGGCGCCGGCACAGGTCGCTAGCGACGCCCGTCACCCGACTGGGCGTGGGACGAGCCGCTCGCATCGGCGGCGGCGTCCTGGCAGTGGATGCTCGGGTTGGGTGCGCCGCTGGCGCTCGGCCTGTTCCTGCTTGGCGCCAGGCTCGCGTTGTTCGGCTACATCGGCGTGCGCGTCCTGTGGAGCGTGCACCTGCGCCGCAGCTGGGCCGTGCGCAAGCGACAACGAGCCGCATCGTCCCCGTGACGGTCAGTGCTCCGGACTGAGCCTGCCCTGCTCCAGCCGTAAGGTGCGGTCGCACTTGCGCGCCAGATCGGGATCGTGCGTGACGATCACGATCGCCGTCCCGCGCTGCCGGGCGAGCGCCAGAAACACGTCGAAGACTGCCTGCGCCGTGCCGCGATCAAGGTTGCCGGTCGGCTCGTCGGCGAGGACACAGTCCGGCCGCGCCACGATCGCACGCGCGATGGCCGTGCGCTGGCGTTCGCCGCCGGACAGTTCCGCCGGGTGATGAATCAGCCGTTCGGCGAGGCCCACGTCGCCAAGCGCTTGCGCGGCGGCGGCACGCGCCTGTGCGATCGGTGCGCGCCGGATCGACATGGGCATCGCGACGTTGTCGAGCGCGGTGAACTCGGGCAGCAAATGGTGAAACTGGTAGACGAAGCCGAGCTTGTGGTTGCGTAGGCGGCCGCGTTCGATCTCCGACAAGGTGGCCAGGTCGCGGCCGCCGATGGAGACGGTGCCGGAATCGAGCGAATCGAGGCCGCCCAGGCAATGCAGCAGCGTGCTCTTGCCGGAGCCGGAAGCGCCGACGACCGCGATCACTTCGCCCTGCGCGACCGTGACATCGGCGCCGCGCAGCACTTCGACCGCGAGGCCGCCCTCGCGATACGCCTTGCTCACGCCGCGCCCGACCAGGACGTCAGTCATAGCGCAGCGCCTCGGCCGGCCGCACCCGGGCTGCGCGCCAGCTTGGATAGACCGTCGCCACCAGCGCCAGCACGAGCGAGATCACGGTGATCGGAACGATGTCGCTGGCACGCGGATCGGACGGCAGCTCGCTGATGAAATAGACGTCCTTCGGCAGGAACTGCATGCCCAGCACGTGTTCGATCGCCGGCACGATGACGTCGAGGTTGTTCGCCAGCAGCAACCCGAGTCCGACGCCGAGCACCGTGCCGATCACACCGATCAGCGTCCCCTGCACGATGAACACGGCCATGACCGAAGCGGGGCTTGCGCCCAGCGTGCGCAGGATGGCGATGTCGGATTGTTTTTCCGTCACGGTCATCACCAGCGTCGAGACGAGATTGAACGCGGCCACGGCGACGATCAGCGTGAGAATGATGAACATCATGCGCTTTTCGGTCTGCACGGCGGCAAACCAGGTGCGGTTCTGGCGCGTCCAGTCGCGCACGACGAGCCCCGGGTCCAGCATTCCGGACAGTTGCGCGGCCACCCGCGGCGCCTGCTGCATGTCCTTGATCCTGAGCCGCACACCGGTCGGCCCATCGACGCGGAACAGGCGCTCTGCATCTTCGATGTGAATCATCGCAAGCGTGCTGTCGAACTCGTAGTGGCCGGATTCGAACGTCGCGATCACCTTGAACTGGCGCAGGCGCGGCACGATCCCCGCCGGCGTGACGGTTCCCTGCGGCGCGATCATCGTCACCTTGTCGCCCGGCACCACCAGCAGGCTGTGCGCGAGTTCGACGCCGAGAATCACGCCGAACCCACCGGGCGCGAGGTCGGCGAGCTTGCCGCCCTTGAGGTTGGTCACCACCTCGGCGACGGTCGGCTCGAGGCCCGGATCGATGCCGCGCACCAGCGCTCCGCGTACGACGTCGCCCGACGTGAACATCGCCTGCGCCGACACGTAAGGCGCGGCGGCGACGACTTCCGGGTGCTTGCGGGCCTCGTCCGCAATGCGCCGCCAATCGGTCAAGGAACTGTCGTACGAGAACACTTCGATGTGCGAAAGCACCGAAAGCATGCGGTCGCGCACTTCCTTCTGGAAGCCGTTCATCACCGAGAGCACGACGATCAGGGCCGCGACCCCGAGCGCGATGCCTGCCATCGAGATCGCGGATATGAAGGAGATGAAGGCATTGCGGCGTCGTGCGCGCCGGCCGGCGCGCGTGTAGCGCAGCCCGATACGGGCTTCGAAGGGAAGATTCAAGTGGCGCTCGGCAAGCGGCAGCAGTAGTCGCGCGGGTGAGTCGTTCGGGCGCGCGGATTCTATCGAAGCACGCAACGTCCCTCGTAGAATCGCGCCATGTCCTATTTCGTCGTGGTGCCCGGCGCGCTGGTTCCCGCATCGATCGCGCCGCGCCTGCTGGCACGGGCGAAGTTGCCGCGGCTCGCGCGCAAGCTGCAGCGTGCGCTGGTCGAGGAGCCGGTGCACATGAGCGGCGATGGCGCCGCGCATCTCGACTGGCTCTGGTCGAGGTTCGGTGCACCCGCTGCAAGACCCGTCACCGCTCCGTACGCGTGGCGAGCACTGAATCACGCGAGCGCGCTCGAGATGCCATCCGACCAGCCGATCTGGCACGCCGATCCGGTTCACTTCGCGTTCGCGCGCGACCACATCCTTGTTGCCGGTTTCGACCGCGCCTCGGCGATCGCGCCGGATGAAAGTCGCGAGCTGGCCGCCGAGGCGGCGGCGCTCCTGGCCGGATTCGGCGCCTCGCTGCGCGTGCTCGATGCCTCTCACTGGTTCCTGTCGTTCGATCCCCCGTGGCAGCAGATCACCACGGTCGCGTTCGACGCCGCGCTCGGACGTTCGCTCGAGCGGGTGCTGCCCGCAGGCGATGCAGCGGCACGCTGGCGCAAGCTGCTCACCGAGGTCCAGATCGCGTGGCACCAGCATCCCGTCAACCGGCGCCGCGAAGCGGCGGGGGTGCAGACGATCAATGGACTGTGGCTGCACGGCGGCGGCGCATGGCGCGAACTGCCTCGGCGGGCATTCGGTGCCGTCGCGACGGACGACGCCGTGGTCCGTGGCTGGGCGCTCGCCAGCGGCGTTGCGCCGAGTGCCCTGCTTCCGCTCGAAGGCAAACCGGCCGGCGATACGGCGTCGCTGGTGTACCTGCCGCTCCTGCACCCGCTCGCTAGCCAGAACGAGTGGGATGGCTGGCTCGATGCGCTTCTGCAGCTCGACGCCCGGATCGAAGACCACGTGGCGCATGCGTTCGCCCACGGCTCCGGGGAGGTCGTGCTCGTTCTCACCGGGCGCGAAGTCGTGCGCAGCGTGAGTCTGCGGCGCTCCGACACGGCGCGGATATGGCGGCGCAATTCCATCGCGGAGCTCTTTTCGGAGCCGGAGCCGAGTTGAATACGCGCTTCGTTGAACGGGACTACGACGCCGCAGCCGCGCAGCGGCTGGCCGGCGCTGGGATCGCCCGCCCTCTGGCACGTGTGCTTGCTGCCCGCGGCATTCTGTCGGCGAGCGACCTGCAACTCGCGGTACGCGACATGCACGATCCGGCAGGTCTCGCCCATATCGACGTTGCGGCGACCTTGCTGGCGGACGCGATCGACGGCCAACGGCATATGACCGTCGTGGCCGACTACGACTGCGACGGCGCGACCGCATGCGCGGTCGCGGTACGCGGGTTGCGCGCACTCGGGGCGTCGGTTGACTACGTCGTGCCGAACCGCTTCGAGTTCGGCTACGGGCTGACGCCCGAGATTGTCGACCTGGCGGCGAACCGTTCGCCGCGGCCCGAGCTGTTGATCACCGTCGACAACGGCATTGCGAGCGTGGAGGGGGTCGATCGTGCGGCACAGTTGGGAATCGCCGTCCTGATCACCGACCATCACCTGCCAGGCGACCGCATGCCCGCGGCCGCCGCGATCGTCAACCCGAACCAGCGCGGCTGCGGCTTTCCAAGCAAGCACCTCGCCGGAGTTGGCGTGATGTTCTACGTGCTGACCGCGTTGCGCGCCGAGTTGCGCCGGCGCGGCAGGTTCAGTGCGCCTGGCCAGCCGCGGCTCGACGCGCTGCTGGACTTGGTAGCCCTCGGCACCGTGGCCGACGTGGTCCGGCTCGACCGCAACAACCGGATCCTGGTCGCGGCCGGCCTGCGCCGCGTGCAGACGGGACGCGCTCACTCCGGCGTCAACGCCCTCTTCCAACTCGCCGGCCGAAGCGTGCGGGCCGCGCAGGCCGAGGACTTCGGCTTCGTGGCGGGTCCGCGCATCAACGCCGCCGGACGGCTGAACGACATGACGATCGGCATCGAGTGCCTGCTCACCGACGACCCGGAGCGTGCCCTCGAGCTGGCGGGCCGCCTCGACAGCCTCAATCGCGAGCGGCGCGCCATCGAGGCCGACATGAACTTCGATGCCTTCGCGGAGCTCGATGCCGCCTACGACGACGACCGCCGCACGATCTGCCTGTTCAACGCGAACTGGCATCAGGGCGTGGTCGGCCTGGTTGCCTCGCGGGTCAAGGACCGGTTTCATCGTCCCACCATCGCCTTTGCGGCCGCGGACGAAACGAAGCTGCGCGGATCCGGACGCTCCATCGAAGGCGTGCACCTGCGCGACACGCTCGACCTCGTTACGAAGGCCGCCCCGCACCTGGTCGAGAAGTTCGGCGGTCACGCGATGGCCGCCGGCTTGACGATCGAGCGCGGCGCCTTCGAGCCATTCGTGAAAGCGTTCGAAGCCGCGACCCGCGCCAGTGCGGACGTGCAGTTCTTCGCGCGCACGCTCGCAACGGACGGCGCGCTCGCGCCGAAGGACATCACGTTGGGTCTCATCGAGGCGATCGAGCGTCAGATCTGGGGCCAGGGGTTTCCGCCACCGCTGTTCGCCAACGAATTCGCCGTGCTCGACCAGCGCCTGCTCAACGACCGGCACTTGAAACTGCTGCTCGAACTGGATGGCCGTCGCTTCGACGCAATCTGGTTTCGGCGGACCGGGACGCTGCCGGCGCACGTCCGTCTCGCCTACCGGCCGGTCGACGACCAATTCCAGGGTCTGCGGCGGATCACCCTGCTGATCGAGGCTGCATCCCTATAATCCGCCGCTCTCTCCTGTATCACTGTCACGCTGCGCGGATCGAAACCATGGAAGCCGAACGCCTCAATCTCCTCGCTGCCCGGACCGCGGATCTCACGACGCGTCTGACCGACCTGCGGAGGTATCTTTGACGTCGATGTGAAGATCGGTCGACTTGCCGAGGTCGGCAAGGAGCTGGAGAACCCGAAGATCTGGGACCAGCCCCAGCGCGCGCAGGAACTCGGCCGCGAGAAGAAACTGCTCGAGGATGTCGTCGGGCGCATACAGGCGCTCGAGCACAACCTGCGCGACGCCGCCGAGCTGTTCGAGATGGCACGTGCCGACAACGACGACGCGGCCCTGGTGTCGATCGAGGCCGACGTTGCGCGGCTCGCCACGCAGGTCGAGGAGCTCGAGTTCAGGCGCATGTTCAGCAATCCGCTGGACCCGAACAATTGCTTCGTAGAGATCCAGGCCGGCGCGGGTGGCACCGAAGCGCAGGACTGGGCGAGCATGCTCGAGCGCATGTACCTGCGGTTCGCGGAGCGGCGCGACTTCAAGACCGAGTTGCTGGACGAATCGGAGGGCGAGGTCGCCGGGATCAAGAGCGCGACCATCAAGATCAGCGGCGACTATGCCTACGGGACGCTGCGCACCGAGACCGGGATCCATCGCCTGGTGCGCAAATCGCCTTTCGATTCGAATGCGCGCCGGCATACCTCCTTCGCCAGCGTCTTCGTTTACCCCGAGGTCGACGACTCGATCGAAGTTGAAATCAACCCGGCCGACCTGCGCATCGACGTCTACCGCGCATCCGGCGCCGGCGGGCAGCATGTCAACAAGACCGAATCGGCGGTGCGGATCACGCACCTGCCTACCAATATCGTCGTGCAGAGCCAGAACGACCGCAGCCAGCACCGCAACCGCGCCGAGGCGATGGCGATGCTGAAGTCGAAGCTTTACGAGCTCGAGCTGCGCAAGCGCATGGCGGAGCAGAGCAAGCTCGAGGAGTCGAAGACCGACATCGGCTGGGGCCACCAGATCCGCTCGTACGTGCTCGACCAGTCCCGCATCAAGGACCTGCGCACCGATGTCGAGATCGGCAACACGCAGGCGGTCCTCGACGGTGATCTGGATGATTTCATCACCGCGAGCCTGAAGCAGGGAGTATGAGGATTGACGGCATCTTCTCGTGAGCCGATCGACCGCGCCGATCATTTGAAATCGAAGCGATGATGCAACTTGCGATCGTCACCGGCGCGTCCCGCGCCCTCGGCCTGGCTGTCGCGGAGCTGCTCCTGGACCGCAAGACCCGGGTACTCGCACTTGCGCGGCGTCCGAGCGCCGGTCTCGTGGAGTACGCCGCGCAACGCGGCGCCAGGCTGGAACAGTGGGCGGTCGACGTCGGCGCGGCGGACGTCCCGCCGCGACTGGAGACCTGGCTGCGCGCGCAGAGCGGCGACGTCTTCGAGCGCGCAGTTCTGATCAACAACGCGGCCGTTCTTGGGCCGGTCGGCCCGGTCGATCGCGTCGATCCCAGCGCGTCGGCCGAAGCGCTGCGCGTGGATCTCGAGGCCCCCGGCCTGCTCTGCGCCGCCTTCCTGAGGGCCACGCGCGCCTGGCGCAGCGAGCGCCGCGTGGTCAACGTGTCGTCCGGGGCCGGACGGGTACCGCTCGCGGGCTGGGCCGCCTATTGCGCCGCCAAGGCAGGGCTCGACCACCTGTCACGGGTCATCGCGTTGGACGAAGCCCGCCTGCCCAATCCAGCGAGGATCGTCTCGTTGGCACCCGGGATCATCGACACCGACATGCAGGCCGATGCGCGCGCGCGCGACGCCGACGATTTCCCCGACGTTGCGCGCTTCAGGGACTTCAAGTCGACCGGGCAGCTTGCGTCACCAAGCGAGGCCGCGGCGCGGCTGCTCGCCTTCCTCGATCGCAGCGACTTCGGCACGCGGTCCGTGGCCGATGTGCGGACGGACTGAGAACGAACATGGCACAGAACTCCGGCGCGGCGCCGACCGAAGAGAATCAGATCATTGCCGACCGCCGCGCGAAGCTGGCCAGGCTGCGCGAGCTGGGTCCCGCCTTCCCGAACGACTTCGTCCGCACGCACAGCGCCGCCGATCTGCATGCCCGCTACGGGCGCGCCGACCGCGATACGCTGGAAAAAGAGCACGTCGAAGTCGCGGTCGCCGGGCGCATCATGCTCAAGCGGGTCATGGGCAAGGCGAGTTTCGCCACGGTCCAGGACAGCAGCGGGCGGATCCAGCTCTTCGTGGCCGACGACGAGACCGGAGCCGCTGCGCACGAAGCATTCAAGCACTGGGACATCGGCGATATCGTCGGTGCGCGCGGCATCGTCTTCCGCACCAACCGGGGCGAGTTGTCGGTACGCTGCAGGCAGCTGCGCCTGCTCACGAAGTCGCTGCGGCCGCTGCCCGACAAGTTCCACGGCCTCGAGGACAAGGAGAGCCGGTATCGCCAGCGCTACGTCGATCTGATCGTCAATGAGGCCACCCGCGCGACCTTCGTCACGCGCGCAAAGGCTATTGCAGCGATGCGCCAGTTCATGGTCGACCGCGGGTTCCTCGAGGTCGAAACGCCGATGTTGCAGAGTATCCCGGGGGGCGCGGCGGCGAAGCCGTTCGTCACCCACCACAATGCGCTCGACATCGACATGTACCTGCGCATTGCCCCCGAGTTGTTCCTCAAGCGCCTCGTCGTCGGCGGATACGAGCGCGTGTTCGAAATCAACCGCAACTTCCGCAACGAGGGCCTGTCGCCACGGCACAACCCGGAATTCACCATGATGGAGTTCTACGCTGCCTACCAGGAGTATCGGTGGCTGATGGACTTCACGGAAGAGCTGCTGCGCCAAGTCGCGATCGCGGCCACAGGCTCGGCGAGGCTTTCGTATCAGGGCCAGACCATCGATCTGGAAGCGCCGTTCGCGCGCCTGACCGCGGTCGAGGCAATCCGGGCCCACGCGCCGCGCTATTCCGATGCGCAATTGCGTGATGCGGCGTACCTGCACGCAGAACTGGCGCGCCTCGGCAGCACGCATTCGCGCGAGGTGGGCCTCGGTACCTTGCAGCTCGCGCTATTCGAGGAAGTCGCCGAAGCAAAGCTGATCCAACCCACTTACATCGTCGACTATCCGGTGGAGGTGTCGCCGCTTGCGCGGGCATCCGACGATCGTCCCGGCATCACCGAACGCTTCGAGCTCTTCATTGCCGGCCGGGAAACCGCGAACGGCTTTTCCGAACTCAACGACGCGGAAGACCAGGCCGCGCGGTTCATGCAACAGGCAAAAGCGAAGGAGGCCGGCGACGAGGAGGCGATGTACTACGACGCCGACTATGTGCGCGCCCTCGAATACGGCATGCCACCGGCCGCCGGGTGCGGCGTAGGCGTCGACCGTTTCGTGATGCTGCTGACGGATGCGCCCAGCATCCGCGACGTGCTGCTGTTTCCGCACATGCGGCCGGAGTAGCGGCTTGATCAAAGCCCGGCGCGAGCGCATCCTGGAGTTGCAGGAACTCCTGCGCGATCGCGCCGACGTCCCTCCTCCTGACGACTGGCTTCCCGTCGATCTCGGCCAATGGCAGATCGGCGTGGCGCCTCCGGAAACAGCGAGCTTTCTGGCGACCGCCGAGCCGGGCTGCATGCTTCTCGACTACCGCCTCGTCTTAAGCGACCTCGGCGACTTCGACGGGCGTACGGCGTTGCTCAACCGGGTGGCCGTGCGCCTGCTCGAGGCGGGTCATCTGCGCGGCTGGCGCCACGAGCAGTTGGACGTTCGTGTCCCGGCGCTCGCGGAGCCGCTCGCGACGATCGAACGGGCGGCGTGCCGTGCCCTCGGAATTCCGACCCGCGCCGTGCACATGAACGCCTTCGATGTGCACGGACGCCTCGTGGTCGCGCGCCGCGCCGACGACAAGCCGATCGATCCCGGCATGTGGGACAACCTGGTCGGAGGCATGGTGGCATCGGGCGAGGACGAACTGCTGGCGCTCGCGCGCGAGACGCGGGAGGAAGCGGGGCTGGATCTGAACGGCCTGAGCTTGACCCGCGGCGGCCTGATTCGCGAACGGCGTCCGGTGGCCGAGGGTTACATGATCGAATCGGTGCAGGTCTTCGACACCACGCTGCCGCGCGGGGCGGTGCCGCGCAACGAGGATGGCGAGGTTGCCGCGTTCGAGGCCCGCGAGATCGACGATGTGCTGGCGGCGATAGCGCGCGGTGAATTCACGCTCGAGGCGGCGCTCGTCACCGTCGATGCGCTGTTGCGGCGCCTGTGATCTTCCACCTCAGTCCGCTTCCTCGATCCACGTCATCTGTACCGCCTCGAGGATCTTTTCCCCGCAGTGCTTCGGGTCGTCGCTGAAACCCGGCAACTCCAGGATCCACTGGCGCAGGTCCGTGAAGCGCACACCGCGCGGATCGACGTCGGGATGCAACTCGGCGAGTGCAAGGGCAATCTCGCGCGCGTCGGTCCACTTCATCGGCCGCCCTCCTTCACCTGGTTGATGGTGTACTTGGGGATCTCGATCGTGAGATCGGCGTCCCGGACGATCGCCTGGCAGGACAGCCTCGACGTCGGCGTCAGGCCCCACGCCTTGTCGAGCAGATCGTCCTCGTCCTCGTCGCTGGGGTCCAGCGATTCGAACCCCTTGCGCACGATGACGTGACAGGTCGTGCACGCGCACGAGAGTTCGCACGCGTGCTCGATCGGAATATCGTGCTCGAGCAACGTTTCGCAGATGCTTTTGCCCGCCTCGGCTTCGATCGTCGTTCCGGCGGGGCAGATCTCCTCGTGCGGCAGGACGGTGAGTCTGGGCACGGCTACTTCGTCAGCTCATCGACGCGCCGGCCCCTGAGGGCCGCGCGGATCGATCGATCCATCCGCCGCGCCGCGAATTCATCGGTCGCGCGCGACAGCGCCTCCGCCGCGGCGTGCAACATGTCCGCGTCGCGGCCCTGTGTCAACTGCTCGAGCGTCTGCATGCGTGCCTCGATAGCGACGCGCTCCTCGGCGCTGAGCAGATCGGCATCGGCCGCGAGCGCGGTGCGGACCGCGTCGAGCAAGCGCCTGCCGTCGACCTGCTGCTCGCGCAGGGCCCGCTCCCGCATGTCCGCCTGCGCCGCGCCGACCGACTCCCTGAGAAGGCGTGCGACTTCGTCATCGGAAAGTCCGTACGACGGCTTGACGGTGACGGAGGCCTCGACGCCGCTGCTCGACTCGCGCGCCGTGACCGAGAGCAGACCATCGGCGTCGACCTGGAACGTGACGCGGATGCGGGCAGCGCCGGCCTGCATCGGCGGTATGCCGCGCAACTCGAAGCGGGCGAGCGAACGGCAATCGCTCACGAGTTCGCGTTCTCCCTGCACCACGTGAATCGCCATCGCGGTCTGCCCGTCCTTGAACGTGGTGAACTCCTGGGCACGCACGACCGGGATGGTCGAGTTGCGAGGGATCAGTTTTTCCACCAAGCCGCCCATCGTTTCCACGCCGAGGGAAAGCGGAATTACGTCGAGCAGCAGCCAGTCGTCGCCCGGCGGACGATTGCCAGCGAGCAGGCTGGCCTGCATCGCGGCGCCGAGCGCGACCACCTTGTCCGGGTCGATATCGGTCAGAGGCTCGCTACCGAAGAGATCGGCCACTGCCCGTCGGACGTGCGGCATGCGCGTTGCACCGCCGACGAGAACGACACCGCGTATATCCGACGCCTTCAGGTGCGCGTCGCGCAAAGCACGTCGGGTCGCATCGAGCGTCTTCTGGACCAAGTGTTGCGTCATGGCGGCAAACGCATCGGCGCCGATCGTGAGGTTGACCCAACGGCCGCCGCTCAGTCGTGCCTGCAGAATCGCACTCGGTCGCGAGGACAACGACTCTTTGGCGGCGCGCGCCTTGATCGTGAGCAGACTCACGTCTTCCGGCGGCAGCAGGGAAAGGTCCGCCTGCTCGAGTGCCCAGCAGTAAAGACGATGGTCGAAGTCGTCGCCGCCGAGCGCGGAGTCGCCGCCGGTGGCAAGGACCTCGAACAAGCCCTTGGTCAGCTTGAGAATCGAAATATCGAAGGTGCCGCCGCCAAGGTCGTACACGGCATAGACGCCCTCGGCTGCCGTGTCCAGTCCATAGGCAACCGCCGCCGCGGTCGGCTCGTTCAGCAGACGCAGGACGTTGATTCCGGCAAGGCGAGCCGCGTCGCGCGTCGCCTGCCGTTGCGCATCGTCGAAGTACGCCGGGACGGTGATCACGGCTCCCGACAGATCGCCACCGAGGGCTGCGCGCGCGCGCCGGTACAGGACGCCGAGGATCTCCGCGGATACCTGGATCGGGCTCTTGATGCCGGCCACCGTCCGCAACTGCAGCATCCCCGGCGCGTCGACGAAGTCATACGGCAGGTTCTCGACGTGCTCGACATCCTTCACCCCGCGCCCCATGAACCGCTTGACGGAGACGATCGTGTTGCGCGGATCGCTCGCCTGGTGCTGTTGCGCTTCCTGTCCCACCTCGACCCTGCCGTCCGCCGTGTAACGCACGATCGACGGCAGAAGCGGTCGCCCCGCTTCGTCGGCGAGCACTTCAGGAAGACCGTGGCGCAGCGTCGCGACCAGCGAGTTGGTCGTTCCGAGATCGATGCCCACCACGAGCTTGTGCCCATGGGGCGCGGACGACAGGCCCGGCTCGGCGATCTGCAGCAGGGCCATGGAAGGGTCAGCCGGCGTCGAATGCGGGCGTCTCGGCGACCGCACCGAGTTCATCGCCTAACTTCTCGATGAACATGAATTGACGGACCAGCGCGGCGGCGGCCGGCAGGTCGCGCGTCCGATCGAGCGCAGCCTCGAGCTGCTTCAGCGTCGCGGTCCGCACCGCAACCACTGCGTCGACGAGCGCAAACAGCCGGGTGCGGTCCGTCGAAGCACGCGCTTCATCGAGCTCCTCCCGCCATTGCATCTGCTGCGCCAGGAAGGCCGCGGGCATCGCGGTGTTCGACTCCGCCTCGATCGGCACGCCATTGAGTTCGCACAGGTATGCGGCGCGCCGCAACGGCGAGCGCAGCGTCCGGAAGGCTTCGTTCGCATGCGCCGCCCATTGCATCGCCACGCGTCGCTCGGCGGCAGGAGCCGCCGCGAAACGATCGGGATGGGCCTGGCTCTGCACGCGCCGGTAGGCTTCTTCCAGTGCTCGCTCGTCAATGGCGAAGCGCGCCGGTAGGCCGAACAGTTCGAAGTGATTGTGATGAATCGGCACGTGGTGAAACCAGAGCGCGTGACCGGCGCGACCAGTCGCGAGCGTCGAAGGCGGTTGCGCCGAAATTCAGACGCGGAATGATTCGCCGCAGCCGCAGCGGTCTTTTTCCTGCGGGTTGTTGAACCTGAACCCTTCGTTCAGCCCTTCGCGGACGAAGTCGAGCTCCGTTCCGTCCAGGTAAACCAGGCTCTTCGGATCGACGAAGATCTTGACGCCGTGACTCTCGAAGGATTGGTCCCCGGCTTCGGCCGCATCGGCGTATTCCAGCTTGTAGGCCATGCCCGAGCAACCGGTCGTGCGCACACCCAGGCGCACGCCGATGCCCTTGCCCCGGCGCGCGAGAAAGCTGGATACGTGCCGAGCAGCGCGCTCCGTCATCGTGACGGCCATCGTGAGATCTCCCTCAGGCAGCCTTTTTCTCGGCAGCCGCCGTGGCGTGCTTTTCCTGGTAATCGCGGATTGCCGCCTTGATTGCATCCTCGGCCAGGATCGAACAATGGATCTTGACAGGCGGCAGCGCGAGTTCCTCCGCGATCTGCGAATTCTTCAGCTGCATCGCCTGATCGAGCGTCTTGCCCTTGACCCATTCCGTAACCACCGAACTCGACGCGATCGCCGACCCGCAGCCGTAGGTCTTGAAGCGGGCGTCCTCAATGATGCCCTGCGCGTTGACCTTGATCTGCAGCTTCATGACGTCGCCGCACGCGGGTGCACCGACCATGCCGGTGCCCACCTGCGCGTCACTCTTTTCGAACGATCCCACGTTGCGCGGGTTCTCGTAGTGGTCGATGACCTTTTCGCTGTATGCCATGGTGCCGGTCTCCTGTGTATGTCAGTGCGCCGCCCACTGCACCGTGTCGAGGTCGATGCCTTCTTGATGCATCTCCCACAGCGGCGACATTTCCCGTAACTTGCCGACCTTGCGCTTGACAAGGTCGACTGCGTAGTCGATCTCCTCCTGGGTCGTGAAGCGGCCAACGGTGAAGCGGATCGAGCTGTGTGCCAGCTCGTCGCTTCGGCCGAGGGCACGCAAGACGTAGGACGGCTCGAGGCTCGCCGATGTACAAGCGGAACCGGAAGATACCGCAACGTCCTTGATCGCCATGATCAGCGACTCGCCCTCGACAAAATTGAAGCTCACGTTGAGGTTGTGCGCCACCCGACGCAGCATGTCGCCGTTGACGTAGACCTCCTCGACCTCCTTTAACCCCGCCCACAACCGGTCGCGCAGCATGCGAATGCGCTCGATCTCGGCCGCCATTTCGAGCTTCGCCAAGCGGAACGCCTCGCCCATGCCGACGATCTGGTGCGTCGGCAGCGTTCCGGAGCGCAGACCACGCTCATGTCCGCCACCGTGCATTTGCGCCTCCAGCCGCACCCGCGGCTTGCGCCGGACGAAAAGAGCCCCGATCCCCTTGGGCCCATAAGTCTTGTGGGCGGAGAACGACATCAGGTCGACCTTCAACTGCGCCAGATCGACCGGTGTCTTGCCGGTGGCTTGCGCCGAATCGACGTGGAAGATGATCGCCCGCCTGCGGCACATCTCTCCGATGGCGGGGATGTTCTGGATCACGCCGATCTCGTTGTTGACGTACATCACCGAGACGACGGTCGTGTCGGGACGCAGGCTGGCTTCCAGTTGCGCCAGGTCGAGCAAGCCGTCCGGGCCGACGTCGAGGTAGGTGACCTCGAACCCCTCGCGCTCGAGTTCCCGCATCGTGTCCAGCGTCGCCTTGTGCTCCGTCTTCACGGTCACGAGGTGCCTGCCCTTGTCGCGGTAGAAATGCGCCGCACCCTTCAGTGCCAGGTTGATCGCCTCGGTGGCGCCCGAGGTCCAGATGATCTCGCGCGGATCGGCATTGACCAGCGCCGCGACATGTTCGCGCGCCTCTTCCACCGCCTTTTCCGCCTCCCAGCCGAAAGCGTGGCTGCGAGACGCCGGATTGCCGAAGTGTTCCTTCAGATACGGAACCATCCGGTCGACCACACGCGGGTCGACCGGTGTCGTGGCTGAGTAGTCGAGATAGATCGGCAGTCGCACGCCAGTTCCTCAGCCGAAGACCGTCTCGTTCTTTTCCATGCCCTGCCCGCCGCGGCGTCCGCGCCCGTCGACGATGACCGCCGCACCGGATCCTTGTTGCGCCATCCGGCTGCGCTGCTTCTCGACGAGATCCTGCAAGTTGACCGAATCGAGGTAGTCGACCATGACTCGGTTGAGACTCGCCCAGAGATCATGCGTCATGCAGCGCTGGTCGTTGTCGCAGTTTTCCTTGCCGCCGCATTGGGTTGCATCGAGCGGTTCATCGACGGCGTAGATGATGTCGGCAACCGAGACATCGGCCATCGGCCGCGCGAGCGTGTAACCGCCGCCGGGGCCGCGCGTGCTCTGGACCAGAGCGTGCCGCCGCAGCTTGCCAAACAACTGCTCAAGGTAGGAAAGGGAGATCTTCTGGCGCTGGCTGATTCCGGCCAGCGTCACAGGCCCGTTTTGTTGCCGCAAAGCCAAGTCGATCATTGCCGTAACAGCAAAGCGACCTTTCGTAGTCAGCCGCATTCGAGTTCCAATCCAGAGTGGCAGAACGCACTTCGGGGCCGAGCCTGGAAGGCCCCAATTCCCGAGCGCTTGAGTCGGATTTTAGCTTTGCCCGACCGAGTTAGTCAACAATTCGGCCGGTAGGGAGACGCGCTCCGGTCGAGGCGAATCCTCGCCGGTATGCCCGGTAAACGTCAGGCGGCGGCGAACATCGTCGCGCGTTTGCGCACGACTTCGATCAAACCCTGGCAGGCGTCTTCCACGTAATCGAGGACCGTGTTGAAGCCCTCCGGGCTGCCGTAGTACGGATCCGGAACGGTCGCCGCGTCGTGCTCGCCGGCGAAACGCATCAGCAGATGCAACTTGTGCTTGTGCGCGCGCGGGCATTGCTGTTGCAGCAGCGACAGGTTCTCCCAATCCATCGCCAGAATGAGGTCGTAATCACGGAAGTCGTCCTGGGTGATCTGGCGCGCGCAAAGGTGCGCGATTTCGTAGCCGCGCTTGCGCGCTGCCTGTTGGGCACGCAGATCAGGAGGTTCGCCGACGTGATATGCGTGCGTGCCGGCGGAATCGATCTTGACGACTCCATCAAGGCCGGCGTCGCGAACCATCTTCGCAAACACCCCTTCCGCCGTAGGGGAACGGCAGATATTGCCCATGCATACAAAGAGAACTTTTGTCATCGTTTTCGCGCCTTTCTGATTCGGGCCCCGCGCTTTGCATGCCCGTTTACGTCGCCGCTCAGCGGATCACCGCGAGCCGGCTTGGCTAAACGCCCAACACGAACCTACAAACTCCCCAGACCGCGCTCCGGAAGACTTCCAAGCGAACCACAAGTTCAGTCCTTCGCGCCGCGATTCAACCGGCTAAGCCGCCCTTTCGTTCACTAGGGGAACCACCTTTCCACCCGAGGTGCCGAAGACCTGCTCGCGCAGAAGCGCGAGTTGATCGCGTACCTGTGCCGCCTTCTCGAATTCCAGGTTCTTCGCGTGCTCGAACATCAGCTTCTCGAGCCTCTTGATCTCCTTCGAGACCTGCTTCTCGCCCATCGTCTCGTAGTCCACGTCGGCGGCCGGCACCAGGCGACCCGGTTCGTACACGCCGTCGATGAGGTCGCGCACCTGCTTCTGTACGCCACGCGGCACGATGCCGTGGGCTTCATTGAATGTCCTTTGCTTGGCACGCCGACGCTCCGTTTCGGCGATCGCCACGCGCATCGAGTCGGTGACCTGGTCGGCGTACAGGATCGCAGTCCCGTTGAGATGGCGCGCCGCACGACCGATTGTCTGGACCAGCGAGCGGCTCGAGCGCAGGAACCCTTCCTTGTCCGCGTCGAGCACCGCGACCAGCGAGACCTCGGGCAGGTCGAGACCCTCGCGCAGCAGGTTGATGCCGACCAGCACGTCGAACACACCCGCGCGCAGATCGCGAATGATCTCGACACGTTCGACGGTGTCGATGTCGGAATGCAGGTAGCGAACCTTGACGCCGTGCTCCCCCAGGAATGCCGTCAGGTCCTCGGCCATGCGCTTGGTCAGCGTCGTGATCAGGACGCGCTCATCGCGTGCGACGCGAACTCCGATCTCCGACAGAACGTCGTCGACCTGGGTGCGCGCCGGACGCACGTCCACCGCGGGATCGACCAGGCCGGTGGGTCGGACCAGCTGTTCGACCACCTGCGACGAACGCTCGATCTCGAACTCGGCGGGCGTCGCGGAAACGAAGATGCAACGGCGCATCTTGCGTTCGAACTCGTCGAACCGAAGCGGGCGGTTGTCCAGGGCAGATGGGAGCCGGAAGCCGTATTCGACCAGTGTCTCCTTGCGCGAGCGATCGCCGCGGTACATGCCGCCCAGCTGCGGCATGGTCACGTGCGACTCGTCGATGATCATCAGCGCGTCGCTGGGCAGGTAATCGATCAGGGTCGGCGGCGGCTCGCCCGGCGCGGCACCGGAGAGGTGGCGCGTGTAGTTCTCGATTCCGCGGCAGAAGCCGAGTTCGCCAAGCATCTCGAGATCGAAGCGCGTACGTTGCTCGAGCCGCTGCGCCTCGACCAGCTTGCCCTGCCCGATGAACCACTCGAGGCGCTCGCGTAACTCGACCTTGATGTCTTCGATCGCGCGCAACACGGTCTGGCGCGGCGTGACGTAGTGCGACGACGGATAGACCGTAAAGCGCGGGATTTTCTGGCGGATCCGCCCGCTGAGCGGATCGAACAGCATCAGGCTGTCGACCTGGTCGTCGAACAGCTCGATCCGCACGGCCAATTCGGCGTGTTCCGCGGGAAAGACGTCGATCGTGTCGCCGCGCACCCGGAACGTGCCACGCGCGAAATCGGTTTCGTTGCGACGGTATTGCATCGACGTCAGCCGCACGATTACGTCACGCTGGCTCGTACGATCGCCTACGCGCGTCGTAAGCACCATCGAGTGGTAGTCGCCGGGATCGCCGATGCCGTAGATCGCCGAGACGGTAGCGACGATCACCGTATCCCGGCGCTCCAGCAGCGACTTCGTCGCGGACAGCCGCATCTGCTCGATGTGCTCGTTGATGCTGCTGTCTTTTTCGATGTACAGATCGCGCGAAGGAAGGTACGCCTCGGGTTGGTAGTAGTCGTAATACGAGACGAAGTACTCCACCGCATTGGTGGGAAAGAACTCGCGCATCTCGGAATACAGTTGGGCAGCCAGCGTCTTGTTCGGTGCGAGCACCAAGGTTGGGCATCCGATGCGGGCGATGACGTTCGCCATCGTGTACGTCTTGCCAGAGCCCGTGACGCCGAGCAACGTCTGGCAGACAAGTCCGTCATTCAACCCAGCGACCAGCTTCGTAATCGCTTCCGGCTGATCGCCTGCCGGTTCAAATGGCTGAACCAGTTGGAACGGCGAATTTGGAAACGAAGGCATCTCGGTTTTTGCAGCGCACGATTACGGCTCGGGCGCGAATTTTATGCGCCACCCGCGAAAAAACCTAGCCCTTGTTCGCGCCGAAGGGCCGCAATCAATTCCTTATTTATCATAATGTTATCCCTTTTACTTAATGTCTTGACAAAACTTCGTTCGCGTCATTGACAGGGCGGCCACCGCGCGCGCGCGAGTGCCGCGTGTAGACTGGGCGACTCCCCTAATTGCGCAATGCACTGCCGACGGGTCGTCCGCGGCACAGGACTAGCCATGGTCGCGTCTCTGTTCGAGCGGGTCGAACTCGCACCCAAGGACCCGATCCTTGGCTTGAGCGAAGGTTTTTCGAACGACACGCGGGCAACCAAGGTCAATCTCGGCGTCGGCGTCTACTACGACGAGAACGGTCGCATTCCCCTGCTTCGTGCGGTCAAAGAGGCGGAACGAGCGCTCGTGCAGGCGGCTCAGCCGCGCGGATATCTCCCGATCGACGGCATCGCCGCCTACGACGCTGACGTGCAGCAGATGCTATTCGGCCGCGATTCGCCGTTGGTGGCCTCCGGGCGCCTGGTGACCGCCCAGGCGCTTGGCGGTACGGGAGCGCTCAAGATCGGCGCGGACCTGTTGAAGCGAGTCACGCCGAATGCCAAGGTTCTCATCAGCGATCCGAGCTGGGAGAACCACCGCACGCTTTATGAGGCGGCCGGTTTTGTCGTCGAGCCCTATCCCTACTACGACGGCGCCACGCACGGGGTGGATTTCGCCGGGATGCGTGCCGCGCTGTCGGCAGCGCCCGCGGGAACGATCGTTGTTCTGCACGCGTGCTGCCACAACCCGACGGGCGTCGACCTCAACGAGGCGCAATGGCGCGACGTGGTCCGGCTCGTCGCGGACCGCCAACTGGTCCCGGTGCTCGATCTGGCTTACCAGGGCTTCGGCGACGGAATCGATGCCGACGCAATGGCGGTGCGCCTGTTCACCGATGCGGGGCTCACCTGCCTCATTGCCAGTTCGTTCTCGAAGTCCTTCTCGCTGTACGGTGAACGCATCGGAGCGCTGACGATCGTCACCGCAAGCAAGGACGAGGCCACTCGCGTGCTGAGTCAGCTCAAGCGCACCATTCGAAGCAACTACTCGACGCCGCCCACGCACGGCGGCGCGCTCGTGGCTGCCGTGCTCGCGAGCACCGAGTTGCGCCGGATGTGGGAGGAGGAGCTTGGGGAGATGCGCGAACGGATCAAGCAGATGCGCAAGCGCCTCGCGCAGGGTCTCAAGGACCGCGGCGTGGCGCGCGACTTTTCCTTCGTCACGCGCCAGCGCGGCATGTTTTCCTACACCGGGCTCACGGCTGCGCAGGTCGACCGCCTGCGCACCGAGTTCGCCATTTACGCCGTCTCGACCGGACGCTTCTGTGTCGCGGCGCTCAACACGAGGAACGTCGAATACGTTTGCGACTCGATCGCCCGCGTGCTGTGAATTTCCGCGTGCATATGCTTCGCCCGCGCGTGGGCGAGACGATATAAAATCCAGTCCCTTTGCGTGGCGCCGATTCCCCGATAGCTCAGTCGGTAGAGCGACGGACTGTTAATCCGCAGGTCCCTGGTTCGAGTCCAGGTCGGGGAGCCAGTGACATTAGTCCAAGTCAATGATCCGCTTGCATTTCTCCCAGCGAGTTGCGCAGAGTTACCCGCACTGTTACCCGTAGCGGGTCAAAAAGTCAGAAGTTTGGCCCGTAGCGCCGTGCGCTAAGCACCGATAGCTCGATCCGTGCACCGAGCGACGCCACCTCGGCACTGATCACTTCACGCGCGCGCGCTTCGTAGTCTTGGTCTGCATACGGGCTGATCTCGATCATCTCGATCACATCCGCAAGCGCCCAATCCAGGTAGGTGTGAACTGGAAGATCAGCCGGCGGCACGGCCTCCTCCTCTGCGCTGAGCGCGATATTCGCCGTGTTGAAGTGGTCGGCGTCGAACTTGATCAGCCGCACCTCTTGCTCGTGTGAGAAGCCCATGCGCTTGTGCATGAAGGGATCGATCTCGTCGTTGAATGCTGGTCCTTGGTGGTAATGGCGATAGCGAACGGGGCCGACGTAGAGATCGTGCCGCGCCATGGATGCTTCCAGACGCTCGAGCGTTGTGCGGAGTGCTAAACCTTGGCCTTCGGACTTGTCTCGGCAGTACAGCCGCCACATTGCCTCGGATTCGTCGCCCCACCGCCAGCAGATGCCATGCGCCGAGCGCGTCATGGCCCGGCGCCGCTTCGTCATCACGTCCCAGGGATCGCGGTTGCGTCGCCGATATGGTCGCTCCTGCGGGTAACCCGGCGGCATCACAGGCACCATCATCTCCGCCGCTTGCCACCCGCTGAACAGTGGCACTTGATCGTCGATTTGCTGCTTTGGCACGGAGCCCTCGAACGGATCGCGCCACTGATCGACGCGCGTCAGGCGAAGCCGCTGGTCACGTAGCATCGCCGCGACGGCGCCAACGGTCGTGTAATGTCGGACCTCCGTTTCCGGTGGCAACTGAAGACGATTCACAGTAGGCGGGCACCTGCAAGACCTGCTCGCGGCTTCGGAGACGTTGAGCGAGCAGTTCACCGATCCCGGCGCACGCGGCCGGCATTGCGGAGTTCCTCGCTGACGATCCGCGCGAACTCTGCCACCCATGGCTCGACCGTGATCAGTAGTGTGTAGCGCAATTCCACGCCGGACAGGTCGACGCCGCCGGTCACGATGCGCAGCCAGGCGTCGACCTCGGCATCATTCGGCGTGCGCACCCGCGCTGGCGCACGCACTGGTGCATTTGGGTGGCTCATGCAGTCGATGCTACGAGACTTCCGCCACCCAGGTCCAGAACGTCATCTCGTCCCAATCAGCTTGGCTGACGTTCGGCACAGGCAGAACTTGCCGCGCAGCCGGAAGTGCAGGCCGCGCTGCGTCAATACATGAGCAATCACTACCGCAAGTGGATAGACGAGAAACTGCCAGCGCTTGGCAATCGCACGCCGCGCAAGGCCGTGCGCGACCCCGACGGCCGCGAGGCGGTCGAGGCGCTGATCGCTCAGATCGAACGCGACGGCGCGCGGATGAACCCGCCGCTGGACGCCGACATCGTGCGCGAGCTGCGTGCGACGCTGGGGCTCGTGGCGCGGCGGTGAGTGCGGTCGAACGGGCGGCCCCTTCCGCGGCGGCGCGCGGTCGTCGAGTCTCGTGTTTTGAGACGAGGCCGCTCTATGCTCGGCTTCGTGCCGGCGAACAAGTCAGACGGAAACTGGCGATCGAGGAGTCGCTGTCTCTGGTACGTGAACCGGAAAACCCCTTGACGCCGACGACGTGCGCAGCGACTGACGTGGTTGCAAACTCGGCTTCCTGCCGCGTGCGGTGAACGCTGACGTGGCTCAGGGAGATCGCGGGAGGAACCGCGCTTGCATGGGGATCGCGTTACCGCACGTTTCGGAGTCGTGAGAGCGGGTGAAGTTTGTGGGGCTTGGGAGTATGACTAGGGACGACGAGTATGAATGCGATCGGTGGGAGCGCGTGAGTCACGGCGACATCCATCCCGGCAACTCGGCGGACCATGCTGAAAGGAGGAGCACTTGATAGAGAGGTCACTGCATGGCCTTTGACGACGACTTCACGCTGCTGGTCGGCAACGCCCCTTTCCCGTGGCAGCGCGCGTTGTACGAGCGCTTCGTCGCGAGCGACTTTCCGAAAGCATGCGACCTGCCGACTGGCTTAGGGAAGACGAGCGTCATCGCCCTATGGTTGCTCGCGCTCGTGCAGAACTCGAGGCTGCCGCGGCGGCTCGTGTACGTCGTCAACCGTCGAACGGTTGTCGATCAGTCCACTGTCGAAGCTGAGCGGCTGCGAGCGGAGCTACTCAAGCCCGAGGCCCAGCGCCTTCGTGAGGCGCTCGTTGCATTGGGGGCGGTGTCGGCGAAGCACCCGCTGGCCATCAGCACGCTGCGCGGCGAGTTCGCCGACAACGCCGAGTGGCGGCGAGATCCATCACGGCCCAGCATTATCGTCGGCACTGTCGATATGATCGGTAGCCGTTTGCTCTTCAGCGGCTACGGCTGTGGATTCCGCAGCAG
>DATJUX010000041.1:0-101663 GCA_035502095.1 Burkholderiaceae bacterium
CGGATGAGGTCTTGAAGGCGGGCATCGGGTGGGAACGGCGACGCGCAGTATATGTCGGTGCCTGGAGGCGGTGACGATAAGTCAGCGGCAGTTCGACTGTCGGCCCATTCCTTCAGGCCGCAGCGGCTGAAATCGGGATAACCAAGGCGCCGCCGGAGCGAAGCGCCGCGATGTGCGCACCGGCGCGATCCCAAGCGTCAGCGCACTCCCGACTGTAGTCGTGCCCGTCATAGACGCGCCGCATGGTTTCGCGTTCGACGTGGCCGAGGCACAGCTCGGCGACATGTGGCGCGATGCCGATACGAGACAGAAGCGTCCGAAAGGTCCGCCGCAAATCATGCGGCCGGAGCTTCTTCGCACCGTCGTCCTTTCCGCGCTCAGCCAGACGTGAAAGGGCTCGCGCGACCGCCATCTTCTCCAAAGCGCCGCCATTGGCACCCGGGAAGACAAAGTCGCTCTTCTTCCGCCTGCCGGTTCCGCGCAGCGTCTTCGCGCTCTTCAGAACGGCGAGCGCCGCATCGGATAAGTGAATCTTGAAGGCTCTGCCCGACTTGAACCGCTCGGACGGAATGAACCAAGTCGCCTTGTCCTGCTGGATTTCGCTCCACTCGGCGAGCCGCACTTCGCCGGGGCGCGCGCCGGTCAGCAACTGAAATTCGATCGCCAGCCTCGTCGCTGGCCAGAGCATCGACGCGTCCACCGACTGGAGAAGGGCGACGATTTCAGCGTCGTTCGCCGCGTTCGGCGGCTGCGGCCTATACGGGCGAGGGTTCTCGATACCGCGCATCGGATCGGCAGCAGTGACGTAACCACGCTTGATGGCGAACGTCACGAGCCCACGCAGCGTGCGGTAGACATGCGCCGCGGCGCCGGGCGCACCTCGGCGGCGTGCCGCATCGATGCAATCCTGCAGCGCAGCCGAAGTAATGTGCGCGATCTTGGCATCGCCGATACGGCCGCGCACGTCAGTGTCGAAGTTCTGCGTGAGGATCGTGATCGTGCGCTCACGCACCGGCTCGCCGCGCTTGCGCGTACTACCCAGCCGCTTGTCGGCGATCCACTCGCCGAACACTTCGGCGACGCTCGGTTGCGCCTTGTTCGCCTTGCGAGCGCTGCGCTCGACCAGGACCGGGTGATCGGCTTGGCCTTTCTTTGCCGCCTCATGCACCTTGGCGTGCTTCAGCAGTTCGGCCTGCGCGTCAGCGAGCGAGACCGCCGGGTACTCGCCGAGGGAAAGCCAACGGCGCTTGCCGTCCACCTGCACCCGGTATTGCCAGTGCCGGGACACGCCGGCGCCGGTCTTGTGGCGCAAGTGCAGATACATGCCCGGCGCGACCAAGACTCGCCTCTCGGACTTGCCGGAAGCGAGCCTGGTCGCCTTGATCTTCTCGTCCGTCCACCGCGTCGCGCGCGTCATTTCCGGATACCACTCTGGATACCACTTCGGATACCACTATGGGCGGATACTGGCGGTAGGTCAAGGACGCCGCTGGTCGATTTTCAGAGGAGAAATGAAGAACTCGTGACGATCCTGGATCGTTTTGGATACCACCCGGCCCGCCTTGTAAGCGGTAGGTCACCTGTTCGAGTCAGGTAGCCGGCACCAAGGGCATGGGGCCGGCGAATCGACGGATCCGGCGATTCGGCGCGCGGCCCGAAGGCCGCAATTCGGCGGCCGTCCCTGATTCCAGCGCTCGCTTGCATTGACCGCGGTCAATCACCGAGACGGCGTCTGCCCGTCCAATACGACAGTGTTTCGAGCGTGCACTCGGCCGGCGGTGCCAGGGCGCCGGCGCAACCGGCTTTGCCTCGTGAGGCGCCGGAGGTACCGATGACGATCCATGCGATGAGTGCGGTCGACGCGGCGTGGTACCACATGGACGGTCCGGCCAACACGGCGATGGTGACCGGGATGTTGGTCACCCGAACGCCGCTGGATTTCGCCAAAGTGCGCGAGGTCTACCGCCAGCGGCTGCTCGGGTTCGATCGCTTCCGCCAGCGCGTGGTTGAACGCGGGATCGCGTTTTCGACGCCGCATTGGGAGGACCAGCCGGACTTCGATCTCGACCAGCATCTGCATCACATCGCCCTGCCCGCGCCGCATGACCGCGCCGCGTTGTCCGCACTGATCGACGACATCGCCAGCCAGCCGCTGGACCACGCGCAGCCGCTGTGGCAGGCGCACGTGATCGATGGCGTGGAAGGCGGCAGCGCGGTCATCACGCGCTACCACCACTGCATCGGCGACGGCACCGCGATGATGGCAGTGATGCAGCGCCTATACGACACGGATCCGGACACGCCACCCGACGCGCTGGCAGAGCGGGAAAGGCCGGGCATGCGCGGTGCGGCGAGTCGCAAGCTTGCGCACGGGTTCGATGCCATGGCGCGGGCGGCGCGCAAGGCGGGCATGCCGCCGCCGGCTTCCGCGCAGCCGGCGCTGCCGCAGCCGTCGACGGTCGACAAGGCGAAGCTGCTGCTGGCCGGCGCGGGAATGCTCGTTTCGGAATTGCTGAAGTGGCCGGATCCGAAGTCGCCGCTCAAAGGCGACTTCCAGCCGCGCAAACGGGTGGCGTGGTCCGAGCCGGTGGCGATCGCCGATGTAAAGGCGATCGGCGCACCGACTGGCGCGAAGGTGAACGATGTGCTCGTCGCAGGCATGACTGGTGCGCTGCGCGCGTATTTGAAAAGGCGTGGCGTCGACGTGAATCGAACCACGGTGCGCGCGATGGTGCCGGTGGACCTTCGGCCGCCGGAGCGCTTCGGCGAACTGGGCAACGAGTTCGGGTTGGTGATCCTGGACCTCGCCGTCGCGAAGGCACGCGCGACGGATCGGCTGGCGCAGACCAAGGTGCGCATGGACGCACTGAAGCGTTCGCCCGAGGCGCTCGCGATGCGCGTGCTGCTGGATATCTTCGGCCGTGGACCGAAGCCGCTCGAGGCTTTCGCGAATCAGATCTTCGGGTCGAAGGCGAGCGTCGTGATGACCAACGTTGCCGGACCGCGCGAGCAACTGTACCTCGCGGGCACGCCGATCGACCGCATGATGTTCTGGGTGCCGCACCCCGGACGCCAGCTCGGCATGGGGATCAGCATCTTGAGCTACCGCAGCCAGGCTTCGCTGGCGGTGATCGCCGACGCGCATCTGGTGCCCGATCCGGAGACGATCACGGCGTTGTTCAATCGCGAGTTCAGCACGATGCTGAAGGCCTTGTCCGCCGCCGCGGCGGAAGCGCCGCCTGACCGCACGGCCAAGACCGGCAAAGGCAAAGCGCGGACAGGGCAGGGTCGCAAGACGGCCACGAAACGCCAGGCGCGGCCACCGCGCACGCCGACTGCACGCGGTCCACGCGTCGAAAAGGGCAGGCGTCGCGCGGCGACCTGATCCACGCAGGGGCGCCGGCATGGCCGGTTCGGGCTGGCGGCTCCCGCTTGTCTGAAGCGCTTCGCTTCGAACCGTCGCGCCGCGGGCGCCGCGGCCGGGGTCGAGCGCTATGGGTGGGTCTCTCGTCGGGCGCGAGCCGGATGCAAGAGTCGCAGCGGTCGAATTGGCTGATGCGGACGCCAATGCCCCTCGGGCTGCGCCAACCGGTTGGCGACGATGTACAGAACGACCGGGTTGGTGATCAAGCCGAGATGGCTTGCAACCGACACGGCGATGTTCTCGGACATTTCGCTCGTCGGCTGCACCGAGGAGGGCCAGGCGACGATGCCGTCGGTCTTCGAGAAGATCGACGTGAATGGCACCGGTGGGGCAACGCGTACGCGCTCGATGGTTTCGCGGTCGCCGGCTTCCCGGCCGCTCAGCCACTCGTAGACCAGGGTTGCATGCGTTGCGCCGGGGTGGCCGCCGAAGGGACTCCCAAGCGTGATGACCTGGCGGACCTGTGCCGGCGCACGTTTGGCCAGTTCGCGCGCAAAAATGCCTCCCAGGCTCCAGCCGATGAGCGAAACCTTCTTGTGGCGCTTGCTCGTGGCCGCGTCGATCAGCGCTTCGAGCTTGCGCAACAATTCGTCCAGGCCCTCGCGTGCTCCGAGGTTGAAACCTTGTTGCCAAGGCAGAGCCTCATAGCCGAGGCGGGCAACGAAGCGGCGCATCGGCAGCGTGTGCACGTCGTGCGCGCCCAGCCCCGGCAGGATGAGCACCGGATGACCGTCGCCGTGCGGACAGATGCGCGCGAGCGGTCGATGCAGGAGCGTGCCGAGCCCGAGTTCGGCCACCGCACGCACCGGTTCGAGCGCAAGCCAGGCAAGGTTGGGCGGAATCCTGCGGGCGGGGATCGGTCCGCGGCGAGAAAACAAGGATCACCTCGCGTACATGATCGGCGCCGTAGTCGCGGATGCCTGCTCCGCCATACCCGGAAAAGGAGCGCAAGCCGCCTTGAGCAGGATCAGCCGACTCCCGTGCCCTGGCGACAGCCTCCCCGCCTCTATCAAATCGGGCGCGGCAATGCTTGCCGCTCTGGTTGCCAACAGGATGACTGAGAGCGACTCGTGCAGCGCGAGGGTTCGGAGTGAACCCCAGCGGTAGCCGGCCGATGTTTCTAGCCCAGCACGCTGCGCACTCGCTCACGCGCTGCGCGTGCGCTCCTGCCCACTGCGCGATTCAACGTCGTTGCAGCTCGCGTCTTGGCAGTCTGCCGGGTCCGGCGGACTGCACGTCGCGCAGATCCGGCGGTGTCCTGCGCCGTCTCACGAAGCGTGCGGACGGTCGACATTGTCACGCGCTGGGTGGATGCGAGAAACCGGCGCAGCGCCTCGCGGGTGGCTTGGGCGGCCGCGTCCATCTCCTGCAGACCGGCGCGGACGATCGAGTTCGCGGCATCGCGCACGGCGCCAACCGCGGCGCTCGCTCCCGCGGCCCCGCCCCGAACGACGCCGCGCAATGCACGGTCGGCTTTCTTCTGTGCCATCGTGGCCGTCGCCTTCCGCGTGCCCGTCTTTTTCCGTTGCGCGGCCGGCCCGCTCTTGCGAGGCGCTCGTTTCGCGATCGCCATCGTTTGCTCCTCCGTCGACTCTGGACGTAGCTGAAGGGATGCAGCCTATTCCGGCTCTTCGCCGGCGTGTTGAGCAGGGTCAAGGTATGCGCTCCCGCGCCGGCGGAATCAAATCGCGGGCTGCCGAGACGAGCGACGGTCGAGCGCCGCAGCGCGGCGCCGCTGCCTGCTCCTGCCGGTGCGGGACACCGTGCTCGCTGGCGCGCTTGCGCTTGCTATTGGCGGTCGCGTTCGCCGAGCCGAGCGACGACGAGATGAACCGGACGGGCCTGCCGGAGTTCCAGGTGTTTCGGACTCAGCCTGCAATTCCCGCTCCGAGGCGATCGCGGCGGGCTCTGGTTCGGGCTTCGTGAGCGCCCCGCTCGCCCGGGTCTTCGCGCTCAACTCACCGCGACGGCGACACTGAACTCGCTTTTCGGTGCGGCGCCGGCCTCCCACGGACGGCGCAACGCGGCCCGTACGTGAAACACGCCGGCCGCTTGCGCACTGAATCGCAGCGTGCGCACGCCACCGGCACCGGGCACCCGCGACGAGGCCTCGAACTCATCGCCGGCCAGCACCAGCCCGGGTGCCGCGCTGGCCTGCCATCGATGCCCGGTGGTGGGATTCTCCGGCAGGCGCACGAGCACGACGTCACCGACGGCAACCCGTACCGTCGCTCCGCTGTTGGCGTCGGTAAGCAAGGTCTCGGCCATGAGCCTCTCAGGTTGCGACCGGCGGCGCTCCCATGCCGGGCCACGGCTGCGCGAGGTCGTGCGCGACGCCGAGTTGATCCAGCACGCGCGCGAGCGTCTGGTCGACCATCTCCTCGATGCTGCGGGGGCGTTGGTAGAAAGCGGGCACCGGCGGGAAGATCACGCCGCCCATCAGCGTCACCGCTTCCATGTTGCGGATGTGCGCGAGGTTGAGCGGTGTCTCCCGCACCAGCAGGAGCAGGCGGCGCCGCTCCTTGAGGCACACGTCGGCCGCGCGCGCGATCAGGTTGTCGGCCATCCCTTGCGCGATCGCGGCGAGTGTCTTGACCGAACAGGGCGCGACCACCATGCCGTCGGTCCGAAACGAGCCCGACGCGATCGACGCACCGATATCGCCGACGTTGTGCACGACATCGGCAAGCCGCTCGACGTCGGCGCGCTTCTGGCCGAGCTCCTGGTGGACGTTGAGGACGCCGGCCGGCGAAAGCAGCAGGTGCGTCTCGACCGCGCGCGACGCGCGCAGGTGTTCGAGCAGACGCACCCCGTAGATCGCGCCGGAAGCGCCGGTGATCGCGACGATGAGCCGGCGCGGTGACGAGTCGCTCAAGCGACCTGGGCCTGTTTGAGCAGATCCTGGAGTTCGCCGTTCTGGAACATCTCGGTCAGGATGTCCGCGCCGCCGACGAGCTGTCCCTTGACGTAGAGCTGGGGGATCGTCGGCCAGTTCGCGTAGTCCTTGATGCCCTGGCGTACCTCGTCGTCTTCGAGCACGTTGACGGTGATGAGGCTCTTCACGCCGCACGACTGGAGAATCTGCACCGCACGGCCCGAGAAGCCGCATTGGGGAAACTGTGCCGAGCCCTTCATGAAGAGCACGATCGGGTTCTCGGTCACCGTCTTGTGAATGAATTCCTTCGCATCCATGGCTGGCTGCCTTGCAATAGGGACATGACTACGGTCAGTGTAGGAAGCGCGCCGACACACGTCAAACGCGCGCGAATCCCTCGGCACGCCGCGCGGAAACTTGAGTGACGGCATCATCCGCAAAGCGGACGACCCCGGGAGCTACTCGTCTCAATCGAGGGCGACCCCAACTCTATAAATCGCCCTGCGCCGGCACTTCGTGGCGCACCGAATCTCCGGCTTGCCTCCGCGCGCAGGCGTTGCGAAGAAACGGGAGGGACCGCAAGGTCCCTCCCGAGCGCGCCGGGCGAAGCCCGGTAAGCGCGGATGGCGACGCGAAGCGGCGCAAGAACCACCTCGAGCAAGGTCCCTCCCGGGCGCGCAGGCCCGGAGGGCCTGCACGCTCGATTCCCTCGCCTGATTTTGGACACGCTCCCCCTACCCCCTCTCGCCGAGCCAGAGGGGGACGAGTCTCGCCTACCGGCTCGTCTCGCGGCTCACTTCGCTCGCCGGACCGGAGCGCAGGCAACCAGACGTGATGCGTTCGATTCCGGCGCCGTCGCGCCTCGTCTCGACCGCCTCGAATCCCGCCGTTGAAAACAGTTCGCGCACCCGTGCCGCCTGGTCGGAACCGTGCTCGACGACGAGCCAGCCTCCACGCTTGAGATGCGGCGCCGCACCTTCGACGATCCGGCGCAGGCAGGACAGGCCGTCGTCGGTCGCGACGAGGGCGATGGCCGGCTCGAACCGCAACTCGCCCAGGTGCGGATCGCCTTCCGCGACGTAAGGCGGGTTGGCGACGATCACATCGAACCGACCGCGAACTGCCGCGTACCACGCGCTTTCGACGAAGTCGATGCGGGCACCGAGGCGGGTCGCGTTGGCGCGGGCGATTTCCAGTGCCGGCGGGCTGATCTCGGCGGCCACGACCTCGGCGCGCGGGACCTCGAGCGCGAGCGTGATCGCGATGCATCCGGACCCGGTGCCGAGATCCAGCAGCCTGGGCGCCGCGACCTTCCGCGCCAGCTCGTACGCGACCTGCACCAACGACTCGGTCTCCGGCCGGGGCACGAGCACGGCGGGACCGACGCCGAACGAGCGTCCGTAGAACTCGCGCTCACCGAGCAGATAAGCGAGCGGCTCGCCCGCTCGACGCCGCGCGGCCCACTGCGCGTATCGGTCGGCGGCGGCGCCGTCGACCGGCCGCTCGGGATGCGCCACGAGCATTTCGCGCGTGCTGCCGAGCACATGCGCGAGCAACGCGCGCGCCTCGAGAAGCGGCAGGCCGCTCGCGCGCAACAGCGCGTCGACTGTAGGCACGCTCAGGCGTCGCCGAGCGCCGCGAGCAACTCGGCCTGATGCTCGGCCGTCAGCGCCGCGGTCAGTTCGTCCAGGTCGCCGTCCATGATCTGTTCGATCTTGTAGAGCGTCAGGTTGATGCGGTGATCGGTGACGCGCCCCTGCGGAAAGTTGTACGTGCGGATGCGCTCGCTGCGGTCGCCCGATCCGATCAGGCTGCGCCGGGTCGAGGCTTCCTTCGCCTGCTGCGCGCGCAACTGCTGGTCCTTGATGCGCGCGGCGAGGATCTTCAGCGCCCGCTCCTTGTTCTTGTGCTGGCTGCGGTCGTCCTGGCATTCGACCACGATGCCGGTCGGCAGGTGCGTGATGCGCACCGCCGATTCGGTCTTGTTGACGTGCTGGCCGCCGGCGCCGGACGCGCGGAACACGTCGATGCGGATCTCGGTCGGATCGATCTTGACGTCGTCGATGTCGTCGGCCTCGGGCAGCACCGCGACCGTGCAGGCCGACGTGTGGATGCGGCCTTGCGCTTCGGTCTGCGGAACGCGCTGCACGCGATGCCCGCCCGACTCGAACTTGAGCTTCGAATAGGCGCCGGCACCGACGATGCGCACGATCACCTCCTTGTAGCCGCCAAGGTCCGACGCGCTCTCGGAGATCGTCTCTACCTGCCAGCGCTGGCGCTCGGCGTAGCGCAGGTACATGCGCAGCAGATCGCCGGCGAACAAGGCCGATTCCTCGCCGCCGGTGCCGGCACGGATCTCGAGGAAGGTGTTGCGCTCGTCGTTGGGGTCCTTGGGCAGCAGGAGCCGCTGCAGATCGGAGGCAAGCGTCTCCATGCGCCCGCGCGCGGCGTGCGTCTCCTCTTCGGCGAGCACCTTCATGTCGGGGTCGGCGAGCATTTCCTGCGCGCTTTCGAGGTCCGCCGCGGCGTGGTTGTAGTCCTGGAAGCGGACGACCACGGGCTCGATTTCGGCCCGCTCGCGCGACAGCGCCTTGAAGCGCTCCATGTCGCGCGTCGCGTCCTCGCGCGCCAGCAACGCGTCGATCTCGGCGAGACGGCGCTCGAGCTGGCCGAGCTTGTTGCGCATCGAGGGTTTCATGGGACCTGCGGGCGAACGGGTGCACGTGATGGCAGCGGCCGGTCGGGCCACACGCCAGCCGCCAGTCTAGTTTTCAGCGTCGGGGTAGAAGCGGGCGAACAGCGCGAGCAGGCGTGCGCGCTCGGCCTCGTCGCCGTCGGCCGCGTGGTGCAGCGCGGAGATGGGCGAGTGCAGCATCTTGTTGGTGAGCGCCTGCGCAAGCTGTTCGAGCACTGCCTCCGGCGCTTCGCCGCGCGCCAGCAGCTTGCGCGCGCGATCGAGTTCGAGGGCCCGCAGGGTGTGGGCACGCTCGCGCAACCCCTGGATCACCGGCACGGCCAAACGCGTCTTGAGCCACGACTCGAAATCACGCACCCGGCTTTCGATGATCGCCTCGGCTTGAGCGACCGCCGCTAGGCGCGTCTCGGTTCCGCTCTGGATGATCCTGCCGAGTTCGTCGACCGTGTAGACGTACACGTCGTCGAGCCGGGCGACTTCCGGTTCGACGTCGCGCGGCACTGCGAGGTCGACGATGAACATGGGGCGGTGGCGGCGGCTGCGCACCGCCCGCTCGACCATGCCCAGTCCGATGATCGGCAGCGTGCTTGCGGTGCACGAAACCACGATGTCGAACCGGGACAACTGGTCGGGCAGATCCTTGAGCGGCATGGCCTGCCCGTGCAGGCGATTGGCGAGCGCCTCGGCGCGTTCGACCGTGCGATTGGCCACCGCGATCGACTTGGGATGGCGCGCGCCGAAGTGCGTTGCCGTGAGCTCGATCATCTCGCCGGCGCCGACGAAAAGGACGTTGCACTCGCTCAGTTCGCCGAAAATCCGCTCCGCCACCCGCACGGCCGCCGCGGCCATCGAGACCGACTGCGTGCCGATTTCGGTCGTGCTGCGCACCTCCTTCGCGACGGCGAAGGTGTGCTGGAACAGATGGTGCAGAAGCGGTCCCATGCCGCCCGCCTCGCGGGCGAGCTTCTCGGCCTGCTTCATCTGGCCGAGGATCTGCGGCTCGCCGATCACCATCGATTCGAGGCCGCTCGCCACGCGGAATGCGTGGCGGACCGCGTTCGACTGCGGCAGGACGTAGGAAGCCTTGCGGATTTCGCCGCTGTCCAGGTGCTTGGCGCTCGCGATGAACTCGGCGAGCGCGATCCCGGCCGCCTGCGGCTCCTCGACGGCGCAATAGAGCTCGGTGCGATTGCACGTCGACACGATCGCCGCCTCGCTCACCTGGCCCGCGTCGCGCGCGGCGAGGCGATCGCGCAGGCTCGCGATCGCGTTGCCCACCTCGTCGGGCACGAACGCGACCCGTTCGCGCAACGCGAGCGGAGCGGTCTGGTGATTGAGGCCGAGGGCGAGCAACTGCACGGTCGATCCGGAATGCCGGCGCATCGGTGTCGGGGTGCGCGGATTATAGGTTTCCGAGGCGAATCGCACCGGATTTGCGTCAAGCCGAGCCGAACGGATGGGCGGTCCGTCGGCGGCTTTCTCGCCGCCTGGCTTGAGGCCCGCGTCATCCGAATATCCGCCGGTCGCCTGCGTGCGTCGCGATCGGCCCGACATCCTGGGGGTAACCCGTTTAGGCGGCAAGCCGGCCCACTTTTCCGCCGATGGACCGGGCACCGTGACAGGAAGACTTGTGGTGCTGCCGGGCGGGCGGCAGGCAGCGCGTCGTGGCGGCGACCAGTCCCCCGGGCCAGAACGGGCGAACCCGATCGGACGGAACGCGCGGGCAAGGCCGCAGTGCGGCGCCGTCGACTCGAGTCGGCGGCGATACGACGGAGGTTGGATGCGGATGAAGTGGAAAATGCTTGCAGCACCGGTGGCTGCGGTGTTGCTGATGCTCCTCATTGCCGGCGTCGCGGTGTGGGGCATGCAGCATCAACGCCATGCGCTCACCGATCTGAAAGGCATCTACCTGGAGCATCGACGCACGACCAACAACGTGCGTTTTGCGCTCGCCTCCGAGTCTGCACGGGTGTTCCGCGTGCTCGCACAACGTCCCGCGCTCGACGCGAAGAGCATCGAAGGCGAACGGACCGCCCTGAGGAAGAATCTCGACGACGCCGCGGCGCAGCTGCAGAGGATCGATATCCCGGAGACCAACGACGAGCAGGGCCTGATCAAGGCGGCGCTGGCGGAGATCGGGCTGTTCGCGAAGAAAGCCGACGACGCGCTCGATGCGGCCGCCGGCGACGTCAAGGCGGGCGCGGGCGCGATGGCTGCCGCGGATGCGCAGTACAAGCGGGCCATCGAATCCGTGGTGATGCTTGGCAAGTTCGTCAACGGCCGTGCCGACGTCCTGATCGAGAACGCGCAGGCGGACGCCGTGCTGGCCGCATGGCTGGTCTGGGTCCTGGTCGTGATCGCGGCGGCCGGCGCGCTGGCGGTCTCCATGTTGTTTGCCCGCCGTACCGTGAGCGAGCTGGTCGCGCTGGCCCGCGGCGCGCACGACCTGGCGAGCGGCAACCTCGACGTTCCTTTCTCGATCCGATCGCGCGATGAAGTGGGCGAGATGGCGCGCGCGCTCGAAGGCATGCGCGAGGCGCTGACGCGCGTGATCGTCGACATCCGCGGCACGGCGGAATCGATCCGCCTCGCGTCGTCCGAGGTCGCGCAGGGCAACCAGGACCTGTCGAGCCGCACCGAGCAGCAGGCCGGCAGCCTCCAGCAGACCGCGGCGTCGATGGACCAGATGACCAGCACCGTGAAGCACAACGCCGACACCGCGAGCCAGGCCAGCCAGCTGGCCAGCGCGGCCTCCGAGGTTGCGGCGCGTGGCGGGGTGGTCGTCGGCCAGGTTGTCGCGCGGATGGGCGAGATCAGTCAATCCAGCCGCAAGATCGAGGAGATCATCGCGGTGATCGACGGCATCGCCTTCCAGACCAACATCCTTGCGCTCAACGCCGCGGTGGAAGCGGCGCGCGCCGGCGAACAGGGTCGCGGGTTTGCCGTGGTGGCAGGCGAAGTGCGCAATCTGGCTCAACGCAGCGCGCAGGCCGCGCGCGAGATCAAGAGCCTGATCTCGGACTCGGTGACCAAGGTCGAGTCCGGCAGCGCGCTGGTGCACGAGGCCGGCCAGACGATGGACGACATCGTTGCGCAGGTAAAGCGTGTCACCGATCTGATCGGAGAGATCACGAGCGCGACGCGCGAGCAGAGTTCGGGCATCGGCCAGGTCAACCGGGCGGTGACGCAACTCGACCAGATGACCCAGCAGAACGCGGCCCTGGTCGAGCAGAGCGCGGCCGCCGCGCAAAGCCTGAAGGAGCAGGCCGATCGGCTCGCCGAGACGGTCGCGATGTTCAAGGCCGGCGGTGCCGGGGCCCGGCCCGTGATCGCGGCGGCGCGCACACCCATGCAGAGCGCTGCGCCGGTGCAGAGGAAGGAAATCGTTCCGGCCCGACCAACTGCGGCGAAACTCGCCGCGGCGGGCCAGGTCAACGACGACTGGGAAGAGTTCTAGGCGGCTCCGGCGCGCGCGCAGGGGCTCGTTCACCCGGCGAGCTGCTCGTAGAGATCGATATGCAGGCGCAGTGCTCGCTGCGCCTCGTCCGCGATGCGGTCGACCTCCGTCGCGTCGGCGGGGATCGCATCCAGCCCGGCGCGGAATCGTGCTACCAGCACGTCGATGTCCTCGGCCGAGCCGAACTGGTAGAACCGGGAGCCGGCTTCGCCGAGACCGAGCCGCTCGGCGACCAGCTGATAGACGATCTGGCCGTCGCTCAGGTCACCCAGGTAGCGCACGTAGGCGTGCGCGACGAGCAATGCGGGCTCGGCACTCGAGATCTCGTCCAGCCGCGCGCGGTAGCTGGCCGCGGCGGGCAACACGGCGATCTCCTCGGCCCATCGGTCACCATGCAGGAAGCGCAGGTCGCTTTCGATGTTCGCGCGCCGGAACAACGCGCGGAACAGGATCGGTGCCAGCAATGGATGCTCGAAGCGGGCCTCGAGCGCCGTCTCCAGCCCGGCGTAGATCTCGTGCAGGTTGCGCAGCAACGCGCCGTAGCCCGGGCGCTCGATGCGGCCGAGAAGAAGCCTTTGCATGATCCCGCTGCGTTGCGCCTGGCGATGCAGGTCGCGCGTGGCGTGCTTGAGCCGCCCTCGCAGCCCAAGGCCCGCGGCATCACGCTGTCCTGCGGCGTCGCTGGAAGGGGGGTCCGTCGTCAATCTGCCAATCCTGTGGCGCGATACCTCTGGGAGTTGCGGCGTTGCCGCGAGTTCCTGCCTGCGACCGAGTTTACGGGGAGCGTCCCCTCGCTCCGCGTGCATATTCGACGCGGCGCCGATACGACGATCACGGCCACGCAGCGCGCGGGCGCCGAAGCCTGCCCCGGCAACCGGCGGCGATGGCACACTTGGCCGATTCGGCCCATCCGATGGCGACGTTCGATGATCGACAAGGTGTTCGAATCGGCGCTCGACGCGCTGCGTGACGTACGCGACGGCGCAACGGTGATGATCGGCGGCTTCGGCACGGCAGGACAACCGGCCGAACTCGTGGACGCGCTGATCGCGCAAGGGGCGCGCGACCTGACCATCATCAACAACAACGCTGGCAACGGCGAGATCGGCCTGGCGGCGCTGATCAAGGCGCGCCGGGTGAAGAAGATCGTCTGCTCGTTCCCGCGCCAGACCGACTCGTATCACTTCGACGCGCTCTATCGCGCCGGCGCGATAGAGCTCGAGCTGGTTCCGCAGGGCAATCTCGCGTGCCGGATCGAAGCGGGCGGGAGCGGCCTCGGCGCGATCTACACGCCGACCGGCTTCGGCACCCGGCTCGCGGAGGGCAAGGAGGCGCGCCGCTTCGACGGGCGCGACTACGTGCTCGAGCTGCCCCTGCGCGCGGACTTCGCGCTCATCAAGGCCGAGCGCGGCGATCGCTGGGGCAATCTGACCTATCGCAAGGCCGCGCGCAACTTCGGTCCGATCATGGCGCGCGCGGCGCAGTGCACGGTGGCGCAGGTCGCCGAGGTGGTGCCGCTCGGGGCGCTCGACCCCGAGGTGATCGTGACGCCGGGCATCTTCGTGCACCGCGTGGTGGCGGTCGGGCCCGGGCGTGCCGCAGCACAGGGGGAATCGTGAAGCCGCTCACCCGAAACCAGCTTGCGGCGCGCGTGGCGCGCGACATTCCCGAAGGCGCCTATGTGAACCTCGGCATCGGCGCGCCGACGCTGATCGCCAATTTCCTGCCGCGCGACCGCGAGATCTTCCTGCACAGCGAAAACGGCATTCTCGGCATGGGCCCCGCGCCGCCGCAAGGGCAGGAAGACTGGGACCTCATCAATGCGGGCAAGCAGCCGGTGACCCTGCTTACCGGCGGCGCTTATTTTCATCACGGCGATTCGTTCGCGATGATGCGCGGCGGCCACCTTGATATCTGCGTGCTGGGCGCGTTCCAGGTCTCCGCAAGCGGCGACCTCGCCAACTGGCACACGGGCCAGCCGGATGCGATTCCCGCCGTCGGCGGTGCGATGGATCTCGCGGTCGGAGCGCGTCACGTGTTCGTGATGATGGATCACGCGACCAGGCAGGGCGAAGCGAAGATCGTCGAGCGCTGCACGTATCCGCTCACCGCCGCCGCCTGCGTCGACCGCATCTATACCGACCTTGCAGTGCTGGACGTGACCGCGCGCGGGCTGGTGGCGCGCGAACTCGTCGCGGGCCTGACGTTCGAAGAACTGCAGCGCAGGACCGCCGCGCCGTTGCTGCGCGGGATGTGACCGGGAGAACGTGACGATGAACCAAGCCTATATCTGCGATGCGATCCGTACGCCGGTCGGCCGCTACGCCGGCGCACTGTCCGGCGTGCGCACCGACGATCTCGCCGCGATCCCGCTGAAAGCGCTGATGGAGCGCAACAAGTCGGTCGACTGGGCCGCGGTCGACGATGTCGTGTACGGCTGCGCCAACCAGGCCGGCGAGGACAATCGCAACGTCGGGCGCATGGCGCTTTTGCTTGCCGGGCTGCCGCAGGAGGTCCCGGCCGACACGGTGAACCGCCTGTGCGGCTCCAGCCTCGATGCGCTCGCCATCGCGGCGCGCGCGATCAAGAGCGACGAAGCCGACCTCGTCCTCGCCGGGGGCGTGGAAAGCATGTCGCGGGCGCCGTTCGTGATGCCGAAGGCGGCCGAGGCGTTTGCGCGCACCAACGCCGTCTACGACACCACCATCGGCTGGCGCTTCGTCAACCCGGCGCTGAAGGCGAAGTACGGCATCGACTCGATGCCCGAGACCGCCGAGAACGTCGCCGAGCAGTTCGGCATCGCGCGCAAGGATCAGGACGCCTTCGCGCTGCGCAGCCAGCAGCGTGCGGCGGCCGCGATCAAGTCCGGCCGCCTCGCCGAAGAGATCGTGCCGGTGACCTTGCCCGCGAAGAAGGGCGATCCCGTCGTGTTCGCCACCGACGAACACCCGCGTGAGACCACCCTCGAGGCACTTGCCAGGCTCAAGGGCGTGGTCAGGCCCGAGGGGACCGTGACGGCGGGCAACGCATCGGGGGTCAACGATGGCGCGTGTGCGCTGATCGTCGCCTCGGAGGCCGCCGCGCGCAGGTTCGGGCTTGCGCCGCGTGCACGCGTCGTGGCTGCTGCAGTGGCCGGTGTTGCGCCGCGCATCATGGGCATCGGACCCGCACCGGCGACCCGCAGGGTGCTGGAGCGCGCGCGGCTCAAGCTGGCCCAGATGGACGTGATCGAGCTCAACGAGGCGTTTGCGGCGCAGGCGCTCGCCGTGACACGCGACCTCGGCCTGCCCGACGATGCCGCGCACGTGAATCCGAACGGCGGGGCCATCGCGATCGGCCATCCGCTCGGGGCAAGCGGGGCGCGGCTCGCGACGACCGCGCTCTATCAATTGCTTCGCACCGGCGGACGTTATGCGCTGTGCACGATGTGCATCGGTGTCGGCCAGGGCATCGCGGTCGTCATCGAGCGGGTCTGAACGACGGCCTCGCCTCGGGGCAAAGGAATTTGTCAGGAGTTCGTCGCCGTCGAGTCAGGTTTGGTCACACGCCGGACAGCTTTGGCTCAGCTTGCAGCCCTAGCATCGCAGGCTGTGTTGCACCTCCATGCAAAATCGCAAGCACCCCGAGTGGTGCTCCTGCACGGGCTTCTGAGCACACCGCGCGAGTTCTTCCTCATTTCGCACGCGCTGCGCCGCCGCGGCATCCGGCACGACGCGCTCGCGATCCCGGGGTACACCAAGGCGGGACGAACGGGCCGGCGCACGCGCTGGCGCGCCTGGATCGAAGCCGCGCGGCTTGCGATCGAGAAGGCGACGTCGCCCGATGAACCGCTGATCCTCGGCGGCCTGTGCACCGGCGGGCTGCTCGCCGCGGGCCTGGCGCCGCGGCTCGGGTCGCGCGTGCGCGGCGTGGCGATGCTCTCGCCGACGTTTTCCTACGACGGCTGGGGCCTGTCGAAATGGCGCCACTGGCGCCACCTCGCGTACTGGCTCGGTCTCGACCGCTTCATCCGCATTCCCGAGCGCGAGCCGTTCGGGATCAAGAATGCGCGCATCCGCCGCTGGATCGAACTGGAGATGAGCGCGCGCTCGGACAGCGCCGCGGGCCCGTCGCACCTGCCGCTCTGGGCGTTGAAGGAAAACGAGATGCTGATCTCGGTCGTGCGCAGCCAGGCGCAGCTGATCGACTGTCCGCTGCTCGTCATGCACGCACGTGAAGACGAGATCACGCAGCTGCGCAGTGTCGAAGGGTTCTTCGAGTCCGTGAGCGCGGCCGACAAGCGGCTGGTCGTGCTCGAGGACAGTTACCACATCATCACCTTCGACAACGACCGGCAACGCGTCGCGGACGAACTGTCCGACTTCGCGCTGCGCGTCGGTGCCTGCGCGTGATGGCCGGAGCCGAAATGAACAGTACCCTCGACGAACTGCGCAGCCTGATCCGTACCACGTTCGACATCGACCCCGCGGATCTCGATTCCGGCAAGTCGATTCTCGAGTACGGCATCGACTCGCTGGCACTGACCGAGCTGCTGTTCGCCGCCGAGGATCGTTTCGGCGTCGATCTGTCGGACCGCGACGATTCGGTGACGACGTTGGCGGGACTTGCCGCCTTCATCGATCGCAAGCGCGCCGCCGTTCCGGCCTCGACCGTGCAGGCGAGCCCGTCCTAGCACCCGAACGACTCGAGGCCGGGCCGGTCGAGCGCCGGCCCGCCCCGGAAATCGACGTCGACCGCAGCGCCGCAAGAGCGACGCCGCGCGCCGATTCTCGCGCGGATCGTCTGGTGCCAAAATCGAACGCGCGAAGGTCGCGTGTGCGATCGTCTGCACCATCCTGCCGAGGTGCGCTCCCGATGAACCTCACTTCGCTCGTCGAACCAGACCGGGTCCACAAGACCGTTTACACGGATGCAGCGATCTTCGACATGGAAATGGAGAAGATCTGGGAACGGGCCTGGATCTATTGCGGCCATGCCACGCAGGTCCCGGCGCCGGGCGACTACTACGCGGTCACCATCGGGCGCCAGCCGATGATTATGGTGCGGCAGGGCAACGGCGGGATCGACGTGCTCTACAACCGCTGCCCGCATCGCGGCGTGCAGATCGTCGGCAATCTCAAGGGCAACACGGGCAACAGTTTCGTCTGTTCGTATCACGCCTGGAGTTTCCACCTCGACGGCAGCGTGCGCGCCATTCCGCTCGCCAAGGGCTACGAAGGCACGCGCATGACGCGCGAGAACCCGGATTGCAACGTCAGGCGTGCGGCGCGCGTCGACAGCTATCGCGGATTTGTCTTCGCAAGCCTCGCGGCCGAGGGGCCTTCGCTGCTCGAGTTTCTCGGCGAGGCCAGGGTGGCGTTCGACGACATGTGCGACCGCTCGCCGGTCGGCGAAGTCGAGGTGGTGCCCATCTGCCATCGGGTGGTGCAGCACTCGAACTGGAAGTTCTTCATGGAGAACCAGCTCGATGCGCTCCATCCGTCGGTCACGCACCAGTCGACCGGCATCGCGGCCGGCCGGGTGGAGAAGAAGCTGAGAGCGGAACGCGGCGCGGTGCCGCTTTACTACCACTACCTATCGGCGTTCGCCTCCAACTTCGAGTTGTGGGACAGCGTGCAGACGATCAATTTCCCGCGCGGGCACGGGATACTGAAGGCGTACATGGGCCTGCGGCCGCAGGACCCGGACACGCTGGAGTACGAGGCGCTGCTCGAGCGGGCGTACGGCGCGCAGAAGAAGGAGGAGTACCTCTCGCGCAGCATCCACCACGTGCTCGTCTACCCGTACCTTTCAGTGCAGTCGCCGTTGCAGCAGCTGCGCTGCCTGCGCCCGATCTCGCCCGACAGGACGCTGTCCGAGATCTGGCACTTCCGTCTCAAGGGTGCACCGGAGGCGATCTACCGGCGCAGCCTCTGGTACTACAACCTCGTCAACTCGCCGGCCACGATGATCAACGCCGACGACCTCGAAAACTGGACCAAGGGGCAGTGGGGCCTCGCGTCGAACGGCGGCGACTGGGTGAGTTTCCATCGCTACGCCGGCGACGACCGGATCGAAAACGGTGTCACGTATTCGAACCACGGCACGTCCGAGGCGGTCATGCGCAATCAGTTCCGCGCGTGGACCGAGTACCTGACCGCATGAGGAGCGCGCGATGAGCGACCCGAAGAAGGCGATTCCGAGCGCCGGTCCGGACTTCGAACACCTGCTTGCGCAGGACGTGGTGATCGAGGCGAAGCCCGACGGCGGGCGCACCGGCGCACAGGCGATCGAGCCCGGCCATTCGCCGGTCGCGCCGCTTTCGCGTGCCGCGGGGGCGGCGCGGTTGCCGCCGAAGCCCGGCTCGATGGTCGACGCAGCGCTGCAGCGCGAGGTGGAACAACTGCTCTATCTCCAGGCCGAGATCCTCGACGGCAAGCACTGGCAGGCCTTCATCGATCTGTTCACCGCCGATGGCGTGTACTGGATGCCCGTGACGCCGGAACAGACCGAGTGGGAGGGTTCGCCCTCGATCTTCGCCGAAGACACGTTGATGATGGAGATCCGCAAGGGACGTGTATCGCATCCGAACGCCTGGTCGCAGGCGCCGATGTGGGAGACCAATCACGTCGTCAGCCACGTCGCCATCGAGTCGGTGAACGGCGGCACGATCCAGGTCCGCTCGCGCTTCCACATGATGGAGCTGCGGCGCGACGAGATCCGCCATTTCGGCGGCAGCTATCGCCACACGCTGGTGCGCGACGCCAGTGGGGCGCTGAAGATCAAATTGCAGCGAGTCGACCTGTTCAACAGCCAGGCGCCGTTCGACTATGTGCTGCAGATCTGGGTGTGACCGGCTTTGCTCCCTCTCCCGCCTGCGGGGAGGAGATTTGAGCTCATCGCAGAGGTGACGACGTGATCGAATCGCTGCAGAGGAAATCCATCATTGCCGTCGTGGTGGCGTTGCTCGCCGGCGGCGCCGTCGCCGCCGACAAGGTCAAGATCGGTTTCGTGAGCACGCTGTCGGGACCTTCGTCGGCGCTCGGCATCGACATCCGCGATGGATTCCTGCTCGCGGTCCAGCTCAACGGCGGCAAGCTTGGCGGGCTGCCGGCCGAGGTCCTGGTGAGCGACGATCAGTTCAAGCCCGACGTCGCACGGCAGTTGTTCGAGAAGAACGTCAAGCGCGACAAGGTCGACTTCATGACCGGCGTGGTGTTCTCGAACATCATGCTGGCCGCGTTGCCGGAGGCGCTCGACAACCAGGTCATATACATCAGCGCCAACGCCGCGCCCTCGCCGATGGCGGGCAAGGACTGCAATCCGCTGTTCTTCGCCGTCTCGTGGCCCAACGACGCGTATCACGAAGCGGCGGGCGAGTTCGCCAACCAGCGCGGCCTCAAGAGCGTGTATCTGCTCGCGCCGAACTACCAGGCCGGCAAGGATTCGCTGGCCGGTTTCAAGCGCACCTTCAAGGGCGAAATCGTGGGCGAGAACTACACCAAGCTCGGCCAGCTCGACTACGCGGCCGAACTCGCCGAGATCCGCGCCGCGAAACCGCAGGTGCTCTACATCTTCCTGCCCGGCGGCATGGGCATCAACTTCATCAAGCAGTTCGTCGGCGCCGGCCTCGGGCGCGAGATCACGCTGCTGCTGCCCGGTTTTTCGGCCGACCAGGACGTGATCAATCCGGTCGGCCCGGCGATGGCCGGCCTATTCAACACCGCCCACTGGTCGCCCGATTTTTCCAATCCGGCCAACCAGAAGTTCGTCGCCGAATTCGAGAAGGAATACCACCGCGTGCCGACGTTGTACGCGTCGCAGGGCTACGACGCCGCGCAGCTGATCAACGCCGCGGTGCGCGACCTCAAGGGCAAGCTCGACAACGTCGAGGCCACGCGCAAGGCCTTGAAGAACGCCAGGTTCGATTCGGTACGCGGTGCTTTCCGCTTCAACACCAACCAGTATCCGATCCAGAACTACTACGTGCGCACGGTCGGCAGCGACGGCAAGGGCGGGCTCATCAACAAGTCGTTCAGCGAACCGATCCTGAAGGATCACGGCGACGCCTACGTCCAGCAATGCCCGATGAAGTGATCGTCCCATGCGAGGCGAGGGACCTCCGGCCGCGGAGGCCGGGATTCCTCGCCTGCGGCCCGGAATGACATGCACGCATGAGCCCGATCTTCATCCTCGAGCAGGCGCTGAACGGCCTGCAGTTCGGGTTGATGCTGTTCCTGCTGGCCGCGGGCCTGACCCTGATCTTCGGCGTCATGGACATGATCAACCTGGCGCACGGCTCGCTCTACATGGTGGGTGCGTTCCTGTCGGCCTGGGTGGCTGGTGCGACCGGATCGTTCCTCTACGGGCTGCTGGGCGGCGTGGCGCTCACCGCGCTGTTCGGCGCGGTGCTCGAGGTTTCGCTCCTGCGCTCGCTGTACACGCGCGATCACCTCTCGCAGGTGCTGGCCACGTTTGCGCTGATCCTGATTCTCAACGATGGCGTCAAGATGATCTTCGGCACCGATCTCCCGCTTGCCGCGCCGGCGGCGCTCGATGGCCCGGTCGAGTTGTTGCCGGGCTTGCTGTACCCGGCGTACCGGCTGGTGATCCTTGCGGTCGGCTTCGGGCTGGCGTTGCTCCTCTATCTGCTGGTGCAAAGAACGCGGCTCGGCGCGCTGGTGCGCGCCGGTGCATCGAATCGCGAGATGAGCGGCGCGATGGGCGTGAACGTGGCGCGGCTCTTCACCGGCGTGTTCGCCATCGGCGCCGCGTTGTGTGCCGTCGCAGGAGGCCTGCTCGGGCCGTTGCTCGCCGTGCAGATCGGCATGGGCGAGAACATCCTGATCCTTGCCTTCGTCATCATCGTGATCGGCGGCATCGGGTCGATCCGCGGGGCGCTCGTCGGCGCGATCCTGGTCGGCGCCGTCGACACGCTCGGACGCACGCTCCTGCCGCACCTGCTGCGCGAGTTCCTGCCGCCGCAGTGGGCAAGCGCCGCCGGGCCGGCGCTTGCATCGATCGCGGTCTACGTGTTCATGGCCGTGGTGCTCGTGCTCAAGCCGCAGGGCCTGTTCCCGGTGCGCAGTTGATGGCCGCGCCGCATCGACCTGCAGCCGTCGAGGGCGGCGCGGCGGCGCTGGCTGCCGTCGCCGCACTCGCGCTGCCGTGGCTGCTGCAGGCGTTGCAGATGGACTTCTATCTCAGCGTCGCCAGCCGCGTCCTCGTCTACGCGATCGCGGCCACCAGCCTGAATCTCGTCCTCGGCTACGGCGGCATGGTCTCGCTCGGACACGCTGCGTTCGTCGGCCTCGGCAGCTACGTGACCGGCATCCTGCTCGCCGAAGGGGTGACGAGCGGCGGCGTGCACCTGATTGCGACCATGGCGATCGCGGCGCTGGCAGCGCTGGCGATCGGCGCGATCTCGCTGCGCACGCGCGGCGTCCATTTCATCATGATCACGCTCGCCTTCGCGCAGATGCTGTTCTACCTCGCCAACTCCGTGAAGGGCTACGGCGGCGACGAGGGCCTGACCGTGCGCGCCCGTTCACTCTTTCCCTTCGGCCTCGATCTCAGGAACGGCCTCACCTTCTACTACGTCGCGTTGCTGGTGCTGGCCGCGACGCTGTTCGCGCTGGCGCGTTTCGTCCCGTCGCGACTCGGGCGCGCCGCGCTGGCGTTGCGCGACGACGAGGTGCGCGCCGAAGCGCTCGGCTTCGCCACGTTCCGCTACAAGCTGACGCTGTTCGTCGCCGCCGCTGTGCTGGCCGGGATTGCAGGCGCGTTGAGCGTCAACCTGCAGGGCTACGTGAGCCCGAATGCATTGCACTGGACGCAGTCCGGAACGCTGCTGGTGATGGTGCTCCTGGGTGGCGTGGGCTCGGTCTGGGGCGGGCTGATCGGCGCGCTGGCGCTGTTGCTGCTGCAGGAAGTGCTGTCGGCGTACACCGAGCATTGGGAATTCTGGACCGGCTGGGTGCTGCTCGCGGTCGTGCTGTTCGCACGCCGCGGCCTCGCCGGGATGCTGGTTGATCTGCGCGCACGCGTGCTGGCCCGATGATTCCGCTGCTCGATGTGCGCGCCCTCGCCAAGCGTTTCGGCGGCGTGGTGGCGACCGACCAGGTGGACTTGCAGGTCTTAGCCGGCGAGATCCATGCGTTGATCGGCCCGAATGGCGCCGGCAAGACGACCCTGGTCGCGCAGCTGGCGGGGCAGCTCGCGAGCGACGGCGGCCGCATCGTCTTCGATGGCCACGACATCACGCATCTCGCCGCGCACGAGCGCGCGCGGCGCGGGCTCGTACGTTCGTTCCAGGTGACCCGCCTGTTCCGCAGCTTCAGCGTGCTCGAGAATGTCGCGCTCGCCGTGCAGGCAGTCGCGGGCAGCAGCCTGCGCGCATGGCGCCCGGTGCGCAGCGAAGCCTTGCTGTTCGACCAGGCGCGCGCGATGCTCGCGGCGCTCGGCCTGGAGGCCAAGGAGCGCCTGCGCGTCGATCAACTGGCGCACGGCGAGCGGCGGCTGCTCGAGGTCGGCGTCGCGCTCGCGAGCCGCCCGCGCCTGCTGCTGCTCGACGAACCGATGGCCGGCATGGGACCGCGGGAAGCCGCGGCGATGGAGCGCCTGATCGCGGATCTGCGCGCACGCTGCACGGTCCTCCTGATCGAGCACGATGTCGATGCGGTGTTCCGCCTGGCCGACCGTGTCGCCGTCCTGGTCAACGGACGGCTCATCGCGAGCGGCCCGCCCGCGCAGATCCGCGGCGATCCGGTGGTCGCCGCGGCGTACCTTGGCGAGGCGGCGGCGGCATGACGGCCTCGTTGCTCCAGGCGGACGGCGTCTGCGCGGGCTACGGGAGCAGCCCGGTGCTGTTCGGCATCGATCTATCGATCGGCGCGGCGGAGATCGTCGCGCTGCTCGGTCGCAACGGGATGGGCAAGACCACGTTGGTGCGCGCCGTGACCGGGTTGCTGCGCCCGAGCGCGGGCCAGATCCGCTTCGACGGCGTGGCGATCGAGCGGCAACCGGCGTATCGCATCGCACGCCTCGGCGTTGCCCTCGTGCCGGAAGGGCGGCAGGTGTTTGCCAACCTCACCGTCGAGGAACACCTGACGGCGTTCCAACGCGGTGGCCGGTCGTGGACGCCGCAACGCGTGTTCGAACTCTTTCCGCGTCTCGCCGAGCGGCGCCGTCATCTCGGCGCACAGCTCTCCGGAGGCGAGCAGCAGATGCTGGCGATCGGCCGCGCGCTCGTCACCAATCCGCGCCTGCTCATCCTGGACGAGGCGACCGAGGGGCTGGCGCCCCTGGTGCGCGAGGAAATCTGGCGTGCGTTGCGCAAACTGCGCGCGAGCGGACACGCGATGCTCGTGATCGACAAGTACGTGCGGCGACTGATCGACCTGGCCGACCGCCATGTCATCGTCGAGAAAGGGCGCGTAGTCTGGCAGGGCAGCAGCGCCGCGCTGGCCGCCGATCAGGGCCTGTGGACGCGCTATCTCGGCGTCTGAGGCGGTGCCCGGGGAGAGTCGATGGCGGAACGGTCCTTTGCCGAAGAAGTGAAGAAACTGCGCCTCGGCGAAGGCGAAATCTTCCGCGGCGAAGGCATCCTCGCGGTCACCAAGGCGCTGCTCGAGTCCGGCGTCGCCTACGTGGCCGGCTACCAGGGCGCGCCGATCTCGCACCTGATGGACGTGCTGGCCGACGCCAACGACATCCTGCAGGAGCACGGCATTCACTTCGAAAGCAGCGCGAGCGAGGCGACCGCGGCCGCAACGCTGGCCGCCAGCGTCAACTATCCCCTGCGCGGCGCCGTCACCTTCAAGAGCACGGTCGGCACCAATGTCGCTTCGGACGCGCTCGCCAACCTGGCCTCGGGGGGCGTCACCGGCGGCGCATTGATCATCGTCGGCGAGGACTACGGCGAAGGCTCTTCGATCATGCAGGAGCGCAGCCACGCCTTCGCAATGAAGTCGCAGATCTGGCTGCTCGATCCGCGGCCGAACCTGCCGTCTATCGTCGCCGCGGTCAAGCAGGGCTTCGAACTGAGCGAGGCGACCCGCACGCCGGTGATGCTCGAGCTGCGCATCCGCGCCTGCCATGTGTACGGCCGGTTTCGCGCCGGCGCGAACCGGCGCCCGGCATTCACGCTGCGCGAAGCACTGGAGAACCCGCGGCGCGACACCAGCCGCATCGTGCTGCCCCCGGCAAGCTTCCTGCATGAACAGGAGAAGATCCGCGACCGCTGGCCGGGGGCCGTGCGTTTCATCCAGGAACGCCGGCTCAACGAATTCTTCGCCGCGGGGACCGACGACATCGGTCTCGTGGTCCAGGGCGGCCACTACAACACCCTGGTGCGCGTGCTGGAGCGGCTCGGATTCGCGGACGTCTATGGCCGCTCGAGGATTCCGCTCTACGTGATGAACGTCACGTACCCGCTGGTCGATGCCGAAGTCGTGCGCTTCTGCACCGGCAAACGCGCCATCCTGCTGGTCGAGGAAGGGCAGCCGAACTACATCGAACAGAGCTTCGCGGCCATCCTGCGCCATGCGGGCGTACCGGCCGCGTTGCACGGCAAGGACATGCTGCCGCCGGCCGGCGAATACACGGCGGCCGAAGTAATGCGCGGCGTCCGAGCGTTCCTGCAGCGTTACGACCGGCTCGCCGGACCTGCGCCGGCACCGGCCGTTGCGGCGAAGGTGATTCCGCTCAAGCCGCTGGCCGAAGTCGTGCAGGCGCGGCCACCGGGCTTCTGCACCGGCTGCCCCGAGCGCCCGCTGTTCACGGCGATGAAGCTGGTCGAACGCAAGCTCGGAACGCATCACGTCAGTGCCGACATCGGGTGCCACCTGTTCTCGATCCTGCCGCCGTTCAACCTCGGCAACACGACGATGGGCTACGGCCTCGGTGCGGCGGGCGCGGCGGCGCTGAACGTCCCCGCCGCCAAACGCGCGATCAGCGTGATGGGCGACGGCGGCTTCTGGCACAACGGCCTCGCCAGCGGCATCGCCAACGCGGTGTTCAATCGCAGCGACAACCTGACCATCGTGGTCGACAACAACTACAGCGCGGCCACCGGCGGCCAGGACCTGCTGTCGTCGAAAGCGCAGAACGCCACGCGCAGCACCGGGCATGCGATCGAAGCCGCGGCGCGCGGCGTGGGCGTGCGCTGGGTGCGCACCTTGACCAACACCTACGACCTGGCCGCGATGCGCAGCGCGCTCGAGGATGCGCTGACAACACGCGAACCGGGGCCGAAGGTGATCGTGGCTCAGAGCGAATGCATGCTCAATCGCCAGCGGCGGGAGAAACCGCGCGCGCAGCGCGACATCGAAGCCGGCCGGCGCGTGGTGCGCGAGCGCTTTGGCGTGGATGCCGAGACCTGCACCGGCGACCACTCGTGCATCCGTCTCTCCGGCTGTCCTTCGTTGTCGATCAAGGCCAATCCCGATCCGCTGCGCACCGATCCGGTGGCGACCGTGACGGAGTCCTGCGTCGGTTGCGGCGTGTGCGGCGAGGTCGCGCACGCGGCGGTGCTCTGTCCGAGCTTCTACAAGGCAGGCATCGTGCACAACCCGGACGCGTGGGAGCGCCTCGTGGATCGGGTGCGCGCACGCATCGTCGATGCCCTGGCGCGGCGCGCGGCGCGGCGGCGCGAAGCGCGTGCGTTCTGAGTCGATGGTCGCGACACCGATCAAGATCGCGATCCTCGCCATGGGCGGCGAGGGCGGCGGCGTGCTCGCGGACTGGATCGTCGATCTGGCCGAGTACAACGGTTTTTGCGCGCAGATGACTTCGGTGCCGGGCGTTGCCCAGCGCACCGGTGCGACGATCTACTATGTCGAACTGTTTCCCGTTGCGCCGGGCGGGGAGCGGGATGAACCGGTGCTGGCGTTGATGCCGCTGCCGGGCGACGTCGACATCGTCGTCGCTTCCGAGCTGATGGAGGCCGCCCGCGCCGTGCAGCGCGGACTGGTGACGCCGGATCGCACCACCCTCGTGTGCTCGACCCATCGGGTGTATGCGATCGCCGAGCGGATCGCACCCGGCGACGGCCGTGTCGATGCAACCAGCCTGCTCGGCCATGCGCAGGCCGCGGCGCGGCGCTTCGTCGGCTTCGACATGGCGCAGCTCGCGCACGCGAGCGGAAGCGTGATCAGCGCGGTGCTGTTCGGTGCGCTTGCGGCCGCGGGCGTGCTGCCCTTCGCGCGCGCGCAGTTCGAGGCGACCATCGAACGCGGCGGCATCGGCGTCGCGTCGAGCCGTGGCGGATTCGCCGCCGGCTTCGATGGTCCCCGCGCGGAGGCCCCCGCGCCGCCGACCGCGCCGGTCGCGCCGCGCGATGCGCGCGGCCGGGCGCTGGTCGCGCGGATCGACAACCGCCATCCCGCGGCAGCGCGCGCGCTGCTCGTGGAAGGCGTGCGCAGGCTGGTCGACTACCAGGACTTCGACTACGCGACCTTGTACCTCGACCGCGTCGAACGCGCGATGCAGCGCCATGCCGATGACGGCCTGCACGCCGAGCTCGCGCGGCATCTCGCGCTCTGGATGTCGTATGAAGACACGATCCGGGTCGCCGACCTGAAGACGCGCGACACGCGGCTTCGGCGCGTGCGTGACGAGGTGGACGCGCGCGACCGGCACGTTCTCGCGATTCACGAATACCTGCATCCGCGCGTGGAGGAGGTCGGCGACACGCTGCCCGCCGGCCTTGGGGCGTGGCTGCTGCGCACCGCCTGGGCGCGGCGGCTCGTCGAACGCCTCGTGTCGCGCGGCCGGGTGGTCCGGACCAATTCCGTGCGCGGTTACCTCCTGCTTTCCGCCATCGCCGGGCTGCGACGTTGGCGCCGCGGCACGCTGCGCTACCGGGTGGAGAACGAGCGCATCGAGGCGTGGTTACGCGAGGTCGAGCAGGCCGCCAGTGCCGCGCTCGCGATCGAGATCGTGCGCTGCCAGCGCCTCATCAAGGGTTACGGCGCAACGCATGAGCGCGGGTGGGGCAGTTTCCAGAGGATCCGCGGCGCCTGGCAGCGCGCAGGGCGCGACCTGGCACCGGCGACGCTGCGCGCACTGGCCGAGGCGGCGCTGGCTGACGAGGAAGGAGGGTGCCTCGATGAGGCGCTGGCGGGTGTCGTTCGGAGTGACCGTTCGTGATGCGCTTCGCAGCGGTAGTCGTCGCCGGCATCGGCTTGATGACCGATGGCGCGACTGCGGGCGATCCGGCGACGCTTGCGCGTGGATGGAGCACGTTGCAACGCGATGGATTGCGCCCGCTGTCACGGGCCCGACTACACGGGATGGAGCCCGCCGTCGCTGCTGGCGGCGGTGCGCGAAGGCTCGCGCGAGCGCTTCGATAGGTTTGTACTCGACGGCGACATCGGCCGCGGCATGCCGGGATATCGGAGCCAGCCGGCCGTCGCGGGCAGTCTCGATGCGATCTATGCCTACCTGCTTGCGCGCGCCAACGGCGAGATCGGCCCGGGCAATCCGGATCCCGGGGCGGCCGCTCCGGTGCGTTAGTTCACCTTGCGCCCGGACGGCACATGGTCCGGCTGCTCAGAAGGAAACTCGCGCCTGGGTGCCCGGGATGTGCGCACGGTGCTCGTAGGTTGCCACCAGGGTCCCGGTGGGAACCGAGGTCAGGGCGGAGATGCGAAGATTGCCCCGATTACAGTAGCGGCGATGCCGCCCCGGGTCGCTCGTGCGGCGCCAACCAGTGACACGACGAGGACTCGCCATGGGGACCGATCCGCTGCCGCTCGAGAAAGCGACCGTCGAGACGTTGTCCGGTGTCACCACGGCGACGTTGACGACCGTGCTGCTGAAAAAGGGCCTGCGCAATGTCTGGATACGCGGCACGCGTCCGCTGCGGCCGGAGCAGGCGCGTGTGGTTGGGCGCGCTTTCACGTTGCGTTTCGTGCCGGCGCGCGAGGATCTGGCGACGCCGGCCGCGTGGGGCGCGCCGATCTCGACGCGCGCGGCGATCGAAGCGATGCCGCCCGGATGCGTCGCCGTCGTGGGAGCGCTGGGCGTGACCGATGCGGGCATCTTCGGCGACATCCTGTGCGCGCGCATGAGGAAACGCGGCGTGGGCGCACTGGTCACCGATGGCGTGATCCGCGACATTTCGGGCGTGCTGGCTTCGCGCCTCGGCGTGTGGTGCCAGGGAACGGCGGCACCTTCGTCCGTGGCGGGGCTCACGTTCGTGGGGTGGCAGGAGCCGATCGGTTGCGGCGGCGTGGCGGTGTTCCCGAACGATGTCATCGTGGTCGACGCCGACGGGGCCGTCGTCATCCCGGCCGCGTTGCTCGATGCGGTCATCGAAGCCGCGGTGGAGCAGGAACGCCTCGAGGGCTGGATCATGAGCCAGGTGGAGGCGGGGGCGTCGCTGCCCGGCCTCTACCCGCCCAACGAGCAGAACACGGCGCGCTACGAGGCGTGGGTGCGCACGCAGGCGGCAGCGCGGGCGAAGCCGTAGCTTCGAGGCAACCGAGCTGCCGGCGGAACGCATCCCCGGCATTGGCCGACAATCGCGGGAACCGCCGACCGGCCGAGCCGCAAACCTGCCCCTCGAGTTCCCGTGGAAGAAACCCCGCTGCCGCGCGACATGACGAAGGAGACGGTGGCGCTCGTCCGCGCGCTTCTGGAACGCGACCAGAATACGGGCGAGCATTGCAACCGGACGCACGCGCTGTCGCTCGAGCTCGGCAGGGCGGCGGCACTGTCGTCGGCGGGCCTCGCGAGCCTTGGACTGGCCGCGCAGCTGCACGACATCGGCAAGATCGGGATTCCGGACCGCGTTCTCCTGAAACCGGGGCGGCTGGCGCCGAACGAACTTGCCGTGATGAAGACGCACCCGCAACGGGGTCACGACATCCTCGCGGTGGTCCCCGACGAGTCGCTCGCCGCGGTCGCCGAGGCGGTGCTTCGGCACCACGAGGGGTTCGACGGCAGCGGTTATCCGGGCGGACTGAAGGGCGAAGAGATCCCGGCCACCGCGCGCATCATCGCGATCGTCGACGGTTACGATGCCCTGGCAACGGATCGTCCCTACCATCGCGGCAAGGACCATCGGGCCATCATGCGCATCCTGTTCGAGGACAACAGCGGCAAGTACGACCCTTACTTCGTCGGCAAGTTTGCCGCGTTCATCGAGTGGAGCGGGTACCGGTCGAACGGCCCACGGCGCAGGTGAACCGGTATCGTGCGGATATGAAGATCACTGTCGGTCGCACGCTGCACAGGGACCCATCCATCGAGCGCGCCCTGCTCGCGGCGGTCCTGCTGGTCGCGCCGGCGGCGCCGGTCGCCGCCGCCGGTCAGCCGTCGCTGGTCGGGGAATGGAGTTGGACCCGCAAGGCGAACAACTGCGCGGAGACGTACGCCTTTCGCAACAACGGGACAGTTTCGATCAAGACCGGCGACGAAACGATCGAGAGGAGCTACCTGATGGCCTGGGCGCCGGAGCCGAACGGCCGCTACACGGTGACGATGACGACGGTCAAGGATTCGGGCGGGCAAGGCTGCGCCGATACGGTCGACGGCAACACGGCGCGCAGCCCCACGGTGCACATCCTGTTCGGCGGCTCCGGTGCGTCCATGCTGATCTGCAACTCGCCGGCGGGCGCGGACTGCATCGGCCCTCTCAAGCGCAACGGCCAGTGACGGCGCGTACCGGAACCGGAATCGCGTGATGCTCGCCGCCCTCCTGTCCGTCGCGGTGCTCCACTGGCTCGTGCTCGTCGTGCCCGGCGCCAACGTGCTCGTGGTCTCGCAACTCGGCGCGAGCGGCCACCGCAGAGCGGCCCGTTTTGCGGCGCTTGGGGTCGCATTGGTCGCCGGCCTGTGGGCGTTGCTGGCGATCCTCGGCGTGAGCGCGGTCTTCGCGGTCGTGCCGAAACTGCGCTTCGTCTTGCAGCTCGCCGGGGGGATGTATCTCTGCTGGATCGCCGTGCGCCTCTGGCGCTCCGGCCCAGCCGGCTCGCTACCGGACGGTGTTCCGCCGACACCGGCGGGAGCGTTCCGGCTTGGCGTCCTGACGAACATCACGAACCCGAAATCGGCGCTGTTCTTCGGCAGCGTCTTCGCGACGGCGCTGCCGCACGAACCCGGTTGGGAGTTGCTCGTCGCTGCCGTCGCCCTGGTGATGATCAACGCATTCGTCTGGCACACGTTCCTCGCATTCGCGTTCTCGAATCCGCGCGTGCAGGCCGGCTACCTGCGCCAGCGCCGCGTGCTCAACCGGGCGGCCGGCGCCCTCGTGGGTGCGTTCGGCGTGCGTTTGCTCGCGGTCACCGCGAGCGAGATGAGCGCGCGCTGAAGCGCCGTCCGCGCGCCACGTCGAGGCTACCCCGCTGCTGGAGCCACCGTGCTGCTGACACCGGACGCCCGCGGCGTCTTCCCGATTGCGCCGACACCGTTCTTCGACGACGGCCGCATCGACACGACGTCGATCGACCGCCTGACCGACTTCTACGTGGCCTGCGGTGCCACCGGCGTGACCGTGCTCGGACAACTCGGCGAGGCGCCCAAGCTTTCGCATGAGGAAAGCGTCGCGGTGGCGACGCAGATGATCCGCCGCGCCGGCCCCCTGCCGGTCGTGGTGGGCGTTTCGGCGCCGGGATTCGCGGCCATGCGCGCGCTCGCGCAGGACGTCATGGAACGCGGCGCGGCCGGCGTGATGATCGCTCCGCCCAACACCTTGCGCACCGACGACCAGATCGCCGGCTACTACGCGCAGGCGGCGCAGGCGATCGGTTCCGACGTCCCGTTCGTGATCCAGGACTATCCGCTGACGTTCTCGGTGCAGATGGCGCCCGCCGTCATTCGCCGCATCGTCGCGGACAATCCCTCCTGCGTGATGCTCAAGCACGAGGACTGGCCCGGCCTGGAAAAGATCTCCACGCTGCGTGGCTACGAGCGCGATGGCTCGATGCGTCACGTCGCGATTCTTTGCGGCAACGGCGGGCTGTTCCTCGACTTCGAAGTCGAACGCGGTGCCGACGGGGCGAACACCGGGTACTGCTTCCCGGACATGCTGTGCGACGTGGTGCGTCTCGCGGCAGCCGGCGAGCGCGCGAAAGCGCACGATCTCTTCGATGCGCACCTGCCGCTGCTGCGCTACGAACAGCAGCCCGGCATAGGCCTCGCCGTGCGCAAGCACGTGCTCAAGCGGCGCGGCCTGCTCGTTTCCGATGCGCAACGCAAGCCAGGCGGTGCGCTGACGGCGGCCGCGTGCCAGGAGGTCGACTATCTGCTCGAGCGCCTCGCGAGGCATGATCCACGCGCGCACCTTTGACGCGGACGGACGCGGAAAAGACAATCACTTCGATCCGCGCAATCCGCGTCGTGCGCACACCAGGCATGTGTCGTTCCGAGCTGGCAGGAATCTCGGCCGTCGAAGAGAAGCGGCCGTCGACGCGGATGAACGCGGACTAGCGCGGATAAGACGATCACTTTTCATCTGCAAAACGAATCGTCGCCGCGCGCCCTGGAAGAAAACCGGACATGTGTGTCATCCCGAGCCGCGGGCGAGGAATCTCCATCTTGGAACAGGGGCCTGCCTCCGGCGATGCGACGGATTCGCCCGCGCGAGCGCCGCGGGCTGCAAATGGCGTGGCGCGGCAGCGGTTGCACCAATGGATGCGCAAAAACGTCGCAGGTCACGACAGGGAGGACCCGAATCCAAACGCAACACTTCGAAAGCAAAACCGATACGGCGGCAGTGGCGGCGGCGCGAACGCGCTAATACGAAGCCGGGAATTGCTGGCCAATGGGACCTCCCGTCCAATACGAGCTGCTAGCGTGGGCTGTACTCCCGCGCCGCTTGTGACGAATCCCCGATGACAAAAATTTCCCGCCGGAGCGCCCTTAAGCTCACGCTCTTCAGTTCCGCAGCGCTCCTGGTTGGTTGCGGTGGCGGAGGCCAGTCGACCTCCGAAAGCCCGCCACCCGCGCCCGGCCCGGGGTCGACGGCCTGGAATCCGAGCGTGCCCCTGTTCCTCGCGGGCACCGGGCAGACGTTCGACCTGACTCAAACGCTGCCAGGCACCGTCGCAAAGGGCGGGACATTTGGAGTCTCCGCGAACGGGGCGCCACTTCCCGCGGGAATGACGTTGTCGCCCGCGGGAATCATCACCGTGGGCAGCGCGACGATCGGCCAGACCACGGGCGTCACCTTCACCTACACCGAACCTGGGGCTTGAGTTCCGACATCGGTCGTTCTCTCGTAGCCCGAGTCGCACCACCAACGATTCTCCACGCAAGGCCTTTGAGGTAAAGCTTGAGATGACAACGATCACTTCGACGCCAACCACCATAACGGTCGCCCTCTACAGCCCGGCGACTGACTGGACCGCTCGCTCCACGGCACCGGGCGTGACCTACGCGGAGAACTGGTCCGGCTACAACGCCGCAACCGACTACTACAACGCCCTAAACAAGGGAAAGCTCAACGGCTATGTCGCGAACAAGAGCCCGAGCCAGGGGGCAACCTTCACGAATGCATTCGAGATCGTCTCCGACGCCACCAAGGCGGCCACGGGCAAGGCGTTCCGGGTCTACATGGGCAAGAACAACTATGGCAGCGCCGGCACGATAGACAACCAGCAGTTCACGATCCCGTTCAGCGGCGACGCAACCAGGATCACGGGCGCGTACCCGACGGGCGCGTACCTCACCAGCTTCTACATCCAGATCCAGGTCTGGATGGACACGTACATCGATTACTACTGGCGCCTGGGCGATGGAACGACCGCCACGGATCCAAAGATCTTTCGCCTGGACACGTGGTACCAGACGAACAACGGCGAGATCGTGCCGAGCAACCACGGAAACCTGGGCTTCGTCACCTGCTATCGCAGGCTTGGCGCTTCGGACGGCCAGGGCAATGGGGTCGGCAGCAATCCGCTTTACGCGAAAGCGCGCAACACGGCGAGCTATACGCCCAACTTCCAGTACCAGCCCGCGATCGACAACGGCACGCCGGCCAATCCTACAACCGAGGCCCAGTACAAGGACCGCTACGGTCCGATGAACTACGGCATGGTGAGCGGCACGAGTCAGGCATCGCTCCTGCACACGCAGCCGAACACACCCGATCCGGACGCGGTGATCGGCGGCAACCCGTGGGCGCGCGCCCAGATCAACGTGATCGAGATCTGGGTGGACTTGCCGACGCAGAGTCTGAAACTGTGGCACGCGGCACGCGGCGCCGCGCCGCGCCTGCTCATCAACTCGCAGGGCGATTCTTTCTTCGGCAACCGGGTGATGCTGGACAACGTGGGCAATGTCGACGGCACGGGCTGGTCGATCATCCAGCTCACTCCTCTCGTCTACACGGCCGACGGAAACAACAACCCCGGCTATCCGATCTCCTGGATCGACTATTCGGAACTCATCGTGAGCACGAATCCCATCAACTTCCCGGGCGGGTTCGCGTTGCCGTAAGTCGCGACACGTCGTGCCTGGCGGTCGCCAGGCGGAGCGATCAGGCTCCCTGTCGCACCAGTCGGAGGAAACTGATTTCGGAAGGCGCCCCGAGCCGCTTCGGCGGCCCCCAGTAGCCGGTGCCGCGGCTCGTGTAGACCCACAAGTCCTGCAGGCGATGCAGCCCGGCCGCGAACGGCTCGAACCGCTTGATGAGCAGGTTCCAGGGGAAGAACTGTCCGCCGTGCGTGTGTCCCGAGAGCTGTAGATGGAAACCCGCACGCGCAGCCGCCGCGGCGCTGCGCGGCTGATGCGCGAGCAGCAGACGCACTGGTGCATCGGACGGTGCACCGGCCATCGCACCCGCCGGGTCGCTGCGATGCGACGGATCGAAGTAATGCGCACTCGGATCGGCGACGCCCGCGACGACGAGCAGCGCGTCTTCGTGCTGCAGGACCACGTGCTCGTTCAGCAGCACGCGTACATCGAGCCGCTCCAGTTCGCGCAGCCATGCGTGCACGCCGGAGTAGTACTCGTGGTTGCCGGTGACGAAATACGTGCCGTGGCGCGACTTCAGCTGCGCGAGCGGTGCGACGTCGTGCGCGAGGTCGGCGACGGTTCCATCGACCAGGTCGCCGGTGACGGCGATCATGTCGGCATCGAGGCGATTGACCGCCTCGACGATCGCCGCGACATAGGCGCGCTTGATGGTCGGGCCCACATGCACGTCGCTGATCTGGGCGATGGTGAAGCCGTGCAAGGCAGCGGGCAGGTTCTTGATTGGAATGTCGACCTCGACCACGGCGGCGGTGCGGCGCGCATTGCGCAGGCCGAGCGCCGTGATGACAAGGGCGGCGAGCGGAACCGCCGCCGCCGAGATCTGGTCCAGTTCGCCGAGGCCGGTCGAAGTCGCGTCGAACCAGCCTGCTCCATGCCCGAGGCGCGCGAGCGCAAGCACGACGTCACGCAGCAACGTCAGCACGAACAGGGAAGAGAACAGCCCCATCAGCAGCAGGCCAGCCCACGCGAGCGACTCTGCAAATGGGCGCGACCGCAGGCGTCGCGCGAAGAACCCCACCGGCATCAGGACCGCCGAGGCTGCGAGAACGAGCGCCAGCGCCACGACGCTCCAAGGCCAGGCTGTCAGGGCGGGCAGGAGGCGGAGCGCGACGTACGCATGAACCAGCGCGGAGAAGACGAACAGTCCCACGGTCCGCCTGATATGCGTGCAAGACGGGCCGTTTCAACGCCCGCCGCTGGGAAGGCCGCCTCAGTCCTCCAGCGAGAAGCCGATCTTGACCGTGACCTGCCAGTGGGCGACCGCGCCATTTTCGACGTGGCCGCGCGTCTCCATCACCTGGAACCAGCGGATCGCACGGATCGTCTTCGCCGCCTTCGCAATGGCGGTGCGGATCGCATCGTCGCTGCTCTTGCTCGACGAGCCGGTGATCTCGAGCTGCTTGTAGACATGGTCGGTCATGGCGAATCCTCGGCACGGGCGGGCGGCTAAGGTAGCAGACTCGGCGTCCGCGGGTGGGCCCGAGCCGCCGCTCGGCTTTGCCAGTCCGAGCCGCGGGCATGGCATCCCGGCGTGTGCAGGCCAAGAACTTCCCTCGCTTCCTTCGCTCCGACGCCTGTGATCGGTCGCGCAAGTTCCTGATCCATCGAACTGCTGAACAGCGCGTATCGCGACAGCCGCACCGATCTCGCCAACCGCCACTGCTTCCAGGAGGGCCTGGACGTCGAGGGCCTGAACCGCTGGGCCATCGAAGCGGCGGTGCGCAACCTCGCCGGCTGGCGGCGCCAAGCACCGCATCTGAGCGAGCAGATGATGCACGTCAACGTTTCCGGCGAGAACCAGTCGCGCAGCGAGCTGGTGCCCCACGTGCGCGATGTCCTGCAGCGCTCTTGGCTGCCGGCCCGTCTGCCGACCCTCGAGATCACCGAAACCACGCTGAAGCAGGCGACGTTCGTCGAGTGCGCCGTGCAGCTCTGAGTGCGGGCACCCTCGAGTCAGGCGTGTACGACGTTCGGCGGGGAATCTTTTCCCGCGCGATCGCCATCGCGTCGCGCGTCGACGTTCACCGATGAAGCACGGGCGCGACGCCCGATCGCGGTAATGCCAAAGAAGGCGCGTTGTTACCTCGTGCAAGCGATACGCGCGCGATCGACTCCGCTGAGATGCGCGCAGAACATGCGCCTCACGACGGGCGCGTCGCCGCGCGCGTCAATGGTCGGCACGACGAAGTGGGACTTTGGCCCGCACCCTGAGGAGGGGTCGTCATGAACAAGAGACCGAAGTGGAAAGGCTCGCTTGCGCTTCTGACAATGATTGCAGCCGGCTCCACGCTGGTTGCTCTCGAGGCGCTCAATTCGGAGTCGGCGGACGCGCAGACGCGCCGCACGCACCCCAGGCGCCAGACGCCGCCTCCTCCGCCTTCGCCCGCACCGGCACCGACACCACCGCCGGGTAGCGCCGCAGTCGATCCGGGCGTGCGCGCCGGCACCGTCGACGCGGGCAAGATCCTCACGCCGGTCGTCCCGGGGCAGGGCTACGACGAACTGTTCGAGGCAGGGGCCGACGCCTTCGCCGACATCGATTCGGTGCAGGGAACCATCCCCGGGGAGGACGATGCCGGCCTTGGTCCGCGCTTCAATTCGAACGGTTGCGGCTCGTGCCACGCACAACCCGCCCTCGGCGGCAGCAGCCCCAGTACCAGCGCCTTTCCGAACATCGGACCCAATCCGCAGGTCGCGGTGGCGACGCTGCACGGTGCGACCAACCAGGTTCCGTTCTTCATCACGGCCAACGGGCCGGTGCGCGAGGCGCGCTTCATATTCGCGATGAACAGCAACGGCACCCTTTCGTCGACTGCCGATGGCGGCGTGCATCAGATCTTCACGATCCAGGGCCGTTCCGATGCGACCAATACGGTCGGAGTGACCGGCACCTCACAGACCTGCAAGCTCGCGCAGCCCGACTTCAATACGGCACGGCGGCTCAACAACATCTCGTTCCGCATTCCCACGCCGATGTTCGGGCTTGGACTGGTCGAGACGATCTCCGACGAGACCATCCTCGCGAACATGCAGGCGAACTCGACGGCGAAGGCCGCGCTGGGCATCAGCGGGAAGCCGAATCGCAGCGGCAACGACGGCAGCATCACGCGCTTCGGCTGGAAGGCGCAGAACCCGTCGCTGGTCGTGTTCGCCGGCGAGGCCTACAACGTCGAACAGGGCGTCACCAACGAAGCGTTCCCGATGGAACGCACGAACCCCGGCGACGGTCCGTTGCCCGCGCAGTGCCTGTTCAATTCGCTGACCGAGGACCACGGCACCCTCACACAGCCGAGCGACGTGGTGCTGTTCGCCGCCTTCATCCGCCTGCTCGCGCCACCGACGCCGTCGACCACCTCGCCCGGCGGGGGGGCTTCGATCCAGCGCGGTTCCGACCTGTTCCAGTCGGTCGGCTGTTCGTTGTGCCATACCCCGTCGATGACGACCAAGCCGTCGACGTTCGCCGGGGCGGCGGTCGAAGCGAACTTGTTCTCCGACCTGCTGTTGCACGACATGGGTTCGGCGCTGGCAGACGGCATCAGCCAGGGTGCCGCATCGGGAAGCGAGTTCCGCACCGCGCCCCTATGGGGGCTGGGTCAACGTGTGTTCTTCCTGCACGACGGCCGCACCAGCGATCTCGTCCAGGCCATCCAATGGCACGGTGGTCCAGGATCCGAAGCGCGCGTGGTCGCGAGCCGCTTCTTCGGCCTTTCGTCGACCGATCAGCAGAACGTCCTGAACTTCCTGCGTTCGCTGTAGGCGGTCCCGCTGAAGTCCGAGTTTCCTCCCCCGCGTCGCGGGGGAGGTGTGCGCCAGAGCATCGACGATTTGGGCAGCGGCCATTCGTCGCTCGCCTATCTGAGCACGCTGGATGGCACGTCCGCTTCGCGGTGCATCCAAGGCTAAAAGGCAATCCGCGCAAATCCGCGTCCGGTCTCTTGGTCTTTCTCTCGCCCCGAGCAAAGCGAGGGATCTCGCCCTCTCGATAGGTCGCGATCCCTCGCCTGGCGACAAAGTTCGCCCTCGATCCGAATAAGCCAGAAGAGATCCGCGCAAAGCCGCGTCTTCTTCTCAGTCCGCGCAATCCGCGTCGGAGAGCGCACGCCGCGCATCCCGGCCCTATGATCGCGCTGCGCCTTCGCGCCGGACCTGAATCGCATGGCCAACTTTGTCGTGAACGGGAGCGCGGTCGAGCTCGACGTCGACCCGGCGACGCCGCTGCTCTGGGCGCTGCGGGACCATCTCGGGTTGACCGGGACCAAGTTCGGCTGCGGGGTCGCGGCCTGCGGCGCGTGCACGGTGCACCTGGATGACCGGCCGGTGCGCTCGTGTGTGACGCCCGTGTCGGCGTGCGCCGGCAGGAAGGTCGTCACCATCGAAGGTTTGCGCCAGGGCGACCGCCTGCATCCGGTGCAGCAGGCCTGGATCGACGCGCAGGCGCCGCAGTGCGGCTACTGCCAGTCGGGAATGATCATGGCGGCCGCGGCGCTGCTGCGGATCAACGCCGCGCCGAGCGACGCCGACATCGACGCCGCGGTCACGAACATCTGCCGCTGCGGCACGTATCCGCGCGTGCGCGCAGCGATCCACGCGGCCGCGGCCGGAACGAAGAAATGACGCCGATCGACACGCCACCGGCCGCGCCCTCCAGCCGGCGGCGGCGGGTGTTCCTGATCGGAACAGGCATCGTTGGCGCAGCGCTAACCGTCGGCGTGTATCGCTTCTATCGGCCGCGCGACCACCTGAGTCCTCCGTCTGCGCTGCGCCCGACGCCGGACGAAACCGTCCTCACCGGATGGATCAAGCTCGCCAGCGATGGGCAGGTGACGGTGCAGGTGCCGCGCCAGGAGATGGGCCAGGGTGTCGTCTCGACGCTGGCGCTGCTCGTTGCGGAGGAGCTGGATGCCGATCCGGCGCAGGTTCGCTTCGAGGAAGCCCCGATCGACGCCATCTATGTCAATGCAACGATGATCGGCGACTCGGTGCCGTTCCGCCCCGACGACCGCAGCGTCATGGCACGTTTCAATCGCTTCAGCCAGTTCAAGCTGGGCGAACTGCTCGGCGTCCAGGCGACCGGCGGCTCGACCAGCGTGCGCGATGCGTGGCGCCCGATGCGGCAGGCCGGTGCGGTGGCACGGGCGATGCTGGTGCAGGCGGCGGCAGGTCGCTTCGCGGTGCCGCCGGATTCGCTGTCGGTGGCCGGCGGCGTCGTCGAGCACAAGGCCTCCGGCCGGCGCGCGACGTTCGGCGAACTCGCCGTCGAGGCAGGCAGGCAGCCGATGCCGCGCGATGTGCCGCTCAAGGATCCCGAGCGGTTCACGCTGCTCGGCAAGCCGCAGCGACGCCTGGACATTCCGGCCAAGGTCGACGGCAGCGCGCGCTTCGGCATCGACACGCGCATCGTCGGCATGGCCTACGCAGCGATTGCCCAGTGCCCCGTGTTCGGCGGCGCGCTCGAATCGTTCGATGCGAGCAAGGTCAAGGGCCGGCGCGGCGTGGTCGACGTCTTCGACATTCCGGCGACCAGCACGTCCGCGGCGGCGGTGGTCGTGGTCGCCGATCACTACTGGCTCGCGCGTTCGGCGCTCGCCGACGTGACCATGCGCTGGAACGAGGGGCCGAACGCGGGATTCGACACGGCGAGCCAGCGCAAGCGCTACGAGCAGTTGCTGGAGCAGGGCGACGCGCGGGTCTACGACCACGCCGGCGATCTCGCCGCTGCGGAGGCAGGCGCCGCCACACGGGTGACGGCCGACTATTTCGTGCCGTATCTGGCGCACGCGACGATGGAGCCGATCAACTGCACGGCTGTCGTGCGCCAGGCGGGCAGTTGCGAAGTGTGGGTGGGCAGCCAGGCGCCCACGCTCGTCAGGTGGTTTGCGGCGCGGGCGGCCGGCGTCGACAGCGAGAAGGTGACGGTGCACACGCCCTACCTCGGCGGCGGGTTCGGGCGCCGTTTCGAGGTCGACGTCGTCGTGCAGGCGGTGACGATCGCCCGGCGCGTGACCGATACGCCGGTGCAACTCATCTGGTCGCGCGAAGAGGACATGACGCACGACGTGTACCGCCCGATGGCCGCCGCGCGCATGCGCGCGGCGCTCGATGCCAAGGGCAACGTCGCGAGCTGGTACCACCGCATCGTCGGCCAGTCCTGCACGGGCAGCCTCACCGCCCGCCTGCTTCCCGCGGCGGCATCGGACCTGATGAAGGACAAGACGACGACCGAAGGCGCGTTCGACCTGCCCTATGCACTGCCGAACCGAGTCGTCGAGCATGTGCTAACGCACGAACCGGTTCCCGTCGGCTACTGGCGCAGCGTTGGTCACTCCTATAACGCGTTCTTCGCAGAGTCGTTCGTCGACGAGTGCGCGGCCGCGGCCGGCCAGGACCCGGTCGCGTTCCGTCTCGCGCTGCTCGCCGATGCACCACGGTTTCGCAAGGTTCTCGAGGTGGCGGCTGAGAAGGCGGGCTGGGACACGCCGCCGCCGGCGGGCAGGGCGCGTGGCGTGGCGCTCGCCGAGAGCTTCCAATCGATCGTGGCGCAGGTGGCCGAAGTGGAGATCGTCGACGGCGCGCCGCGCGTGCGTCGTGTCGTCTGTGCCGTCGACTGCGGCTTCGCCGTCAACCCGGACGTCGTCGCGGCGCAGATGGAGAGCGCAATCATCTTCGGTCTCACTGCGGCCCTGTTTGGCGAAATCACGCTGAAGGCCGGCCGCGTCGAGCAATCCAACTTCCCCGCGTACGACATGGTGCGCCTTGCCAGCGCGCCCGCGATCGAGGTACACATCGTGAACTCCGGCGTCGAGCACTTGGGCGGGATCGGCGAGCCGGGCACGCCGCCGATCGCGCCGGCAGTCTGCAATGCGCTCTTCAAGCTGACCGGCAAGCGCATCCGCTCGCTGCCGATCAGGCTGTGAGCGACGAGTCGATCGACGGAGGGAGGCTCGCATGAGCGACGCGGCGACGGGACCGGGCGCAACGGGAGCGGACGGGGCCGCCCCGCGCTGGCGCGCCCGGCCACCGGGATCGACGTGGGGCGACTTCGGTCCCGACGACCAGCTCGGCCGGCTCAATCTCCTGACGGCGGAGAAGGTGCGCCAGGGCGCGGCCGAAGTGCGCGAGGGCCGCACGTTCTGCCTCGGCCTTCCGCTCGACCTGCCCGGCGGCAACGTGCTCAATCCGCGCCGCCATCCGCCCGTCCTGCGCCCGACGGTGCGCAATGGAAAGCCGAACCTCAACTACCGCCTGAGCCTGGACAACCCGCTGCACTCGGACGTCGTCAGCGACGACCTTGCGATCATCTACCTGCAGTACTCGACGCAGTGGGACAGCCTCGCGCACATCGGACAGATGTTCGATGCGGACGGCGACGGGATGCCGGAGCCGGTCTTCTACAACGGCTATCGACCCGGCGTGCACATCTTCGGACCGACCGAGGCCTCCGATGCCGGCGTGCCCGACCGGGCGGCGAGCGCACGCTCGACCTCCCGGGCGCGCGCCCTGGGCATCGAGAACATGGCGCTGCACGGCCTGCAGGGACGCGGCGTGCTGATCGACCTGCACGCGCACTTCGGCCGCAAGCACGAGGTGGTCGGCTACGAGACGCTGATGCAGGTCATCGAACGCGATGGTGTCACCGTCGAGCGCGGCGACATGGTCTGCCTCCATACGGGCTTTGCGCAGTTGCTGGTCGAGATGGGCGGCGTGCCGGACCGGGAGCGGGTGGAGAACTCCTGCGCCGTGCTCGACGGCCGCGACGCGCGGCTGCTGCAGTGGATCACGGACAGCGAACTCGCGGTGCTGATCGCCGACAACTACGCCGTCGAGGCATACCCGGCAACCTCGCACGTGGGCTGCTGCGCGACGCTGCCTCTGCACGAGCACTGCCTGTTCAAGCTCGGCGTGAATCTCGGCGAGCTGTGGCACCTGACGCCGCTCGCGCAATGGCTGCGATCACATGGGCGCTATCGCTTCATGCTCACCGCGCCGCCGTTGCGGCTGCCCGGCGCGGTCGGTTCTCCCGCGACGCCGATCGCAACCGTCTGAGCAGCCCGGTTCCGGCGGTGCAACAATCCTCCTCCGCGGCCGCGGCTCTCATCGCAGCGAGCACAACGCTGCAGACATTGCGTCGCGGTAGCGCGAGTTGAGTGCGTGAAAGAACCTATGCACCGAGTTCGGAGCGATCGCCGGGCATTGCACCGCCACACATGCTGCTCGGGGGAACTCCGTTTGTCCGGCCCGACTCGAACGACGGCGGTGGCCGCCCATACCAAGGCGGGGCGCGAGGACCGCCGCAATGGACGGAGGCCACCGGACCACCGGCGGCGTGTGCACCGATCGCGGCGCTGTCGCGTTTTTTATCCCTTCGATCCGGAGGACGAGGAGATCCAGATGAGACTCGGGTCCAGCAGCAGCGTCGCGACATGGGCCGCCATCGCCTGCGCGTTTTCGACATCGACCGCCTGGGCGCAAGGCGCAGACACCGTCACGCTCGGCGCGGCGATCTCTATGACGGGCAAGTATTCGACCAACGGCAAGAACACGCTCGACGGCTACAACCTCGCCGTCGAGCGCATCAACGAAATGGGCGGCATCAAGGTCGGCGGCAAGACCTACATGCTGAAGATCGCCCACTACGACGACGAATCGACGTCGGCGCGCGGCGCGCAGCTGATCGAGCGCCTGATCGCGCAGGACCACGTCAAGTTCGTGCTCGGGCCGTACAGCTCGGGTCTGACCAAGGCGATCGCACCCGTGACGGAGAAATACCGGATGCCGATGGTCGAGGGCAATGGCGCCGACCGCGATCTGTTCGTCAACGGCTACCGGTATCTCTTCGCCGTGCTCAACACGTCCGACTACTACCTGCGCGAGGCGGTGAATCTGCTGGCGGAGCAGGCGAAGCAGCACGGCAGGAAGCCGTCGGACATGCGCATCGCGATCGCCATCGAGAACGACAACTTCTCTCAGGACGTGCGCAACGGCGTCATGGAGGACGCCAGGAAGTACGGCATGAAGGTCGTGGTCGACGACAAGCTGCCGCCGGAGATCAACGACATGTCGGCGACGCTCACCAAGGTCAAGGCACTGAAACCCGACATGCTGGTGGTCTCGGGGCACGACAAGGGCGCGACGCTCGCCGTGCGCCAGGTCATGGACCAGAAGGTGTACGTACCGATGCTCGCGCTGACGCACTGCGATTCGGCTCAGATCGCCGAAAAGCTGGGGCCCGCCGCCGAATACGCGGTGTGTGCTTCCCAGTGGGACCGCGAGCTCAGCTACAAGGACAAGTGGTTCGGCAGCGCAAAGGATTACGCGACCCGTTTCGAGAAGGAGTTCAAGTACGCGCCGCCATATCAGGCGGCCGAGTCGACCGCCTCGGTGCTGGTCTTCGCCGATGCGATCGCGCGCGCCGGGTCCCTCGACACCGAAAAGGTGCGCGACGCGCTCGCCAGGACCGATCTGATGACGTTCTACGGGCCGATCAAGTTCGACTCGACCGGCAAGAACATCGCCAAGTCGATGGTCCTGTACCAGGTCCAGGGCGGCGAGTACAAGGTCGTCGCGCCGTCGCGCTGGGCGCGGGCCAAGCTCATCTACCCGGCGCCGCCATGGCCGCAACGCGAGGCGATGCAGGCCAGGCACAACTGACGCGCGGAAACCGCGACGCGGGCGGCGGCTGATCGACCAGGACCGACCTGCACCGCCGGCGTGCGCTCATGGAAAACCTGGCGATCCTCGCGACCGCGCCGGTCTTCAACCTGCAGCTGCTGCTCGACGGCGCCCTGATCGGCGCCCTGTTCGCGCTCGCCGCGTACGGCATGGCGCTGGTCTGGGGCGTGATGCGGATCATCAACATCGCGCAGGGCGACCTCGTGATGCTCGGCGGCTACGTCGCGCTGTACGCGACCTCGGCCGGCGTGCCGCCCCTTGCCGCCGTTCCGCTGGCGGCCGCGGCGCTGTACGTGCTCGGATGGCTGCTCTATCGCGTCGTGATCTTTCGCATCGTCGACCGCGACCTTTTCTTCTCGATCCTGGCGACGTTCGGCCTGTCGATCCTGCTGCAGCAGCTCGCCAACCAGCTGTTCGGCGCCAACGTGCGCAGCGTCGAATCCGGCCTCGGCACGTTGTTGCTCGCGGGCGGGGACGTCACGGTGCCGGAGGTCAAGCTCGTCGCGTTCGTCGCCGCCGTGATCGTCGGCCTCGCGCTGATGCTGTTCCTGCGCTTCACGCGTCTCGGCCGGGCATTGCGCGCGACCGCGCAAAATGCGCGCGCCGCGCGCATCCTCGGCGTCGACACCGACCGTGTCTACGCGGTCTCCTTCGCACTCAATGCGGCCATCTGCGGCGCCGCGGGCGCGCTGGTGGCGATGACGTGGGTGATCCACCCGTATCTCGGTCTCACCTACACGGTGCGCGCATTCATGATCGTGGTGGTGGCGGGCCTCGGCAACGTGCTCGGCATCGTCGCTTCGAGCGCGGTGCTCGGCGTCGCCGAGCAGTACGCGGGTTTCCTGCTCGGCGCCGAGTTCCAGACCGCGTTCCTGTCCGTCCTGCTGGTCGTGATCCTGGTGGCGCGGCAGCTGGCGCTGCAACGGCGCCGCCTGTATCTCAGATGAGCGTCGACGCCTCCGGTGCAGGCGGTCAGCTCGGCCCATGGCACCTGGCTTCGAGGCGCCAGCGCGTACCGCTGTACGTCCTCGGCGGCGCGCTCGTGTTCGCGGCGCCGTACCTGTTTCCGGGCTGGGTGACGCAGCTCGCGTTCCTCTGGCTGATGGTCGTCTTCGCCCTGACCTGGGACATCCTCGGCGGCCAGATGGGCTACAACTCGTTCGGCAACGTGCTCTTCTTCGGACTCGGCTGCTACGTCACCGCCGTGCTCCAGCGCGACGCGCATCTCGGATACTTCACTTCCCTCGCAATCGGCATGATCGCGTCCGCGCTGGTGGCGGTCGCGGTGGCAGCGGTGCTCGGTCCGCTGATCCTCGGCATGCGCGGCCAGTACTTCGCGATCTGCACGCTCGCGCTCGGCCTGGCGATGGCGGATCTCTTCGCCGGATGGGAGTTCGTCGGCGCGGGCTCCGGCATCGTTCCCGCGCTGTATCCCGGCCCGATCGAGGCACGCAATCGCTTCTTCTGCTACGTGCTCCTCGCGCTCGCGCTGGCGACCTTCTTCACCCTGCGCTGGCTGTACACGACCCGTTTCGGCGCGGCGATCAACGCGATCCGTGACGACGAGGACAAGGCCGAATCGATGGGCATGCACACGCGCCGGTACAAGGTCGCGGCCTGGATGATCGCGGCGTTTTTCCTCGGACTCGCCGGTGGGCCGGTCGCGGGGCTGGTCGGGTTCGTCGATCCGCGCGACCTGGCCTTCGCCGGTGCGACGTTCGGCGTCTGGATGGTGTTGATGGCGATGCTCGGGGGCAAGGGGACGCTGTGGGGCCCGGTCATCGGCGCGGCCGTGTTCCACGCGACGCAGGAGTTCTTCTGGACCTACCTGTTCGGCTGGCAGCGCGTCGCGCTCGGTGCGCTGATCGTGCTCATCGTGCTGTTCTTCCCGACGGGCATCATGGGCTGGTTGCGTGCACGGCGGCCGCAGTGGTTCGGCGAAATCGTCGACACCGGCGCCGCACGCGGGGCGGCGCTGGAGAAAACCGGCGATGAGCGCGCTGCTTGAAGTGCGCAACGTCACGAAGCGGTTCGGCGGCGTGGTCGCCAATCGCGACATCTCGCTGGCGGTGCCGGCCGGGAGCGTCGTCGGCCTGATCGGCCCGAACGGTTCAGGCAAGACGACGCTGTTCTCGTCGATCGTCGGGTCGCATCCGGTCGATGGCGGCACGATCGCCTTCGACGGCCACGACATCACGCGCCTGCGCGTGGACGCGATCGCAAGGCGCGGCCTGATCCGCACGTTCCAGCAGACGCGCGTGTACGGCCGGATGGACTGCGTGCGCAATTTGCAGGTCTCCGCGCCGCTGGCGCACGACTCGCTGCGTGCGATGTTCGGGCGCTTCGCGACACCGGTCACCGAGCGTGCGGAGGTGCTGCTGGATTTCGTCGGCCTCTACGGCAAGCGCCACCTGCCCGCCGGCAGCCTTTCGTTCGGGCAGCAGAAGCTGCTCGAGCTGGCGATGGCGCTGATGCGCGAACCGAAGCTGCTCCTGCTCGACGAGCCGACCGCCGGCATCAATCCGACGCTGATCAACGCTCTCGTCGAGCGCCTGCGCCGCGCCAACGCGGAACTCGGCATCACGCTGCTGGTGATCGAGCACAACATGCGGGTGCTCATGAATCTCGCGCAACACGTGTACTGCCTGGCGTTGGGCCAGGTGCTGGCGTCGGGCTCGCCGCAGGAAGTGCAGCGCGACCCGCGCGTGCTCGACGCGTACCTGGGGGTGCGCTGAACGTGCCGGACGTGACGATCGGTTCCGCGCCGGGCCGCCAGGCGCCCGGGCCCACCGGGCCGCAGCTCGAAGCGCTGGCGGCCGGCGCGCCGCTAGTCGCGCTCGACGGCCTGGTTGCCGGCTATGGCAAGCTGGAGGTGCTGCATCGGTTCGACCTGCGCGTGGCGCGCGGCCAGTCACTCTGCCTCATCGGGCCCAACGGGGCGGGCAAATCGACCGTGCTGCATTCGATCTACGGCCTCGCCGACATCACGCACGGCAGCGTGCGGGTCGGCGGCGTCGACGTGACACGCATGCCGGCGAACCGGAAGTTGAAGGAGGCGGGAATCGCCTACCTCCTGCAGGACAACTCGGTGTTCCCGGACATGAGCGTCGAGGAAAATCTCTGGCTCGGCGGCTATCTCCTCGAGCGGTCCGATGCGGCGCGGCAACGGGCCGAGCAGGTCTTCGCGCGCTACGAACCGCTCCGGCGTCGGCGCAAGCAGCGTGCCGCCGTGCTTTCCGGCGGCGAGCGGCGGCTGCTCGAAATCGGGCGCGCACTCGTCATGGATCCCGCGGTGCTGCTCGTCGACGAGCCCTCGATCGGCCTCGAACCGCGCTACGTCGAGATGGTGTTCGACATCCTGCGCGACCTGCAGCGCACCGAGTCGAAGACCATCGTGATGGTCGAACAGAATGCGCGCAAGGGGCTCGAGTTCGCCGACATCGGTTACGTCGTCGTGGCGGGGCGGCTCGTGGTCGCCGGCCGGGCCGCCGACCTGCTCGGTCATCCCGAAGTCGGCCGACTCTTCCTTGGCGGCTGAGGCCGCCGCGCTCTTTTCGCCGCTTGTGTTGTAGCCACGCGCCGCCTGCGCCGCCGGTCCAACCGGTTCCGGCCCGCTCCCGGCACAATCGTGCGCGCCATGAAAATCGTCATCCTTGGCAGCGGTGTGATCGGCACGACGGCCGCGTATTACCTCGCCAAGGCCGGCAACGAGGTCACGGTGCTCGAGCGCCAGTCCGGACCGGGACGCGAAACGAGTTACGCCAACGCCGGCGAAGTTTCGCCCGGTTATTCGGCACCGTGGGCGGGACCCGGAATTCCGGTCAAGGCCATCAAGTGGCTTCTGATGCACCATCGGCCGCTCGTCATCAAGCCGATGCTCGATGCGGCGATGTGGCGGTGGGGCGCGCAGATGCTGCGCAACTGCACCGCGGCGCGCTACGCGCTCAACAAGGGTCGCATGGTGCGATTGGCGGAATACAGCCGCGACTGCCTGAAGCAGCTGCGCACCGCCACCGGGATCCCCTACGACGAGCGCGCGCAGGGCACGCTGCAGCTGTTTCGCACCCGCAAGCAGCTCGATGGCACGGCCAAGGACGTCGCCGTCCTGCAGGAGTATGGCGTCCCTTATCAAGTGCTCGATGGCGCAGGCTGCATCCGGTACGAGCCGGCGTTGGCGGACGTCGGACACAAGTTCGTGGGTGGATTGCGGCTGCCCGGCGACGAGACCGGCGACTGTTTCCTGTTCACGCAGCGGATCGCGTCGCTCGCGCAGCAAGCCGGGGCGACGTTCCGCTTCGGCGTGAACATCCGCGCGCTGGCCGCCGCCGGAGACGGCGTTGCCGGCGTGGAAACCGATGCCGGTCCGGTGACCGCCGATCGTTATCTCGTCGCGCTCGGCAGCTACTCGACCCGCCTGCTTGCACCGCGTGGGATCCGCATCCCGGTCTATCCGGTCAAGGGCTTCTCGATCACCGTGCCGATCAGCAACGCGTCGAAGTCACCGCAGTCGACGATCATGGACGAGACGCACAAGGTCGCGGTGACACGCCTCGGCGATCGGGTCCGCGTCGGCGGCACCGCGCAGCTGTCGGGATTCGATCTCAGCCTGAACGAGCGCCGCCGGCGCACGCTCGAGTTCGTCGTCACCGATCTTTTCCCCCAGGCAGGCGACGTCGGCAGGGCGGAGTTCTGGACCGGCCTGCGGCCGATGACGCCGGACGGCACGCCGATCGTCGGCCCGACGCGCATTCGCAACCTCTGGCTCGCGACCGGTCACGGCACGTTGGGGTGGACGATGGCCGCGGGCACCGGCCGCTTGCTCGCCGACTGGATGGCCGGTCGCCCCACGGAGATCGACGTCGAGGGGTTGTCCGTTGCGCGCTACGCGACTTGAGTTCCCTCGCCCGCGTGCGGGGGAGGGAGAGGGTGGGGGCGGAATGGTTCCAGATCCCGCCTACCGCAACATCTCGCGCAGCTTCGCGAATCCCTCCGCATCGTTGCGCTTCAGCCACTCGAGTTCGCGCCGGATCTCCTCCACGCGCCGCGGCGCCGCTTGCTTCTTGATCCGTTCCACCGCGGCCGCCAACTTGCGGAACTCCTTGATCCGCTCGTCGTTCGCCACGCCCGGCACCGCCTCGCACAACGTTTCGACCGCATCCATCAGGCGGCCGATCTGCCGGCCATAGCTATGCCGGGTGACGACTTCGCGCTCGACGTCGGGTGCGCTCGAGTTCTCGTTGTTGACGATCACGTTGCCGAACGACCAGCCGGGGTTGATCGGCTGGGTAAGCGACTGTGGCGCGACGCCGAACCACGGCGCACGGCCGGAGGCCGCGGCCGACCAGGGCAGTGCCCACGCCCACCACGGTGCCTGATCCTGATCCGAAGTCGCATCCGCCATCGCCGCCTCCACGCAAGCGGTTGGATCGTAACCGGATCCCGCGCCTGCCACGGAACGCGCGGCGCCGGTGCCTGCTGCTCAGGCTTGCCGCGCGTGCTCGGCCATCTTCGCGAGCGCGATCGTCAAGGCCGCGCTGCCGAGCGTCTTGATGAGGGTCGGATGTTCGCCGTAGAACGCGCTCACCTTGTCGATGATCGACGGATTCGCCGCGCGCGCTTGCTCGAGCGCGGACTGCACGGCGGCGGGCGATGTGTTCGCTGCGGTGCCCAGCGCCGCCCCGCCCGGTCCGAGCACGCTCTGCAGCTTCTCGAGCAGAGCCTGTTTCTGCTCCGGCGTGGCTTGCGCGAACATGGCCGCCGCCATCTGAGCGAAGTCGGGCGTCTGGTCCGAGCGGAACGCCGCCGCCAGGCCCTTGCCAAGCAGATCGGGGCTTGCCTGCTGCGCGACCTGATCGAAATGCTGAGCGGCCGCCGGATTGGGCTGTCCGGACGCGGCAGTGCTCAAGTACTGCTGCAGCAGGCCCCCGGCCATGTCGAGCAATCCCACTTTCACGACTCCTTCAGGCGCTCTTCTTGCGCACCAGGTGAACGATGGCGAGCAGGACGATGGCGCCCAGCAGGGAGGCAATGAATCCCGCTCCCTGGCCGGCCGTGTACCAGCCGATCGCCTGCCCCACGTAGGTCGCCACGAGCGAGCCGCCGATTCCCAGCGCCGCGGTCAGGATCAGACCCATCTTGTCCTCGCCCGGCGTGAGGAAGCGCGCGAGAAGCCCGACGACGAGCCCGATCAGAATCGTCCAGACAATGTGCATAACCCGCCTCCTTCTTGTCGTTGTGAGTCCCGTGGCCGGTTTCCTGGCGGGCCAGCCTACTCCCCGCTTCGGCGGGGCGGCAACCGCATGACCCCGACACTGACATCGTTGCAAGGTTGGCATACGACAATCGCGGCGCCGCCGCCCTGGCGCACGCCAATCCCGCAGTTGCGGGGGTCGTCGGGCCGGCCGCCTGACTTCGATCAACGTCGGAGTCAACCGGTCTTGATCCAATACGTTGGCGGCGTGCGCACTTTTCTGTGTGCGCACAACCTTTTTTGAATGTTGGGGAGAAAGAATGAGAACGCTGCTTTCGCCCGCGCTGGCCGCGGGATTGCTGGTTTCTTTCAGTTGTTTTGCGGCCGCTCCGGCGGATGCGCCCGCCGGTTCGACCGGACTTTGCAAGGATGGGACGTACTACTCGGGCGCGGAGAAGAAGGGCGCGTGCAGCGGTCACAAAGGTGTCAAGGAGTGGTGGGGTGCGGCTTCGACCGCCGCAACGGATACGAAGGCCGCGCCTGGTGCGGCGGCGCCCGTAGCGCCGGCACCGGCGGCGGCCGCACCCGCCGCGCCCGCCAAGACGACGACCGCGAGCACAGCCAAGCCTGCAGGGACCGCGGCGCCAGGGGGCGGTCCGGGTCTCGTGTGGGCAAACACCTCGTCGAAGGTCTATCACTGCCAGGGCGACAAGTGGTACGGCAAGACCAAGGCGGGCGAATACATGAGCGAAGCGGACGCGAAGACGAAGGGATTCAAGCCCGATCACGGCAAGGCCTGCAGCAGCTAGGCGACAAGAGCTGATCTCTTGCGCGCGCGGCGCCCGCTCCGGCGCCGCGTTGCAGCGCGTTCCTCGCAGCGCACGATGGAAATGAGTTGCGCACCTCATTTTTGCTCACTAGCATCGATCGATGGACCTCGCGATCCGTGCCAGCCTGCAGGATGTCGCGCGCGCGGCGGGGGTCAGCCTCGCCACGGTGGATCGCGTGCTGCACGGCCGTGCCGGTGTGCATGCGCGCACCGCCGAGCGCGTCAACGAGGTCGTGCGGCAGCTCGGCTACCGGCCCGATCCGGCCGCGGCGCGGCTCGCGCGCCAGCGCAGCCTCAAGCTGGTTTTCATTCTGCCGAGCGGCACCAACACGTTCGTCGCGATGCTAAACCAGCAGGTGCAGGCGATCGCACCCTGGGTGGCGGAGCAGCGCGCCTCGGTGCAGGTACAGACGGTCGATGTCTTTTCGCCGGTCGCGCTGGCGCGCCATCTCGCCGGGCTGCAGGGTCGGTTTGACGGGGCGGTCGTGATGGCGCTCGACCATCCGCAGGTGCGCGCCGCCATCGACGACCTGGTTGCGCACGGCACGATCGTCGTGACGCTGGTCTCCGACGTGCCCGGCTCGCGCCGCGAACACTTCGTCGGCATCGACAACGTCGCCGCCGGCCGCACCGCCGCGACGCTGCTCGGCCGCTTCGTCCGGCCGCCCGCCGGCGGCGAAACGCGCATCGGCATCGTGCTCGGCAGCCGTTCGTTGCGCGATCACGCCGAGCGGCTGTTCGGTTTCGAGCAGGTGATGGCGGCCGAATATCCGCAGGTCCGCCTGCTCGCGCCGATCGAAGGCCACGATCGTTCCGCGCGCACCGAGCCGTTGGTGGTCAAGCTGTTGCGGCGCGAACCAAAGCTCGCCGGCCTGTACAGCATCGGCGCGGGCAACCGCGGCATCCAGGCGGCGCTGGTCGCAAGCCAGCGCGCGCAGCAGATCACCTGGGTCTGTCACGAACTGACGCCGCACGCACGCCGCGCCTTGCTGGACGGCGTCGCCGACGCTGTCATCAACCAGGACGCCGGCCATGAGGTGCGCTCCGCATGTCGCCTCGCGCTCGCGCGCCTGTCGGGCGACCGGGTGCTGGCGGAGCAGGAGCGCATCCGCATCGACATCTTCGTCAAGGACAACCTGCCGTGATCACGCTCGGCATCGACGTGGGCACGTCCGCCGTCAAGGTGGCGCTGGTCGGTGACGACGACCAGGTGGTGGCGCACGCGAGCCGGCCGCTCACGGTGAGCCGCCCCCAACCGGGCTTCAGCGAGCAGGATCCCGAGCAGTGGTGGCAGGCCACCTGCGCGGCACTCGACGAACTGCACGCGCGGCAGCGCGACGACCTCGCGCAAACCGCCGCGATCGGTCTTTCGGGCCAGATGCACGGTGCCACGCTGATCGATGCACGGGGCAGCGTGCTGCGCCCGTGCATCCTCTGGAACGACGGCCGCAGCGACGTCGAGTGCGCCGAACTCGAGCGCGACTGGCCCGCCCTGCGCACGGTCACCGGCAACCGCGCGATGCCGGGCTTCACCGCGCCCAAGCTGCGCTGGGTGCGCAAGCACGAGCCCGAGATCTTTGCGCGTACCGCGAAGGTGCTGCTGCCGAAGGCCTGGCTGCGCTGGAAACTGTGCGGCGAGTTCTTCGAAGACATGTCGGATGCATCCGGCACGCTATGGCTCGATGTAGGGCGGCGGCGCTGGTCGGAGGATGCGCTCGCCGCGTGCGGGCTCACGCTCGAGCACATGCCGCGCGCGGTCGAAGGCAGTGCCGTCGCAGGCGAGCTTGCCCCGTCGCTGGCGGCGCGCTGGGGCATGCCGCGCGCGCCGCTGATCGCCGGTGGCGGCGGCGACAACGCCGCGGGCGCGGTCGCGGTCGGCGCGGTTCGCCCCGGCGACGCGTTCGTATCGCTCGGCACGTCGGGCGTGTTGTGGGCGACGACCGCGCGTTTCGCGCCGAATCCGGACCACGGCGTGCACGCGTTCTGCCACGCCGTGCCGGAGACGTGGCACCAGATGGGCGTGCTGCTGTCGGCCGCGGCGTGCCTCGCATGGTGGGCCGGCGTGACGGGCCACGGCGAAGCCGAACTGCTCGCCGAGATCGACGCGCGCGCCGATGCACCGAACCCGGTCTGGTTCGCGCCTTATCTGTCGGGCGAGCGCACGCCGCACAACGACGCGCACGTGCGCGCCGGCTTTCTGGGTCTCGCGGCCGACACAACGCGTGCCGCGCTTACGCAGGCGGTGCTCGAAGGTGTCGCGTACGCCTTGCGCGACGCGCAGGACGCGCTCGCGGGCGCCGGCACGACGTTGCACGAGGCCGCGTTGATAGGCGGCGGTGCGCGTTCGCCGCTGTGGGCGCAGATCATCGCCGACGTGCTCGGCATCACCCTGCACCAGGTCGCGGAAAGCGAAATCGGTTGCGCCCTTGGCGCGGCGCGGCTCGCGCGCATGGCGGCCGGCGCGGGGCTGTCGGTCGCACGCGCCGCGACGCGGCTGCGCTCCTTCGAGCCGCGGCGCGCGGCGCACGCGATGCACGTCGAGCGGCATCGCCACTGGCGACGGCTATATCCAATCGCGCGCGATTTCGCGCACTAGAACGGGGGACGGAACCGAGCGATGGCCAGGAAAAGGAATCGAAGTCGGAAAACCGACAGCTACTTCACATTGCGCGAGCCCTTGCGCTACGAGGGCGCGAGATGGAAGCCGAGCCACAAACGCCCGCTCGGCTACCGCTGGTACGACCCGGACCGCAGGGTGCTCGGCAAGCGCATGGAGGACCAGCTGCGCTTCGCGGTGTGCTACTGGCACAGCTTCGTCTGGCCGGGCACCGATATCTTCGGTGCCGAGACGTTCCGCCGCCCGTGGCACGCCGCCGGCGGCGACCCGATGGCGCAGGCGCTGCAGAAGGCGGATGTCGCCTTCGAACTGTTCCGCCTGCTGCGGGTGCCGTTTTTCACGTTCCACGACCGCGACATCGCCCCCGAGGGCGCGACGCTCGCGGAGAGCAACGCCAACGTGCGCCGCATAGGCGAGGTATTCGCCCACAAGATGCGCGACTCCGGCGTGAAACTCTTGTGGGGCACCGCGAATCTCTTCTCCAACCGGCGCTACATGGCCGGCGCCGCCACCAACCCGGATCCCGAGGTCTTCGCGTACGCCGCGGCGCAGGTGAAGAACGTGCTCGAGCTGACGCACGAGTTGCGCGGCGCGAACTATGTGCTCTGGGGCGGGCGCGAAGGCTACGAAACGCTTCTCAACACCGACCTGAAGCGCGAGCTCGATCAGCTCGGGCGCTTCATGACCATGGTGGTCGAGCACAAGCACAGGATCGGCTTCAAGGGCACCATCCTGATCGAGCCCAAGCCGGCGGAGCCGACCAAGCACCAGTACGACTATGACGTTGCCACGGTGCACGGCTTCCTGCGCACCTATGGGCTGGAACGCGAGATCAAGGTCAACATCGAGCAGAACCATGCGCTGCTCGCCGGCCACACGTTCGAGCATGAGATCGCCCTGGCGCAGGCGCTCGGTGTGTTCGGCTCGATCGACATGAACCGCGGCGATGAAATGCTCGGCTGGGACACCGACCAGTTCCCGAACAACCTGCCGCAGGTGGCGCTCGCTCTGTATTACATCCTGGGCGGCGGCGGGTTCACGACCGGCGGCCTGAACTTCGACGCCAAGATCCGCCGCCAGTCGATCGATCCTGACGACCTGGTGATCGCTCACGCGGGCGCGATGGACCTGTGCGCGCGTGCCCTGCTCGTGGCCGAGGAGATGATCGCAGACGGCGCGCTCGCCGATCAGCTGCGGCAGCGTTACTATGGCTGGCAGGAGGAGCTGGGAAAGAAGATCCTCGCGGGCAAGAGTTCGCTCGACGAGCTGGCCGCCCTGGTCGACAAGAAAGCGTTGGAGCCGCAGCCGCGCTCGGGCCGCCAGGAGGCGCTCGAAGCGCTGGTGAACAGCTACCTTTGAGGGGCGGCACTCAAACCGACATCACTCGATTAACGCCGGCATCGTTCGCCCTCGCGGCGAGTCGCGTCCCGCAGATGCCCGGCGGGAACGATCGATAGATCGTTCGACCACTTCGGCGGGCGCGAGCAAACGGGAGATAGGCATGATGTACAAGAAGATAGTCGCGGCTGTCCTGGTCGCCACCGGCGCCCTGATCGCCTCCGAAGCCGCGCAGGCGGCGGGCGAGACCGTCGGCGTTTCATGGTCGAACTTCCAGGAAGAGCGCTGGAAGACGGACGAGGCGGCGATCAAGGCCGCACTCGAGAAGGCCGGCCTGAAGTACGTGAGCGCCGACGCGTCCGGTTCGGCCGAGAAGCAGGCGGCCGATATCGAAAGCCTGATCACCAAGGGCGCCAAGGTGCTGATCATCCTCGCCTGGGACCAGGATGCCATCCTGCCCTCGGTCGAGAAGGCGAAGCAGCGCGGCATCCCGGTCATCGCGTATGACCGTCTGATCCAGGACAAGGACGTTTTTTACATCACCTTCAACAACGTCGAAGTCGGCCGCATGCAGGCACGCGAGGTGTTCAAGGTCCGGCCCAAGGGCAATTACGTCTTCATCAAGGGCGCGGCCACCGATCCGAACGCGGACTTCCTGCGCGGCGGCCAGCAGGAGGTGCTCGACGCGGCGATGAAGAAGGGCGACATCAAGAACGTCGGCGAGCAGTACACCGACGGCTGGGCGCCGGAGAACGCGCAGAAGAACATGGAGCAGATCCTCACCAAGACCGGCGGCAAGGTCGACGCCGTGGTCGCTTCCAACGACGGCACCGCGGGTGGCGTCGTTGCGGCGCTGCGTGCGCACAACATGGTCGGCATCCCGGTGTCGGGCCAGGACGGCGACAAGGCCGCGCTGAACCGCGTCGCGCTCGGCGAGCAGACGGTGTCGGTGTGGAAGGATTCGCGTGCCCTGGGCAAGGTCGCCGGTGAGGTCGCCGCGGACCTGATCGCCAAGAAGAAGCCGCCCCACACGGTGATCTTCAAGGATGGCAGCAAGCACATCCCGCAACAGGCGATCCTGCTCGCGCCGATTCCGATCACCAAGGCCAACCTGAACCTGGTGATCGATGCCAAGTGGATCACCAAGGCCGAGGTGTGCGCCGGGGTCGACCCCGCCAAGGCGCCGCCCGCCTGCAAGTAGCCGGACGACGCGGCGGTACGGGGCGGCACGCGCATGCAACGCGCGGCGCCGCCTCTGGCTTGACCCGACGGCCGGGCGACGGGATGCACGCTCGCGCAAGGTGCGCACCCCCGGCTGCAACCTCTGAGGAGTGGAGATGCTGTCGGCTTTGCTTGCGCGGTTGCACCTCGATCCTCGGCTGTCGTCGATGGTGGCGGCGCTGGTCGTCATCGCGATCGCGCTGAACCTGCTGACGCACGGCCTGTTCCTTTCGCCGGAGAACCTCTACAACCTGTCGATCCAGACCTGCGTGATCGCGGTGATGGCCTGCGGCATGGTCTACGTCATCGTCGCGCGCCAGATCGATCTTTCGGTCGGATCGTTGCTCGCGTTCACCGGCATGGCCGCCGCGTGGACGCAGGTGCGTGGATTTCCGCCGGGCTCGACGGCCGGCTGGATCACCAGCATCTTCGTGGCGCTCGTGATCGGCGCCCTGGTCGGCCTGATGCAGGGGGCGCTGGTCGCCAGGCTGCGCATCCCCGCTTTCATCGTCACGCTCGCGGGCTACCTGATGTTCCGCGGCGCGGCATTCCTGGTCGCCGACGGGCAGACGCTTGCACCGCTGCACCAGACCTACCAGGCGCTGGGCGGTGGCGTAAACGGCGCGATCGGCGTGGGACCGAGCATCGTCCTGGGTCTGCTCGCCGCGGCATGGGTAGCCTGGCACAGCTGGACCTCGCGGCGCGACCAGCGCCGCTACGGCATCGACCCGGCGCCGGTGTGGGTCGATGTCTTCAAGGCGGCGTTGATGTGCGCCGCGATCGCGGGCTTCGTCTGGACCATGTGCGTCGCGCCCGATTTCACCAACGTCGACGAAGCCGGCAACCCGCACGGCCGCGGTATCGGGGTGCCGGTGCTGATCCTCATCGTCATCGTGGTGCTGATGACCTTCGTCGCGCAGCGCACCCGCTACGGTCGTTACGTGTTCGCGTACGGCGGCAACCCGGAAGCCGCGTTGCTGTCGGGCCTGTCCACCACGAAGCTGGTCTGGTCGCTGTTCATGCTCACCGGCGCGCTGGCTGCCGTCGCGGCGGTGATCACCACCGCGCGGCTCGGCTCGGGAGCCAATTCGATCGGGCAACTGGCGGAGCTGTACGTGATCTCCGCCGCGGTGATCGGCGGGACTTCCTTTGCCGGCGGGATCGGGTCGGTGCCGGGCGCGGTGCTCGGCGCCCTCTTGATTCAGACCCTCGACAACGGCATGGTATTGCTCGACGTATCGAGTCCGATGCGGCAGATCTTCATCGGCATCGTGCTGATCGTGTCGGTGTACTTCGACGTCGTCTACCAGAAGAAGGCCTAGCGATGACTGAGACGGAACAATCCCCGGCCCGGGCGGCGGCTCCGAGCGGCATGCCGCTGGTCGAGATGCGGCAGATCGTCAAGCGCTTCGGCGGGCTGGTTGCGGTCGATCACGTCGACGTCGATCTCTATCCCGGCGAGGTCGTCGGCCTGCTCGGGCACAACGGCGCCGGCAAGACCGTGCTGATCAAGGTGCTGTCGGGCGTGTACGAGCCCGACGAAGGCACGATCAAGGTCAAGGGCCAAGAGGTGCATTTCCGCACGCCGCACGACGCGCAGGCCGCCGGCATCGAGACGATTCACCAGACGTTGGCGCTGGCCGACAACCTCGACGGGCCCGGCAACCTGTTCCTCGGCCGCGAACTGCTGACCAACTGGCGCACGCTGGACAGCCGGCGCATGGAATACGAAGCGCGCAACGTGATCAAGCGGCTGAATCCGAATTTCAAGAACATCCTCGATCCGGTGCTGCGCATGTCGGGCGGGCAGCGGCAGTCGGTCGCGATCGCACGCGCGCTGTACTTCAACGCGCGCATCCTGATCATGGACGAACCCTGCGCGGCGCTCGGCCCGGCCGAGACGCGCATGGTGCTCGACACCATCAAGCGCCTGAAGGACGAGGGCATCGGCATCTTCCTCATCAGTCACGAGATGCACGATGTCTTCGAAGTGTGCGAGCGCGCGACCGTCATGAAAAACGGCCGCGTGGTCGGCATGGTGTACATGAAAGACGTCACGCAGGACGACGTCCTGCAGATGATCATCCAGGGCAAGAAGCCGGCGCACGCCCTTGCCGCGTAGCGGCGGGTCCCTGATCGGGGCTCCGGATCACCGCAGCGGTTTGGTGCGGAGCGGCGGAAATGGGCTGTCATCCCGAGCGCAGCGAGGGATCCCGGCCGTTCGCGCCGGCGCCGAATAGCCGAGTCGGCGCGAATTGCGATCGAATCGTGAATCCTCCCTTGACGATCGCTTCGCCCTGCGCGTCAACTCATGGTCCCGGGCCTGAGCGCGGTGCACTCAGATCGGCCGGCCGCGCAGGCACCGGCATTCAGATCGATTCACGGGAGGATCCGGCTCATGCCAGCACTCAGAGCGTATGCACAATCGAAGATCAAGCGCCGCTACGACTACCGTCCGGATCTTCCGGACAAGCGCGATCACTACTTCAAGCCCGCGGCGGCCGCGCTCCCCGATAGCGTGGACATGCGCGCCGAAATGAGCCGGGTCGAGGACCAGGGCGATCTCGGCTCGTGCACCGCCAACGCATGGGTCGGCGCGATCGAGCACATCGACAAGGCGAAGGACGGCCAGTACCGCAACTGGTCGCGCCTGTTCCTCTATTACAACGAGCGCGCCTTGCACGGCAACCAGCGCCGCGACTCGGGCGCGGAGATTCGCGACGGCGCGAAGGCGCTCGCGAAGCAGGGCATCTGCCTCGAGAAACACTGGAAGTACGACGTGAAGAAGTTCGCGACCAAGCCCACCGATGCATGCTTCACCGAGGGCCTGAAGCACCAGGCGCTCGAGTACTCGCGCGTCGACCAGAACGAGCAGGCGATGCTCGCCGCGCTGGCACAGGGCAACCCCATCGTGCTCGGCTTCACCGTCTACGAGAGCTTCGAATCGGACGCCGTCGCCAAGACCGGCATGGTGCCGATGCCCGGCGGCACCGAAAAAGTGCTCGGAGGGCACGCGGTGCTTGCAGTCGGCTACGACCGGCCGAAGCGGCTCTTCACCATCCGCAACTCGTGGGGCAGCAAGTGGGGCGACCGCGGGTACTGCCACTTCCCGTTCGCCTACCTGCTCGACGGCGACCTGGCCGAGGACTTCTGGATCATCCAGGCGCTCGAGAACCTCACCGTCGCGCAGCACGCCACGCAGTAGGGCGCCTCGCTCAGTCGAACACCTCGTCGCCGTTCGGCTCGTAGTGCGGCACGGCGTTCATGTCGTGCCGCAGCTTGGAGAGTTCGTAGTACATGCGCCGGCGCGCGCGGCTCTGGTTGCCGAGCGGGCGGTGCTCGCCGATGCAGTGCCAGGGGTTGTAGGAAAGCCGGCGTGCGAAATCGAGCTGCGCCGGCGAGTCGAACTTCTGGCGCGGAATGTGCACCGTCGCGACCGGGACGCGCGGCGACAGCCGCTCGGGCCAGAGCACCCCGGCGTTCTCGATCGGCATCAGGTACGGGTCGGTCTGCAGCTGCACCCGGAAATCGAGGTCCACGTCGCCCGCGTCGAGCGCCGTCACCATCGCATCGCGCAGGTAGTTGTCCTGGGGGCGCAAGGGCACGCGCGGGATCGGCGTGCGCTGGCTCGTCTTCGGCCACACCGAGTACTGCATCGCCTGGCCTTCGCCCATCAGGTAGGGCACGCAGCTGAAATACGGTGCCTCGAACGGGCTGGTCTGCGCCTTGGTCCACAGGCCCTGCATGATCAGGTCGAGCAGGTGCGAGTCGCGCGGGTTGATGAAGTAGAGGATCTGGGCGTTCTGCAGGCTGCGCAGCTGCAGCCTGGCATTGGCGCTCACGTCCGGTGTCACGAAGGTCGGCGTAGACACGCCGAACATGTCCTGCGTGAACTTCTCCTCCTCCATCAGCTTCGGCCCTTCGACCCCCATCAGCTTGATGCTGATGCTCATGAAGCCGACGTCGTCGATGTCCGGCGTGATGTAGGGGCCGGGCCCGGAGAAACGCACCCACGCACGAAACGTACGCGGCCGCGCGAACACGCCCCGCCGCAGCTGCGGCGGCAGGCCGTCGTGCACGATGAACTCCGCGCGCACGATGCCGTGCGTCTTGGTATTGCCGCCGCGCTCGAACAGCCCGGGTTTCCAGAGCTTGCGCATCTGCGCCTGGAAGCTCGTGATGACCGACTCGACCGCCGCGTCCTCGTCCGGCAGCGGCCGCTCCTCCGCGATCCCTAGGCCCTCGTTCGGGCGCCGCCAGTTGATCAACGCCGTGGCGAGGCGTGCGAGCGGATCGCGCAGCAGTGCGTCGAAAGCCGGGCGGAAGAAGTAGTCGAACCGGCGTTCGATCTGGAACAGCTTGAGCGAGCCGTCGGCGATCCAGTTCAGCAGCGTCGAGCCGGTGTCGGCCGGCGGAACGGGACGGCTCGGATTCGAAGGCATCGTCTCTCCTTCAGCGTGCGGTCGCGAGGTAACGCAGGGCCCGAATGCCCGGCAGGAAGAAGTACGCGCCGCCCTGCACCGTGACGAACTCGGGCAGGCCGCCCAGTCGCATGTCCGGGCTGCCCGCCTGCGGTATCGAGTAGCCGTCCGTCTGCTGCCCGGCGAGCGTCTTGCGGCGCGTCCCCAGCAGCGGATCGCTTTCGTCCGGAAGGCCATCGAACTTCGTGCCCATGATCCATGCGCTCTGCACGAACTCGAACTGGCGCGTGATGTTGGCCACCAGGCAGATGAAGTGCAGGCCGGTTTCCGCGCCGGGTCCTTCGTACTTGCGGCCGCGGCGCAGGAGGCGGTGAAAGCGGGTCGAGGCGACCCGGTCCTGCGCCAGCGCCTCCGCATTGAACCCCAGCGTGCGCCACAGGCGCGAAAGGATTCCGGGCGGACCTGGCGGCAGGTCCGCATTGCGCGGATTGACGCGGCGGATGTGCGCTCCCAGCGGACAGCGCACGCCTAGTGGGTCGTCACGGAAGGTGAACGTGTTCTGCTGTGCCTGCGCCGCCGGCACGCCCTGCGCCGGCGACAATTCACGCGATGTTTCGAGCGGGTCGCCGTTTTTGTCCCGCCCCACCATGCACGCGGCGAGCCGTTCCCGCTGTGCGGGATCGCCCTTGGCACACCGATCCAGCGTGCTCCAGAAGCCGCTTAGGTCCTGGAGTAGCTGGCGCATCACGAGATAGCAGCCGTTGCGCCCGAGGTCGGCCTGTTCTGGCGCATCCTCGGCGCGCGGCAGCTTCGCCGCGGCGCTATCGCGCGCCGGATCGATCAACGGGCGTGGCGTGTAGCGCCCGTACTCGTTCGGATAGCCGAGCAGGAACTCGCCGAGACACGCGAGGTTGCCGTAGTCGAGCCGGTCCTGGTCGCGCACGGCGCGTTCGCGCTGCCAGTCGAGCTGCGGTTGCGAGATGCCGTCGACGAAGCCGAACGGCTCCACGCCTTGCACATCGGATGTCGACAGCACGCCGATGCAGTCGAAGCCGGCCGCGCATTGCGCTTCGACCTCCTGCCGCCATGCCGCGAGCTGCCCGGGTGCGGCATAGAGCAGCACCGCGACGTGCGGCGTGCGATCGCCCTTGCCCCACTGCCAGTACTGCGGGTCATTGGCGCCGAGATCGCCGAGTCGGCGGGCGCGGGCCTCGTCGCTGGTCATGCCGGCGTCGAATTCGAGCGAAAAGCCGTCGCGCACCTCGGCCGCGATGTTCAGGGCGCGCAGTCCCTCGCTCGTCAGCGCGACATGCATGGCCTTCTCGGGGCGCTTTTGCGCCGTCGCGTCGGCCGCGCTGGTGACGGGCGCCTGCGCCAGCCACGCGCGCGCGGCGGCGACATCCTGCACCCGCAGCAGCAGGAAGCTGGCCTGCGTCAGCCGCTTGTACCCGACCATCACCAGTCCCTGGACGTCGTCCAGATCCACGGGCCGGCCCCGGGACGCGGGCGCGCTCATAGCAGTTGCAGCCACGCGATCGCCTCGGCGTCGCTCACGCTCGCGCGCTCCAGCCCGGTGCGGATGCGCTGGTTGCGCTTGAGTTCGACCAGCGCCAGGCCGGGGTAGGCCTTGTACCAGACCTGGGTCGGCAGTTGATGGCGGCGCTGGTAGTACTTGAAGCGGTCTTCGAGCCGCGCTCCGCGCGCGAGCAGCCAGCGCGTGCGTGGCCAGCCGACGCCGTTGCTGAACACCAGGTTCAGGCCCCACGCGACCTTGTTGATGAAGTCGTCCATGTAGGCCTCGTGGCCGCCGTCGTAGTTGCTGGTGAATACGACCCGGCGCTTGTCGTCGACGAAGGCCCAGAACGCGAAGTGGATCGTCTGCACGCGGGCGAGAAAACCGCACGTGAAGATATGGCGGCAGGTGTAGTCGATGAGCACCAGCAGCGCCGTCACGAGCCAGCGACGGAAACCTCCCGGCTTGACCGAGCCGATCGCCGTGTACTGGTTGCTCACGTCGAAGTCCTCCAGCCGCTGCAGCTGCAGCAGCGCCGCCGGGTCGGGCCGCGGACAGATTTCGGGGTCGCTTTCCTCCTTCGAGCGCAGTACGACGATCAGGATCGGCGCCAGCACGATGAGGAAAGGCAGCAGGATCAGTCCGGCCGTGGGCACCGCGACCAGGTTCACCCACGAAGCGATGCGCCAGCCGAGCGGCGTGGCTTCGGGCGCCGAAAGGCGCAGCCTGCCCGCACCGATTTCGCGGTCGACGAAATCGACCAGTTCGCGCCGCAGCTGTTGCGCCTGGGCGCCGGATACGAGCGGCGCGCGCTTGACGGCACCGGCGAGCGCGATCCGCAGCGCGTTCTCCTCCTTGATCTGGCGCACCGTGCGGCCGACCCAGTTGGTGTAGGCGGCCGCGAGCGGGCAGCGCTGCGCCTGCATCCAAGCCACGAGGTCGCCGTTCGCATCGAAGCCCTGGCAGTGACCGAAGATCACACGCAGGCCGACACCCGCCCGCCGGGCGAGATCCGCGATGCAGTCGTCGGCCGACCCGTCGCAGCACGCGGCGAACGCGAGGTAAATGGGCAGGTCGGCGCCCGGAAGGCCATAGGCCTCGATGTCGGCGAGCGCGGGATCGTCGAGCACGGCGAAACGCGCGAAGTGCAGTTGCTCGAAGTGGCCGAACGGCAGGACCGGGTTAACCGGATTCGCCATCCCCGGCGCCTGGTTCAGCGACTCCAGCAGTTCCAGCAACGCGGGAACCCGCGCGCGCGCGACCGGCGCGAGCACCAGGAATTGGGACTGCGGCAGCACGGCGCCGTGTCTTCCCGGCTAGAACTGCAGGCAGAAGTCGATCAGGCGATCCTTGCTCCAGTAGACCTTGCCGAGATAGAAGCCCGGGCCGATCAGCCGGATCTCGTCGCGGATCCAGTGCGCGATGAGCGACGTGTCCGAGTAGTCGAGCACGATGCATTCGTTGTTGTCGAGCCAGCTCGGGCCCTTGTAGACCTTGGCCACGATCGCCTCGACGCCGAACGCGAGGATCTTGTTCTTGAGCAGGCCCTTCTTCGCATCGAAGACCTTGCCCTGCCAGCCGAAGTGGTTGACGAACTCTGCGATCGCCTCCGAGTACTCGGTACCGGGCGCGATGATGGCGGTGCCCCGGGCAGGGCCGTCGGGGATATCGCCAGGCTGGCTGGCGCGGAACAGGTCGTCGAGCTGGGTTTGCGACATGGCCAAGAGCTGCGGTACGTCATAAGGCATCGCCATCTCCCTCTTGCGGTTACCCGCTGCGAACAATGCAACCGCGGCGCGCGTCAGCGCGGGTCGCTTCCATGCGCCGCGGTTTCCAGGATCGTGTCGGCCGCCTTCTCGGCCACCATGTAGACCGCGCTCGCGACGAAAAAGCCGGGAATGCGCGGAAACACCGAAGCATCGACGACCCGCAGGCGGCGCGTGCCGTGCACCGCGAACCTGCTGTCGATGACGCCTCCATCCTCGGGCGGGCCGATCTTGCAGGAGCACGAAGCGTGGTGGCCCCACGCCGTGCTGCGGACGTAGTCCGCGAGCTCATCGTCGGAGTCCCTGGCGCGGCCGGGATTCAGTTCCTCCGCGATCGCCCCCGAGGCGAGCAGAGGGTCCATGAGGCCGCGCACATGGCGGATCGCGCGCACGACCGCCTGCAGGTCCTCACCGTGCGCATCGTCGCCGGCGTCGAAATAGCGGAAGTTCACGTCAGGCATCGCGCGCGGATCCGCCGAGCGCAGCGTGACGGTGCCTCGCCGGTTGCGCGTGTGCGCCTTGAGCACCGCCCACGTCAAGGTGTCGTGGTACTTGCGGATCCAGTCCGAGAAACCCGAGAAGTAGCCCTCGAAGCGCGCGGGCAGCGCCATGCAGAAGATGTCGGGCTCCGCCAGGCCGTCGCGCGAGCGCCAGACGAACCCGATCGCCGCGCCGTTGGAGGCATACATGCCCGCGTGTTCGCTGTGCCAGCGCTGCCACAGCGGATCGCCGCGCTGGAAGCGCGCGCCCTGCAATGCGCGCCAGCGCTGCGGCATGCGATGCGTGACCGCAACCTCGTAGCGGTCCTGCAGGTTGCGCCCGACGCCGTCGAGCCGGAGGTTCAGTTTGATGCCGTGGCGTTCGACTTCCTCCGCGGGACCGATGCCGGAGAGCAGGAGCAGCTGCGGCGTGTTGAAGGCGCCGCCGCACAGGATCACTTCGCCGCGCGCGTGCACTGCGCGCCGCTCGCCGGGCGCGCCGCTCGGCGCCGCGTGCGCCGCGTACAGGCGCGCGCCCTTGAAGTATTCGACGCCGCGGGCTGCCAGGCCCGCGTCGAAGAGCACGCGGGTCGCGAGCGCGTCGTATTCGATGTGCAGCCGGCCGCGATGCATCGCCTGGACCTGCTGCAGGCGCTCGCGCGTCCCGGTGCGCTGGCCGCGCGACGACGACAGGGGCGTGTAGCAGAGGCCCTCGAAGCTCTTGCGTCCCCACCGGCGCACATTGGGATCGCCCAGAGTGCGCATGAAACGCAGCCGGCCCAGGAAGCGATGCCGGCCGCGCGCGACCCCGAGCGCGGTGCCGAGCACGACTGCGACCAGGTCGGGATCGTCCAGCGCCTCGGCCGGAATCGCGCGCTCGGTGCTGAGCCAGCCGTTCCACCCGTGCCCGGTCGGATCGATGCCGAGGGTATGCAGCGCGCGCCACACCTTGCGGTAGTGACAGGATTCCACGCGCCGGGCATAACGGTGCATGCGCGCCGCGGTCCACGAACGATCGCCGGTGTCGCGCGCGATCGTGTCCCAATCCGAGTCATGCGGCAGCATGAAGATCATCGCGTTGTGCGCCGTGCAGCCGCCCAGCGTGGCGGCGCGCGGATACAGCACGCCGCCCGCGTTGGCGTCGAACTTCCAGTCGCTCGCCTGGCGCGCCGCGTCGGCGTAGTGGCGCACGCGGAAGTTCCAGCTCATCGCCGCGTTTTCGCAGGCGAAGGTGTGAAAGCCCGGCACCTCGTAGTCGTCGGGCAGGCGCGCCGCCTCGGTCGCGGCGGGGTCGCTGCCGGCCTCGAGCAGGAACACGCTCTTGCCCCGCTCGACGAGCCGGGCTGCCAGCGTGCCGCCGCCGGCGCCCGACCCGACGATGACGTAGTCCCATTCCGGCGCATCGCCATGGGCCATACAACCTTCGGGTCTCAGAAGGTCTTCAGGAAGGCGATCAGCGCGCGCTTGTCGTCGTCCGACAACTCGGGTTCGGTCCCGAAGGCCTTCTCGTCGTCGCTCAGGCCGGCCTGGTTGTTGAATTCCGCGGTGCCGAAGTAGTGGCCGCGGTTGACGACGAGATCCTTGCACTTGCTCAGCGCGAGCAGCGGTTTCTGCAGGTCGGCGAACTTCGCGCGCAGCTCCTCGTCGGTGGCACCGGTGCCGGTGGTCAGCAGGTCGAAATTGAGCTTGAGCGCAAGTTCGGCGAGCGTGCGGAGGTGCTCGGCCTCGGTGATCTCCTCGTCGCCGTTTTCGTGGCGCAGCTTGATGTTGGCGATCACGCCGACGGGCGCGCCCTTGGGGATGGGCCCCAGCGTGATGTCGCCGCCGTCGCTGACGAGCCACGGCAGCCAGCGGTGCAGGAACGGGTGCGGCTGCAATGCGTCCGGGATGTAGCCCTGCGGGATCGTGATCTTGCTCCGGGCGGTGGTGCGATCGATCAGGCCGGGAACCTTGTCGCCGAGGACGCGATCGTGCTCGCGCTTCTCGGGCCAGAGCATCTGCTCGATCGACGCGTCGAACGATCTCATCCGGCCCGCCACAGAGGGATCCGGATCGAACGGACCGACCGTGTTGTTGAGCAGGAACGGCGCCGTGGACCAGGCGCCGATGAGCGACGGCACCCGCGTGTACCCGCGGCCTCCCGCCGGCATCCTGTAGGGCATGGGCGAACCGTCGAACGGGTTGTAGATGGTCACGGTGCCGACCGACGGCAGCTGCTTGTACGACTGCGAGGAGAAGTTGTCCCAGATGTTGCCGCCCAGCGCGTTGGTGGCGAGCGGGCTGCAGGTGTTCGTGCGCAGCAGGGTGACCGGGATGCGTGCGTCGGTGGAGAGGTAATTGCCCTCCAGAAAGTCCGGCGCATGCACGATGTCGCGCATCTTTGCCTTGTACTCGTCGCTCTGGGTCCACTTCCAGTAGCGCTTGAAGCAGTCGAGGTAGCCGGCTCCGGCGCACTGGTCCGGATTGAGGTTGAGCTCCGGCGGCGGGGCAGGCGCCTTGCTCGAGTGGCAGCGCGCGCAGGTTTCCGCGAACACCGTCTTGCCGCGGTCCAGCACCGCGGCGCCGGCATTGAGGTAGGCCGCGCCGCCGGGCGCGTCCTTGAGATGATCCGGCTGCGCCGCCTTGAGGAAGAACAGCGCGGTATTGGGCGTGCCCAGTTCGGTCGCCTGCCAATACGCCGAATTCTTCTGCGCGACCGCGATCTCGATCGGCGTGATCTGCTTGCCGCCGATGACCGGGTTGAAGTGGAGCAGCCATTCTTCGCTGAACAGGCCGATGTTCAGGTAGACGCGGTTGAGCGCGCCGAGCAGGCCCACCGAGTCGGCGCCGTCCTTCAGCACGTGCGGCGTCTTGCTGGTCGCATCCTGCTTCGACCAGAACTCGGTCAGCGGCCCGCTGTCGAGGAAGTCGTTGAACTGCTTGTTGTTGAGCTCGCCGCCCGCCAGCTTCTCGTGCCACAACCGCTTGGCGAGCCCCATGCGCGAGACGAAGTCGTACACCGCGTTCATCGTCCGCGGGTTGTTGATGCCGTCGGTGGAGACGAGCGAGGTGTCCATCGTGCCCGGCCGGTACGTGTGGGCCAGCTGGTACATGTAGTTCTGCTGGCCCTCCGGCTTGTTCGAATTGAAGATGAACAGCCGGTCGACCCACATGTACTGCGCGCCCACCGAGGAGCTCAGGTTGGCGAAGGCCGGGTGTTCCGGATCGGCCGGCGGGTTCACCGGACTCGGGCCGATGTGGCAGAAGCCGCACGACATGCCGACGCGATACGGCCGCACCAGGTCCTTGCGGTTGTAGTACTTCGGATCGGTGTAATAGCGCTCGGGATCCCACGCCTTCGCGGCCTTTTCATCGAAGTCCGGGTTCGGGAACAGGCGCAGGCCCATGATGCCGGTGGCATAACCGTAGTACGAGCCCGCGGGCTGCGTCGTGCCGTCGCCGAGGGGCTTGCCGCGCGATCCGACCCGCACGCCGGGGTAGTTCGTTTCGTTTTCGAACGGATCGGGCGGACAGTCGTTGGTGCGCACGTCGAGCCACAGGCCGCGTCGATCCTTCGACGGCCCGGTCGCGCTCTGGAAGCAGGGTTCGTTGACGAGGCCGAGGTAGCTCCAGCGGTTGGCGCGCGAGTAGCCGAGGCTGGGATGGGAGCTGATGATCTTCAGCATGTCGAACGCGCCGAACGTGTAGCCCGACATGGCATCCCAGAAGCGATCGTTGCCCCCGGTCCAGACGATCCACATGTTGCGTCCCTGGATCTCCTGCGGCGTCAGCGCGACGCCGCCATCCATGTCGTGGAAGTAGTCCTCGGCCGCATGCTTGAACGACGCGCCGGTGAGTCCCGCCTGCCTGGCCTCGTCGAGCACGGTGCCGGGTTGTTTGCCGCCGCAACCGGCCAGCACGACGAGGGCCAGCGCGGAAAGGAGAGTCCAGGCATTGCGGCCGCTGCGAAGCATGTGATCCTCCTCGGCGAAAACCCTCGGATGCGGGTCTGCTGAGCTTGGTCGTTACACGCGTGGGAACGGGACGACCCCGGCGGGATCGGCTTCAGGCTGATGCCCTGCTGATGCTGTGAATGCCGTCGACACGAGGACGTCCTCCGGACGAACCGCCGATGCAGCTCTGGCGCTGCGCTTGCGACCTGCGAAAAGCCGAGTTCATTACACGCGGTGCGCGAATGCCGCGTCAAGAGGAATTTTCGCGTCGAGGGCGCAGCGCGCTCCGCCCCGCGCACGCAAGCGGATGCGCCCGTAACGGAGCGGCGCAGGCTTAAGGAAAGGGAAAGCACTGAGCCGGCCGCACGCCGGCCGGAACTCAGAGAGGACGTTGCCCCGAGGTGCGCCTGCGCAGTTGCAAGGCCGAGCTACTTCGCCACCGGCATCACGAACTCGGCGCCCTTGGCGATGCTGCCGGGCCAGCGCTGCATGACAGCTTTGTAGCGGGTGTAGAAGCGCACGCCTTCCAGGCCATAGGCGTGCGTGTCGCCGAACAGGCTTCGCTTCCACCCGCCGAACGAATAGAAGGCCATCGGCACCGGGATCGGAACGTTGATGCCGACCATGCCGATCTTCGCCCGGCGCGCGAACTCGCGCGCGGTGTTGCCGTCGGCGGTGAACAGAGCCACGCCGTTGCCGTACTCGTGCGCGTTGACGAGCTCGATCGCCGCGGCGAAGTCGGGCACCCGCACGACGCCGAGCACGGGCCCGAAGATCTCCTCCTGGTACACGCGCATGAAAGGCTGGACGTGATCGAACAGGCAGCCGCCCAGGAAAAATCCCTTGGTCCCGGTCTGCAGCGCGCGGCCGTCGACCACCAGCCGTGCCCCCTCCTGCACGCCGAGGTCGACGTACCCCTTTACCTTGGCGTGATGCGCGGCGGTGACGAGCGGGCCCATCTCCGATGCCGGGTCCATGCCGTCGCCGATTTTCAAACTCTTCGTGCGCGCGGCCAGGCGCGCGACCAACTCGTCGGCGACGCGCCCGACGGCGACGCAGACCGAGATCGCCATGCACCGCTCGCCCGCCGAGCCGTAGGCCGAACCCATCAGCGCGTCGACCGCCTGGTCGAGATCCGCGTCCGGCATCACCACCATGTGGTTCTTCGCGCCGCCGAGCGCCTGCACGCGCTTGCCGCGGGCGCTGCCTTCGCGATGGATGTATTCGGCGATCGGTGTCGAGCCGACGAAGCTGATGGCGGCGACGTCCGGATGATGCAGCAGCGCGTCGACGGCGGTCTTGTCGCCCTGCACGACGTTGAAGACGCCGTCGGGCAGGCCCGCCTCCTTGAGCAACTCCGCAAGCATCAGCGCGGCCGATGGATCGCGCTCGCTCGGCTTGAGCACGAATGAGTTGCCGGCCGCGATCGCGAGCGGGAACATCCACATCGGCACCATCGCCGGAAAGTTGAACGGCGTGATGCCGGCGCAGACGCCGAGCGGCTGGCGCAGCGAGAACTGGTCGATGCCGGTCGAGACCTGGTCGGAGTATTCGCCCTTGAGCAGGTGCGGAATGCCGGTGGCGAACTCGACCACCTCGAGCCCGCGCGTGACCTCGCCCTTGGCGTCCTCGAACACCTTGCCGTGCTCGCGCGTGACGATGCCCGCGAGATCGTTGCGGCGCGCCTCGAGCAGCTCCCTGAAGCGGAACATCACGCGCGCGCGCCTGATCGCGGGCGTGTCGCTCCAGCCGGGGAAAGCGGCCTGCGCCGCTCGCACGGCGACGTCGACTTCGCGCTCGTCGGCAAGCGCCACGCGACCGGTCACCGCACCGGTGGCGGGATTGAAGACGTCGGCCTCGCGGCCGCTTGCGCCGTCGACGTGGCGGCCGGCAACGAAGTGACCGATGCGCGCGACAGGGGCGCTCAGCGCGGCGCCGGTTGAGGTGAGGGTTTCAGCATCCATTCGTGCACCGGATCGTTCTTGAATGACCAATGCCGCGTCGGGCCGGCCATTACGTTGAGGTAGTAGGAGTCGTAGCCGTAGGGCACCACGACCGGGTGATAGCCGCGCGGCACGAGCACGACGTCGTTGTGCTCCACCGCCATCGACTCGTCGAGCGTGCGGTCGTCGGTGTATACGCGCTGGAACGCGAAACCCTGCGCGGGATTGAGCCGGTGGAAGTAGGTCTCTTCCAGCAGGCTTTCCTCCGGCAGGTTGTCGCGGTCGTGCTTGTGCGGCGGATAGCTCGACGAATGCCCGGCCGGCGTCAGCACTTCGACCACCAGCAGCGCCTGCGCCGGTTCGGTCTGCGGCAGGATGTCGCAGATGAAGCGCTCGTTCAGGCCCTGGCCGCGATTCGAACGGCGCATCGACCCTGGCTCGATGAGCCGCGGCGGCGGGTCGCCCGGCGTCGCCGGCGCGCTCGCGATCGCGATTTCGGCCGCGCTGTTGGCGGCGATCTCCGCGTCGCAGCCCGACGGCAGGTACACGGCGTAGGGCGAACGGCCCTCGAACACGCTGGCGCGCTCGCCGATCTCGCGCCACACGCGCTCACCGCTGCGGATACTGACCACGCCGCTCAGCACGACGACGCACTGCTCGCGCGCCGCGGCATTGCAGACCAGCGTTTCGCCGCGCGCCAGGCGGTACGCCGCGAAACCGACGTACTTCCAGCCGGCCGACTCCGGCGTCACGTGCACGATCTCACGCCCTTCGCGCCGACCCTTGACCAGCAGCCGTGCCATTTACGCCGCCTCCTGCCAGGTGCCCGTGACATTGCGCACGAGCCGGGCCAGATGCTGATAACCCTTCTGCGCATACGCGAAGCTGGGCGCGACCGCCGGGTCCTGCTCGGCCTCGACCACCAGCCAACCCGCATAACCCGCGTCGTAGAGGATCTTCAGCAGCGCGCGAAAGTCGAGCGCGCCGTCGCCGGGCACGGTGAAGGCGCCGTTGATGACCGATTGCAGGAACGACCAGTTGCGGTTGCGCGCCATGCGCAGGACGTCGGGACGCACGTCCTTGCAATGCACGTGGCAGACGCGCTCGATGTGCCGTGCCAGCACCGCGACCGGGTCGCCACCGCCGAAAGTCGCGTGCCCCGAGTCGAAAAGCAGGCCGACCTCGGGGCCGGTCAGATGCATGAACTGGTCGATGTCCGCGGGCGCCTCGACATAGGCACCCATGTGATGGTGATAGGCGAGGCGGATGCCGTGCTCGACCAGGTAACGCGCGAATCCCGTGACGCGATCGCAGTAAGTGCGCCAGTCCGCGTCGCCGCGAAAACGCGGGCGCTTGTAGAGCGGCACCGGTTCGCCCTGGATCGAATCGGCGACCTCGCCATAGACCATGACCCGGCAGCCGTTGACGGTCAGCAGCTTCAAGTGCGCCTGCACCGCCTCGATCTCTTCGGCGACGGAGCGGCGCGCGAGCCGGCCCGAGTACCAGCCCGAAACGACCTCCAGGCCATAGCCGGTCATCAGGCGGCGCAGCGCTTCGGGTTCGCGTGGAAACTTGTTGCCGAGTTCGAAGCCGCGATAGCCGATCGACTTGCCCTCGGTGAGAGCGGTGTCGAGCGGCGTCTCGCCGCCGAGCGACGGCAGATCGTCGTTGCTCCACGAGATCGGGTTGATGCCGATCTTCACGTCAAACGGTTGAGCCATATCCCGCCTTCTGCGCCTGTCTTTGCTTCTCGTACGCCTGCCGCGCCGTGCGCACCTGCTCGCGCGCCGATACCTGCGGCACCGCCACTTCCCACCACGCGCCGCCGTCTTCGGTGGTGCGCGCGGGGTCGGTGCGGATGCAGATCACGCTCGTGCGGTCGGCCTTGCGCGCGCGCGCCAGCGCCGCCTCGAGCTCGCCGATGTTGGCGGCGTTTTCCGCGCGGGCGCCGAGCGCGGCCGCATGCGCCGCGAAGTCGATCTTCGGCGCTCCCGGGTCGCGCTGCTCGCTGTCGGCCAGCAGGTTGTTGAACGGCGCCCCGCCGCAGGCCTGTTGCAGGCGGTTGATGCAGCCGAATCCGAGGTTGTCGAGCACGACGATGATGAGCTTGCGGCCGAGCATGAGCGAGGTCGCGATCTCCGAGTTCAGCATCAGGTAGCTGCCATCGCCGACCATCACGATCACCTCGGCCTCCGGGCGCGCCATCTTCACGCCGAGGCCGCCCGCGATCTCGTAGCCCATGCACGAATAGCCGTACTCCATGTGGTAGCCGCCCGGGGTCTGGGTGCGCCACAGCTTGTGCAACTCGGCGGGCAGGGTGCCGGCGGCGCAGACGACGATGTCGCGCGCCGGCGATTCGGGCGCAGAGCGTTGCACGGCGCCGATCACCTCGCCCTCGTAGGGAAGGGCGACGTCGCGCCGGCCCGTGATCTCGAGCACGCGGTTGCGCCAGCGCTGTGCGGCATCACGCGCCTCGGCCTGCCACGCGGTGGCCGCCTGCCAGCCGGCGAGCGCGCCGGACAAAGCCGCCAGGCCGCGCTCGGCATCCGCGATCACGGTCGTCGCGCGACCCTTGAGCGCGTCGAACGCGTTGACGTTCAGCGCGACGAGCTGCGCCTGGGGAAACAGCGCGTGCGAGCCGGTGGTGAAGTCCTGCAGGCGCGTGCCCACGGCGATGACCACATCGGCGGTGCGCGCCAGTTGATTGGCCGCCGGAGAGCCGGTGACGCCGATCGAGCCCAGCTGCAGCGGATGGTCCCACGGCAGGGCGCTTTTGCCGGCCTGCGTCTCGCCGACCGGAACGCCGTGGGCCTCGACGAAGGCACGCAACCGGTTCGATGCCCCGGAATACAGGACGCCGCCGCCGGCGATGAGCAGCGGCCGGCGCGCCGCGCGCAGGAGGCGGGCGGCGACCTCGATCTCCTCTCCTGCCGCCGGCGGCGCGCGAAAGGTCACCGCCGGCGGCGCGAAGAAGTCCGCCGGGAAGTCGTACGCCATCGTCTGCACGTCCTGCGGCAGCGCGAGGGTGACCGGGCCGCACAGCGCGGCATCGGTCAGCACGTGCACCGCGCGCGGCAGGGCCGAGAGCAACTGCTCGGGGCGCAGGATGCGATCGAAGTAGCGCGAGACCGGCCGCAGGCAATCGTTGGCGGACACGCCGCCGTCGTGGAAGTCCTCGACCTGTTGCAGCACCGGATCCGGGGCACGCGACGCGAAGACGTCGCCGGGCAGAAGCAGGATCGGCAGCCGGTTGACGTGCGCGAGCGCGGCGGCGGTGACGAGATTGGTGGCGCCGGGACCGATCGAGGTCGTGACCGCCATCAGGCGCCGGCGCATCTGCGCCTTGGCGTACGCGATCGCGATGTGCGCCATCGCCTGTTCGTTGTGCGCGCGATAGGTCGGCAGCTCGCGGCGGTGGTGGTAGAGCGCCTCGCCCATGCCGGCGACGTTGCCGTGGCCGAAGATGGCGAACACGCCGGCAAACAGGCGCTGCGGACTCTGTGGGGGGTCGACGTGCAGCGCGGCCAGGTACCTGACCAGCGCCTGCGCCGCGGTCAGCCGCACGGTGGCGGTCGAAGTCGTGCTCATGCTGCCTGCCTTTCCGCGTGGCCGGCCTGCGCCGGCGCCGACGCGCGCTGGTCGCGCCAGCAGCGGATCAGCGTTTCGAAGTTGTCGCGCACCCGGGTGATCAGTTCCGCGTCGCCGATCTCGTTGCGCAGCCACAACCGGCTCGGTTCGCGGAAGATCGTGCGCCCGACCGCAAACCCGCGGCACGTGCGGCTGGCGCGCGCCTGCGCGAATCCGGCACGCAGGGTCTCGATGCTCGCATCGAGGCCCAGCAACACGACGCCGCGGCAATGAGGATCGCGCGCGGCGATCAGGGCGTCGATCGCGCTCCATTGCGATTCCGTCATCGCTTCGAGCTTCCACCACTCCGGCGCGATGCCGATGTTGTAGAGGCGTTTCATCGCCCGCAGCACCGTGTCGGGCTCCTGCGGCAGGTTACGCGGCGGAATGATCTCGAGCAGCAATTCGTGGCCGCTCGCCTGCACGGCTTCGTTGAGCATGTGCAGCTGCGTTTCCTGCTGCAGCCGGTTGCCGACCGCATCGTCGGGATGGAACTGCACCAGGCACTTGACGATGTGCTCGCGCGGCCAGGCGATCAGGTGGCTGCCGATCGACAGGCCCTGGTCGAACTCGAGCGGGTTGGAGCCCGGCACCTCGACCGGGCGGCCGATCCACCAGCCGCGCCCGGTGGCATCGGCAAGCGCGTCCTGGCCGTAGCGGTCGTCGGCGAGCAATCCGATGCGCCCTTGCAGCCCGAGGTCGGCCTCGGTCAACTCGACCGCCTTCACCAGCAGCTTCTTCAGCGTCGGCACGCGCGCTTCGTCGGCGCCGGCCTCCAGCGCGGCCTCGAAGAATTGCGCCCGATGATCGAAGGCGAACACGAACACTTCCGGCCATTGCTGCCGCGGCACGGTCACGCGGTGCAGGCGCGACAGCGCCTGGTCCCGGTCGGGGCGTCGCGGCGCCTTGGCGAGGAAATACTGCAGCTCCGTCCATGTCGGCATGGCCGGGGCGCACGAATGGCGCGAGACGACGAGCGCGCCGCACGCATTGGCGTAATCGCAGCAGGTCTCGTAGTCCTCGCCGCGCAGCCACCCGCGCAGGAACCCGGCCATGAAGGCGTCGCCGGCGCCGAGCACGTTCAGCACCTCGACCTGGATGCCGCGCCGGTTGAACGCGTCGTCGATGTGGCCCGGCACGTCGCCGTCGATCACCGCGCAGCCGAGCGGGCCGCGCTTGACCACGAATGTCGCCGCCGTCACGCGCCGCACCGCGCGCAGGGCGGCGGTCAGGTCGGTGGAGCCGCCGGCGATGAGGAATTCCTCCTCGGTGCCGACCAGCAGGTCGAACAGCGGCAACACGCGCTGCAGGTGCGCCGTCACGCCTTCGCTGGCGACGAAACGCGTCGCGCCATCGCCGCGCCCCGTGAGGCCCCAGAGCACCGGCCGGTAGTCGATGTCGAGGATCGTGCGCACGTTGGCGGCGCGCGCGAGTTCCAGCGCGCGCAGGCTGGCGCGCAACGGCGTCGGCGCCGAGAGGTGCGTGCCGCTGATCAGAAGCGCGCGCGACTGCCCGATGTGCGTGGGATCGACGTCGGATTCGTCGATCGCCATGTCGGCGCAGTTCTCGCGATAGAACAGCAGCGGAAACGTGTCGCGGTCCTTCAGGCCGAGGAAGGCCAGCGCGGTCAGGCGCTGGGGATCCGCCCTGACATGGCTGACGTCGCAACCCTCGCGCGCCAGCTCCCGCACCAGGAAGCGGCCGTTCTGCTCGTCGCCGACGCGCGTGAGCATCGAGGACTTCAGGCCGAGGCGGGCGGCGCCGAATGCGGTGTTGCCGGCCGAGCCGCCGAGGTAGCGCGCGAAGCTGGCGACATCCTCGAGCGGACTGCCGACCTGGTGCGCATAAAGATCGACGGCGAGCCGGCCGAGGCAGATCACCTCGAGCGGCCGGCCGTCGGCGAATTGAGTCCTGTTTCTCATCCGGGCGTCTCCGGTCCGAACACTCGTCGCGCCATGTCCCTCTCCCCGGCGGGAAAATGGGTTGGGGAAGGGGATAGCCGCAAGGCTTCCGGTTCGATCATGCCACTGCAGAGCCCGCGACTCTGGCCTGTCGCTCCGAGCGCAAGGCGACGAATCCCGGCATCGCGGCGGGTCGGGATCGCTCGTCGCGTTCGCGCCTCGGCACGACGGATCGGCAACGTTCCGCTTCCGATTTGATTGTGCCGGTGCATTAGATGCGCACTCCCTCGAGCTGCGCCATCAGTTTCTGCATCTCGGCGCCGCCCGCCATCATGTCGAGCACTTCGTCGCGCGAGATCGCGTCGCGCGCGAACGTGCCGAGCGAGCGGCCGCGGTTGAGCAGCGTGAACGTGTCGCCGATCGGATAGGCGTGGTTGACGTTGTGCGTGATGAAGATCACGGAGATTCCGCGTGCGCGCGCCCTGTCGATCAGGCGCAGCACGTTGAACGACTGCTTGACGCCGAGCGCGGCCGTCGGCTCGTCGAGGATCAGCACGCGCGCGCCGAAGTGGATGGCACGCGCGATCGCCAGGCACTGCTTCTCGCCGCCCGACATGGTGCCGACCATCTGGTCGGCATCGCGCACCCGGATTCCCATCTCGGCCAGCTTCTCGGTGGACAGGGTGCCCGCCGTCGCGTGGTCCATCACCGGCAGCACGCCGAACAGGCGGCGGCGCGGCTCGCGCCCCATGAAAAAATTGCGTGCGACGCTCATCAGCGGGACGAGAGCGAGATCCTGATAAACGGTCGCGATCCCGCGGTCGAGCGCATCGCCCGGCGAACGGAAACGGACCGCGGTGCCGTCGACGCGGTATTCGCCGCGATCGGGCTGGTGCACGCCGGCCAGCGTCTTGATCAGCGTCGACTTGCCGGCGCCGTTGTCGCCCAGCAGGCAATGCACCTCGCCGTGGCGCAGCCGCAGCGTCACGTCCTTGAGGGCGATCACCGACCCGAAGAACTTGCTGATCGCGTCGAGCTCCAGGATGTATTCGTTGCCCTTGGGCGCACCGACCGAAGCCATCTCAACCTCCCGCGCGCCGCGCGCCGAGCGCCACGCGCCGGCGGATGTAGTTGTTGAACAGCACCGCGGTCAGCAGCATGAAGCCGAGGAACACGCGGTACCAGTTGTTGTCGATGCTGGTATAGCCGATGCCGATCTGCACCACGCCGAAAATCAGCGCGCCCAGCGATGCGCCGACGACCGAACCGTAGCCGCCGGTGAGCAGGCAGCCGCCGATCACCGCGGCGATGATGGCCTCGAACTCCTTCTGCAGTCCACGGTCGGCCGCGGCCGAGCCGGCGTCGGCGACCTGCAGCACGGCGAACAGTGCCGAGCATGCCGCCATCAGCATGAAAAGCAGGATCTTGACCCGCGCCACCGGAATGCCGACGTTCTTGGCGGCGACCGCGTCGCCGCCGCTGGCGATGATCCAGTTGCCGAAGCGCGTGCGCGCCAGCATGAAGGCGCCGGCCGCCGTGAGTGCCGCCCACCATACGACCACCTTCGGCACGCCGATCGCAAGCGCCGTGCCGTCGTCGCGCGCGGCGAGCCAGCCGGCATGCGCCAGCGAATTGAACAGATCCTTGAGGACGTGACCGGTGAAAAAGAAGCTGAACACGGGGTCCGCAACGGCAAGATCGTGCAGCGACAGCGACTCGTTGGTGCTGATGATGGTCTTGCCCGTGAGCAGGATCGACAGCGCCAGCGATAGCCCGCGCAGGATGAAGTAGAAAGCCAGCGTGACGATGAACGACGGCAGTCCGGTGCGGATCACCAGCGCGCCGTTGAGCATGCCGAAGCCGAGCGCGAGTGCGAGCGCGAAGATGCAGGAGAGCCAGAGCGGCCAGCCCCAGTAAAGAGCCGGGATGGCGAGCATCATGCCGGCGAAGCCGATCATCGACCCCACCGAAAGGTCGAACTCGCCGCCGATCATCAGCAGGGCGGCGCCCACCGCGATCACGCCGAGGAACGCGGCGACGGTGCCCCAGTTGACGATTCCCTCGGCGCTGAACATGCCGGACCCGCGCGCGACCACGGCGAAAAGAATGAAGACCAGCACGGCGCCCGAAATGGACCCGAACTCGGGCCGCCCGAGGAAGCGGCGCAGCGCGCCGATGTCGCGCACGCGCTCGTCGGCCGGCGGCACGGAGGCCGCAGCTTGCGGCGCGCCCCCTGGCGATGCGTGCTTCGACGTCGAGTCCGCGTTCGCAGCGGGAACGGATGCCATGGTCGTCTCCTCAGCGTCGCATCGTGGCGGCGACGGCGCGTGCTTTTGCGGCGGCGCTCCTCTCCCGCGCGGGGAGAGGAGCCCTCCGGACCGCCGGTTGCGCTAGCGGTACTGGCCGGCGTATTTCTCGACCTTGCCGATGTTCTCCTTGGTCACGAATCCCGGTCCGGAACCGATGTGACGCGGGCCATAGGCGGGCTCGAGGCCGTATTCCTTGAAGCGCGCGATGGTCTTGGGATTCGCCTTCACGGCGTCGGCGACCTTCTTCAGGTCGGTGGACTTCATCTGCTTCATCGTCGCCAGCACCGCCACCGGGATGTAGCCCTGCAGGTAGGGCTGCTGGTCGATGGCGAACGCGATCGTGCCGTTCTTGATGCCGCGCGATATCTCGTCCGACAGGTCGAACGTCGCGAAGAACATCTTGCCTGCGAGGCCCGCCTTCTCGAGTGCCTTGATCGTCGGGTGCGCGGAGGTGGGGCCGAGCGTCAGCACGGCCTGCGTGCCGGGGTTCTGGCGCAGCCAGGCCGAAACCTTCGATTCGATCGCGGTCGGATCGTCGCCGGCGTCGAGCGTGGACTTCTTGAAATCGACGCCGATCGCCTCGGCGAAGCCGCGGCAGCGCTCGAACGACGCCGGGTTGGTGGCGTAGTGATTCACGCACAGGAACGACTTGATGCCCTTGGCCTTGGCGCGCTCGCCTGCACCCTTGCCGGCCTCGTACTCGGGCTGGCCGACGTGCATGATCGCACCCAGGTCCTCCGACTGCTTGGTCGTTCCCGAATTGATGGTGATGAGCGGGATCTTCTTCGCCGTCACCTTGCCGATCGCGCCCTTGAGCACCTCGTAGTCGGCGATGGTGGTGATCACGCCGTCGTAGTTGGCCGCCGCCGCCTGCTCGATCAGGCGCGCCATGTCCGCCAGGTCGCCGTTGGGCGGATTGCGGTAGTCGACCTGCACGCCGTAGTCCTCACCCGCCTGCTTGATCGCGTTCTTGATGGTGTTCCACCACGAATCCGAATCCGGGGCATGGCTGATCAGCACGAACTTCGTCTGCGCCATGGCCGGACCGACCGCGGCAGCCAGGGTGCCCGCCAGCAGCATGGCGACCAGGCCGCGCAGCCAGCGCATCCGGTTGCTCCACAACATCTGTGTCTCCTCGTCAAAGGTTGTCTGGGCCCACCCGGCGCGGGCAGCGACGCGCCGGCATGCGGGTGCTCCGTTTCGTCCCGCCTGCTGCCGTGAAACGCAGCTTAGGCGGGGTCGGCGAAAATTGCAACATAAATTCTATTTCTCTACATAGCTGGAAAATGTTTTCTACTTACGGTATGGTGCGGTCCGCGCCCTGGCCGCGCTACGCTGCGCGCCGCGCTGCGGTGCGGTAGACACCGGGTGTCGATCCGGAACAACGACCCGAAGCGGAGGAGTTCGATGTCCAGCAGTGCCCCGATCGAGATCGCCCTTTTCGGCGCCGGTCGCATCGGCCAGATCCACGCCGGCAATCTCGCCCGCCAGACCGGCGTGACGCTGAAATACGTGGTCGACGTCAACGCAGAGGCGGCGCGTGCGCTCGCGGCACGTTTCGGGGCGCAGGTCGTCGGCACCGAAGCGGCGTTGGCCGACGGCGCGGTGCGTGCGGTGGCGATCGCCTCCAGCACCGACACGCACTCCGACCTGATCCATCGCGCGGCGGCCGCGGGCAAGGCGATCTTCTGCGAAAAGCCGGTCGACCTCGACCTAACGCGAGCGCGCGCATGCGCGGCGGCGGTCAGCAAGGCCGGGGTCGCGTGCCACATCGGTTTCCAGCGTCGCTTCGATCCGACCTTTGCGGCGCTGAAGGAGAAACTGGTCGCCGGCGCGATCGGCGATCCGGAGATGCTCGTCGTCACGAGCCGCGACCCGGCGCCGCCCCCGATTCCCTACATTCGCTCCTCGGGCGGCATCTTCAGCGACATGCTGATCCACGATTTCGACCTCTGCCGCTGGATCCTCGACGACGATGCAGTGAGCGTGTTCGCCGCTGGCAGTTGCCTGGTCGATCCGGCGATCGCGAGTGCGGGCGACATCGACTCGACCGCAGTGACGATCCGCACCCGGCGCGGGCGCCTGTGCCAGATCAACACCAGCCGCCGCGCGGCGTACGGTTACGACCAGCGCTTCGAGGTGCTCGGGGCGCGCGGCCTGCTGCAGGCGGGCAATCAGCGCACCACCGAAGTGACGGTGTTCGATGCGGCCGGCGTGTCCGGCGCCAAACCCGAGCCGTTCTTCCTCGAGCGCTATCGCGCCGCGTATGCGGCCGAGGTCGCGCACTTCATCGAGGCCTTGAAGACGAACAGCGTGGTCCGCTGCACGATCGACGATGCGGTCAAGGCGCAGGAACTCGCCGCGGCGGCGACGCGATCGTGGAAGGAAGGGCGGGTCGTGACGTTGGCGTAAGTGCAGCGAGTCGATGTGATTTCGAACAACCCTGCCCCCACCCCAGCCCACCCCCCGCTTCGCAGGGGCGGGAGCCAGTCCCCTCCTCCGCCTGCGGGGGAGGTTCGGGGTGGGGGCGAGAACGGGCTCCAGCCAAAATGAGTGAACACTCGGTACGCATCGGCATCGCCGGCCTCGGCCGCCTCGGTCGCCGCCATGCAGAGAACCTCGCGACGCGTGTGCCTGGCGCCGAACTCGTGGCGGCATGCAGTCCCGTCGAGGCGGAGTTGCAATGGGCGGGCACGGCGCTGGGTATCGCGCACCGCTATCGCGACTACGGCGACCTGCTGCGCCATCCCGGTCTGGATGCCGTGTTCCTCGTCACGCCGACGACGCTGCACCCGGCCCAGATCATGCAGGCGCTCGACGCGGGCAAACACGTGTACTGCGAGAAGCCGCTGTCGCTGGATCTGGCCGATTGCGAGCGCGTGCAGCGCGCGGCGGCTGCGCGACCGGAACTGCAGGTCCTGGTCGGCTTCGTGCGCCGTTTCGATGCAAGCTATCGCGACGCGCAGGCGAGGATCGCGCAAGGATCGATCGGCCGGCCCTTCATGGTGCGTGCGCAGACCTGCGACCGCATCGATCCCACGGGCGCGTTCGTCGCCTTCGCCGCCACCAGCGGCGGCATCTTCCTCGATTGCAGCGTGCACGACATCGACCTCGCGCGCTGGCTGCTGGGCACGCCGGCCGGCGCCCCGCGGGCGCGCCGCGTCTACGCGGTCGGTACCAATGCCGTCTACGAAAAGCTGCGCGACTACGACGACGTCGACAACGGCCTCGCGATCTGCGAATTCGACGGCGGCCAGATTGCGTGCTTCTACGCCTCGCGCACGATGCCGCACGGCCACGACACCTGGACCGAGGTCACCGGGACCGCGGGCCGACTCACCATCGGCCGCGACACGCACGTCAACCAGGTCGAACTGAGCGACGAGCGCGGCGTGCGTTTCGAGGTCGTGCAGGACTTCTACGCGCGTTTCGCCGACGCGTTCGTCGCCGAGGCGGCCGCCTTCATCGAAGCGGTGCGCGGCAGGACCAGGCTCGCCGTGACGCTCGCCGACGCGACCGAAGCGACGCGCATCGGGCAAGCGCTCGCGCGGGCGCGGCGCGAACACCGCATCGTGGAGCTCGGCTGAGTTAGCGCCGGTGCGCTCGACTCAGAACATGATCCGCGCGAGGGACAGTCCCGTGAATACGGCGACGGCCGTCGCCACCAGGCCCGGGATCATGAACGAGTGATTGAGCACGTACTTGCCGATCTTGGTCGTGCCGGACAGATCGAAGTTGATCGCCGCGATCAGGGAGCCGTAGGTCGGAATGAAGAAATAGCCGTTGACCGACGGGAACATCGCGATCAGGAACTGCGGCGGGATGCCGAGCGCGATGCCGAGCGGCATCAACGCGCGCGTCGTCGCCGCCTGGCTGTAGAGCAGGACCGAGGCGAAGAACAGCCCGAACGCGAACGTCCACGGCGCCGACTCGGCAAACTTGCCGATCGCGGGCACGATCACCGCCTGGTTGCCGGCGATGAAGCTGTCGCCGAGCCAGGCGAGCCCGAAGATGCCGATCACCGCGACCACGCCCGCGCGCAGCGTCGCAGTCTTCGGGATCTCGTCGACGTCGACCTTGGTCGCCAGCAGCATGATCGCCGCGACCGCGAGCATGACGATCTCGATCACGGTCGGCATCGCGAGCGCGCTTTTTGCGCCGGGCAGGGTGCGCAGCGCCGGGAAGAAGCCGAACACGACCACCAGCACCACGCCGGTGAGAAAGATGAAGGCCGAGGTCCTTGCTGCCGCCTTGAGCGGCGGGCGCTCGGCCGCCGCCTTCGGCGGCGGGATCGCACCGGCCTTCAGGCGCGCCTGGTAGTCCGGATCGTCCTTGAGGTCCTTGCCGACGAACATCGAGACGATGGCGGCGGCAACGACGCCGACCAGCGTCGCCGGCACGCAGATCATCAGGATCTGCGGCAAGCCCCAGTGACCCACGCCCTTCTCGGCAAACAGCCCGATCATCGCCGCGGTGGCCGCGGCCACGGGGCTCGCGGTGATCGCCTGCTGCGAGGCAATCGTCGCCACCGCCATCGGGCGCTCGGGCCGGATGCCGCTCTGGTGCGCCGTCTCGTAGATGACGGGCAGCAGCGGGTAGACGATGTGACCCGTGCCGGCGAGGAACGTGAAGCTCCAGGTCGTCAGCGGCGCCACGATCGTGACGTACTTGGGGTTGGCACGGATGATCCGTTCGGCGATGCGGACCAGGAAATCGATGCCGCCCGCCGCATCCATCACCGAGGCCGCCATGATGACGGCGAGGATGATGAGCATCACGTCGATCGGCGGCGAGGTGGGATTCACGCCGAAGAGGACCACCAGCACGAGCAGGCCCACCGCGCCCCACAGGCCAAGGCCCACGCCCGAATAACGCGCGCCGGCCCAGATGGCGGCGAGCACGACGACGAACTGCAAGACGATGGCGGCGGTCATGGCGCAGGTCCCTCCAGGTTTCTCCGTCGTCTGCCGATCGGCTATTGCTCGAATTTCGGGTTGATGAGGTTGTCGAACGAGAACACCTCGTCCCACTTCTCCTGCGTCAGCAGCTTGCGCTCCTTGACCACGATGTCGTGCAGCGACCTGCCGGTCTCGTAGCCCTCGCGCGCGATTTCGGCGCACTGCTTGTAGCCGAGCGACGGCTTGAGCACGGTGACGATGCCGAGCGAGTTCAGCACCATCTCGCGCGTGTGCTCGACATTGGCGGTGATGCCGTCGACGCAGTTCACGCGCAGGCTCTCGACGGCGTTCTGCATGGTCGCGATCGAGGTGAAGAGCGCGAACGTGATCACCGGTTCCATCACGTTGAGCTGCAGCTGGCCGGCCGAGGCGGCCAGCGTCACCGTCAGGTCGAGGCCGATGACGAGGAAGCCCACCTGGTTCACGACCTCAGGGATCACCGGGTTCACCTTGCCCGGCATGATCGAGCTGCCCGGTTGCATCTGCGGCAGGTTGATCTCGTTCAGGCCGCAGCGCGGTCCGGAGGCCAGCATGCGGATGTCGTTGCAGATCTTCGTCAGCTTGGCCGACGTGCGCTTCAGGACACCCGACAGCAGCACGTAGGCGCCGGTGTCGGACGTTGCTTCGACCAGGTCGCCCGCCAGGATGAACTCGATCCCGGTGAGCTTCGAGAGCTGGCGCGTCGCTAGCTCGGGGTAGCCCGGCGCCGCGGTCACCGACGTGCCGATCGCGGTCGCGCCCAGGTTGATCTCGCGCAGCAGCGCACGCACTTCCTCGATGCGCTGCACCTCCTCGCCGATCGTCGTGCCCCAGCCGCGGAATTCCTGGCCGAGCGCCATCGGCACCGCGTCCTGCAGGTGCGTGCGGCCCATCTTCAGCACGCGTTCGAACTGCTGGCCCTTGGCGTTGAAGGCGGCTTGCAGGCGGCGCAGCGACTCGACGTAGCCGGCGAGACGCTGGATCAGCGCCAGCCGGAATGCGGTCGGGTAGATGTCGTTGGTCGACTGGCCGAAGTTCACGTGGTCGTTCGGGTTGACGAACTGGTACTCGCCTTTCTTGTGGCCGAGGTGCTCGAGCGCGAGGTTGGCGATGACCTCGTTCGCGTTCATGTTGGTCGACGTGCCGGCGCCGCCCTGGATGAAATCGGTCACGAACTGATCGCGCATCTCCCCGGCGATCAGGCGGTCGCACGCGGCGACGATCGCGTTCGCGATGCGTGCGTCGAGGACGCCGAGGTCGCGGTTCGCCAGCGCCGCCGCCTTCTTCACGTATCCGAACGCCTTGACGAACTGGGGCTCCAGCGACATCGGGATGCCGGTGATGTGGAAGTTCTCCTTGCCGCGCAGGGTCTGCACGCCGTAGTACGCGTGGTCGGGAATCTCCTTCTGTCCCAGGAAGTCCTTCTCGATCCGAGTGGCCATCGCTCTGCTCCTTGACTTCGTCCCGGTGCCGGGAAAGCGATGAAGGATAGTCGCGACGAGCGACCTGCAGAGCCGCTGTCTGGGTGTTTCCCGCTCGCCGAGGTGCTCATTGAGCGCGGTCGAGGCGGGCGCTCGCGCCCGTGCGCCGCGGCGCTTCTTGGCGCGCGTGCGCGGGTATGGCCGCTGCGGACCCTCACGACCAGGAACTCCCTCCCCGCAGGCGGGGAGGGAAACTCGCGCTTTGCCCTCCTTGCGCGGGAGCGAAAGGCCCGAGGAAACGGCCGCCCTGCGCAGGAGCAGATCGTCGGCGCGAGCGGTTGGACGGGAATTGCGAAGATCGCAATCCAGTTCGGCAGCCGTCCACATCGGCGACGCATCACGCTGGCCGGCTTGTCGAACGACCTTCGAACAACCGCGCCGCGAGCTCGTGTTACCTGATCTGGGCATGGGGGTCATCATTGTCCTTTCTTTTCCGGCCCCGGCCGCGCGTTCGCGCGCCGGCGGCGCATCGCGCATACACTGCCCTCATGCGGGCGGGACGTACGTTGCCGAAGTCGTTCGCGTGGATCGCGGCGGCGGCGCTGCTGATCTCATCGACGGCGCAGGCCGTCGTGGCGGCGCTCGCGCCGGCGACCGACGGACCTTGGACCGAACTGTGCGTGTCGGCAGGTTCGGCCGCGCGGACCGGCAAGCCCGGGACGAACAAGCCGCGTTCGCCCGAATGCGCCTGGTGCTCGCTGCACGCGAGCAGCAGTGTCGCGCCGCCCTCGGCACCGTGCTGGGCGCCGGGTGTGCAAGCCGGCGCCACCGGCTGCGTGCTCGCGCGCGCCGCCGCTCCCCGTTCGCCTGCGGCCTGGGCGCGCGCGCGATCGCGCGCCCCGCCCGCGCGCACCTGATCCCCGCTCCACGTTCCCGCACGCGCGCCGCACGACGCGGTCGCACAGCTTGCGCCCGTCCAGGCGACGGCCGGCCGCGTGCGTTTCTCGACTTGCCGATATGAAAGGAAGTTCGAAGATGCGGAGTCGTACGCTGCGAAGTCTCGCTCTCGTGGCAATGGCAGCAATCTGGGCCGCGGCGGCCAGGGCGGAAGTGACGGTCACCGAGCCCTGGATCCGCGGCATGGTCGCCGGGCAGTCGGCGACCGGCGCCTTCATGATCATCAGGAGCACCGACGCGGTGCGGCTGGTGGAGGCCAGGTCGCCGGTTGCGCAGAGCGTCGAGATCCACAAGATGGAGATGGACCAGGGCGTGATGCGCATGCGGCCGGTGGATGGGCTCGACATCCCCGCGCAAGGGGCGGTCGCATTGAAGCCCAACGGCTATCACGTGATGCTGTTCGGCGTGGCCAAGCCGCTCATGAAGGGGGAGAAAGTGCCGATCACCCTGGTCTTCCAGGGCGAGGACGGCAAGCAGACGTCGACCGAGGTGCAGGCCGAAGTGCGTGCGCTCGCCGAAACGCACGGCGACATGAAGATGCACTAGCCAGGGCCGTTGCCAGGACGTGGCTTGCGCACCTCGTGCTCGCGCTGGCATTCGCCCGTCCGCTCCTGCGGGCAGGCGATGCCTCGGCATTCAACGGCGACGACGTCGGCACGCTCTTGGTTGGCGCGGGACCGAACGCGATCCTGCACGCGCACTGGGGGTCCGGTCAGCGCAGGTTGCCCGTGTGTCCGAGCGAATAACGACCGGGCTGCGGCCAGACCGTGAGCCCGTGCGGCTCGGCGCCGACCTTGACCTGGGCCACCTCGCCGGTGCTCGTGTCGAACCGGTAGACAACGTCGTCGTAGCGCCCGGACAGCCAGAGGTACCGGCCATCGGCGCTCACGTTGCCCATGTCGGGGCTGCCGCCGCCGGGTACGGGCCAGCGCGCGATCACGCGCTCGGTGGCGAAGTCGATCACCGTGACGCCGCCGTCGCCGAGCCGTGAACCGTGGATCTTGTGCGAGCCGCGGTTGGCAACGTAGAGCTTGGTGCCGTCCCGGCTCGGATACATGCCGTGCGACCCGAGGCCGGTCTGGATGAAACCGACCTCGCGGAACGTTTCGCCGTCGACGATGTGGACGCCGTCGGCATGCATGTCGGCGACATAGAAGCGCCTTCCGTCCGGCGAGGCGCGGATGTCCTGGGGCATGCCGCGCTTGTCGGTGCACATCTCGGTCAGGCCGGGCTCCCAGGGCTCGCCTGCCTTCGCGCGCCCGCCACCGGGCGTCTCCTTCAGCCGCGTCGCCGGCATTTCGAGTTTCAGGTAGCCGAGCACGTTGTGCGCGGCGAGGTCGATCTTGACCAGCATGCCCGAGAACTCGCACGTGAAGATCGCATAGCGGCCGTCGATGGCGAAGTCGGCGTGATTGACGCCCGGACATCCGGGCACGCTGATCGAGTACTGCAGCTGCATCGTGCGCGGATCGCGGAAGTCGAGGCGGCGCAGCGCTTCGGCAACGACGATGGCCGACTTGCCGTCCGGCGTGTAATACATGTTGTATGGATCGTCGACGGCGATCGGGCGCCCCGGGCGGCCGGTGCGCGGATCGATCGGCGTCACGCTGCCGTCCGTGCGCCCTTCGGCGTTGTTGGTGACCCAGAGCGTGCGCAGGTCCCACGACGGCACGATGTGCTGCGGACTGACGCCGACCTTGAACCGATCGACCACCTTCATCGACACGGGGTCGATCACGTAGACGTCGTTGGAGCGCAGGTTGGGTACGTAGATCCGCTGCAGATCCTCGCGCACCTCGGGCTTGAGGCGACCGGCCGCGGTCTCGCTGTAGAGATTGTGCGGGTCCGGGACCTCGGGCATGCCAGGGAGCGTCTCGATCCGCTGCGCTTGGGCAAGCCCGCTCCCTGCCGGAACACCGACGACCACCAATCCGCCCAGCGCCAGGCTCAAGCCTGCCAGCAGGAACTTCCGGAGCGCGCGCGCTTTCCTCAATTGAACATCCTCCTCGTGCCGACAGTGCGGAGACTACCCCTGCGCGCGCAGTGGCACGAGCGAGGTCGTGCCGCATCGACGCCGGGACGTGTCGCTGCCGTCCGGCGTTCGACGTCGACGCGGCAGGCGACGGTCGACAAGCACGGCGCGGGCCTTCGGCGCCGCTTCAGATCTCCTCGGGCACCATCTTGATCGCGCCGCACGGACACTCCGCGACGCACAGCCCGCAGCCCTTGCAGTAGTCGTAGTTGAATTCGAAGCGCTTGCCCGGGCCGAGCTTGATCACCGCGTTGTCCGGGCACACCCCGTAGCAGTTGTCGCACTCGAAGCAGTTGCCGCACGACAGGCAGCGCCGCGCCTCGTAGAGCGCATTGACCTCGTCCAGCCCCTTGACCACTTCGTCGAACGTCGACTGGCGGCGGATCAGGTCCAGCGTCGGCAGCACCGTCTTGGGCGCGTCGGAGTAGTACCAGGGGTTGAGCTTGTCGAACGTCGCCGGCTCGTGTTTCGGGACATCCTCGCGCGGCTTGCCGCGCAGCCACGCATCGATGTGGCGCGCGGCCTTCTTGCCGTGACCGATGCCGACCGTGACGGTGCGTTCCGACGGCACCATGTCGCCGCCGGCGAAGATGCCGGCGTGGCCGGTCATCATGTTCGGCCCGACCTTGACGACGCCATCGACGACCTCCAGGCCGGGCACGCCGTCGAGCAGGCTCAGGTCGACGTCCTGCCCGAGGGCGAGCACCAGCGAGTCGGCCTCGAGCGTCTCGAATTCCTCGGTCGGTTGTGGAAACCCGGTCGCGTCGAGCTCCATCTTCTGCACGACGATCGACCCTCCGTCCGCCTGGCGGATGGTCGACAGCCACTTCACCAGCACGCCTTCCTGCAGCGCCTCTTCCAGCTCGGTGTCGTGCGCGGGCATCTTCTCGCGCGTGCGGCGATAGACGATGATCGACTCGGTCGCCCCGAGCCGTTTCGCCGTGCGCGCCACGTCGAGTGCCGTGTTGCCGCCGCCATAGACCACGACGCGCCGCCCGAGCAGCGGCGGTGTCTCGCCCTCCATCGAGCGCAGGAACGACACCGCGTCGAGGATGTGCGCCGAGGAGCCGGCGGGGATGTAGGCGCGCCTGCCGATGTGCGCGCCGACGGCGAGGAACGACGCGTCGAAGCGTCCTTTCTGCATCGACTCGAGCAGGCGCTCCACCTTGGTGTTCAGCCGCAGCGTGATGCCGAGGGCGAGGATGCGCGCGATCTCCGCGTCGAGCACGTCGCGCGGGAGGCGGTACTTGGGGATGCCGAACCGCATCATGCCGCCGGCGAGCGGTCCCGCCTCGTGGATCTCGACCTGGTGTCCCGCGCGCGCCAGGTGATAGGCCGCGGAGAGGCCCGACGGTCCGGCGCCGACCACGAGCACACGCATGCCGGTGCTCGCCGCCGTGCGCTCGAAGCGCCAGCCGCGCCGGATCGCTTCGTCGCCGAGGAAGCGCTCGACCGCGTTGATGCCAACCGCTGTGTCGAGCTGCCCGCGATTGCACGACGTCTCGCACGGGTGGTAGCACACGCGGCCCATCACCGCGGGCATCGGATTGTCGTCGGTCAGGACACGCCATGCGGCTTCGTACGCGCCCGATTCCGCCTGCGCGAGCCAGCCCTGGATGTTTTCGCCCGCGGGACAAGCCGAGTTGCACGGCGGCAACCGGTCGAGATAGACCGGCCGCAGCGTGCGCCAGGTGCCCGTATGGTTGGCAAGGCTGGAGCCCGGGTCGAGCGTGATCGCGAATGGTTTGCGCATCACTGGCTCCCGGCGTCGAGCAGACCGTACTTGCGGATGTTGCGCTCGGCGCCGGCCTGGATGCGCGCGATGACCTCGAGGTCCGGCGTCGGCTTGAACAGGTGCGCGAAGCGGCGCTGCAGCTTCAGGTATTCCTCGACCGGCGTGCGGCGGCGGATCTTCGACACGCCCACGACTTCGCCGTGTTCGGCCTCGAACACCGGGAACAGGCCGGTTTCCTTGGCCAGCCGTGCCACGCGGATCGAATCCTCCGACGCGTGGCCCCAGCCGAGCGGACACGAGACGAACAGGTGCAAATACCGGGCGCCGCGGATCTGCATCGCGCGCTTCACCTTGTATTCGAGGTCGTGCAGCTCGGCGATGGTGGCGGTCGCGACGTATGGAATGCCGTGCGCCATCGCAATGCCGGGCAGGTACTTGCCCTGGCCGAACGTCGCGCCCGGTTGGCGGCCGACCGCCTCGGTCGTTGCGGTGCGAGCAGCCGGCGGCGTCGCCGACGAGCGCTGCACGCCCGTGTTCATGTAGGCCTCGTTGTCGTAGCAGATGTAGAGCACGTCGTCGTTGCGCTCGAACATGCCCGAGAGGCAGCCGAAGCCGATGTCCGTGGTGCCGCCGTCTCCGCCCTGCGCGATCACGCGCACATCGTGCCGGCCCTTGACCTTGAGCGCCGCCGCGATGCCGGTCGCCACGGCCGCGGCATTGCCGAACAGCGAGTGGATCCAGGGGATCTGCCACGAGGTCTCGGGGTAGGGCGTCGAGAACACCTCGAGGCAGCCGGTGGCGTTGGCGGCGATCAGCCGGTTGGCGGTCGCGTTCATCGCCGCATCGATCGCGTAGCGCGCGCCCAGCGCCTCGCCGCAGCCCTGGCACGCGCGATGCCCGGAATTGAGCGAGTTGGTGCGGCGCATGTTCGCCTGCACCGTGCGCGTCTCGGGCGGGAGCAGCCGGTTGCCGACCGTGAACGTGCCGGTCTGATAGAACTTGACGGGTTGGTAGGCCATGGCTTCAACCCACGCGCGCCGCGACGGGGCCGGATTCCCTGAGCACCGCTTCCGCGATCGGACCGCTGCGTCGCACGTCGCGCTCGCGCGCGAGCACGCGCTCGACGACCGCGGTATCCAGGTCGAGGAACGTGTTCAGGTCGAGCTTGTCGGCCATCGCATCCAGGAAGACGCGTTCGAGCGAAGCCTTGGTGATCGCACGTCCGCCCAGGCCGCCGATCACGGCATGGATGGGCGTCGCCCAGCCGGCGAGCGCGGTGCGCACGTTCGTGGCGACGATGCCGCCCACGCCGACCGCGAGGCTCTTTTCGAGCACGACGACGCGCCGCGCCCGCCCCAGCGCATCGCGCACGGCCTCTTGCGGCCAGGGCCGGAAGCACGCGATGCCGACCGCGCCGATGCGTACGCCGCGCGTGCGCAGGTCGTCCACCGTGTCCTTGACGGTCCCCAGCACCGATCCCAGCGCCACGACGACCGTCTCCGCGTCCTCGGTGCGATAGCTGTGCACGAGGCCGCCCGCCTCGCGCCCGAAGGCGGCGCGAAATTCGTCGGCCCAGCGCGGGATCAATTCGAGTGCCTGCATCTGCTTGACGTGCGCGAGGTAGCGCACTTCGGTGAACGCCTCCGGGCCGACCATGGCGCCGATCGACACCGGCTCGGCAGGGTCGAGCACTTGGCGCGGCACGAACGGCGGCAGAAAGGCGTCGACCTGCTTTTGCGCCGGGACATCCACGCGCTCGTAGGCGTGCGTCAGGATGAATCCGTCCATGCACACCATCACCGGCAGCGACAGCTCCTCGGCGAGGCGGAAGGCCTGGATGTGGAGGTCGAGCGCCTCCTGGTTGTTCTCGGCGAACAGCTGGATCCATCCGCAGTCGCGTTGCGACATCGCGTCGGTGTGGTCGTTCCAGATGTTGATCGGCGCGCCGATGGCGCGGTTGGCCACGGTCATCACGATCGGCAGGCCGAGCCCCGAGGCGTTGAACAGCGCTTCGGCCATGAAAAGCAGCCCTTGCGACGCGGTGGCGGTGTAGGCGCGGGCGCCGGCCGCAGAAGCGCCGATCGCGACCGACATCGCGGCGAACTCCGATTCGACGTTGATGAACTCGCAGGACGCGAGCGCGCCCGATTTCACCATTTCGCCGAGCGCCTCGACGATGTGGGTCTGCGGCGAGATCGGATACGCGCAGATCACCTCGGGGCGGCACAGGCCGACCGCTTCGGCGACCGCGCGCGAGCCTTCAGTTTGCTTGAGCATGGGTCACCGTTTTCATTTCCTCCAGCACGTGGCGATGCGCTTCGCGCGCGGCCATCTCGTTGCCCTCCGCCACCTTGCCGTCGAATTTCTCGTTGATGGCGGCGACCACGGCGTCGATCGATATGAGGCCCGACACCGCGGCGAAGCCGCCGAGCAGCGCCGCGTTCGGAACCGGGCGCCCGACGTGCGCGAGCGCGAGTTCCGTCGCCGGCACGGTGACCAGGCGGTCCGCCGGCTTGCCGCGCACGAAATCGCCCAGGCCGAGGTCGTCGAAGGTGCGGCGCGTGTTGATCAGGATGTATCCGCCTGGACCGAGCCCGGCGAACACGTCGACCTGATGCAGCAGGGTCGGATCCTGCACGATCAGCGCATCCGGCTGCAGGATCGGTTCGCGCAGGCGGATCTCGCGGTCGTCGATGCGGCAGAACGCGACCACCGGCGCACCGGTGCGCTCGGAGCCGAAGCTCGGGAATGCCTGGGCGAAGCGACCCTCGCGGAACGCCGCGATGGAAAGCATTTCTGCCGCGGTGACGACACCCTGGCCGCCGCGTCCGTGGATGCGGATCTGGAACATGGTCCTCCCGTTTTGGCCGCCTCGATTGATAACGCGTTCGCGGCGGCCGTCACTTGAGGAGGATCAACGCGGCGGCGAGTGGTCCCCGCCTGATCCCGTCACCGCGCCAGCGGCCGCCGCTTGCGCGGCCGTGCGCCGGTCCCCCCGTCCGGATTGGCGTTGCTCCCGGGTGCGCGGCGCTCATCCTCTGAGCCACCTCGCGAGCGCATCGCCGACCAGGCTGTCCGCCTGGCCAAAGCCTGCCACGAGGCGCGCCGCAACCGGTTGCAGCACAACGAGCGAGAAGTCGCCAAGGTCGAAGGTCGGCGCGGCATCCGGAAAGCGCTCGAGGTACGCGGCCTGCGCGAACCCGTGGTCGGATCCATCACGCGGCAGCGTCACCGCATCGGCCTGCAGCGCCACCCGCGGCAGCGCCACCGGCGGCGTGGCCGCGTCGGATTCGGCCATCACCAGCAGGGCGACGCGGGGATGCGCTTGCATGTCGCGTGTGTGCGGGGCGAGCGTGCTCACGTGGATGAAGAGCCGCGTCCCGCCGCGCGGCAACACGAAGGGCACCATCGAGACCGCCGGCTCGCCCCGATGCAGCGTGGCAAGTGCCGCGACAGGCCGGGCGTCGAGCAGGCGCCGCAACGTCCGGGCGGCGCCGGGTTCCAACTCGGTTCCCTTTCAGCCGCAGGCGTTCACTGCAGCCTGCAGCTTCCTGGACCGTCGGGATGGCCACACGTGCTGCAAGGACCCGGCATGGCCTGCGTCGCCTCGGACGCGGTGGAGGTCGCGAACACCGACAGGCGCTTTTCCAGGTACGTGGATTGGCAGTGCGGGCACGCGGGCACGGTGCTCGAGCGCACGAGGGCTTCGAATTCGCGCCCGCACGCATGGCAGGAATATTCGTAGATCGGCATGGCAGCTCCCTGTATGGCCGGGATTGTCGCCCAATTGCCGCCGCCGGAAGGTGCCGTTTGCAGGGCCTTTGCGGCGGTCGCGTTGACCGGGTCGCCGAGGCGGCTCAGGCGACTCCCGCGGCCAGGGCAAGCTGGAACATGCCGCGGGCGCCGACGGTTTCATCGTGACGCTGCGTCGTCACGCCCTGCATGGAAAGCGCACGCTCGTAGCGTTGCACGAGGCCCGCGCTGCCGACCAGGTGCACGGTCGTCGCGCGCGGCGGCCGCAGGCCGCGGAGCTCGTGGCCGATCAGCAGGCCCGAGAGGAACGCCGGGGCCTGCCCCGGGCTCAGGGCGCCGAACAGGCCGCGCGTGCGCACGCCGAAGAGATGGTGTATCAGGCCGCCTTCCGTTTCGCTTGCCGCGAGACCGCGCGCGAACGCCTCGGCATCGTCGATGTCCTGCTCGGCGTCTGCCGGCATCAGCGCGGCGAGCAGGCTGTGCTTGCGCAGGAGCGCATACAACTCGCCCGTCATCGCCGTGCGCCACGCAACGATGCAGCCGCGCTCGACGCTCACCCACTTGCTGTGGGTCCCCGGCAGGCAGACCACGTGCGGTCCATCATCCGCGAGGGCGTCGGCCAGGCCGACGATCTGCGTCTCTTCGCCACGCATGACCTCGGGCGGCGCTCCGTCGGGCCGGTGACAGAGGCCCGGTGCAATGAACAGGCGCCGCCCCGGCAGGGCGCTCGCCTCGAACGCGCGCATTCCCGCGGCGATCTCGGCCGCGCCCGCCGGCGCCTCGACGTACGGCACTTCGTGCCAGCCGTTGCGGCTGCCGATCATGCCGGCCATCACGACGACCTTGTCGTCCCAGCCTTCGAGCTGCTCCCCCAGCACCCCCTCGAAGCGGCCGCCGCAGGTGAGAAGTCCGGCCGCGGCATGGCGCTGCTCCAGCACGCGCCCGCTCGTATCGAGGCGGTAGGTACGGAAGCTGCTCGTGCCCCAGTCGATGGCGATCATTGCGAAGTCCTCGGATCCACTTGTGACCTGGTTCCCCGGGGCCGCATCCAGGGCGTCCAGTCTGTTCGACCGCATAGCCTAGCCTCGCGCCGGCGCGGGTGCGGCTCCCGACAGGGGCGAGCCGCCCGCGTCGAGGCCGGACGGCGATGAGACTGCTCACGTGGCAACTGGCAAGCGAGCAGGTCGTGCCGCGCGAATGGGTCGAGGAGAACGGTGCGTTCACTGCCCGCGGCATCGGCGGTCAACACCTGACCGTGCTGCCGGCGCTGGACCTTCGTCATCGCGCACGAGACGCCGGGTTGGGAGGGCGGTACCCGTCCGGCGTTCTGGGCAATGCTGGAAACGCTCGCGCGCGCCAAGTGCCGGAGCACGCCCTGCTGATGGAGCTGCGAAAGCGTCGAACGCCTGTGCTGGCGGGCCCGCGATGGTTTCCGTGCTGGTCTGGCTCGTCGGGTCGCGGGCCATCGAAGCCGGCGAAACCTCAGCGCTGCAGCCCCGCCAGGTAGTCGACCAGCGCCATGATTCTGTCGCGGACAGACCACTCGGGATGCAGCTTGCTACGACCCGCCTCGTCTTGCGCCGACTCGAGATAGACCTGACCCCAGACCGGCATCTCGCGCGTTCCGTGCGAGCCGAGCTGCACCGACGATCGGCCATCGATCATCTCCATCACGTCCTGCGCGGGAAACGTCCCGCCGCGGCGCCTGGCGAGCGTCGTCAAATCGGGCGGCCGCTTGATCAGGAACGGACGCAAAGGTCCATCGCCCCTGGCCTCGACGCCGTGGCAGACGGCGCAGCTCGATTCGAACTCGCGCCGGCCGCGTTCCGTGTCCGCTTGCGCACAGGCGGCGCGGCCGAAGCCAAGGGCGCCGAGCGCGATCAACAGAACGAAGGAACCGCGGTTCATGCAGGTGTCGTGCAGTGGTCCCGCAAGACTCCCACAAGTAAGGCAGCGTTCCTTGATCCGAATCAATATGGCGACAACGAGCGCCGGGGGTTGCCATCAGTGCGGCCGACCCGCTGAGCTGACATCCCGTTGCCGGAGCGCTTCGCGACTGGCCGTTCCCTCTCGCAGCCCTGGCGCCTGTTCGGCGCCGAAGCCGCGTGGTCCGCCTGCAGTGCGCGGCCCGGCGAACGTCGACGCCGGACCGAACCCATTCCCGTCCCGGGGCGGCGGGCTTGAGTCACCGAAATCAGCGACAGGCGAAGCTTTCAGCCCGCTCGACGTTGCCGCCCTGGTAAACCGCGATACGCGGGTAGGCGCACAGTGGCCGCGTGCGATCGGCGGACCAGTTGGCGGGCAGGTCGGGATTCACCCCGCCGGGATTACCGGTGCCACGCGCCGTCGCGACCACGCTGTCAGGCGCCTTGCCGTCCTCGACCCAATGCACCAGCGCGCCAAGCAGATCGAACTGATCGGTCGCCGGTCCGCCGCTGCAGTGATTCATGCCGGGAACGCGGAACAGGCGCACGAAGCTGCGCGCACCGGCGACATCCCGGTCATCGCGGTCGCCGTCGGGCCACATAGGAAAAGCATCGAGCTCCTCATACCACCGCGTCGTGTCGTTGATGGAAAAGATCGGGTCGCTCACGCCCTGGTACACGATCATCTTGCCGCCGCGCCGCTGCAGCGTGGTCAGATGTTCCGGATCCGGCGGCGTCATGAACTGCATCCCTGATTGGGTGTACGTCGCATTGGTTGCGAAGATCTGCTTGGCGAGCAGGTCGATGTCCGCCGTCAACGCAAACACCGGCGGAATGAAGGTCGCCGGATCGGCCGGCGGCGTCTTGAAGACGAATCCGACCGCGCCGGGATCGAGAATCATCGGCGCGATGAATTCCCAGAACGGCGTTCCGCTCGCCGCAAAGCCGGAGTCGAACGGGAAGCTTGCGTAGATCGGCCGGCCGTGCTCATCCTTCGGCCCGGCAAAGATGTTGCCGATCGCGACCTTCTGAGCGGCACTCAGGCACGTTCCGTCGCGCGCTCCGCTGCAAGTGGGCACGTCGCGATCGAGGTTGAATGCGCGCTGGCACGCCTCGACGTTCTGTACCAGGCCGTCGACGAGGCCGTCCAGCGCATCGCATTTCCCGAGCACTCTGCTGGAGACGAGTTGTCGCTCCGCCTGCGTAAATGCTCCCGACAGGTCCGGCAGCCCCGCGAACGGACCACCGGGAATCGTGGCTCCCGGCACGGCCAATGGGGCGTACTGCTGCCCGCGGTAGATGCTGCGCACGGCCGCCTTGGGGAGATTGAAGCCGGGTGAACCGGCGAGAAAGCCGTCGTACTGGTCGGCATAGCGCGCCGCGGCGACCATCGTGTGGCGACCGCCGTTCGAGCAGCCGCCGAAATAAGAACGATCCGGATACTTGCCGTAGGCCGCGCGGAGGACTGCCTTGGCCATCGGCGTGAGCTTGCCGACCGCCTGATAGCCATAGTCGAGGCGTGCCTGCGGGTCGATGCCGAAGGCCGGGTTTTGCGCCCCGTCATGACCGGCGTCGGAGCTGATGACGGCAAAGCCCTGCATCAGCGCACTTGTAAGCGGACCGCCGCCGCTGGTATTGCCCGTCGCAGTGACGACGCTGCCGTCGAGACCGCCGTTGGCCTGGTAGAAGAAACGCCCGTTCCACTCGAGCGGCAGGCGCATCTCGAACCCGATCGCGTAGGTCTGGCCATCGACGGGACTCACGCGATTGAACATGCTGCCGGTCAGCACGCAATGTGCCGGAATGTCCTGCCCGGGCACGGTGAGGCCGCCCGCGGCGACGCTCGTGGAGGCCGTGAAAACGGTGTTGGCCACGGACAGCGAGGCGGCGAGCGATTCGCAAGGCTGATTCAGAGCCGCTCCCGAGACCGGCTGGCGGCCGCCGCGAGCCGCTTCGTCATGTGCCGCAGCGCCTGACTGGATGCCGCTGATTCCCAACGCAAGTGCGACCAATGCGATGCGTCGTGAAGGTTTCTTTTTCATCTGCTCCTCCGTTTGTTTGTCGACAGTTGATGAATGCACGGGGCGATCGACCTGCGTCAATGTCCCAGCGCCTCCACGGCCCCCATGCGGGGTCCGATCTCGGGATTCGTCAGACGCTTGACGATCAGCGCGACGGCCGCGATCGCACCTGCCACGGCGATCCCGGCGAAGATGGCCGAAAAACCAAGCTGGCGCCGGGTCAGTTCGGCGACCAGGAACGATCCGGCAATGCCGCCGAAACGCCCGATGGCCATCATCCAGGCGACGCCCGTCGCCCGGCCGCGTGTCGGATAGAACGCCGCCGCGAGCGACGGCAGGCAGGTCTGCGCTGTGTTCATGAACGTTCCCGCCACGAACACCAGCACGACCAGCAGGCCGACGCTGCCGGAGGCCTGCCCCACCGCGTAGATCGAAACCGCGGTCAGCGCGAACGCGATGGCGACGATGACGTTGCCGTTGGCGCGATCCATCAGCCAGCCGAAGAAGATGGCGCCGACGCCGCCGAGGGGAAACAACGCGGCGATCAGCGTTGCGCTCCTCGGGTCGATGCCGGCGTCCTTGAAAAGGAGCGGCATCCAGTTGATCAGCGAGTAGAAGATCACCAGTCCCATGAAGTACGCGATCCACAGCATCACCGAGCCGACGAGGAACTCGCGCGACAGCAGCATCGAAATGCCGGCCTTCGACTCGTCCGCGGTGCGCACCTCGTGCATGACGAAGGCGGTGGCGCTCTGTACGGTTGCGGAGATGCGGCGGAGCACTGACTGGATGCGTTCCACCGGCAGCGAGTTCGCCACCATGTAGCGCACCGACTCGGGCAGGAACATCGCGAGAAAGAACACCAGCACCAGGGGCGCGACACCGCCGAGGAGCAGGACGCTGCGCCAGCCCCACAGCGGAATCATCGACGCAGCCAGGAACCCGCCGAATGCCGCGCCGAGGGGAAAGCCGCAGAACATCGTGTTGGTGAGCACGGCGCGGCGCGAATCGGGGCAGTACTCGCTCATCAGCGTGACCGCGTTCGGCATCGCGGCACCGAGGCCCAGCCCCGTGACGAAGCGCCATATCGTCAGGTGGGCGAGATCGGCGGCGGTCGCCGACGCCAGGCAGGCGAGCGCGAATATCGAGACCGAAGCCACCAGGACCCGCTTGCGGCCGAGTCGATCCGCGAGCGGACCCGCCAGGAACGCACCGGCGGCGAGACCGAACAGCGCGGCGCTGAGCACCGGGCCGAGCGCCGGACGGCTGACGCCCCACTCGTTGATCAGCGACGGAGCGATGTAGCCGATCGCGGCGGTGTCGAAGCCATCCAGCATGACGATGAAGAAGCACATCGCGAAGATGGCCCACTGGAAGCGCGAAAAGCGATGCTGGTTGAGAAAGGTCTGGACATCGAGGACCTGGGTTGTTGCCATGCTGATCTCCTTGTATGAGTTCCGTGTCGTGCCGGTCGGCGGTCCGCTATCAGCCGCTGCGTGAGGCTCAGCGCGGTGCCATGCGCAATGCGCCGTCGAGCCGGATCACCTCGCCATTGAGGGTCGTGTTCTCGACGATGGCGCAGGCGAGGTGGGCAAACTCCTCCGGCTTGCCCAGGCGCTTGGGGAATGGAATGCTAGCGGCGAGCGACTCCTGCACTTCCTGCGGCAGCTGATGCATCAACGGCGTCAGGAACAGCCCCGGCGCGATGGTCACCGCGCGTACGCCGAACTGCGCAAGATCGCGCGCCAGCGGCAGCGTCATCGACACGACACCGCCCTTCGACGCCGCGTAGGCCTCCTGCCCGACCTGTCCGTCGAAGGCGGCGACGGACGCGGTGCAGACGATGACACCCCGCTCGCCGTCGGCCAGCGGCTCGAGCTTGATCATCGCGGCCGCCGCGAGGCGGATCACGTTGAACGTGCCGATCAGGTTGACCTCGACGACCCGCCTGAAGTCATCGAGCGGCATCGGGCTCCCGTCCTTGCCGACCACTCGCCTGGCGGTGCCGATGCCGGCGATGTTCATGAGGATTCGGGCGGTACCGTGCGCCTCGTGCGCCGTGTCGAGCGCCGCCGCGACACTGTCGGGCGACGTCACGTCACAGGGCGCGGCGATCGCGAAGCCGCCCGCGGCGCGGATCTCGTTGCAAACCGACTCGGCGCCGGCGCCGTTGACGTCGAGCACCGCCACCTTCGCTCCGCGCCGCGCGAGGCGGCGCGCCGTCTCGGCGCCTAGCCCCGAGCCGCCGCCGGTGACGAGCGCGGCCTGACCCTGGATGTCCATGCGAAACCTCCCTGCAAGACCTAGGTGCGGGGCACGATCACGTCGGGGTGATCACCCGCGTACAACGTTTCGACGAGCGCGGCGCGATGTGACAGTACCGCGCGCTGGTTCAGCGATCCCTTGTCGGTCACTTCGCCCTTGTCGATCGAGGGCGGGTCGCGCATCACCCAAAGGCGGGCGACGCGGCTTGCGCTGCCGGTGCCCGCGCGCCACAGCCGGTCCGCGAGCTGTTGGAAGAATTCGCGCACCGCCGGATCAGCGAGCACCTCGGCCGCGGTGGCCGTCTGGTCCAGCGGCGTCAACGTGCGGCACTCGTCGAGACGAGGAAAGATGAGGGCGCCGACGTCGTCCCGGTTCAACCCGGTGAGCACGACATCCTGAACACATGGGCTGCCCTGCGCGATGATCGTCGCGCGCAGCGGACCCACGCTGACGAACGTGCCGGTCGAAAGCTTGAAGTCCTCGGCGGTGCGGCCGTCGAAGACCAGGCCTTTCTGCGGGTTCGACGGGTCGACCCATTTGACCGCGTCGCCCGTGATGTAGAAGCCCTCGTCGTCGAATGCTTCCGCGGTGAGCCGCGGCTCGCGCCAGTAGCCGGGCATCACGTTCGGACCGCGAAACCGGATTTCGTTCTTGGCGTATCTGCCGGTACCGTCACCGATCAGTTTCGCTTCGATGCCGGGCACAGGAAGGCCGATGTGCCCCGACGCCACCTCGCCGGGTCGAACCGCGAACGTGCAGGACGGCGAGGCCTCGGTCATCCCGAGGCCCGTGATGACCGGAATGCGTGCGCCGATGGTGCGTTCGGCGAGTCGATCGAGCTGGTTCCAGACCGTCTGCGACAGGCCGGCCCCCGCGAACATGAATGCCCGGACGCGCTTGAACAGCGACTCGCGCAGCGTGTCATCGGTCTCCATCGCCGCGGCGAGTTCCTCGAAGCCCTTGGGAACGTTGAAGTAGATCGTGGGCGAGATCTCGCGCAGATTGCGCAGCGTCTGCGCGATGCCGCGCGCCGTGGGCTTGCCTTCGTCGATATAGAGGGTGCCGCCGTTGTAGATGACGAGGCCGACGTTGTGGTTGCCGCCGAACGTGTGATTCCACGGCAGCCAGTCCACCAGCACGGGTGGTTCGGCCGCGAGGAACGGCATGGTCTGCGCCAGCATCTGCTGGTTCGCGCACAACATGCGCTGCGTGTTGATGACGCCCTTGGGCGCCTTGGTCGAACCCGAGGTGAACAGGAACTTGGCGATCGTGTCGGGGCCGACCGCGGCGTGCGCCCGGTCGATCTCCGCGCGCGGCGCGGTGGCGAGCAACGTGTCGAACTGAACGGTGCGGCGGCCGGGGATCGTGGCGGCGGTCAACACGACGTGTATGTCCGGGCCCACGGCGGCGTCGACCGCCCTGGTGAATTCGGGCCCGGAGGCGAACACCATCGCCGGCGTCGTCGTGCGCAGAATGTGGCGCAACTTCTCGTAGTCGGTCGATACGAGCGAGTAGGCCGGCGATACCGGCGCATAGGGGATGCCGGCCCACATGGCGCCCAGCGCGAGCGTCAGGTGCTCCAGATCGTTGTCCGACAGGATCGCAAGCGGTGCTTCGACGCTCAGGCCACGATCGAGCAGGGCCTGGCCGATGCGGCGCGCGCGATCGACCATCTGTGCATAGGTGATGCGCACCCAGTCGCCGCCGCCGTGGGCGCGGCGCGCCACCAGCGTGCGGTCGGGCGCGACGCGTGCCCAGTGTTCCAGGCGGTCGGTGAGGCGGCGGGGATATTCGCGCAGCGCCTCCGTCGAGCGCAGTACGACGCTGCCGTCGCTGCGCGGTTCGAGCGTTGCCTGCAGGCATCCGCCGAATTCGGCTTCCCGATAACGGGGCCGGTCGATGCTGCGGGCGGCGTTCATTTCTTCTCGACCTTCGCGGCACGTTTTTCGAGGAAGGCGCGCACGCGCTGCTTGGCGGCGTCGTCGCTCTGCGCGATCGCCGCCATCAGCGCCTCGACGAACAGCCCGTCCGACTGCGACAGGTCCGCGATGCGCGGCAAGGCCTGCATGACCGCGAAGTTGGACAACGGCGCGTTGGTCGCGATCTTTTCAGCGAGTTCGAAACCCTTCGCCAGACCCGCTCCGTCCGCGACCACGTAGTGCGAGATGCCCCGCTGCTGCCCCTCGTGCGCGTCGAGGACGCGCCCGGTGAGCATCATGTCGGTCATGCAGGCGACCCCGACCAGGCGCGGCACGCGCGCCGAGCCGCCGCCGCCGACGAAGATCCCGCGTTGTCCTTCCGGCAGTCCGTAATAGGCGTTGGCTTCCGCGACGCGTATGTGGGCGGCGCTTGCGATTTCGAGGCCGCCGCCCACCACGGCGCCGTGCAGCACGGCGACGACCGGGACACGTCCGAACTGCACCTGGTCCATCGCCGCGTGCCACATGCGCGAGTGGAGCATGCCGTCGGCGACGCTGCGCTCCGACAGTTCGGACAGGTCCAGCCCGGCGCAGAAGTGGTCTCCTGCACCGCTCAACACCACCGCGCCGATGTCCCGTGGAACGTTGCCGAAGAAGGTCCGGATCTGTTCGACCAACATGTCGTTGATGGCATTGCGCTTGGCCGGCCGATTCAGGCGCACGTGCGCCACCACGCCGTGCAATCTGATCTCCAGCAGGTCGAGGTCGGCAAATGCGTCTGCGCGCCTGCCGTCGAGGTGCTTCGTCATCATCGTCTCCTGTAAATGCGCCGGCTACGCCGGCGCTCCAACGTTCGACCGAGCGGCGGCCGCCAGCCCCAGCAGGCGCGCCGCGTTGCTCTTCAGTATCAGCGGCTTCACCTCGGGCCTGAATCCGCTCTCGTCGAAGTCCTTCATCCAGCGGTCCGGCGAGATCAGCGGCCAGTCCGAGCCGAACAGCATCCGGTCCTTGAGCAGCGTGTTGGCGTACT